>NZ_CP034791.1:1032500-2232500 GCF_003999255.1 Caldicellulosiruptor changbaiensis
TTTAAAGAGTGCGTAACAGCTCACTGGTCGAGCGGCTGGGCGCCGAAAATACTCGGGGCTTCAAGCCACACACCGAAGCAGCGGGTTTAAAGCCGAGGTAATCGGCTTTAAGCGGTAGGGGAGCGTTCTGCGACAGGGCGAAGCCCAAGGCGTAAGCCAGGGTGGACGAGGCAGAAGTGAGAATGCCGGAATAAGTAGCGCGAGGCAGGTGGGAAGCCTGCCCGTCGGAAGCCCAAGGTTTTCTGGGGAAGGCGAATCCGCCCAGAGTTAGCCGGGGCCTAAGGCGAGGCCGAAAGGCGTAGCTGATGGGTATCAGGTTGATATTCCTGAGCCACCTGCCGGAGGTTAACCTACGGGGCGGGACGCAGGAGGAGCAGGCAACCGGGGCGTTGGTTGACCCCGGCCAAGCGGCGAGCGGGGGTGTGTAGGCAAATCCGCACGCCCATACAACCGTGAGCCGTGATGGGGAGCCGAATTTATAGTAGGCGAAGTGCCGCGCTTCACACTGCCAAGAAAAGCGTCGCGTAGGCGAAGGCAGGTGCCCGTACTGGAAACCGACACAGGTGGGCGAGGAGAGAATCCACAGACGGACGGGTGAAGCACCGCTAAGGAACTCGGCAAACTGACCCCGTAACTTCGGGAGAAGGGGTGCCCTGGGTGAAGAGCTCAGGGTCGCAGGGAATAGGCCCAAGCGACTGTTTATCAAAAACACAGGTCTCTGCGAAGCCGAAAGGCGAGGTATAGGGGCTGACGCCTGCCCGGTGCTGGAAGGTTAAGGGGAGGGGTGGAAAGCTCCGAACCGAAGCCCCAGTGAACGGCGGCCGTAACTATAACGGTCCTAAGGTAGCGAAATTCCTTGTCGGGTAAGTTCCGACCCGCACGAATGGCGTAACGACTTGGGCGCTGTCTTGGCGGTGTGCCCGGCGAAATTGTGGTACCAGTGAAGACGCTGGTTACCCGCGGTTGGACAGAAAGACCCCGTGGAGCTTTACTGCAGCCTGGCACTGTGTTTTGGTGTGCCCTGTACAGGATAGGTGGGAGGCAGAGAAGTGGGGGCGCCAGCTTCCATGGAGCCGTCGGTGGGATACCACTCTGGGTGCACTGGGGCACTAACCAGACACTCTGAACCGAGTGATGGGACACTGTCAGGTGGGCAGTTTGACTGGGGCGGTCGCCTCCTAAAAGGTAACGGAGGCGCCCAAAGGTCACCTCAGCACGGATGGAAATCGTGCGGTAGGAGTGCAAAGGCGGTAAGGTGGCTTGACTGTGAGACCGACAGGTCGAGCAGGGACGAAAGTCGGGCTTAGTGATCCGGCGGTTTTCGAGTGGGAGAGCCGTCGCTCAACGGATAAAAGTTACCCCGGGGATAACAGGCTGATCTCCCCCGAGAGTCCACATCGACGGGGAGGTTTGGCACCTCGATGTCGGCTCATCGCATCCTGGGGCTGAAGTAGGTCCCAAGGGTTGGGCTGTTCGCCCATTAAAGCGGTACGTGAGCTGGGTTCAGAACGTCGTGAGACAGTTCGGTCCTTATCCGCCGCGGGCGCAGGGTATTTGAGGGGAGCTGACCCTAGTACGAGAGGACCGGGTTGGACGGACCGCTGGTTTACCAGTTGTTCCGCCAGGGGCACGGCTGGGAAGCCAAGTCCGGATGGGATAAACGCTGAAAGCATCTAAGCGTGAAGCCCACCCCAAGATGAGATACCCCACACCCAAAGAGGGTGGTAAGGGTCCTGGGAGACTACCAGGTAGATAGGCCGCATGTGTAAGCGCTGTGAGGCGTTGAGCAAGGCGGTACTAATGACCCGAGGAGCTTGACCGAAAAAAACCAGTCTTACCCTATTCACTTGCGAGGCTGCTGATAAAAAGGAAGAAAGAAGAGGAAGAAAGAAGAGGTAACAAATCCGGTGGCGAAAGAGCGAGGGTAACACCCGTTCCCATTCCGAACACGGAAGTTAAGCCTCGCAACGCCGATGATACTGTGCTGGAGACGGCACGGGAAAGTAGGTGGCTGCCGGATTTTTTATTTTTAATAAGTGTGTTAAATGTTTAACAATTCTCATATTCTACTTAACCATCTTTACATATGGTAGCATATAAAAAATTCCTGTGTATGAGAATTCAATTTAATTTCAAGTTATTAAATCGAGAAATGGTTGTTACTAAGAATATAAGAGTTAAAAAAACGGTAATTAACATTGCTATTTTTGCATCTTGTAAGTCAACACTGTTTGTAAGCAAAATTAAATTATATGGACTGAACTTCTTAAGTTTTTCAAACTGAGAGAGTAGAGCAGTAGAAAAAGAGGCTGCACATGCCAAAATTCCAGCTGAGATATTTTTCTTTGTAAAGCTGCTGAAAAGTAGTGTAATCGAAATCACAAACAGGTAATAAATACACAAAAGAAAATAAACAAGAATTGTATCGGAGATAGCAATTTTTTGTCCTTCAAAAAGAAGATTAGCGTAATATCGGTTGAGGAATAAGCCTACAAACAAGAAAAAGCAAACTGCAACTAAAAAATGTAAAAACTTTGCCATAACAATTTGAGATTTACTTGCACCTTTTGTGAGAGGAAAAACTATTTTTTGAGAATATACTTCCTCATTTATACTACCTGCAGCAGTGAATATTACAAATAGCGTACCAATTTGAAAAAGATCTTTGATATAATTTGCCAATGCGTCTTTAGTCTTAAACTCAAATAGCTTGTGTATTAAATTGGCAGGAATCTTGTTACTAACAAAAGTTGGAAGAAGTTTTAACATTATTGGATCTAAGATAGAGAACAATATTATACCGGTTGCAAGAGCAATGTATTTATACTGTCTTATCCCTTCAATGAATTCTTTTTTAAAATATGCTTTAAATGTCGTCACTTTTATCTACCACCCTTATGAAGATATCTTCCAGCGAGGGCTTTTTTAAATAAAAGGATAAAATGGGCTTATCTATCTGTGCCAATACTTTTATTAATTCTCTTTTTGCAATTTCAACATTGTTAACATAAATTGAAACTTTCCCGTAGTTGTCAATATCGATTTTTCGAATATAAGGAAACTGAGACAATTTTTCTTCCAACTTGTTAGGAATACTTTCAAACTCAACACAAAAAACAGGTTGAATATATCGTTTTTGAAGGTTTTCTAAACTGTCACTGACAATTATTTTACCTTCATGCAATATTGTTACGTAGTCACAAATTCTTTCAACATCGTTTAATATGTGTGTTGAAAAAAATACTGTAATTCCTTCTTCTTTCAAGGATCTTATATGTTCCAAAACTTCAGCTCTTCCTTCTGGGTCTAAAGAAGCGGTTGGTTCATCAAGAAGCAATAGTTTAGGCTTATTAAATATTGCGACAGCTATTCCAAGTCTCTGAAGCATTCCGCCTGAAAAAGTTGAGATTTTTCTTTTAGAAACGTTTGAAAGTTTTACAATCTCAAGGACTTCTTCAGTCCTCTTTTTAATAGTTCTACTTTCAAAATTGCAAATTTGTCCTATTAAGCTTAAATACTCAACTGGTGTGAGATAACCATAGAATACAGGATTTTGAGAAAGGAATCCAATTTGTTTCACTATGGCTTTTTTGTTTGCCTTAAAATTAAGATTGTCAAATAAGATTGTTCCTTCATCAAAACTAATTAGTCCAGAAAGAATTTTCATTGTGGTTGTCTTACCTGCTCCATTCGGTCCAAGAAAACCATGGATTGTAGCAGGTTTTACTTCAAATGATATGCCTTTTAAAGCTTTTACCTTTCCAAAGCTTTTGTGAAGATTTATCACTTTCAGCAAACTTAATCACGCTCTCTTCCAAGTAACAAGTAAACTATAGGACCCACAAAGTTGAAAATAATTATTATTAGCGCCCACGTCCATTTTGGGAGATATTTTACTTTGTCATTTTTCAACTTAACAAGACAGAAAATCATAAGAACAAACTGCAGTACAATTACAGGTGTAAGCAATTTTAGCATTTCTTCTATATCCATATTTCCGAGCATCCCGAAACACTCCTTTTCAGTAAGTTGTTTTATTTTTATCTTTTAGAATTACCCTTGTGATAAGAAGATATATTATAAGACTGCTAGGAAAATTTAAAAGTCCAAATAAACCCCAGAGAAAATAGTATTTTTCGCCTCTGTTTTTAGCATCAAAGAATATATATACAGCCTGAGCCATCAATAAGAAGAATAAAATTATCAAAAGACCCATTGATATTTTTTCATCAGAAAACTGCTGGACTAAAAAAAGCAAAAAGCTCAAGCAAATAGTAGCTGTAATGAGAAAAAATACAAATGTTTTATTAATCTTCATGTTCTCACACCTTTCTCCTTAGATATCAATGATGCAGGGATTAAAATCCATGGCAACAGCGTTTCGAAAAGTATCTGAAGCCTTATGAAAAATCCAAAACCATTGATGTTAATTAGCAAAATATAAACGGATAAGATAAGAAAACTCAAAAGCAAAAATAGTAGAAGATTAACCTTTTCCTGCTTTTTGGCTTTTGCTTCTATTGCATCTTCAATGACTTTCTGGATATCTATCTTCACCAAAGGAAATTTATTCATAGGCTCAAGTTTGTTTTTTAAAAGTTTTAACTTTTTCTCAAGCAAAGTATTATCGCAATCTATTTTTTCTAAAACTTCATTTTCTACTTCTTCATAGTATTTATCAATAATTAAATTTTGAATTTTTTCACTCTTTTTTGTTTTCACTTTCCAGCACTCCTTTCTTTTCAAGCTCTTTTACCAGAAACTTTATAGCAAAATGGAGCCTTGACCTTACTGTCCCGATAGGACAGTTTAAAATTTTGGCAATTTCTTTATATTTATATCCATAAAAATGTTTCAGGACAAAAACAGCTCTGAATTTATAATCAAGCGACAAAATAGCTTTGCAAATGTCCTTGTATTCACTATTTGAAATGGCAGCATGTTCTGCGTCCTGCATATAATCTTTATATGATCCATCCAAGTAGGTATATCTTTTATTTTTTCTCAAAAAGCTTTTATATACGTTTATAGAGATTTTTATAAGCCATGTCGAAAACTTTACATCTGGTGAGAACTTATCTATGTTTATGATAGCTTTTAAAAGAGTTTCCTGGACAACATCCTGGGCAAGATGATAGTCTGCAGTCATCTTTATCACAAAACCAGAAAGAATATTTAGATTATTTTCAATAAGCTTGCAGAGAGCTTCTTTATTTCCTTTTTTTGCCTCATCTATTAATCTTTTTTCATCCACTACCTATCACTCCTGCTACAAATTAAACGCTCTGAAATACAAAAAAGTTCAAAGTGATTTGGATTACAAAAATATTAAAAAATCTTGTAAATTTGCTTATTAGTATTGATACCCCTTTTTTGCTGGGGTATGATTATAATTAGAAGGATAAACATTATGTAAAGGATGAACGAGAATGCTCAGGAGAATAATAGCAAAAGCCCTGATATTACTTATAATTTCATTAATAATAGCCCTTATTATCGAAAGCTTGTTTATGGCAGCAAGTGCAAAAAATTTAAATAAGTTGCCTGCTTCAGTTCAAAAAGCGTCAAAATCTGTAAAGCAAAATATCCAAAAAGAATTGGTTTTCCAGCAGCAGGTTGATTTGAATTCAGATGCGCAGGTGGATACAATAAGCGTTTGGCTGGATAAAAACCAGAAAAAGTATGTACTAAGTGTAAACAGTGCCCTTTATCAACCAAAAGAAAATATTTTACAGGTAATTGGAACTGAAATAGTAGATATAGATAGCAGTGATCAATACAAAGAAATTCTGTTTCATTATAGTTCAAATAAGGGTGAAAAGTATGTGATATTAGATTATAAAGGTAAAGCGCTTAAAGAACTTCTTACCTCAGATTCAAAACCGATCATTTTTGGAAATAAAGAGGTTATCGTTGAAGTAAATATGGACTTTTGGATAAAAAAAGAAAAATATGTCTTAAACCAGACACTTTCTGGTGTACGGACCTTAAAACTTTCTCCACAAGAGTTATACAATGTTGGTGTTTTTGCATATGTTAAAAAACCCTTTGTTTTATACTCTTACAGAGACCAAAAAAGCAAATTAACAATTACAAGGAAAGGAGAAAAGATAGAAATAGTAAGTTGCGACACTTCTAATTGGTTCAAAGACCAATCGAAGAAGAACAATAAGCTTTATGATTGGTACCTTATAAAAACAGAAAAAGGCTTGCAAGGATGGGCAATGCTTAAAGATTTTATGAACTGCATTGAGATTATAAAGACTCAATAGAAAGTGAGAAAGTAAAATATTTTTAAAAGGCCATTCGATTGTAAGAATGGTCTTTTTATTTTTTCAATGTAAAGATTTTATGGTATAATAAATACAAACTTTCACACCACACGGCTTATTAAAAAGGAAAGGTATATTAAAATGAAAAACATTGTCCTAACAGGCTTTATGGGAAGTGGCAAGACAACTATAGGGAGATTAGTTGCAGAAAAATTGAATATTGATCTTGTTGATACCGACTCTGAGATAATAAAAGAGTTTGGACTGACAATTGACCAGATATTCGAAATACATGGCGAGAAAAAATTTAGAGAATGCGAAAAAAGAGTTATTGAAAGAGTTTCAAAGCTTGAAAACGTTGTTATATCAACAGGTGGAGGAGTTGTTTTAGATCCTGAAAATGTAAGACTTTTAAGAGAAAATGGAGTCATTTATTTTTTGTATGCATCTCCTGAAAGTATTCTAAAAAGATTAAAAGACGATAACACAAGACCGCTTCTGAAAAATGGTGACAAACTTAGCAACATTATAAGACTTATGAACCTGAGAATGCCGTTTTATAAGAACTGTGATTTTGAGATAAACACAGATATCCTAAGTCCTGATCTTGTAGCTGAGAAGATAATTTCAATCCATATGGCAAAGGAGAGTTGGAAATGACAAGGTTTGGGCCTGCAGGTAACTCCCAGAGCTTTTACGATGCAGGATACAAGTCCAGTGTTGAAGCACCAAAGTGGCTTCATTCTATAGGGCTTTCAGCATATGAATACCAGTGCAACAAAGGTGTAAATATTTCAAAGGAAAAGGCAAGACAAATAGGAGATGAAGCTAAAAAGTATGATATACTTGTGTCAATCCATGCTCCGTATTATATAAACTTTGGCAGTCAAGAGGAAGAGAAATTGCAAAAGTCCAAGGAATATATTTATGAGTGCGTAGAGGTCGCAAAAGAAATGAAAGCAGAGAGGATTGTATTTCATCCCGGGTCTTGTGCAAAGGTTGACAGAAAACTTGCTTTTGAGACAGCTAAAAAAGCTATACTTGAGGTTGTAAATGTAGTCAAGGAAATGAAAGCAGAAGGAATTTTTTTATGTCCTGAGACAATGGGAAAGAAAAACAATCTTGGAAGTGTTGATGAAATAATAGAGATATGCAAAATTGACGAGATTCTTCTTCCAACGATTGACTTTGGACACATCAATGCATTTACTGGTGGAGGGTTAAAAACCAAAGAGGATTTTGTGAATCTTTTAAAAAAATTTATAGACCAGCTTGGATACGAGAGAATGAGAAGATTTCACAGTCACTTTAGCAGAATTGAATACACATCACAAGGAGAAAAGAAGCACTGGAATTATGAGGACAAGCAATATGAACCTGACTTTGAGCCGTTGGCAGAGGCTCTTGTTGAGCTAAAGCTTGAACCTGTCATTATCTGTGAGTCAAAAGACTACATGAGTGAAGATGCACTTGTGCTAAAGAAAATTTACTATGAAATATTAGAAAAGAGGATGTGAGGTACAAAATGAAAAAGATTTTGGTTATAAATGGGCCAAATCTAAACCTTTTAGGTATCAGAGAGAAAGATATATACGGCAGTACAAATTACAATAAGCTTTTGGAGATAATATCAAAAAAGGCAACTGAACTTAATTTAAATATACTCTTTTTTCAGTCAAATCATGAGGGTGAGATTATAGATAGAATCCACAGAGCTCTTGATGAAGATATAGATGGAATAATTATCAATCCAGGTGCTTACACCCATTACAGTTATGCCATTCACGATGCAATAAAAGCTGTAAACATCCCAACAATTGAAGTACATATTTCCAACATCCATGCAAGAGAAGAGTTTAGAAAAAGAAGTGTAATTGCACCAGCATGTGTGGGACAAATCTCTGGTTTTGGTATAAAAAGCTATATAATTGCACTTTACGCATTAAAGGAGATTTTAGATTGATCCAAAAAAGTTACAAAAGTGAGGGATATTATAAATGACTGACAAGAGAATTGAGAAGGTTTTTGCAAGGGATGAAAAAATAGAGGCGGTATTTATCACAAAAAAAGAAAATGTGAGATATCTTAGCAATTTTAAAGGAGATGAGAGTTTTTTACTTCTCACCAGAGATAAAAAGAAATACCTACTTACAGATTTTAGATACGTTGAACAAGCAAAAAAAGAGGCAAGTGAATTTGAGATTATCGACTATAAGGGAAAGCTTTATGAGGCCATTTTGGATATTCTCTCTCAGAATCATATAGATTCACTTTATTTTGAAGGATACAACCTTACTTTTTCAACATTTTCTGATATGAAAGAGAAGATAGGGGATAGAATTTATCCTCTTTCCTTCAGCATTGATGAAATAAGAGCTGTGAAAGATGAAGAAGAAATTAAACTTATAAAAAGAGCTGTTGAAATAACAGATAAGGCTTTTGAGCATATTTTAAAATTTATAAAACCGGGCGTATCGGAAAATGAGGTTGTTGCAGAGCTGAACTATTTTATATTGAAAACCGGGGCAAAAGGGTTTTCATTTGAACCTATTGTAGCATCTGGAAAAAGAAGTTCGCTTCCGCACGGCACAGCTACGAACAAAAAGATTGAGTATGGAGATATAGTAACAATAGATTTTGGCTGCAGCTTTGACGGCTACATGTCGGATATGACAAGGACAATATTTGTTGGAAAGCCTGACAACTCGATGATTCGCATATACAATATTGTAAAAGAAGCTCAGCAAAAGGCAGAAGAATTTATAAAAGAAGGGATGAAATGTCTTGAAGTGGACAAAATTGCACGTGATTATATAGGTTCCTTTGGTTATATAGAAAAATTTGGTCATTCATTAGGCCATGGAGTAGGGCTTGAGATACATGAACTTCCAAGGCTTTCGCCAAAGTCGGAGGCAATTTTGAAAGAGAATATGGTTGTAACAGTTGAACCAGGCATTTATCTTGAAGAGGTGGGTGGTGTAAGAATAGAAGATTTGGTCGTTGTGAAGAAAAATGGATGCGAAATTTTAACAGGCTCGACAAAAGAGATGATAATATTGTAGTTTGAAAGCAAAAAGGGGAAACGATGTATGTAGGTTACTAACAAAAGGTAAATGACCGACGAGATGTTTGAGGCAGAGAAATAGAGACTTTCACAGTTTAGCAGGCAAACTTCTAAAATTTTCTATTGCCAGTTATCAGTTTTTTTGATATACTAAAAATAACAATTAAAGGTGTAACCAAATTTATCATAAGCAGAATTTTAGAAAGAGAAAAGATTTTTAGTTTTTAAGTTGAGATGAGACGAGATGAGAATAGAAAAGATGAGAGGAGATGAGCTACAAGATGAATAAGGTGGCAAATATGCGCCCCGATAGCTCATCGGGGCTTTTTTGCTATCAAGGTGTAAGTATAAATATTCCTTTCTTCGAAGAATATTTTGACAGTTCAGTTGACATATCTCATATTGATTTTGAGTCAATAGGGGAAGATTATTTCTATTTTGAAAATTCCCAAATATTGGCGTTTTGCTATGACACTCTTTTGGTCATAAAGGTGTTTGAAAATAGAATTGAGATTGAAGATGATTTCAATAAAGTGGTTGAACATGAAGGGGTTTTAGAAAAGCTCAATAAAATCTTAACGTATTTGATTGAGAAAAATGCATTTATATCAGCGCGTTTTAATTACCATGCTATAAATTTGATAGAAGACATTTACTCAACTGATGAGCCATACATTGTATTTACTATATACAAAAAGAATTTCATAGTTGACAAAAACTTAGGGAATGGCAAAGTGCTTGTTCCCAAAGGCTTTGAGTTCAAAGGGGAAAACTTTAACAAGTTCAATGGGAAAAACCAAAAAGTCACGAGCAAGGTTTTGTACAATACTCCAAAAGATTACTATATCAGTATAGTTAAACAAGCAAAAGAGGATATAAGAAACGGAGAAATTTTTCAGATTGTACTGTCTCAAGTGATAAAGATAAAAAGCGATATTTCAACAAACCAGCTCTTTTACACAATGAAAGAAAAGAATCCGTCTGAGTACTCTGTTGTAATAAATACCAAAGATGAGCAGATTATTTGTTTTTCACCAGAGACACTGATTAAAAAGGAGAAAAACATTGTAAAGACATTCCCTATTGCTGGCACATATAGAATCAATGATGGTGATGATGTTGCACAAAAAAAGATAGAGATATTAAAAGACAAGAAAGAAATCAGTGAACATGTGATGCTTGTAGACCTTGCCAGAAATGATTTGGGGAGAATCTCAAAAGCCGGCACAGTAAAAGTAGAGGAATATCTACAGATTAAAAAGCTTTATAACCTCATACACATCTATTCAGTTGTCACAGGTGAGCTTGAAGAGAAAAACCTTGTAAAAGCGATACTTTCAGTATTTCCAGCAGGCACGCTGACAGGTGCACCAAAGGTAAGAGCAATGCAACTAATAGAAAAATATGAAAGGCAAAGACGCGGACTTTATGGAGGTGCGATAGGTTACATCTTCAAAGATTGTTTTGACTTAGCAATTGCAATCAGAATGGCCATAAAGGACAAGAGGGAAAGTACATTTCTACTTCAAAGTGGAGCTGGAATTGTTAACCTTTCTGTTCCTGAGAATGAATACCAAGAGTGTTTGACAAAGCTGAGAGCTTTTTTGAAAATTATGGAGGTGGATGAAAATGATATTGTTAATAGATAACTACGATTCATTTACATTTAATATTTATCAGATGATTGCAAGCAAAACTCAGGTAGTAGTTTTTAGAAACGACAAGGTTACAATTGACACCATACAAAAACTAAACCCTGCAGGAATAATAATCTCACCTGGGCCAGGAAGCCCCAAAGATGCAGGTATTTCATCAGAGGTAGTAAAGAAGTTCGCGGGGGTAGTCCCAATATTGGGGGTATGTTTGGGACATCAGGTGATAGGCGAATGTTTTGGAGCAAAAGTTGTGCATGCAAAATCTATATACCATGGGATGAGGTCTCGAGTTGACTTATTAGAAGCAGGTAAAAGAAGTCCACTTTACAAAGGTGTGCCAGACAGGTTCTTTGCAGGCAGATACCATTCTTTGGTTGTAGAAAAGACAGCATCATTGCAGGGACTCGAAATAGCAGCAGTAAGTGAAGATGGTGAGGTTATGTCAATTTTGAATGATGAGCTAAAAATATATGGAATTCAATTTCACCCTGAATCAATATTGACACCTGATGGGGAAAAGATATTACAGAACTTTTTAGATTTGTGTTATGGGCAGGTGAAAGAAGATGCTCAAAGAAGCGCTTGAGGTTATAACAGCAAAAAAAGATTTGGATTATGTCCAAGTAAAAAGACTTTTGGAAAGCATACTTGATGGCGAGCTTGATGAGATAAAGTTTGGAGCTTTTTTGGCAGCACTTAAAACAAAAGGAGAGACAAAAGAAGAAATCTCTGCTTTTGTTGATGCATTTTATGAAAAGGCTCAAAAGATTGAATATACTCATCCAAAGACGATAGACACATGTGGGACTGGTGGAGATGGCAAAGGTACATTCAATATTTCAACTGCAAGTGCGATAGTTCTCAGCTGCTTTGATTTAAAGGTTGCAAAACATGGTAACAGAAGTATTACGAGCAATTCTGGTTCTGCAGATATTTTAGAAAATTTAGGCATAGATATCCAGGCACCACCCCAAAGAATTTTAGAAGGTTTGGAAAAGCTCAATTTTGCGTTTTTATTTGCTCCCAAGTACCATCCAGCAACGAAAAAAGTGGCAACTGTAAGAAAGTCACTTGGCATAAGAACAGTTTTTAACATCTTAGGTCCACTTTTGAACCCTGTAAGTTTGAACTATCAAGTTGTTGGTGCTTTTGATTTTGAAGCACAGGAAAAGATAGCTTCTGTTTTGAAAGGAAGAAGAAAAAGGGCGGCTGTTATTCACAGTCTTGATGGGCTTGATGAAATTTCGGTTTCACAGAAAACAAGAGTTTTAGAGTTGCAAGGTGATAATATCAAAGAATACTACATAGACCCAAAAGAGTATGGTATAGAGTACACACTTGATGATATTAAAGGATATACCCCGCAAGAGAATGCGAAAATTTTTATGAGTATTTTAAATGGTGAGGTTTCTGCTTATTATTGGGCAGTTGTTCTAAATTCTGCTTTTGCTCTTTATATTGCCGAGGTTGCAAATGATATTGAAGAAGGTATTGCCTTGTGCCAAAGTGCAATAAAAAAGGGTGATGCGATGTTAAAGCTTAAAGATTTGCAACAACACTATAAAGTGGGGGCTTAAAAAAGTGAGTGTACTTGAAAAGATATTAGAGGTCAAGAAGAAAGAAGTCGAAAAGTGCAAACAATTAGTTCCAGTTGAAAAAATGAAGAAATTAGCTATTGAAAAGTGCACTTCTACATCTTGTGAGAACAAGTTCAGGAATATCTTTAAAAAAGAGAATTTTTGTATCATTGGTGAAATAAAGCGTGCATCTCCATCTGAAGGTATAATTTCTGAAAATGTTGATGTCAAAGGAATCGCAAAGCTTTACGAGAGCTTAGGGTTTTTTGCAATATCTGTGCTGACAGAAAAGAACTTTTTCAAGGGATCTGAACAGGACTTGATGGATGTCAAAAGTGCTACTTCTCTTCCTATTTTGAGGAAGGATTTCATCATCGACATATGGCAGCTGTACCAGACAAAGATGATAGGTGCAGATGCCGCTTTGCTTATCACAAAAGCCTTGGGTAATAAGCAGCTCAGCATTTTTATAAAGGTGTTAGAGATTCTTGACATTGTTCCTCTTGTTGAAGTTGAAAACGAATATGAGATTGAAAAAGCTTTAAATAGCGGGGCTAAATTGATAGGGATTAATAACAGAAATTTGGATGATTTAACAATTGACCTTAAAAAAACAGAAAGACTTTTAAAATATATTCCAAAAGATGTAGCAGTTATAAGCGAAAGTGGGATAAAATCAAGAGAAGACTTTGAGTATATCCGTTCTTTGGGTGTGGATGGCTGTCTTATAGGAACATCTTTTATGAAAACTCAAAATCCGATCGAGATAATTGGTGAGAGAATATGATAGTAAAGTTCTGCGGAATAAGAAGAGAAGAAGATGTTGAGTACTGCAACATCTTAAATCCCACTATGATAGGCTTGATCTTTGCCGACAGTCCAAGGAAAGTTGAAAAAGACACTGCAAAGAGATTGCTGGCTATGAAAAATCCTTCTATAAAATCAGTTGGAGTTTTCAAGAACCAAACTCTCAGCGAAGTCTTAAGTATCAGTAAAGATTTAAAACTTGACTTTATACAACTACATGGCAATGAAAGTATCGAGTTTATCACATACTTAAAAAGCCAAGGTTTCAAGATTATTAAAGCAGTCGAGGTAGAGAAGGTAAATGACATTGAAAGATCAAAAATTTATAAGGACATAGTAGACTTTATCCTTCTTGACAGACCAAAGGGAAAGGAGATAGATATAGTTCAGCTTGCAAAAAATGCCGATTTTGATTTTATCATTGCAGGGGGAATTACGCCTGAAAATGTTGAAAGGTATCTTGCCCTTAATCCTCTTGGGATTGATATCAGTTCAGGGATAGAGACGAATGGATTTAAAGATTTTAATAAAATGAGGGCTATCGTAGAAAAATTAACAAAAATACAAGGTTGGTGAAGTTAAGAATGGATAGGTATTTTGGCAGGTTTGGTGGTATGTATGCGCCAGAGGTTTTGATGCCAGCACTGCTTCAGATAGAAAAAGAGTTTGAAAGGTTAATTGAAGACGAGAATTTTAAATCTGAATATGAGTTTTATCTCAAAAACTATGTTGGAAGACCATCTCCACTCTACTTTGCAAAGAATCTGAGTAAACACCTTGGTGTCAAGATATACCTAAAAAGAGAAGATCTGAACCACACAGGTGCTCATAAGATAAACAACTGTATAGGCCAGGCACTTTTAGCAAAGCACATGGGCAAAAAGAGAATCATCGCCGAAACAGGTGCGGGTCAGCACGGTGTTGCAACAGCTACCGTCGCAGCTCTTTTTGGCATGGAATGTGAGATATTCATGGGCGAAGAGGATGCAAAAAGGCAGTATCATAATGTGCAAAGAATGAAGATGCTTGGCAGCAGTGTCAGAGTAGTTGACAAAGGTAGCAAAACGTTAAAAGATGCTATAAACGAAGCAATGCGTGACTGGAGTGAGACATATGATTACACTTTTTATCTTTTTGGTACCGCTGCAGGACCACATCCTTTTCCAAGGATAGTAAGGTATTTTCAAAGTGTCATTGGCAATGAAACAAAAAAGCAAATATTAGAGCAAGAGGGAAGACTACCTGACTATGTTTTTGCATGTGTGGGTGGTGGGTCAAACGCAATTGGTATTTTTTCTGCCTTTTTAAATGAGCCTGAGGTAAAGCTGATAGGTGTTGAAGGTGCAGGCGAAGGTGTGAATACCGGAAAGACTGCTGCAACACTTTGCAGCGGCTCTGTTGGCATCCTTCATGGTGCAAAGACGTATGTACTGCAGGATGAAGATGGCCAGATTTTAAACACACATTCAATATCAGCAGGTCTTGACTATCCAGGGGTTGGTCCTGAACACGCTTACTTAAAAGAGATAGGAAGAGTTGAGTATGTGGGGATAGAAGATGAAAAGGCAGTAGAGGCATTTTTGCTTTTGTGTAAGCTGGAAGGGATTATTCCTGCTTTAGAGAGCTCTCATGCCATTGCAGAGGTTGTAAGAAGGGCAAGAAATGGTATGTTCAAAAAAGACGATGTGGTTGTTATAAATCTTTCTGGAAGAGGAGATAAGGATATTGCTACTATTTTACAGTTTTGGAGGGAAGATTAAAGGTGAGTTTGATTGATAAGAAATTTGAGGATCTAAAATCGAAGGGGAAAAAGGCATTTATTGGTTATACAACATTTGGCTATCCAACTAAGGAGGAAACTCTTGAGTATATAAAGCTTATCTATTCTTATGTAGATGTTTTGGAGCTTGGCTTTCCATTTTCTGATCCTATTGCAGATGGTGAGGTTATTCAAAGAGCGTCTGTTAAGGCCTTGAAAGAAGGTGTAAAATTAGACCATCTTTTTTATAGCATAGAAAAGTTTAAAAAGGACAAGCCCATTGCAATAATGCTTTATGCAAACACAGTTTACAAAAGGGGAATTGAAAAGTTTTTCAAAGACTGCAAAGACTTTGGTGCAGATGCAGTGATTATACCTGATGTTTCGTATGAAGAAAGCGCTGAGTTTAAGGATGCTTGCAGGGAAAATGGAGTGCATTATATTGACCTTGTATCTATAAGCTCAATTGAAAGAGCAAAAATGATTGCAAGAACTTCAAAAGGGTTTGTTTACTGTGTTACAAGAAAAGGTGTTACAGGCTTTAAAGGCGAAATTGACAAAAGCATTTATGAACTATTAAGTGAACTAAAAAAAGTTACTTCAACACCCCTGGCAGTAGGATTTGGAATCAAGAGCAAAGAAGATGTGCTGAGGTTTAAAGACTTAGCAGATGGCATTGTCATTGGAAGCGCTATTATAAATAAGATTGATGAGGGGAAGGAAAATTTGGTTAGATTCTTAGAAACAATTAGAAGTGTTTTATAGAAAACAAAACAATTAGGGCTCCATATCAGTTTTTTTAGTTGTTGATATGAAGCCCTTTTTCAAATTATTTCATATTCTTCCCAAACACACAAACACCATAATAGCCTTGTGAGCATGAAGCCTGTTTTCGGCCTCATCAAAAACTTTGGATTGAGGACCGTCAATAACCTCAGGAGTAACTTCAAAACCTCTATAAGCGGGAAGACAGTGCAAGAATATTGCATCCTCTTTTGCAAGTTTCATTAGCTCTTGAGTTACCTGGTAACCTTCAAAATCTTTTATCCTCTTTTCTTTTTCCTCTTCTTGCCCCATCGAAACCCACGTGTCTGTGTAGACAACATCTGCATCTTTTACAGCCTCTTTTGGATTGTCGGTAAATATAAGATTGCTACCACTTCTCTTTGCCTCATCTTTAGCAAAGTCAACAACTTCTTTTTTTATTTCATATCCTTTTGGTGTTGCCACTGCTATATCAAGTCCAAGTTTACTTGCACCTACCAAAAGTGTTGCTGCAACATTATTTCCATCGCCAACGTAGGCAATTTTCAAATCTTTTAGTCTTCCTTTTTCCTCAAAGATTGTCTGAAAATCAGCTATTATCTGAGTTGGGTGATAGTCATCTGTAAGACCATTTATAACAGGGATTGAAGAATACTTTGCAAATTCTTCAACCTCACTTTGAGCATATGTTCGAATTACAATCAAATCAAGATACCTTGACAAAACCTTTGCAGTATCTCCTATTGTCTCACCGCGACCAAGCTGCAAGTCATTTTTGCCAAGATAAAGCGAGTATCCACCCAGCTGATTGATTCCTACCTCAAATGATACTCTTGTTCGCGTAGAAGCCTTAGTAAAAATCAAGCCTAAAGCCTTATTTTTGAGGTAAGGAAAGAAAAAGCCTCTTTTTGCTTCACTTTTTAGCCTGCAAGCAAGGTCAACTAAGTACAGTATCTCATCTTTTGTCAAATCATTTAAGGAAAGAAAATGTCTCATACTGCTTCATCCTTTCTCCTTTGAATAAGTCATTTAAACAGTAGATATCCCTTTCAAGCTCATCAAGTGATGTCAGCACGTCTACATAGTAAGTTGCTGTATCTATTGAGGTCAAGGTAGTGATGCCAAACTCAACAGAAAGTCTTCGCATTTTAAATCCAAATTCGTAATTTGAATTTTTTGATGGAATGTTTATAATAAATGAAAATTTATCTTCCATTAGCATTTTTTCAGCAATTTTCTCGTCTATAAACTGAACATTTAAACCTTTTACAATGTTTTTCATACTCTCAGGCATATATACTCTATAATTTATTTCGTATAATTTTCTTATAATTTGTAAGATTGAATCTCTTTCGCTCTCAGGTGCCATGATAAAACAGCTACCCTCTTTTACAAACTTATGATTGGATGCAACAAAAGCTTTATAAAGAGCAACCTTAAGATTTTTAGAAATTCCAAGTACTTCACCTGTTGATTTCATCTCTGGTCCTAAATACGCATCCACTTTCGAGAGTTTTGAGAATGAAAATACAGGTGCTTTTACTGCGAAAAAGTCAGGCTCTTTTACAAGACCAGTTCTGTATCCCAAATCTTTAAGTTTTTTACCGAGTATCAATTTTGTGGCAATCTTTATCATTGGAATTCCTGTTACTTTGCTCAAGATTGGCACGGTCCTGCTTGCTCTTGGATTTACCTCGATGACATATACATTTTCATCCTTGTCAATTACAAACTGGATATTGAAAAGTCCAACCACTTTCAAGCTACGTGCAAGTTTTATTGTATAATCAACAATCTTTTCTTTTACCCTTTCTGAAAGTGTATGAGGAGGGAAGACTGCCATACTGTCACCTGAGTGAACACCAGCTCTTTCAATGTGTTCCATAATACCAGGGATTAAAACGTCTTCACCATCAGAAATTCCATCAACCTCTGCCTCTTTGCCAAGAATATATTTGTCAATCAAAATAGGGTGTTTTATAGAAATTTCCATTGCTGCTTTAATGTACCTTTCAAGTTCTTGTCTGTTATAGACTATTTCCATTGCCCTTCCACCAAGTACATAAGATGGTCTTACCAAAACAGGATAGCCAATCTGCTCTGCCACCTTTATTGCATCTTCTAAGTTGTAAGCAGAGCCGCCTTGGGGATAAGGTATCCCAAGAGATTTTAAAAGATTCAAAAATTTGTCTCTGTCCTCAGCGATGTCAATGCTTTCCATTGATGTTCCTAAAATCTTTACTCCATTTTTAGCAAGGTAAGAAGCCATATTGATAGCTGTCTGCCCCCCAAACTGGACAATTACGCCCATAGGTTTTTCTTGCTTTATAATATCAAGTACGCACTCTTTTGTAAGAGGTTCAAAAAAGAGCTTGTCAGATGTGTCAAAGTCTGTTGAAACAGTTTCAGGATTGTTGTTTATTATTATTGCCTCAACACCTTCTTCTTTGAGTGCAAATATTGAATGCACACAGCAATAGTCAAATTCAATGCCTTGCCCAATTCTAATAGGACCAGAGCCAATAACTATTGCTTTTTTGTTTGAGCTAACCTGAAGGTCGGTTTCACTTTCATATGTTGAGTAAAAGTAGGGAGTTTTTGCCTCAAACTCACCCGCACATGTATCAACCATTTTAAATGAAGGTTTTAATTTACACTTTTCTCTTATTTCAATTACATCATCTACGTCTTCTTTTAGAAGGTTTGCAATATAAGAATCACCAAAACCAAGCCTTTTTGCCTTTTTTAAAAGGTCGTAGGGCAAAGAGTCAAGGTCATACTTTTTAAGCTGTTTTGACACCTCTACAATATTTTTGAATTTTTGTATAAAGAATAAATCAATTTTGCTAAGCTCACTTAAAAATTTGGGATCATAGTTTCTTGCCAGTGCTTCACAAATTGCAAATACCCTTTCATCATTAGGGATTTTTATATACTCCAAAAGTTCATCATCTTTCATTTCCTCAAATTTTTTAAGTCCAAGCTGGTAATTTATTTTGACATCTAATGAATCAATTGCTTTTAAAAATGCTTCTTCAAATGTTCTTCCGATTGCCATTACCTCGCCTGTTGATTTCATTTGTGTTCCCAATCTTCTATCAGCTTTTTCAAACTTGTCAAAAGGCCAACGTGGAACTTTTACAACTACATAGTCAATAGAAGGCTCAAAACTTGCATATGTGTTTTGAGTAATTGGATTTATTATCTCATCAAGTGTAAGACCTATTGCAATCTTTGCTGCAATTCGAGCAATAGGGTAACCTGTTGCTTTTGATGCTAAGGCAGAAGAACGGCTCACCCTTGGATTTACTTCAATAACAACATATTCCATACTGTTTGGATTTAGGGCAAACTGCACATTGCAGCCACCTTCAATTTTGAGACTTCTGATAATATTTATTGCAGCGCTTCTCAGCATTTGATATTCTTTGTCAGAGAGCGTCTGGGATGGAGCAACAACAATACTGTCACCTGTGTGAATTCCAACTGGGTCAATGTTTTCCATGTTGCACACAGTAATACAGTTGTCTTGACTATCTCTCATCACTTCGTATTCTATTTCTTTCCACCCAAGAACGCTTTGCTCAATCAAAACCTGATGAATTAGAGAAAGTTTCAAACCTTTACTTGCGATATATTTGAGTTCTTCTTCATTATGAGCGATTCCGCCACCTGTGCCACCAAGAGTATATGCAGGGCGGACAATTACAGGATACCCAACCTCTTTTGCAAATTCTAAAGCTTCTTCCACATTATGTGCAATGATACTCTTGGGTACTGGCTCGCCTATCTCAAGCATTGTCTTTTTGAAAAGCTCTCTGTCTTCTGCTTTTTTGATTGTTTCTAATGATGTTCCCAATAGTTTTACATTGTATTTATCAAGCACACCGGCTTCAGCTAATTCAAATGCCATGTTTAAAGCAGTCTGTCCGCCAAGTCCTGCCAAAAGTCCCTGTGGCCTTTCTTTTTTTATTATTTCTTCAATATAGTCAACAGAGATTGGCTCAATATACACTCTGTCAGCTATTTCAGTGTCTGTCATAATTGTTGCTGGATTTGAGTTGACAAGTACAACCTCTATCCCTTCTTCTTTTAAAGCACGGCAGGCCTGAGTCCCTGAATAGTCAAACTCAGCAGCCTGCCCAATTACTATTGGTCCTGAACCAATGATTAAAACCTTTTTTATATCTTCTCTCTTTGGCATCTTTTGCTACACTCCATTCAAAAGCTTTGTATATTGGTCAAAGATGTATTTTGAATCATGTGGACCAGGGCTTGCCTCAGGGTGGTATTGAACAGAAACAATTGGAAGGTCTAAATGAGCAAATCCTTCAACAGTTTTGTCATTGACATTTATATGGGTTATCTTTATTTTGTCATATTCTTTGTACTCAATTGCATAGTTGTGATTTTGTGAGGTAATGTAGACTTTGCCAGTTGTTAAATCTTTTACGGGATGATTTCCACCATGGTGACCAAATTTTAGCTTATATGTCTTAAGTCCTAAACAAAGGCCCAAAAGCTGATGTCCTAAACATATTCCAAGGATAGGCTTTTTGAGGCTTATAATACTTTTTAGAGTATCAAATATTTCTTCAAGATCAGTTGGATCACCCGGGCCGTTTGAAAATACAAATCCATCTGGATTTACTTTCATTACTTCATCAAGTGAAGCATTGTATGGAAAAACATACAGATCAAGTCCTCTTTTTGACAGCTCTCTTAATATATTCTGCTTTATTCCAAAGTCAAGGACGGCAACCCTCTTGCTATTTCCTTTTATTCTATACATTTCTTTAGTTGAGACTTCTTTTACTAAATGAGGTTTTTGATTCTTATATTCTGCAATTTTATTCAAAAGAAGCTCTTTGTTATCAGTTTCTGTTGAAATTATTCCAAACATAGAACCTTTGTTTCTTATATACTCTGTAATTGCACGTGTGTCAACTCCTTCAATTGCAACTATGTTGTGCTCTTTTAGATACTCGTCTAACGTCTTTTTTGATCTAAAGTTAGAAGGTGTTTTACATGCTTCTCTTACAATAAAACCCTCAACGTGGGGTTTGTATGATTCAACATCCTCATCGTTTATGCCATAGTTACCTATTAAAGGATAAGTCATTGTGACAATCTGACCATTGTAAGAAGGGTCTGTGAGCACTTCTTGATAACCTGTCATACATGTATTGAAAACAACCTCACCAATTGTTTCACCTTCTGCACCAAGTGAGATTCCTTCAAATGTAAGTCCATCTTCTAAAACAAGTATTGCTTTCTTCATTTTCATTCTCCTTTTTGACTTTTTGTATATAAGAGTACCAAAATAACATCGTAACTTCAATACTTAAATATTGCCTGATAAAATTATATCTCAAAGTGAATAAAAATACAACAACAATTTTATTTTTATTCGAAGTTGACATTATAGTTTTTTATCCAAAAGTCAAGTTGTACAATATATCCAAAAAACTGAGGAAGTGTCATGAGCTGCCCAAACCATGGTTTTTCAAATGTAAAGTTAGGATTATCTAAAATTTCTTTGAGCTGCTCTTTGTTGATAATTTCAAAGATGGACGAAGAATTTATTATCTTTTCGACCTTTGCCCTTACATTTTTTAGATATCTTGGATTATAAGTTTTTGGATAAGGACTTTTTTTGCGACTTCTCACAATCTCAGGTATTAAGCCTTCAAATGCACTTCTTAAAAGTCCTTTTTCTGTATTGCCAAGATGTTTTACTTTCCATGGAATGCTGTAGAGAAGTTCAACAAGCCTGTAGTCTGCAAACGGAACTCTTACCTCAAGAGAATTTATCATGCTCATCCTGTCCTTTCTATTTAAAAGAGTGAGCATAAACCACTTTACATTTAAGTAGTAGAGTATCCTATGTCTTAGGTCTTGTTCTGAATCAGATTCTGGCAGGATAACCTTTGCAACTGATTGCTGATATTTAGAATTTACGTATTCTTTAAGCTCGTCTTTTGAATATTTTTGAGATAAAAGCTTTGACCTAAAATCCAAAGACGGTGACCATGGGAAGGTTTTGACATCTTTGTAGCTACTGCTCCAATACCATGGATATCCGCCAAAAATTTCATCAGCACATTCACCAGAAAGAGCTACTTTTGCATGTTTCCTTACTTCTTTTGTAAATAACAAAAGAGATGAGTCAATGTCAGCCATGCCTGGAAGGTCATTTGCAACTGTTGCTTGATAGAGACTTTCTGAGAGCTGGTCATTGTCAATTTCAACTATTATGTGATCTGTCCCAATTTCTTGGGAAGCCATCTTTGCAAAATCTGTATCCAGCGTTGGCTGGAACATATTGAATGTGTAGTAGTTTTTATTTTCTTCGTAATCAATAGAAAATGTCTTTAAAGTTTTACCTTGATTTTTCAAAGCTCTATTTGCAACAGTTGTAATAATTGTAGAGTCAAGCCCACCAGATAAGAAAGAACAGATTTCAAAGTCAGATACAAGTTGTCTTTTGATAGCATCAATAACAAGATTTTTAACCATTTCTTTAATTTCCTCAATGTTTTTATCAAGGTTTTGAGGTTTTAATTTCCAATATTCTTCCATGGTAATACCTTTTGAATTGTATATAACATAGTAGGCAGGTGGTAGCTCTATTATGTCTTTAAAGATAGCACAGAAAGGCGACCTTGCGGGACAAAGTCCAATAAGTTCATATACTCCTTCTTTGCTGACTACAGGAGATATAAGGGGATGTTTTAGTAAAGCCTTGAGTTCCGAAGCAAATATGAAGTTACCGTTTTTTAAAGAAAAGAACAAAGGTTTTACTCCTAAGTGGTCACGAGCTAAAAAAAGTTCCTTGGTAGTTTCGTTATAAACTGCGAAAGCAAATATCCCATTCAAACGTTTTACACACTCTTCTTTCCAGTGAATATATGATGTTAAAAGTACTTCTGTGTCAGAGTAAGAAGAGAATGTATAACCTTGAGTTTGTAATTCTTTTTTAAGCTCTGGGGTATTGTACAACTCTCCATTGTAAACTACGATATACTTTTGATTGTTGTACTCTTTTACCATTGGTTGTTTCCCACCTTCAGGATCGATTATGGTAAGTCGCCTGTGACCTAAAAGAGCATTTTTTGAAAGATAAAAACCACCTTCGTCAGGGCCACGGTGTAAGAGTGCATCTGCCATATTTTTTATGATGTCATCACAGTTTGAAATGTCCTTCCAGTAACATACCCAGCCACTAATTCCACACATGATGTTCTCCTTGTGCGTAGCTTGAAAAAGAATTTCATTTACAATATATTAAACAAGTAACAAATTTGTGATTTAAGGTTTTCTGATGCTTTGAACTTTTTAATTCCCTTTGGGGTTATTGACATATATGATAAGATGTTTTATAATAAATCTTGCTCTGAGAAAAAAATAGAATTGAAAATAAGCGGAAGGGTGTCCGAGTGGTTTAAGGAGCTGGTCTTGAAAACCAGTGACCCGCTTACGCGGGCCGTGGGTTCGAATCCCACCCCTTCCGCCATTAATTTTATAAGGGAGACTTTTTGGATGGAATGACTTAATAAAAAGGCTTGCAAGTCTTAAGATAGATAGTGTAATATTATAATTGAGCATTATGTATTAAGACCATTAAGTAGAGTGGTCTTTTTTTATTACATTCCTATTCTTTAATTTTGGCACTTTGAATAAGATTTTTGATAAGCATTCCTAATATTTCTACAATTTTTTTGATAAAATAACTAAATAGAGAATACAATATACAACATCTTGCTTTTAATTACATCATTGCGAAAGGTGTGGAATGAATTGATACTAAAGGCTTATGCAAAGATCAACTTGACATTGGATGTGCTTTCAAAAAGAGATGATGGTTACCATGAAATCAGAACAATAATGCAAACAGTGGATTTGTATGATATAATAAATATTGAAAAGATAGAAGAAGATAGTATAATTGTTACAACTTCAAGTGAAAACATTCCAACTGACAATAAAAACCATGCTTACATTGCAGCCTCTCTTGTCAAAGAACGTTTTGGTGTAAAAGAAGGAGTTAAGATACATATTCAAAAGAATATTCCAATTTCAGCAGGCTTAGCAGGTGGTAGCACTGATGCTGCGGCTGTTTTAAGAGGGCTAAACAAACTATTTGGCTTGAATTTAAGCCAAAATGAGCTAATTGAATTGGGAAGAGAAATTGGAGCTGATGTTCCATTTTGTTTAGTTGGTGGTACAGCACTTTGTGAGGGAATAGGCGAAAAGGTTACAAAACTAAAATCAGCGCCAAAGATGAATATACTAATAGCAAAACCAGAGGTGTATGTATCGACTCAGGCTGTTTATGAGGCTCTTGACCTTAGCAAAGTCAAAAAAAGACCCAATACAGATGCTATGATTGTAGCAATTGAAGAGGGCAATATTCGTGAGATTGCAAAAAATTTGTGTAATGTTTTAGAAACTGTTACAGTCAATCAGTATCCTGTGATAAACAGAGTAAAAGACATTATGAGGAACCACAACGCGCTTGGCACAGTCATGACAGGAAGTGGGCCTGCTGTATTTGGGATTTTTGCTAATAAATACGATGCACTAAAAGCTGCTGACAGACTTAAAGTCTTTATCAAGGAAATAATTCTGACAACCACGTGTGAAAACGAATTTTTCAGTAATGAGGAGTAGGAGTTGTGAGAAAAATGAATGAAAAAAATGATTCACACTATTTTTTGATTGAAAACTATAAGCCTTTGAGGGAGATTGTGTTTGAAAAACTCAGAGATATGATTGTCAATGGAGATTTAAGACCTGGAGAGAGGCTGATGGAGATAAAGCTTGCAGAGATGCTTGGTGTTTCCAGAACGCCCATCAGGGAAGCTATCAGAAAACTTGAGTTAGAAGGACTTGTGGTTATGCTTCCACGAAAAGGCGCTTATGTTGCGGATATTTCTAAAAAAGAGATTATGGATGTTTTAGAGATTAGAGCAGCTCTGGATAAATTAGCAGCAGGCCTTGCAACTCAGAGAATGACAAAGACTGAAAAAGAGGAACTCAAGAAAGTGCTTGCTTCATTTGAGAAGAATTTCAAATTGGGAAACATCGAAGGAATGATAACTGATGATATTAGGTTGCATGATATAATATATATAGGAGCAAAAAATGAAAAACTGCAACACATTATAAATAATCTCCGTGAACAGATTACAAGATTTAGAATTATCTATTTAAAAGAAATATACAGAAAAAATGAAAAACTATTAGACGAACATAGAGAAATTGTAGATGCAATCTTAAGTGGTGATATAGAAAAAGCCCAGAAGATGGCAGAAGAGCATATAAAGAATCAAGAGATGGAACTTATTAAAAGCTTAAAATTTTAATAAAAAAGGTGAAAATTATGGTAAATGCTATTATATTAGCGGGGTCTGATAAAAACAAATCAGGCACCCCTTATGAATGCAAAGCATTGATAAAGCTAAATAATAAGTTCATGATTGAATATGTATTAGATGCGGTGTGCAGCTCAAGGCATGTATCGCGAATAGTTGTTGTAGGACCGAGGAAACTTAAAGATTTATTTGAAACAAAATATCCAAGGGTAGAATTTGTAGAAGAAGATACTTCGATAATGAAAAATGCAAAAAAGGGAATTGAGTATCTAAATGACACTAAAAAAATTTTATTTTTAACTTCAGATTTACCATTTATAACCGCTGAGGCGATAGACCATTTTATTGAGGAGTCAATAAAAACAGGTGCTGATATTTGCTATCCTATTGTTGAAAAAAGTATAAATGATGAGAAGTACCCTCAAATGAAAAGAACATATGGTACTGTAAAAGAAGGGACGTTTACAGGGGGAAATGCAATAATAATCAATCCTTCTATTTTTGACAGATGCTATAGTCTTGCCGAAAAGCTTGTAGAAAAGCGCAAAAACCCTATTGCGATGGCAAGATTGATAGGGCCAACCATTCTTTTACTCTTTTTGACAAAAAAACTTTCCATTCAAAAGGTTGAAAAGAGAGTTTCAAAGGTTTTTAAAGTGAAAGCAAAAGCCATAATCTCTACATACCCTGAAATTGGACAGGACGTTGACAAGGATTCTGATTTGACTGTGGCAAAATTCTATCTTGAAAAAAAATGATAGAATTCCTATTGAAATTGTGGTATAATATTTACATGTCAATATCCAAATAAAGGAGGCAAAAAAGATGCCAAGGATAACAACTGATACAATTATTGCGGATGTGCTCAGAATTGACAGAGGAACTATCCCTATATTTTTGAACAATGGACTTCACTGTTTGGGATGTCCATCAGCGCAAGGGGAGAGCATTGAAGAAGCTTGTGCTCTTCATGGGATAGACGCACAAAAGCTTGTTGATGAGCTGAATGAATATCTCAAGAGTAAGGGTCTTTTAGATTAAAAAACTCTTTACATCTTCAAAAAATAGTATTAAAATATAATTGCAGTGCGGGTGTAGTTCAATGGTAGAACACCAGCTTCCCAAGCTGGTAGCGTGGGTTCGATTCCCATCACCCGCTCCAGATTTAAAAAAAGAAGGGGGAGTAAATAGCCCCTTTATTTTTGTAAATGCCCACGTAGCTCAGTAGGTCAGAGCGTCACCTTGGTAAGGTGGAGGTCACCGGTTCGATTCCGGTCGTGGGCTCCATTTTAGTTATTGACAATTTTAATTGTTTATGATAGATTTAAAAAGTCAGACAAAGATGGCTTATTTTTTTTTGCTAATTTTTTGCTCTGATAGGTAAAAGGAAAATTGCAATACCAAATCTTAAAGAGAGTAAAAAGCAGCTTTTTTTCAAAGGTTTTAGATAGTGGAGGTGAATAGAATAAGATGGCAGCAAAAGGAGCGAGAATGATAATCCATCTTGAATGTACAGAGTGCAAGAACAGAAACTACACAACAGAGAAGAACAAAAAGAACGATCCTGACAGGCTTGAACTCAGGAAATACTGTAAATTTTGCCGAAAGCACACCGTTCATAGAGAAACCAAATAGGAGAAAGAGGATGTGTGGATAATGGTGGAGAAGAAGAAAATAGAGAAGCCAGTTACAAAGCCTAATACTAATAGGAAAAAAGTAACATTTAAAGAATGGTGGACAAAAACAGTAAAGTTTTTCAAAGATGTCAGAATTGAAATGAAGAAGGTTGTATGGCCTTCTCAAAAACAGGTTATTAAACACACCATTGTTGTTTTGACATTTACATTATTTTTCACAGTGTTCATTCTACTTGCAGATGTGATATATGAACAGCTTATTTTCAAGTTCTTGCTAAAGATAAGATAACCAGCCCATTTTATTAACCAATTAAAGAAAAAGGAGGGCGGGCTTTTAGCCCTTCAAAATGAGTGATAAAAGAGCAAAATGGTATGTTGTTCATACCTATTCTGGGTATGAGAATAAGGTAAAAGCAAATTTAGAGAAGATAATTGAAAATAGAAATCTTTCTGATAAAATATTAGATATTAGAATTCCTACTGAACTTGTAACAGAGATTAAAGATGGTAAAAAGATTGTAAAGGAAAAAAAGAAGTTTCCTTCATATGTGCTAATAAAGGCAGTAATGGATAATGATATTTGGTATACAATTAGGAATATCAGAGGCGTAACAGGATTTGTAGGACCTGAGTCAAAACCCACACCTCTTACTGATGAAGAAATTGAAGCAATGGGGATAAAGGAAGAAGAGGTTGTTGAGGTATTTGACATTGAAGTGGGGGATAATGTGAAAATTGTCGCTGGTCCATTTGCAGATTTTTATGGACCTGTTATTGATATAAACAAAGAAAGAAAAAAAGTGAAGGTAATGCTGAACTTGTTTGGGCGAGAGACTCCTGTTGAGTTTGATTATCACCAAGTAGAAAAGTTTTAACATAGACAAAAAGGATGATAGGAGGTGACAGCTTAATATGGCGAAAAAGGTTTTGACCCAGATTAAACTTCAGATTCCTGCAGGAAAAGCAACACCAGCACCACCAGTTGGACCAGCATTGGGTCAACATGGTGTTAATATTATGCAATTTTGTAAAGAGTTTAATGAAAGAACAGCGAAAGATGCTGGGTTGATTATTCCAGTTGTTATAACAGTATATTCTGATAGGTCATTTACATTTATAACAAAAACTCCACCAGCATCAGTTTTGCTAAAGAAAGCTGCAGGAATTGAAAGTGGTTCACCAAAGCCAAACAAGCAAAAGGTTGCTACTTTGAAAAGAGATGTAATTAGAAAGATTGCTGAACAAAAGATGCCGGACTTAACTGCTGCAACTTTAGAAGCAGCAATGAGGACTATTGAAGGTACTGCAAAGAGTATGGGAATTGTTGTAGAAGATTAATTTATCCTCGCACAGGTTTTTAGATGTGGGAGGTTATTTGAAATTAGCCGCAAATACCACAAAGGAGGTTTTAAAGTAAGAATGTTCAGAGGCAAGAAGTATCAAGAAGCAGCAAAGCTTGTTGACAAAACCAAGTTATATGATCCAGAAGAAGCTATTGATTTGGCTTTAAAGACATCTTATGCTAAATTTGACGAAACAGTTGAAGTACATGTCAGATTAAACGTTGACCCAAGACATGCAGACCAGCAAGTAAGAGGTACAGTTGTCCTTCCAAATGGAACTGGAAAGAATGTAAGAGTACTGGTATTTGCAAAAGGTGACAAGGCAAAAGAGGCTGAAGAAGCAGGTGCTGATTATGTAGGTGCAGAAGAGCTTGTTGCAAAGATTCAAAATGAAGGTTGGACAGACTTTGATGTATGTATTGCAACACCTGATATGATGGGATTAGTTGGAAGGCTCGGTAAAGTATTAGGGCCAAAAGGTCTTATGCCAAACCCGAAATCGGGAACAGTAACAATGGACATTGCAAAGGCTGTCAAGGAAGCAAAGGCTGGTAGGGTGGAGTTTAGGCTTGACAAGACTGCAATAATTCACTGTCCGATTGGGAAGGTTTCATTTGGTAAAGAAAAACTTCTTGAGAACTATAGAACGCTTATGGATGCAATAATTAAAGCAAGACCAGCAGCAGCAAAGGGCCAGTTCATAAAGAGTATTACGGTTGCAACTACAATGGGTCCTGGCATAAAGGTAAATCCATTAAAACCTCTATAATTTTCATTGAAGATTAAAAAGTGAATATTCTACAACCGAAGACAGTAGGTGCAAAGCACTTTTGAAAAAGTGCTTTGCTTAAAGTTTGCCTACCGAGGTTGTAATTATTAAATCCGTCGGCTGATAAAAGCTTTTTTTAAGTGGTATTGTTAGCCGAGGGGAAGGGTAATTACAGCCTCTTTAAGGTAAACTTAAAGAGGCTTTAATAATTTTTATGGGTAGGAGGTGAGTTTAGTGCCAAAATCAAGAGCATTGAAAGAACAGCTTTTAAATGAGTACAAAGAAAAGCTCTCAAAGGCAAAAGCGGGCGTTATTGTATGTAATCATGGAATCACAGTTGAGCAGGATACAGCTTTGAGAAAAAAACTCAGAGAAGCAGGAGTGGAATACAAAGTAGTAAAGAAAACGTTATTTACCTTTGCAGTAAGAGAAAACAACTTGTCAGAACTTGAACAGTTTTTTGAAGGACCAATTGCAATTGCCCTTTCTTATGATGATCCTGTAAAGGTTGCAAAGGTTTTAAAAGAAGGTGCAAAAGACCTTGAAAAGTTAGAAATTAGAGGCGGGTTTATTGAAGGCAAAGTAATTTCTGCAAAAGAGGTTGATGCACTTTCAAAACTTCCGTCAAAAGAAGAACTTGTTGCAAAGATGCTTGGCGGCTTGAATGCGCCTATGTCTGGGCTTGTTTATGTACTCTCTGGTACTATTCGAAAGCTTGTTCTGGCACTCGATGCTATTGCTAAAAAGCAGAGTGCTTAACATAAATAAAAAAATTTTAAAATGGGAGGTTGTTTAAAGATGGCAAGCGAGAAGGTTCAAAAATTAATTGAAGAGATTAAGACTTTGACAGTTTTAGAGCTTTCTGAAATGGTAAAAGCATTAGAAGAAGAATTTGGTGTTACAGCAGCAGCTCCAGTTGCTGTTGCAGCAGCTCCAGTTGCAGGTGCTCAGGCAGCAGCTCCAGCAGCTGAGGAGAAGACAGAGTTCAATGTTATCTTAGCAGATGCAGGTAGCGACAAGATTAAAGTTATCAAGGTTGTAAGAGAGATTACTGGTCTTGGTCTAAAAGAGGCAAAGGACCTTGTTGATGGTGCTCCAAAGCCAATTAAAGAAAATGTTTCAAAGGACGAAGCTGAGCAGATTAAGAAGAAGTTAGAAGAAGTTGGTGCAAAGGTTGAGCTCAAGTAATAAAACACAAGTAGCGTAAGTAAAAAACATAGCTTTTTGAAAAAGGGTGGGGAGTTTTTTCTTCCTGCCCTTTTTTAATTTTTGGGATGAAATTTTACTGAGATTGTGGTATTATAAAAGCATATAAAATTAGCCTTAAGTAAATTTAGAAATTATCAAAAGAAAGGTTGAGACAAAGAAGATGAATGAAAGGTACTTAGAAATTGTCCGAAGGATAAATGAGCTTACATCGACAATGTCAGAGGCTTTCGACCACATTGTAAATATCCAGATTCCAGAGCTCAGGTTTGAAGACTCTTTTTATCTTCTAAACGATATTATTGAGGCTTTTTTGAGTATTTCAAATGCCTTGAGAATAATTCAAGATGAGTTTGAGTTGCAAAATGTTATGTCTTTGGGAGATAAGCTGCATCAGAATTTAGAGGAACTTCTTGAACTATACAAAGAACCTGTTGAGGAAAGACTTTTGAAAAAATATAAAGATGACATAATTCCATCGTATGAAATGTGGCTAAACGAGCTTTTGGTCTCTATAAACAAATATCAAGCTTGAAAAAATTTGAAAGCTTAGAAGATATCTGAAGGACTTAAATAAAAAACAAATGGGCTGCACAAAAGTGAACTTGCAGCCTCTTTTTAAATAAAATCTTCTGCTCTTTTTCATTTTTCAAAGTATTTAAACTGTGATGTGTACAAGTTATAATAGAAGCCTCTTTTTTCAAGAAGCTGTTGATGATTTCCTTCTTCCACAATCTGTCCATTGTGTATTACGAATATCCTATCAGCATTTCTGATTGTTGAAAGCCTATGGGCAATAATTATTGAGGTTCTATCTTTTGTGAGCTTTTCAATAGCCTCTTGAATGAGAACTTCTGTTTGAGTATCCACAGCAGATGTTGCCTCATCCAGTATCAAAATCTTTGGGTCTGCTAAAAGAGCTCTCGCAAATGCAATGAGCTGTCTTTGACCGATAGAAAGCCTGCTTCCTCTTTCATTTACTTCTGTGTCATATCCATTTTCCATTTTCATTATAAATTCATGAGCATTTACAGTCTTTGCAGCCTTTATTACTTCATCCATGGTGGCGTCAGGTTTTGCGTATCGAATATTGTCTGCTACCGTTCCAGAGAAGATAAAAGTGTCTTGAAGCATAATTCCCATCTGTTTTCTTAGGGACTTTAAGGTTACATTTCTTATATCATGTCCATCAATTAGTATCCTTCCCATTTGTGGGTCATAGAATCTTGCGAGGAGGCTTATTATAGTTGTTTTTCCCGCACCAGTTTCGCCAACTAAAGCTATTGTCTCTCCTGGTTTTATTGTAAATGACACATCTTTTAATACAGGCTTTCCTTCTTCATACGAAAAAGAGACATTCTCAAACCTGATTTCGCCTTTAATTGGGGGCAAATCATAAGCATGAGGGCTATCTTTAACATCAGGTTGGATATCAAGTATTTCAAATATTCTCTCTGTTGAGGCCATAGCAACAAGAAGCTGATTATAAAAGTTTGAGATATTGTTTATCGGCTGCCAGAACATACCCATGTAATTTGAAAATGCTATAACTGTGCCAAGTGTTGTATACCCTCTTTTCATCATCCACACACCAAATAGAAATATAAGAACAGTTGAAAGTGTTCCTGTAAAGTCAATTGTGGGCCAGAACAGGTTGTTTACCCTGATTGCTTTCATCCATGTATTTTTAAATATGGTGTTAAGTTCTTTAAAGATTTGCAAGTTTGTCTCTTCTCTGACAAAGGCTTGTGTTATCTTCATTCCTTGAATACTCTCGTGTATGTATGCATTCAACGTGGAAGACTTTTTCCTCACATCTTGCCATCTTACTCTTATAGAGTTTTTCAAAAACATGATTACTACTATTAAAAAAGGTAGAACAAAAAAAGCAACCAACGACAGTTTGACATCAATAGAAAGCATTATTATTATGATAAAAGAAAGACTTAGTGTGTCAATCAGCACATTTAAAATACTATTTGACAAAAGCTCTGACAGAGAGTCTACATCATTCATCACTCTTACCATAATCTTCCCAGCAGGGCGGTTATCAAAAAAGTTAAGAGACAATTTCTGAAGGTGAGTAAAAAGATGCATTCGTATATCTGAGACAACATTGTTACCAAGTTTTGTCATAAAGATTGTACGAATTCTCAGGCTCAGGACATACAAAAGCGTCAATGTAATATAAAAAGAGGCTTTGTAAAAAAGGCCATGGATATTTCTCTTCGGAATGTCAATGTCAATTACAAGTCTTATCAAATAAGGTCCAGCAAGGTTGTAAAAGGTAGCAAGAATCATCAATAAAAATGAGTACAAAAAGTATTTTTTGTATGGTTTAATATAACTTAGTAACCTTATGAACTGACTCCAGTTGAAAGGTTTTGTTATAGGTTCATCTTCTTCAATTCTGAGTCTTTTTGATGTTGTGCTCAAAGCTTAATCACCTTCTTTTTGTGTGCTATAGATGTCTTTGTATTGCTGGACAAAGATGTTATAATATTTGCCTCTCATTGCCAAAAGCTCATTGTGAGTACCTTGCTCCACTATCTTACCATTTTCAAGATAAAATATGATATCACAATCTTTGATCATTGAGATTCTGTGAGCAATTATAAAAACTGTACAATCTTTAAAATACTCTTCCAAAGCCTGATGAATAAGATATTCTGTTTCCATGTCAACTGCAGAGGTTGCATCATCAAGTATTAATATCTTTGGCTTTATTAAAAGAGCTCTTGCAATGGCAATTCTTTGTTTTTGTCCACCTGAAAGTCCAATTCCTCTCTCACCAACAAGTGTCTCATATCCTTCTGGAAACTCCATAATAAAATCGTGAGCTTGGGCAAGCTTAGCTGCCTTTACTATATCCTCAAACGTTGCATTTTCAACACCATAAGCAATGTTATTGGCAATTGTATCAGAGAACAAGAAAGTCTCTTGAGGAATAATAGATATCGCACTTCTTAGTTTTTTTAAGTCATAATCCCTTACATCAACCCCGTCCACCAAAACTTTTCCTGCTGAAACATCATAAAAACGAGGTATTAGATTTACAAGTGATGATTTTCCTGAGCCAGTTGGGCCTATTATGGCTACTTTCATTTTAGGTTTTATATCAAAATTGATATCTTCTAAAACAATGTTTCCAAAGTGTTTAAAGTACACGTTTTCAAATTTGACAGAACCTTCTTTCACTTCATATTGTGTAGGTTTTCCTTTGATTTTAATTGGTGTGTACAGAAGACTAAAAACTCTTTCGCATGAAGCATTTGCTCTTTCAACCATACTAATAATCCATCCCAAGGACCTGAGTGGCCATACAATTGCCCACAAATAGCCTTGAAAGGCCATAAGAGTGCCAATTGTGATTGATTTATTTATGACCATAAAACCCCCCAGTGCAAAGATAATCAAAACAAGCAAAGAGGTCACAGCTTCAATCATTGGAAAAAATCTTCCCCAGATAAGTCCCACTGTGATGTTCTGTTCTTTGTAGTCTCTATTTGCAGACGAAAACTTTTCAATTTCAAAATCTTCTTGGGAAAATGCCTTTACAACCCTTATACCAGTTATATTCTCTTGTGTTGCTGTGTTTAGTTTTGAATACTTTTCGCGGATCTTAATAAATTCAGGTCTTATTGTCTTATCAAAAAAGTAAACAAGGACCAGCAAAAGTGGAGTTGAAAGAAGCAATGCAAGAGTGAGCTTAACATTTAAAAGGAACATTATTGTAAGGGAAATAGAAAAGTTTAAAATGTTTTCAACAAGCAGGGATATAGCGGTTGAAAAAAACATCCTGATGCCTTCTAAATCTCCTGTCATACGTGCCATTAGTTCACCCGTTCGTGTTTTATCATAAAATTCATATGTTTGCCTTTCCAAAAATTTGTAAAGACTTTCTCTTAAATCATATAGAATATTCTGGGAAACGCTCTCAAATATATAAGAGTGTGTATAACGAATCAAACCCCTGATAAGACTCACAAGAAGCATGCTCATTAAAAGTGGAGCAAGTAAATTATATTTTCTTTTAGTGATTGCTTCGTCAATTACCATTTTTGAGATGTAAGGATTTATCATACCGAGGGATATTGATAAAGCAATTAAAGTAAATCCAATTACTAAAAGCTTTTTGTATTTTTCAAAATAAGGTGATAGTTTTTTTAAATTGTCCACTTAAGCAACACCTACCAACATCTGTTTTGTGATCTTATTTGTAAACTTTCACTACTTTAATACATTATAACCTCACAGTTTTTAAAAATAAATATAAGGATTTTAATATTTAGCGCAATTTTTTAAGACACACTTTGTTCATCATAAAAGTTTAAGTCCTTTAATAATATTGTTTATAGATACTTGCAGGGATATGAATTTTAGAAATGGTGAATAAGCTACTTGAATTTCATGGAAGTGGACTTTCATCAAATGAGGCAGAAAAGAATATTGAAAGATTTGGGCTAAACGAGATAAAGCTTGAGAACAAAAAAAGTGCTCTCTCAATATTTTTTGACCAATTCAAAGACATTTTAGTTGTAATCTTAGCCCTTTCTACGGCTGTGTCATTTTTGCTTGGTGAGTTTTTAGATGCTGTGGTCATCTTTTTCTTGATAATTCTAAATGGAATATTAGGGTTTGTGCAGGAATTTAGAGCAGAAAGGGCTGTAGAATCGCTCAAAAACTATATCTCGTACAAAGCAAAAGTAATAAGAGATAGAAAGGTAGATGTGATAGAGACAAAATTCGTAACAATAAATGACATTGTAATAATTGAAGAGGGGGACAGAGTTCCTGCAGATGGCATTTTAGTCGAGGGTTTTTCTTTGTCTATAGATGAATCAATTTTAACTGGCGAGTCAGTTCCGGCTGAAAAGGACGTAAAAGGCGAAAACAAGCTTTATATGGGTACTTATGTTATAAAAGGGAAAGGTGTAATGAAAGTAACATCAATAGGCCTTGACACGAAAATGGGCAAGATAGCTAAAGCTTTAACAGAAATTAAGGAAACTAAAACTCCGCTGGAGCTGAGGCTGAATCAACTTGGAAAGTTATTGGCCTTGATTTGTCTTAGCGTATGTGCCATTATAGTTATACTGGGGATTTTAAGAAAGCAGAACATTTATGAAATGTTTATGATAGGCATTTCTTTGGCAGTTGCAGCAATTCCAGAAGGGCTTCCTGCTGTTGTGACAATAACCTTAGCAATAGGTGTTCAAAGAATGGCAAAAAAGAATGCCCTTATAAGAAAACTTTCATCAGTTGAAACCTTAGGATGTGTGAACATTATCTGTTCAGATAAGACAGGAACATTGACAGAAAACAAGATGACAGTTAAGAGAATAGAAACAGTTGATATGAGCATTGAAGTTGAGGGTACAGGATATGACTTAAAAGGAAGAATATTGTCAAATGGACGAATTGTAAAAAATCAATTACTTGACTACATAATGCTGTGTGCAATTAATTGTAACAATGCTGAATTTGAAGATGATAAAAATGAACAATTTAAAATTTCAGGTGATCCAACAGAAATAGCACTTTTAGTTCTTGCTAAAAAGTATCGCGAAAATTTAAATAAGGGTGTCAGAATTATAGAAATTCCATTTGATTCTCATAGAAGGTATATGGGGGTTGTTGTCAAATATGATCAAAATAGTATTTTATTTGTCAAAGGGGCCTTTGAAAAGCTAATTGATAAGTGCAAATATTACATGTCTGAATGTGGTACAATAAAACAATTAGGGTATAATGAAAAACGAATTATTACCAAGAAAAATGAGTCAATGTGTATGTCTTCTATGAGGGTTTTGCTTTTGTGTATGAAATATGGTTCAGATACAGTAGATGGCATGATTTTGTTAGGGCTTGTTGGAATGATAGACCCAGCAAAAAGAGGTGTTAAATTGGCAATTGAAAAGGCGAAAAGAGCAGGGGTAAAGACAATTATGATTACAGGTGACCACAAACTAACAGCCTTTTCAATTGCAAAAGAGCTTGGTATTGCATCTTCATTTGAAGAAGTAGTAGAAGGAGAAGAGTTAGAGAAAGACGAAAAAGTATTTGAGAGAAATATAGATAAGATTTCAGTATTTGCGAGGGTTGACCCATTGAACAAATTAAGGATTGTAAGAATGCTCAAGAAAAAAGGGAATATTATTGCAATGACAGGAGATGGAGTAAATGATGCTCCGGCAATCAAAGAAGCGGATATAGGAATTGCAATGGGAATAAGCGGTAGTGATGTTACAAAAGAAGCAGCGTCAATGATTTTGCTTGACGATAACTATACCACCATTGTCCATGCAATTGAAGAGGGAAGACTTATTTATAACAATATAAAAAAATTTATAAAATACCTACTTGCCTGCAACATTGGAGAAGTTTTGATAATGTTCTTCACATCCCTTTTGAATCTGCCAATTGCGCTTTTGCCAATGCAAATTTTATGGATAAATCTTGTGACAGATGGTTTTCCTGCAGCAGCTCTTTCAATGTCAAAGAGTGAAGATAGTCTCATGAGACAAAAGCCAAGACCAAAAGATGAAAGCATTTTTGCAGGAGGGCTTTTAAAAGAAATAGTTTTAAGAGGTTTTGCAATTGGCTGCTTTGCAACTTTGTCATTTTACCTTCCTATTATGAAAGGATATGATATAAAAATGGCAAGAACGATTGCATTTGCAACACTTGTTTTGTCACAGCTGATTTATTCATTTGAGTGTTCAACACAAAAAAGGAATATCTTCAACATGTTATTTGGAAATTTATATCTACTATTTAGCGTAATTATATCATTTGTATTATTTTTACTGGTAATATATATACCACAGCTGGGTATAGTATTTGAGGTAAATTGTTTGGGATATCTGGAGTGGGGGATTATCATAATTTGTTCATTATTTCCTTCTCTGCTTCATTCTATATTTGCAAAAAATATCTAAAGTGATAAAATGATATGAGAAGCTCATTTGATAAAAAAATGTCACATTCAAAATAAAAAACACTGTGAGAAGGGAGATTTGTAAGAGAATGAAGATTGTCATAATTGGAGGCGTTGCAGCTGGAGCATCTGCTGCTACAAAAGCACGCAGAACTAATGAAAATGCTCAGATTATTCTCTTTGAACAAGGTGAATATGTATCTTTTGCAAACTGTGGGCTTCCTTATTATGTTGGTGGTACAATTCCAAAAAGGGGAAGCCTTTTGGTGGTAAGAGAAGAGCTGTTTAGGAAAAGATACAATATTGATGTGAGGGTGCTGTCTCAAGTTACAAAAATCAACCGAGACAGAAAAACAGTAACAGTTTTTGATAAGAAAAACAATACAACCTATGAAGAGAGTTATGATAAACTGATTATAGCAACTGGTGCAAGGCCTTTTGTTTTGCCATTTTTAAAGGATTGTGAAAACTCTTATACCTGTTTTACACTATATGATGTGGATAAAATTAAAGAAACTCTTACAAACAAGCTGATAAAAAAAGCTGTAGTAATTGGTGCTGGGTATATTGGTATGGAACTTGCTGAGCAATTACGTGAGATAGGGCTTGAATGCACAATTGTAGAGTTAAAAGATTCAATCTTGCCACAGTTTGACAAAGAGATGACAAATCCAATTTTGGATACACTAAAGACCAAGGGGATTGAGGTTAAAACTGGTGTTTCTGTAATTGATGCTAAAATTGAAAATGGCGTTGCAAAGAAATTGATACTTTCAAATGGTGAAGAGATAGAATGTGATGTAGTATTTCAGACAGCAGGGGTAATTCCAAATGTAGAGCTTGCAAAAGAGGCAGGGCTTGAAGTTAATAGGGGTATTGTTGTCAATAGCAAAATGCAAACATCTGACCCTGACATATATGCAGCAGGAGATGCAGTTGAAGTCAAAAGCATTATAACAGGCAAAAATGTATGGATACCACTTGCAGGTCCTGCTAACAAACAAGGAAGAGTTGCAGGGTGTAACGCAGCAGGTGGCAATTTGGAGTTCAAGGGCGTTATAGGTAGCTCTATTATTAAAGTGTTTGATTGGGCATTGGCAAAGGTAGGTCTTAGTGAGAATGAATGTGAATCTCTGGGGCTTGACTACAATGTAACAATTGTTCATCCTCTTCACCATGCAGGGTACTATCCAGGTGGCAAACAACTAACCATAAAACTTATGTTTGATAACAAAACAGGTAAGATTTATGGTGCAGAGATTGTTGGAAAAGAAGGAGTGGACAAGCGCGCAGATGTAATTGCAACTGCAATATATGCAGGGCTTACAGTATTTGATTTAGAAAATCTTGACCTTGTTTATGCACCGCCTTTCTCTTCAGCAAAAGACCCTGTTATAATGGCAGGGATGACAGCTGCAAATATCATAAGAGGTGAGGTCAAGAATATCTTACCTGATAGAGTATATGACCTTCTTGATAACAAAGAATATTTTATACTTGATGTCAGAACTCCAGAAGAGTATGAATTTGGGCACATTAAAGGTGCAGTGAATATTCCAGTTGATGAGCTAAGAGGAAGGATAAATGAGCTTCCGAAAGACAAAAAGATAATTGCTTATTGCGGTGTTGGGTTTAGGTCATACCATGCATGTTTGATTTTAAAGGCAAATGGATTTGACTGTCTGAATATGAGTGGTGGCTGGACTTCGTGGAGAATGTACTATCCTGATTTGGTAGAATAAATGGGGGACTCTAAAATGACAACTTTTGCTCTTGTATGTGCTGCAGGTAGCGGCAAAAGGTTTGGGGGTAGCACCCCCAAACAATTTTTGTTTTTAGAAGACAAAATGGTAATTGAATATTCACTTTGCGTATTTGAAAACTCACCTTTTATAGACGGTGTTGTAATTTTAATTCCAAACGGTTATAAAGATATTGGAGATGTACTCAAAGAAAAATACAAGAAAGTGCTCTTTTGGGATTATGGAGAAGATGAGAGAGCAAAGACGGTGAAAAAAGGCCTTGAACTTATAAAGGGTATGTGTAATTTTGTTGCTATACACGATGCTGCCCGTCCTTTTATTGATCTGGAATTAATAGAAAAATTAATTTTAGAGGTGAAGAGCAGCTTTGCAGTTGCACCAGCTGTGTCAGCAAAGGATACTGTAAAGTATGTAGTTGATGGATATGTACAAAATACAATTCCAAGAGAAAATGTCTATTTGGTCCAGACGCCACAGGTTTTCAAGTTTGATTTGATATATGGGGCGTATGAAAAGTTTAAAGACACCTGTTTTACTGATGATCTGCAATATGTAGAGGCGCTTGGCATAAAACCAAAGATAGTGGAAAATAGCAGTTTGAATTTTAAGATTACCACAAAAGAGGATATGGTTTTTGCAAAGGCCATTGTGGAGCAGTTTTTAAAATAGTAAAATATCTTTTGAGAAATCTTTCAAAAAGAGGTAGTTTGATAGTGAAGGTATATGCACTGGTTGGACCAAGCGGTTCAGGGAAGAGCTATAAAGCCTTGATTGTTGCTAAGATGATAGATGCAAACGCCATCATTGATGATGGCATTTTGGTGTATAATTCAAAGTTAATAGCAGGAAAATCGGCCAAAAAAGAGCCTACATATTTAGCATCCATAAGAAGAGCTCTTTTTATGGAGGATGACCATGCAAATGAGGTAAAGGAGGCTATAAAGAGGCTTAACATTGACAAAATATTGATTTTGGCCACTTCAAAGCAGATGGCACAAAAGATTGCGCAGCGTTTAGAGCTTGGTAGAATTGAAAAATTTATTGACATTCATGAGGTTTCGACCGACTCAGAGATTAAAAAAGCAATGACAACAAGAAATAAAGAAGGAAAACATGTGGTGCCAGTGCCAACATTTGAGATAAAAAAGGACTTTTCGGGGTTATTAATATATCCTTTGAGAGTTTTTAAAAGAATAAATTTAAACGACTACATTATTGCTGAAAAAACAATTGTAAGACCCACATTTAGTTATCTTGGAGAGTATACAATTTCTGAAAATGTTTTGATTGCCTATATAAAAAATGTATTAAAGAAAAATCCAAATATTGCAAGAATACTATCCATAAATCTTGCTATAAAAAACAACCTTTTGTATATAAAAGTAGAACTTATCTTGAAATTTGGTTGCAATATTAAATTGGTACTTGAAAAAGTTCAGAGAGAGATAAAGGAAGAAATAGAATATTATACATCAATAAATGTTGAATACATTCATCTTATTGCAAAGGGTGTCCAAGTTTTAACTTAAAGAATTTTTATTTGTATTTTCCCAATTTTTCTGTTGCATTTATCAGTGAGTTTCTAACCTCAAACGAGACAACGTTATTTGCATTTCTATAATCAAATTGTTTGTTAAACTCACATATGTTTTGATAAAGGCGAGAAATTGCATCAAGCTCAATTTTACAGATTTTTTCAACAAAATTGTCAAGTTCTTTTGAGCGCAGATGGTTTTGAGAAAACTTTAATAAATCGCAAAAATGGTAGAAACAAAAGCCTTTTGAGCTAAGTACCTTTTGCTGAAACTCCTTTTTTGTTCTCCACATAAAAAAGAACACATCAAAATAATTTTTCATTCTTGCATTAATTCTTTCACATATGACACATTGAGAGTTTATATTTTCTAAAAATTGAAGCAAATTATTTAAAAGAGCTTCTTTTGAGGTATGGTTATTTAAGATTCGCTTTAAAAACCCTTCTTTTTTTTGAAAATTTAAAAGCATAAAATGTGAAGAAAGAATCTTTTCGAAATTAGTTTTTATTTCATGAAGATGAGTCTCTAACATAAGACCGTAAGGAAGCTTATTTTTTTGCTCAAGCAACATGTGAAAATGTCGGGAGCAAAATCCTTTTTTATTTGTTTCAAGCCGTGAATCAACTTCCATGACACTTTCACCTAAGACAATTTCCAAACACTGTTTTTCAAAGTTGTTTTCAAGATAACAAAATGCACATTCACAATCAACTGAGAAAGCATCATTTACAGGAATCATGTATATCTTTTCGTCACCCATTTGTTTTCAGCTCCTTTTTGAACTTGTATGCTCACTTTTTAATTTTTGCCATTTGATAAAAATATGATAACTTTAATTTTACAGTTTTTGTGATGGTAACTCAATATTGAATTGTTTTAATAGAATATTTATAAAAAAATTGGGTATAAAACTTTTAAGATAAATATAAAAGCTGGAGTGAGAAATTTGATGAAAGTTACACCCGACAAATTAAAAAGGTATGTAAACTTGTCTGAATTCAATTTTACTACTACTGATGAAGTTGAGCCATTGAGATCAATAATTGGCCAAGAAAGGGCAAGAAAAGCGTTTGAGTTTGGCCTTAAGATTAACACAAAAGGTTATAACATTTATATGTGTGGTCCAACAGGTACAGGCAAGACAAGTTTTGCCGAAAGCTATCTTAAAGAAGTTGCAAACCAAAAACCTGCTCCAAATGACTGGGTATATGTATATAATTTTTCCAACCCTGACTCACCAATTGCAATTGGTCTTCCAAAAGGAATGGGAAGAGTTTTTAAAAAGGATATGTCAGATTTTGTTGAATCTGTTGTAAACGACCTAAAAAAAGTGTTTGCAAGCGAAGAGTATGAAAATGACAAGAATAATATCTATAACGAGTATCAGGAAAAAAGGACTCAGCTTTTAGATGACTTAGCTGAAGAAGCAAGAAGGTATGGCTTTGAAATAAAGTATACACCAAGCGGTGTATATTTTATCCCAATTGTGGATGGAAAAGCTATTTCAGAGGCTGAGTATCCTGAGCTTGATAAATCTATAAGAGATGAGATGGAGAAAAAGATTAAAAAGCTTCAGCTTGATACGCAAGAGGTACTAAAGAAGATAAAGCTTCTTGAAAAAGAGTCAAAAGAAAAGATAAAAGAACTTCAAAAGAGAATTGCAGTGTTTACTATAAGTCATTATGTCTATGAAATCAGAAACAAGTACAAAGAAAATCAAAAGATACTTGACTTTATTGACGGTGTTACTAATGATGTAGTGGAAAATCTTGAAGAATTTTTGGACAGAGACGATGAAGAACAAGGCTTATCTTTTCAGTTTCTTCAATCTAAAAAGACTCCTAATTTAGACAAGTACAAGGTGAATGTAATTGTAGACAACTCAGATTTAGATGGTGCACCTGTTGTATATGAGGTAAATCCAACTTACTATAATCTCATAGGGAAGATTGAATATGAAAATGAAATGGGGAATGTTTTAGTCACTGATTTTACAAAGATAAAAGCTGGGGCAATTCACAGGGCAAACGGCGGGTATTTGATACTCCAAGCGAAAGACATTTTAAGCTATCCTCAAGCATGGGAGGCCTTAAAAAGAGTCTTAAAAACAGGTGAGATAGTCATTGAAAATCTAAAAGATATTTATGGACTTTTTATTACATCAACTCTAAAACCAGAACCAATACCGGTGGATTTAAAAGTAATTCTGATTGGAAATGAATACATCTACAATATCTTATATGCTTATGACGAAGATTTCAGAAAACTTTTTAAGATTAAAGCTGATTTTGACAGTGAGATGGAGTATACTCAAGAAAATGTATACAAGATGATTCAATTCATAAGTTCATTTTGTAAAAAGGAAAATGCTTTGCCATTTTCAAAAGAAGCGGTTGAAAAAGTGGTTGAGTATTCATGTAGGCTTGTTGAAAATCAAGAAAAGCTCTCAACACGCTTTAATGACATTGTTGAGATATTGGCAGAGGCAAGCACATGGGCACAGCTTGAAACAAGCGATGTGGTAAAGAAAGAACATGTCATAAAAGCAATTTGCGAAAAGGAATACAGAAGTTCAAGATATGAAGAAAAGATAAATGAGATGATTGAAGATGGAACAATACTTGTTGATGTTGACGGCTATAAGGTTGGTCAGATAAACGCACTTGCAATTTTGGATGTGGGCGATTATGTGTTTGGGAAACCTTCACGTATAACAGTTACCACCAGCAGCGGCAGAAGTGGTATAATAAATATTGAACGCGAGGTGCAGATGTCAGGCAAGACTCACAGTAAAGGCATAATGATAATCTCAGGGTATATTGCTGAGATGTTTGCTCAAGATATGCCGCTTACACTAAATGCTACAATATGCTTTGAGCAGCTGTACTCTGGCATTGAAGGTGATTCAGCATCGGCTGCTGAACTGTGTGCTCTTCTTTCTGCCTTGAGTGATGTTCCAATTTACCAGGGAATTGCAATCACTGGTTCGATCAATCAAAAAGGAGAGATTCAGCCTGTTGGTGGTGTGACTAAAAAGGTAGAGGGGTTTTATTATGTCTGCAAGAAAAAAGGGTTTACAGGTAAGCAAGGTGTGATAATTCCTTATCAAAATATAAAGAATTTAGTTTTGTGTGATGAGGTTATAGAGGATGTTAAAGATGGCAATTTTCATATCTGGGCTGTAAAATCAATTGATGAGGCTATGGAGATTTTAACAGGTAGGAAGTTCAAAGAGATTGTGATGCTTTCAAAACAGAAGCTTAGAAGATATTTAGATAATCTTACAAATATAAATCAACAAAACAAAGAAAAGGAGGCGTGAAGTTGATGGATGTATTAGAAGTTTTGAGGGGAAGAAGAAGCATAAGAAAATACAAAAAGAACATGCCACTTGACAAGAAGACTATTGAAAAGATAATTGATGTTGCACGTTTTGCGCCAACAGCCCGCGGGAATCAAGGATGGGAGTTTGTTGTTGTAACAGATGATGAGCTAAAAAAACAGATTGCGCAAAAAGCGCGTTATGGAAGGTTTATAGAAGATGCTTCGTGTTGTGTTGCAGTTTTGTATGAAAAGGGATTTGAGTATATTTTAGAAGATATGGCAGCAGCCTCAACTTATATCTTAATCGCAGCAAAGGCGTTGGGACTTGGTAGTTGTTGGGTTGCAAGCTATAAAAAAGAACACTCTGAGGATGTGAAGAGGCTTTTGAATGTACCTGAGCATTTAGAGCTATGTGCGCTAATTAGCATAGGATATCCCGACGAAGATCCTGTGAGAAATAAAAAGGAGCTATCTTCAATCTTGCACTGGAATAAATACAAAAGATAAGCTTAATTTTTTAGAATGGGGGGTTAAAAGAGTGTTCAAAGAACTTGAGATAAGGACAAAAGATAGGATTGACTTTGTAGACATTACAAGTAAACTTAAAGAGATTGTAAGACAGTCAAATATTGAAGAAGGGCTTATGACTGTGTTTGTTCCTCACACCACAGCAGGTGTTACAATCAATGAACATGCTGACCCTTCAGTTGTGAGTGATATCAAAAAACAACTTGAAAAATTAGTACCTGTAAATAACGGGTATAGCCACAGCGAAGGTAATTCTGATGCACATATAAAAGCAAGCTTGATAGGCTCATCTGTCAATATAATAATTAGAAACGGTGAGCTTATGCTTGGTACATGGCAGGGGGTATTTTTCTGTGAATTTGACGGACCGAGAAGAAGAAAAATATACGTGTATATAAAATGATATATTGCAAAAGAATATTAAAGTGATAAAAGACTACGCCTGAACACCTGCCAAAAATATAATTGCTTTTTTAAAACGGCGGGTGTTCAAGGCTTATATTATATTTGACAAAGCACAAACCTTGTGCTAAAATATAATACGCAAAAACAAGCGGGTATGGCGGAATTGGCAGACGCGCTAGACTTAGGATCTAGTGGCAACAGCCGTGGGGGTTCAAGTCCCTCTACCCGCACCAAGAGTAAAATCCTCTTGACAAGTGAGAAGGAAGAGATTAAAATATATAATTGCGATGCCGGAGTGGCGGAACTGGCAGACGCACAGGACTTAAAACTACCAAATATGGATATAATTAGAAACCAAGAATTATCAAGGCTTTGAACATTTTAAATTTACACAATTGAGTAAAAAGGTCTGTTATGGTCATGAAATAAAAACAGGAGAACAAAGTATTATCCAAACGCAGCCACCAAACACCGAAAGAATAAAAGTAGGTGTGAGGTGGTTTTTATTATGCCTAAACAACTCAAAGTCAACAATTCAAATTCAGATTGGGAAGACGCATTACAGCTTTTCTTATCTTACAAAAAAGCACAAGGTAGAAGTGATTTAACGATTAGGGACTATGAACGTCACATCAGTTCATTTTTTAAACGTTACCCAGATTGTTTTAATGACACAGAGAAGTTAAGAAAGTGTTTGATTGAGTATTTATCACAACCTATGAAACCAGTGACTTACAATCTAAGAATGAAAAACTTGAAAGCATTTTTGAATTGGTGTGTTGAAGAGGGTATTATTCCGACAAATCCCATTGCTAAATTCAAGCCAAGAAAGACAGATGACAGAATTGTTGAAATTGACATTGAAACACTTCAAAAGTTACTCCAGTTGCCAGATAGAAAGACATTTGCTGGTTTACGTGATTATGCATTGATGTTATTGACACTTGACACAGAAATAAGACCTAAAGAAGCCTTTTCATTGCTAAAAGACCATTTTGATTTTAAGAATTTGCAGGTTGTAATTCCTTCAGATGTGGCAAAGACAAGAGTATCAAGAGTGCTGCCAATCTCACCAGTAACAGCAAATGCAATTAAAAAACTCATCTCTTCAAGACATCCCCAATGGGATGACAGCGTTCCTGTATTTTGTTCAGTATCAGGAAAGCCTTTAAACAGGTATAGATGGAATGAAAGAATGAGAGAGTATAGTAAACAATTAGGTGTGAAAATAAGACCATATGATTTAAGGCATATGTTTGCTTTGCTGTATCTCAAAAATGGTGGTTATGAATTGAGTTTGCAAAAGATAATGGGACATACAACATTGGAAATGACAAAAAAGTACGTCCACTTTACCCAGAAAGACCTACAAGAAATTCATGCAAAGGTAACACCGATTAACAGTTTGCTAAAACAACCCTTAAACAGGGTTGGAAATATAAAAAATCAAAATAAAAAGAAGGAGTGAGTTTAAAGATGTTATACCATTTTTATGATGAGGAAAGCAAAATAGACTTCTTTGTTGGCTACAGTGACGTGTTTAAAGACAATCAGGTTGCAGGTGGTGGTTGTTTAATTTTAGAGGAAATGGGCATTAAAAATGTTTATCTTCAAGTGAACAGAAAAATTGACAAAGACAAAAGAATAAAAGCGTGGTTTAAGCTATTAGAAGGGATTGATAAGGCTTTAGGAATGTTACCATTTCAAAGTAGTGTTGTAAGAGTGTATGCCGACGAGGACAAGCTTTCAGGTGTAATTGCTGTAGTGGACGAAAAAGAAGACGCAGAAGTTGTTATGACATACTGAGACAAAAAAGTTGTATGCACAAGTTTAAAAGCAACCTGTTTTATGTAAACTTTGTCAAGTAGAACACATGTTTGAGTATACCTTAATAGGGTATGGTATTAAGAAAAGAAATCAGCAATACCAAGCATTTGAATTGATAGCAAAATGCACAACAAAAATGTAGTATTCACTATCATGTGACGTTATCACTACCTTTTATTTCAATAGTATCAAGCCTTTTAAAATAGTGCATTTTTCACAACACAGCTAAAAAATAGGGTTTTTTACAACATTTGTGGTATAATAGTATATAGAAGGGTAAAAAGTGAACACGCAAAATTGAAAAAATTAGGCTGCCTTAAAGAAGTTTTAAAACTTCTTTGGGGCAGCTTTTATTTTTGAAAAACACTGGAAAGGAGTTGATTTGAGATGACGAAATTAGAGTATTTGAAGAAACAGCATAATTTATCATCAGCAAAGCTATCTTTGGCAGCTGGTATCAATTACACTTTGTTGACTTCAATTGAAAGAGGGGAAAGAAAAGCATATCCAAAGGTAAAAAAAGAGATTGGCTGAGTTTTTCAATGTGGCAGAAGATGAGTTGTTCAATGAAGATGGGTCGTTGAAAGAGATTGAGGATTAATCTTTTTTCAAGTAACAATTGTGCAAAATCACGATTTTTAGAGGCAATTTATAGCTTCCTAAAAGGAAAATCAGAAAGTAATTTAAGAAAAAAGTAGTTTTTTTCAAGCACTAAAACATTTGTGTAAAATATGATTGTAAGGTGAGTATAAAAGTGGGAAATTGTTAACAACTATGAGTTGTTTTGCTACACTATATTTAGGTTGAAGTAATTTTTAAAAAACAAGATATTGATGTTGCACATTATTTTGAATATATTAAGTAGTGGTAATTAAAAAAGGAAGGAGTGATATTTATGACAGTTTTAGAAAAAATTAGAAAAGACAAGGGATTATCTCAAAGCAAGTTAGGACTTGCTATTGGGGTCAATCCTAATATCCTTTCCCAAATCGAAAGGGGTTGGAGAAAGCCTTATCCCAAGTTGTTACAATCTTTGGCAGCATATTTTGGTATATCTGTCGAGGAGATAGCAAATCCTGATGGAACATTAAAAAAAGTCAACGACCAAATTGCATAAAAAACGGTGGCTTTAAACCACCTAACAAAGTGGGGTGTTTGGAATGGTTATGTATGCTTACAACAAAATTCTAAATAAAAAAGTTAAAGCAGGGTCGTTTGACGCAAAAACAAAAATTTTTAACAAAACAGTCAAACTAAAAAGCAAATGTTGGAAGTATAACACCTATGGTATAGAACAAGAAATTATCGACAAATTAAAAATGCTAGACTGTCAAGAAATTGTTATTAAAGAACAAGATACAGCCAAAGAATACCATATTCCCTTTAATGAATATATCAAACATGCTTTTGTTGATGTTTTAGGAAATTCGACACCGCAATATTATTTGTCATTGAAATACTTTACTTGCATAAACAAAAAAGAAGCAGTTTGATATTGTATCGGGCGGTTGGGGGCGGGGATTTTATTTTAAAAAGGCAAAAACTTTTTATTATTTTTCACATTTTCACGTTAAACTTCACTACTTAAATTTTAAATCATTTATTTACAAAAGACAATATCTTTTTTGAAGTGTTAGCGTTAAATTTTGAATTAACACAAACAAATACAAATTAAGCAAATAGGGAGGGGTTGCAATGCAAGGTATTGTAAAGGCAATCAAAGACAAAATAGACATTATCGACTACATAGGAAGATACCTACCTTTGCAAAAGGAAGGTAGTAACTACAAAGCTTGCTGTCCCTTCCATCCTGATAAAAACCCATCATTCTACATTAAACCCAGCGAACAGTTTTTTCATTGCTTTGGCTGTGGCGTTGGTGGCGATGTTATCAAATTTGCACAGCTTTACCATAAAATATCTTTTGGGGAGGCGGTAAAAATGTTAGCTGAGGAAATAGGCTTGTCTATTGGCAGCAAGCAAACAGAAGAAAACACGCAAGAAGAAAAGCCTTCTATTGACCAGATTATAGCATATGTCGAGACATGCCATCAATACGCAAGTTTGACAAGTTACTTTGCTGATAGGGGGATTCCCACTTCTCTAATTGACAAATACAAGATGGGCTTTGATGTGGAAAACAATGCAATTGTTTTACCCATCTTTCAAGACGGGCAGATAATAAGCTATGTGCGTCGCAATCTTGATGATAACAAGCCACGCTATGAATTTCCTAAAGGACACAAAGGTATACCGTTTAATTTGGACATACTCAAAGACGACCTGCAAACTAACGTTTTTATCACTGAATGAATTTTTGACGCATTAACAATTGAAGCAGCGATTGGACAGCCAGCAATCGCACTAAATGGCTGCGAAAATCAAAGCGAGTTTATACAAACCCTAAATCGTATCAAACCACAGAACAAGAAATTTTACATCCTGTTTGACAACGACGAGGCAGGCAGCAAAGCAGCAAAACAACTTTTTGATAAGATGAAAAACCAGTATGAAGTGGCTATTTGCAGATGGGAAGGTGCACCTTACAAAGACATCAACGAGTTTTTGCAAAACTCTCAAGACGAGTGTATAAAGTTTTTAAAATGGCAGCTTAAAGCGGCTTTTTATCCCTATGCACTCATTAATTTTGCTGCCCAGTATGTTGATTTTCTCAAGTCTGATAAATTCAAAGCTATTTCCACAGGATTTAAGCAATTAGACGATGTGTTAAATGGTGGTTTTGTAGCAGGAAACCTGTATGTCTTTGGTGCAAAGCCCAGCGTCGGTAAAACAACATTCTTGTTGCAGCTTATAGACAACTTCTTACAGCAAGGTTATGAATGCGTCTTCCTATCGGCTGAAATGCCCAAAGAAGAGATTTTGACAAGGATTTTCTGTCGTGAATATGGACTCAAAAAAGTTAATGTTAAAGTAGCTGGATTCGATTTTTATCGAAAACTTAGAACAAGTACAGCAACTCAAGAGGAAATGCAAGAGTTCATGTCTGTTATGCAAGACTACATCATGCGTTATGCTTTCAAGCTTCACATTTTAGAAGGACAAAGACTTGACGAGGTCTATTATGTCCTTGACCGCTTGCAAAAGCCTATCCTGTTTGTTGATTACTTACAGCTTTTGCAACCAGCAAAACCATATCAAAGCGATAAGCAAAGAGTTGACCTGATAATGCAAGAGTTGTTTGAGATTAAAAACAAGTTTTTAATCCCAGTTGTCGCTATCAGCAGCTTGAATAGGGAAAGCTATGACGACGATGATATAAAAGCTTTCAAAGAATCTGGGTCAATTGAATATGGAACAGCAGCCGCTTTCCTAATGAAAAGAGATGACGACAAACCTATTCACGATGACTACAAAGGCAATGGTTATACAATCAAATTCAATTGTGTCAAAAACAGATATGGCAGCATAGGAGAAAACATCACAATGAGATTTTGGGGCGGGATTTACTTGTTTGAAGAAATAGCCGACAATGACAACAGCTTATAATCCAAACACGCTGCCTTGTACGGTAATCGGCAAGGCGGCGTGGTAAAACAAAAACCACAAATAGGAGGGGTCAAAAATGATGAACAGCCAAAACAATGAAAACTTTTACATCACAGACGCAAACTTGCCTATCAACATCTTTTCCCTATTGGAAGACAGTATACAACCACGGCAAGGGCGAGAATGCAAGCTTGTTTATGAGTATGAAACAAATGACGGCGGCAAAGTACAAATCGGTACAAACTACTACATGCTAACACCAGCCGACATAAACACATTATACATCTTGACCACCTATAGGCAGGAAACAGGACAGACAGGAGATACTTTTGAAATACCGCTAAAGTACATCATGGAGAAGCGAGGAATGGATGTAAACCAACCAGAAAATATTAAGCTGGTCTTGCAATCACTTGACCGTTTAATGATGACAAAAGTTGTTGTGGAAAGATACGGTTTTGCTAATGGAAAAGAATTTAAGCGGGATATGGCAAAGTTTGTGCTTTTGCCTTCCTATCGCATATCACAGAAAGGCAGCAAAGGGCGGGGATACAAAACAAAGCTTACTGTAACACTTGCTAAAGAAATTTGTCGCAATTTAGATAATGGCTATGTTGCACGTGGAGATTTGGACGTTGCAAAACAGCTTGTTAAATACAAGATAGCACACAGGCTTTATCACTTCCTAATGGGAAAATGTACACGCAACAAGACCTACAAACGCAACTTTGCACAGTTTGTGCAACAAGATATTTGCCCAGAACTACCATTAGAGGAAGGCAAAGAAAAGGTAATAAACGCACTTATAAAACTGGAAAGCATGGGTCTAATAACCTACAAAATTGACAGGAATATTATCTGCATAAATATACGAAAATAATTGCATAAGTATACAAGAAAAAACGGCTGGTATCGATTGGAAAAACCATAGTATATACCTACAAAAAACCATAGTATATACCTATGAAAAACCATAGTATATACCTGCCTAAAACCATAGTACGCAAAATAAAGAATGCAGATAGGACAAGGCTTTGCGGGCACAAAAACGGGTAAAATTAAAATTAAAATTAAAAGAGAGAGTTTTACAACTCTCTCTATTAGCTAAAAATTGGTTTTGTATTTATGCATATTCCCCATCTGCATGAATTTACAAACTTACAACTGGAGGTGTGCGTCATGCGACCATGGGAGTGGCTTTCCCTAATCGAAAAGCCAGAAAATCTTGAAAGTAATGTTGGTGTTGCTGTTGGCTTGCCGACGTTTGCGGCTGGTAGGAAAGGCAAGATTGAAACAGTGTTTGTTAAGCAAGCCGACCAAAACAAGCAAGTCAGCCGCACAATCCGACTTATGACTGAACTTGAGATAAGGGAACTTGCTGCCAAGCAAAAGCCTCCCTACTTTGCAAAGCTGAAAAAGAAGGCTTATGACAGGCAACTTTGCAGCAAGGAAGGGCATTTTTGGGCAATGTTAGAGAGGCTTTCTCAAGAGTTTACAAAGAAGAATCCTAATAAACTTGACCTGCGGCTTTGGGCAAAGTTTGTAAAGTGTGCACAGCGAGACTGGGAAATCGAAAAGCTGCAATCTTCCCTAAATGCAAAGTGTCCTGTATGTGGCAGCAAGGATTTTGAGTTTGCCGAGAAAGGACAGGAAAAAGGCTTTGTGTGTTTGCCGTGTTTAAAGGCAAGTGGCAACGTTGATTTTATAGCTTGTGTGTTAATTGAAAATGATGTGCCAGAGTGGGAAAATCGTATAACATTGGGGACTGGGGAACTTGTTCCTAACAGTTTGTGTACACGTTGCGGGCAATCTTTTAAATGGTTTAGTAGCGATGATTGGGAAGGCTGGCTGTGTAGTGGTTGTGGAGAAGAATTCTATTCTTTGGGATGAATTAGTACTTGCTGGAAGTGAAAAATGTTTAGAGAATCCCAGACATTTAAATTAGCCTACCCATCGGGGTTTTAAAAACAACAGCATACAAAGGCAGCCAATAATGGCTGCTTTTTTGTTTTAAAAACACATCAATAACAAAAGACAAACGGTATAATGTCAAGGGGGTTTTTTAAAAAATTTTTTTAGATAATTAGGGCAAAAAAGACAATAAAATACCGAGCCGCTCAGCATGGAAAAATTTAACTGGCAGCTTGTTTGGGAAAGATTATTAAATTAAAAAATTGGGACTAACTAAGTATTGTAAACATCACCTCTTTCTTGATATATTTGACCTTTGCTGAGCATGGCAAAGATCAAAGGAATTAAGCGTCTTGCGGTTAGGACGAGGGCACGTTTATGCTGATGCTTGGTAACCTCTGAGAACTTCTTGTTGTAGAAGGCTTTGTAGCGTACTGTGTGCACCCTTACACAGTTAGCAGCTTCAACAAGATAGTATCTCAGGTATTGGTTACCACACTTAGCTAATGAGACATCTTGGGCATTGAAGTTGCCTGATTGGTACTGAGTCCAAACAAGGCCAGAATACTTTGCCAAAGCAGCTTCATTTTTGAAGCGCTTGATATCACCGATTTCAGCGATGATGCCGGCTGCAAGAACATCTCCTATGCCAGGGACGGTTGTTAATGTTTGAGAGAAAGCTTTAAGAAGTTTTGAGATTTCTTTGTCGAGTTTTTTAAGTTGTTCTTGCATAAATCTAATGTTTTCAAGGGTCATAGACAAAGCTAAGTCATTTGCCTCAGCCAACAGAGGATGTAATCTGTATGAACGCTTGAGCCTCGGTTTTAAGTATTTCAGCGATTTTATTGACATCTGAGAGTCTATTGTTGCCGTTATCGGATACGAATTTAATTAAGTCTTCTAAAGGCATAGAAGCGATATCATCAGGTGTAAAGTTTTCGATGATAGCACAAGAAGCTTTACCGAAGATATCTGAAAATGGACAGTCTTGAGAATAAGTAGAGAATTTAAGGTATATGAGATTGAGAGCTCTGTTTTTTTCGCGAGTTAGATTGTGAACAAGATGATAGCGCATTCTGGTAAGGCGTTGTAGTGCAGCATATTTAAAATCAGGCAAAGGTGTTGGGTTGAGTTTGCTGAACCTGACACATTCAGCGATGATAATTGCATCGATGCTATCTGTTTTAGGCAAGAAAGTGTAGATTTTTTTGAAGCCTTTGACTATGCTTGGGTTGAGAACATAAAAAGTTGGTTTATATGGCAGCAGTTCAGATGAAGAAGCAAGATACAAGTGCAGATGCCAAGCGTAATGTGAAGTTGCTTCCATGCCAAACTTAATACAGGATAGATTATACTGGCTGAGGCAGTCAATAACTCTTTTGATTAATTCGTTAGCGCCTTCTTGATCATTAGGCAAGGAAAAAGGTTTTTTAATCAAGTGATTACCGGCATCATCGATGAAGAAGATAGAATTTGACTGACTACTGATATCAATGCCCACGATTAAAGTATTTGGCAATTTGAAGACCTCCTTTTTGCAAGTAGTGGTAAGAAAAAGTGTTAAGCCCTTTATCCTTGGGGATTACATGTAATGCAGCCTCGCCGATATTAGAGCTACGGAGCAGTTTACAGGGTGCACACATCTGATATGCTCAAATCAGATGTGGTAACCTGACCGTGCACAGCAAACGAGTAAACATTACTCATGTAATCCTTTGGGGTTCAGTCTTTCGCAAGCTGTGGCGTGCAGATGTCAAAGCACGTCCAGCAGGAGGTGTTCAAAATATATCCAAATAAACTAAATCAGGCTTAAACTTTTTCTGATTTTAGTTTACCAAAGATAAAGGGCAAATTTAAACTGTAGCAGTCAATTTTAATATTCAATTTTTGAGAAATGAGTGTTTTAAGAAAGGTGCATTATCAAAATGAATTTCCAGTAATCAATTGGTACTGATAATTAAATGTACCAATTGAGATATGAAGTTTTAAGTGATTTGATAATCATATTATACGAGCATTCCTGTAATGAACGAAAATGAGTGAAAATGAAGAGAAAAGAGATTTGAAAAGATAAGGTACCTCCTGATAAAATTAATAAAGTAAGTTGTACAACTTACGAAAAAACACAACAAAGGAGGTACCCTCTTTGAAGTATACACAAAATGAAAAGATATTACAAGTCACAGAAAGAACTTTAGTTGTAGGAGTAGATATAGCAAAGGAAAGGCATGTTGGTAGAGCATTTGACTTCAGAGGAGTGGAGCTTGGTAAGAGAATAGAATTTGAGAATAGGAAAGAAGGTATGGAAAAATTTCTGGATTGGGCAAATAAGATAATGAAAGCAAATGGCAAGGAGAGTATGATAGTTGGGATAGAACCTACAGGGCATTACTGGCTGTGCTTTGAGCAGTACTTAAGAGAGAATGGCATAAAAGTGGTATTAGTGAATCCTTTTCACGTGAAGAGGAGCAAGGAGCTTGATGATAACACGCAAACTAAGAGTGATATAAAGGATCCGAAGACGATAGCAATGCTTGTGAAGGATGGAAGATACACAGAACCAAATATACCCGAGGGTATATATGCTGAGATGAGAGTAGCGATGAACATATATGAAAGGCTTCAAAAACAGCTGAATGTTTTAAAAAATCAAATAATCAATTGGCTTGATATATATTTTCCAGAGTTTTTAGGAGTATTTTCTGATTGGGAAGGCAAGACAGCAATAGCGACGCTGAGAGAAATGCCATTGCCTTGTGATGTAGTAGGGAAGGAAGTAGAAGGGATTATAGAGTACTGGCGTGACAAAGTAGATAAGCGAGCGATTAGTCGCAGGAGGGCGATGGATTTAACAGAAGCTGCCAAAAGAAGTATAGGTAAAAAAGAAGGTAGAAAGCTGGCAAGACAAGAGATAAAATATTTGCTTGAAGAATATGAGCTTTTAAACAAGCAAGTAGAAGAGATAGAAGCCGAGATGGCAGAGCTTTTGAAAGAGGTGCCGAATGGCGATAAGCTTCTTGAAATAAAAGGTGTTGGAGTGAAGACAGCAGTTGGATTTATTTCAGAGGTTGGAGATATAAAGAGGTATGAGGATTCGAAGCAGATACAGAAATTAGCGGGACTCAATATAGTTGAGAATAGTTCTGGCAAGTACAAGGGTCAGACGTGTATAAGTAAAAGAGGGCGAGGAAGGCTCAGAAGTAGCTTGTTCAAGGCCATGATTACAATAGTAGCAAAGAATGAAGAATTTAAGCAGCTGCACAGGTATTACACCACGCGAGAGAACAATCCCTTGAAGAAGAAGCAATCATTAATAGCACTGTGTTGTAAATTGATAAGGGTGTTTTATGCGATTTTGAAAAAAGGCGTAAAGTATGATGGGAACAAGATGTTGAGCGATATAAAGAGAGAGGCTTTAGCAAGGACAGCGTGAAGTGAAGCGAAGTGAGAAAAATTGCTTGAACATTCTTAGTTTAAAGCAGGAGAAATAGTTTGAGTGATTCACATCTTGAGGGGGTAAAGAAATTCTTAGCTTTGCGAGGAGATTAAGTCATGTCGAGTAGCAAAGCGCCCCTTTTAATAATAGTTCACATCTTAGAAAATGTATTGATGGTTAAGAAATGAAGGAGAAAGGATTAAATGATTTTTTATAGAAAGTAGATTGAAAAATGTGAGCGGGTGGTCAGAGTACATCCTCCATACGGGCGAAGACCCTGCATACGAGCATAACTGACGTCCACGCCATGGTAGATGGGACGAGGGAATTGAGGGCAAGTGAGAAAAGACCCTGAGAGACATGAGAGGGTAAACACCATGGTTGTTGTGGATAGATACCCGCCGTAATATGGTAGAGCAACAAGATAAATACAAGAGAGAGGCTGAGTCTAAGCTAGGTATGGTAGAATAAAGCAATAATAACAATATCAAGAACAAAATTATTTGTTTCGATAGCGAATTTTAAAGAAATCGCGAGATATTTTGAGAAAATCAAAGGTATATTGAGAGAGAGGTGTTTTAAATGATATGGATTTTAGCTTTGTATTTTATTACTCTTTTAGTCTTTCTACCAGCTTATTTCTGGTACAAACGAAAAGATATTGTTTGTTCACTTCAACACAGCTTGTTTTTGGCAATTAGTGCTATGTTTGACAATGTGTTTTTAATTGCAGCTGGGATTTGGGTTGTGATTATTTTAACAGTGTCTCTAATTGGGCTAATACAAACAAACAGAAAACAAAGGGGGTCTTTATCATGATGACAAAAACAAAGAGAAATTACATTGATGAGTGGTATTTTTTCAAAAACGACAAGGGTAAAATTCAATACCATTCTCTTTGTGAGAAGTGTAAAAACAATTGCAAACAGAGTTTTAGAGTGAAAGAAATACATTGTCCAAAATATATTGCCAAGTAGTAAGAGACCACCTTAGTTGTGGTCTCTTTTCTTTTTTTAGCCACTTTGTAGAATTGCATACCCCACCAGTTTGAAATGTGCTTAAAAACTGAATGTGGCAGGGAAAATAAAGGTAGTAGCAAAAACAAAATCAAAAGTTGATAGAAATTATCAAATCAAAACTTTAAAGTAAATTATAGCATAGATTAAGTTTTAAGACTTCAAAAATTCAAGCAGCATTTATCTTCTAAATCAAGAAAAAGTAAAATAATGGAATTCAAGAATTTATTCATGTTGTGAATGTCAATCTATTTGATTGGTTTACTTTAAATTGTGCTAAATGGCTTGAAAATTGAAGGTTGGTAATTAAATACATTAACAGATTATCCACTGCAAAGAATTATTATGCACTAAACTTTGAATAATTATGAAAATCAATTGCCAAAGATAAATTTAGAATAAAAGCCTTAAATTAAGCAAGCTAAAAATAAAAAGAAATTAAACTTGAACAAAGAATTTGTGCAGCTTAAAACAAGTATTTCTTATTCTAAACAGCAAATAAGATTTAAAGAATCACAGTTAAAATTTTAAAAACCTGGACTTTATTTTGCATTGTTCTTTGTGGTCTAAATGTGGTTATGACTTATTTTATCCTGCCCACATCTTTTGAGTCAAATCTATTCTTTGGCTGCTGATTTTAGCTTGACAAATTAGTCATGAGATTTTTAAAAAATATCATACGAAAAAAAACGAAAAAAGGGTAAAAAGTCGGTTGACATTGGAAATATCAAGGCTTTTAAGACATAGCCCTTTTACGAAAAAAGAACGAAAAAAGTACGAAAAAAGTCCAAAGGCATGTCATTTCTATGTTTGTGGTAATTCTCATTGATTTTACAAAGTATATTCCCGATTTTAAGGCTGAAAATCTAAAGTGTATTTGGAGTTATCAAGATTTTAAAATACAGCCTCATAGAGAAGCGAAATTTTGAAAGGTGGTATAAAGATATTACCCAGCTATTTTTTGAAGCTTATAAAGGCTTTATACACAAATCTTATTGTGAAAATGGCTTTTATTGTAGATGTATCAAGGTTTTGCAGAAAATCATTTCAAGTTAAGCAGTATCAAGGTTTTGACAGGATTTTTTACTTTTTGTTTTTGGTTATCTTATAAAGGTATCCCTAACTTATGAATACCTTGGAACATTTTTGAAATTTCAAAAACCATAGCGAACATATAGCGAACAAAGTTAAGGGTAGTATAAAAATATTACCCATTGAATTTTGAATCAAAAGAAACAGATTTCAAAGGATTTTGTTTTGAAAAATTGCCTTTGAGATTAGAAGTATCAAGGAATAGAAGGCAATTTAATTCTAAACAAGCAATATCAAGACTTTTCAGGTTTTGTTGTAAAATGGTATTTGTAATATAGGGACTGAATTGTTATGTTATGGTGTGAAGGTTATAAAAAACTGGTGAATTTAAAAGTAGGTTACCTTAATTGGTTGTTTGGATATTGATTTGAGATAGAGAAAGACAGGATTGAATTTGGATGGTATAATGCGACATTTTTGCGCAAAATGGGTAAACCTTGATTGGGTATTAGGTTTACACATCCAAGCCTTGAGAGATGGCTAATTGAGGATGATTTTCAATTAGGAAAAATAGGGTCAAAGTGTGCTATTTTGTAAGTGGTAAAGAAGGAGATAGGGCAGTTTACAGAACAGAAAATAAATTACAACAAAGATGATAATTAGCATTTGGAAAGCCAAAACCATGGCATAGTAAAACAAATAAGGTGGCATTGTAAATTTATGTTTGCACAAAATAGCAATTTTGTGCAATGTTAAAATGTGGCAATTATTTAAAGTCAAAAGCTTTTGGTTTTAGGAAAGTTTATTCAATGGTTGTGTTATAGGTTCGCAAGTTGCGAGGTCGTCAATAGTGTTTGGATATGTCAAACTGCCTTTTCTTTGGTCTTTGTTTGCAAATAGAATTGATTTCTGGCAGCAATTAAAAGGAAAGTAAAGCCATGAAGCAGCCAAAGGCAAGGGGTAGGGGGCAAGAATTTGAAGAAGGTTCTTTGTTGCGTGCTGCCTTTAGCCGATATTTTGAAGCATAAAATTGGATGTTATGATATGCTGTTATGGCAACAGATAGCAATTAAACACAAACAAATTTTCTCTATTGAGAATTCTTTACTTTGGGGTTAAACTGATAACGAACAAACCATACAGGATTTTTGAATGTTTTAATTTGAGAACACTTAAAAGTCCTGTTCGGTAAATGAGTTTTTTAAAGGTGTTTGGTGGTTTTTGCGAGTAAAAAAACTCTTGACAATGCTTGAAAACCCTATTAAAATATATAATTGCGATGCCGGAGTGGCGGAACTGGCAGACGCACAGGACTTAAAATCCTGGGACCTGAATAAGGTCGTACCGGTTCAAGTCCGGTTTCCGGCACCAGATATCGCGGGGTGGAGCAGCTGGTAGCTCGTCGGGCTCATAACCCGAAGGTCGGAGGTTCAAATCCTCCCCCCGCAACCAAATATAAATATAATGGGAATGGCGGCGTAGCTCAGTTGGCTAGAGCATGCGGTTCATACCCGCAGTGTCAGCGGTTCGAATCCGTTCGCCGCCACCATTTTATGTCTAAAAAAGGTATATGGCCCCGTGGTCAAGTGGTTAAGACACAGGCCTTTCACGCCTGTAACAGGGGTTCGAATCCCCTCGGGGTCACCAAAACAGAAAATATGAGCAAAAAGGGCTTTGTTAAAAGCCCTTTTTTATTTTAGTTGTAAAAAATACAAAAATTTTTTATAATAAAAGTAAGTAAGTAAGTACTTACTAAAAAACTTAGGGGAGGGAGAGATATTAAAATTGAGGAAAAGTGAAGATACTAAGAACAGAATAATTCAATCAGCCATAAAGTTGATTTCACAAAATGGTTATGCTGCCACAACAACAGCACAAATAGCAAAAGATGCAGGGATTTCTGAAGCTACACTGTTTAAGTATTTTAAAGATAAGGAGAATTTACTTCATAAAGTTGTAAGTGTTGCCCTGACACAAATCTTAGATTCTGTTGCTCTTTCTCCTCTTAAAGAAAATATCAAAAAGAACAAGGATTTAAAAGCTTCTGAATTTTTGAGGTCTATAATAAATGAAAGACTTGAAATGCTGGACAGAAACATTGACCTTTTTAAGATTATTCTAATAGAGATTCAGTATAATGACTCTCTCAAAAATGAGGTTATAAAAAATATGGTGCCTAAAACCTGTGAGGCAAAGGGTTTGATTGAGAGGATACTAATACGAAAAGGGAATATTTCAAAAGAGATGGCAAAAGGCATTTCAAGAATGATGATAGGCACTCTTCTTACTTTTTTATTCCAAAAATATATTCTGGGCATTGAGACAACAAGTGATGAGATTAAAGAGGAGATAGAAAATGTATTAAATGTGATAAAAAAGTCTATTGGGGAGGAGTAAAAGGATGATAAAGGCGATATTGCAATCTAAAAACTTTAAGGTATTTTTTACTGTCCTTTTTTTAATTTCAATTTTTACTTTCTTTTTGACAGGGTGCAGAGAAGAAAATGCTGAAGATGTGTACTCATCAACTGTAGAGGTATCGACTATTGATATAAACACTGAGATTGCTGGGAGAGTAGAGAAAGTCTTTGTTGAAGAAGGCTCTAAAATTAAAAAAGGTGATATAATAGCAAAGATTGATTCAAGCCTTTATGAAATTCAAAAGAATATTGCACAGGCAAACCTTGAAGTTGCTAAATTGTCTGCGGATATCGCTGAGCAAAATTGGGAATTAGCAAAGCTAAAATATCAGCTTCTTTCTAAAAAACCATCGAAATACCAGATTAATCAGATAAAAGAAAATATTCTACAGCTAAAAGATATAAAATCAGGAAATGAAAATAACATTGAATTTTTGGAAGAAAACATAAAAAGTTTAGAAAAGATGAAAATGGCTGATTTGGACACAATAAAGCTATTATCAGAGCTAAAAATGCAATTAAATTCCCTAAAGGCTCAAAATAGTAGTCTGACACATCAGATTAATTCATTAGAAAACCAACTTGAAATGGTGAAAAACGAATCTGTTACAGATGAGGATAAAATGATTACTGAGATTTCTGTTGACATTGCAAAGAGAAACTATTTGCAAGCTCTCTCTTATGTAAATATGGCAGAGCAGAACTTAAAAATTGCTAATTTGAATCTGAGAAAGACCACAATTACCTCACCTGTTGATGGTATTGTTTTAACAAAAGGGGTTGACCAAGGACAGTTTGTTGGTATTGGTACGTTTATAGCTCAAATAGGCTTAAGCGACTACTATCTTAAGATATATGTTCCTTCAGCACAGCTACAAAAACTTTCGCTTGGTAAGAAGGTTGAGATTATCTTAGATAGCAACAAAAAAGCGTATGGTGAGATTGTGTTTATTTCTGATAAAGGAGAGTTTACACCAAGGAACGTAGAGACAAAAGAGGAAAAACAAAAAGTGGTTTTTATGGTCAAGCTAAAGATAATAAAGAATAAAGATATTTTAAGACCTGGGATGCTTGTTGATGTAAAGATTTGATTTTACAAAATTTGGGGTGATGATAGGTGGAATATGCAATCAAGGTAGAGGGGCTTACAAAAAGGTTTGGAGAGTTTGTTGCGGTAAATGACATATCATTTAGTATTCCCAAAGGTAGCCTCTTCGCCTTGCTTGGGCCAAATGGGTCTGGGAAGACAACTACAATTAAAATAATATGTGGTGTTTTAAGAGCAACAAAAGGATACGTAGAAGTACTTGGAAATGATGTCTTAAAATATCCAGAACAAGTAAAGCAAAATATAGGTTATGTTTCTCAAAAGTTTAGTCTGTATGAGGATTTAACAATTGAAGAGAACATTGAATTTTATGGTGCGATATATGGCCTTTCTAGGGACGAGATTGAAGAGAAAAAGGCAAAGCTACTTAAATTTTTTGGGTTTGAAGGCAGAGAAAAATCGCTTGTCGGCACGCTTTCTGGCGGAATGAAACAAAAACTTGCCTTTGCCTGTGCCACACTTCACAATCCACAAATCTTAATTTTGGATGAGCCAACAGCTGGAGTTGACCCTATTTCAAGAAAAGAGTATTGGGAGATGATAAGAGTTTTTTCTCAAAGTGGTGTTACGGTATTAGTAACCACCCATTATATGGATGAGGCTGAAAGGTGTGACTATGTTGCTTTTATGTTCAATGGGATTTTGAAAGAGGTAGACACACCTGCAAATGTCAAGACAAAGTATTCGTCACATAGTATTGAAGATGTGTTTGTGAAGGTATTCTCACAGTAAAAAGATTGCTTAAGATAGAGGTGAGATTTAAAATGAATGGTTTCTCAATAAGAAGATTTGTTGCCATTGCGAAAAAGGAGTTTATTCAAATTAAAAGAGATAAGGCAAGTTTTGTTTTAGCATTTGTGGCACCATTTATTATGCTTATGCTCTTTGGCTATGCTGTCAAGATGGATGTCGAAAATGTGAGCATAGGAATACTTGACATGGCAAAGACACAAGAGAGTAGAGAACTTATAAGAAAGCTTCAGAACACAAGGTATTTTAAGCCAACCTTTTTTGCACAAAATCAGGTAGAGATAGAAAGTAGTCTTGACAGTGGAAAAATCAAAGCAGCTTTGATTATCCCTTCTGACTTTACAAAACTTCTTAAACAAAACAAAAGTCCTGAGGTACTTTTCATAGTAGATGGGACAGACCCCACAATTGCAAAGACAGTATTTTCAAGCGGTATTTTGACAATGCAAAACTTTGCACAGAAAAACTATTTTGTAAAACCTATTGTTGATGTCAGAACACGTGTAAAATACAATCCTTCTATGAAAAGCGAACTTTTTACAATCCCTGGTCTTATGGGACTTATTATGCAAAATATAACCATAATACTTACAGCCTTCGCAATTGTAAGAGAAAGAGAAAAAGGTACAATGGAACAGTTAATAGTAACTCCAATAAAATCTATCGAGCTAATTTTAGGGAAACTTGTTCCTTATACATTTCTTGGACTGGGTGACTTTTTAGTTGCGCTCCTGTTTGGAATACTATGGTTTAAGGTACCTGTGAGAGGCAATATTCTTTTGCTGTTTATCTTGGGGATGGAATTTGTCATTTGTGCGCTCGTGATAGGAATGCTCATATCTTCTGTCTCGAAAACACAGCTTCAGGCAATGCAGCTTGCACTTTTGTTTTTGTTGCCAAGTGTGCTGCTTTCAGGTTTTATGTTCCCCCGCGAAGCAATGCCAGCTGTGATAAGGTTTGTAGGTAATTTTGTTCCTCTTACTTACTTTTTGATAATATTAAGAGGCATTGTTCTCAAAGGTGTCGGGATAGAATATCTGTGGGATGAGGTCTTGGTGTTGATATTTTTAGGGCTTGTACTTCTTTTTATTTCAATAAAGAGATTTTCAAAGAGGCTTGACTGATTTAAGCATCTTGGAAAAATTGAAAATCTTTTTGGTTGACATCTGGTGGGAGTTTGGCTTAAAATATTATAATGTAAAGAAGAATTTATAAGCTTTTGCGGATGTGGCGGAATTGGCAGACGCGCAAGACTCAGGATCTTGTGGGGCTCTCCCCATGGGGGTTCAAATCCCCCCATCCGCACCAGATGAGAAAATATAAAAAATGACCTCACCAGGGAACAAAGCTGGTGAGGTTTTTATTTTTTGGAGTAATAAAAATAACTATTACTACCATGCAAAACATTTACCAAAGCCAATTTTATTCTACTTATTCAAAAATTTTTCACAAGTTCTCTCTATTCTTTTTACAACCTCTTTCTTACCAAGTACCTCCATCATCTCAAAAAGCCCGGGAGTAACTGTTCTTCCACTTATACAAACTCTGATTGTATGAATAATGTTTGCCGCCTTTACATTTAAGCTTTCGGCTTTTTTGCGAACAAGACTTTCAATCTCAGGAGCTGAAAAAGGTTCTAAGTTTTTTAGCTCATCTGAAAGAGATTTAACGATATTGAGATTTTCAGGTGTTAGGTATTTTTCAACTCCTTTTTGATCATATTCGTAGCTATCATCAAAAAAGTATGTGCTTGCATCCACAACCTCGACTAAAGTCTTTACCTTTTCACGAACAAGTTTCAAAGCAGATTTTACATACTCTTTGTCAAACCTCTCAATTTCGATGCCTTTTTTAGAGTAGAAATATTTCATTCTTTCATACAAGTCTTCAATATGAATCTCTTTCAGATAATGACCATTTATCCATGTGAGCTTATTTATATCATATATAGCAGCATTTTTGGACACTTTCTCAAGCTCAAATTTTTCAATAGCTTCATCAAGTCCAATTATTGTTCTATCTTCTCCAGGTGACCAGCCGAGCAACAAAAGATAATTCACAATAGCCTCTTTTAAATAACCATTTTCAAAAAACTCTTCCACAGAGGTTGCACCATGGCGTTTGCTCAATTTGCTTCTATCTGGCGCTAAAATCATTGGAACATGAGCAAATTGGGGCGGGGTTAGATTTAAAGCCTGATAAATAATAAGCTGTTTTGGCGTGTTTGAAAGATGTTCTTCAGCTCTTATTACATGTGAGATTTTCATAAAATAGTCGTCAACCACACATACAAAGTTATACGTTGGATTGCCGTCTGATTTTAATATTATAAAATCATCCAACTGGTCATTTGAAAACTCAACATCTCCTCGAATTATGTCATGGACTACTGTAACACCATCTTGTGGTGCCTTTATTCTGACAACTGCCTTTTCACCATTTTTTATTCTTCTTTTTGCTTCCTCTAAACTTATATTTCTGCATTTTTTGCTGTATTTGTAAGATACCTTATTTTGCTTTGCAATTTCCCTTTCCTTTTCAATCTCTTCTTGGGAGCAAAAACAGTAGTAAGCCTTACCTTCTTCTAATAGTTTATTGATGTACTCCATATAAATGTCTTTCCTTTGAGATTGGAAATATGGTCCAAACTCTCCACCAATGTCAGGTCCTTCATCCCATTCAATTCCAAGCCATCTCAAACTTCTCATAATACCTTCTGCCCACTCTTCCCTTGACCTCTCAAGGTCAGTGTCTTCTATACGCAAAATGAACTTTCCATTGTGTTTTTTGGCAAATAGATAGTTAAAAAGTGCTGTCCTTGCACCACCTATGTGAAGCTGACCGGTCGGACTTGGTGCAAATCTGACTCTTACCATCTTTTTACTCCTTTCATGCTAAGTTGCGTTTTGATTAGCATTATAAGTTGTTTGGTTTATAACAGAATGTATTATAACACAAAAATGCTGTTGAGAGAGCTGATTTTTTGAGAAAGAAAATAAATATTTTTTACTTTCAATTTCATAAACTGCACAGAAATTTAAAGAAATAAAGAGCAAATTAAAGCGTGTAGGGGAGCTAGATTTAAAAAATGAAGAGTAAAAAAAAAAGCGAAAAATGGATGTTGACATAGTATGAAATGTTTGGATAAAATATTAGTACAAAATTAAGTCCAGAAAGTGGACAAATAAGAAGATTTAGTTTATGTATCATAGAAACATGAAAGAATGATATAAAAAGATATTGTGCTAACGGATGGGTAGAATGAAGAAAAGATACTACTATGTTAGGCAGAGAGATAGGAGACTGTGGTACAGTATGGTTGGCAAGGAGTGGCAGGCAGGATGGTAAAATAGTTCCGATAGTAAAACTAAGAATGTTATACAAAAGATTAGTTTAGTAATTTATGAGATAGTCAAATGAAGCAAAGAAAGTTGGGGTAATATCTAGTGAGAAAGTGGTAAGGGGTACTCAAATACAAAATTATTTATCTAAAAATAAGAAAGAATGAGTATGTGAGGTAGAAGAAAATGAAATTCATTAATTAGATAAATATAAGAATACTTGCAATATGATAGTAAAATTTCATTTGCTTATTAAAAAGAAATGGCAGAAACAAGAGGGGAGAGAGAGTATGGAGTTATAAAAAAGGAATAAATATATCAGAAAATAATTGAACAAACCAATTAATAATAATGTTTCTGATACATGTTTTAACTAATGAATGTTATTTCTTTCTTAACAAAAATCCTAGTGGAGGGCTAAAATGAAAATTCCATTCAAAAGTGTGGGTATAATGTTAACGAAACAATGTACAGCTGAATGTGATATATGTTGTTTTTTTTGTTCGTTACATAAGAATGAAAAAATGTCAAAGGAACTTATAGTTAAAATTATTAATGAGGCAAAAATCGTTAATTCGATTTCAACATTTGGAATTTCAGGCAGTGAACCATTTTATATTTAGATGACTTCTTTTTACAATAAGTTTAGCGACTAAAAGCGGTTTTAAAATCACATGTACTACTAACGGTTTTTGGGCAGTTTCTCCAAAAACCACAGTTGAAATAATGATGGAATTAAAAAAAGCTGGATTAAGTCATCTAAGTGTAAGCATTGACGAGTTTCATTTAAAGTTTGTCCCTGTAGATAATATAAAGAGAATACTAAAAGTAGCACGTCAAATTGATCTGCCTGTTTTTCTAGGAAGTGTGGTGACTAAAACAAGCAAAAGATTATCTGCAATTTCAGAATTGTTAGGGGACGATTTATTAGGTTTCCCGATTGTAGAAGTTCCTTGTTTGCCAGTAGGTCGAGCAAAAGAGAAAATAAAGAGTGATAGCTTTTTGTATTCTTCACAATTACCAGCAAAAAAGTGTAGAAATATGGATACGATTGTAATATTACCGGATGGAAGTGTTTATCCTTGTTGTTCACAAGCTGGAATGACATCACCATTATTATTGGGTTCAATTTATAATTCTTTTTTAAAAGATATATTAAAAAACTGCCAAAGGAATTTGTTTTGTAATATTTTGTTAACAAAAGGGCCAATATGGTTTTATAATGTGCTTAAAAATGAATTTAACATTACGGAGTTGAGAGATAAGTATGTTGATATTTGCGATATTTGTAACTACATACTAGATAATAACAAATATGTAAAACTTTTAAAAGAACATTTATCAAAAAACAAATTATCTTCAGAGCTATAGATGAAAGATGTGAATATACTATGACAGATATCCAAAATGAAAATAAAAAAATTGAATTAGAAATATATTATAATGGCGAATATTACCTGTTAAAAACTCAGGATAAAAGATATTTTTATATAACAAGCGAGGATTATGTTCATCTGAAAGTGTTTTTGAAAGATCAGAATAGAATTTCTCTGAACAAAGAAGAGTTAAATATTCTCGAATCAAAAACAACAAAAAGAATAAAAATGTTAATAGAAAGTTTGGAAAAAAACGATAAAAAGAAAAAATTTCTAAATAGTATAATCTTGCTAGAATTCAAGAATGCTGATGTTTTCTTTAGTAAGATTTACCCTTTAGTAGCAATCCTTACAAGAACCAAAATTTTTCTTTTTGTTACAGGTATATTAAATTTGATTGAATTAGTAATATATAGCAGGTATTTCAGGATTGTTAATTTAAATAATAATTTCAGAAATATGTGGACTCTAATATGGATTATACTAAATATTATTATACACGAATTTGCTCATGCGTTAAGTGTAAGACATTATGGGCGAGAAATTCTGAGTGCAGGTATGAAACTTAATTTCTTTGTTCCAATCTTTTTTATAAACACAACAGACATTATTGTTTGTAAAAAAAGAGAGAGAGTTTGGGCTTCTTTTTCAGCTATTGTTGCTAATTTTTCACTTGGTTCTATAACATCTTTAGCAACCCTTTTTGTTCAACCTCTTCAAATTAAGATATTGTTAATAAGTTTTTCAACTATATCCTATGTAAGCGCTTTGATTAATTTGATACCTTTTTGGAAACTAGACGGCTATCATATTTTGTGTGATGTGTTAGGCATTCCAAATTTAGATAACTATTTTAAAAAAGTGTAAAGATGCTTATTAAATTCAAAAATCATAGATGGAATAACAAAGATATATTTACGTTAGTTTACTGGTTATTATCTGTAACTTTTAAATTAGTTGCTATTGGAATGATTATTTTTCAGTTATTTCTCTTTATAAGAAAAAATTTGTAAAATGGAGGAGAAGAAAAATTAACATGATAAATGCTAAATTTATGATTGAAGTGAACGATCTATCATTTGCCTATAAGTCCCAAAAAATTATTAGTAAAGTATGTTTTTCTATTGAAAAAGGAGATTTCTTCTGTCTCATCGGACCAAATGGAACGGGAAAATCAACATTGATAAAAATTTTATGTGGTTTTTTGCCATATCAAGAAGGGAGTATAAAAATAAAGGGAACTGAATTAAAACTATTAAAGGAAAACCTTCTTAATCTCGTTGGCATTTTGCCGGACAATTTTTCTGTCCCTGGAGATTTCACTGTATATGAACTGTTTATGTTCTGTGCCCAAGCTTTAGGTTACTCAACACTTGAAGCAAAGAAAAAATCAGAGCAACTTATAAACACTTTCGATTTGAATGCCCATAAAAACAAATTGATAAAAAACCTTAGCAGTGGGCTAAGAAGAAGAGTTGAAATTGCCCAAACTTTGATAAATGACTGCGAAGTAGTTATACTAGACGAACCTACTAACGCGTTAGATCCTAAATCTTCTGAGGATATTAAAATGTTAATAAAGACGCTCAATTTAAGAGGCAAGACGATTGTATATGTTACCCATTTATTAAACGAAATAGAGGATCTATATACAAAAGTTGGAATATTATATAATTCTCAATTAAAACTCTTCTCAAAAGATGAGTTACGTTCACATAATGAAAACGAAGTATTTATTAGCTTTTCAACTCAAGAGGACTTGAAAATTGGAATTGAATTTTTAACGGCTAACAATATAGATTATGAAGTAAAAAGCTTTGGAATTATAAAAACAAAAAACAAGGATTATCAATGTGATATATTTAAGTTGTTAAATGAATTAAATAAAATTGTAAACAAACCTGTAACCTTTTCATTAGGAAAAATTGATGTTGCTACCCTTTACAACAGTTTATTAATATGGGAAAAGGGAGGTAAGTCCAATTAATGAGCAAAAAGCTAAATAGACTTTTTTTGATAGTCAAAAAAGAAAACATCACATTTGCCAGAAGCAGAAAGTTTATTTATCTAATCCTTGCTTTATTTGCTCTAGGGATTCTTCAAATAGCTTTAATAATTGCATTTAACAGCGGTAAAAGTTCATTAGAAAGTTTTATATATGCCACTTACAATACATATGTTCAATTTCTTCCTTTAGCATTAATTCCGATATTAAGCCCAAGTATAAGTGGGGAAAAAGAAAACAAAACGTGGAATTTCTACAAAATTCATACTTTTAAAAATTGGGAAATAATACTTGGTAAATCAATTTTTTATAATATTTCCATTTTAATATCGATGGGTATAGTATGGATACTTGTTGCGTTTATTAGTGTGATAATTTTTAAAGATTCAAGGTTACATTATTCGTATATATTATTGGTAGTTTTAATTTCTTTAGCATCCATATCTTGTATAATTAACTTTGAGATATTTATATCTAGTTTATTTTCGAAGACATCAATAGCAGGACTTTCAACTGTGATTGGGTGGATATCAGTAACAGTAATAAATATATTAGTACCTCGACAACTTGGGAAAGGTTATTTAACACCATTTGCGAAAGATAGTTATCAAACACACATCGTTGCTAGATTACTTTCTATTCCTGATTATATTTTCCCTTTTACACATCTTCAAGGTCAACCAATTTTTCGTGAAGTTACAAGTGCTTTAATTTACGCTTTTGCAATTAGTTTGTTTTGGGTAAGTTTGTCCCTTATTTTTGGGAGATATTCTTTTAGTAAAATCTTCAAAACAAATAAATAATCCAAAAGAGGGGAAAAGAAGAATAGTAACGGAAAAATCAAAAAAAAAGGAAGAGTTGGTAAAATGATAGAGTTAAATAATGTTTCAGAGAGACTTCAAAAAGAAGAGAACGAAATATTAGAACTCATTAATAGCTATGAAGATTTACCCCTTGAAGTAGAACAAAGAGAAAACTTAGGATGGTTAATAATTTCCCCTGGTTGGTTTATTTTTACAAAATAACTTTAGTGTCTCCTTTTCCCCTCTTAATATTATATGCTTATGCCTTTTCACCGTTTTCGATTCTCTTTTTTGCTTCTTCTAAACTAATGTTCCTGCACTTTTTGCTGTACTTGTACGGTATCTTTTGCTGCCTTGCAATTTCCCTTTCTCTTTCTATCTCTTCCTGTGTACAAAAACAGTAATAAGCCTTTCCTTCTTCTAAAAGCTTTTGAATGTACTCAAGATAAATTTCCTTTCTCTGAGATTGAAAGTACGGTCCAAAGTCACCGCCAACATCAGGTCCTTCATCCCATTCAATTCCAAGCCATCTCAAGCTTCTCATAATACCTTCTGCCCACTCTTCTCTTGACCTCTCAAGGTCAGTGTCTTCTATACGCAAAATAAATTTTCCATTGTGTTTTTTGGCAAATAGATAGTTAAAAAGTGCTGTCCTTGCACCGCCTATGTGAAGCTGACCTGTTGGACTTGGTGCAAATCTAACTCTTACCATCTTTTTACTCCTTTCGTTTAAAGCTTTGTTTTGGTTCAGTGTTAGTTTTGTGACAGATTGTATTATAACATAAAAATGTTAATGAAAGAGTATCTTATCTTTTTATCTACCTTATAATTCATGATAGAGCAAAAATATATTACATTTGCAAAAAACTGTTTAGGATTTGTAAATAAAAAATTAATTTTAATTTATGAAAATTTCCAATTATAACATAAAAAATTTATCTAATTTGCCCATTGCATTATGTTTTTTTTGATATAACTATTTACAGTTACTTTATCCAATGAAAGGAGTTGATGATTGTTTGTATATATGACACCTTTTAAATACTTCAAACCTATTTCCCGTCAAAAAGGACTCAAAGTTGATTAATAAACATTAAAAATTTATTATTCTGACAAGGTTTATTTTGACAATTCTGATATTAATAACTATTAGCAATAACTGTTACCTTGTTCTTCTTAAATTGCTTTAATGGAATATAGACAAAGGAAAACTTTTAGAAAGTTCTTATAATAACACTCATATTGAGTTTTTACTGTAAAAAATTTAACAAAAGCAAGGGGGCTAAGTAGAATTGATTAAAAATAAATTTTTTATTTCTCTTGCTTTAATTATAATACTGATATTTAACTTTTGTGTAGCTTTTTCGGCAAATTTAAAAGGTATTTACCTTGGCGTTAGCACTTACAGTAGTCCAAATGGCTCATGCACATATGGCGATAGAGCAGGTGCTCATTATGTTTATAATTTAGCTGATAGTTTATGGAGAAATGCATGGGTAACTGCTTATCTTATAAAACTCAATAGTGAAGCGAATGAATCCTATTTGAAGATTACTTCACTTACGTCACAGGCTGATTTGTTAGTTTATTCTGGACATGGACTGTGTCTTTCTAAAGAGAATGCTGCTCACTTTTTTGCAAGAAATACAGGTGAAACTTGGCATAACAGTTCGATGGAATATAATGATGAGGTAAATGCAAGAACAAACGAAGTTCGATTTGGGCGCAGTAATCTAAAATGGGTTATAATGTATACATGTAACTGGCTTACCAACAACGGGGATCAAGAAAAATTAGAGAATATTTATAAAACATTTGAGGGCGCAACACTTGTTATGGGTTTTGCATCTACCATGTATTTAGACAGTCGTGAAGCAATTAAATTTGCGCAGCTTTTGGTAGCGGATAAATTAAGTTTTAAAGATGCATTTGTGCAAGCTGCAAGAATTTATCAGTCACAAAGGCAAGATGGTCAAAGCAGTATTGTTCGTATAATGGGATATAAATTAGCAGCGAATGATTCGCTTTATAGTTTTTATGGCTGTCGACCTGAAAAAGAATGGTATAGAAATTACAAGCAAGGATATAGTATAATAGCAGATGTAAAAATACCTGCAACTGGGGTAGTTATTAGGTAAATGAGAGGGGTTGAGCTAAATGAAAATAAAAAATGCTAAAATGCAAAGTATATTAAAAATTTCTTTTATAGTGCTAATAATTGCTTTTATAGCGGGTTATTTTTTGTATATTAAAGCAAACAGGATACCGCCGCTTAATATTCCTATGCCAGGAAATGAAATACCTGAAATAGACTATAAAGTAACAGCAAAATTTGACAATTTGCCTGTTGAAGCTATGGTATACAGATTTATAAAGCCAAAAAACATAGATATAGAGATTAAATCTTTAGCTAAAATATTTGGACTAAAAGGTGAAATGGAATATCAACCTATATGGAGAACTTATTTGATAAAAGAGAAAATAGATGAAAAGTATTATCGTGCATTGGAATATGAAATTGACACAGGGAGATGGCATTATGAAGATAGCAAAGGACTTGATAATAATGATCTACAAAATCTACCTTCTGATGAAGAAGCAAAAAAGATTGCACTTGATTTTTTGAAAAAGAATGGTCTTTATGATAAAAGATTTATTTATTGTGCAGTTACAGACTCTTCATCTGGCGATAAAATTACAAATGATTATAAGGTTCATCACAAGAATGTATATTTTTATCCCGAGATAAAAGGAAAGCCTGTGTATGGTGTTTCAAGGATAATAGTGGTTGTAGGTGATAATGGAAAGATAGTTGAAGTTTATAAATGGTATAAGGAGGTTGAAGAATACAAAAAGGTAAAGATAATGCCTGCAGAGAAAGCTTTTGAAAAAGTTAAAAATAGAGAAGCATCGAATAATATCAATCCTATGGCAAAGTCTGCAACAATAAAAGAAGTTTTTCTTGCTTACTGGGAAGATGCAGGTACAATTGAAGAGCAGCCATATTTGCAACCTGTTTGGGTATTTGCCGGGGAGGCAGTGACTGAAGATGGGAAAGTAGAAAAATTTGATGCTGTTGTTCCGGCTATAGAGTAAAAGTTTGGACTGGTTGTATATGTAGGGATGTCTCAAGACAATAATTTTTGATAATTAATATAAGTAAAAAATAAGAGGGTTGAGGTAAAGTTACCAACCAACCCTCTTGCTTTTTCTATTTCCTCTTGGCTACAAAAACAATAATAAGCTTTTCCTTCATCCCATTCAATTCCAAGCCATCTCAAGCTTCTCATAATACCTTCTGCCCATTCTTCCCTTGACCTTTCTAAATCGGTGTCTTCTATACGCAAAATAAATTTTCCATTGTGTTTTTTGGCAAATAGATAGTTAAAAAGTGCTGTCCTTGCACCGCCTATGTGAAGCTGACCTGTTGGACTTGGTGCAAATCTGACTCTTACCATCTTTTTACTCCTTTCATGCTAAGTTGCGTTTTGATTAGCATTATAAGTTGTTTGGTTTATAACAGATTGTATTATAACACAAAAATGCTGTTGAGAGAGCTGATTTTTTGAGAAAGAAAATAAATATTTTTTACTTTCAATTTCATAAACTGCACAGAAATTTAAAGAAATAAAGAGCAAATTAAAGCGTGTAGGAGCTAGATTTAAAAAATGAAGAGTAAAAAAAAAAGCGAAAAATGGATGTTGACATAGTATGAAATGTTTGGATAAAATATTAGTACAAAATTAAGTCCAGAAAGTGGACAAATAAGAAGATTTAGTTTATGTATCAAGGAAGCAAGAAAATATTACAAATATGAGGAAAGTGACCAGACTGTTTAGATGTTTTAAATGATTGATAACGCTCATATTGAGCGTTCTGCAAAAGGCTAAATTAAATTTTAAAATTTGGAGGAGGAAAGTGTAATGAATGCAAGAAATAAGAAGTTTTTAAGTATGATTTTAGCAATGTTTTTGGTACTCCAATTTTTACCGTTCAATATGTTTGCTGCTGATGGAGAAGTTCAGATGTCTGGACGGGAAGCTGTTGATTATGCTTTGTTTTCTGCAAGTCGAGAGAGCGCATTATTACTGAATGGTTCAAGAATCAGCATAAAGGGTGATGTGCATACTAATGCGGACTTTGTGTATCAAGGTTCAGAGCTTGTTATTGACGGTGTATGTGAAGCTTCAGGTAAAGTGAGTGCAAAGAATGCAAAAGCTTTAATAACCAAAGAAATTGAATGTGCACCCATTATTGATATGTCAGATTATACTACTGAGATTAAAACAATAGCAAGTGAAAATACTGAGGTATTTGAAGCTGACCTGAAATATCATGGGAACAGTATAGTATTCGAGAAATCTATCGTTGCTAATGGGAGTATTTTTGTAAATGGTTCGAAATTTACAACTAATGACTATATAATAGCAACGAAAGATATTTCAATTAATGTGGTGAAAAGTGAAATTGGCTTTAAAGATGGGAGTGTTATTTGTTCTGAAACAGGTAATATTACATTTAATGGTTCTGGGTTAATATAAAGGGTATCATTTATGCGCCCAAAGGAACTGTTACTATTTATTCGGGAATATTTACTTTGAAAGGAAAGATACTGGGAAATAAAATAATTTTTAGAGGAAGTACTTTAAATGTACAGAGTAGCAAAGAGGATATAGATTTAATTTACAGAGAAACAGATATAATTTTTGATCAAATTCGAAATGAATATGAATGCAATATTGAACATAAAATATCATTTACGATAGTGGACAAGTTTGGCAAACCAGTACCGAATGTTATCTGTTCAATAAGTGTTACAGGCAATGCAACTGCACCAAGTTCTGTTACGACCAATAGTGATGGAAGAGCAACTATTGTTATTTCGGATAGTATGAATGAATCAATTACGCTAACAATAAGATTAATGGTAGTTTTGAAAATGACCTTATTGGGTGGCAAACGGACGGAGATGGGAGAGCAACAACTGGGCTTGGCTTTGTAAAGCCGACAGATGGAAGCAAGATGGGGATTATTTCAACAGGTTTAGGCTATACGTTAGAACATGGTGAGCTAAAGCAAAGAATATTTATACCTGAATATGCCAACAAGTTAATATTTGATTGGAATGTTTTATCAGAAGAATTTTTAGAATGGATAGGTTCACGCTACGATGATCCATTTGTTGTAACAATAACCTTAGAGGGTGAAAATGGGCAGGAGGTTAAGATTTTAGATTTGGACATAAATAAAATAGCTTCAATGTTTAATGCGACAGAAACTAACGGTGGGAATTTAATAAATGTTTCACCTGAGATAGTGTTTGATAAAGGCGATGTATGGATGACAGACTGGCAGACCACAGAATTTGATGTAACACCATTCAGAGGGCAGAATGCAGTTTTGAAATTTAGCGTTAAAGATGTGGTTGATACCATATATACGACAGCTGTGTTGATAGATAATATTAGATTTGATGTAAATTACGGATATTCAGGGCGACCAGTAGAAGTTGATCCACTGATGTTTAGCAAAGATTTTAGCAGGGGTATTTTTAATAACACAAAGGGAATAAGTTATATATTTTATGATCCAAAAAACTTTAAATCACAAGCAGAGTTTGCGAGAAAATGGGTTAGATTTAAAAATGGATACAAGAGTATAGAACAGGTTAAAGCCATCCAAGTAGAAACAGAGGAAGTATTTGGTAAAGAATGGAATAATATGAAAGATGATGGGATTGACGATGTAATTTTGTTTTTTCACGGTAAGTATTATGCTATAATGATAAATAATGATAGAGACATTGATGGTGATAAAAAAACAGATAAAGAAAACCTAACAGTCAATCCAGATGGGAAGACACTACACGATGATTCAGCAACTGAAATAAGGAAATTAAAGGAAAAGAAAATAAAGGAACTAGTATTGCTAAGTTGTAATAATGGTCTGCTTGATGCTATAGACACTAAAGCAACAATAAGTGAAAAAGATAAAAAATTAGTTACCCTTGGTAACGTGGCACAGGCATTTTTAGAAACGCAGGATGTTGAGAAAGTAGAGGGGTTTGATGGCTCATTGAGTTTTTTCGGGGGCACATGTTTTCCAAGAATTGCTTTAGACCAGAGTTCTTTTTACGAACAGCTTGAGCAATTAGAGAATTATAAAAGGCACAAAAATTTTCCAAGGCCGGTTGGACTTTCGTATAATCCTTTCGGAATAAAAGTATTACCTGTTGGGAAGGTCATATATTTTAAAGATAGAAATGGAAAGACGAAATGTTCATATAAGTGTGATAAATTTTTAGTAGAGATAGAGGTGATAGGTAATTATGATGGAAAAGAGTGAAAGCAAAAAAGGGATGGGTTGTTGGGCAATATTAACAATCAGTGTAGGTATGTTTATTTTTTGGTGGTATATATATCCTATTATACCTTTTGAAGTTAAAACTTATTATGTTGGTTGGATAGAGAGTGACAAAGAAATAGAAAAAATTATTTGGCGAGACAGTTTTGTAGAATATGAGGTTAATATGTTGTTAGTGTTAGGGTATGATAAAAATAAAAGCTATCGTGTCCAGAAACTATTAGAAAAACTGAGAAAGGTGGATAGTAATAAATATAAATTGTTAGTAGTCTATGGTTCACGAATTAAAAGAATTAAGAAATCAATGGACAATATTTGTACTTTTGATGTGTTAGAATTTGAAAGAAATATACCTGAAAACAGAATTCATTATTACTTAATAGACAGAAGAATCCCTGCAATAAGTCCTGAATTTTGGGGGATAAGAATAATTGATTATAGTACCAAAATTAGTTTGTTAAATGTTATTGTACAAAATGTTGTAAAATAAAAAGGTAAAACTATAATTAATTTTGGTAGAGGTGCAAAATGAAAGTGAGAAGAGTAAAGTATGCAGTATTATTGTTTGTAATTTTTAGTTTTCTGAGTATGACCTTATCAAATGCAAATTCAAAGAATAAAGAAAACAGCAAAGAGTTGCAGGGAGAAAATTTTAAGGTTATTTCATCAGGTGCCGGGAGTCTTCACACGTTGGCAATTAAAGATGATGGAACAGTGTGGGCATGGGGATATAATGGTTTTGGGCAGCTTGGCAATGGCACATATAAAGATTCGTGTATTCCTGTTCGTGTTAAGGGGCTCAAGGATGTGGTGGCAGTATCAGCAGGGACGTTTCATTCTTTGGCGTTAAAGAAGGATGGGAGTGTATGGATTTGGGGTCATACTAACTATGGACAGAGAAAAAGCGATGTATATAGAGATTTTACAACACCAGTGAAGGTAAAAGAACTAAAAAATATAGTTGCGATTGCAGCTGGGTGGGATTTTTCATTGGCTGTTGGTTCTGACGGAAGCGTTTGGGCATGGGGTATAAACAATCATGGGGAGCTTGGAATTGGGAGTTTAAAACCATCAGCTGTTCCAGTAAAGGTGAAAGGGTTAAAAGATGTAGTAGCAGTTTCAGCAGGACTTTATCATTCATTGGCACTGAAACGTGATGGTACTGTTTGGAGTTGGGGATATAATGAAGATGGTGAGCTCGGGAACAGACCAACTGAAGATTATACTGTTTCTGTTCCTGTCCGTGTAAAGGGATTATCTGATGTTATAGCAATCTCAGCAGGTGGTTTTCATTCTATAGCACTAAATAAAGATGGCGCTGTTTGGATTTGGGGTGGAGGTATAATTGAGAAAAATGGGAAAATAGATAATTCATATATTCCTGTACGTATAAGATGGTTAAATAAGGTTGTAGCTATTGCTGCCGGTTATCGTCATTCAATAGCATTGAAAGATGATGGGACAGTATGGGTATGGGGACATAATTCTTATGGTGTGCTTGGTAGTAATGTTGGTGAGCATTCATTTTTGCCTGTTCAGGTTAAGGGTTTAAAGAACGTTGTAGCAGTTGCCGCAGGCAGATTGCATTCAGTTGCTTTAACAAAAAATGGTACTATTTGGGCATGGGGGAATAATGCTTTTGGTCAGCTGGGAAGAGAGAATAATAGCTTTTCTTTAAATCTTCCATATAAAGTGAAATGGCTTGACAATGTTGTAGCAATTGCTGCGGGTGGTTCTCATACGTTAGCAATAAAAAGAGATGGAACAGTTTGGTCATGGGGTGCTAATAACAAAGGTCAGCTTGGTAACGGGACTTATAAATCTTCGTATATTCCTACGTGTGTAAAGGGACTAAATAATGCTGTGTTAGTGGAGGCTGGATCTCAACATTCATTAGCAGTAGATAAAGATGGCACTGTTTGGGTATGGGGATTTATTGAAAGTGTGTGGAGTGAAAAAAATACTAAAGATATATTATCTCCACTACCAATAAAGATTGGAAAATTAAACGATATTACGGAAATAGCTGGTGGATTAGATTACATATTGGTTTTAAGAAAAGATGGGAACATATGGGGGTGTGGTAATGATTTTTATTTTCGCAAATTTACCGACAGTTCAGTAAGTTCTGTGACTAAATTAATACGTTTAGATAATATAAAAAATGTGAGGTCAATTGCAGCAGGTTACTTTCATTCATTGGCTGTGAAAACTGATGGGACTGTTTGGTCATGGGGTGATACTAATTTAGATAATAAAAAGAAATATCTTAATTTTTCAGAAAAGCCAGTTAAAATAAAGGGATTGAGTGGAGTAGTAAAAGTAGCGGCTGGTAAATATCATTCTTTGGCTTTGAAAAAGGATGGTACTGTTTGGAGTTGGGGATATAATGCTTATGGTCAGCTTGGGAATGGGACAAGAGAGACATCTTTTGTTCCTGTACGTGTGAAAGGTCTAAACAATGTAGTAGCAATTGCTGCAGGGGATTACCATTCAATGGCACTGAAAAAAGATGGAACTGTTTGGGTATGGGGTTCAAACATTAGAGGGCAGCTTGGTAGAAGAAATATAGAATTTTCAACAGTTCCTTTAAAAGTAGAAAAGCTTGACAATGTTGTGGCAATTGCTGCAGGAGATACTCATTCAGTAGCGCTTAAAAAAGATGGAACAGTATGGGTGTGGGGGATTGAATGTGACAGAGATCTTAGCAAAGAGATTCTTTCCTCTTCATCTATTCCGGTACAAATAAAATTCAGATGAAGATTGAGTATTAGACTATAAATAATTTTGTATAATAGACAAACAGCAGAATGTCAAGAGGTAGGGGATATAATATACCAAATAAAAATAACATTCAAATTTTACTTAATTCAGCTTTTAAGAAGTATTTAGCTTAACTTATTGGTATTAGTAAGTGTTTTATTTATGGTTTTCGGAATAAAAGTATTACCTGTTAGGAAGGTCATATATTTTAAAGATAGAAATGGAAGGATGAAATGTTTATATTGGTGTGATAAATTTTTAGTAGAGATAGAGGTGATAAGTAATTATGATGGAAAAGGGTGAAAGCAAAAAAGGGATGGGTTGTTGGGCAATATTAACAATCAGTGTAGGTATGTTTATTTTTTGGTGGTATATATATCCTATTATACCTTTTGAAGTTAAAACTTATTATATTGGTTGGATAGAGAGTGACAAAGAAATAGAAAAAATTATTTGGCGAGACAGTTTTGTAGAATATGAGGTTAATATGTTGTTAGTGTTAGGGTATGATAAAAATAAAAGCTATCGTGTCCAGAAACTATTAGAAAAACTGAGAAAGGTGGATAGTAATAAATATAAATTGTTAGTAGTCTATGGTTCACGAATTAAAAGAATTAAGAAATCAATGGACAATATTTGTACTTTTGATGTGTTAGAATTTGAAAGAAATATACCTGAAAACAAAATTCATTATTACTTAATAGACAGAAGAATCCCTGCAATAAGTCCTGAATTTTGGGGGATAAGAATAATTGATTATAGTACCAAAATTAGTTTGTTAAATGTTATTGTACAAAATGTTGTAGATATTTATTATGGACAATCAATTAGGTTGTTGAATAATAAATATTACCAACAATACATAAAATAAACAAAAGTTTTTGATTCCATTCATAAGTAAAAGAAAACTTCTTACCTTCTAATTTTCTAAAAAGTTGCTCAAATAGAAAAGTAATTAATATCCAATCAATAAATCTTTTATGATTTCTAAATTCCTTGAGCCTCACATTCTCAGGATTATATTCTCCTTTTAATTTGCTAAATAGTCTTTCAATCTTTGTTCTCTGCTTGTATAGCTTTTTACCCTCTTCAGTTTCTAAAAATCTTATGTTCTTGCTTCTAAAACTATTGCTAACATTGTTTTTATTTTTCATGTTTCTTTTATTTATCCCAGCAACAAATTTAACTTTAAGCTTATTTGCTATATTAAATCAGCTGCTACAATCGTATCCCGCATCTGCTAAAACAATCTCACAGCTCAAGCCCCATGCCCTATACAAAAGCTCTTCTTGTCTTGAGTCATGTTCATTTGCCCCTGTTAAAATCCAGAAAAGTGGTATTACTTCTTCTTTACCTGTACACAAAAGATGTAATTTGTATCCCCTGAAAAATCCTATTGTAATATGTATACATATTTTTGCTTCTAAATCATTTTTGGCACTTCTCAGCGACGGCGAGTCAACTTTTGCTATACTCATATCAGGTTTTATTTCAGCTATTACTATGTCCTTTATATCTTGCATGTATTCTTTCTATATTGTTCTTGACAACTTTGCAAAATATGAATAGTTTGGACTTTCTTCCATACCTATTGCTCTTTTAAACTCTGTGTCTTGGTTTATTCGATATTTTAATTCTCTGAAATTTTTCCCCCTTGTGTTTTGTTGTGATTTTCTCTTAAATTAAAATTATAACACAAGAGGGGTATTTTCTTTTGTTGCTACGTTTACTATAACATGGTTATTTCTTTTATTCAACAACCTCAGGATAGAAATAATTTCATATAATACATTATATCATAATTACATTTATTAGAAATATTAGTTTAGAATTCCGTTTATCCATATCAAAAGTACTCGGAATATATAATTTAAAAATTTTAAAAATCATCGAAAAATACAGTTGACAGAATCAAATTTTAGTGTTATATAATTATATAACACTATAAAAATCAAACAGGAGGGTAGGTTATGCATTTTAATCAAAATGTTTTAGGACTTATTGGTTTGCTGGTGGTCATTTTTTTCATTGTACTTGGGCTTTTCTATCTTATATCCAAAAATAGCTCTAACATATTTCAGATTAAAAAATTTCACACAAGCCAAACAATGAGACTTGTTTTATCACTGTTGTCAATTTTATTTGCATGGATTTTTCCATGGACTGCATTAAAGGTTTTATTTGTACTAAGTTGCATTTTGTTTTTATTTAGTATTTTTCCAATAAAGAAAACCTCTTTTGGAATGGTTATTGCTGTAGCCTTAGTCACATTGGTTATTGTTGGTTTAATTATATCTCAACTTCACTACTATTCTTCTGATAAGCAAGATTATAAGTTTTCTGGGTTATCAAAAAGTATTTCACAAATAATTTCTGATGTGATTACCAGCAGCGACTTTATTGAGGTTTATCATTTAATTACTTATTCTGCAGACCAGGATATGTCAATTAAGAATTTTGATGAAATTGTAATTACCTGTTCAGGCGGAATAGATTTAGAACTCATTGAAGATGAAGATGCCATCTATTTTCCTTCAGTGCTCAAAACAAATGTTTCAGGAAAAACTTTGAAAGTCTTTGACAGAAATAAAGAATTTAATACAACATATGAAATAAAACTTGGTACAAAATCTTTGAGATATGTAAAAGTTTTGTGTAGAGGTTTAAAAATAAGAGGGAATGGGAAATTCAAAAATTTAACAGTAAATTCAAGTGGCAGTTTTATTCAGGGGCAGATTGAAGCAACAAATGATATCTCTATAGACTGTGCAGGGCTTGAGCTAAGAGCTGATTTTAAGGGGAAGACTTTGAAGATTGATTCTTCTGGAGCAGATATAAATTCACAGTTAATATTTGACAAAATTGAAATTGATTCGACAGGATTGAATATCAGTGCAAAAGCAAGATTTGAGGAGTTTGATATTAATGCAACAGGATTGAATGGAACAATTAATATTTTAAATAGCGAAAATGAAAAGGGCATTTTGGACATTGAAGCAACAGGTGGTATTGTAAAAATCAATAACCTTTACAGTGCACCTGTTACAACCAAAACTTCAGGTTATGTAAAACTTATAAGAGAGTGATGATTAAAATGCTGAGAAAAGTTGATAAACACAGCGGTGTGCCTGCATACGTGCAGATCGTCAACATGATTAAATCAGAGATAATACTTGGAAATCTTCAGCAAGGTTTACAGCTTCCAACTGTAAGAGAACTTCAGGCAATTTTTGATGTGAATATAAACACTGTCTTAAAAGCACTTGAAAAACTAAAAGCTGAAGGTTTTATTGAAGCAGAACAGGGGATTGGGTATTTTGTGAAGAAGGATATTGATGTTGATAAAAAGATAATTGAGATAATAAAAGGGTGTGTTAGGGAACTTAAAAGTAATCAAATAGATTTTTACACAGCCATAATTTTATTTGAGGAGGTGTGGAAAAATGAAGAGGTTTGAATTTTCAAGAATTTTAAATTTTAACATCGAAGAAAGTCTAACAAAAATGGATATTTACATTGGAAAAGAACTAAAAGAAAAAACAGGTCAAATACTATTTTTCACGCTAATATTGTTTATACCGAGTTTTACCATAAGAGTTATTGGCATAATACTTCTATGTTCTGCAATGCTTGTAAATGATATTAAGAATAAAAATGTTGAGCTTTTGTATTTTTTGCCGTTCTCAAAAAGAGAGCTATTCCTGTATAATCTAATGTTTTTAGTTCTTATAATTTCAATAACCTCAGCAGTTGATAAAATATACTATAACCTGACCATTTTAGAAGGGTTATTGGCTATTTTCAAAACAATCGTTGCGCTTTTAGCAATTTACGGGATAAGTATGTTATTCACGACATTAGGACATGATGGTTTTATTTGGAGTATTGTAATAACAATTGCAGATACTTTGCTGGGGGATTTAGGCTCAACTAATTTGAATGCAGCTGATTTTAATCCATATAGTTTAATAAGCTTTACAAAGCAGGGAAGCATGATTTTAGCCTTTTTGTATGCTGCTCTGATTTGCTTTTTAGCATATTTTGCATATGTAAAAAAGGAGGGATAGAAAGATGAATTTAATAGCAAAAACTCAAAAAAATAAAAACAAGATTATAGCTGCAATACTTTTTATTATCTTAATAAGTTTTTCAATTTGTTTACTAATTATCACTGTTTTATATAGTCAAGCTTTTAAGAGATGTACCTCCAAAGATGATAAAGTGTATTCTCTTGTGAAAAAGTATCCTAATTTAGTTTACAAAAGAGTACAATTCAAATCAAATGCAGGACAAGTGTTAAGAGGTTATATTTATTATAAGAAAAATAATATCGAAGCTAAAAAAGGTTTAATTGTTGTATCACACGGATTTGGCGGAACCCATATCAATTATTTAGATGAAATAAATTATTTTACGGACAAAGGATATTACGTTCTTGGATTCGATAATACTGGATGTGGTGAAAGTGAAAGGGATTCAATGATTGGGCTTCCACAAACTGTTGCTGATCTTGATTATGCGTTACGTTTTATTGAAAAGAATAATGAATTTAAAAACATGCCCATATTGCTTTTTGGACATAGTTGGGGTGGTTATGCTGTTTGTACTGTTTTATCCTATTCTCATAAAATTGCAGGTGTTGTTTCGTGTGCTGGTTTCAATTCCCCATATGAAATTGTAAAAACAACTGCAATGGACTCTTATGGAAGATGGGGGAAAGTTATTTTGCCTTATTTAAGTTTGCTTGAAAGAATAAAGTCTGGCAAATTAGCAAACGTATCTGCAATAGATGGGATAAAGAAAAGTTCAGTACCTGTGTTGGTCATACATAGTAAGGATGATGATGTAGTGAAATTAGAGAATAGTATTTATGAGGCGTGCAAACATTTAAATAAAACTAATGTTAGTTTAAAACTATTTGATAATAAAGGACATGATATTTTTTTATCAGACAATGCCTTGAAATATATTCGACAAAAAAGAAATGAATTTAAAGAGTTAACAAGTAAGTATGGCAGCTACAAAAAAATTCCTAAAAAAATACTTAAGGACTTTCAAGCTAGTATAAACCGCAAATTAATGTCTGAGATTGATCAAGACATGATGGAGCAAATAGTTGAATTTTTTGATAATGCAATAGAATTACAAAAAAATAGAAGTATGTAGCGAGGTCTTAATAAAAGAGAAGGCGGTGAGTACTGAGATGGTAGTATTAGAAGTCAAAAATTTGAGCAAAAGAATAAGCGGGAAACAGATTTTAGCCGACGTGAATTTTTCAGTTCAAAAAGGTGAGATATTGGCTCTTGTTGGACCAAATGGGGCTGGTAAGACGACAACTCTAAAGTGTATAATAAATGCAGCTTCCAGAGATACCGGAGAAGTTTTGATTTTTGGCAAGCCTTTTGAGCCTTCTTTAAAGAAGAACATAGCATTTGTTTCTGAGCACAGAAAAGTTTTTTCAAGGTTGACATTAGGTGATTACTATAAGATGTATCAAGCCTTGTATCCAAATTGGGATGATTTATTTTTCAAAAATTTTCTTTCAAGCTATGGGTTTAGTACAAGTCAAGAACTTTCTAAATTTTCAATGGGTCAAAGAACGCTTATCCTTGTTATCTTAGCATTAGCAACAAATGCAGAGCTGGTGCTTTTAGATGAACCTACTCAAAACCTTGACCCAACTGTAAGATTTGAGTTGATACAACTTATAAAACAATATGTTCAAGAGAAAAATATAGCAGTTATTGTGTCTTCACACGAGATTTTTGAACTTGAAGAGTATGCAACAAATATTGCGATAATCAAAAATGGCAGAATTTTGTACTGCGATTCAATTGATGATGCTAAACAAAAACACAGAATAGTCTCTTCAATGGCAAACTTGAAGGATGCAGAAGTTATAGGTTTGCTTGACGATGAGGTTTTAGTAAGAACTGAGAAGGATATGGGAGAATATCCCCGATTAAATCAAATTATAATTGGATATTTAAGAGGAACGGAAGGTATGCAAGAAATTAAAAGTGGTTACTACCAAAAAACAGATTTAAATTCTGTATAATATACCTTAAAATTACTGAAATGTTCGGCTCACTTTGCTCTTGTATCTTAGGATAAAATTACAAAGATTGTTCATAGCCATTAAAAAATTTCTGCCAATATTCCTTGTATTCTCTTCCAATTTTTGCTAATATAAAATTGTGTTTTTAAGGCTAACAAAAAGGTGGGAAGTTAAAACTTCCCACCTTTTAGATATTTTATTTTTCTGAAGAGCTTTTAGTTTGCGATTCAGATTCTGCTTCGTAGTACTTTTCCCATACCTCTTTTGGGACATCATCATACATAGGAACATTTTCAAGTTTATCTATTCTTTTGAACTCTTCTGATAATTGATCTAAGGTTATATTAAAATATTTCTTCTTATATCTTTCATCATACCACCAACAAGCAGGATATACGGTATTGTTGCTGTTCACTTTGAATATAAACCTATTGGGACAATTTACATACCAGGTATTAGGCCTTGTGTTTTTTCCTTTTGTCAGAACAAACACAAATTTTTCACCAGGATTCATTGCAAAAAGATCAGAGTGATTTTGCGGATCAAAGACTACAAAGCCTACATCGATTTGTTTTTCATCTAATTTGCCTTTGAGAACCTTTTCAACTTCAACTGTAACATAAAGTCTTGGCAGGGTCTTAACAAAAGGTATGCCTGCTGCTTTCGCAACTCCATATTCATTTGTACCAGGTTGTGCAGTTATTGTTTCTTCTACTTGTTCTTTTTTAATAACTTTTCCAACGATAATAAGCTCTGAATATTTTGCGCAAAATTCAAAATTAAGAAATCTTACAGAAGACATAGGATCAATATAAATTTTAGGTTTCTCATATTGAATTGTTGTGTGTGTATTTTTAAATCTGATAAGCATGTAAGGCAGCATAATTAACAAAAAAACAAAAAGAATTGAAATGCTTATTTTAATTCTTTTCATCTACTATTGCCTCTAATAGCAAAGATTTTACACAAATTATAATTTATAAATAGCAAAATAAGAAAATCATGTCAAGCTTTATTTTAAATAATAATATAATTTGAGGTTGTTGAATAAAAGAAATAACCATATAGAGTAAACATAGTAACAAAAGAAAAAAGCCCCCTTGTGTTATAATTTTAATTTAAGAGAAAACCACAACAAAACACAAGGGGGAAAAAGATGACTAAGAATATTAAAGCACAAAATAAGAAATTTTTAAAGCTGCTTTTTGTAATAAAAAAGGTTACTGAAGTTTTATCGAGGAAGATAAAGCAAAATAGAAGGGGACGACCGAGGAAATTTAATCTGTTTCAGATAATAGCTTGTTTGGTTTATAAAGTTAAAAAGGGGATAAAGAGTTTCAGAGAATTAGAATATCGAATAAATCAAGACACAGAGTTTAAGCAAGTAGTAGGTATAGAAGAAAGTCCGGACTATTCATATTTTGCAAAGTTGTCAAGAAAAATAGAAAAAGAATACATGCAAGATATAAAAGACATATTAATAGCTAAGATAGAACCTGATATGAGTATAGCGATAGTAGACTCTACGCCGCTGAGAAGTGCCAAAAATGATTCAGAAGCAAAAATAGGTATACATATTACAATAGGATTTTTCAGGGGATACAAATTACATCTTTTGTGTACAGGTAAAGAAGAAGTAATACCACTTTTCTGGATTTTAACAGGGGCAAATGAACATGACTCAAGACAAGAAGAGCTTTTGTATAGGGCATGGGGCTTTGGCTGTGAGATTGTATTAGCAGATGCGGGATACGATTGTAGCAGATGGTTTAATATAGCAAATGAGCTTAAAGTTAAATTTGTTGCTGGGATAAACAAAAGAAACATGAAAGATAAAAACAATGTTAAGAATGTTTTTAGAAGCAAGAACATAAGATTTTTAGAAACTGAAGAGGGTAAAAAGCTATACAAGCAGAGAACAAAGATTGAAAGACTATTTAGCAAATTAAAAGGTGAATATAATCTTGAGAATGTGAGGCTCAAGGGATTTAGAAATTATAAAAGGTATATTGATTGGATACTAATTACTTTTCTATTTGAGCAACTTCTTAGAAAGTTAGAAGGTAAGAAGTTTTCTTTCGCTTATGAATGGAATCAATAACTTTTGTTTATTTTATGTATTGTTGGTAATATTTTTTATTCAACAACCTAAATAATATAATTTATAAAAAAATTTTCTACAAACTCTTGACACTATCCAATCACAAAAAATTTTTGACAAAAGAGCAGAAGTTTATTATCATATAATAGTGTCAAGTTTTTAAGCTTTACAGAGAGATGAAATTAAAAATGCAGCAAGAAAATAAGGTATATTTGAGTCTTCTTTATGACTTTTATAAAGACTTTTTGACCGAAAGACAAAAAAAGATTATAGAGCTGTATGTAAATGAAGATTTAACCTTGGGAGAAATATCAAAAGAACTTGGCATATCACGGCAGGGTGTTTTTGATGCATTTAGAAAAGCAGAAATAGCCTTGAAAAGGTATGAGGCAAAGCTGAAATTAGCAGACAAGTATTATAAAAACAGGAGCATAATTGAAGAGGTCCTACAGAAACTTAGGAGAATATACGAGAGATATAAAGATGAAGAAATAATGAGTATAATAAATAGTATTCAGGAGTGGCAAGAAAATGTTTAGTAGCCTTTCTGAAAAACTGCAGGATGTTTTCAAAAGACTTAAAGGTAAGGGCAAGCTAACAGAGAAAGATATTAAAGATGCTATGAAAGAAGTAAAACTTGCCCTTTTAGAGGCTGATGTAAACTACAAAGTGGTAAAAGATTTTATTAACACTGTGACACAAAAGGCTGTGGGAGAAGAGGTTTTAGAAAGCCTCACTCCTGCTCAGCAAGTAATAAAAATTGTGTACGATGAGATGGTAAATCTACTGGGTGGAAGTGACACAAAACTTACATTTTCACCAAGCGGGTTTTCCATCTATATGATGGTTGGTCTTCAAGGTTCTGGTAAGACCACCACAGCTGGAAAGCTTGCCGGGCTTTTAAAAAAGCAGGGCAAAAACCCTTTGCTTGTTGCCTGTGATATATATAGACCTGCTGCAATAAAACAATTAGAGATTGTTGCACAAAAAGTTGGAGTAAAGTGTTTTGCAGATTACAACAGCAAAGATGCTGTTAAGATAGCAAAGGAAGGCATTGAATTTGCAAAGTCTAATAGATGCGATGTTGTCATTGTTGACACTGCAGGAAGACTTCACATAAATCAAGAACTTATGGACGAGCTGGTTAGTATCAAAAATGCAATAAAGCCAACAGAAGTTTTGCTTGTATTAGATGCTATGACAGGACAGGATGCTGTGAATGTTGCTGCAGCTTTCAATGAGCAGCTTGGCATAGATGGAATTATTATGACAAAGCTTGACGGTGATACAAGAGGCGGAGCTGCACTTTCTGTCAAGGCAATAACTGGTAAGCCTATAAAGTTTGCCGGTGTTGGCGAGAAAATGGAAGATTTAGAGGCTTTTCATCCTGACAGGATGGCTTCCCGAATACTTGGAATGGGTGATATTTTGACTTTAATAGAGAAAGCTCAGGAAGCTATTGACCAAAAAAAGGCTGAGGAGCTTGAAAAAAAACTTAGAAGTATGCAGTTTACTCTTGAAGATTTTTTAGATCAACTAAGACAAATAAAGAAGATGGGACCGCTATCTCAGATTATTTCAATGATACCTGGCGTTAAATTAAAAGGCGATGTGGATTTTGATGCTGGCGAGAGGGAACTTAAAAAAATAGAAGCGATCATAAATTCCATGACAAAAGAAGAACGCCAAGACCCAAGCATTATTAATTCCAGCAGAAAAAGACGAATTGCGATGGGGTCAGGCACCACTGTTCAAGATGTGAACAGGCTTTTAAAACAGTTTGAAGACATGAAAAGAATGATGAAGCAATTTTCAAATCCCAGCTTTGCCAAGAAAGGAAAATTTAAATTTCCTTTCATGTAATACATCTAAAAATTTAAAAGAGGAGGTGATTTTGAAGTGGCAGTAAGAATTAGACTTAAGAGAATGGGTGCAAAGAACAATCCTTTTTATAGAATTGTTGTTGCAGATTCACGCACACCGAGAGATGGAAAAACAATTGATGAAATTGGCTATTACAATCCTTTGAAGAATCCTGCTGACATCAAAGTTGATGTTGAAAAGGCAAAAAAATGGTTATCATACGGTGCTCAGCCAACAGACACTGTAAAAATTTTGCTTAAAAAAGTTGGGGTAATTGAATAAACCATTTTATGAGGAGGGAGAACTTGACATGCTAAAAGATTTAGTTGAGGTCATAGCAAAATCTTTAGTTGACAACCCAGACCAAGTAAAGGTTAGTGAAATCCATGGTGAGCAATCTGTAATAATAGAATTAAAAGTGGCTCCTGAAGATATGGGCAAGGTAATTGGTAAGCAAGGTAGAATTGCAAGAGCTATAAGGACAGTTGTCAGAGCTGCAGCAAATAAAGACAACAAGAGGGTTATTGTTGAGATTTTACAATAAAAGAGTTAGGCGTAGTTTTGCCTAACTCTTTTTTAAAAAGGTGAGAAAAGATGTATAAGTACCTCCAAGTCGGCAAAATTGTGAACACCTTTGGTCTCAAAGGTGAAGTGAAAGTAATACCTCTTACAGACAGTCCTGACAGATTTTCTGAGCTTAATTATGTTCTTTTGGAAGACAATCTTTCTCAAAAGCTTACAATCGAAAGGTACAGGGTAAAGGATAATATTGTAATAATGAAATTTAGAGAAATCTCAAGCATAGATGAAGCGCTAAAACTAAAAAATCGTTTTTTAGTGATAGAAAGAGAAAGGGCTAAAAAACTTCCAGAAGATACCTATTTTATATGCGACATAATTGGGCTTGAGGTTTATGATTTAGATGGGAGAAAGCTTGGCAAGGTGAAAGACGTCTTGCAGACGGGAAGCAATGATGTGTATATCTGCCAAAGCTATATAGGTAAGAAAGATTTGTTAATCCCAGCTTTAAAAGATATTGTTAAAGAAGTGAATATCGAACAAGGGTATATGAAAATAAAGGTTATTGAAGGGTTGTTAGATTAAAGATGGTATTTAAGGTTTTGACTCTGTTTCCAGAAGTGATTTTGCAAGCAACAAACTTTAGCATTTTGAAAAGGGCACAACAGAGGGGCTTAATAAAGATTGAGGCAATAAATATAAGGGATTATACCAAAGATAAACACAAAAGGACAGATGATTATCCTTATGGCGGCGGATATGGAATGGTTATGACTGCCCAGCCAATAGTTGACGCATATGAGAGTATAAAGTCCTCTAAATCTCACAGAGTAATTTATCTCACACCTCAAGGTAAAAAGTATACGCAGGATATTGCAAAGGAATTTTCAAAAGAAGAGGAGCTTGTCATCATTTGTGGACATTATGAGGGGATAGACCAAAGGGTTATTGATTTGATTGTGACAGATGAAATTTCGATAGGAGATTATGTTTTAAGCGGAGGAGAGTATGCAGCCCTTGTCTTAATTGATTCTATATCAAGACTTGTTGAAGGTGTTATTGAAAAGAAATCAGTAGAAGAAGAAAGTTTCTCTGATTGTCTTTTGGAATACCCACATTACACAAGACCATATGAATTCAGAGGGCTTAAAGTTCCTGAGGTTCTTCTCTCAGGGAATCATGAAAAAATAAAAAAGTGGCGTAGGTATCAAAGCCTTTTAAAAACAATTAAATCAAGGCCAGATCTTATAAACGCTGCTAATTTAACAGAGGAGGATATAGAATTTTTAATAAAATATTGTGAGAGTCAAAAAATTGTGTTATAATTACACATGTTCATTTTAAAGCTTTTTTCTTTAAATCTAATGATCCTCTGCAATTGAATATTCTCAAATTGTACGAACATCTATACAGGAAGGAGGGAAATAAAAAGATGGATATCATTAGAGAAATTGAAAGCGAAATGCTAAGAAAAGATATTCCTGATTTCAAACCAGGTGATACAGTAAGAGTTCATTTTAAGGTTATTGAAGGTGGAAGAGAAAGAATACAAGCTTTTGAAGGGCTTGTTATAAAAAGAAGAGGTAAGGGACTTTCAGAGACATTCACAGTTAGAAGAATCTCTTACGGTGTTGGGGTGGAAAGAGTATTTCCTCTTCACTCACCAAGGATTGAAAAGATTGAAGTTGTAAGAAGAGGTAAGGTAAGAAGAGCAAAACTTTACTATATCAGAGAGAAGATTGGTAAGGCTGCAAAGATAAAAGAGCTTATTGAAGCGTCTCAAAAAGAGGATAATATCCAAGAAGAGACTAATGCTTAAAAGTTTAAGCTTAGTCTCTTTTTTATATTTTTAGGGAAAAAGGAGGCTTTATAGTTTGATTGTTCAATGGTACCCGGGGCATATGCAGAAGGCAAAAAGAGAAATACTTGAGCTTAACAAGTATGTAGACTTGTATCTCATCCTGCTTGATGCAAGAGCGCCTTTAAGCTCCCGAAATGAGCAATTAGAATCACTTATAAAAGACAAACCCAAGATTTTTATTTTAAACAAAGCTGATTTAGCTGATGAGAAGAAAAATACTCAATTTTTAAACTATTTTGAATCAATCAACCAAAGAGCACTTTGTGTTGATTCTTTAAAAGGTACAAACGTAAAGAATATATTCAAAATCGCCGAAAATTTATTAAAAGATAAAATTGAAGAGGCAAGACAAAAAGGAAGAAGAAAAATAGTAAGATTTGGTGTTCTTGGAATTCCGAATGTTGGAAAATCTACACTTATAAATAAAATAACAAATTCCTCTAAGGCAAAAACTGGAGACAAGCCGGGGGTTACAAAGTCTAAGCAGTGGATAAAGATAAATGATTATTTTGAGATGTTGGACACGCCTGGTATCTTGGTGCCAAAGATTGAAGATGATTTGGTTGCTATAAAGCTTTGTGCTATAGGAAGTATCAAGGATGAGCTATATGATAAGGAACTTGTCGCAAAAAAAACTATAGGGATTATCAAAAAAGGTTACTGCGAGCTTTTGAATAAAAAATACTCTCTTGACTTTTTGAATATGTCTGAAGAAGAGTACCTTATTGAGATTGGTAAGAAAAGAGGCTGCGTTTTGAAAGAAGGCAAGATTGACACCTTAAAAGCTGCTAATTTGTTTTTAGAAGATTTAAGGAAGGCAAAAATTGGGAGGATTACGCTTGATGAAATTGGGGATAGATGAAAATTATTTTGAACTTGAAGAGAGCTTGCTAAAAGAAGGATATAGATTCATCTGTGGAGTTGATGAGGCAGGAAGAGGTCCATTGGCAGGACCTGTTTTTGCTGCTGCTGTCATAATGGATAGAAAGAGAATAATTGAAGGTGTGAGAGATTCAAAAAAGCTTACTCCCCAAAAAAGAGAGAAACTTTTTGAAGAAATTTTGAAAGAGAGTATCACATATTCGGTGGCGATGGTTGACAACAAAACAATTGATGAGATAAATATAAACAACGCTACATTTTTAGCAATGAAAAACGCAATAGAAGCTTTGGAGCTTGTCCCTGACGTGGTTTTGGTTGATGGTTATGAGATTCCTGACTTAAATCTTCCTCAAAAAGCGTTGATAAAAGGAGATAGAAAGTCATATTCTATTGCATGTGCTTCTATTTTGGCAAAGGTTTCAAGAGACAGGTTTATTACTCAAATTTCTTCTTTATATCCTGTTTACAAGTTTGAAAAGCACAAAGGATATGGCACAAAAGAGCATATACGGCTAATCTTAGAATATGGTCCATGTGAAATTCACAGGAAATCCTTCTTGAAAAATATTCTCAGGTGATTAAAAATGAATGAGATAAATAACTATATAACGCTTTATAGGCAAAATCTTATAAATGAAATATTGAATCTTATTGACAATTCCAATCACCAGATAACTGGTGAGATTATAAATGTAAATGGTGACAATTTAATTCTTAATATAAACTCTCAAACCATTGTGGCAAAAAACCTATCTTCATTTTCTTTCAAAGAGGGTGATAAAGTTTGGTTGAGCAGTCCTAGGTACCAAGATGGTAAATTGACTTTTAAGATTGTCGAATTGTTACCCCAAAATACCAGAACCAACTCAGATGTAAGCTCGAATGACAATTTAAGTAATATTACATTTGCAAAATCTCAAAATTCAGATGTTGAAAGAGATATTTCGAATAAAATAGAGAATTTGATTAGATTTACAAAACCAGAAAGCTTTCTTTTTATTAAATCAGATAAAATTCCAAACTCTCTTTTAGAATTTGCCAAGAGAAACAAAGTATTTTTAGGGACTATTACAATAGAAAAAGAAGGTGAATTAGAAAGACTAATTATAAAAGTTGGTGAGAAGACATTTGAAATAGAAAATGAGTTGAATACATTTTATCTACAAGGGAAAATAAAAGAAGGTAAAATTTTTAGTGGTGATAACAATCTTTTTCTGTTCGTATTTGATAAGGAAAAAGGGCTTATTTTGATTCCTAAAGAGACGGTCGTAAACAAGGAGTTTAAAGACATTATTTTGTCCATTTTTTCAAATATCCGAATCGAGCCAAAAGAAGAAAAGGATTTTTTGGCTATTCTGAGTTTGATACTTGCAAAAAGGCCAATTACAAAAGAAGAGTTTATGATGGAAAGAGCCCAGCTTAACAAATTTTTGGACAGCCTAAATAAGGTATTTGCCAACAAGCATCAAGGTCAGGATTTGGATAAAGAAAATTTGATTATAAACACAAAAGAAGGCTTTTTTTTATTCAAACTTCTAAGTAGAGATGATAAAGCGTTTGAGCAAAAGGTAGTTCAGATATTGAATGACTTGAGATTTAATCAGAAAGAAAATGTCCAGTTTGACTTTGGTAGCTTTTATTTAAACATTTTTAATTTCAAGCTAAACATAAATGAAAAGCCTTTTGAACTTCAATTTTTTGTTAATAGGAAAAAGGGTACTAATATGAAAGTGAACTCAGTAATGATAAGAATAAACACACAAACTTTGGGCTGTATAGGTGTTTATGTAAAAAAGATTTCACAAAATACCTTTAAAGCAATGATTGCCTCAGATAGGCTCTTTACTTTAAAATTAATTGAAAGTAAAGCAAATGAACTCATCTCTGCTTTGAAAGAAAGAGGATATAAGCTCGAGATTGACTATAAAATGGAAGATACTTCAACAACAAATGTAATATTAGATTTTTTGATGTGTGAAGCTCCTATTCAAAAAATTGATATGAAGGTGTAAAATAATGAAAGAGAAGAAAAAAAAGAAAGCAGTTGCTATAAAGTATGATATCAAGGAAATAGCGCCTAAAGTCATAGCAAAAGGTCAAGGACTTGTTGCAGAAAGGATTTTAGAGAAGGCAAAAGAGAAAAACATTCCTATTTACCATGACCAATATGTAGCAGAGAGGTTATTCAATTTAGAACTGCAGCAATATATTCCTGAAGACCTTTATGAAGTAGTAGCACAAATCTTAGTCTTTATTGGATATTTAGACAAAATAACTCAAAATGGAGATAAAAACCCATGAACAAAAAAGAACTGGGGAGTAGTGGTGAGGAAAAGGCAGTAGAGTTTTTGAAGAAAATGGGCTATGAAATTTTACTTAGGAATTTTCGGTGCAAGCTTGGAGAGGTTGACATTATAGCAAAAGAAGGGGATACCATTGTTTTTGTTGAAGTAAAGACAAGAAGGAGTCTTAAATTTGGCTATCCTTCTGAAGCAGTTACTATGACAAAACAAAGACATTTAAAAAGAGTTGCTGAGTATTTTGTTCAAAGACAAAAAGTAAAAAATTGTATGTATAGATTTGATGTTGTTGAAGTGTATATGAATGTCAAAAATGAAGTATTAGATATAAATTTAATTAAAAATGCTTTTTAAAGAATACTAAAAGAGGTTTATATTAAAAGTTATCAGAGTTGTAGCTATTGTCAGCAACATTGAGTTTATCGGCAAGAAGATGGTATGAAAAAACTATATGATACATTACATCAGATAGATGGTGTTGTGGGTTACGTTACAGCTCAGAACAAATTGGTTTTAGACAGGCTTTTTGCTCTAATGAAGATTAGCGAGGGATGTCAAGGGTATTATTGTAACAGATGGGTTAAATGAATTAGAAACTGTGAAAAACAGGAAAGAGGTTTTGGAAAGGGCATTTGAGCATGGCAAGGAGATTGTAAAAAGGTAAGTGAAGAAAGATTACAATACAAAAATAAAGTTGTTGTGTTAAATGCCTCCAGTATAACTTTTGTCAATGGAAGTGGTTATGCTGGGGGCTTTTTATTTTTAATTATTTAGACAAGCACCATTTTTTATCAAGAGACATAGATTATATTAGCTTTGTTGGAAAGTTAAGAGGGAAGATAGGAATGAAAAAACATATAGGATTTGTAGGTGGTGATCAGAGAATTTTAAATGTGGCTGAAAGTCTAATTGAGAAGGGCTTTGATATTTGGATGTGTGCAATCGACCAAGAACAAGAAGGTCAGATGCAAAAATTCAATATTACAGATAGTTTAGAAGAAATTGTAGAGAATTCAGATGTGATAGTTGGGCCTATTCCATTTTCACAGGATGGAAAATATATATTTTCGCCTTTTTCAAAAAGACTATTAGAAATAGAAGAACTTGTTGAGAATCTGTGCAAAAAGGGTATACCACTTATTGCAAGTGTAATACCAGAGAATACAAAACGATTTTGTGAGCTAAAAAAGGTAAAATATTACGATTTATACGAAAAAGAAGAACTGGCAATTCTAAATGCTATTCCCACAGCTGAGGGTGCTATTGGTATTGCTATTGAAAAAATGCCAATAGCTCTTCACTCTTCAAATGTTTTGATATTGGGATACGGGAGAATAGGTAAAATACTCTCAAAGATATTAAAAGCTTTTGAGTGCAGTCTGTTTGTAGCTGCCAGAAAAATTTCAGATTTAACATGGTGCAAGGCATTAGGCTATGTACCTGTTGAATTATCAGAGTTAAAGGAATATGTTGCTAAAATGGATTTGATTGTAAATACCATTCCGGCAAAGGTAATTGACAAAGAAGTTATAGATAATATAAGAAAAGATACTCTTGTCATTGACCTTGCTTCAAAACCAGGTGGTGTTGACTTTGAATATGCAAAACAAAAGGAAATAGAGGCTGTTCATGCGCTTTCTCTTCCTGGCAAAGTTGCACCAAAAACTGCTGCCCAGTATATAGTTGAGGTTCTTTTAAATTTGTTAGATGAATTGGAGGGAGAGAAAATTGAGTCTTAATAATGTCAAGATTGGATTTGCTCTTACAGGGTCGTTTTGTACATTTGATAAAATAATACCTATTATAGGAAAACTCAAAGAACAAGGAGCTTTTATAACTCCAATCTTTAGTGAGAAAGTACAGATAACTGATACTCGGTACGGGAAGGCTTCAGAGATTATGGGCAAAATAATAAATATTTGTGAAAACAAGCCAATAACCAGTATTGTCGAAGCAGAACCAGTTGGACCTAAGGATCTTTTTGACATATTGGTGATTGCCCCTGCAACTGGTAATTTCATTGCAAAACTTGCAAATGGTATTATTGATGAGACAACTGTTATGTGTGCAAAAGCGCAACTTAGAAATCAAAAACCTGTAGTGATTGCAATATCTACAAATGATGCACTTGGGCTAAATTGCAAAAACCTTGCAACTCTTATAAATAGCAAAAATATTTATTTTGTGCCTTTTAGGCAAGATGACCCAATTTCAAAGCCAAATTCGCTTGTTGCTGAGTATGACCTTTTAATACCGACGATAGTTCAAGCACTTTCTGGAAAGCAAATTCAACCTCTTTTGCTTGGTTCAAATGTTTAAAAGGTGTAAAGAACCCCTTGTCAATTTTAGGGGTTTTATTTTTTTGGAAAAGGGCTATAATATACTTAGAAAATTATGAGGATTATTCAAAAGGTGAAGTGAGTTTTTGATGAGAGCAAAGACAGTGGAGAAAAAAAAGAGATATAGAATAAAAAAAGAGGTTTTTGATAGATTGAATGCTGAGATTTTCGGCACCTTTTTATTTTTTATTTTTGTCTTTTGCACATTTTCCATTTTTACAGATAAAGTAGGGATAATTGGTGAGTTTATCAAAAAGGTGCTTCTTGGATGTTTTGGAATAGGAGTCTTTATAATACTTGGATTTTTACTTTATGTTTCTCTTGATTCTATTCTTAAAAGACCTAAAGTTTTTTCAAAAACTGATGTCACAATTTTTACTTACATAGTCCTTGCGTTTATATTAGGGACAACCTTTTTACAAGCGTCACTATATCCAATGTCTAATTCTTTTGTAAAGGTTTTAAAAGACTCTTATTTTAAAGGCTTAGAATTTAAGGGGTTTGGAGTTTTTGGAAGCATACTTACATACCCTTTTATTACCTTGTTTGGTTATACCGGTACGCTTATAGTGTGCATCTCAATATTAGTAATCCTGAGTATGGTAGTTTTTAGTTTTTCAATAAGAAAGTTTATAAAATACCGAAAAGCAAAGAATGAGCATATTAATAACCAAGATAAGAAAAGCGAAGAAAATACCAAGCCAAAAATGGAGAGCTTTTATAACTATCAAGAGGATATAGGAATCCAAGAAAAAAAAACTGAGGAGATAGTTGTTAACCTGCCAAAGTCAAGAAATAGAGCAAAATCTGTGGACAAAAAAGAAAAGAGGCCAGAAAATGGAGAATATTTATATCCGCCACTTGAATACTTAAAAAGGCCAAGTGAGAATATTTCTGTCTCTAAAAAGGATATAAACGAGAACATTAGAAAACTTGAAGAAACGTTAAAGAATTTCGGTATAGAGGCCAAGGTTAATGAGGTAAATGTAGGACCTACTGTAACACGATATGAAATTCAGCCTGGCCAAGGTGTGAAAGTGAGCAGAATTGTCAGTCTTTCAGATGATATAGCCTTGGCTTTGGCAGCGCCCTCTGTAAGGATTGAAGCCCCTATTCCTAATAAGTCTGCAATTGGAATAGAAATTCCAAACAAAGAACCACAACCTGTCTTAATTCGAGAGCTATTGGAAGACCAGCTATTTTATACACAGGTTACCAAGATTCCTTTTGCGATAGGGAAAGATGTTGCAGGTACACCTATTATAGGTGATATAACCAAAATGCCTCATCTTTTGATTGCTGGTGCAACTGGTTCTGGAAAAAGTGTGTGTATAAACTCGCTCATTATAAGCATCTTATATAGGTGCAGACCTGATGAGGTGAAACTCATTTTAATTGACCCGAAAGTTGTGGAATTGAGCCTTTATAATGGAATACCACACCTTTTAGTACCTGTTGTAACAGATGCGAAAAAGGCAGCAAACGCACTTTCGTGGGCTGTTTCTGAGATGACAAATAGATACAAGCTCTTTGCCCAAGCAGGAGTAAGAGATATTTCAGGTTACAATAAATGGTGCGAGGAAAATGGTCAGGAAAAGCTCCCATTTGTTGTAATTGTGATTGATGAGCTTGCTGACCTTATGATGGTATCTCCAGCTGAAGTTGAAGATGCAATTTGCAGGCTTGCACAGATGGCAAGAGCAGCTGGAATGCATCTGGTTGTGGCAACACAAAGGCCGTCTGTTGATGTTATAACAGGACTTATAAAGGCAAACATACCGTCAAGAATTGCGTTCGCTGTCTCATCACAGGTTGATTCACGGACTATATTGGACCAATCAGGTGCAGAAAAGCTGTTGGGAAGAGGGGATATGCTCTATCTTCCAATGGGTTTAGCAAAACCAATAAGAGTTCAGGGTGCGTATGTCTCTGAATCTGAGGTTGAGAAAGTTGTTGAGTTTTTAAAACAGAATTTTAAAATTGAGTACAACCAAGAGGTAATCGATGAGATAAACAATAAGATTTCAAATATTAAAGAACAAGAGACAGATGAACTTTTGATAAAAGCTATACAGATTGTTGTTGAATCACAAAATGCTTCAACTTCGTTTTTGCAGCGAAAACTAAGAATTGGATATTCACGAGCTGCACGCCTTCTTGACCAAATGGAAGAAAGAGGAATTGTGAGTAGAATAGATAGTGGTGGAAAGCGTCAAGTTTTAATTACAAAAGAACAATTTGACGAGATGCTTATGAACATGGAGTGATGGTATTGTGGCTTTCTTGCCAATCTGCAAAGAGGACATGAAAAGACGCGGCTGGGATGAGCTTGACTTTGTGTTTGTATGTGGTGATGCGTATGTAGACCATCCTTCTTTTGGACATGCTATAATCTCGAGAATAATTGAGGATTTTGGATTCCGAATAGGAATTATTCCTCAACCAGATTGGAAAGATTCAAAGAGTATTACAATATTAGGTAGACCACGTATTGCTTTTTTAGTGTCAGCTGGGAATCTTGATTCAATGGTTGCGCATTATACTTCATTCAAAAAACCGCGAAGTCAGGATTATTACTCACCTGGGATGAAGATGGGTTTGCGTCCTAACAGGGCTACAATTGTGTATTGTAATCTCATAAGAAAGGAATATGGTGATATTCCCATTATAATTGGAGGAATCGAGGCATCACTCAGAAGGTTTGCTCACTATGATTACTGGTCTGATAAGGTAAGAGCATCTATCTTAATTGACAGTGCAGCTGACCTTCTGATATTTGGCATGGGGGAAAAACCGTTATTTGAAATTTTACCAAGGCTAAAAAAAGGCGAGGATTTAAGACAAATTAAAGATGTGCAAGGAACGTGTTATGTTGCAAAAGACCTTTCTCATCTTGAAGGAAAGGATTATATAGTTATTGACAGCTATGAAAAGGTAAAAGAAGACAAGGAGGCATACGCAGAAGCATTTGCTATTCAGTACAGAGAACAGAATCCTTTTACGGGTAGGATAATTGTGCAGCCTCACAAAAACCTGTATCTTGTTCAAAATCCACCTGCAAAGCCTCTTACAACAGAAGAATTGGACTATGTGTATTCTTTGCCATATGAACGTAATTACCATCCAATCTACGAAAAAGATGGCGGAATTAAAGCTCTTGAAGAGGTAAAATTTAGTATTGTTTCTCACAGAGGATGTTTTGGTGGATGTAATTTCTGTGCTCTGCATTTTCACCAAGGAAGAATAATTCAAAAGAGAAGTGAAAAGTCAATCTTAGAAGAAGTAAAAAAGCTCACCAAGCTTCCTGATTTTAAGGGGTATATTCACGATGTTGGAGGCCCAACTGCAAACTTCAGAAATCCTGCTTGCAGTCTTCAGCTTGAAAGAGGTGCTTGCAAAGACAGAGGGTGTCTGTTTCCAACACCTTGTAAAAACTTGGTTGTGGACCACAGGGAATACTTTGAGCTGCTCGAGAAGATAAGAAAAATAAAAGGTGTAAAAAAAGTGTTCATTCGTTCGGGAATAAGGTATGATTATCTTTTACTTGACAAGAATTATGAAAAATATCTCGAAGAACTTTGTCGCTATTATGTTTCTGGCCAGTTAAAAATTGCACCTGAACATATTTGCAATAATGTGTTAAAATATATGGGTAAACCATCAAAAGAAGTTTATGAGAGGTTTGTAGAAGAATATTTTAAAACTAACAAGAAACTTAAAAAGAAACAGTTCATAATTCCCTATTTGATGTCAGGGCATCCAGGGTGTACATTAAACGATGCAATTGAACTTGCTCTTTACTTGAAGAAAAATGGTTTTATTCCTGAACAGGTTCAGGACTTTTATCCAACACCAGGAACAGTTTCAACTACTATGTACTATACTGGTTTAAATCCTTTTACATTAGAAAAGGTATATGTACCCAAAACCTTGAAAGAAAAAATGATGCAAAGGGCGTTGCTTCATTTTAATAATCCTGAAAATTATGATCTTGTGTATGAAGCATTAAAACTTGCAAATAGGGAAGATTTGATTGGCTATGGGAAAAACTGCTTAATTGCTCCAAAAAAACAAGACGGGGGTAAGAGAAGTGTCAGCAAAGATAATCGACGGCAAAAAGATGGCACAGAGAATAAAAGAGGAGGTAAAAAGTGAGATAGAAAAGTTAAAAGAAAAGGGAATAGAGTCAACATTGGCTGTTGTAATTGTCGGCAATGACCCTGCTTCAAGAAGTTATGTTAATTCAAAAAAAAGAACGTGTTTAGAGCTGGGAATAAATTCAGTAGAGTATGCACTGGATACCACTACGACTCAAGAGCAGCTTGAAAATCTTATTGAAAAGCTAAATCAGGATCCAAAGATTAATGGTATTTTAGTACAGCTTCCATTACCAAACGGTTTGGATGAGTCAAGAGTTTGTAAGAAAATTTTGCCTCAAAAGGATGTTGATGGTTTTCATCCTATGAATGTTGGTATGCTTGCAACAGGTATAGATTTTGAATATAGTATCAAACCATGCACACCATTTGGTGTGATAGAACTTTTGAAAAGAGAAAATATAGAAATCAAAGGGAAACATGCGGTTGTGATAGGACGCAGCAATATAGTAGGAAAACCTTTGGCCCTCTTACTTCTAAGGGAAAATGCTACTGTGACAATATGTCACTCTTACACAAGGGATTTAAAAGACATATGCAAGACTGCAGATATATTGGTTGCGGCAGTGGGCAAGCCAAAATTTGTAACTGCTGATATGGTAAAAGAGGGGGCTGTTGTAATTGATGTTGGAATAAACAGGGATGAGACCACAAAAAAGATAGTAGGTGATGTAGATTTTGAAACTGTAAGAAGGGTTGCATCTTACATAACGCCAGTACCAGGTGGTGTTGGACCAATGACAGTTGCGATGCTTATGAAAAATACACTTTTTGCAACACTACTTCAGAACGGGCTTATATAAAAGATAGTAAAAAATGGAGGAGTTTAGTTTGGTAAAGGTTGGTTTTGTATCACTTGGGTGTAACAAAAATCTTGTTGACAGTGAAATAATGATGGGGGCGTGCAAAGAAGCTGGGTTTGAGATCACACCAAATGCTGAAGATGCTGATGTCATTGTTATTAATACATGCGGGTTTATAAATGATGCAAAACAAGAGTCGATTGACACCATATTAGAAATGGCTGAGTACAAGAATAAAAAGTGCAAATTTTTAATAGTCACAGGATGTTTATCACAACGCTATAAAGACGATATTTTAAAAGAGCTGCCAGAGGTTGATGCAATCCTTGGTGTAAAAGAGATGTTGAAACTTCCAGATGTAATCAAAAAACTTTATGAGGGGGAGAGCAAACTCCAAGTATTTGACGACAAACCTACATTTATCTATACAAGCTCAACGCCACGCCTTATTGCAACCCCTAAGTTTTATGCCTACATAAAAATAGCAGAAGGTTGCAACAATAGATGCTCATATTGTTCAATACCGTTGATTAGGGGAAATTACACAAGTAGATATATAGATGATATAATTCAGGAGGCAAAAAGGCTTTCTGAGGATGGTTATAAAGAGATTGTACTCACTGCTCAGGATACAACAAAATATGGAATAGATATATATCAAAAAAAGATGTTAGCAACATTGCTTCAAAAATTAAGTGAGATTGATAACATAAAATGGATTAGATTTTTATACTCTTATCCAGAAGACATTGACGATGAGCTTTTAAATATTGTAAAGAGTCTTCCAAAAGTTGTTAAATACTTTGATATACCAATTCAGCACATTAATAACAGAATATTAAAACTAATGAACAGAAAGACCTCATCGGAAGGTATTAAAGAGCTCATTCAAAGAATAAGGTCAGCATTTGATGAGGTTGTAATAAGGACAACAGTTATGGTTGGATTCCCAACAGAGTCAGAAGATGAGTTTGAAGAGCTTTATGAGTTTGTCAAGTGGGCAAAGTTTGATAGGCTTGGTGCATTTATGTATTCCCAAGAAGAGGGAACACCTGCTGCTGATTTACCACAAACAGATGATGAGACAAAGGTCAAAAGATATGAAAGGATTTTAAATCTTCAAAGAAAGATTTCACTGGAAAGAAATAGAAAGAGAATTAGCAAAAAGTATGAGGTTGTTATAGAAGGCAGAGATAGGAATAACTTTTACATTGCGAGAAGCCAATTTGAAGCTCCTGAGGTTGACGGGAAAATTATTGTGTTTTCTAAGCGAAAACTTTTACCTGGAGAGTTTGTAGTTGTAAAAATATTGGATGCGTTTGAGTATGATTTGGTAGGAGAGGTAATTTGATGAATATTGCTAATATAATTACAAGTATAAGGATATTGTTGATTCCTATATTTATGTTCTTTTTACTCAATTATAACATTTCATATTCAAAAGTGATAGCCGCAGTTATTTTCATTATTGCAGCTATAACAGACAGTCTGGATGGGTATATTGCGCGCTCTAAAAAGATTGTAACTAATTTTGGAAAATTTCTTGACCCGCTTGCAGATAAGCTGTTGATTACAGCAGCACTTGTTGGACTTGTTGAACTTCAAAAGATTTCTTCTTGGATAGCTATGATAATAATTGGACGAGAATTTATTGTAACAGGGCTTAGAATGGTTGCTGCTGCAGAAGGTATAGTAATTTCTGCTAACATTTGGGGAAAGTTAAAGACGATAAGTCAGATTATTGCAATAGTGTTACTTTTGGTTGACAACTATCCTTTTAGATTTCTAGATTTTCCTTTTGACAAGATAGCTTTATGGGTTGCTGTGATACTCACTATCTATTCAGGTGTTGACTATATACGGGTTAATTGGAGAGTAATAGACTTTACGAAAAAGTGAGGCGATTTTTCAAGATGATGGCTGAGATAATCTGTGTTGGTACAGAGCTCTTGCTTGGTCAGATAGTGAATACAAATGCACAGTATCTTTCGCAAAGGTTAGCAAGCTTAGGAATAGACTTATATTTTCAGACAACAGTTGGTGACAATTTAAATAGGCTCAAAAGTGCTATCGACATCGCACTCAAAAGATCAGATATACTTATCTTTACTGGTGGACTTGGACCAACATCTGATGATATTACAAAGGAAGCTGTGTGCGAATATTTTGGAAAGAAGCTTATACTAAATCAAGAGGTTTTGAATAAGATTGAAGAGTACTTTAAACACCGTGGTGTAAAGATGCCAGAAATTAACAAAAAACAGGCATATGTTCCTAAGGATAGCATCATATTGGAAAACAGGCATGGTACTGCACCGGGACTTATAATTGAGAAAGATGGTAAAATAGCAATTTTACTGCCAGGTCCACCATTTGAGATGCAGCCCATGTTCGAAGAGTATGTTGTGCCTTATTTAGAAAAATTCTCTAAAGAGAAGATATATTCAAGAGTTTTAAAATTCATCGGAATTGGTGAGTCATCTATTGAAGAGAGGTTAAGTGAACTTATACACAACCAGTCAGACCCGAGCTTAGCTTTGTACGCAAAACCATTTGAGGTTGAACTGAGAATCTCAACGAAAAAAAGTAACGGAGCTTTAGCAAAAGATATACTTGACCAAATGGAAAGCAAGATAAGAGCTTTGCTTGGTGAGTATATCTATGGTATAGATAATCAGACTTTAGAAGAGGTTGTAGTTGAGATGCTTTTGCAAAAAGGTCTTAAGGTTTCTGTAGCAGAGTCATGTACAGGTGGACTCATATGTAACAAAATTACAAATGTTCCTGGTGCGTCAAATGTTTTTGACAGAGGTTTTATAACATACTCAAATGAAGCAAAGGTAAAAGAGCTGGGAGTATCAGAAGAAACATTAAAGAATTTTGGTGCTGTGAGTCATGAAGTAGCTAAGCAGATGGCTCAAGGTGCTCTAAAAAATTCTTTGGCAGATATTGCAATATCCACAACTGGAATTGCTGGACCAACTGGAGCAACAAAGACAAAACCAGTAGGGCTTGTATATATTGGAGTTGCTACAAAAAATTATATTGACAGTTTTGAGTTTAGATTTTCAGGTGATAGGCTTAGGATTAAAGAGACTGCTTCAAAGGCTGCTTTAGACATTCTCAGAAAGACCATAATTAATTATTGAAAAGTTTGCTTCAAAATTATATAATAATTCTAAACATTTGTTCGAAAAGTTGGAGGTTTAAAATGGAAAACTTAGATAAGAAGAAAGCCTTAGACAGGGTAATCATGGAGATTGAAAAGGCATATGGCAAAGGTGCCATTATGAAACTTGGCGAGATGGCCAAAGAAAACATTGACGTAATTCCAACAGGAGCACTTTCTTTGGACATTGCGCTGGGTGTTGGAGGAGTTCCACGAGGAAGGATTGTAGAGATATACGGTGCTGAGTCATCTGGTAAAACAACAATTGCACTACACATAATAGCAGAGGCGCAGAAGATGGGTGGTGAAGCAGCGTTTATTGACGCTGAGCATGCTTTAGACCCATTTTATGCAAAAAGGCTGGGGGTAGACATAAACAATCTCATTGTCTCTCAGCCAGACAGTGGTGAGCAGGCGCTTGAGATTGTTGAAGCACTTGTGAGAAGTAATGCGATTGATGTTATTGTTGTCGACTCGGTTGCAGCACTTGTGCCACAAGCAGAGATTGATGGAGAGATGGGAGAGGCCCATGTTGGACTTCAAGCAAGGCTTATGTCACAAGCACTAAGAAAGCTTGCAGGGATTACAAGCAAAACAAAGACCACAGTTATATTCATTAACCAGCTAAGAGAAAAGGTTGGTGTGATGTTTGGCAATCCTGAGACAACACCAGGTGGTAGAGCGCTGAAGTTCTACGCATCAGTCAGGCTTGAGGTCAGAAAAGGCGAGATTATAAAACAGCAAGGTCAACCAATTGGAACAAAAGTTAAGGTAAAGGTTGTTAAAAACAAGGTTGCGCCTCCGTTCAAAGAGGCTGAGTTTGATTTAATATATGGTGAAGGAATATCAAAGGAAGGAAATGTTTTGGACGTTGCAGTCAACATTGACGTCATCCAAAAGAGTGGCGCATGGTATACTTACAATGGTCAAAAGATAGGACAAGGCAGAGAAAATGCAAAACAGTTTTTAAAAGAAAATCCTGATATTATGCAAGAGATAATTGAAAAGATAAAACAAAATGCAAATCTTGCGTTTGAGAAGATAAAGACAACAGCTGAAATACCCGAAGATGACTTTCTTTTAAGTGGTGAAATAAATGAGGATATTGGATAAAAAGTTACATGGTGAAAGGTATTTGATAATCCTCGAAGATGGAAGAGAGTTTGCGATAGACAAGGATATCTATTTTGAAAAAAGAGTATATGAATTGGAGGATATTGATGAAAAAACTCTTAGTCTACTTATTTTTGAGGACAATCTAAAAAAGGCAAAACAAGATCTTGTTGGCTATCTTACAAGGTATCCAATGAGGTCTGAGTTCATGTATTATAAACATCTGCTTGACAAAGGATATGATTCAGCTACTGCTGCTGAGGCGGTAGCTTATTTTGTTAAGATAGGGTATATTGATGAGCTTTCTGCCGCCAAAAAACTTGTGGCAAAGTATCAAAGGTCTAAATCCAATCTTCAGATAGTAAATATTCTTAAGAAAAATGGATTTAAAAATTCTACAATCTCTCAACTAAATCTCAGCCCTGAAAGTGACTTACGGCTTCTTGATAAACTTTTACAAAGAAAGCTAAGACATCTCAAAAAGCCTGACAATAAAGAGATTTTGAAATTAATAAAATGGTTTGTTGCAAGAGGATATGATTACAATACAATAGTAGAAAAAATTAGGGAATACTTAGATTATTGAAAAATCACTGTTGTTGACACTCTGTGCAAAAAGTAATAAAATTTAATTGTGACAGTTTTAAGACTTCCAAGCTAAAAAGAAGGAGGTGCAAAAGATTAGTGATACATTAAAGTTAATAATTACTGCAGGAGTCAGTATAGCTCTTGCAATAGTTGCCTTTTTCTTGGGCTATTTATATAGAAAAAAGATTGCAGAAAAGACAATAAAAAGTGCTGAACAAGAAGCCCAAAGAATTGTCGAGGAGGCAAAAAAACAAGCCGAGGCATATAAGAAAGAAGCAACACTCTTAGCAAAAGAAGAGATTCACAGAGCAAGAAGCGAGTTTGACAGAGAAGTAAGAGAAAGGCGTGCAGAGCTTCAGAGATTTGAAAGAAGGCTAATCCAAAAAGAAGAGATGCTTGATAAAAAAATGGCTGCTGTTGAGGAAAAAGAAGAGCAGTTGAATCAAAAAATAAAGGATGTGCAAAAACTACAAGAGGAAATAGAACTATTAAAACAAAAGCAGCAGGAAGAGCTTCAAAGAATTTCTGGACTTACCCAAGAAGAAGCACGCCAGATTATCCTAAAGAGTGTTGAGCAGGATGTAAAACACGATGTTGCACTTATGATTAAGGAGTTAGAACAACAAGCAAAAGAAGAGGCTGATAAAAAAGCCAGAGAAATCATTGCACTTGCTATCCAACGATACTCTTCAGATTATGTGGCAGAAAACACTGTATCTGTTGTAACATTACCAAATGACGAAATGAAAGGTAGAATAATAGGAAGAGAAGGAAGAAATATCAAGACATTTGAAACTGTCACTGGAATTGATCTAATTATCGATGACACTCCAGAGGCTGTGATTCTTTCAGGATTTGATCCTATAAGGCGTGAGATTGCAAAACTCACTTTAGAAAAGCTGATTTTGGATGGTCGAATCCATCCTGCGCGAATTGAAGAAATGTATGAAAAAGCTAAACGTGAAGTTGAAAACAAAATTTGTGAAGAAGGCGAAAGAGTTGTATTTGAACTTGGTATTCACAACCTTCACCCAGAGCTTATAAAGTTGATTGGTAAGCTTAGATACAGAACAAGTTATGGTCAAAACGTACTTGCTCACTCTATCGAGGTTGCAAACATTGCAGGTATCATGGCAGCAGAACTTGGACTTGACCAGAGCATTGCAAAACGAGCAGGGCTTTTGCATGACATTGGTAAAGCTGTTGACCATGAGGTTGAAGGTTCTCATGCTTTAATTGGTTATGACCTTGCAAAAAGGTATAAAGAAACAAACCCTGATGTCCTGGAAGCGATTGGTGGACATCACGGAGAGATGGAAACAAGGTCAATTTACAATGTGTTAATTCAAGCTGCTGATTCAGTTTCAGCAGCACGACCAGGGGCAAGAAGAGAATCTCTTGAGTCGTATATAAAGAGACTTCAGAAGCTTGAAGAAATTGCAAACTCATTTGATGGTGTTGAGAAAGCATATGCTATTCAAGCAGGTAGAGAGATAAGAATTATGGTAAAACCAGATCATGTCAGTGACGATGATATTGTCATAATGGCAAGAGAGATAGTGAAAAGAATTGAAAGTGAGCTTGATTACCCTGGACAGATAAAGGTAAATGTCATTCGTGAAGTTAGAGCTGTTGAATATGCAAAGTGAGAAAGAAAAGCGTGTTTTGTTCAAGCTTTTGAACAGAACACGCTTTTTATAAATCCTTTTTTAGTTTAAAAAATTTGGAGGTTTGGAATGAGATTTTTAGCAATAGGCGATGTTGTTGGAAGGCCAGGAAGAAATATTCTCAAGAATTCCCTCTCAAAGGTCAAGGAGAATTATAGGATAGACATTGTTATAGCAAATTGTGAAAATGCAGCTGGTGGAAATGGTCTTACCAAAAAGGTTGCTGATGAGCTATTTGATATAGGAATTGACATTATGACAATGGGCAATCATGTATGGTCTAATAAGGAGATTTTTTCATTTATAGACAGTGAGCAGCGTATCATAAGGCCTGCAAACTATCCGGAAGGTACAACACCTGGTAGAGGTTATAACATTTTTGAAAAAAACAATATTAAGTTTGCGGTGATAAATCTGTGTGGGCGTGTGTTTATGGACAACTTTGATTGCCCGTTTAGAAAAAGTGACGAGATTTTAAAAAAGCTTGACATAAATATAATAATTGTAGATTTTCATGCTGAAGCAACATCTGAAAAAATTGCTTTAGGTTTTTACCTTGATGGACGTGTTTCTTGCGTGTATGGTACACATACACATGTCCAAACAGCCGATGAAAAGATTCTTCCAAACGGGACAGCGTATATCACAGATATTGGAATGACTGGTCCTTGTGATTCAGTTTTAGGGGTTGATAAGGAGATTGTAATTCAAAAATTTGTTACTATGTTGCCTGTCAAGTTTGAAGTGGCCAAAGGAAAAGCTCAGTTCAATGGAATTGTGTTTGAAATTGATGATTCAACTGGCAAAGCCATTTCTATTGACAGAATTAGCTTCACTTTAGAAGAATAATTGAAAAAAAAAGAGGCTGCAGGGAAAAGAGTTTTGTAGCCTCTTAATTTTTTTTCATAAAATTGCAGGTAACATAATAATTATTTACTATAAAACAAATGAATAAGGATGTGATTTACTATTGTAAAACTCAAAACTAATTCTATACATACTCTTTTAGAAAAACTCCCTTGTGAGATTTACAGTAATATACAGAAAAGATTTCAACAGGAAGGTACTTCCAAAATCAATGAAATAAGGATAAATTTATTTTGTCCTCTTATTGTTTTGGGAAATGAGGAGTATATCTTTGAGAATTTGATAATAACAAAAGAGCTTCTCCACTCAGCTATAAGAGCGCTTACTAACAACTCTTTATTTAGTTATGAAAGAGAGATTCTTCAAGGCTATTTTACTATAGAGGGTGGACATAGAATAGGTGTTGCTGGTAAATTTACTTCAGATGGTAAAAGAATAATTTCGCTAAATTCTATCACAGGTCTTAATATAAGAGTTGCAAAAAGCATTGAAGGAATTGGCATTAAGGTGATAAAGCATATTTTAAATCCATCAAAATCCATATATAACACTCTCATAGTATCACCGCCTGGCTGTGGTAAAACCACTCTTTTGAGGGATATTGTAAGGATTTTAAGCAATGGAGAAATTAATCTATCTTTTGGTGGTTTCAGAGTTGTTGTAATTGATGAGAGGTCAGAGATAAGCACATACTCACAAGAACAAAGCAAGCTTGGTACCAGAACATCTGTTTTAGATGGTGTGGACAAATTAAACGGTGTGTTTATGGCAATCCGAAGTCTAAATCCACAGATAATTGCTATGGATGAGCTTGGCGGTCCTCAAGACTATTTAGCAGTGGCTGAAGCTTCTAAAATGGGTGTAAAAGTCATTGCAACTATGCATGGGGAAAATCTGCATGAACTTAAAAAAAGGACGTATTCAAAAAGGGTTCTTGAACAAAATGTTTTTGAAAAGGTGATATTTTTAAGTTCTAAGGATGGTCCAGGTACAGTAGAAGAAATAATAACATTGGGTGATAAATAAGATGATGTTAAAGTTAATTGGTTCAAGTTTAATAATTTTCTCTTCACTTCTCATTGGGTATTCTAAAACTTTAAAGTTAAGAGAACAACTCAGGATAATAAACCTTTTTATAAACTTTTTTAGTTTTGCAAGGGCTGATATTTTAACAACGCGCCTCACACTTTTTGAAATTTTAAATAGATTTAAATCAAAAGTATTTTCTGCACATACCACTATTTTGGAATATTATTATAAGCAGAATGGAAAGGCTCTTTTAGATGTGAAAAATGTATACCAGCTTGATGAAAATGTGCACAAGCTTATACTAAACCTTTTTAACTCAATTGGTTACTCTTCTATTAGTGAGATAGACAGGATAATAGATGAGGGTATTAGGGAGCTGCGGGAATATTATGAAATTCACAAAGAAAAGTACAACAAAAACTCGAAAATGTTTACTTTGCTTGGTCTTTTTTGTGGAGTGTCAATTTGTATATTACTTTTATAAGATGTTGAGGTGTGGCTTTGAATGAATGGAATAGACTTGATATTTAAAATAGCTGTAATTGGAATAATACTTTACCTTGTAAATCAGGTACTTGTCAAGGCAGAAAAAGAAGAACTTGCAATGATGACAACTTTGGTTGGAGTTATAATTGTACTTTTTCTAATTATTGACCTCATTAAAAGATTCTTTGATACAGTAAAGTCTGTATTTAATCTCTTTTAGGTTGAGTGGTAGAGATGGAGATATTTAATATAGTCGTACTTTGCATAGTTTCCATGCTTATAGTGAGCATTTTAAGAAGAACTCAAAAAGAAATTGCAATCGTAATAACTGTGATATTTGGCGTTTTGGTGTTTATCTTGGTTGTTGACAAGCTTGCCTATATTGTAGAAAAGATAACAGAGATGAGCACAAAAATCTCATATGCAAATACCTATATAAAAACTTTGCTTAAGATGACAGGGATAGCTTTAATCTCAGAATATACAGCAAGTGTTTGTAAAGACAGTGGAGAAAAAGCAATTGCGAGAAAGCTTGAGTTTGCAGGAAAGATTTTGATACTATTTCTCTCTCTACCTTTAATTTTGGGTTTGTTTGAGGTAATATTAAAGTTTCTAAAATAAGTAAAAGGAAAATCTAAAAATGGATATGAAAAAGGTTATAGCACTTGCGTTTTTTATATCTTTGATTTTGGGATGTGAATTTTGTCAAGCCTCGAAAATATCACAGAGTTATATCGAAAAAACTAAACACATAGTAAATAAAACTGCTGAGAATGATGTTAAAGATTACATAGATGGTGTATTGAATGGGAGAAAACTCAATATAGAGATATTTAGACTTATAAAAGACAAGCTTTTTTCAGAAATAGATGCAACATTAAAACAAATAGCTACAATCTTGGTGGTAACACTGATATATACTCTAATCTATAGTGTACAAAACAGCTTAAAAAATCAAGGTCTCGGAAAAACAACCTTTTTAGCTTTTTTCCTCACCTTATCTACAATAGTGCTTCAAAATCTAAAGGATGTACTTTTATATGCAAATGAGGTTATCCAAAAAGGGAATAGCTTTGTAGAAGCCATATTTCCTATTCTCATCTCGACTTTAGCAACAATGGGATATGCTACATATGCTGCTTCTCTCAGCCCCAAGATAGTATTTGCGTTGGTATTTTCATCCGAGTTTTTAAAGAATATTATATTACCGATTGTAAATGTTTATATTGTAATCAGTATCCTTTCAAATATAGATGGTGGAAGGTTTAATCTGAGGCGACTTCTTAGTTTTTTAAAGACAGTTCTTCTTTGGTCAATTGTAATTGGACTTGTAGTGTTCACTGGCATTGTTTCTATAGAAGGTTTTACCGGAGCTACAGTGGACAACCTTGTTGCAAAGTCAATTAAATACACTGTGGGGAATTTTGTGCCTTTTGTTGGTAAGATTCTATCTGATGCAGCAGATACCTTAGCTGGCAGCCTTGGAATTATAAAAAATACAATAAGTGTAGTAGGGCTTCTTACTTTGCTGCTCATTGTTGGAGTTCCACTTCTCAAAATCTTAATTATTTCGCTTTTATTCAGGCTCACTGCAGCCTTTGTTGGAATTATTTCTGATTCGCGTTTTGCCCAGTTTTTGGATGATTATGCCGACAATATCCTTTTGATTTTTTCAATTGTATTTGCTTCTCTGTTGGTGTTTGTAATTACATTTTCAACAGTTTTATTCATTGTTCAGGTTGGAAGGTGAAATGGTGCAAGATTTTATAAATCAAACAGTAGCAAACCTGTTTTATGTAGTGATAGTGATTTTAATTCTTGAGGTCTTGATTCCAGAAAACTATAGGAAGTATATTGAGATTTTTTTAGGCATTTGTATAGTCTTGATCATATTGACTCCCATTTTAGAAAGATCAGGAAATCTAAAGCTTCAATTTATGGAGAGCATAAATAAACTTGAAGATGAATTTAAAGAAAAAAAGATATATTCTGAAGACCTGTACAAGCAAAGCTTGGTAGATGAGTATAAGGATAGATTAAAAGAAGATATTAAAAAGAAAATAGAGGCTGAGACGGGTATGGATATTGAAATTGTCTTGCTTAAAATCTGTGAAGATTTGAATATGCCTAAGTTTGGCAGAGTAGAGAAAATAAAAATTAAAGGTGATTACAATGAAAAAATTGTTAACATTTTAAAGAATCAATATGGTATGAGTAAAGATAAAATAGAATTTGAAGAGGTGAAGGTTAAAGATGACAATCAGTCCAGATAAGTTAAAATCTGTAATAGAAAAAACCTTAAAGAACAAAGATATATTAATATTCTTGGGAGTTTGTGGACTTTTGATACTTGTAGTTTCTGCAACATTTTCCACAGCGCCCAAGCAAATGGTAAAAGAAAGCGAGCAAAATCAACAAGAAGAAAAATATGAGGAAGTAGTAGAGAAAAAGCTTGAAAAAATTTTAAAAGAAATTGACCCTACAAAGAATGTCTCTGTTATGATAACCTTTGATGACTGCTATGAATATGTTGTTGCAACTGAAACACGAAAAAATGTCAGAAGTGAAAAACAGGAGGAAAACAAAATCTCAACAGAGGAAGAGGTTGATAGCAAAGTAGTGCTGGTCCAACAGGGAAATGAATCAAAACCGTTTATTGTAAAAAAGATATATCCGAAGGTAAGAGGTGTTGCAATTGTCTCAGAAGGAGCAAGGGAGAAAAAGGTTTACATAGGGCTTATAAAAGCCACATCAGCGGTTTTGGGAATAACTCCTGATAAAGTTGAGGTGTTTATAAAATGAATAAAAAGATTTTTATAAAGGTTTATAACAAAAGACAGATAACATTGGTTTTGCTTGTTATATTAGTAATTATTGTTGGTATTATCAACTCAAGAATAGAAAATAGTAACAAGAAAAAGCTAAATCCCTCTGTAATAGAGGTGAGTAAAGAAGTTAAGACGAGTAGTGAAAATGTTCTGAGTGAGATAAAATTAAAGCGTGAAGTTGAGCGTTCAAAAGAAGTAAATACTCTGAGAAGTCTTCTTAGTGAAAAGTTGGATGAAGATAGTCAAAAGTTGATTGATAAGAAAATTTCCGACATAGTTGACAACAACAATAAAGAGATGATATGTGAAAGTATTTTGAGCTCAAAAGGTATAGGTGATTGTATAGTACTATCCTCTCGTGATATTATTTATGTGGTAACGCAAAAGAGACTATCAAAACAACAAGCAATTCAAGTACAAAATGTGGTTATGAATGTTTTTAAAGTAGCGGTGAATAAGATTAGGATAACATCTGCCTCTCAATGAAAATAATAAAATCTGTTAAAATAAAAAACTGTAGGGTATAATATGAATAGTAAAGAAAAAACTTTTATCAAATAAGGAGGTACTATTTGAGATGTCAGAAAATATTATTAATGAGACCACTGGTGGAGTTGTAAAGATTGCTGAAGAGGTTGTGGCAATTATTGCGGCAGTTGCAGCATCAGAGGTAAAAGGCGTTGCCTCAATGGTTGGTTCATGGACGGGTAATATCACAGAAGCACTTGGGAAAAAGAACTTGGCAAAGGGTGTTAAAGTACAAGTTGGAGAAAAGGAAGCAGCAATTGACATCTACATAACAGTAGAGTATGGTGTCAGAATTCCAGAAGTTGCCTGGGAGATACAAGAAAGGGTCAAAAATGCAGTTGAGAGCATGACAGGATTAAAGGTTGTTGAAGTAAATATCCACGTTCAAGGAATAAAATTTGAAAAAGAAGAGCAAAAGGAAGGATCAGAAGAGTAAATCTCTGGTCATCCAGAGATTTACTCTCATTTTTGCAAGGAGGAGTTATACAAATGAAGATTGGTGAGAGAATATTATTAACAATATTTACATTAATAGTTATTGTGGCTGCAATCTTTGCAATATTATTACCTCTTAATGTGTTTAGTGTTGATATAGTACAAAGTGCAGTTTATGAATATATAAACAATCCCATTTATGGACTTGTACCGTTAGCAATTATAGTAATGGGCTTTGCTGTGATGTTTATTGGAATTAAAAAGAAAAGAGTGAGGCTTGGAATAATTCATACCAATGAGCTTGGCAATCTTGTCATATCACCAAAGACATTTGAGTCTGCTGGTTACAGTGCTATAAAGGATATAAAAGGGATAAAGGATGCAACCATTGAGATAGAGTTTGACGAAAGTGGTGTTGAATACCATGTTGATGCACTTGTGATAAATGATGTAAATATACCTGAGTTGACAAAAGAGGTTCAAAATGCTATAAAGAATCATGTTGAAACCTCAATAGGTATTCCGGTTAAAAGTGTGAATTTGCATGTTAAAGATATGGTTGCCCCTCAGACATCCATTACTCATTTGAGGTAGGGGTGTTGGTATGAAATTAATATTAGAATTTGTTTTAAAACATATAGGTGAGGTAATTGGCGGAGTTATAGGACTTGTTTTTGCTATATTTGTTCTAATCTTTGGTTTTTGGAAGGCATTATTTATATTTTTATGTATAGCAGTAGGGGTATTTATTGGTGGTCGCTATTTTGAAAAGAAGAAATTGTTAGAGTTTTTAGACAAACATTTACCATGGTAAAAAAGGGGTTGGAAGAGAAGGGCGATGCATAAAAGACGAAAAACAAGAGAGCTTTGTATGAAGATATTATATGCATATAGATTTCAAAATAATGAATATGATATCATCGAGTTTCTAAACAAATTCAAAGAGTTAAATCCAGATGAGAATTTTAAAGAGATAGATGAAGAGTATTTAAAAAGGCTCTTGACAGGCGTTATTCGGAATCAGCAACTCATAGATAATCTTATTGAGAAATATTCTAAGGATTGGCCTTTGAACAGAATTCCAATGGTGGAATTAGAACTTATGCGGATTGCTATTTATGAACTTTTGTTTGAAGAGGAGATTCCCATATCTGTTGCAATAGATGAAGCTGTCGACTTATCGAGTATATTTGGTGTAGAGAAAGCACCAAGCTTTGTAAATGGGATACTTGGCAGCATTGCTGCAAATGAGGTGAAAAGAGAATAAAAGATGCTTTTTGACAATATTGTTTCTAAAAAAGAGTGGAGTGTGTATGAGCTTACAAGCTATTTGCGAAAAAAAGTTGAATTGGACATCTTGTTAAAGAACATATACCTAAAAGGAGAGGTTATTAGACCCACTTTGTCAGGCGAACATTTGTATTTTGAACTTAAAGATTTAGAGTACGACGCAAAAGTAAAGTGTGTCTATTTTTGGTTTGACAAAAAGATTGAGGTAAGACATGGTGCTAAAGTTTTAGTCAAAGGTAGTGTTATCTTTTATGAAAAAGAAGGAATAATTGAAATAAAGGTAAGTGAAATAACTGATATTGGTCTTGGTGAGTTGTTTGTAAAACTCAAACACTTAGAGGAGAAGTTAAAACAAGAGGGGCTTTTTGACCAAAAATATAAAAAAGAAATACCTCAATATCCCAAAAAGATTGGTATTGTTACTTCCAAAAATGGTGCAGCTGTGAGAGATATTCTCAATACAATCTATTCAAAATTTGAAAATATAGAGGTTTATATATTCAACTGTTCTGTTCAAGGACAAAACGCTCCTTATGAGATATGTGAGGGAATAGAGTATTTTAATAACATTTTGCCTGTGGAGGTTATAATTGTAGGACGTGGTGGCGGCGCGTTTGAGGATTTGATGGCTTTTAATGATGAGATGGTGGTAAGAAAGATATTTGAATCAAAAATTCCTGTAATCTCAGCTGTTGGACATGAAAGAGACTATGTGTTGACAGATTTTGTTGCTGACCTTCGTGCCATTACTCCAACAAATGCGGGTGAGATTGTTGTTAGTTTTCAAAACAAGGCTTTAGAAAAACTGGATGAATATCGCCGAAAAATGAAAAATTTGATTTCTAAGAAGATAGAGTCAAGCAGAGAAGATTTAAAACTTAAGCTCTATCGACTATATCAAAACTCGCCATCAAACAAACTTACCAAGCTTGCACAAGATGTGGATTTACTTTCAAGCAAACTTACGTTTCTGCTTAATAAAAAACTACATCATATATCAAGTAACCTGAAGATTTTGGAAAAGAGATTGTCAGTTTCAGGTCCTTATGTAAGATTTACAAGAGCAAAGAATGACTATGAAATGCTCCTTAAAAGACTAAACATGGCTTTTAAGAACTTTTGGCAGAAAAAAGAGTTTGAGTTTAAAATCAAGGTGGAAAAATTGATTGCTTTAAATCCACTTAATATTCTAAAAAGAGGGTACTCGGTCACGATACATAACTCAAAAGTACTTACGACTGTAAAAGTGGTAAGTATTGGTGATGAGATAGTTACACGCATCACAGATGGGATTATCAAATCCAAGGTGTTTTGGACAGAAGAAGGGGCGGATGAATAGGTGTGTGAAGAGGTAAGAAATGAAATTAAATTTGAAGATGCAATGAAGCGTTTAGAAGAGATTGTAAAGAGTTTGGAAGAAGAAAATCTCGATTTAGATGAGGCAATAAGGCTTTATGAGGAAGGGATAAAACTTTCAAAGCTATGCAATGACATTTTGCGTTCGGTTGAAAAGAGGGTTGTTTTGATTGAAAAATTAAATGGCGAATATGTGGAAAATGATATAACGAATGATATATATGGAGGCTTAGGGCAAAAAGAATGAGTAGTGAGAGGTTAAAAGAATACTTGAAATACGCTCAAGAAAAGATAGACAAGCACCTTGACAGCTTGCTTGGAAAAAATTCTCCTGATGTTATATATGAAGCGATGAGATATAGTGTTTTTGCAGGTGGAAAACGCCTAAGACCCATTTTATGTTTGCTTTCTTATGAACTTTTGAGCGCCGAAGAAGCTGATGAGAAGGTACTGGATATTGCTTGTGCAATAGAGCTGATTCACACATATTCTTTGATTCATGATGACCTTCCTGCAATGGATAATGATGTTTTACGCCGTGGTAAACCTACAAATCATGTGGTGTTTGGCGAGGCAATAGCTATACTGGCTGGAGATGCACTTTTGAACAAAGCAGCAGAAGTATGCCTTGATTGGATACTCAGAAATAAAGCTAAAGAGAATTTTGTAAAAGCCGCAGAATATCTTTTTAAAGCGTCTGGAACAGAAGGGATGATAGGTGGACAGGTAATAGATGTAGTAAATTCAGGAAAAGAAATAACAGATGAGAATTTGCTTTATGAGATGCATCTTAAGAAGACATCTAAGCTCATTCAAGCTTCTTGTGTTTGTGGAGCATATGTTGCAGGGGCAAAAGAAGAGGTGATATCGGATTTTGAGCAGTATGGAAAAAATTTAGGGCTTGCTTTTCAGATTAGAGATGATATCTTGGATTTGATAGGTGATAGCAAAAAAGTAGGCAAGAGTATAGGAAAAGATATAAAAGAGAAGAAAAATACGTTTGTCACTTACTATGGAATTGAAAAAGCTCAGGAGTATGTAGAGAGCTTTTCAAAGAAGGCTATTGAGATAATAGAAAAGTACGACAGGATGAGTTTTCTTATTGAGCTTACAAATTATTTGATAAATAGAGAAAAATAACGGTTGACATAAAACGCAAAATAATTATAATAATGTATGCGAGCAGGTCGAACGGCTGCGCAAGGTGAAAGTTTTTCACCTTGTGAGGAAAGTCCGAGCTCCGCAGGGCAGGGTGCCGGGTAACACCCGGTGGAGGCGACTCCAAGGAAAGTGCAACAGAAAAGAACCGCCATCCACATTTTTGGTGGGTGGTAAGGGTGAAAAGGTGAGGTAAGAGCTCACCAGCAGTTAGGCGACTAACTGGCTGTGCAAACCCCACCCGGAGCAAGACCAAATAGGGGAACAATGCAGTGGCCCGCTGCGTTCCCGGGTTGGTCGCTTATGAGTCTGATGGCAACATCAGACCAAAAGAGAAATAGCCGTTCTCGACAGAACTCGGCTTACAGACCTGGTCGCACTTTTATATACCTAAAATCGAGAATGCCCAGTCTTGGAAAAGTAAACTGGGCATTTTTATTTGTGTTTTTAGTTTACTTTTATCTTATTGATTATCACATTTTTCAGACTCTTTGCACCAGGTTCTTTTACATTCTTTTTCAGATAAATTACAGCTAAAAACCTAATCAAACCCGATGTAAAAAAAGCTACGTGGTATGTGGCAACATTTATTCTTATATAGTTTTTCAAAAAAGCTACTACAACTGGTGCTATATCTTCAATAAGATATCCTCCCAGTATAATAGGAATAGCACTTCCAAATATAGCATTGAACAAATTAATTACAGCTACATACATAGATGTTTGGCTTTGGTCAGACAACTTCAAAATGAGATTGTTATTCCCCATATCAATTATTGGCCATAAAAGACCTGCAAATATACTAATAATTGTGACCAAAAATTTGTAATTGTTTACAGTAGTAAAACACCATATTATAGGAAGCAAGGATATAAAGCCTGTTGCTATAAGAAGCATTGGTCTATTCCCAATTTTATCGACTATTCTTCCAATATACGGTAGTGTTATTATGGTGACAACGTTGCTGACAATTTGGGTTAGCAATATTATGTCAAAATAACTCATTTTCAAATCTTTTATCATGTACATGTTGAAGTAGGGACCTGCAATGTTAAGTCCAAAATTCCATATTACGAAGAACATCATAAATCTTCTGAAGTAATGATTATTGAGTGTGGAAAAAAACATTTTTTTCAAATCTAATTGAGTTTCCTCATTTTTCATTGGCAAGTCTTTTACAAAAAAGAAACAGCTAATATCCAACATCCCCATTATTGCAGCAAAGACAAATATTATAGAAAAACCTGGCAAATTGTTATGTGAGTCTAAGAATTTGCCAATAGCCAAGCCACTTAGCATTCCAACAATTGTTGAGATAGTAGCTCTTCTTGAGAAAAATCGTCCTCTTATATGCTCTGGTATTAAATCACCCATCCACGACCAAAATGAGACATTAGTAAATGAGTTTGAAATTGAAGAAATTGTCATAAATCCAATCAGTAAAAATAACAATGTATAAGAGCCTTTACCCAAAAATAATGGTAAAATTGCTATGAACGCCCATGGCAGCCTATGTAAAAAACCACTTATCAAAAATATAGATTTTCTCTTTTTTGATTTTTCTAAGACAAACGATGCAAAAACTTGAGCAACTCCACCTAATACGGGTAATGCTAACATGATTCCATACATTAAATCTCCAAAACCAATAGCTTTGGCAAAACCAGCAACTGGTGAGCCTGTTGTAACATTAAAGAATACGATTCCAAAAGTTATTCCAAGAATGACAAAGTTAAGGCTTCTTTGCAAAGACCTGTCTGATGTCAAATCAGAGTTTAAGCCAAACATTTAATGACCCCCAACCAATTTATTATTTGGTACTTTAATGTTCTATAGCTGCAAAACCTGATGCAAAGGTCACATTGTCTATTATACTCTATTATTGCATTAAAAAAAACTGTAGGCATTAAAACCTACAGTCAAAACCCAAAAGTTTGTTCAAAACAACTATTGTTCAAGTTGTTTGCCAAAGAATGATGTTGCAGCTTGAACAAGCTTGTACTCTGAGTCTCCCATCTTCACATTTGATTCGGTTGAACACATAATAACACTTCCAATTACAGTGCCTTCAGAGAGAATTGGGCTGACAATTTGAGCAGTATACCTTGTTGTGTCTCCTTCAACGATTGGGATGCTGCTCATGTCATTTTCAGATTTTACAAACACAATAGTATTTTCTTCCATAACCCTTTCAAGTTCTTGGCTCAAGGCTTTATCCATATAATCCTTTTTTGAGGCGCCTGACACAGCAATAACTTTGTCTCTATCAGTTATGATTACAATATGCCCACTTACTTGATGCAAGGTGTCTGCGTATTCTTTTGCAAAAGCTCCCATCTCACCAATTGGTGAATACTTTTTTAAGATGACCTCACCTTCATTGTCTGTATATATCTCAAGTGGGTCACCTTCTCGAATTTTAAGAGTTCTTCTTATTTCTTTTGGAATTACAACTCGACCTAAATCGTCAATGCGTCTTACAATTCCTGTTGCCTTCATTTTACTTTCAACTCCTTTTTAAATTTTCTATAATTAGTTTTTATAATTCTCTTATTTGTTATTCTTTAAAAAATCTTTATTGCTCGTCGTCAGCTTTTTTAATTAAATTTTCAAGCTGGGTTTTTCTGTAGTGTTGACGCTTTAAGATATTGTTTAGGATGTGTTTGGGAAGTTTTTCTTTGTAATGTTGCAAATATCCTTCTGTGTATAGATAATTTTTTACAAGATTTCTCACTTCAGCTTCTTTATCGTGTTCTTTTAAAATTGCTTTTTGAATATTGTTTATCTGCTCTTCTCTTCTCCTCTGTTTTTGAACTACCTGCTGAATTTTTTCATATGGTAGAAGCTGGCTATACTCTTCAAGATGGCGCTGAGTTCTTGTATAATTTTCGACAAGGTTTTTTAAATGTAAAAATCGGCGTTTATTAAGATGTAAGTCTTCTCTCATCTTTTCACCTTCTTTTATATTCTACTTAGTATTTTTTGCAAATCTATATATTTTTACTCTTAAATAATATTCAAAAAAGTCATTTTTCAGATTATCAAGATTGCTGTATAATAAAAAACAAGACTATGCTTTTGAAAAGGTGATGAAAAGAAAATGAAAAAGGTGTTAATGGGCAATGAAGCTGTTGCTTATTCTCTCTTCATAAACGGTGTAAATGTTGCTACTGGTTATCCTGGAACACCTTCAACAGAGGTTATAGAAACCCTCAAAAAGTTCTCAGATGATGACTTTTATGTTGAATGGTCTGTTAACGAAAAAGTTGCACTTGAGGTTGCAGCAGGTGCGAGTCTTTCTGGTGCAAGAAGTGTTGCGACAATGAAACAGGTCGGGCTTAATGTTGCAGCAGACCCACTTCTTTCACTATCAATTATCGGCATAGAAGGCGGTATGATTGTGTTTGTAGCAGACGACCCGGGACCACATTCTTCGCAAACAGAGCAGGACACAAGAAATTTTGCTCGATTTTGCAATCTGCCAGTTCTTGACCCATCATCTCCGAAAGAAGCATTTTCTCTTGTGAGAGCGGCATTTGAGATATCAGAAAAGTATAAACTACCTGTTATCTTTAGAATGACTACTCGCGTTTGCCATTCAAACGAGACATTGGAATTTGAATTCAAAAGAGAAAAGAGAAAGATCTCAAGCTTTGAAAAAAGACCTCAGTGGGTGATATTACCAGGGCTTTCTTATAAAAAACACATTGAACTTGAGGAAAAACTCACCAAAATGAGATCAGAACTGGGAAGGTTAAATATTATTGAAGGACATGGACAAATAGGGATTGTTACATCAGGAATCTCATATTTTTATGTAAAAGAAGCAATAAGAGAATTTGAAGATTTATTTTCTATCCTGAAAGTAACTGTAGCACATCCTATAGATGACAGAACAATCTTAGATTTTGCCGCGGGGAAAAGAATGTTAATATTTATAGAAGAACTTGACCCTGTGATTGAAGAAGAGACAAAACTTGTGCTTTTTGAAAATGGAATGCATATTCTAACATATGGTAAACGAAATGGCTATGTTCCATTTGCTGGAGAACTTGATGTTGACAAAGTAAAACAAATAATATACGACGTTACAAAAAAGGAAGGACTCTTAGTACAAAAAAGCTTTGTAAATGCTCCTGAGATACCAAGAAGACAGTCTCAGCTTTGTTCGGGGTGCCCTCATAGAAGTTCATTTTTGATAGTGAAAAATGCATGCAAAGGTAAAGATGTGATATATACAGGAGATATAGGCTGCTATACACTTGGATACGCAAAGCCAATCTCAACAACAGACACCTGCCTTTGTATGGGTGCAAGTATTACAATGGCACAGGGATTAAAACTTGCTGATGAAAAAAAGAAAGTGGTTGCTTTTATTGGAGATTCTACATTCTTTCACAGTGGGATTACAGGCCTTGTAAACGCATATTATAATAGGCACAACATAACAGTTTGTGTCCTGGACAATTTAACAACTGGAATGACGGGGTTTCAACCTCATCCTGGTGTTGGGCAAAAAGCGACGGGGCAAGAGGGTCAAAGAGTTGAAATAGCTGAGGTTGTAAAGGGAATCGGTATCAAAGAGGTTTTGATAATTGACCCTTATGAAGATTTTAATTTGTGTGTTCAAAAGGTGAGAGAATTTATAGAAAAAGATAAGCTTTCTGTTATTGTATTCAGACGAAAATGTGCAAATTTGAAGCGTTATAATGGTTATTATAGAATAAATGAAAAATGTATAAATTGCAAAGCTTGTCTAAATACTACGGGCTGTCCGGCAATTAGTGAGGATGAAGAGAAAAATGTCTTCATAGACAAAACTCTTTGCAGTGGATGTGGGCTTTGTGCAAATTTTTGCCCAAGGATGGCAATTGAGAAGGTGGGAGAAAATGAGTAATATTCTTATAGCTGGAGTAGGTGGTCAAGGAAATATTTTTCTCTCAAGGGTAATTTGTCAGCTTTACATGAACAGGGGCTATAGTGTCAAAACAGCAGAGAACATAGGTATGAGCCAAAGGGGAGGGTCTGTTGTAAGTTTTGTAAGGATAGGTAGTGACGTTGGTCCTATCATCCCAGATGGTTTAAGTGACATGCTAATAGGGCTTGAGATGTGTGAGGCGCTGAGAAATGTGCACAAACTAAATGTTCATTCAAAGATAATCTTGAATAACAGGTATATAAAACCAAAAGAGACAAAGATAAAGAAAGAAGAGATTGTAGAGTTTTTTAAGCAAAATTTTAAGCATGTATATCATTTTGATGCACACAACATAGCAATAGAGCTTGGTGTGCCGAAAGCAGAAAACATTGCGATGCTCTCTTTGATTTGCAAAAGTTCTTTATTGCCTTTTTCAAAAGAGGAGATTTTGAGAGCCTTGAGTGAGCTGCTACCGCAAAAGATGTTTGGCATAAATAAATTTTTGGTTGAAAAGATTTATGAAAAATATTAAAATAAAAATAACTTGAAAGAAGAGAAGAGAGGAGAAAAAAGCAGTGGAAAGAGTTGAGATGAGAGAGGTCAAAGAGGAGCTTTTTTTGCAGCAAATTAAAAATGCCTATGAGAATAGCCCTTTTTATAGAAGAAAATACCAGGAGTTAGGGATTGATGTAGATGATATCAAAAGCTTGGCAGATATAAAAAAGCTTCCATTTACAACCAAAGAGGAACTCCGACAAGCTTATCCTCTCGGACTTGCGTCAACTGATGAGAGGAAAATAGTAAGAATTCACTCTTCCTCAGGTACAACAGGAGTTCCAGTGATAATTCCATACACACAAAAGGATGTAGATGACTGGAAAGAGATGATGAAAAGATGTTATCAATTTGCTGGTGTGACTGAGCTTGACAGGGTGCAGATAACACCAGCTTATGGGCTTTGGACAGCCGGAATAGGATTTCAGCTTGGTGCTGAGTACTTAGGTGCAATGGTAATTCCAATGGGTCCAGGTAATACAGAAAAACAGCTTCAAATGATGATGGATTTGAAATCCACAGTACTTGTTGCAACCTCGTCATATGGTCTTTTGCTTGCAGAAGAAGTAATAAAAAAAGGACTTAAAGACAAAATTCACCTAAGAGTTGGAATATTTGGGTCTGAAAGATGGGGAGAAAAACAGAGAAAGATAATTGAGGAGTATTTAGGAATAGAGACATTTGATATATATGGTCTCACAGAGATTTATGGTCCTGGTATTGCAATTGATTGTAAGTACCATGATGGACTTCACTATTTTGATGACTATCTTTATTTTGAGGTAATCGACCCGCAAACAGGACAAGAGGTTCCAGATGGTGAGTTTGGCGAGCTTGTCATAACAACCCTGCAAAAAGAAGGTGCACCTCTTATTAGATACAGGACAAGAGATATTACAAGAAAACTTCCAGGAATGTGCCAATGTGGGTCTACATATCCGAGAATTGATAGAATAGTTGGCAGAACTGACGATATGGTTAAAGTAAAAGGCGTTAATATTTTTCCTGCTCAGATAGATACGTTTTTAAAAGATATAAAGGGTGTTGGCAGCGAGTATCAAGTTGTTATTGAAAGAATAGGTTTTCGAGATAAATTGACCCTGAAAGTTGAAGTTGAAGATGAATTTTATACAAGTTCAATGAAGGACTTAATTTCTAATGAATTTAAGAATAAAATAGGAGTGTCTGCTGAGATAATATTATGTAGAATTGGTGAACTTCCACGAAGTGAAAAGAAAACAAAGCGTATATTTGATTTGCGAGGATGATAGAATAATGGTAAAGACAAAGCTTTTAAGAGGAAGGCGAATGCTTTCCTCTATTTTAATTGTAATAGCTCTTTATTATTCTGCGCCAAATATTTTTTCACATGATAGGCTTAGTGCAAATAGGCTTTTGAGCTGGCTTTTGTTATATCAAATATTTATCTTTTTCTCTTCGGCAATTACAATTTCTTTACTGGTCAGATTTTTGAGTATGAGGTATTCTCGTAAGGTCTCAAATTATATCTTAAGTCTTTGCTGGAATGATGTTTTGGCAGTCTTTTCAAGTGTATCTGTACTTCATACTGCCTTTATGCTTGCCTCAGTAAATGTAGTTGATTATTCTTCTCAATGGATTGTCAAGGGAATTAACTTTGATATAGTGATTTCATTTGCTAATATTTTGGTAATAACTCTCTATTTTTATATCTTTTACACAATAACTCAACCGAAGAAGCTTTTTAGAAAAATGCTAAAAGACTTAGATAGCTTTTTAAAAGCAGGTGAAAAAGAAAGAGTTAATGAACAGCTTTTACTCATAAAGGAATTTTTTCGAAAAGCAAATCTGTTTTTAGATTTAGAACTACTACTTTCTATACTTAATAGTCCGAAGGCTTTTCAACTTTTCATTGAAGGAGAGAAGAAAAATGACGGTTATTTAGAGGAGATAGTGGAAATATTGTTCAAAAATATGGAAAGTGCTATCTCATCGGAAAGGGCAGAGAAATTTAAAGAAGCAGTTGATTTTTTAGATAGTTTTGTTGATAAGGTTCAGGACACAACGATTTATATTTTTGAAAAGCTGATTACAGGTTATTACAGTTTTATCTTTCACAATATTCAAAGGTTAAAATATGAGCAGGTTTTGTATATAGTAAATCATTTGGAAAGGATTTTTGAAACTCTTTTAAAAAAACAAATAAACATAAGTGATAAGTCAAAGTCTGATTTGATTGGGATTTTAGATAGGCTTTCATATATAATCTTTCATGAAAATTCAGCAAAAAGTAGTGAGCTACTTTCGATCTTAGAATTTTATATCATTTTATTTGCTTTTTTTGAAAAGGATCATATTTTCTACTCTCAGGTTAAGGAAGAATTTGATACCTTTGTAATTTATTTGCTAAAAAGTACGCATGAATTTCCAAAAAAAGAAGCAAAAGAATACATTCTTAAGATAATTGAGAAACCAAAACGTTACAAAATTTCTTTTACAAGAATGGTGTTTGTTTATATTTTTCTTTTGACATTAGAATATAAAAGGTACGATATTGGATATATTCTTTTTAATGGAATCATGGAATTAGTAAAGACAGGAGAATTTTCTGTAAGAGGTACACATACTTTTTATCATAGTGCTGATACAGCGAAGAAGATGTTCTACCTTTATAAATGTTTAGCGACAATGAAAAGTGGGATAAAGAGCGAAAAGTACAAAAAGAAAATGTATAAAAAATACATGGTGGCAACAGGTAACTGTAAACTCAAGAAACTTTCTCAGTATGTGAGGTTTAAAAGATTGTCTGGAAGAAAATAAGAATAAATGCTTCATTCTTTGGAAAAATAGTAAATAGGAAAAACTCCAAAGGAGAGGCTTTTTTTTGATTATCACAGTCTTTACAAGAACACTTATCTTATATGTATTAGTTGTATTAGTTATGAGACTAATGGGAAAAAGGCAAATGGGCGAGCTTCAACCATTTGAACTTGTAATTACAATAATGATTTCTGAACTTGCTGCTGTGCCCATGCAAAATACAGGTGTTCCACTTCTCAACGGAATTGTTCCTATTCTGACATTACTATTTTTACAAACCCTGATTACCTTTGGTACATTGAAATCTGACATGATGAAAAAATTAGTGTGCGGGAGTCCTACAATATTGATTGCTAAAGGAAGAGTATTGGAAGATGCTCTTAGAAAAACACGATATAGCTTAAACGATTTGATGGAGCAGCTGAGAATTAAAGGATATTTCAATATTCATGATATTGAATACGCTATATTAGAGACAGATGGAGACATATCAGTGATTCCAAAGTCACAAAAAAGGCCTGTAACGCCTGCAGATTTGGGTATTCAGACAAAATACGAAGGCCTTCCTATAAGTGTAGTTGTGGACGGCAAGGTTAAAAAGGATGTCTTAAAATATGCAAACCTCAGTGAACAAGAGGTTTTAGTAGAACTTAAAAAAAGAGGTATTGATACTCCAGAGGAGGTATTTTTTGCTTGTATCGATCCAGAAGGCAATTGGTTTGTTCAAAAAAAGGAGGGATAAACTAAATGAAGGTGTGGTATATTGTAGTTGGCTTTATAGTTTTGATTATTACTTTAACTATTATCTCTACTAATATAATAATAGGTGCTACACACCACATTGAAGATAATTTAACAAAAGCATACGATTATATAAAAATTAACAACTATACACTTGCAAAATCAAGCTTTTGTGATACTATTAAAGAATGGGAAGGGTATAAGAAAAAGTGGGCGATGTTGATAGAGCATCAGGAAATAGATAATATAGATGAGCAGATAGCAAGGGTAAAAGAGCTACTTGAACAAGGTAATAAAGATTTACTTTTGTGTGAGCTTGGTACTTTGAAATTTTATATAAATCACGTAAAAGATATGGCTTTACTCAAGATTGAAAATATTTTTTAAAAAATTTTTAATACAAATGAGCGTTTGAGTGGTATATAATATATAAGAAATGTTTTTTAGATTGGAGGGGAGAGCCATGAAAAGGTACGTTGTTGTAATGGGCTACTCCTTTGAGGAATATGACATCGAAAATGGAAATGCAGGTTTTGCTTACTTTTTCGTAGATGATTTAAAAGAGCTTGAAAAAGATAAATACACTGTTATTCCCTATAAAGATTATAATGAATTTGCAACAAAATTCAAGGATGCAGCTTTAGTAGAAAAAATGGACGGATATTTGATTGATAATATTATTGAAGCTTGTGTAGATATTTCCCGGATAATATATCCTTCGGATAGATTTTTCTCTGTGATTACTTACAATGTTTCTGAAAGTTTTAAGGAACTTATGTTCGAAACAAAGGCGAACGAGTTTAAGATTATAGTTGATAGAAGGTCTAATTCTATTGAAATTAAGGGTGAAGGGGTTTTACGCGATCCTGTTGTGGTAAAAGAATATGACATTGTAGATGCGGTGGATGAATTTTTGTTTGAATACAGAAAAGAAAATGTAAAACAGTTTATGATAAGCTTGAAAAGGATGTACAAAGACAAATATGGCGAAGATTTAAGAATGAATGTTGTGGGGAATAAACTACTGATTTCAATTGGCAAGGATACCTTTGAATTTGATGATACACGTTTAGATATAGTTTATAACTTTATTATGAGTAGGAAATGAGGATTTGAAAAATGGAACAGGTAATTGAGAATGCACTAAAACTTAAAAATTGGGCGGTTGTTGGTGCAACCCCAAGGAAGGAAAAATATGGCTACTTGGTGTTCAAAAGATTGATGGAAAGAGGTTACAATGTGTTTGCCGTAAACCCATTTTATAACGAGATTGAAGGTCACAAGGTTTATAAAAGTCTGGAAGAAGTATCTAACAATATTGAGTGTGTGAGTATGATTGTCTCACCAGACAAAGGCGAGAAATACGTAAAAGAAGCAGCAGCCTTAGGAGTTAAATATATCTGGTTTCAGCCAGGCGCAGAAAGTATTAAGCTTATTGATATGTGCAAAGAACTCAGTCTAATTCCCATTTACAATGCCTGCATTTTAGTGGCTTTAAATTCCTTAAAAAAATAACTGTCAGGTTTTTCTGGTTAAACCTGACAGTTTTTTATTTATCTTGATAGACCATGGAGCTCCATGGGGGATACGAACCCCCGACCAGTCAATTACGAAATCGCTGAGATACCTTTTTACAAACTTTAACAAACTACAAACAGCTTGATACATCTTAATTACAAGACTTTGAAAATTTATTCCAACTCAATAAAAAACACATTTTTTTATTTCGGTAGCTGTAGTGTAGCTGTAGTAGCTGTAGAAAAATTTTAATTGTGTTTGTAGTCTTTTATTCCTAATTTGTCTTTTAGTGCCTCTTGGAGTACTTGCGAAAAGTTTATGTTATGTTTTTCAGCTAACATATTCAACCACTGGGGAATTGTCAAAGTCTTTTTTACTGCCTTGTTGTCCATCTCATGTCGTACAAGAGGCATCCATACTTCAATCAACATTGGTATTTGATTTTGTTCAAGTTTTAAGTTGTTTACAGGCGTTGGCTCTGGTATTTGTTCATTGTCTTTTTCCATGCTCCAAAGATACAGCCCTAATACTTCTTTTGCATTTTTTACTGCTTCATCCAAAGTATCAGCACATGAAATACAGCCGGGCAGGTCGGGAAATTCAATTGTTATGCCGTCCTCATCAAAAATAAAAATAGCAGGGAATATATATATTTTTTTCTCATTCTTTTCTAATTCCTCAATGTATTCTATTTTAGATACCAACTTGTATAAAAATATTTTCACTCCTACTTCTGCCAAGTAACTTTTGGTCTCAATTCAGTAAAATCCCAATGGTTAATCTTTTTATCATGCATTAATCTTCCTACTACAATGCATGGATGAATGTTGAGAGAGTTGGCAAAAGAAATTATTTTGTCTTTTGTGAAAGACTTATTTTCAGTAATAAACTTTTTATAATCTTTATATGGTATCAATATATTTGCAGCAAAATTATCTGCTTCTTCTTCCAGTTCGCATTTTGAAATTCCATCATCACCTTCAATAAAAACCTCTTTTCTACCATGTTTTAATATATGTCCTAATTCGTGAAAAAATGAAAACCAATAAACGTCAGCAAACTTGTATCTATAACTTAAAGCTAACAACACCTTATCTTTTTTTAGCCACTTTGTAGCACCGTTTACATAAGTGCCTTTTAAATGTGGAAGTGTTACTAAAGCAATTCCACATTCTGAACAAAGATTTATCAGCTTTGGGTAAATTTCATCCCAAGAATGTTTTGTGAGTTCTCTAATAACAGGTATGATTTGATAAATTTTTTCTTTATTAAAAGGTTTTGTTTCTATCTTGTGAGCTTCTATTTCGGCTTTCCTAATCCATGCTGCTAAAGCATAACATGAAGTTTTTTCGTTATTAGCTTTTCGAAAACAAACTTCCAAAGTTTGAGGAATAAAATTTAAAGATGATACTCCAAAGAAATTTCTAAGATTCTTTATTTTTTCTTCTTTGTTCTTTGTCTGTGGTACCCATTTGTATTTTGACATTTCATTGTATGGGATTTGGTTTAATATTTTTTCTTCATCCTTTAATTTTTGTTTTTCAGCTATTCTTGCTTTAGCAAGTTGATAATTAGCTTCTAAGTTCATCCAAAATTCAGCAGAAGCACCTATTACATTTTCTAACTTAAGAGCTGTTTCATAAGTAATTGGAGCAATACCGTTAATTATTTCACTTACCGTTTTTTCTGAAAGTCCCATCCTTTGAGCAAACTCAGCCTGTGTCATACCTAAGTACTCAAGATTTTCTTTTATAGTCTCACCAGGTGGAATAGCAATCAATTCTTCTTCTTTTCTATCTTTTTTCCTTCCCATGATAATCTATCACCTCTTCAATTTGAATTATTACTATTTTCGATAAATCTATTTCATTATGTATCTGATTTTCGGAAGTTGTAACTGGTATAAAAATTAACCTAAATGGATGAACTAAGTACACAGCATATTGTCCTTTTCGGGAACCTTCTAACTTATGAAAACCTGTAGCTGGCAAACGGGATATGTCATATAGGGATTTGGCAGCCTTTAACTCATTTAATCTTTGAAAAAGCTTTTTAGCTATGTCTTGCCCAAACTCTTTTTGTGCCAGCTTAAAATTTTCACATATCTTTTTCAGCTTTTTGGTTTTATACCTTACTTCCATTATACTATATGTCCTCCTGAAAGTCAATTTTTATTAACCTATTGGGTAAAGAATTTTTAAAGCATGTTTTAATTTATTATATCTCAAACGAAAAAAGAAAACAAACAAAAATAATATTACACCTTACTTTATCAGAAATGCCCCTTTTTTATAGTCTCCAAAATCAGTAATTAGTTATATGCTTGGTCCTTTTTTTAGGGACTCGGAAATCTCGGAATTCTTTCTTCTCAATCGGAATTCAACTCCTATTACCGATTCTTTTAAATTGTTAGCATTTATCAGTTTGTTTTTAAAAACTCAAGTTTTCTCAAGTTCAAATTTTCATCAATATGGTCTACGGCCACTTAGATGATAACAACCGACGAATTTCGTCGTCTGTGTGCTGTTAATCTTATGCAGCTGTTCCATTAGGATTTGTAAGCTCTGACAAGCTTAACAACTTAGGCAACAAACTTAACAAGCTTAAAAAGAAAGGCAATTTGTCTTTGTCACGCTTGACAACCTTCTCAAAGCTTTTTTAAAGCCTCTACAACACACGTTAAAATGCAAGTGGATTTTAAAGTACCACCCTGCCATTTTGATGTACCTATAGACGCTGGTAGGAATGGGATGCTGGCAGGATTTGTTCTTTGTAACCTTGCAAAAGTTTTGGCTTGACAACTGCGCATTTTTCCGCAAAGTTCCGAAAAGCTTAACATTTTTTAACGCACAAAAGCCTTTTAACCCCCCTCGTATGCGTGTAAGGTGCAGGTTTTTGGACCTGGGCCCGCCGGTCTTAAGAATGCTTGCTCCTTGGTCAAGGTGAGGGGATATATATATAAAGATTGTGCTTGTCAAATATTATTGACACGTGTCAACAACACGTGTTAAAATAATTTTATGAGGTGGAGATGTATTGAAGCCAAAAGAATTGATAAAAATACTAAAAGAAGATGGCTGGTATGAGGTAAGGCAGAGAGGTTCACATAAGCAATTTAGACATCCTGTTAAAAAAGGATTAGTTACAATTCCATTTCATAATGAAGACCTTGACATAAAAACACTCAATAGCATTCTCAAACAGGCAGGATTAAAATAAATTGAGAAAGGGGGAAGGAACAATGAAAGATAAGTATATTTTCCCAGCTATATTTGAACCAGCAGAAAAGGAAGGTTATGTTGTTACATTTCCAGACTTACCCGGTTGTATAACAGAAGGTAAAAATCTTGAAGAAGCTTTATACATGGCAAAAGAAGCTTTGGAGCTGCACATCTATGGTTTAGAAGAAGATGGAGAAAAAATTCCTGAACCTACTCCACCAGAAAAATTAGATGCTTCAAAAGGTGCTTTTGTAGTTCCAATCATTGCATATATGCCACCTGTTAGGGAAGAGATGGCTAACAAAAGCGTAAATAAAACGGTGACACTGCCAAGATGGTTAAGCAAGGCAGCTGAAGAAGCACATATTAATTTTTCGCAGGTCTTGCAGCAAGCTTTGAAAGAAAAACTTGGAATTAAAGAGCGAAAGAATGTATAGAAGATATTTTCAGCTTACAAAGTTAATTTTTTGACCGCTCTTTTTATTTGTTCTCTGTACTTGCTGCCATACTTTTGTACCATTGAAAGATGGAAATAACACCAAACAAAATAGTCCTGTAGCATTCTCACGTGATTTATTGACAGCTTGTCAATATGTCGTTCAATAAACTCTTCCACTTCCCACTTGGCAGCAAGAAGCTTCATTCTGTCCTGTTCACCTTGCTGCTTTAAAACCCTCAGCTTGTCCAATTGTGGTATTGAAGACAAAACCTCAAGCTGCTTTCCCTTCTCCTCTCTCGTCAACACTGTGTTTTCTACTGGGGATGAGAAGTAACCACTGCCTGCTACCACATGCACCGCTGGGCAGGATATAAACACTGTCAAGTCGTCAAGGTCTGCCTCTAATTGGTCTTGTTTCATCGCCCGCAATAGCTTCTTCCTTGCCGATTTAAACAGCTTGTCATCTGCTATTTTGCCTGTGTGGATGTACCTTAAAACTTGTTCTCTCTCATCGTCGGTTAGCTCTGCTAAATACTTTTACAACCTTGCTACAATATCCCGCCTTATTACCTCGTTTTCCACAGAAAAGCCACTGTCAATCACATCGCCAACTGTTATTTCCTCTTCCTCATCCTTGGTTAGTGGACTATCCAGTGACACCAAAGTGAGCCTGTACTTTGGCAAGCTTTTCCTTATTTTGCTTTCAATCACCTTGCAAGCATAGGTAGAAAAACTGCCTTTGGCAGGGTCATAGTTCTTTGCTGTAACAACAAGACCAAAGTAGCCTTCACTGACAAGGTCATCAACTTCAGAGCAATAGCCTTTTGGACAAGGCATAAACTTGTTTGCTACATGATACACAAGCTTTAAATTGTCGGCAATTAAAAACTGCCTCTGGACATCTGCATTTTGCGTTAAAGCAGTTTGCTGCATTTGTTGTAACCACTCCTTTGCAGCTCAGTTCAAGACAGTGTCTTCACTCACTTCATTAATTGCTTGAACAATCTCTCTCATCCTCTGGAGTAGTCCTTCGTTATTGTCATCCTTCTTCTCATCAAGTCCAAGAGCAAGCCTCTGTTCTTTTTGCACCTTCTCAGCCACGTTTGCAAGTTTTTCAAGTGCATAAACGTTTATTTTACCATCTTTTGTTTTGATGGTCTTATCATCGCTTTATTCCGCAAAAGCCCATAGCTTATGTTTTTATCCTCTGCAAACTCTCTCAAGGTTCTGTAGCTGCCAAGCACAAACTCACGTTTTAAGCTTTCCCAGTCATAACAAGGCATTTTGAAATCACCTCAAACCTGTGTTCTGATTCAATTATATCATCTGCAAAGCTGTATTGTCGAATTTTGTCATAAGATTGATAGTAGAATGCCACTTCAGTTGTATGCTAAGAAATGCTAAAGTGCTGGTTACTACTTGTTGTGGCCTTACAAGTGCTATCAGTTTGTAACAAAAATAAAAAAGCACCTTTCACAAGGTGCTTTATTACAAAATTTTAGCTTTTATATCCATTGCTTTTTTCACATCATCAACAGTCAAAACCTTGTTATTCTCTGTTGCTATTATTTTTGCCAACGTGTCAATAAAATCTTGTGCTTCTTTTTTTGCTTTTAAACGTCGCTAATGCAATCCCATAATCACCATTATTAAAGGAATTTTTATTATCTGGCCCAAATATAGCTAAAACAATTACAGCTTTTATAGCTCTTGACCCATCATACCCCACAGTCCCGCTTGTGGTTTTAAAAAACAAGACCTTCTCTAAATTTGCTACCATACCATTTTCACACCTAAACAATAACATCTTGTAAACCCCCTTTTACAAAATAAAACGAATCTTGTTTGCAAAGAGCTGCCCGCCGCCGGTTCAAAGTAGCAAGCTTAAAATTTTTGACTCCCCCTACCGCCTGCCTTTGATGATTTTCAAATGCTTTGGTACTTCTCTCACTCTTGTTGTCTTGCCTGTTTCTTCATCAAATAAAAACTTTTTGCCCTTGCTGTCTTGGTATAACCTATAAGTTTTAATTCCAAGCTCTTTTGCAATCTCCTCGGCTAATGTTGTTTTGCCTTCATATCTTCTTAAGTTGCTGATTGTGACCATGTATCTTACAAGAAATTCTTCTATTTCGTCGTTGACATAATTCCATAAAAATCAATAACCTTGTCACCAATAAGACTGTTCATATCAACTTTGCTGAGCATTGCTTTTGTTGTGTTAGTAATCTTTAATGCCATATTTATGACCTTCATAAAACTTTTTGATAGGGAAAGTATTCACAAACTGTTTTGGTGTCATATTAGCAAAAATTTGAAGCACCAGCCAATGGAGAAATAAGCTGTCTTTTACCTCTTCTCGTGTAACAAGTTCAGGTTCTGTTTTTGTGGTTGTATACTTCACAAGGTAAAAAGCTAACTGCGGCATTAGTTCTCTTGCGTCTTCTTCATCTAACAAACCTAACTGATGACCAAATACAAAACTTGAAGTCAATCTTTTGGCAGCTTTGAGATACAAAACAGGATTAAATTTCATGGTTTTAACCTCCTTCCTTTTTTACATTTTAGAGCCGAAAGGCTAAAAAGCGTATCGGCTCATTAACCTGTCATTTCATTCTGCTCAAAAGCTTTGTCATAAGTTTTGCACCATCTTTTAGCCCTTTGTCTGTATCCGTGCAGCTCATAGATTGCACACAGGTAACTCTGGAGTTCTTCAATCTCTGTGTAAATTTTCAATGCCTCATCGCTCAATAACTCTTTTAATTTAGCTTCCAGAATATCAATTTTTCCTGTAGTTTTCATGTACTTTTGGTCTTTCAAGATTTCATTTGACCTGCAGCTTACCAGTTCAACTGTAAACTGAGAAAATAGCTTTTCAAACACATCATTTGCTGTCTGAATTTTTTCAAGCGCTATCATTGACAAACTACCTCACTTTCTGTTTTAGGTTTGAAAAGAAGCTTCTCTGGTATTACAAATCCTTTGCTTTGCCAAAACTTGATTTCCTCATCCAAATGTGGATACCTGAGTTCTACTAAATACTCAATTCCTTCATTGTCCAAGCTCACCTTTAGGTATTCAAGTAGTATAAGCACTCTTAAAGTTTGTGCACATTCTCGCATATCACCAACTTTAAAGTGCTGCTCAAAAATTGACGTGAACAGTTCTGTGCCTTGGTCTAAAAATGAAATCAAAAGTTTTCTGTAATCCAAATCAATTGAAGAGACAATTGTAAACCAGTGAGCTGTTTGCAACTCTCTTTTTGTGGCTCTTCTTATTGTGTCGATTAAAATTGCACTTGCATGGGTTATAATCTCATCAAGATTTCTGCTGCCATCTGCAAGCTTACAAAGCTTGTCATAAACAGGTTTTGGTAGATTCACTGTTACTTTTGGCATTTTCATTCAACTCCCTTCGTTTAATTTTGTTTTAAGTTATTCTTGTTCACTGTAAGCATATTGTGTTTTCTGATGTCTTCAATAAATTCTTTTACTGCTCTCGTTGTTTCTCTTTTGTAACCCTCAAAAACTTTGTCATTCATATAGTCTAAAAATCTCTCCAAGTTCCTCAAGGTCAATCACAACTTTCTTGAACATTAAAAACATCTCCTTTCAATAAGAATTTGAGTTTTATTTAAATTATTAAATAGCTGCCATTGTTTCGGTGGTACTTCCTTCAGAATTTTTCTCTGTCCTGTATCTATATATGGGGTAGAGTTCATAGATGTATTCATTTGTAACAGGCTAAATATAGCTTTTAACCTCAATAGCAACATCGGTTTGAGGAAAACAATTAAGGCATACAAAAGCTCCTATAGCGTCAAAATAAGCAAGTTCATTGCAACCGTCCATCTCACATCTGAAATCTATAAAAGCGTCTTTTGCTTTGCTAATATCAAGTGGATTTTTGCTTTTTATAACAAAGCACTTTTTACTGTCTTCTGCTTTTTGCTTAGAAAATACACATTGCAAAACTTTTTTATCGGTTTTCTGTTCTCGTTCTTGCTTTTGAAGGTTGTCTGATAGGCTGTAAAACTCTATAGAGATATTCTCTTTCAAGGTCTTGATAGCTTTTTTCAGCTTTGATTCATCCAAAAATATAAGTGCTGCTTTAACCTCTTTGAGCTGTTGCTTACTTGCGTATTTCTTATATTCCTTTATTTCATCTTCAACTTTTCTGCACAGCTCAATATATTGAGCTTTTAAATCTGGGTCACTTTCTATAAGGCTTTTCATTTGTTCAAGAGCTTTTTCGTCTCCAAATCGGTAGTATCTCTGCTTTAAGCTTGCAAACATTGATACCACTCCTTTGAAATGATTTGTTATATTTTTACATCCAATTTTTAAAAAGTCTTTTTATTTTTGTTCCCAGCTATTTTGGGAATATTGTAAAATAAACACATCCAAATTTGATTTTTAAAGTGGCTTGTAAAGACCTAATCAGTAGCACTGGTTAGGATTTTAAATCTTAAAAAGCTTGCAAATTGCTATGTGCACATTTTTGCGTTCGCCTAACCAGTAATTTTAAAATACATATATACTTTTTTTTATAATTTGGATGTAATTTTATTCCAATGGTAATTACTGTTTATTAACCTCCTAATTTTATTTTTTATATGACTAATTATTTTTACTGGTTAGACTGGTTAGGTAGGGTATATAACCTATTGGAATATCTATTTTTGAGTCCCTAACCAGTTCCTAACCGATCTAACCAGTAAGTTATTGTAATACTTGAAAATACTAAAATCTTTACTGGTTAGAATTCTTATTACCCTAATAGGGTATACTATATTGTTGTTTTAATTTCTGTTTCTTGTAATAATTTCAGCCTTACAACTCTGACAGGTTTTCCATTCAACCATTTTAAACATGAATATCTTTTAAAATCTTTTTCATAGGTTACTTTTATAAGTCCTTTTTCTTCCCAACTGCTGTATACTTTTTTCGGATTAAAGTTTATTTCTCGCAAAAGCTTTTCTAATACACTTGGGAAGAATTCCACAAAGCCATCATTCAAGAATCCCCATCGTTCTTTTGCTCCATCCTCGAAATTTTGTGGATGAGAGTTTATCATGTCGATAAGGTAGTCATAAGCACGCTGCCCAATGTCTACTTCCTCTACCCCTTGAAGTTGTTCAGCTATAGCTAATATAACAATTTCTGTTATAGGCTCTGGTTCTCTTTCACAAAGATTAATTTTGAAGAAGCTATATCAACTGCACCTACCAGAGCAAGGGCTTGCGCATGGCTTTGTAGAATTTTGGGATGCTTTTCAATGATTCCATTAAAGAGCGTTTGTGACATTGATTAATGTACGGTAATAACTCTTTGTCTTTCTGGATAGCTCTAATCCACTCTCTGCCTGCCCATCCATAGTTGTTTTGAATTATTTTGTAACAATTTTGGGTCTGGGCTTCGTCATCATCGACAACCACAGTGCTCTTAGAATGATTATTGAGAAAGCAAAGTTCTACTTTTTCATACCTAGAGTCAACGTCTCTTAACATTTTGCAAATAATTATTGGTGTCTTTATTATCTCAATTGTCTCTACGTTACCTTTTTTAGAGACAATGTCTTTCAAAATCCCTTCTGGTGTGATATAATACCCCTGTGGAGTATTATATTTGAAATCCACACCAAAGGGATTTTCTCTTTGGTGTCTATTTTTATTTCTTCAGCATTGTTCAGGATCTTTTCAAATTCTGCGATAAACCTTTCACGGCTGCCTTCAAAAGCTATGTGCATTTCGGATACATCTTTGAAAGTTTCTGACTTTATAATGTAACAAGGCATATCAAAGTTAACCACGCTGGCAAGTGCTTTGAACCTTGTAACAAATGTATCACCGCCCTTATCTGGCTCTTTCCAAATATATATTTTTTTACAACCACTGAAATATTGAAAATCTTCTTTGCGTAAATTATTTGCTCCTGCTATTCCAAGAGAAGGGAATCCATGATACCACAGGGTTGGGTATCACTTTCCCCTTCAACAAGTGTAATGTAATTCTTGTTGAATTCATTGAGTCGCCAGAGCCCATAAGGAATAATTTTGGCTACAGTGACTCAAGAGAATCTTTTTTTATTTTGGGGATGATGTCTTTTCCTGATAGCTGCTGTATTGCCTTTTTCATCCTTGTAGTATATACTCACAAATCTTTTATGATAATCTTCTTGTTTAAGATTACAAACATTAGTCAAAAATTCAATTGGCAGTTTCTCTTCTTTTGAGTAATTTTCCAGCGTGTATTTCATCTTTTTCCCCTTCTTCTTGTCTTCTTCAAATAGTCCTGCTTCTTTGAGTAAAATCTTGTACGCTTCTTTCTGAGAAATTTTTTCGACTCTTGCTAAGAAAGTTACTGCGTTGCCGCTGCCACATCCTGCCTCACATTTCCAGCACCCATTATTTATGTTAAACCAAAACGATGGGTGCTGGTCATCATGAAAAGGACACTGAGCACTTATTTTATCAGTGCCAGTCCTTTTCATGTTTTTTAAATATTTACTGTAAAATCGTTCATAGTTTATATACTCATCTATATTTATCTGTCTGTATGTTTTTCCCATCAATATTTTTCTCCTTCTTTTCAAAAACACCAATCAGCCACCTTGCCGATTCCCAAACAAGGCAGCGAACAAAGAGAAGAAAGGGGATAGCTTGAACATGGTAGGTATCTATTATTTATTCCAGCAAGCCTGCTCATTGACCCATTTAATGAAAGCTTCTTTTGGTATGAGGATTCTTCGCTGCCCTGCTAAGATTTTTGGGAAGTCTCTCCTGTGGATTAAGGTAAGCGTTACGTTGTATGATATCCCCAGCATTTGGGCAGCTTCCTTGATGCTAATTGTCAATTTCTCTATTTTGTCTCTTTGAGGTTGAGGATTGTAGATTTCCATCAGAATTGCCTCCTTTATCTTCAAATTTAATACTAAAAATTTCCTCAAAATCTACTTTTAACGCTTCAGCTATAGCTTTAGCAGTTTTAGGTGATGGATTTTAAATACCTTTTTCAATAAGTGCTATAGTGGAATAGTGAACGCCAGCCAATTTTGCTAAGTCTCTTATTGTGTATCCTTGTTTTATTCTAAGTGTTCTTATTTTAAAACCTTTTACAGAAATATAAGAAATTTTCATAAGCGTCACTCTCCATAAATCAATAAATTGTTGATTTATATTTAATCTATCAACTAATTTAATTATAAATCAATTTTTTGTTTATGTCAATAACTTTTTATCAACTTTTTATTGATAAGATAAAAAGAAAATGTTAAAATTAAATTAGGATATACTGAAAAGGAAGATGATAATGTTTGGTAAAAGATTAAAAGAATTGCGTGAGGAAAAGGGATTAACCCAAGCTGAATTAGCAAAAGAATTAGGAATATCTGTCCAAAATCTTTCGTATTATGAAAATGGAAGAGAACCCAAATATGAATTACTTATAAAAATTGCAGACTATTTTGGTGTCACAGTTGATTATCTTATTGGTAGAAGTGAGTATAGGACAGTAGAAGAACAATTTTCCAAGAGAACAAAGTTTGAGAGATTTGTAGTTGAAAATCTACCTTATGTAATTTCGGATGAAAAAATTGAAAAAAAAGTTGCAACATTTATTGAACAGGTATTAGAACCTTTGTTAGTTAATACTGCCATAGTTTACTTCTTTGCTCATGAACCAGAAAGAAATAGAGAATTTATTACTGATTTAATTTATCATTTGTTAAGCCATATAAACTTATTCTTTGAAAAGTTTAGGGCATTTTTAGAAGATAGAGAGAATAGACTCATTGCTTTAGATGATTTGTATCCAAATGATAAAGTTGAGAAATTGTTTTCAGATTTTATTGATGATCAAATAACTTATGAGGAATTTAAGAAGGAAGATGAGAAAATAAAGAGCAAGTATGATTATTTTGAGAGAGTATTAAATGAAATGGGTGAAATTTACGAAAATATTAGAGATAATTTTTCTGTGCTTTTTGATTTTTTAGAGGATATGTCAACAAGTTATTCAGAAGCTCTTTATTTAGCATTGTTTAAGACAGAAGGGAATCTTGTAGAAAAGGTTAAAGAATATAAGAAAAAAGAGAAAGGTATTGATTATTCCAAGGAAGGTGAATCTGATGGAAGCCAGAATACCTAAAATATACACCTATGCAGACTATCTTCAGCTGCCAGAAGACGCAAGGGTGGAGTTGATTGAAGGTGTCATCTATGATATGAGCCCTGCACCCTCAAGAGTGCATCAAAAGATAGTTTCAGAGTTAACAATAACAATTGGTAGCTATCTCCGGCAAAATAAAAAAGCATGCGAAATCTACACAGCGCCATTTGATGTAGTCCTAATAGAGGGAGGACAGGACGAAAAACAAGCAATCAACGTTGTGCAGCCTGATATTTCAATTATTTGCGACAAGAGAAAACTTACTGATAAAGGCTGTGTTGGAGTTCCTGAAATGATAATTGAGGTTGTATCTGAGAGCAATTTTTCGCATGACTATATCCGAAAGCTCAATCTTTATACACAGTTTAAGGTTAAAGAATACTGGATTGTCAATCCTAAAAATCAAACAATCTTAGTGTACAGACTCATAGACAACGAAGATTACTTGCCACCAGAAGCTTACACCTTCAGTGACAAGGTCAAGGTTGGTATTTTTGAAGACCTTATAATAGACTTTGCCCAAATAAAAGAGGTGTTATAATATGCCTGCAAAGACTAAAAAGAAAGGAAACAATGAAGGCAGCATATACAGAAGGAAAGACGGGCTTTGGTGTGATCAAATTACCATAGGAAGAGATGAAAACGACAGACAAAAGCGGCAGTATTTCTATGGCAAGACAAGACAAGAAGTTGCCGACAAGATAGCAAAGGCATTAAACGACTTGGCCAATGGAGTATATGTTGACCCTGCAAGAATGCTTGTCAAAGATTGGCTCAGCACATGGCTTTGGGAATATAAAAAACAGACGTTGCGACCTTCAACGTTCAAAGATTATTTGTGCTATATAGAAAAACATATAAATCCAGCCATTGGTCATTATAAGCTAAAAGATTTGAGACCTGAACATCTTCAAGCTTTGTATAATGCCAAATATCAGGAAGGTTTGAGTATAAGTACGATTAAGCAGATTCATGTTGTTTTGTATTCAGCTTTAGACCAAGCTTTGAAAAATGGACTTGTCAACAGAAATGTTTCAGAAGCAACCACTTTGCCAAAAGGCAAGCCAAAAAGGGAAATAAGAATACTGAGTTTAGAAGAACAAAAAAGATTTATTGCAGCTTTGGAGGGGAAAAACTAAAAACTGCATTTTTTGTTGAGTTAGCAAGTAGACTTAGAATAGGTGAACTTTTGGCTTTGCGCTGGAAAGATGTAAATTTTAAGGATGGATACATTGAAGTTAGAAGGTCATTGCAGCGTGTAAAGATTTTTGATGGTAGTAGCTCTAAAAAGACTGCACTTGCTTTTCAAGAGCTAAAAACAGAGGCTGGTAAAAGAATAGTGCCTTTACCACCTGTAATAATTGAAGAGTTAAAGCAGCACAGGAAAAACAGTTAGAAGAAAAATTAAAAGCTGGAATGCTTTATGAAGATAATGATTAGTATTTACAACAGAGTGTGGCACTCAAGTTGACATAGGGAAATTTGAAAGGCTTTTTTACAGAATAAGAGAAAAAGCAGCTATTTACAAAAGAGTAAATTTTCATATACCAAGACACACATATGCAACAAGGCTTTTAGAAGCGAACGAACATCCAAAAGTTGTTCAAGAGCTTTTAGGACACAAAGATATTTCTACAAACCCTCAATATTTATTCTCATGTTATGCCTGAAATAAAGAAAGCTGCTGCAATGAAATTAAACAGCTTATTTGAAGATATAAAAACAAAGGGTAACCACTCCTAAGATAGTGGAGTAGTTACCTTAAAATTTTACAGTTTCTCGGGTAGCTGTAAGATATCTGTAGAAAATGCACTTGATATATTTTACCTATCCTCAAACCCCTTAATTTTCTTGGAGCTCCATGGGGGATTCGAACCCCCGACCAGTCGATTACGAATCGACTGCTCTACCACTGAGCTAATGGAGCAAGTACAATAAAATTATAATATCTATCTTGACAATAAATCAAGAGTTATTATATTAATTTAAAATGTTAAACCTCATCTCAGCATACAAAATGATGAAAGGAGAATTCTAATACTATGAATGCTCTTATAGATTGTATTCACTGTTATTTAAAACAAGCTGTTTCATGCATGGAAATGGCTAATATACCTGACGAGAGAAAGAAAGAAGTTTTGTATGAGCTAATGGACTTTATAAAAACTTTAAATCCACAGGATTCACCAGCTTATAATTCTTCACTTGTTTTGCTTAAAACGTATGAAATAATACAAAATAACGATCCCTATTACTCTGCGAAAAAGCAATCAAATGCTTTGGCACTTGAACTTTTCGAAAGTGTAAGAAAAAAGGTTTTTGAATCAAAAGATCCACTTTATGAGTCTCTAAAGGCTGCTGTAGCGGGCAATGTAATTGATTTAGGCATAAAAAGAGAGTTTGACATCGAAAGTGAGCTTTCGCACGCTTTTGATTTCGGATTTTCGATAGATGACTATCCTCTCTTAAAAAAGAAGCTTCAAAACAGTAAAAACATTGTGATTGCAGGAGATAACGCAGGGGAGATTGTGTTTGACAAAGTTTTAGTGGAAGTATTAAATCAAATGGGCAAGAATGTATATTACATAGTAAAGACAAAACCTATACTAAATGATGCAACATTAGAAGATGCAAAAGAAGTTGGCATGGATAAAATTGCAACCATTGTGGAGACAGGTTTAGGCTTGTTAGGTATTCCTAAGGAATTTGTATCATCTCAGCTTAAACAGTTAATCTTAAATGTGGATATTGTAATTTCAAAAGGTCAGGCAAATTTTGAATCCTTAGATGAATTTGAGGAAATTCAAGACAATATATTTTACCTTCTTAAAATTAAATGTGAATACTTGGCAAAGAAACTTAATTTCAAACATGGAGATTTAGTGTTAATCAATGGAGAAAATTTGAAAAAAAGAAAGTGACAAACAACCTAGTGCTATTTTAAGTTTTCTTTTTTGTAAAATTCAAAATTCTTTTTATCCTGCAAGATTATATGGGAAAAGTTGACAGGATCAGAAGTTGCAAAAAGTTTATAACCTTCATCACAGCACTCATCACATGCATCATGTGGTATTGTGATTGCAAAAACCCTATAATTCAAACAACGCGACTCAATAGTTATTAACCCTGAGCATTTGTTACAAATTTTAATGTTCTCAAGCTGCTGCTCTAAAAATCCCATGGTATCGTAGTATATTGATTTTTTTCGTGTATAATATTTCTGGTATTTTTTCTTGAACTCATGTGCAGTCTGTTCTTTGTTTTTCCATATAGTGTACACGTTTTCGCACAATCTTTTAATATATTCACTTATTTTTGGAGATTGTCTTAACTTTTCATAATCATAGTCAGGCTCTTTTATATTAGAATAATCAATACCAGCAAGGGCAAATATTATACCAAGATTGACATATGGAAGAGCACTTTCAACAGAGTACCCACCTTCTAACACTGAAATATGAGGGTTTAATCTTTCGGTGAGTTTAGCATATCCTTGCGCTGAAAAGTTCATATTTGTCAAGGGGTCTGAATAATGATTATCCTGTCCAGCTGAATTTATGATAATGTCAGGTTTGAATTCTTCTAAGATAGGGAGGATCAAATTTTCTAAGCAATATAAAAATCCTTCATCAGAAGTATATGGTGGCAGAGGTAAGTTGAGTGTATATCCAAGTGCAGCTGGCCCTCCTATTTCATTTGTAAATCCGCTTCCTGGGTAAAGTGTTCTTCCATCTTGATGCAAGGAGATGAAAAGAACATCTTTGTCATTCCAGAATATATCCTGTGTTCCGTCTCCATGATGACAATCTGTGTCAATGATTGCTATCTTTTTTATTCTATATTCTCTCTTTAAGTATTCAACCATTATTGCTTCATTATTTATTATACAAAAACCTCTATCACCATATGTTATTCTGTGAGCGTGGTGGCCAGGTGGTCGAATCAAAGCAAAACCTTTTGTTACCTCTTTTGACATGACCTTTTTAGCTATGGTAATAGTGCTACTTGCGGCAATTTTATGTGAAATGGTTGCAATTGAATCAAAGTTAGGGACACAAAAGTGTGTAAGATTTATATACTTCTCGTCAATTATTTCAGGATTAAATACAAATACATTCTCATAGTCAAAAAAACCTTCTTCTTCAATTTGGTCAATGGTGTAAAGAAGTCTCTCTTCTCTTTCAGGATGTGTAGGGGTAATTCTCCAGTCAAATGCAGGAAAGAGGATAAGCCCAAGCTTGTTCTGTGCTCTTTGCATTTTGAAGACCTCCATTTATTTTAATTCTTGAAGTTTAGGTTTTAGCTGTGCCTTTATCTTGATTATCTTTCCACAATATCTAAAATTTCTAATCATATTAAACGAATTCTCCTCGACAATTTCTATATCATCCGCTGAAAGAGCATCACCTGCTTCTATAATCTTGTTTATCAAAAAATCCTTTGCTTGAGCAAGAGAAAAATCTATATTAACACTTTCATACTTGTCAAGCTCAGGTATATAAACTTTTCCTTGTTCTGTATCTGCAACCAAATTATATTCTCTTGAGACTGAGCCAAGCGCACACCCTATTGCGTTTGCCACCATATAATATCTAGGAACTTCTACTTTAATTTTTAACTCTTTTTCTAAATGTTTACTTATCAAATCAGCTGCTCCACCAATTACTACTATTTTTTTGGGGATGAATTTCTCACCATGTAAAAGTTTTTGAATTGTATAAATGGGGGTGCTATTGATGTAATCAATCCCTTCTTCTATTTTTTTACAAATTGTATTTAAAGCTACCTTTACTACTTTATTGCAAAAGAGCTCAAGTGGCATATTTGCTTTATTTGACAAATTTTTAAGTCGACTTTGTGCTTCATCATCCGAAGAAGAATTTAGATACTGTAACACGTCAGTAAAGGTAACAATATTTTTTCTATTGATATTACAAGATTTTACTGTTTCAGGACCAACTGAGATGGAATCTTCAACTTTTACTATGCTATCACCACCTATTCCTACAGACCTTGAATAAATAGCACGGACTAAGGTTGGGTAATTTGCTATTCTTGCCCCATACTGTTCTAAAACAAACTGGCCATTGCAGACAAATGAAATATCAGTAGTTGTTCCACCAATGTCGATTATAACTGCATCTGAGAGAGGTTTTGAGAGTATGTAACCGCCTTGTGCTGAAGCCGCAGGACCTGATAAGATTGAAAAAATGGGGAATTCCTTTAAATTTTCCAAATGGACAATTCCTCCATCTGGTTTTTGTATAAATACCAAGTGTGAAGGTATATTTTTTTTCTTTAAAAATTCTAAAATGGCATTGCACAATGCTTTAAAATTACTATAGACAGCTGAATTTAAATATGTAGAAAATACTCTGCGTGGGAAGTTCAATTTACCAGAAATCCTATGCCCTAAAGAAACAAACTCAAAACCATGCCTTTTTACAATGTCATAAACATCGAGCTCGTGCTTTGGATTTCTAACAGAGAATTTGCACGCAATTCCTATGTTGTTAATATCAGCTTTTTTGAAGATCAAAATTGCTTTTTCTACTTTCTCTCTATCGAAACTCTTAACTTCAATCCCTCTGTTGTTTATATACCCGTCAAGTAAAATATTAACATCTGCACACATAAGAAAATCTGGATTTGCTCCGATGCCATTTTCAATTATCATTCCAACCTTGTCAAGCTTGTTCTGGACGATTGCATTTGTGGTAATTGTAGTGCTAAGCACAATACGACTAAGATTGGAGATATAATCTTTTGTTATAAATTCTTCTAAGCTTGTCAATATAGAAAAAAGGAGGTCTTCACCATGTTCAAATTTTCTGTGATCTACAACTTTATTGTTTTCAATTGCGACAATATCAATGTTTGTTCCGCCTACATCAAGCCCAATTATCATTTCGCATTCACCTGCTTTTTAAAATAGTGTACAATTATTATTATAACCCTTTCTTGATTTTATGGCTAAAAATACTTTAAAATAAATAGTGCAAAAATAATTTTTCTGATTTGCTTTAAATATTTTGAAAGGAATGATTGCATTACAATGATTAAAAGTATGACAGGCTATGGTGGCTCTAAACAGGTCACACAGCAACGAGAATACTCAGTTGATATAAAAAGTGTAAATCATAGATATTTGGAGATAAACCTGCGGGTACCAAAGGAATTTATTAAATTTGAAGGTGATATAAAAAATCTCATATCAAGATATATTCAACGTGGAAAAGTTGATGTTTATGTGAGTTTTAAGAGTTTTAGTGAAAAAGATTATAAAATAACACCAAATTTGGGATTGTTAAAGCAGTACTTAGAAGCAATAAACATTGTAAGAGAGAACTTCCTTGAGGTCCAAGACGATTTTAGCTTGTCAACCTTCATAAAACTTCCAGATGCACTTGTGATTGAAAATCAAGAATTTGATAGTGACGTAATAAAAAATGAGCTTTTGAGTTGTATTGAAGTTGCGTTAAAGAACCTTGATAGTATGAGAAAAACTGAAGGTGAAAATTTAAAAAGAGACATATTACAAAGAATTGAAAGGATAAATGAGATAGTACAAAAGATAGAGAGATATTCTGCGTCTCTTGTAGAGAGCTATCGTGAAAAACTCTATAAAAGAATAAATGAGTACTTTGAGCTAAAGAATATTGATGAAAACAGGCTGATGTTAGAAATAACACTTTTTGCAGACAAGAGTGATATTACAGAAGAGTTGGTGAGGCTAAAAAGCCATATAGTGCAGTTTGTAGAATGTTTAAATGCAGGTGGAGTTGTTGGTAAAAAGCTTGACTTTATTATTCAAGAAATGAATAGAGAAGCAAATACAATTGGTGCAAAGTCTACAATATATGAAATTTCAAACTGTGTTGTGAGTTTAAAAGATGAGCTTGAAAAAATCCGTGAGCAAGTTCAAAATATTGAGTAGAGGTGAGTTTCTTTGAGTAACAGTGGTAATATAAAACTTATCAACATTGGATTTGGGAACATAGTTTCGGCAAACAGACTGATTGCAATTGTTAGTCCTGACTCTGCTCCAATAAAGAGAATAATCCAAGAGGCAAGAGAAAGAGGAATGCTAATTGATGCAACATATGGAAGAAGAACACGGGCAGTGATTATAACAGATTCTGACCATGTAATACTATCCGCTGTTCAGCCAGAGACTGTTGCGCACAGGGTAATTGAACCGGAAGAAGATTTTGAAGAAGATATTGATGTTGAGGATGAGGTTGACAAGAGATGAAAGAAGGACTTTTAATTGTTATTTCAGGTCCAGCGGGTGTTGGGAAGGGCACAGTTGTGGGCAAACTATTAGAGAGGAATCCTAATATTAAACTTTCAATTTCAAAGACAACAAGAAAGCCAAGACCTGGTGAAAGAGAAGGTGTTAACTATTTTTTTGTTTCTCGGCAGCAGTTTGAGGATGATATAAAAAACGACAATTTTTTAGAATATGCTGAGTATAACAACAATTATTATGGTACACCTAAGGATTTTGTTTTGGAAACATTGAAAAATGGCTTTGATGTAATATTAGAGATTGAAACCCAAGGTGCTTTGCAAGTCAAGTCTACATTTGAAGATGCAGTGCTCATATTCATATTACCCCCCTCTATGAAAGAGCTGTATAATAGGCTTAAAAAAAGGGCAACAGAAACTGAAGAGGAAATTGAAGCAAGGCTTAATATTGCAAGAGGCGAAATTAGACTTTTGCCCAAGTATGACTATTGTGTTATTAATGACAATGTTGACAAAGCTGTTGAGGCAATTGAAAAAATTATTGAAGTGGAAAAGCTTAGGACAAGAAGATTTGATGTACAAAGCTTTTTAAAGGAGTGAAAGAGGATGTTACTTCGACCAGGGCTTGATGAACTTTTGCAATATGTTGACAATAAATATACACTGTCTGTGCTTGTTGCAAAGCGTGCAAGACAACTTTTAGAACAAATACAAAAAAAGGTGGATATAAACTTAGAATCAGACAAATACGTCACAATGGCAGTAAATGAGATTGCCTCTGGTAAGATTTCTTATAAGTATATAAAGCCGGTGAAAAAAAATGAGTCTAAAAAATAAAAACATCTTGATAGGAATATGTGGCGGGATTGCAGCATATAAAGTGTGTGAGCTTATAAGGTTTTTAAAAAAGTCTGAGGCAAATGTAAAGGTAATTATGACCAATAATGCACAAAGGTTTATAACTCCTTTGACAGTGCAAACTCTTTCGCAAAACAGAGTTTATCTTGACACATTTGAAAGTGAGTATTTCTATGATATAGAGCACATATCATTGACAGCCTGGGCAGATATCTTAGTTGTAGCTCCTGCAACAGCAAATATTATTGGAAAGTTTGCAAATGGCATTGCTGATGACCTTTTGACAACCACTTTTTTAGCATTCAATAAGCCCATTTTAGTTGTTCCTGCAATGAATTCAAACATGTTTGAAAACAAAATTGTGCAGGCAAATATACAAAAGCTAAAGCAGGTTGGCATAAATGTTTTAGAACCTGAAGCAGGGCTTTTAGCTTGTGGAGTATATGGGAAAGGACGTTATCCTGAAAACCGAAAAATTGTAATTGAAATTGAAAGGCTGCTTGAAAAAAAAGATTTAGATGGCAAAAGGGTTCTCATCACAGCCGGCCCAACAAGAGAATACTTAGATCCTGTGAGGTTTATTTCTAACAGGTCATCAGGTAAGATGGGTTTTGCATTAGCAGAAGAAGCCTATAAAAGAGGAGCAAAAGTTACTCTCGTATCAGGTCCTGTAAACATTCAAACTTATGCAGACATCGAGATAGTTAACGTTGAGACAGCTTATGAGATGTATGAAGAAGTAAAAAGTATAAAGGATAAATATGATATACTCATATTCTCTGCTGCAGTTGCAGACTTTAAACCAAAAAACTTTAGAGAATCGAAAATAAAAAAGGAACAAGAACAAGAACTACAGATTGAACTTCAGAAAAATCCTGACATTTTAAAATATGCGGGGGAGACTAAGAAGGATTGGCAAATTGTTGTAGGATTTTCGGCTGAGACAGAAAATCTAATTGAAAATTCCAAGAAAAAACTTTATGAGAAAAATGCAGATTTGATTGTTGCTAACAATGTTTTACAAGAAGGTGCTGGGTTTAATGTGGATACGAACATTGTCACGCTAATCTCAAAAGAGAAGGTTTTAGAGCTTCCTAAACTTAGCAAAGAGGAAGTGGCAGGCAGAATATTTGACTTCATAGTAGATTACCTCTGCAGAAGGTAGCAGAGGTAATACTTTTAATGGGTGGAGTTTTTTATGATGATTGTTGAGGTGTGTATTAATTATCAAGATGCAAATGTGGACAGGACATTCGACTATTTGGTCCCAGGACATCTTGAAGAACTTGTTGAAGTTGGTAAAAGAGTGTATGTAAACTTTGGAGTTTCAAATAGAGTTGTAGAAGGGCTTATTATCAATGTAAAAGAAGATACAAATGTTGAAAGAGAAAAACTAAAGTGTGTGCTTGCTGTAATTGACAAAATTCCAATTGTCTCGGATGAGCAGATAAAGCTTGCATTTTCCATAAAAAATTATTATGCCACTAAATTAGGGCAAGCATTGGGTTTAATCATTCCTCCGTTTGTGAGCAATAACGAAATATACATAATTTGTGCCCAACAAACTTCAGATTTGACCTTAGAAGATGAACTTAAAGAAATTTACAATAGAATTCTAAAGAGGCCGGTCTCGGCGAATTCCAAACTTGCAAAAGAAAATGAAGATAAAATTGCAAGCTTATTTTTAAGAGGATTACTAAGATTTGAGTTAAAACTCCTAAAGAGTTTAAATGAAGAAAAGAGAGAGACGCCAACTGAACCTCAATATAAGTTGACAAAAGACCAAAAGAAAGCTCTTGAATTAATAACCTCTACGTTTGACAAAGGAATATACAAAAATATTCTTTTGTTTGGAGTAACTGGAAGTGGAAAAACAGAAGTTTATATTCAAGCAATGAGATATGTGATTAGCAAAGGTAAAAGCGTAATTCTTATGGTACCTGAAATCTCACTGACGCCACAAATGATTCAGAATGTCAAAAGAAGAATAGAAAGTGAAGTTGTTGTATATCACAGTAAGATGAACAGTTCACAAAGACAGAGAGCCTGGCTCAAGCTAAAAAGTGGAGAGGCAAAAGTAGTAATTGGGCCAAGGTCTGCAATATTTGCTCCGGCAAAAGAGTTAGGACTTATAATTGTTGATGAGGAGCATGAGACAAGTTATAAATCAGAAAAATCACCTCGTGTAAATGCTGTAGAAGTTGCTCAGATGCGAGCAAAAATAAATAGTATACCAATTGTTTTGGGTTCAGCGACTCCAACAGTTGAACACTATTATTATGCAATAGCAGGAAAATATGCTATTTGTACTTTGAGAGAGAGAATAAACAAGGCACTACCAGAGGTATTTGTGGTTGACATGAAAAAAGAGATCTTAGATGGTAACAAATCAATCTTTAGTAGGCTTTTATTAAGTGAGATAGAGAAGAACTTGCAAAGAGGAGAACAGGTTTTACTTTTCCTGAACAGAAGAGGGTATTCTCCCATTGTGATATGCCGTGAGTGCGGCTATGTTTACATGTGCAAAAATTGTAGTATCTCACTTACTTATCATAAAGACGGATATTTGAGGTGTCATTATTGCAATTACAAACAAGAGTATACTAGTATATGTCCAAAATGTGGTAGCAAATATGTCCGCCAGTATGGAAGTGGTACTCAGAGAATAGAGGATGAAATAAAAACGTATTTTAAAGACGCAAGAGTGCTACGTATGGATAAAGACACTACCACAAGAAAAGATGCAGTTGAAGAGATTTTGAGCAAGTTCAAATCAAAAGAAGCTGACATCTTGGTGGGTACTCAAATGGTTGCAAAGGGATTGCATTTTCCTGATTTGACTTTGGTTGGAGTGATAAATGCTGATACTATTTTAAATATGCCAGATTTTAGAAGCAAAGAAAGGACATTTCAACTTATTACTCAGGTAGCAGGGAGAGCAGGAAGAGAAAAACAAGGAAGAGTAGTAATTCAGACATTTAACCCTGACGATTATAGTATAGTTGCAGCCTCAAATCATGACTATGAAAGCTTCTTTGAAGAAGAGATAAAGATTCGCAAAACAATGGGATATCCACCATATTCATATATTGTAAATTTCATTGTAGTATCACAAAATGAAGGCTTTGCTAAAAAAGGGATAGAAAATGTGTATAGGTTACTTGAAAAATGTACAAAGATTGTTAATCTCAAAATTTACGGGCCCAGCGAAAGTCCAATTTTCAAAGTTGAAAATCAATATAGGTATCATATACTTGTCAAGTTTGAAAAAGCTTCACAGATGATTGATATAGCCAATATGATAAAAGAAAGATATAATTATAATAATGCTGAGCTTATAATCGATGTGAATCCTATAAACACACTGTAAACAGGAGGGTAAAAGATAGGGAAGATGGCTTTGAGAAAGATAAGGATTTATGAAGATGAGATACTTCGCAAAAAGTCTAAAACTGTTGAGAAGTTTGATAAAAGGCTGCATGACCTCCTTGACGACATGAAAGAGACAATGTATGAGGCAAACGGGATTGGACTTGCCGCACCACAAGTTGGAATTTTGAAAAGAGCTATTGTGGTCGACCCAGGTGATGGTGCAATTGAACTTGTGAATCCACAAATAGAGTATTCTGAAGGAAGTCAGATAGATATCGAAGGGTGTCTTTCTGTTCCAAATGTATGGGGAGAGGTTGAAAGACCAAAAAGAGTGATTGTAAGAGGACAAAACAGGCACGGAGAAGAGATTAAAATCGAAGCTGAGGATTTGCTTGCAAGAGCTTTGTGCCATGAGATAGACCATCTTGATGGAATCTTGTTTATTGACAAGGTGATAAGGTTTGTTACTGAGGAAGAAATTGAAAAAAGACGCTCAAAAGAGCAAAAGATGGATTTGGAGTAATATTGCATAGTTGATAAAAAATATTTGCTTTTTGAAAGGAGATAAGATGAGCCTTGGACATTGTTTTTATGGGCACACCAGAGTTTGCGGTAGATATTTTGCAAAAACTGATTGGCAATCCTCTATTTAGCATAAAACTTGTAGTGACTCAACCAGACAAGCCAGTTGGAAGAAAACAGATTTTAACCCCACCACCAGTCAAAGAATTTGCGTTAAAATTTAATCTTAATGTAATCCAGCCAGATAGGTTAAAAGGCAATGAAGAGTTTTTTGAAGTCTTGAAAAAGATAAATCCAGAGGTAATTGTGGTTGTGGCTTATGGGAAAATACTTCCAAAAGAAGTTTTGCAAATACCCAAGTACGGATGCATTAATGTCCATGCCTCGCTTTTGCCTGAATACAGAGGTGCTGCACCTATTCAAAGAGTGCTGATGGATGGGAAAAATTATACAGGCATTACAATTATGAAGATGGATGAAGGGCTTGACACGGGAGATATTCTACTTCAAGAGAGAATAGAAATAGAGCAAAATGATGATGTTATAACCCTTTCTAAGAAGTTGTCTGAGCTTGGTGCAAAGCTTTTGATTGAGACTTTAAAGAATATCTCAAATATTGTGCCAGTAAAACAAGACTCTACAAAAGCCACATACGCTCCTCCAATTGATAAAAAGGAAGGTCAAATTTCTTGGGATATGAGTGCAGTGCAGATTTACAACAGGTTCAGAGCTTTAAAAATTTGGCCTGGCATATTTACAATTTATAAAGGGAAACTTCTAAAGATTCATGAGATGGAGATTGCAAAACTTGACAATCTTGAAAATGTACAAAATGGCACAATATTGGGAATTAATGAGACCGGGATTCTTGTTAAGGTAAAAGGTGGTGTAATTAAATTAAAAGAACTTCAATTAGAAGGCGGCAGAAAAATGAGTGCAAGAGATTTTGTTAACGGGTATAAAATAAAAAAAGGTGATATTTTGAGCTAAAAAAGGAGAGGTTTCTAAAATGTTTTACTACTTTGACCCAATGTATTTAATCTTTGCGATCCCTGCATTTTTGATTTCAATATTTGCCCAAATAAAAGTTCAAGCAGCTTTTTCAAAGTACTCTAAGATGAGAAGTTTTTCTGGGCTGACAGGAGCAGAGGTTGCAAAAAGTATCCTGTGGGCAAATGGTATTTACGATGTTAAGGTGGAATATGTCCCTGGTCTTTTGACAGACCATTATGACCCACGCTTTAAGGTTTTGAGGTTATCAAGCGGTGTATTTGATTCAAATTCAATTGCAGCAATAGGTGTTGCTGCCCATGAAGCAGGTCATGCAATACAGCATTACGAAAGATATCCTTGGCTTTCTTTGAGAAGTGCAATGGTCCCAGTTGTAAATATAGGTTCAAACCTTGCGTTTCCGTTAATATTAATAGGTCTTTTGTTCAGAAACGGTGATATTTTTATAAATCTTGGAATACTTCTATTTTGTCTTGCAGTTTTGTTTACCTTAATTACTTTGCCAGTTGAGGTAAATGCAAGCAAAAGGGCTATTCAGGCCTTGAAATTGGCAGGAGTGGTTATGCCTTCAGAAGAAGAGGGTGTTAAGAAGGTTTTGAGGGCTGCAGCAATGACATATGTTGCAGCCGTCGCTGTTGCAATACTTCAGCTTTTATATTATTTAAGCTTAGTTCAAAGAAGAAGGGATGATTGAAGATTAATACGCGCAGCGCTGCTTTTTCAGTCATTTTTGAGATTGAGAGTAAAAAAAATATAAATGCAGATACTTTGATGGAAAAGTACCATCAAAAGCTCAAAAAAACAAAAGATAGAGCACTTTTTGTTGAGCTTGTACATGGTGTGCTAAGATATAAAAACCTTCTTGACTATTATATAAACTTTGTTGCAAAAAAAGGTGTAAAGGACAAGAAAATACTTAACATTTTGAGAGTTGCAACATACGAGCTATTATTTCTTGACAAGATTCCAGACTATGCTACAGTCAGTGAAGCATGTGGGCTTGCAGAGAAGGTCAATAAAAATCAAAAGGGCTTTGTCAATGCGATATTGAGAAACATAATAAGGAGAAAAGACGAAATAGAAAAAGCACTTGAAAGAGTAAAAGAGGTAAACATCAAGGATTTTCTTTCTATAAAACTTTCATACCCTAAGTTTTTGATTGATTATTTAGAAAAGTCTTATGGATTTGATAAGACAGTAAAAATTTTGGAATTTTTAAATACAAAACCACTGCAAAGTATAAAAATAAATACGAAAAAAATAAGCCAGGCAGAATTTTTAAAAAAGCTTGAAGCCTGTGGGTATGAGTATGAAGTGCCAGAACTAAATAGAGAGATTGTTTATATTGTCAAAGGTAATATAAAAGAAAGTGAACTTTACAGAGATGGTTACTTTTATTATCAAGACCTTGCCTCTTCATTCATTGTAAAATGGAACAGATATGATTTTGAAAAGGCAAGCTCCATTTTGGACTTATGTGCAGCGCCAGGTGGTAAGACATTTAACTGTGCAGAGGTAACAAGGGGTTTTGTTGTTTCATGTGATGTGAATAAGTCAAAGATTGAGCGTTTGAGAGAAAATCTATTGAGGCTTGGCTTTGACAATGTTATAGTTGCTGAAAATGACGCTCTTACGTTGAATGAAGATTTTGTAGGGAAATTCGATATTGTAATTGCAGACCTTCCTTGTTCTGGTTTTGGAACAATTAGAAAAAAGCCTGATATTAAATGGAATAAGACCAAAGAGGATATTGAGAACTTGCATGAACTTCAGCTAAAAATGCTTGACAACGCTGCACAGTATTTAAAAGAGGGTGGTATAATATTTTACAGCACATGCACGCTTGGACACAGGGAAAATGAAGACACTGTATTAAGATTTTTAGAGAAACATAAGGATTTTAATCTAATCTCTCAAAATACAATATTTCCTGATGAATATAAATGTGATGGATTTTTTATTGCAAAACTCAAGAAAGAAGGCAAAGCATAGTATGAAAAGGCTCATTAAAGATTTTACCTTGGATGAGCTAAAAAAATGGGTGGAGGATACAGGTGAAAGGGCATTTCGTGCTAATCAAATTTTTGAATGGTTGTATAAAAAGAATGCGACTGATGTAAATTCATTTACTAACATTCCAGCTCAATTGCGAAAAAGAATAGAAGAAGAGTTTATTTTAAATTCTTTGAAGGTTGTAAAATATGAAAGTGACGGTGAAAGCATAAAGTTTTTGCTTGAGCTTGTTGATGGCAATGCTATTGAGTCTGTTTTTTTGCCATACAAGTATGGTAATGCAATATGTATCTCAACCCAGGTTGGTTGTAGGATGAAGTGTGCATTTTGTGCCTCAACCATTGGTGGCATGATAAGAAATCTTTCTGCAGGTGAGATGGTAGACCAGATAGTCAATGTTGAGAATGTCACAAAAAAGAGAATTTCTAATGTTGTTTTGATGGGGAGTGGTGAGCCATTTGACAATATTGAAAATGTGTTTAAGTTCATTGATATTATAAACTCTAAAGAGGGGAAAAATATAGGCGCGAGACATATAACAATCTCAACTGTTGGGATTATAGAGGGAATTTACAAGCTCTCTGAGTATCCTAAACAGGTAAATCTTGCAATTTCTCTTCATGCCCCAAACAACTATTTACGAAACAAATTGGTCCCAATGAATAGAAAATATCCTATTGAAGGTATATTAAAAGCTGTTGACTACTATATTAGCAAAACAAACAGAAGAGTGACATTTGAGTATGCGTTAATAAATGGAATAAACGACTCAATTGAATGTGCAAAAGAGCTTGCCAAGATATTATCAGGAAAACTTGTCCATGTTAACTTAATTCCTGTAAACCCAGTAGACGGAAAAGACTTCAAAAAACCACCAAGAGAAAGGGTTAAAGAATTTTATAATGTTCTTATGTCATCTGGTATTCAAGTGACAATCAGAAGAGAGTTAGGAAGTAGTATTGCTGCAGCGTGTGGTCAGCTACGATCAAGACATTATAATATATCCGAAAAATAGGAGATGAAGTATGTGAAGTACGTTGCACTCTCAGAAATAGGGAATGTGAGAACAAATAATGAGGACTATTATTTGATATTTAAGTCAAATGATGATAGTTTTAGCATATTCTTGGTTGCAGATGGTATGGGTGGTCACAATGCAGGTGAGGTTGCAAGTAGCCTTGCCTGCAAATATGTCCTGGAGTATCTTTTGATAAATCTAAAAAGGTTTAATGAAATAGCAAAAGAGGTTATAAAGGAAGCATATTCTTATGCAAATCAAAAGATAACAGAGCTTCAGGTTGAAAATCCGCTATGGTTTGGAATGGGGACAACCTTGGCGGGGGTATTTCTTCTCAAGGGCAAGGTAATTATTAGCAATGTAGGTGATTCAAGGGTTTATCTTATTAATGCAGAGAAGATAATGCAAATAACAGAAGATCATTCGTTAGTTTATGAGATGTACAAAGATGGTAAAATTACAAAAGAGGAGATTTATACTCATCCACAGAAGAATATAATTACACGTGCAATTGGCGTAGACAAAGAGATAGAAATAGATATATATGAGCTTACACAGGAAGAGCTTGGGGAAAAATGGTGTATTTTACTGTGTACAGATGGACTTACTAACATGGTTCCAGAGTCTTACATAAAAGAGGTTTTTGTGAAAAGTACATTTGAAAAAGTAGGAGAAGTGCTAATAAACAAGGCACTTGAAAATGGTGGCGTTGACAATATAACAGTACTCTATTTTACCGCTTAGGGAAGACCATTTCAAAGAATTTTTTCAAGAAGGTGATGGTTGAAAATGGATGATTTTGTTATAGGTAATAGGTACAGTGTTATTGAAAAGTTAGGCAGTGGTGGTATGTCGATTGTATACAAGGCAAAGGACAAAGTACTTAACAGATATGTTGCTATAAAAGTATTAAGAAGTGAATTTGCAAATGATGAGGAGTTTTTGTCAAGATTTAGAACAGAGGCTTTAGCTGCAGCTTCGCTTTCACATCCAAATATTGTATCTATTTACGATGTTGGTGAGCAAGAAGGTATGCACTACATAGTAATGGAATATGTAAATGGGAAAACACTGAAAGAATTTATCAAAGAGACAGGAAGAGTCAGTACAAAAGATGCAGTTACAATTGCAATACAGGTTTTGAGAGCACTGGACCATGCACACAAAAAGGGAATTGTTCACAGAGATATAAAGCCACAAAACATTCTAATTGACGAAAATGGAATAGTTAAGGTCACAGATTTTGGCATAGCACGGGCTGTTTCAACCGGAACCATAATAAATACAAATCTGACAATAGGGTCTGTTCATTATTTTTCACCAGAGCAAGCAAGAGGTGGATATGTTGATAATAGGTCTGATTTGTATTCGCTTGGAGTTGTATTATATGAGATGGTGACTGGCGTTTTGCCATTTGATGGCGATACCCCTATATCCATTGCGTTAAAACATTTACAAGAACAGCCAATTCGTCCTACTATATACAACCCGGATATTCCACGTAGTTTAGAGGCAATTATCCTAAAAGCTATGCAAAAGGATGTACTTTTAAGATACCAATCTGCAACAGAGATGATGCAAGATTTGAAAAATTCATTAATTGAGCCTGAAGGGGATTTTGTAAAGATAGAAACTCATGAAAATGTTGCAACAAAGCAGTTTCAACTTGAACAATTGAAGTCAAAAGATATAGTTTTAGAAGGTGAGAAAAAGCAAAAAGCAAACAAAAAAGATTGGATATACGTTGTAAGTGGTATTTTAACTGCTTTAGTTATTGTTGCGATTGGCTGGCTAATATTTTATAATGCTATTGGAAAGAGTTTAACACCACAAGATAACGAAATTACAATGCCAGATCTTGTTGGATATTCAGTTGATGATGCGAAAAGCAAATTAGATGAGCTTGGACTAAAGTTTACAATAGAGGAACAAAACGACCAAGCTGAAAAGGGGACAGTTATAAATCAAGAGCCGGCTGCGGGCATTAAAGTTAAAAAAGATACAACTGTAAAACTTACAGTTAGTAAAGGACCAGAGATGGTACGTGTACCAGATGTTGTTGGACAAAATGTGAAGGATGCGGAGATTGATTTGACTAATGCTGGGCTTAATGTAGAGATAAAAAGAGATTATTCTGATAAACCTGTTGACACTGTTATCTTCCAGCAGCCTTCTGCTAACGAATTGATTGAGAAAAACGGAACAGTAGTATTGACTGTGAGCTTAGGGCCTAAGATTGAAAAGGTGCCTGTACCTGATGTTACTGGTTTAGATATAGCTTCTGCAAAAGAACTTTTGCGAAAAGCAGGTCTAAATACTGGCAGTATCACATATAAAGAAGTAACTGACAATGACTCCAACATTGTTATAAGCCAGCTACCTGTTGCAAATACTCTTGTGGACAAAGGTAGCAGTGTTGACTTAGTAGTTTCCAAAAAGGTTGAACAAAAAAATACTGCTAAGATTATCATTAAAACAGTTATTTTACCTTCTGACTTAAATGAGGCAAATGTAAAGATTGTTGTTGTTTCAAACAACAATGAGAGTATTGTATTTGATAGAGTTGTGAAAAAAGAAGAAACCCCTTTGCAGGTAAAGGTACCAATCACAGGACCATCCACTATTAGAATGTATATCAATGACCAATTATCATCAGAGGAGATGGTGGAATAGAGCTATGCAGATAAATGGGGTTATTGTAAAAGCAATTGCGGGTTTTTATTACGTCTATGACCGTGAAGGTACCATTTACGAGTGCAAAGCACGTGGAGTGTTTAGGAAGGATGATATAACTCCGCTTGTTGGAGACAATGTTACAATTGTGGAAAAAGCAAAAGGAGCTTATGTAATAGACAAGATTCATCCACGGAGAAACCAGCTTATAAGACCACCAATTGCAAATGTGGATACTGCAATTGTTGTAGTAGCTTCTGTTTTCCCTGAGGTTTCTTTCATTACACTTGACAAATTACTTGTAAATGTTTTAAGAGAAAAGGTAAAACCCCTTATCTGTGTTAATAAGGTTGACCTTGACAATGGCAAAACATTAGAGGTTGTAAAAAATCAGTATGGTATATTTGACGTCATAGGAGTGTCTGCAAAGACTGGTGAAGGAATGGAAAAATTAAAAGAGCATATCAAAGGAAAGATATCTGTTTTTGCAGGCCAGTCAGGTGTAGGAAAAACATCTATTTTGAACTGTTTAATCCCCGGTTTGAATCTTAAGGTTGGGGAGATTTCTAAAAAGATTGAAAGAGGAAGGCACACCACAAGGGTGGTTGAACTTTTACGAGCAGGTGAAGACACATATATTGCCGATACACCAGGCTTTAGTTCAATAGAGATTACGGGAATGCTCAAAGATGAGCTAAAGTACTATTATCCAGAATTCTATGATTACGAGAATTGTAAATTTCCAGGATGTAATCATATCTTTGAACCAGAATGTGGTGTAAAAGCAGCTGTAAACGATAGGAAGATAAACTTTGAGAGGTATGAACGTTACAAGCAGATATTTATGCAGCTTCCTGCCCAAAAGGAATATGATTAAAACTAATGTGACAAGCATATTTGCTTTAAAGGGGAGGATTTTTAAGTTGTCGGTAAAACTTGCACCATCAATCTTATCCGCTGATTTTTCAGATTTAAAAAGTGAAGTTAAAAAGCTTGAAAAAGCTGGTGCTGATTTGGTACACATAGATGTTATGGATGGGTGTTTTGTTGAGAATATTACAATTGGTGCTCAGGTTGTAAAGGCATTAAGAGAGCATACAAACCTTTTTTTTGATGTGCATTTGATGGTCATAAATCCTGAAAAACATATTGACAAATTTATAGAAAGCGGAGCTGACAACATCACAGTACATGTAGAAACTACTCATCATTTAGATGCTCTTTTAAATAAGATAAAAGGTGTTGGTAAAAAAGCAAGTGTTGCAATAAACCCTGCAACTCCAATTTGCCTAATTGAAAATGTGCTTGAAATTGTGGATATGGTCTTGGTTATGGCTGTAAATCCTGGCTATGGAGGGCAGAGGTTTATTCCTTACACCTTAAAAAAGATTCAAAATTTATCTGAGATAAGGAAAAAAGAAGGATATAGTTTTGAAATTGAGGTAGATGGTGGTATCAACGAAAAGACTATTGTAGAGTGTGTAAAGGCAGGTGCAGATGTAATTGTTGCTGGGTCGTATGTGTTTGAAAGTGGAGATGTAGAAAAAGCTATAAACAAATTAAAGAATTCATTGAAGGAGTTTAGGTAATAATAAAATTGAATGGATTCTTGTTAAAATAAATGTAAGATGGTATAATATATATAATCAGTTTTGTTGACATAAAGTAAATTAGCAAGAGAGTGGGTGTCCCCCACTCTTTAATGTTGTTTAGAAGGAAATTTCTTTGTTGAAAATAAAGTTTATGAAAGGAAGGATTAAGTGTGTCAAAGGTGACCAAAAGGGTAGAGGAGCTTGTGAAACCTATTTTAGAAAAATATGGTTTTGACTTAGTTGCTATTGAATTCAAAAAAGAAGGGAAGAACCATTTTCTAAGAGTGTATATAGACAAGCCTGGTGGAATTACAATAGACGACTGTCAACTTGTGAGCGAAGAATTATCTAATAAGCTGGATATTGTTGATCCTATACCTTTTAGCTATTATCTGGAGGTTTCATCACCGGGAGTTGACAGACCGCTTGTGAATGACAGAGATTTTATAAGAAATAGGGGAAGGGTGGTTGACGTTTTCTTGAAACAGCCTATTATGAATACTACCAAGCTAACAGGTGAGCTTGTCGAGAAGAAAGAAGATGTGCTGATTATAATGGTAGATGGAGAAAATATTTCTATCCCATTTGAGAATATAAAGAAGGTAAAGGTTGCGATAAGATTCTAAGAAAAGACAAAGGGGGCTTTTAACAAAAATGCCAAAGAAAGAACTAACTACAGATTTTCAGGAATTATTTTCTGCAATTGATGAACTTGAGAGGGAATATAAGATTGAAAGAGAGTATATCTATTCTGTTTTAGAATCTGCACTTTTAACTGCTTATAAGCAGGTAAGAGGGATAAGGGACAAGAACCTTTCAAATGTAAAGGTTTCAATTGACCCTGAAAAAGGCGATGTGAAAATTTTTGAATACAAAAAAGTAGTAGAAAATGTAAAGGACAAAAGAAACGAAATCTCGGTGGAAGATGCACGGAAGATTGACAAACGCTATCAGATTGGTGACATTGTTGCAATAGAGGTTCCAATCTCAGACTTTAGCCGAAAAGCTGCAATGACGGTAAGACAAACAGTTATAGGAAAGATAAGAGAGAAGAAAAGAAATATCATATTTGAAGATTATTCAGCCAAGATTGACAATATTGTAACAGGGGTTATTCAGAGAATAGACAAGAAAAATGTCATTGTTGAGATAGAAGGTGGGAAGGTAGAAGCAATACTTCCAATGGAAGAGCAGATACCAGGTGAGGAGTATAAGCCGGGGACAATGATGAAGTTTTACCTTGTGGATGTCAGGATTCCCCCAAAAGAGAAAGAACCAATTGTTTATCTTTCAAGAACACATCCAAATTTGATTAAAAGACTTATGGAAAATGAAGTACCAGAGATTCAAGAAGGGATAATCGAGATAAAAGGGATTGCAAGAGAGGCTGGGTCAAGGTCAAAGGTTGCAGTTTATTCTAACAGTTTAAAGGTTGACCCTGTGGGTGCTTGTATTGGCGAAAAGGGAATAAGAATTCAGAATGTGCTAAGGCATCTTGGAAGTGAAAAGATTGATATAGTGAAGTGGAGCAATGACATAGGTGAGTTTATCAAAAATGCGCTCAGTCCTGCGGAGGTTGTTCATATTGATTTGAATTTGGTTGAAAAAAAGGCATTTGTACTTGTTCCAAATGACCAGTTATCGCTTGCTATTGGGAAAGGTGGACAAAACGCACGGCTTGCGGCAAAGCTCACTGGTTGGAAGATAGATATAAAGGGTAAATAAAGTGAGTGGGGTGAAAAGGTGCAAGAATATGTCCCACACAGAAAATGTGTTGGTTGTCAAAAGATAAGACCAAAATACCAGCTTTTGAGGATTGCTAAAAATAATGAAGGTATTTTCATAGATGAAAAACAAAGGCTACCCGGAAGAGGAGCATATCTATGCAAAAATGAGGAGTGCTTGCATCTTGCGATGAAGAAAAAGGGGCTTGAGAGATCTTTGAAGGTAGCTATTCCGAAGGAGTTTTATGACGTGGTTGAGAGGTTTTTTGCTGAGAATTTTAAAAAATCGGCGGAGGTGTCAGAATGACAAATAAGCTTAGGATATATGAGTTTGCAAAGCTTTTAGAGATTCAAAATAAAGATTTGATGGATATACTTAATAAGTTAAATATTGAACACAAAAATCATATGAGCGCTTTAGAGGAAAACGATATTAACCTTGTTTTAGAATATATCTTGCAAGAAAAGGAAAAAGAACATGCAGAGAAGAGAAGAGAAAGGTTACCAAGTCATAAGGAAGGTCGCTCAGGTGAAAGACATACAAAGACTCATGATGAGAAAAAACACATAAGACATGGTGAAAAACCGTCTCATCCTTATGACAAGAGAGTAGAACAAAAAGTACCGCAGAAATCTCAACAAGAGGTTAGACAAAAGCTTGACAGAGAAAGAAGAGAAAAACATCAAGAAGCCATTCCAAGAGAAAGTGGCAAAAAATTTGAGGGCAAAGAGAAAAAGGCTACCGTGCATGATCAAAAGGTTGTGGAAATCTTTCCACAACAAGAGCCTGAAAAAAGACAGACAGCAAAACCAAAATATGAGGTTACAAAAGAACAAAAGATTGAAAAAAGATATCAGGACAAAGCCGCAGCAAAGCAAAAAGCTGAAAAGGCTACTAAACACAAAAAGCAGCTATTTCATGTTGATGAACTGACTCAAGAAGAGGTTACTGTTGACAGAGAAGAACTTGAAAAGATTGACAAAGAGGTAGAGGATACCTTATTAGAAGAGGAGTACTTGCAAGAAAAGCATGTGAGACGTGGCAAGAAAGAGAAGCTCAAGAAAAAGTCAAAAGAACAGAAAGAGGTATTAAAGCTTCAAACAAAAACTCTTCAGGAAGAGAAGAAGGAAGAGATTGTAAAAATTCCTGAGAAAATTACTGTTGGTGAGTTTGCAAATCTCATAGGTAAGCCTGCTGCTGAGGTCATTAAAAAACTCATAATGCTTGGTGTGATGGCAAATATTAACCAAGAAATAGATTTTGATGTGGCCTCTTTAATTGCAGAAGACTATGGGTTTAAGGTTGAAAAAGAGATAATAAAGAGCGAAGAGGAGATACTTTTAGAAGATCAAGAGGATCCACCAGAATCTTTGCAACCACGTCCACCTGTTGTAGTTGTAATGGGTCATGTTGACCATGGTAAGACATCACTGCTTGATGCGATACGAAAGACAAATGTTACAGAAAAAGAAGCAGGCGGTATTACACAACATATTGGTGCATCTGTTGTTGAAGTAAACGGTAGAAAAATAACATTTTTAGACACACCTGGTCATGAAGCATTTACTGCTATGAGAGCTCGTGGTGCACAGGTAACTGACATTGCAGTCTTGGTTGTTGCAGCAGATGATGGTGTTATGCCCCAGACAGTTGAGGCTATAAACCACGCAAAAGCAGCAAATGTCACTATTATAGTTGCTATTAACAAGATTGACAAACCAGAGGCAAACCCAGAGAGAGTGAAACAACAGCTTTCTGAGTATGGTCTTATACCTGAGGAGTGGGGTGGAGACACTGTATTTGTAAATGTTTCTGCTAAAAAGAAGATAGGAATAGACCACTTATTGGAGATGATTTTGCTTGTTGCTGATTTGCTCGAGCTTAAGGCAAATCCAAACAGACCGGCTCGTGGTAGGGTAATAGAGGCAAAGCTTGACAAGGGAAGAGGACCTGTTGCAACAGTTTTGGTTCAGAAGGGTACATTGAAAGTAGGCGATTATGTAGTTGTCGGTAACACATGGGGAAAAGTAAGAGCAATGATTGACGACAAAGGGCAGAGAATTAAAGAAGCAGGGCCTTCCATGCCTGTTGAAATTTTAGGACTTGAAGATGTTCCAACTGCTGGCGATGAGCTTGTTTGTGTAAAGGATGAAAAAACAGCAAAAACAGTTGCTCAAATTCGCCAAGAGAGACTCAAAGAAGAAAAAATGCAGCAAAGCAAGATTTCACTTGATGAACTCTTTGAGAGGATTCAAAAAGGACAGTTAAAAGAACTAAGGGTTATAATAAAAGCAGATGTTCAAGGATCTGTAGAAGCTTTAAAATCGGCAATTGAAAGGCTTTCAAACGATGAGGTTACAGTGAAGGTAATCCATGCAGCTGTTGGTGCAATTACAGAATCAGATGTGACTTTGGCTTCTGCATCAGATGCCATAATAATTGGATTTAACGTAAGACCAGAAGTTGGAGCGATGTCTCTTGCAGAAAAAGAAAAGGTTGATATCAGAATGTACAGAATCATATATGATGTTATAAATGACATAGAAGCAGCGATGAAAGGTTTGCTTGAGCCTGTTTATAGAGAAGTAATAATTGGTCATGCTGAGGTAAGGCAGATATTCAAATCTTCATCTGTTGGCACAATTGCTGGATGTTATGTTTTAGACGGTAAGATAGCAAGAACGTCCAATGCACGAATTATCAGAGACGGTGTTATTGTATATGAAGGGAAATTGGCTTCGCTCAAAAGGTTCAAGGATGATGTAAGAGAGGTTGCGGCTGGGTATGAATGTGGTATGACATTTGAAAAGTTCAATGATATAAAAGAAGGAGATATTGTTGAAGCATACGAGATGCAAAAGGTTGAGAGTTAAAATATAAAGAGGTGAAAACATAAGATGCAGTTTGAAAGGGCCGACAGAGTTGCTGAGGAAATAAAAAAAGAGATAAGTGACATAATACAGCATGAGCTTAAAGACCCCCGGATATGTGCAGAACTCATAAGTATAGTAAAGGTCAACATGAGTAAAGATTTAAGATATGCAAAAGTCTTTGTGAGTATTTTTGACAAAAATAAGGATAATATTACAAGTACTATGAAAGCTTTAGAAAATGCCAAACCTTATATAAGAAGAGAGATTTCTCGAAGGATAAACTTGAGATTTTCACCAGAGATATCATTTGAGTTAGATGATTCAATTGAATATGGTGCTCGAATTTCAAAAATCCTCAATCAATTGAACATTACAAAGAATGAGGAAGAGGAAGAAGGAAAATCTTTAGATGAAAGCGAAGGTGAACAGGAGAATTGATAGAGAGCAAGATTATAAATTGTCTTTTGAACTCAAACAAAATTGCAATTGTCTCACATGAAAATCCTGACGGTGATTGTATTGGTTCTATGCTTGCCTTATACTTAGCCTTGACAAAGAAGGGCAAAAGTCCACGGATGTTTTTAAAAAACAATGTCCCAAAGAATCTATCATTTTTACCTGCTGCGAACAAGATAGAGATTAAAGATGAGATTGATGAAATGTTTGATGTTTTGGTGTTATTAGACACTGGTGAGCTTGAGAGAACTGGTATAAAAAATATTAAAAGTTGTTATAAAAAACTGGTCAATATTGACCATCATGTAACAAGTGAAGGGATTGGAGATTATTACTATATAAATTCATCTGCTGCAGCAACTGGCGAAATTGTATATCAGTTGGTAAAGCTTATGGGCATTGATAACGACAAAGATATAGCAACTTGTCTTTATACAAGTATTTTTACAGACACAGGTGGATTTAAATATTCAAATACTACATCAGTAACACATCAAATTGCTGGCGACCTTATAAATATGGGTATTAACTTTGTGTATATTGTAAATAAAGTGTTTGACGAGATGAGTTTATCAAAGTTTAACCTTTTAAAGGATACTTTGCAAACTTTAGAGCTCTTTGAAGAGAACAAGATAGCATTTTTGACAATTACGAAGGAGATGTTCGAAAGAAACAACGCATCTCGAGATGAAACAGAGAATATTATAAACTTTGCAAAGAACATTGAAGGTGTTGAAGTGGCTGCCCTGTTCATTGAAGAAGACAGCAGAATAAAAGTAAGTCTTAGATCGAAATATTATCTTGATGTAGCAGCCATTTCAAAAGAATTTGGAGGCGGCGGCCATCCTAGGGCAGCCGGTTTTAGTGTAAGTAACTTAGAGTTAAACCAGATAAAGAATAACCTATTACTGAGGCTCAAAAGTGATGTTAAATGAATGGAATACTATTGGTTGATAAACCAGTGGGACTTACTTCTCATGATGTTGTTGAGTATGTAAGAAAACTCTTTAAAACAAAAGTTGGGCACTGCGGAACACTTGACCCATTTGCAAGTGGACTTTTAGTGCTTTTGATAGGTGAGGCAACAAAACTTTCATCCTTCTTCACCAAAACAAAAAAGACTTATATAGCTACAATCCAGTTTGGAATTAAAACAGATACACTTGACATAACGGGGAGAGTGCAGTTGCGGAATAATATCTTCATAGAGCAAAGTGAAATTGAGGATTGCCTAAAAGACTTAAAAGGAGAGGTAGAACTTTCAGTTCCTATCTACTCTGCAAAGAAAGTAAATGGTAGGAAACTATACGAGTACGCAAGAGAGGGAATTGACATTGAAATTCCAAAGATTAAGAGTATCATATATAGTATAGAGATGATAAATTATTGCTATCCTTATATGACATTTGCTGTTGAGTGCAGTCATGGCACATATATAAGGAGCTTGGCTGAAAAAATAGCAAATAAGCTTTCTACTGTTGCCACTTTGGTTCAGCTAAGAAGGGCAAAAAGTGGGGTTTTTGATATCAAGGCTGCTTCTTCATTGGACTTTATTTCAAAACACAGTATTATTCCTTTAGAAAATCTGATTTCCAATGAAATAGTTGTGAATGAGTCTGCATATAAAAAGCTAATAAATGGCAATCCTTTAACAAGGAAAGATATAAAAGAAGTTAAATTAAATAATAGTCTTTTTGAAGATTTTTATAAAATCAATATGAAAGATACTTTTTTTGTTTACAAAAGAGAGGGGGATAGATTTAAATATCTATTGAAGGTGGAAAATTACAGATGAACATTTATCAGAGGATACTCACGAGAGATGATGCGCCAGCAGTTGCTTTAGGATTTTTTGATGGTTTTCACATAGGGCATAAAAAATTATTTGAGGTTTTAACTTCAAGTGCTAATCAGTGCAAAAAGGTAGTTTTTACTTTTAAAAATCACCCTGACAAATTGCTTGGGCTTGACACCAAATATATCCTTACAAACAATGAAAGGTTAGAATTTTTTGAAAAGTATGAAATTGATGATGTATATTTTATTGAATTCAACAAAAAATTTATGCAGATAGACAAAGATAGGTTTATTGAAGATATCTTGATTAAAAAGCTAAATGTTTCCTTGGTAGTAGTGGGATATGACTTTACATTTGGCTATAAGGCTGAAGGAAATAGCAAATATCTATGCGAAAAACTCAAAAACTTTGGCAGAAAATGTGTAGTCATTGAACCAGTCAAGTACCAGGGACAGGTTGTAAGCAGCACACTCATTCGAAACTTGATAATGGATGGCAATATAAAACTTGCAAATTTGTTGCTGGGTTATAACTTTTTTATCAAGGGCATTGTCAAAAGAGGAAACAGATTGGGCAGAAAAATGGGTTTTCCAACTCTTAATATAGGATTTGACAAAAACAAGGTTGTACCAAAAAATGGAGTATATATAACAAATACAATTATAGACAACAAGAGGTATCTTTCGCTTACAAATGTAGGTCTTAATCCTACGGTGTCAAAAACTCAGAACATAAAAATTGAGACTCATGTTTTGGATTTTGAAAAAGAAGCATATGGTAAGGAGATAACTGTTGAGTTCATTAGTTTTATTCGAGATGAAAAAAAATTTGTCAATTTACAAGAACTCAAAAATCAGATTAACAAAGACATTGAATATGTAAAAGCTCTATTTTGCAAAGCAAGCATATAGACATCCCAAAAGATTTTTGTTACAATATGCTATGTGTTAACCTGAGTCCTTGTTAGAGGATACTCCCAGCCTTTAACAAAGATTCAGGCATTTAAAAAGGAAAAGGGAGGTGTAAAGAGAATGCTCACAAAGGAACAGAAGCAGGAGATAATCAAAAAGTACCAGCTTCATGAATCTGACACTGGTTCTCCAGAGGTTCAGATTGCTCTTTTGACAGAGAGAATAAATAGGCTAAACGAGCACCTACAGATTCATAAGAAAGACTTTCATTCAAGAAGAGGTCTTTTGAAGATGGTAGGTCAGAGAAGGAAACTTCTCAACTATCTGAAAGAATATGATATAAATAGATATCGTGAGCTGATTGAAAAATTAGGACTCAGAAAGTAAAGTCACAAAAGTGGAGCGGTGTAGCCGCTCCATTATTTTAGAGAGAGGTGGTTGAGTTTGGAAAGTAAAATTTATAAAATGGAGCTTGCAGGAAGGGAGCTGAGTTTTGAGATTGGTAAATATGCACTTTTGGCGAATGGAGCAGTGCTTGCAAGATACGGTGACACAGCTGTTTTAGTAACTGCTTGTGCTTCAGAAAAACCGAGAGAGGGTATAAACTTTTTCCCATTGACAGTTGACTATGAAGAAAGACTATATTCTGTGGGAAAGATTCCAGGTGGGTTTATCAAAAGAGAAGGAAAACCTTCTGAAAAAGCAATTCTGTCTGCAAGATTAATTGACAGGCCAATACGTCCTCTTTTCCCGAAAGACTTTTATCATGATGTATCTGTCATCGCAACAGTTTTGTCAGTTGATCCTGACAATCCACCTGATGTTTTGGCAATGCTTGGCTCATCAGTTGCTCTATCAATATCTGATATTCCATTTGAAGGTCCAACAGGCTCTGTGTTGGTTGGGTATGTGGATGGAAAGATTGTAATCAATCCTACAGCAAAGGAAAGAGAAGTCAGTAAGCTACACCTTGTTGTATCTGGCACAAAAGATAAAGTAATGATGATTGAGGCAGGTGCCCAGGAGATTTCAGAAGACATAATGCTTGAGGCTATTATGACAGCTCAAGAGGAGATTAAAAAGATTGTTGAGTTTATAGAGGGAATAGTAAAAGAAGTTGGAAAGCCAAAGATGCAATATGAAAAAAGAGTAGTTCCTGAAGAGATAAAGCAAAAGGTAAGAGAACTTGCATATGAAAAAGCATATCAGTATGTTCAGATACCAGATAAGATAGAAAGAGATAAAAAACTTGATGAACTGAAAGAAGAGGTTTTGAAGGTATTTGAGGGCGAGACAGAAGACACACTCCTTTTGGTTGACGATGCGCTTTACAACCTTGAAAAAGAGATTGTTCGAAAGATGATTGCTGAAGAGGGTAAGAGACCAGACGGACGCAAATTTGATGAAATCAGACCTCTATATGCTGAGGTAGGAATTTTACCGAGGACTCACGGCTCAGCCCTGTTCAAAAGAGGTTATACTCAGGTTCTGACAGTTGCAACACTTGGAACAAAAGGTGAGATGCAATTTTTAGATGGGCTTGAAGAAGAAGAGGCAAAAAGGTATATGCATCACTACAACTTTCCACCGTATTCAACAGGGGAGTCAAAACCTGTAAGAGGACCTGGTAGAAGAGAGATAGGACATGGTGCTTTAGCAGAGAGGGCTCTTGAGCCTGTTATACCTTCAGAAGATGAGTTCCCGTATACAATAAGACTTGTATCAGAAGTTTTAACATCAAACGGTTCAACTTCACAAGCAAGTGTATGTGGAAGCACTCTTGCACTAATGGATGCTGGTGTTCCTATAAAAGCACCTGTTGCAGGAATATCAATTGGTCTTATTACAAAAGAAGATGGAAGCTTTATCACACTTACTGACATTCAAGGAATAGAGGATTTCTTTGGTGATATGGATTTTAAAGTGGCTGGGACTCGTGAAGGTATAACTGCAATCCAACTTGATATAAAAATCCATGGTTTGACAAAAGAGATAATTGAAAAGGCGTTATATCAAGCAAGAGAAGCAAGACTAAAGATTTTAGACTTTATGCAAACAGTTATTGACAAACCGCGAAGTGAGCTTTCACCATATGCGCCCAAGATATTTAAAACTACAGTTGACCCAGAAAAGATTCGCGATATTATTGGTCCTGGTGGTAAGATGATTAATAAAATCATTGCAGAGACAAATGTGAAAATCGATATAGAGCCAGATGGTAGAATATTTGTTGCAGCACCTGATGATATGTCAGGTAACAGAGCGATTAGTATGATAGAAGGTATAGGTCGTGAAATTGAAGTAGGCCAGTTCTTCTTGGGTAAAGTTACAAGAACAGCTTCATATGGGGCGTTTGTTGAGATATATCCTGGTAAAGAAGGGCTTGTCCATATTTCTCAGCTTGACAACAAGAAACTTAAATCGGTTGATGAGGTTGTCAAAGTAGGAGACCTTGTATTAGTAAAGGTTATTGGAATTGACAGACTTGGCCGAATTGCACTTTCTCGAAAGGAAGCTTTAAATGTCACATATTCGCGAAAAGCAAAATAACAAAGAAAGCATAAACCATAAAAAGTGGCTTATGCTTTCTTTTATTTTTTATTTCCCAAATTTTATCTTTTGAAATACTTTGAAAATCCAGTTGAATGATGTAACAAGCATTAAGGCAATTGCAATACTTCCTGCAATTAAAAGTGTTTGAATTCCTGTTTTTATTGCGGTGTCAAAATTATTTTTTATAAGTGCAGTCATTGTATTATACATCCCCGCACCTGGAACAAGAGGTATAATGCCTGGTATAAGAAAGATTGGAACAGGATTTTTTAGAAGTCTTGCAAAGATTTCTGAAAATATGTTCACCGTTAAGGCAGCAAAAAATACACCTATAATAGGAGAAAAATTTGACCGTAAAAATATTATGTTTACAAACCAGCCTATCATACCACTTATGCCACAAAAAATCAGTGTTTTTTTAGGTGAATTTGTCAAGATTGCAAACGAGAAACTCACCAAAAACGCTGAAATTAATTGAAACCAGAAACTTTTTTCCAAGGTTTGCTCCTCCTTAGAAAATCCTATTTTAAAATACTTAGAGCAATTCCTGCTCCAGCTGCGATAAAGATAGCTATTAAAAATGCCTCAACTCCTCTTGCAACACCTGAAAGAAGGTCTCCAGCAATTGTATCTCTTATTGCATTTGTTATTGCAACACCTGGGGTCATAATCATAACAGAGCCAATAATTATCTTATCTAAATTAATTCCAAGGTGAAAATTTACGGTTATTAATGCCAAGGTGGCTGTAGAGAATCCACCTATTATATAAGAAATAAAGTAAGATAGTTTTCGCAAATTTAAGATATTCAATATAGCTTGTGTAAATAAACCCACAAAAAAGGCGGAGATTGCATCAACAATTTTCCCACCAAACAATATTGTGGAAAAACAACACACCAAAGCTGCTGCAATTGGTGTCATCGTATTGCTGTAACCTTTTTTGTTTTGTATGTCATTCAAAATCTTTATTGATTGGGCATAACTATACTCATGCTTTTGAAAATCTCTTGAAAACTGGTTAACAAGAGATATCTTGTTTAAATCGATAGTTCTGTTCTTTATTCGCTTCGAAATAGTCAAAAAGTTGTTTTCTTCATCTGCAACTGTTGCAACAATTCCAGTAGGGATGACAAAACTTTCAGCAAATTTCAAGTTTCCTTTTGAACATATCCTTACCATTGTATCTTCAACCCTGTAAGTTTCAGCTCCGTTTTTTAACATTATCTCACCAGCTAAAAGTGCAACTTCAATAAGCTCCTTTGGACTCATCATTTTTAATGTTAGCTCTCCTTTTGTTTGATTTTCAAAAGTCTTTAATAAGATTATATAGTACTTCAAACTATCTTGTGAACATTAAAATTTGTGCAGTGCTTTTCCAGCAAAATGATTGACTTTGAAAGTACAGCTAAAATATAATATACACAAGGACAATTTTAGTGTATAATCATAAATTGCAAACATTGTATATAGGAAATAAAAAAATATTCAGAAAGGGGCATGCAAATGTATTTTTATAATTTAGTAAAGGATACTGACCCTGAAATAGCTGAAGCAATCAAGAATGAGCTAAAAAGGCAGCAAAACAAGATTGAACTCATTGCTTCGGAGAATTTTGTGTCTATTGCTGTGATGGCAGCAATGGGTTCGCCTTTGACAAATAAATATGCAGAAGGTTATCCAAACAAAAGATACTATGGTGGCTGTGAGTATATTGATGTTATTGAATCAATTGCTATTGAGAGAGCAAAAAAGCTATTTGGCGCAGAGCATGCAAATGTCCAGCCACACTCTGGTGCTCAGGCAAATATGGCAGTGTATTTTGCAGTGTTGAATCCTGGAGATACAATACTCGGCATGAATCTTTCACATGGTGGGCATCTTACGCATGGAAGTCCTGTTAACTTTTCTGGTAAACTTTATAATATTGTCTCCTATGGTGTTGACCCTGAAACAGAGACAATAGACTATGATGAGGTTTTAAGAATTGCAAAAGAGCACAGACCGAAACTAATTTTGGCAGGTGCTTCAGCTTATCCAAGAGTTATCGACTTTAAAAAGTTTAGGGAGATAGCTGACGAGGTTGGTGCATATTTGATGGTTGACATGGCACACATTGCAGGCTTGGTTGCAGCAGGACTTCATCCATCGCCTGTTGAATATGCTGATTTTGTTACCACAACAACTCACAAGACACTTAGAGGTCCTCGAGGGGGGTTAATCCTATGTAAGGAAAAGTATGCAAAGCTAATTGACAAATCTATATTCCCCGGCATTCAAGGAGGACCTTTAGAACATGTAATTGCAGCAAAAGCAGTTGCTCTAAAGGAGGCAATGACAGAAGAGTTTAAAAACTATCAGATTCAGATTTTAAAGAATGCTAAAGCACTCAGTTCGAGGCTAATGGAAAGAGGATTTAGACTTGTGAGTGGTGGCACAGACAATCATTTAATGCTTGTTGATTTGCGAAACAAAGGTATCACTGGCAAAGATGCAGAAAAAAGACTTGATAGCTTGAATATAACATGTAATAAAAATGCAATTCCTTTTGATACTCAAAGCCCAATGGTAACAAGCGGGATTAGGCTTGGTACTCCAGCTGTGACAACACGTGGGTTTAAAGAAGAAGACATGATAGAAGTTGCTGATATCATTCATGATGCTTTGGTAAATTCTGATACAGATGATAACATCTTACAAAGGGTTAAAGCATTGTGTGAAAAGTATCCACTTTATAGCGAATTTAAAGAGTAAAAATGAAGTTCTGGTGAGCTTGAATGGATTTTTTTCAATATTTAGGTGAAAAAAGACTAAAAAAAGAATCTCCTCTCGCATATAAACTAAGGCCTAAACGACTTGAAGAGATTGTTGGGCAAGAGCATATTTTAGGTGAAGGCAAACCTCTTTACAATCTCATAAAAAATGATAAACTTACCTCTATAATCTTATATGGACCGCCTGGTACAGGAAAGACCACAATTGCTCATGTTGTTGCACAGGTTACAAACAAAATATTTAAATCAATAAATGCAACCATTGCTGGGATTAATGATATAAAAAAGATTATAGAAGAAGCAAAACTTGAATTTTCACAAGGTGGTCGAAAGACAATCTTATTTATTGATGAAATACACAGATTTAACAAACTTCAACAGGATGCACTTTTACCGTCTGTTGAAGAGGGAATAATAGTCTTGATTGGAGCCACAACAGAAAATCCATTTTATGAGGTCAACAAAGCACTGGTGTCTCGCTCTCTTGTCTTTGAGCTATTTCCTTTAAAGGAAGAGGATATTATAAAGATTATTGACAGAGCAGTCTCAGATAAGGAAAACGGCCTTGGAGAAATGAATATAAAAATAGAAGAGAGTGCCAAAAGACTTATAGCACGGCTTTCTAATGGTGATGCAAGGGTTGCTTTAAATATTTTAGAAGCCTGTGTTTATTCAACAAAGCCTTTGGAAGATGGAACAATTATGATTACCCAAGACACCATAGGCAACCTTTCAAGTAGAAAGGTAAGTCTTTATGATGCCACAGGTGATATGCATTATGATACAATTTCGGCGTTTATCAAAAGCGTAAGGGGTTCTGACCCTGACGCTGCTTTATTTTATCTTGCAAAGATGCTGGATAGCGGTGAGGATATAAAATTTATTGCCAGAAGACTTATAATCTTAGCAGCAGAGGACATTGGTTTGGCAGACCCTATGGCACTAAATGTGGCAACATCTGCTGCATGGGCTTGTGAGTTTGTCGGAATGCCTGAGGCTCGGATAATTTTGTCTGAGGCTACTATATACCTTGCATGTGCTCCGAAAAGCAACTCAGCGTATTTAGCAATTGAAAAGGCACTTGAGGATGCTAAAAATACTCCTATTAAAAGTATTCCCATGCACTTGAGAATGGCTTCACATGGTGAAGAAAAACTTGGACATGGAGTAGGGTATCTGTATCCACATGATTTTAAAAATCACTGGGTAAAACAACAATATTTGCCTGATGAGCTTGTTGGAAGAAGGTACTATTATCCTACTGAAATGGGAAAAGAAAAAGAAATAAAAGAGTATATAGAAAATCTTAAAAAAGAAGATGGTAACAAAAGTAGCTGAGATTTTTTAAAAGATCAAGTAAAATGAGAGGAGCAAAGAAAATATGGAAATTGCAAGTTTAGCTTTAAAACTTCACAAGCAGCACAAAGGCAAAATTGCGCTCAAAAACAAAGTGCCAATAAATGATGCAAATGATTTGAGCATCTATTACACCCCTGGTGTTGCAGAGCCATGCAAAGAGATTGCAAAAGACAAAGAACTTGTTTATGAATACACTTCAAAGTCAAATTGGGTTGCGGTTGTTACAAATGGAACAGCTGTGTTAGGATTGGGCAATATTGGTGCCTATGGTAGCCTTCCTGTGATGGAGGGAAAAGCAGTTTTGTTTAAAGAGTTTGGCGGGGTTGACGCCTTTCCTATCTGTATAAATTCAAATGATGTGGAAGAGATTGTAAAGGTAATAAAACTTATTGAACCCTCATTTGGAGGAATAAATCTTGAGGATATAGGGGCTCCTGCATGTTTTGAGATTGAGGAAAGGCTCATTGAGGAGCTTGATATTCCTGTATTTCATGATGACCAGCACGGGACGGCAGTTGTCGTATTGGCTGCTTTGATAAACTCTTTAAGGCTTGTAAACAAGAAAATCTCAGATGTAAAGATAGTTATCAACGGTGCTGGGGCAGCTGGAATTGCAGTCTCAAAACTTTTGATAAAATACGGGGCACAGAACGTGATTATTTGTGATAGGCTTGGATCAATTTATGATGGAAGAAAAGAAGATATGAACAAATACAAACAAGAAATAGCAAAAATTACTAATAAAGAATTCTTGAGAGGTTCTGTTCATGATGTAATTAAAGGTGCCGATGTCTTTATTGGATTGTCGGTTGCAAACGTGCTTGACGAAAAAGATATAAAGAATATGGCGAAAGATGCTATTGTTATGGCAATGGCAAACCCTATACCAGAGATTATGCCAGATAGGGCCAAAAAAGCGGGGGCGAGGATTGTTTGCACAGGCCGCTCAGATTTTAGCAATCAGGTAAACAATGTATTAGCTTTTCCTGGCATTTTTAGGGGAGCGCTTGATGTAAGAGCAAGGAGAATAACCGATGAGATGAAAATTGCAGCAGCAGAGGCAATAGCAAAGATTGCAGATGAGAACTTAAGTGAAGATTATATAATTCCAAAGGCATTTGACAGAAGGACTTCATTTGAGGTAGCCTTGGCTGTGGCAAAAAAGGCAATTGAGCAAGGTATAGCAAAGCTTTATATGAGCGAAGGGGAACTTCAAAGAAAAATTTCACTTATGTTAAATATGTAAAATTGTACAATCTTCCAATAAAGTCTTTACTAAAAAGTACCCTTTTCAAAGGGTACTTTTTTTGTGGACAGTAAGTGCAATATGTAATATAATTTTAATGAGAGACTTATATCCTTATAATTGTGTTGCATTTTAGTATGATGTAAATATATTACATTTATGAAAAAAAAAAAAAAAAAAAAAAAAGTTGGAACTTTAAAGTAATGGATTGTATAAGGCGGGAGGAAGTTGTGTGAATGCTCAAAAAATAGTTATTGAAAGAGAATACATAAAAGTTTCGTGGTTCTTAATAGGAGCAGTTGGCCTGTACTTAGTTTTTGATAGGCTTTTGTTTTCAAAAAATTACAATCTCTCCTATTTTTCTGATTGGCTTGTGCCAGTTATATTTTTATTTGTATCAGTAGGCTATAACCTCTTTAAAGTATGGCTTTTTAGTGGCAGGATTGAGATTAGTGAAGAGATTTATAAGTACCTTAAATTTTTTGAGGTTATAAATCTTATCTTTTTCTTTGGATATGAAAAACTGTTTGACCTCATGTTTATTATCTCATTGGTATTTTTATTTTACATCGGAAGAATTAAAATGAGTGGTATCAGACAAGTAGTAGTTATCTTGATATTCTCTTATATTCTTTTCATATTCCGTAATTTTATTTCAGGCGATATAAACATTGAAGTTTTTAGAAATTTATTATACATCCTTTTCTATGTTTTTTGGATTTACAACGCTGGTAAAGTTGAAGTTGTTGAAAGAAATTCAATTAGCAGCTTAGAAGCACAAGTACAACAAATGGAAGAAAAGATAAAAAATTACGTAGAGTTAAATAAGGCTAAAGATGTAAAGATAAAGGAATTGGAAAGGGAAATAAGCTATCTTAAAGAGATAAATAAAAGGCTTAATATCTCTCTTGGTGAGTTTTTCAATCTACAAGAAATCAGTAAAATAATAACTCAAATTTTAGATACTAACGAACTTTTGAAATTTGTAAACGATGTATTGATTGGTGTAACAGGAGTTGACAAGAGTTCTATTTTACTATTTAATAGAGATAAAACAGAGCTATACGTTGCATATTCTAATCTTCCTGAGAATGAACAAAAAGAGAGTTTTAAACAAGAAAAAATTGAATGGCTTAAAAACGTTGCAATGAATTGTGAGAGTGGGTATAGAAATAGAGTAAGAGCAGAAGATTGCCCGTTTATTGACGGAAGACCAACGAAGGCGATTATGTATGCCTCTCTTTCTACAAAAAATGACAAGTATGGAGTAATATTGCTTGAACATGTATTTGAAGATATTTTTACAGAGGACAATTTGAGGTTTTTAACTTCTATTGCTGCTCAGGTTTCAATTGCATTAGAAAACTCAAGCCTGTATCAGCAAATGAGAAGTATGGCAATGGTTGATGGCTTGACAGGTGCATATAACCGTATTTACCTATATGAAGTTTTAGAAAAGGAAATTGAAGCTTCAAATGGTAGATATCCTATTAGTGTTGCATTGTTTGACGTTGACAATTTCAAAAAACTCAACGATACATATGGGCATTTGTTTGGGGACAAAGTACTACAGACAATTGTTAGGATTGCGAAAGAAAAGATTAGAAAGGGAGATATTGTGGCAAGGTATGGTGGCGAAGAGTTTGTGATTGTATTTAGTCATCTTGAAAGTTCGGAGGCTTACAAGGTTGTTGAGAGGATAAGAAGAGCAATTGAGAACGAAACAATAGAAGATAATCTTGTCCAGACAAAGATTACAGTAAGCTTTGGAATCTCTTCTTACCCAGCACATGCCGAGAATGTTAAGGATTTGATAAAATGTGCTGATATTGCGATGTACCGTGCAAAAAGCAGTGGGAAAAATTGTACTGTGATATACAATCAGGAATTGGAGATGAAAGTATGAGATGTCCATACTGTGGATATGAAGATAGCAAGGTAATTGACACAAGACCTGCTGATGAAGGAAGGACAATTAAAAGAAGAAGAGAGTGTTTGAAATGTCAGAGGAGATTTACTACATTTGAGAAGATTGAAAGACAGCCTATTTTGGTTATAAAAAAAGACAACCGCCGTGAAGAGTTTGACAGAAGCAAAATTCTCAATGGGATTATAAAAGCATGTCAAAAAAGGCCTGTGTCTATTGAGCAGATGAACAAAATAGTAGATGAGATTGAAAATGAGATTTATAACTCTATGAGAGATGAGATTTCTTCAAGGGAAATAGGCGAAATGGTTATGGAAAAGTTGAAAAAACTTGATGAGATATCGTATGTGCGATTTGCCTCTGTTTACAGGCAATTTAAAGATATAAATACCTTTATAGAAGAGCTTCAGAAACTTTTGACAGAAAAGATAGAATAATCTTAAGAAAGACTGAGAAAAATAAATATTGAATGAGAAAAACTTAAAAAAATCAAGAAATTTGATTAAATTTGAAAGTTGAGATGAATGTGAAAAAATGTATAATAGTAAGTGAAAGTCAAAGATAGTCAAAATCAAATTGGAAATGGCGATGGTTCGCTACTTTAGAAACCTTCCAAAAGTCAAAAAAGTCAAGAGGAGGGTGATGTGAAATGTTAAGAGACATTGTTCCATTTGGAAGAAAACCATTTGACATCATGAGAAGAATTGAAAGAGAGTTCTTTGACATTGACGATTGGTTTGAGGATTTCTTTGCTCCGTTTGAAAGAGGTTCAAGATTTATGAGAACAGACATCAAGGAGACTGAAAACGAGTATATCATTGAAGCTGAGCTTCCTGGGGTTAAAAAAGAGGACATCAAGATAGAGCTTTACGACAATAAACTCACTATAAAGGCAGAAACTAAGCAAGAGGAAAAAGAAGAAAGAGAGAACTTTATAAGAAGAGAGAGAAGATATGGAGCATTTAGCAGAACATTCTACCTTGATAATGTAAAAGAGGACGGTATTAAAGCAAAGTATGAAGATGGAATTCTGCGAATTGTGCTTCCAAAAGAAAGACCATCAAAACCAAATGTTAGAACAATTGACATCGAATAGAAACAATCAGGGAAGGCAGTAACCTTCCCTGATTGTTTTATTCTAAAAAGCTCTTAGGTGTGAGGTGTGAAAGACAATATGAATATGGAAAAATTTACACAAAGCCTACAATCTGCTCTTTTAGACGCACAAAATACCGCAATATTGTATAAACATCAGGAGATAGGAGTAGAACATTTGCACTATGCCCTTGTAAATGAAGATGACAAGCTTGTTGCAAAGATACTAAAAAATATGGGAATAAATACAGAAATATACAAAAGAGATATAGAAGATCAACTAAAAAAGATTCCAATGGTTTATGGCCCTGGGGCTTCGGCTGTGTATGTAAATAGATTTTTAAACGAAATACTATTGAGAGCTGAAGATGAGGCAAAAAAGTTTAAAGATGAGTATATCAGTGTTGAACATGTATATCTTGCAATGATAGACTATGACCATCCTTCTACAAAAGCTATATTCAGAAAGTATGGGATTATCCGCGAAAAATTCTTGCAACAGCTTTATAAAATAAGAGGAAACCAGAGGATAACAAATCCAAACCCTGAAGAAACATATGAGGTGTTGAAAAAATATGGTCGTGACCTTACTGACCTTGCAAAAAAAGGAAAGCTCGACCCTGTTATTGGAAGAGATGAAGAGATAAGAAGAGTAATTCAGATTCTTTCAAGAAGGACAAAGAACAACCCTGTCTTGATTGGCGAGCCTGGTGTTGGAAAAACTGCTATTGTAGAGGGGCTTGCACAAAGGATTGTCAAAGGTGATGTTCCAGAAGGCTTGAAGGATAAGACCATCTTTGCACTTGATTTAGGTGCGCTGATAGCTGGTGCAAAATACAGAGGTGAGTTTGAAGAAAGACTAAAAGCGGTTTTGAACGAGATTACGGCATCAGAAGGCAGAATAATTTTATTTATTGATGAGATTCACAATATAGTTGGTGCAGGAAGAGCAGAAGGTGCAATGGATGCAGGAAATCTTTTAAAACCTATGCTTGCAAGAGGAGAGCTTCACTGTATAGGTGCAACTACAATTGATGAGTACAGAAAATATATCGAAAAAGATGCAGCCTTGGAGAGAAGATTTCAGCCGGTTTTAGTAAATCCACCGTCTGTAGAGGATACAATCTCTATTTTAAGAGGACTTAAAGAGAGGTTTGAGATCCACCATGGTGTAAGAATTACAGACGATGCTTTGATTGCTGCCGCAAAACTTTCTGATAGGTATATCACAGATAGGTTCTTACCAGACAAGGCAATTGACCTCATTGATGAAGCTGCCGCACTTCTGAGAACAGAGATAGATTCAATGCCTACAGAACTTGATGAGATTACAAGAAGGATTATGCAGCTAAAAATTGAAAAGAATGTTTTGCAAAAGGAAGAAAATCCAAGTACAAAGCAACGATTGGAAGAGATAGACAAAGAGATTGCAGAACTAAATGACAGAGCAAACCAGCTTTCTGCTCAGTGGGAATATGAAAAGGAACTTATCAAGGAGATAAGAAAAATAAAAGAAGAAATTGAAGATGTTAAAATTCAAATAGAAGAAGCAGAGAGAAACTATGATTTGAATAAACTCTCTGAACTAAAATATGGAAGGCTATTAGATCTTCAAAAGAAGCTTGAGCAAAAACGCCAAGAAACAGAAAAGATTCCGCCAGAAAAAAGACTTTTGAAAGAAGAGGTTACAGAAGAAGAGATTGCAAAGATTGTGTCAAAGTGGACAGGAATTCCTGTTGCAAAGCTTGTTGAAACAGAAAGGCAAAAGATTTTAGAGCTTGACAAAATACTTCACAGAAGAGTTGTTGGTCAGGATGAAGCAATTGAGGCTGTTTGCAATGCTATAATGAGAGCACGGGCTGGAATAAAAGACCCAAGAAAGCCAATTGGAACATTTTTGTTCTTAGGGCCAACAGGTGTTGGTAAGACAGAGCTTGCACGGGCTTTAGCGGAGGCTTTATTTGACTCTGAGAACAACATGATAAGGATCGACATGACAGAATACATGGAAAAACACTCTGTATCAAGACTTATTGGTGCACCACCTGGTTATGTTGGGTATGAAGAAGGAGGTCAGCTCACCGAAGCTGTCAGAACAAAACCATATTCTGTTGTCTTATTTGATGAGGTTGAAAAAGCTCACCATGATGTATTCAATATCTTGCTTCAGATAATGGATGATGGAAGGCTCACAGATTCAAAAGGAAAAACGGTAGACTTTAAAAATACAATTATAATAATGACCTCAAACTTGGGAAGTGAGTATCTCTTGAATGCAAACATCTCAAATGGTGAAATAGATGAAAATACAAAAAAACTCATAGACAAAGAGCTCAAAGCACACTTCAGGCCAGAGTTTCTAAATAGGCTTGATGAGATAATAATCTTTAAGCCCCTTACAAAAGAGCAGATAATAAAAATTATCGACTTGAGAGTTGCCGAGATTCAACAAAAGCTTATAGAAAAAGGGATCTCAATAATGCTTACACAGCGAGCAAAAGAATATGTAACGGAAAATGCATTCGATGTGAACTTTGGTGCAAGGCCAATAAAAAGGTTTTTACAGAAAAATGTTGAGACGTTAATTGCGAGAGAAATTTTAAAGGGTACAATTGACGAAGGTGACAATATCAAAATTGATGTTGAAGATGACAGATTTGTAATAATAAAGTAGGGCTATCTCAAGGAAATATCAAATGAGGTGGCCCATTTTTGTTTGCCTTTTTGCTTGAAAATCATCAAATATTACAATATAATAACTTAAAAAAGCTCATAATTATAATTTATTATATTCTGCAATATACATAATCAGGAAGGATGGTAGGTTGGAATGATATGGTCAGAATATGAAAAACTAAACAGAAAACAATATGAAGAACTGCAACTTGAAAGGCTTAAAAGGACGGTAGAAAGGGTTTATGAAAATGTTCCTTTTTACCGTAAAAAATTTGATGAAATTGGAGTAAAGCCACATCACATCAAAACTCTTAAAGACATTCAGCTTCTTCCTTTCACAACAAAGGATGATTTAAGAGAGAACTATCCATATGGACTATTTACCGTCCCTTTGTCAAAGATTGTTAGAATTCATGCCTCCTCAGGTACAACAGGAAAACCTACAGTTGTAGGATATACCAAACATGATATGGAAATCTGGACAGAGGTGGTTGCGAGAATTGTAACAGCAGCAGGGGTAAGAGAACATGACATTGCCCAGATAGCATTTGGCTATGGACTTTTTACAGGAGCGTTTGGACTTCATCAGGGTTTAGAGAGAGTTGGTGCAACTGTAATTCCTATTTCAAGTGGTAATACAGAAAAGCAGCTTATGGTAATGCAAGATTTTGGCGCAACAGTTTTGGTTTGCACTCCATCTTATGCACTTTACATGGATGAGGTTGCAAATGAACTCAATATTGACAGGTCAAAGCTGAAACTCAGGATAGGATTATTTGGTGCAGAGAGTTCAACAGTAGAGATGAGACGAGAGATTGAGAAAAAATGGGGTCTTTTTGCAACAGAAAACTATGGGTTGTCTGAGATTATTGGGCCGGGTGTTTCAGGAGAGTGCGAGTTTCGAGAAGGACTTCATATAAATGAAGACCATTTCTATCCAGAGATTATAAATCCCCAGACGGGTGAGGTCTTACCAGAGGGCGAAACAGGTGAGCTTGTTTTGACAACAATCACAAAAGAAGGAATGCCGCTTATAAGGTATAGGACAAGAGACATTACATCACTAATTTATGAACCATGCAAATGTGGAAGGACAAATGTCAGAATGACCTCTGTAAAAGGACGCACAGACGATATGCTAATTATTCGAGGTGTGAATGTATTTCCTTCGCAAATTGAAAGTGTTTTAATGGGAATAGAAGGAATTGGACCACATTATCAGCTGGTTGTTACAAAAAGAGGATATTTGGATGATTTAGAAGTACATGTTGAGCTTGTAGATGGGAAGCTTTTAGAAAGGTACGCTGAACTTGAAAAGCTGGAAAACAAGATAAAGCACAGAATTTATACAGTATTGGGGTTAAATGTAAAAGTAAAATTGGTAGAGCCAAAGACTCTTGAAAGAACAACTGGCAAGGCAAAAAGAGTTGTTGATTTGAGGAAGCAAACAAACTAAAAAAACAAAGAATAAATTGGAGGCTGAGACTATTGAGACGACTTATGCTTGGGAATCAAGCAGTTGCCAGAGGATGTTATGAAGCAGGTGTGAAGGTTGCAACTGCTTATCCTGGTACACCTTCAACAGAGATTACAGAGTTCATATCCCAGTACAGTGAGATTTACTGTGAATGGGCACCAAACGAAAAGGTGGCTTTGGAGGTTGCGATTGGGGCGGCTATCTATGGTAAAAGAGCAATATGTTCGATGAAACATGTGGGTTTGAATGTTGCCGCAGACCCCCTTTTTACTGTATCTTACACAGGGGTAAACGGCGGACTTTTAATAGCTGTTGCTGATGACCCTGGTATGCACTCTTCACAAAATGAGCAGGACACAAGAAACATTGCAAAGGCAGCAAAAGTGCCAGTTTTAGAGCCTGCTGACAGCCAAGAGTGTGTTGATTTTGTGAAAAAAGGTTTTGAAATAAGTGAAAAGTACGATACACCTGTAATTTTGCGCCTTACAACAAGAGTTTCACATTCTCAATCAGTAGTGGAAGAAGATAGCCGAGTTGAAATAGATTATGGATACAAAAAGGATATTCAAAAGTATGTAATGATGCCAGCGATGGCACGAAAAAGGCATGAAATTGTTGAAAAGAGGTTAAATGACTTAAAGGAGTTTGCCGAAAAAACAGAGCTTAATAGAATTGAGGAAGGTGAAAGTAATTTAGCCTTTATCACAGCAGGTATAGCTTACCAGTATGTAAAAGAAGCATATCCTGACGCTTGGGTTTTAAAATTGGGTATGGTTTATCCTCTGCCAGAGAGGTTAGTTAAAGATTTTTGCAGCAAGTTTGAAAAGGTCTATATTGTTGAAGAGCTTGACCCTTTTTTAGAAGAAAATATAAAGGCAATGGGAATAAGAAATGCAGTTGGCAAAGAGATCTTTAAGATGACAGGTGAATATTCCCCTACGTTCATAAAATCGGCAATTGAAAAAACGCAAGTTGAGCCTCCTTATAAACTGAATGAAGAGCTTGCTCCAAGACTTCCTGTTTTATGCCCTGGCTGCCCTCACAGAGGTATCTTTTACGTTTTAAGCAAAATAAAAGACATTATCATAACAGGTGATATAGGTTGTTATACGTTGGGGGCTCTTTCGCCTTTTAATGCTATGGATACATGTATTTGTATGGGTGCAAGTGTTGGAATGGCTCATGGCATTTCAAAGGCCTCAGATAAGAAGGCTAAAGTAGTTGCAGTCATAGGTGATTCAACCTTTGTTCACTCTGGAATAACTGGGCTTATTGATGCTGTTTATAACAAATCTGACATGCTACTTTTGATATTGGATAACTCCACAACTGGAATGACAGGGCATCAAGACCATCCAGCAACTGGATATACAATTAGGGGAGAGGAGACTTTTAAACTTGACTTGGTTAGTCTTTGCAAAACTATAGGATGTTCAGTTGTCGAAGAGATAAACCCATACAATATCAATGAGAACATCAAAAAAATAAGTACACTAATCGACAAGCCAGGTGTTAAGGTTTTAATTGTCAAAGCACCTTGCAGACTTCATAGAAGGTATAAATATGTATTATCAAAAAGATACATTGACAAAAATAAATGCAAAAACTGTAAACTATGTTTGAGCTTAGGCTGTCCTGCTATATCACTTAAAGAGGTACCTACGATTGACCAGAACTTGTGTCTTGCATGTGGTATGTGCGAAAGTATCTGCAGATTTGGAGCAATCAGTAGTGTAAAGGAGTAGTGGCGCGATGAAAGAAAATCTCAACATATTAATAGTTGGGGTTGGTGGACAGGGAAATATTTTGTTGAGTAAGATTTTAGGTGAAGTATTTTTGAATGTAGGATATGATGTAAAAATATCAGAAGTCCATGGAATGGCGCAAAGAGGAGGCAGTGTTGTAACATATGTAAAGGCAGGCACGAAGGTATTTTCACCACTTATAGACAAAGCAGAGGCTGACTATATAATTGCATTTGAAAAGTTAGAAGCTCTGCGCTGGATTGAGTATTTAAAAAAAGAAGGGATTTTAATCTACTCTGACTATGAAATCCCTCCGATGAGTGTTATTACGGGGGTATATAAGTATCCTGATGTGGATAAGATTGTAAAGAAGCTTGGAGTAAAGTTCTATAAGGTTGATATCCCATCTTTGCTCACTAAAGTAGGAAGTCCACGTGTTCAGAATACTATAATGTTAGGCGTGTTTAGCAGACTTATAGGAATTGAAGAAAGCTATTTTAGAAAGGCTATAGAGAATAATGTAAAACCAGAGTTTGTTGAGATAAATCTTAAGGCGTTTGCGATAGGTAGAAATGTAGATTTAGGTGAGGTGAAGATTTAAGATGAGATATTGGGATGAACATATGGAGTGTATGGAGAGGGGTACATTGCAGGAAATTCAACTAAAACGCTTGGTTGAGACAGTAAAAAGAGTTTATACAAGTGTTCCGTATTACAGAAAAAAGATGCAGGAGTTAGGGCTTATTCCTGAGGATGTAAAAGACTTAAGTGACCTACAAAAACTTCCATTTACAACAAAACAAGACCTAAGAGACAACTATCCATATGGTCTTTTTGCTGTGCCATTAAGTGAGATTGTGAGAATCCATGCATCATCTGGTACAACTGGAAAACCCACAGTTGTAGGATATACCAAACATGACATCGGGATCTGGTCTGAGGTTATGGCAAGAACACTTGTTGCAGCAGGGGCAGATAAGCATTCATTTGTCCAGATTGCATATGGTTATGGACTTTTCACAGGTGGTCTTGGAGTACACTATGGTGCAGAGAGAATTGGTGCATCTGTCATACCAATTTCATCAGGCAATACAAAAAGACAGATTCAGCTAATGGTTGACTTTGGAACAACGCTTTTGGCTTGTACACCATCTTACGCACTTTATCTTGCTGAAACAATGGAGGAAATGGGAATTGACAAGTCTCAATTGAAGCTCAAGTCAGGTGTATTTGGAGCAGAGCCATGGTCTGAAAATATGAGAAAAGAGATAGAGTCAAAGCTCAATATTAAGGCATATGATATCTATGGGCTTTCTGAGATAATTGGCCCAGGTGTTGCTTTTGAGTGCGAATACCAGTGTGGTATGCACATAAATGAAGATCATTTCTTACCTGAAATAATAAATCCTGAAACAGGAGAGGTATTAGGTGAGGGAGAGTATGGTGAGCTTGTATTTACTACAATAACAAAAGAGGGACTTCCTCTTATAAGATACAGAACAAGGGATATAACAGCTCTTCACTATGACAGGTGCAAATGTGGCAGGACACTTGTTAGAATGGAAAAGGTTATTGGCAGAACTGATGACATGATAATAATAAGAGGTGTGAATGTTTTCCCATCTCAGATAGAAAGTGTTTTGCTTGAGATGGGCGAGGTTGAACCTCATTATCAGTTAATTGTGGACAGGGTCAATAACCTTGATGTTTTAGAAGTTTTGGTAGAGGTTTCTGAAAGAATGTTCTCAGATGAGGTCAAAAAGCTTGAACAGCTTGAAAAGAAAATAACAAAAGCAATTGAAGATACACTTGGAATCTCTGTTAAGGTAAGGCTTGTTGAGCCAAAGACAATTGAGCGAAGTGAAGGAAAGGCAAAAAGAGTAATTGACAAGAGAAAGATATAAATAAATGGGTATTAATATAATTAGTAGGTGAGTTTGAAAATATTCAGGAGGGTTTTTAAGAATGTATGTAAAGCAGATTTCTGTGTTTTTAGAAAACAAGTCAGGAAGACTTGCTGAGGTGACAAGTATTTTAGGGAAGAACAACATTGACATCTCAGCTCTCTCAATTGCTGATACAACAGACTTTGGTATTTTGAGACTAATTGTTAACAAGCCTGATTTAGCTTTGCAGGTTCTAAAAGAAAATGGATTTACAGTTTCTGCAACAGACGTGATTGCAATAGCTGTTGAAGACAAACCAGGCGGTCTTGCAAAAGTGCTTGATATTCTATATAAAAACGACATAGGAATTGAATACATGTATGCTTTTGTAGGAAAGATAACTGATGAAGCTCTTGTAATCTTGAAAGTTGAAAATGGCGATTATGCAGTAAATGTCTTAAAAGAAAACAATGTTAGGATACTGTCAGCAAATGAGGTTTATTCTCTGTAAGGAATTAATCTGAATAAGGTGAAAGGCAGAAGGGAATTTCCCTCTGCCGTTTTTTTGTTACTGCTGGTTCTTTGCCCTGTTTTGATAGTCCTGAATCATCTTTTTGACCATATATCCACCAACAGTTCCTGCTTGCTTTGTGGTAATGTTTGGATTGTAGTTGTCAAGAGTTACGCCAACCTCTTGGGCTGTTTCTTGTTTTAATTTATCCAGCTGAGGAGCAGCTTCTGGAACAAGCCTTTTTCTCCTTGGCATGAATTTTTCCTCCTTTTTTCTCGGTGATTATTTGAGATTTCAATATTAATTTTGTTCTGATTTTGCTCCAAATATTAAGAAAAAAATGGGACCATATGATATTATAATTCCATGTACAAAATGTTATAATAAAGCTTGTTAAATGAAAAAACTTTGAGGGGGATAAAACTTGGAAAATAGAGGAATTTATTATATAGATTTTGGTACTCAAGCACACTTCATTGAAGAGATTGAAAAGATGAACTCAGAGTATTATTTTAAAAATGGGAAAAACAGAACATATCACATTATAACTTATGGATGTCAAATGAATGTCCATGATTCTGAAAAATTAGCAGGAATGCTAAATGCAATGGGATATGTAGAGACTCAAAATGTCGAAGAAGCAGATCTTATCATTTTTAACACATGTGCTGTGAGAGAACATGCTGAGTCGAGAGTGTATGGTAATATTGGTCCTCTAAAGAGATTAAAGGACAAAAAACCAGACTTGATAATAGGTGTATGTGGATGTATGCCTCAGCAACTTGAAGTTGCACAAAAGCTTGCTAAAATATTCCCCTTTTTAGATATAATCTTTGGTACAAAGAGCCTTCACAGGTTTCCTCAGCTTCTGTATAAGGCAATTACTACAAAAAAGACCGTAATTGATGTTGCAGAGGATGAAGATGTAGTTGTTGAAGGCATTCCAACTGCAAGAAGAGAAGGTGTCAGTGCCTTTGTCAATATAATCTATGGCTGTAACAATTTTTGTTCATATTGTATTGTGCCCTACGTAAGAGGGAGAGAAAGGAGTAGAAGACCTGAAGAGATTCTATTTGAAATTGAGCAGCTTGCAGCAAATGGAGTAAAAGAGGTCACACTACTGGGGCAGAACGTGAACTCTTACGGTAAAGACTTGCCCGATGGAATTCCGTTTTATAAACTCCTTGAAAAGGTAAATAATATAAAAGGTATCGAGAGAATAAGGTTTGTGACCTCGCATCCAAAAGATTTGTCAGATGAGCTAATTTTTGCAATGAGGGACTTGGAGAAGGTGTGTGAGCATATACATCTACCAGTACAGTCGGGTTCAACAAGGATTTTAAGAGAGATGAACAGGCACTACACAAAAGAGGATTACCTGCGACTTGTTGAAAAGCTAAAAAACAACATTCCTGACATAGCAATTACAACAGACATTATAGTAGGATTTCCAGGCGAGACAGAAGAAGATTTTGAAGATACTTTGGATGTAGTCAGAAAAGTTGAGTTTGACTCAGCGTTTACTTTTATGTACTCCAAGAGAAAAGGAACAAAAGCAGCGCAAATGCCAAATCAGGTGCCTGATGAGGTAAAACATGAAAGATTTCAAAGACTTGTAAAATTAGTTGAGGAAATAGCTTTGAAAAAGAATCAGCAAATGCTTGGGAAAGTATATGAAATTCTCATAGACGGGTACTCGAAGAGGAATAATCTTCTTGAAGGAAGAACAAGAACTAACAAAGTAGTAAATGTGAAGTGTTCTTCTGAGTTTATGTACAAGTTTGTAAATGTAAAAATTTTGGAAGCCTCAAGGCATTGGCTTTATGGTGAGGTGATATGAACTATGCAAGAGCTTACCCCAATGATGCAGCAGTACATGGAGATAAAACAAAGGGTAAAAGACTGTATTCTGTTTTTCAGGCTTGGGGACTTTTATGAGATGTTCTTTGACGATGCAATAATTGCTTCAAAAGAGCTTGAGATAGCCCTAACAGCAAGAGATTGTGGAAACAATGAAAAAGCACCTATGTGCGGGGTTCCTTATCATTCCGCACATAGCTATATTGCAAAGCTTATTGAAAAAGGATACAAAGTAGCTATCTGTGAGCAGGTGGAAGATCCAAAGCTTGCAAAAGGTGTTGTGAAAAGAGAGATTACCAGGATTATCACACCAGGTACATTTATTGATGAAAGCTTTAGCAAGGCAAATAACTTTATCTGCTGTGTTGCAAGGGCTGAAACTAATTTTGCTCTGACATTTGTTGATATATCAACAGGTGAAATGTATGCTTGTTTAATTGAAGATGATATCCAAAAGATGATAAATGAGATTAGTAAATATGCTCCAAGTGAAATTTTAGTTTCTCATTTGGATAATGACCTCTATGAACTTATTAGAGAAAACTACAACTCATTTGTTCAGAAAATAGAGTTTATTGACATTGATAGATGCTATGATTTAATAGATAAACAGATGCAAATCACCAATCTAAATGACAAAGTGGCACTGTCTGTTGGAAATTTACTTAATTATTTAGTGGATACCCAAAAGATTTCATTTAACTATATAAAAAAGTTTGAGTTTTACAGAGTACAGAATTATCTTCAAATTGACCTCAGCACAAAAAGGAATTTGGAGTTGACAGAGAGTATAATTGCTCGCTCAAAGAAAAATAGTCTTTTTGGAATCTTGGACCAGGCAAAAACGTCAATGGGCTCAAGACTAATTAAAAAATGGCTTGAAAGACCTTTAATTGATGTTGTTGAGATAAACAGAAGACTTGATGCAGTTGAAGAACTTTACAACAATTTTCCACTTTTAATGCAGATTGAAGGACTATTAGAAGGAATATATGACATTGAAAGACTATCTTCAAAGTTTGCTTACAAGAGCGTAAACGCAAAGGATTTGCTAAGTTTAAAAAAATCAATTGAGGTTTTACCGCAGCTAAAAGAACTCTTGAGAGAGTTTAAATCACCTTTGCTGAAAGAGCTTTATGATGGACTTGACACGTTAGAAGATGTATATAGTCTAATTGATTCTTCAATAAACGAAGATGCACCTGTAGGCCTGAAAGAAGGTGGGATTATAAAAGATGGATTTAATGACCATGTAGACAGGCTGAGAAATATTTCAAAGAACAGTAAAGAACTTCTTATTCAATATGAAGAAAAAGAAAGAAATTTGACAGGCATCAAAAATTTAAAAATAGGCTACAACAAGGTTTTTGGATATTACATTGAAGTAACTAAATCTAACTATTCACTTGTTCCCGAGCGCTATATAAGAAAACAGACTCTTGCAAACGCAGAAAGATATGTCACAGAAGAGCTGAAGAAGTTAGAAGATGAGATTGTAAATGCAGAACAAAAACTTGTTGAGCTTGAATATGAGCTTTTCTGTGAGATAAGAGACAAAGTAGAAAGCCAGATAGATAGAATTCAAAAAACAGCAAGTTGTATAGCTATAATTGACGCTCTTTGCTCATTTGCTCACATTGCTATTGACAACAGATATACAAAACCCACCGTTTATTTGGGCGATAGAATCTATATAAAAAATGGTCGACATCCTGTTGTTGAAAAAATGATAGGCCATAGCAACTTTGTTCCAAATGACACAGAACTTGACAATGACCAAAACAGAGTCTTGATAATTACAGGTCCTAACATGGCAGGGAAATCTACATACATGCGTCAGGTAGCACTAATTGTCATAATGGCGCAGATGGGCTGCTTTGTTCCAGCAGAAGAAGCGCAGATTGGTATAGTGGATAAGATTTTTTCACGAATTGGAGCATCAGATGACATCTCCTCTGGCCAGAGCACTTTTATGGTTGAGATGAGTGAGGTTGCAAATATTTTGAAAAATGCAACGCCGAAAAGCCTTATAATATTTGATGAGGTGGGAAGAGGCACAAGCACATACGATGGGCTTTCAATTGCCTGGGCTGTTTTAGAATATGTTGCTGACAAATCTAAAATAGGTGCAAAGACTCTTTTTGCAACTCACTATCATGAACTTACAGAGCTTGAAGAGAGGATTTCAGGTGTGAAAAATTATAGAGTTGATGTAAAAGAAGAAGGGAAAAACATTATCTTTTTGAGAAAGATTGTAAGGGGTGGCTGTGATTCGAGTTATGGCATTCATGTTGCAAGGCTTGCTGGTATTCCTGAAGAGGTTTTGCAAAGAGCAGAGCAAATCTTAAAAAAGCTTGAAGAGGCTGATATAAATCGGAAAGAGGCAAAGAGATTAAGAAAAGAGATAAAAAGAGAATTTACTGAGCAGATAGAGTTTTTTTCATACAAAAAAGATGAGATAATAGAGAAGATTGAAAACCTTGACATTTTAAATATAACTCCAATTCAGGCACTAAACATTTTAAGCGAGTTGAAACATGAGATAATTAAAGCAAAAGAGAGGCAACTGTTATGAGAGAGTTAAATAGGTTATCTGAGGAGATTACTCACATTTTAGCAGCTGGTGAGGTTGTCGAAAGGCCTGCATCGTGCTTAAAAGAGGTAATTGAAAATTCCATTGATGCAGGAGCAAGTTTGATTGATATTAAATTAGAAAAAGGTGGTATAAAAAAAATTGAGGTTTATGACAATGGCAAAGGTATTCACTCTGATGACATTGAATACGTTTTTGAGAGGCACACAACAAGTAAGATAAAATCGGTTGACGACATTTTTAAAATTACAACAATGGGTTTTAGAGGAGAGGCACTTTGTGCAATTTCAAGCGTCTCGAAGGTCACTCTTATCTCAAGGCACTATGAACAGGAACAAGGGTGTAAGGTAGAGGTTGAAGGTGGAAAAGTTCTTTCGAAAACCATATATCCTTTTGAAAAAGGGACAAAAATTACAATTGAAGACCTTTTTTATAATACACCAGCGAGGCTAAAATTTTTAAAATCACCTTCTACTGAGCAAAAATACTGTATTGAAGTTGTTGAAAAGATTTCAATCTGCTATCCAGAGATTTCTTTTAGGATGCAGGTAGACAATAAAAGGCAACTTTTTACACCAGGGGATAGTAAAGTAGAGTCTGCTATTGCCTCAGTTTTTGGGTCAGAGATTTTAAAAAACCTCATTGACTTTTCACACCAAGAAAAAGGTTTAAAAGTATGGGGCTTTTTTGTAAACCCAGTTTTGAGTAAGTCAACAAGAAGCGGTTATCACTTTTATGTCAATAGAAGATTTATAAGAAGCAAGCTTCTTTCCACTTGTATTGATGAGGCTTTTAAAAATTCAATTTTGACAGGTAGATTTCCCATTGTATTTTTGTTTATAGAAATAAATCCTGTTGACATTGATGTAAATGTTCACCCTGCAAAACTTGAGATAAAGTTCAGAGATGAAAGATATGTTTATAACACTGTATATAAGACAGTTTCAAGTGCACTTCAGTCAGAAAAAATGATTCCAAAACCTACTTTAGATAGTCTTTATTTGCCCCAAACTTTACAAGATGTTAAAATGGTAAAAAAACTTTGGTCTTATACACAAGAACAACAAAGCGAAGAAAAAGCGTTTCAAGAAAATTTGAATGAATTTTTGAAAATTGAGGAACAACTTGATTTTTCGAAAGTAGAGGTAGAAAAAGAGAGCAAAGATGTCATAACTGTATTTTCAGAAGAGTTTAATGTTGAGACTTATAAGATAGTGGGATATGCTTTTGATACCTATATCATTGTACAAAAAGAGGATAGCCTTTATCTTATAGACCAGCATGCTGTTCATGAAAGAAGATTGTTTGAAGTTTTGAAAGAAGAAATTCTTCAGAATAAAATCCAAAGACAGATACTGCTCTCTCCAATTATAGTTGAGCTTCCAATTTCTCAAAAAGAGTTTGTCTTAGAAAATGTCCACTTTTTCGAAAAACTTGGTTTTGAAATAGGTGATTTTGGGAAAAATGAAATAGTGGTAAGAACATATCCACTTTTATTTAAAAGTGCAGTTGATAAGTTTTTCATAGGTGATATAATTGAGATGATTTACAATGAATCAGTAGCAGAGGGTATAACCCACTTTTCAGAGGAATTGCTCAAAAAGATAGCATGCAGAGCAGCAGTTAAAGGCAATATGAATATTTCAGATTTAGAAAAAGAAGAAATAGTAAAGCTTGTTCTTGTTGAGAAGAAGATATTCAACTGTCCTCATGGAAGGCCTGTTGTTGTTGAAATTCAAAAAAGGGATATTGAAAAGATGTTCAAAAGGATTGTTTGATAAAAATAAGATTTTGGGAAAAAGGTGAAATAAAGAAGATGCAAAAAATTCCTTTGATTGTAATTGCAGGTCTTACTGCAACTGGAAAGACGGATGTTGCAATTGAGCTTGCTCAGCTGATAGATGGCGAAATTGTCTCTGCAGATTCTATGTGTGTCTATAAGTATATGGACATTGGCACTGCTAAACCAACCAAAGAGCAAAGACAAATAGTAAAACACTATGTGATTGACGTTGTCTACCCTGATGAAGATTACAATGTAGCGTTATTCCAAAAAGATGCAACAAAAGCAATAGATGAGATTTATCAAAAAGGCAAAATTCCGCTTCTTGTTGGTGGTACAGGATTTTATATAAAATCGATTGTGGATGAGATTGAGTTTCCTGAGATGGGGGACTCAAAACAGGTACGTCAAAACCTTTATAAAGAGCTTGATGAAAAGGGGAATATGTATCTTTATGAAATGCTTAAAAATATTGACAGCAAGGCTGCACAGTCTGTTCATCCGAATAATGTAAAAAGGGTTATAAGGTATTTGGAAATTTACTTTCTCACTGGCAAAAAGCCGACAGATTTTTTGGACAAGGTGAGGAAAAAAGGTTCTAAAAAGTATAATATACTACCTTTGTGTTTTGTGATGGAAAGGTCTCTTCTTAAAGAGAGAATTGATACAAGGGTTGAGAAAATGTTTAAAATGGGCCTTGTAAATGAGGTGAAGATGCTGCTTGAAATGGGGTATTCAAAGGACTTAAAGTCTATGCAAGGACTTGGATACAAGCAGGTAATACCATACATTGAAGGTAAGATTACTTTAGATGAGGCAAAAGAGGAGCTTAAACTGCGAACTAAACAGTTTGCAAAGAGGCAGAGTATTTGGTTTAAGTATCAAGGGGATTTTATATTCTTGGATGTAGGTAACCTTGAATTTAAAGAAGTTGTGAAAAAATGTTTTGAACTTTGCAAAAGTGTGGTATAATTTAAGAAAAACATATAAAAATTATAATATAAAAAACTTTTAAGTTTGGGGAGGAATACATAAGGTGGCAAAAGGAAATTTGAACTTGCAGGATTTATTTTTGAACCAGCTTCGAAAAGAAAAAGTCAACGTTACGATCTTTTTACTGAGTGGATTCCAACTGAAAGGAGTTATCAAAGGTTTTGATAACTTTACATTGGTGGTAGAGACAGAGAATAATAAACAGCAGCTTATTTACAAACATGCAATTTCATCTATTCTGCCATCAAAGCCAATAAACTACATGGCTCAAGCTCAAAACTCACAAGCGCAAAACACAGCTTCTCAGCAAAGTAACACTAACCAAAATCAAGAGTCAAAATAAAAAAGCGTAAAAAATCTCTTTAAAGAAAGCTCATGAGACTTTAAAATCATGAGCTTTCTTTAATTTTTTAAAGCAAGTAAGTAAGAAGGGCGGGGCAAAAATTGAAGGTTGACTTTGAGGCTTTGGGTAGATTTTTTAATTTTGACAAGGGACTAATCAATATAGCACAGCAAGCACTTGAAAGTGTAAAAGAGATTTTTGAAGAGATAGAGAAAATAAAATCATACAACCAGCTCAAAATCTTAAACGCATTTCAAAAAAATAAACTTTCTTATACACATTTGAACAAAACAGATGGTTATGGCTATTCAGACAGTGGTAGAGATGTAATTGAAAGAATATATTCTGATGTATTTGGCTGTGAGGATTCGCTTGTGAGAATTCAGTTTGTTTCAGGTACTCAGGCAATCTCAACAATGCTATTTGGAGTGCTGCGACCGAGCGATGTACTTTTGTCTATTTGTGGACAGCCTTATGACACACTTCAAAAGGTCATTGGGATAAAAAGTGGAGGTCATGGTACTCTTATTGATTTTGGCATAAGGTATGAAGAGATTGACTTAAAAAATAATAGCTTTGACTTTGACAAAATTGAAAAGGTGCTAAAAGAAAGAAAAATAAAGGCAGTTTTTATCCAGCGCTCAAGAGGGTACTCTTTAAGAGAGTCAATCTCTGTTGAAAAGATAAAAGAAGTGACACGGTTTATAAAGAGAATTAGTCCTGATACCATCATAATGGTTGACAACTGTTATGGTGAGTTTGTGGAAAAGCTTGAACCAACAGAGGTTGGAGCAGATTTAATAGCAGGTTCACTCATTAAAAACCCGGGTGGAACAATTGCATCATGTGGAGGTTATATTGCCGGCAAAAAAGAGCTGGTTGAGATGTGTGCAGACAGGCTCAACACCCCTGGTATGGGCAAAGAGGTAGGACCTTCACTTGGCTTTAACAGAGAGATATTACAAGGGCTTCTATTTGCACCTCATATTGTTGCTGAGAGTTTAAAGGTTGCAGTTTTTACAGCTTATATTATGGAAAGGTTAGGCTTTAAGGTTTTACCACGGTACAACCAGTATAGAACAGACATAATTCAGTCAATTGTGTTTGGAAATGAAAAAGAATTGATTAGCTTTTGTCAGGGGATTCAAAAAGGCTGCCCTGTTGACAGCAATGTTTTACCCGAGCCATGGGATATGCCAGGGTATTCTCACAAAGTAATAATGGCAGCAGGTGGATTTGTGCAGGGCACATCCTTAGAACTTTCATGTGATGCACCGATAAGAGAACCTTATGTTGCATATCTGCAGGGTAGTTCTTCATTCGAAATAGGAGTTGTGGGGATTTTAAAGGCTATTGAGAGACTTAGGAGGATGTAAATTCTTACATCCTCCTAATAAGTCCTATTACTTTTCCAAGGATTTTCACGTCTTTTACAATTATAGGGTCCATTGCTTTGTTTTCGGGTTGTAGCCTTATGTGATCACTTTCTTTAAAAAATCTTTTAACAGTTGCTTCCTCGTCAATTAATGCAACAACAATATCTCCATTTTCGGCAACATTTTGTCTTCTTACAATTATAATATCATTGTCGAAAATTCCTGCATCAATCATACTATCTCCTTTAACTCTTAGCAAAAATGCATCTTCTGTTCCAACCAAGTCATAGGGTAGGGTTATAGTATCTTCGATGTTTTCAACAGCTAAGATGGGTTCACCTGCAGTGACTTTCCCAACAAGAGGGAGCTGAATGACATTTCTGTGGACATAAAAATCGTCATCTACGATCTCAATTGCTCTTGGTTTTGAAGGATCGCGCCTTATATAGCCTTTTTTCTCTAAGCGGGTTAAGTGCCCATGTACAGTTGAAGTTGATTTTAAGCCCGTTGCCTCACATATCTCTCTCACAGCAGGTGGATAGCCTTTTTCTTTAATTCTCTTTTTTATAAACTCTAATATTTCCTCTTGCTTTTTTGTAAGCTGTTTCTTCATTTAAAGTATCCCCTTTTCAATTTGTTTATTTTAAATAGATTATAACATAAAAACATATATTCTTCAAACTTTTGTTTAGCATTTTTCTTTGCAAAGAATCTCTAAATTCTTTTAAAATACTTCTTGTATACAAGATACAATTTGGTTTATAATATATAGGGTGTAATAATGTTAAATAATAAACGAAAGGGGCTTTTAAAGATGGCATTTATTGATACAATAATAGAAAAGGCAAAGTCAAATATAAAAACAATTGTACTTCCTGAAAGCTATGAAGAGAGAAATTTAAAAGCCGCAAGTATTGTGTTGAAAGAGAAGATTGCAAAGATTGTTTTAATTGGTAAGGAAGATGAGATTAAAAAAGAAGCGACAAAGTTTGGTGCAAATGTGGATGATGCAATCTTTATTGACCCAGACAATTTTGATAGGTTTGATGAGTTTGTGAATGATTTTTATGAACTGAGAAAAAACAAAGGTGTGACACTTGAAGATGCGAGAAAGATCATGAAAGACCCAATGTACTTTGGCGTTATGCTGGTGTACAAGGGTTTAGCAGATGGAATGGTATCTGGTGCAATTCACTCAACTGCGGATACACTGCGCCCAGCACTTCAAATCTTAAAAACAGCACCGGGTGTAAAGCTTGTTTCAAGCTTTTTTATTATGGTTGTTCCAAACTGCGAATATGGAGAAAATGGTGTATTTTTGTATGCTGACGCGGGCCTAAATCCAAATCCCAATGCTGAAGAGCTTGCTGATATTGCCATAACCTCTGCGAAGAGCTTTGAAGCCTTGGTTGGAAAGACTCCAAAGGTTGCAATGCTCTCATATTCAACAAAGGGTTCTGCAAAGTCAGAGATGGTTGACAAAGTTGTTGAGGCAACAAGGATTGCAAAAGAGAAAGCACCAGATCTTTTGATAGATGGTGAACTTCAGGCAGACGCAGCACTTGTACCTTCTGTTGCAAAGTTAAAAGCACCAGGCAGCCCTGTTGCAGGCCAGGCAAATGTATTAATCTTCCCTGATCTTGATGCCGGCAATATTGCATACAAGCTGACAGAGAGACTTGCAAAAGCTGAGGCGTATGGACCTATTACCCAGGGAATAGCAAAGCCTGTAAATGACTTGTCAAGAGGTTGCAAAGCAGAAGACATTGTTGGTGTTGTTGCTATCACTGCTGTTCAGGCAATGATGAAATAAAAGATTAAAGGGGTAAGATAATAATGAAGGTATTAGTATTAAATTCAGGAAGCTCGTCATTAAAATACCAGTTTATTGATACTGAAACAGAGGTTGCTCTATGTAGAGGTGTTGTTGACAGAATTGGTTTGTCGGGAGCGTTTATAAGACACCAGAAAAATGGACAGGAGATTATAAAAGAGCAAGAGGTAAAAGACCACAATGTGGCAATAAAACTTGTTTTGGAGATGTTAACACATCCTCAGATGGGGATAATAAAGTCAATGGATGAGATTGATGCAATTGGCCACAGAGTTGTTCATGGTGGGGAGTATTTTAGTGATGCTGTTGTTGTCAATGAAGATGTAAAAAAGGCAATAAAAGAGTGTATAGAGCTTGCTCCCCTTCACAACCCTGCAAACCTTACGGGAATTGAAGCGTGCGAAAAAGAAATTCCAGGGAAGCCAAACGTTGCTGTATTTGACACAGCTTTCCATCAAACAATGCCAAAGTATGCTTACATGTATTCACTTCCATATGAGGTGTATGAGAAGTACAAGATTAGAAAATACGGATTTCATGGTACATCACACAAATATGTTGCGATAAAGGCAGCTGAGTACTTAAAGAGACCTTTAGAGGAACTAAAGCTTATAACATGCCACCTTGGAAATGGTTCAAGTGTTTGTGCAATAAAGTATGGTAAATCAGTTGACACAAGCATGGGCTTTACACCATTAGCTGGGCTTGCAATGGGTACAAGAAGTGGCACAATTGACCCTGCTGTTATTTTGTACCTTATGGAAAAAGAGAATATGGACGTTAAACAGATGAATGATTTTCTCAACAAAAAATCTGGAGTCTTAGGGATTTCTGGTGTTAGCAGTGACTTTAGGGATTTAGAGAAAGCTGCAAATGAAGGAAATGAACGGGCTCAGCTTGCAATTGATATGTTCTGCTATAGGGTAAAGAAATATATTGGAGAATATGCTGCAGTTTTAGGCGGTGTTGATGCAATAGTATTCACAGCAGGAATTGGTGAGAACAATCCAGTTGTTCGAGAAAAGTGTGTAACTGATTTAGAATACATGGGTGTTTTGTATGATAAAGAGAAAAACTTTAACGCAGAGAAAGGCAAGGTATTTGAAATTAACAAACCAGAGAGTAAGGTAAAAGTTTTAATAGTCCCAACAAACGAAGAGCTAATGATTGCAAGAGAGACGAAGAGATTGTTAGAAAAGTAAATTGAAGAAAAAAGAGGGCTGCTTTGCCTAAATTTCAGCAGCCCTGTCTTTTTTATTCCTTTTTCCAAAGCCCGTGGAGATTGCAATATTCATATGCAACGAGCTTATCAGCAGATACATTAAAGAGTGCTTTTGGCTCATCACCAGGCTTTAAGAATTTTCTGTAGACAACATCTTCTGCTACAAGATCAATCCACATAATGTAGTGTTTTTCTTCCATTGGGTGTGGAACCTCTCCAACTTTTACCAAAATACCCTCTTCTGTTTTTTCAATAACTGGTACATGTTTCTCTAAACTCGCATCAACTGTGTTTGCCTCAAGTAAGGTCATTGGCTGACCGCAGCAAACAAGCTGTCCGCCACCTGCAGATAAGACCTCTACAATATTTCCGCAAACTTCACATTTATAAACATTTCCTCTTTTGACCATTTTAAAGTAACCTCCCTTGTAAAATTTAAATTTTTAAATTACAATTACTTTATACCCATAAATTCAGATTCAAAAACATAAAGTTTGAAATAAAAATAATTTTGAAATAATATAAAAAGTGAAATTAAAACTTTAAAAGGAGGATGAAAGAAGGTGCAAAAAGTTTACAATCCTCAAGAGGTTGAAGACAGGCTATATAAGATGTGGCTTGAAAAAAAATACTTTCATGCAAAGATTGACTATTCAAAAAAGCCTTTTACAATAGTAATCCCACCTCCAAATATTACAGGGCAACTACATATGGGACACGCTCTAAACAACACCATTCAGGATATTCTGATAAGATTTAAGAGGATGCAAGGATATTGCGCACTTTGGGTTCCTGGCACTGATCACGCAAGTATTGCAACAGAGGCAAAGATTGTTGAGAAGATGAAAGAAGAAGGCTTGACAAAAGAGATGATAGGAAGAGAAAAGTTTTTAGAACGTGCATGGGAGTGGAAGAGGGTCTATGGCGGAAGGATAATTGAGCAGCTTAAAAAACTCGGAGCTTCTTGCGATTGGGATAGAGAACGATTTACAATGGACGAAGGACTTTCTAATGCTGTAAAGGAAGTTTTTGTAAGACTTTATGAGAAAGGTTTAATCTATAAAGGCGAGAGAATGATTAACTGGTGTCCAACTTGCAAAACAACAATTTCGGATGCTGAGGTGGAGTATGAAGAAAAGAAAGGCAAGCTTTGGCACATTAAATATCCTGCAAAGGACAATTCTTTCTTCGTAGTTGTTGCTACAACAAGACCTGAGACAATGCTTGGTGACACTGCTGTTGCAGTAAATCCTAATGATGAAAGATACAAACACTTGATTGGAAAAACAGTTGTGCTGCCACTTGTGAATAGGGAAATACCAATTATTGCAGACGAGTATGTAGATATGGAATTTGGAACAGGTGTTGTAAAGATTACACCTGCTCATGACCCGAACGACTTTGAAATAGGGCAAAGACATAATCTTCCAATGATACAAGTAATTGATACAAAAGGGTATATGAACGAAAATGCTGGTAAGTACGCGGGACAGGATAGGTATGAGGCAAGAAAGAATATTGTAAATGACCTAAAAGAACTTGGACTTCTTGTCAAAGAAGAAGACTATACTCACAATGTAGGCCACTGTTACAGGTGCTCAACAGTAATTGAACCGCTTGTGTCAAAGCAATGGTTTGTCAAGATGAAGCCTTTAGCAGAACCTGCCATAAGGGTTGTAAAAGAAGGAAAGATAAAATTCATTCCAGAAAGATTTGAAAAGATATACTTTAACTGGATGGAAAATATAAAGGATTGGTGTATTTCAAGACAGCTTTGGTGGGGTCACAGAATTCCTGCATACTATTGTAAAGATTGTGACAATATGATGGTAAGCCGAGAAGAAGTAAAGGTGTGCTCAAAGTGTGGTTCCACAAATGTATATCAAGATGAAGACACTCTTGATACATGGTTTTCATCAGCACTCTGGCCGTTTTCAACATTAGGCTGGCCAGAAGAGACAGAAGATTTGAAGTATTTCTACCCGACAGATGTCCTTGTTACTGCATATGATATCATATTCTTCTGGGTTGCGAGAATGATTTTCTCAGCAGTTGAGCACATGGGCAAAGAGCCGTTTAAGTATGTGTTAATTCACGGAATTGTAAGAGATGCCCAAGGCAGAAAGATGAGTAAATCACTTGGAAATGGCATAGATCCGCTTGAGATAATAGAAAAATATGGTGCAGATGCACTGCGATTTACACTTGTCACAGGAATTTCACCTGGCAATGATACCAGATTTCATATGGAAAAGGTTGAGGCAAACAGAAACTTTGCAAACAAGATTTGGAATGCGGCAAGGTTTGTAATAATGAACCTTGACATTGATACAAATTACAAGCCTGATGAGAGTAAATTTACATTTAATGAAAGGTGGATTCTGTCAAGGTTAGATACTCTTATTAAAGAGGTCACTGAAAATCTTGAAAAGTTTGAAATTGGTATTGCAGCTCAAAAACTTTATGACTTTATCTGGGATGAGTTTTGCGACTGGTATATTGAGATGTCAAAGCCCATACTCTATAACAAAGAAGCAGAGAATAACAAAGAGGTACAGTATGTCCTTCTAACAGTGCTCACGAATGTTTTAAAGCTCTTGCATCCATTTATGCCATTTGTAACAGAAGAGATTTATTTAAATCTTCCACATAGTGAAGAAAGCCTTGTTATATCTAAGTGGCCTGAGCCAATGGGATATAACTATGTTGAAGATATTTCAGTAGTTGAAAAGTTGATTGAACTTATAAGAAGCATCAGAAACTTAAGAGTTGAGAAAAATATACCTGCAAATATAAAGCCAAAGGTCTATATAAAGACTGATGACAACTCAATGATACAGCAAAAACAGCTATGGGAGATTTATGTAAAAAAACTTGCAAATATTGAAGAGGTAGTAGCATCTGAAGACATTCCAGAGGATAGTGTTTCACTTGTTCTTTCTTGGGGTGTTGCATATATTAAACTAAAAGAGATAATTGACATTGAGATGGAGCTTAAAAGACTTACTGAAGAAAGAGAAAGGCTACTAAAAGAGGTTGAGCGTTCTGAAAACCTGCTTGGAAACCAAAACTTTTTACAAAAGGCACCTCAAAAGGTTGTGAATGAAGAAAAAGAGAAGTACGAAAAATACAAACAGATGCTAAAGTCTGTTGAAGACCAGCTTGAGAGAATTAAAAGCTTAAGGTGATAGTGTCATGTCAATGACTTATGAAGAAGCACTTGAATATATCCATGGGACATATAAGTTTGGAGTAAAACTTGGTCTTGAAAATATAAAAAGATTGCTTGAACTTATGGGAAATCCTCAAAAGGATTTGCGAATTATCCATGTTGCAGGAACAAATGGCAAAGGGTCGACCTGTGCTTTTATAAATCAAATGTTGATTGAAGCGGGGTTTAAGGTGGGGCTTTACACCTCACCTTATTTAGAATTTTTTAATGAGAGAATTAGAATAAATAACCTTCCTATAAGTGACGAGGAACTTGCGAAAATAACAAAGTATGTAAAAGATAAGATTGATTTAATGATAAGTCAGGGATTTAACCATCCAACTGAATTTGAGATAGTCACTGCAATAGCCTTTGAGTATTTTAAAAGGATGAATGTGGATTTTGTTGTGTTAGAAGTTGGCCTTGGTGGAAGATTTGATGCAACAAATGTAATTGAAAATCCAGAGCTTTGTATTATAACCTCTATTGGCTATGACCATATGGATATCTTAGGGCAGACAATTGAGCAAATAGCATATGAAAAGGCTGGCATTATAAAAGAAGGCTCTACTGTAATCTTAGGGCTGCAACGTTATAAAGAAGCAATTGATGTTATCTCAAAAGTGTGTAAGCAAAAGAATGCCAATTTAGTTGAGGTGAGAAGTGATTATAAAATTGTAAAAAATACTCTTGACGGAGTTATATTTGATTGTATTACTCCAAAAGGTATATATAAAAACCTTGAAATTAAGCTTTTAGGGGTGCATCAGGTTGAGAATGCCCTCAACTGCATATACGCATTTGAATACTTGAGTGATAAATATAATATAGGTACTGGTGCCCTTGTAAAAGGACTTTTAAATGCCAAATGGAATGGCAGATTTGAAATTATCTCAAAAGAACCTCTTGTGATTTTAGACGGTGCTCACAACATAGACGGCATGAAGGTACTTGTTGACAGCTGTAAGCAGTATCTGAAAGACAAAAAAATTAGTGCAGTTGTGGGGGTACTCAAAGACAAAGAGTACCAAAAGATGCTCTCTGAGATAAAGGAAGTAACATCAGATGTGATATTTACGTTGGTACCATATCAAAAAAGAGCTTTTCTTGATAATGAGGCAAAAGAAATTGCTTTAGATTATGGTTTTGACTTTATAAAAGATTTCAAAGAGGCAATTGATGTGAGCTTAAAAAAAGCAGAAAAAGATTCAGCCATTCTAATTTGTGGGTCTTTGTACTTAGTGGGACCTGCAAGAACATATCTTAAAAGCATTTTTTAGTTATTGTAATTATACAGCAATTGGTATAAAATAATAGTCGAAAAAATCTTAACTTAGAGAGAGGTGTTAGATCAACATGAAACTTTTTATTGACACTGCTAATATAAATGAGATTAAGGAAGCTTACTCTTGGGGAATAATTTGTGGTGTTACAACAAATCCGTCTCTAATTGCAAAAGAGGGTAGAGATTTTAAAGAGGTTGTAAATGAGATTTGTTCAATTGTAGACGGTCCAATCTCAGCCGAAGTCATTTCACTCAAAGCCGAAGGTATGATTGAAGAGGCAAGAGATTTAGCAAAAATCCATAAAAATGTTGTAATCAAAATTCCAATGACAGCAGAGGGTCTTAAGGCTGTATCAGTCTTGTCAAAAGAGGGTATAAAGACAAATGTCACACTCATATTCTCGGCAGCACAAGCACTTTTAGCAGCTAAGGCTGGAGCAACTTATGTCTCTCCATTTGTAGGAAGACTTGATGACATAGGACAAAATGGAATTGAGCTTATCAAAGAGATTGTTCAGATATTCAGAAATTATCCAGACATAAAAACAGAGATAATTGCAGCAAGCATAAGACATCCTATTCATGTGATTGAAGCTGCAAAAGCGGGAGCACACATCGCAACAGTTCCATTTAAGGTACTTGAACAAATGACAAAGCATGCATTAACTGATGTTGGGATAGAAAGGTTCTTGAAAGATTGGGAAAAAGTACCTAAGAAGAACTAAAAGCAACCTCTTTGCAGGTTGCTATTTTTTTAGTTTTAATATTGGAGGTAGAAGATGGCGTTTGAAAAGATATGTATAAACGGGCTTGAAATTCTTAGAGTTCCTGAGTTACAAAAATATGGTGTAGATGCGTTTTTTACAACAAGAAGATATATTAATTCAAATGATTTTAACCTGGGTTACAAATGGGCAAATTCAAAAGAGGAAGTTGACAAAAATTTTCTCATTCTTTTTAAAAACTTAGAGATTGATTATAGAAATATTTACTATGCAAAACAGGTGCATAAAAATGATATAATAATTGTTGAGAAAGGATTTAATTTTTTTGAATATACTCAAGAGAATGAAGCAGATGGGCTTATAACTCAAAAAAGCGGAATTACGCTTATAACATTTCACGCAGATTGCATTCCGATTTACATTTATGATAAAGAAAAGAAAATAATTGCCTTGATTCACTCTGGTTGGAGAGGAAGTTTGCAGCATATATCAAAAAGGGCTATAGATATATTAATTTCGCAATTTAAATGTAATATTTCAAACCTAATTGTAGTAATTGGTCCTGGTATATGCAAAGAGCATTTTGAAGTAGGGGAAGAAGTATATGATGCTTTTTTACAAGAGTTTGGCAGTGATATTTGTATATACCATGAAGAGAGATATTATTTAGATTTGAAAAAGGCTATTGAAAAAGATTTGTTAGGAAATGGATTAAAGAAAGAACAGATTATAGTGTCAGACATGTGTACTTATGAAAAAGAGGATTTGTTCTTTTCATACAGAAGAGATTTTAAAAGTCCAGAGAAATTAGGTAGTATGGTTGCCCTCATGAGGATGGTGGGATGATGAAAAATATCTTGATTGTGGATGATGAACCTCATATCGTGGAACTAATTAAATTCAATCTTCAAAAAGAAGGCTATAATACTTTTGAAGCTGAAAATGGCAACACAGCTTTGGATATTATCAAAAATAACAGGATTGACCTGGTGATACTTGATATAATGATGAGTGATAAGGACGGATATGAGGTTTTAAAAGAGATTAGGTTTAACAAAGAAACAAAAAACCTTCCTGTTATCTTGCTTTCTGCAAAGTCAGAAGAAATTGACAGAATATTAGGTCTTGAGCTTGGAGCAGATGATTACATAACAAAACCATTTAGTGTAAAAGAACTTGTTGCAAGAGTAAAAGCACTTTTTAGGAGAATTGAAAGCTTAAAACCTGATGTTGAAGAAAAAATTAGATTTGGGGATGTTGAAGTGGATTTTACAAAAAGAAGTGTGAAAAAAAGAAATCAAGAAGTTAGCCTTTCTTTTAAGGAATTCGAGCTTTTAAAGCTGCTGATAGAAAACAGAGGAAGAGTTTTGGACAGAGATTTCATTTTGCAGAGAGTATGGGGATATGAGTTTGATGGTGATACTCGAACAGTTGATGTGCATATAAGATTTTTGAGAAGAAAACTTGAAGATGACGAGAAGAATCCAAGGTATATTGAGACAGTAAGAGGAGTTGGCTACAGATTTAGAGAAGGGTCTGACTAAGAAATGAGAACAAAGATATTTGGTTACACCATTTTAGTTATAGTTATTATAAGCTTTTTACAGGGAATTTTTTCATATGAGGTGTATAAAAATATTTATCTTGAAGAAAATAAGAAGCAGCTTGAAGTAATGGTAAGCGAGGTTGAAAGATATATAAATAACTTTGATATTCAATCACTTTATAAAGTGTACAAAAAAAGTTATTTTAGAGTTACAATTGTTGACAATAAAGGGATTGTGCTTTATGATTCTGAAGCTGATAAGAATAAAATGGAAAATCATTCAAAAAGACCTGAAATTGTAGAGGCAAATAAATATTCGGGAAAGATTTGCTTCTCGATGCGAAAAAGCAAGACACTTAATAATTTTTTTCTCTATGCGGCAAAGAAGGTAGAAATTGACAACAAATCTATATTTATTCGAGTCTCTGTTTTACTTGATAAAATTGATGTGATTCTGAAAAAGGCTTTGATTCAGACACTAAAGTTTGGGCTGATATGTATAGTTTTTGGGATGATACTTACAATTGGCATATCTTCGCTTTTGTATCAGCCTCTCAAGGGGTTAATTTCACTCATTACAGAGGGACTAAAAAAATTTGATATAGTTGAACTCAAAGAAAAAGAGGATTTGAAGTGGCTGAGTCTTAGCTTTACGAGATTATATCACCTTTTAGAAGAGAAGATTAACGAAGTAAATAGTCTCAACTATAGGCTTAGTGCTTTGTTAAACTCAATCGAACTTGGAATAATTTTTTTTGACAACAAAAAGAGGATACTTATGTTTAACCAACAGGCTGAAGAGATATTTGCGACAAAGCTTAAAAATGGTACAAGTTTACTTGAGTGCATTCGAATATATGAACTTTTTGAATTCCTATATGATGAAAATGCCTTTGAAAAAGAATTTGAGGTAACAGTTAATGGCCAAAATAAAATATTTAAAGTTACTAAAAAGAGAGTAAAATATGATGAAGGTAAAGAAGGAATATTATTAATTGTAAGTGATATTACGTTCATTAAAAAACTTGAAAAAATCAGGTCTGATTTTGTTGCAAATGTTTCTCATGAACTAAAAACTCCTTTAACTTCTATAAAAGGTTTTGTAGAGACACTGAAGGATGGTGCAATTGAAGATAGAGAAGTTGCTGAAAAATTTCTTAACATTATCGAGGTAGAAGTTGAAAGACTTGTTCGACTAATAAATGACTTGCTGTATTTGTCTGAGATAGAAAATGCAAAGATCCAGGTTACCGAAGATGAGGTCAATGTGAAAGAAGTAGTAGAGGAATGTGTTGAGCTTTTAAGATTTAAAGCTGAGGGCAAAAATGTAAAGATACACCTTAAGTTGGATGATAAGCTTAAAGTAAAGATTCACAAAGATTGGTTGAAACAGATTTTCATAAACCTCATAGACAACGCAATTGTATACAACAAGGAAAATGGTGAGGTCATTATAGAGGTAGAGAGATTAGACGAGAAAATAGCGATAAGAGTAAAAGATACAGGTATTGGTATTCCACAAGATGAGATAGAAAGAATATTCGAAAGATTTTATCGAGTGGATAAAGGGCGTTCCCGAAAACTCGGAGGTACAGGTTTAGGACTTTCGATAGTCAAACACATTGTTGAACTTTACAATGGAAAGATTTACGTGACAAGTGAAGTTGGCAAAGGAAGTGAATTTACTATTGTAATATAAAAAGGGCAACATTACTATCACTTTTCTAATGTTGCCCTTTTCTTTGTGTGTTAAACAATTAGATTAATAACCCATGCAATCACTCCGCCAATTAAACTGCACATAGGGATTGTCAAAATCCAAGCAATCACAATATTTTTGGCAATTCCCCATCTTACGGCTGAAAATTTTTTACATGCACCAACTCCCATAATTGAAGATGAAATTACATGTGTTGTTGAGACAGGTGCACCAATATGGGTTGCAAACTGAATTGTAAGTGCTGCTCCTGTTTCTGCAGCAAAACCATTGATGGGTGCTAATTTTATTATCTTAATACCCATCGTCTTTATTATTCTCCAGCCACCAAAAGAAGTGCCAAGTGCCATTGCAAGTGCACAAGCAAATTTTACCCAATCAGGCACCACAAAGTTATTTAAAATCCCTGCGCTCACAAGAGCCATTGTAATTATTCCCATTGATTTTTGAGCGTCATTTGAACCGTGACTATATGCCATCCACATCGCAGAGAGTATTTGTAGTTTTGAAAAATATTTATTTACAATATTAGGATGAACCTTAGCAAATACTATGTAAAGAATCATCATAAACAAGTATCCAAAAACAAAACCTAACACAGGCGAGATAATGAGTGGCAGTACTATTTTTTTGACAAATCCTATCCAGTTTATATCAGAGAGTGATTTTGTAGTAACAATTGCAGCGCCAATCAGACCACCTATTATCGCATGTGATGAAGAGGAAGGTATTCCCCACCACCAGGTAAGTAAATCCCAAACAATTGCTGCGATAACAGCCGCAAGCACGAGGTATTCTGTTACAAACTTTGGGTTCACTATTCCATGGCCTATAGTTTTTGCAACCTCTGTGTTAATCATTGCGCCAAAGAAGTTAAGAACTGCTGACATAAATATTGCGGCTCTTGGTGTCAAAACACGTGTTGACACAGACGTTGCAATAGCGTTAGCTGTATCATGAAACCCATTTATAAAATCAAAAGTCAAAGCCAGGATGATTATCAGAAGAAGATTTAATGGAATGCTATGCATTTTTTGTCACGACTCCTTCTATTACATTTGCAACATCTTCACAGGCATCTAAGGTATCTTCTAAAAAGCCAAATATTTCTTTCCAGATGATGACCTCAATTGGCTTGTCCCTGTTTTCTGAAAATAATTTTTTTATTGCATTTCTATAGACAATATCACCCTCATCCTCAATTCTATTGACCTCGATTATCTTTTCTTTAATTGATTTTGTGTTTTTCAAATCTTTTAGGTTTTCCACAACACTTTTTAACTCTTTTGTGCAATTAATTATCATTTCAGAAAGAATCTTAGCTTCAGGCTTTATTTGGTTAACATTGTAAATTTCGAATCTGTGTGCCACGGTCTCAAGTGCATCAACAATGTTGTCAATTTCTTTTATGATTGCAAACAAATCCTCTCTGTCAAGAGGGGTAATGAAAGTTCTGTTGAGAAGTTCAATTACCTGATGTGTAATATCATCGCCTCTATTCTCAGCTTTTTCGAGCTCTGCAAGGTATTTACTCATATTTGAAAGATTATTAATGAGTTGATTTAACATTACTGCTGATTGATAAGCATTTTCAATTGCATTGTTCAGGAGAACAAAAAATTGATTTTCTTTTGGGATAATACTCCACATTCTTCTACAACCCCTTTTTAAAGTTTTGTCACAAAGTCCATTTTAATAGAAAAGGCGTCTATGCTTCAATGGGAAGAATTTTATAAAAAGCTTTTACATTGCACAAAGAATATTATATAATATTTAACACAGTTTTAACATACATTAAATAAAAATTTAAAATCATGAGTGTATAATTTATTGGTTGTAGTATTAAAATGGGTAGGGAGAGGTTGTTTTAACATGGTTATTATAGAGACAAAAGATTTAAATTTGTACTATGGTGACAATCATGCCCTTAAAGATGTAAACATAAGGATAAATGAAAAATCCATTACAGCTTTGATTGGTCCATCTGGTTGTGGAAAATCTACATTTTTGAGAACTCTTAACCGCATGAATGACCTTATTGAAAATGTGAGAATAGAAGGTAAGGTCTATTTTGAAAACAAGGATATTTATAAAGACATTGATGTTATAAGCCTCAGAAAAAAGATTGGAATGGTATTTCAAAAGCCAAATCCTTTCCCAATGAGTATATATGACAATGTGGCGTACGGTCCCAGAATACATGGGATTAAGAAAAAGGAGATACTTGATGAGATTGTAGAGAACAGTTTAAGAAAAGCATACCTTTGGGAAGAGGTAAAAGATAGGCTAAAAAAAAGTGCGTTTTCATTATCTGGAGGTCAGCAGCAAAGACTGTGTATTGCAAGAGTTTTGGCAGTGGAACCTGAGGTCATTTTACTTGATGAACCAACTTCTGCACTTGACCCAATTTCCACTTTAAAAATAGAAGAGCTGTTAGAGGAACTCAAGAAAAATTATACAATTGTAATAGTCACTCACAATATGCAACAAGCGGCAAGAATATCTGACTGGACAGGATTTTTCCTAAATGGTGAACTTATCGAATATGATAGGACAATTACTATTTTTAACACACCAAAGGATAAGAGAACTGAGGATTATATAACAGGCAGATTCGGATAATAATAAGTGCGAGGTGATTTTTAAAAGATGACAAGACCAACATTTGAAAATGAACTAAAAGAGTTACACTTAGATATCCTGAAGATGGGGGCAATGGCTGAGGAGGCAATTGACAAAGCAATACATGCCTTAAAGACTAAAGATATTGATCTTGCGCAAAAGATTATTGAAAATGATGACAAGATTGATACTCTTACTGAAGAGATAGAGAAAAAGTGTGCTATCGTAATTGCAACTCAGCAGCCTCTTGCAAGCGACCTGAGGCTTATAATCACTGCTATGAGGATTGCCACAGACATTGAGAGAATTGCGGACCATGCAGAAGATATTTCCCAAATAACAATTAAATTAGCAAAAGAATCGTATATAAAGCCTCTTATTGATATTCCAAAGATGGCAGATATTACTCGTTCTATGTTAAAAGATGCGCTTGATTCTTACGTAAATTCTGATATAGATCTTGCAAAATCTGTTGTGAAAAGAGATGACGTAGTAGACCAGATGTATCAAAGTTTAATAGATGAATTAGAACAGATAATGAAAGAAAATTCAGATGCTATTTCACAGTGTATACAATTTTTACTTGTTATAAAATATTTAGAGAGGATAGCAGACCACTCAACCAATATAGCTGAATGGGTGGTTTATAAAATAACAGGAATGCACAAGCACGATTGGGAGACAAAGTAGGAGGAGCCAAATTGATGAAAAAAATTAACCTTCTGGTTATTGCAAGGGCAGCATTGATTGCTGCACTTTATTTTGTTTTGACCTCATTTTTACCTGCGATATCTTACGGACCCATACAAGTAAGAATTTCTGAGGCTTTGACTCTTCTTCCTGCTCTGATGCCAGTATCCGCAACTATTGGACTTTTTGTAGGCTGCTTTTTAGCAAATCTTTATGGAATGGTAATGAGCATAACTGGAATATATGATGTTATATTTGGGTCTCTGGCCACTTTGCTTGCTGCTATAATAACAACTAAAATTAAGAAAAGAGCATTTTTACCCTTACCGACAATAATTGTGAATGCCATAGTGGTTTCGAGTTATATTTGGTACTATTTTATAAACAGCTTGAAAATAGAGTGGTTAAAAAACTTGAACCCTATTTTGAGATATCTATTTACTATACTTTCCATCGGAACCGGTGAGGCAATTGCAACGTATATTTTAGGACTACCCTTGTTCATAGCTGTTGAAAAACAGCTTAGAGGTAAAAAACTACTCTAAATACAAAAGTGGGGCCATTTTGGCTCCACTTTTTTGTTGCTTTTTTTCGGCTTTTGTAATATAATATATCGTGATATTTATTCATCACTTCATCATGATAAAGCAAAGAAGGGAAGAAAAATGAGTAAAAAATTTGTGGATTACTATCCTTTGACAAGTGAGCTGTTAGAAGAAATACGAAGAAAGACATTGTATTTATTTAAAAAATTTGGCTATCAACTAATAGAACCGTCTATGTTTGAAGAATATGAAAAATCAAGAAGTTTAAATGGGCAAAATTCAATAAAATTTATGGACAGTGATGGAACAATTATATCTCTAAGAAGTGAATTTACACCAAAAGTAGCAGAGATTGGAGCTAAAAATGGAGGGGAAATTTATCCCATTAAATACTGCTACTTTGGAAGAGCCTTTCAGTTTCTGCAACAGGAGGCTGGGGACCTAAGAGAGTTTTACCAAGCTGGGGTTGAAAACTTTCATACATCGGACAGTTATTACATAGATTTAGAAATTTTGATTTTGGCAATTGAAAGTCTTTTGCAGCTGGGAGTTGACAATTTCACAATTGATATTGGAGAGGTCAACTTTTTTAAAGGAATAGCAGCGGACTACGGAATAGACGATGCTTCAGCAGAAATTTTGTGTAAGTTGGTAGATAAAAAGGATTATATTGGAATCGAGAATTTCTTGATAAAGAAAGGAATTTCAGAGAAGGTAATAGATGTTTTTAGAAACCTTACTCGATTGTATGGTAAAAAAGATAAGATAAACGATGCTTATAAGTTTGCTAAGAATGAAATCTCAAAATCTGCAATAGAGAGGTTAAAGGAAATATTTGATAAACTAAGTAACCTGGGGTATGAAAAATACATTTCAATTGACTTTGGAATGGTAAAGCATTTAAACTATTACACAGGAATAATATTTTCTGGCTATCTTCCTAAATTAGGGTATCCAGTTTTGAATGGAGGAAGGTATGACAACTTATGTGAAACATTTGGTAAGAAATTGTATGCTATTGGGTTTGCACTGGGAGTGGACAGAATTTTAAACTGCCTGATGAGAGGCGGTAAGGCGAAAGTTAAACTTTACAAAGCTGCTTTATTTTATAAAGAAGGATTTTTTGAGATTGCAATTGAAAAACTTTTGAGGCTTGAAAAAGAGGTTTATTTTTGTAGCAATCCAATTGATATTCAACAAGCTTTCAATATAAGCAAAGAACTCAAAATAGGTGAATTTTACTATATTGATGAAGAGGGAATAAAAAGATATGATGTGGAGGATCAGAAATGATAACAATAGCATTGCCAAAGGGAAGATTAACCGAAGAGGCAACTGAGCTCTTTCAAAGATCTTCTCTTATTTCCATTGATATCTCTCAAGAGACAAGGAAACTTGTACTTGAGGACCCACGTGGTAATCTTCGATTTTTAATGGTAAAACCCTTTGATGTTCCCACATATGTAGAATATGGAATTGCTGACATGGGAATTGTAGGCAAAGATGTTTTACTTGAGGTAAACAAAAAGGTATATGAGCTCTTAGATCTGAAAATTGGAAAGTGCTTTATTGCATTAGCAGGTCCAAAAGGCTTGAGAGAAGAGCTTTTAAAAAAGTCAGAAAAGATAATAGCTACAAAGTTTCCTAATATAACAAAAGAATATTTTGAAAATGTCCTTGGCGAAGATGTGCAGATAATAAAGCTCAATGGTTCTGTAGAGCTTGCTCCTATTTTGGGACTTTCTGACATGATAGTGGACATTGTTGAGAGTGGGAGAACTCTCAGAGAAAATGGACTTGAGGTGTATGAAAAGCTCTATGATATAAGTGCGCGTTTGATTATAAACAGAGCAAGTCTTAAATTAAAGAGTGAAATAGAAGGAGTTGTAAATTGTTTAGAAAGGATGATATTGCAGTGAAGATATTAAAAGATAATAAAGAATTAGAACAATTTTTAAGCAATTTAAATTCTATTGGTTATCAGGCTGTTGAGGAGATAGAAGACAAAGTTAAAAAAATAATTGCAGACGTGAAATTAAAAAAAGATGAAGCTGTTTTGGGTTATACAAGACTTTTTGACTGTAAAGAATTTGATCTTGAGGATTTAATTGTAAAAGAGGAAGAAATTGATAGAGCTTTTTTTGAATGCCAAAAAGAGGATGAGAAATTTGTGCAAGCTTTAAAATTGACTTATGAAAATATCTATCAATATCACTTAAAACAAAAAGAAGAGACTTGGATTTTTACTAAAGATGATACAATCTTGGGTCAGATAGTGCGGCCGTTAGAAAGAGTTGGAATTTATGTACCAGGTGGTAATGGTTCATACCCTTCAACCGTTTTGATGAATTCTATTCCTGCAAAGGTAGCAGGTGTAAAGGAAATAATTATGGTGACTCCTCCAGACAAAGAGAAGAAGATAAATAAATATACCTTGGCAGCTGCCAAAATATGTGGAGTAAATAAAATTTTTAAAGTTGGAGGAGCGCAAGCAATTGCTGCACTTGCTTTTGGGACAGAGTTGATTCCAAAAGTAGATAAAATTGTTGGACCAGGAAATATTTATGTTGCTATTGCTAAAAAAATTTTGTTTGGAAATGTGGACATTGACTCCATTGCAGGTCCGAGTGAGGTTTTGATTATTGCAGACAGCTTTGCAAACCCCAAATATGTGGCAGCAGATTTGCTATCTCAGGCAGAGCATGACACAATGGCAAGAAGTATTTTAATAACAACTTCTCAAGACCTCGCCCTTGAGGTAAATAAAAAAGTAGATGAGATGTTAAAAGCAAATCCAAACCAAATAGCTGCTCAGTCTATTGAAAGAAATGGTGTAATAATAATAGTTGAGGATTTAGATGATGCGGTTGAGATTGCAAATAGAATTTGTCCTGAGCATCTTGAGCTTTGCTGCAAAAATCCAGAAGATTTAATCTTTAAAATAAAGAATGCAGGTGCAATCTTTGTTGGAGAATTTTCACCGGAACCAATTGGTGACTATATCGCAGGACCAAATCATGTGCTGCCTACATCTGGTACTGCTCGATTTTTCTCGCCTCTTGGCGTTTATGATTTTGTCAAGAGAATTAGTTTGATAAAATATTCGAAAGAACAATTTTTAAAGGATGCACCATTTGCAATTGAAATTGCAGAAAAAGAAAGGTTTTTATTTCACGCAAACTCTTTGAAAGTGAGGTTAGAAGATGTTTAGAGCAAAATTAGATTCATTTTCTAATTACTCAACCCCAATTTTTGAGCATCTTGTAAAAGCTGATGCAAATGAAAACCTCTTGGACTATCCTGAAGATCTAAAAGTTCTTATAAATTATGCTTTGCAAGAACATATTAAAAGTTTGTGTTTTTATCCGGAGATAAATTCGCAGCCTTTAAAAGAAGAACTTGCAAAGTTCTACGGTCTTGAAAAAGAAAACTTTATAATCGGAAACGGCTCAGACCAGCTTATTCAACTCATTATCCAAGCCGCTTGTGAAAAGGATGATTTTATCTTCACACTCTATCCGTCCTTTACAATGTACAAAATTACAGCTGAGCTATTTGATGTAAACCATAGTTTTATAGATATTACACAAAATTGGGAAATCGATGTCGAAAAGGTTATTAAAAAGATAGGTCAAAATGACAAAATTAAAGTAGTTTTCATTGATACACCAAACAACCCAACAGGTATAGCATTGGAGTATGAAAAGCTCAAGCTGATTGCAGAATCCTTTCCAGAAAGATTAATTATAATTGACAATGCGTATGGTGAATACTGTGATATTGATTATCTTGATTTAGTTCTCAAAAATAAAAATGTGATACTGTTAAAGACATTTTCTAAAATAGGATTTGCAGGAATAAGATGTGGGTATGGGATTGCAAATGAGAAGATTATTGAAAATTTACATAAAGTCAAACCACCTTATAATGTAAATACCTTGACACAACAAATTGCAATAACAGTCTTAGAAAATTTTAACAAACTAAAAGATAACATTGAGCTTATAAAAAGTGAAAGGCTAAGGATGACAAGAAGCTTACAAGAATTTTACTTCATTTTGCCATCCCAAGCAAACTTTATATCAATAGTAGATGAGGAAGCTGACTCTATTTTTGACTATTTGAAGGAAAAAAAGATTCTTGTCAAAAAGTTTAATATGGGGGACAAAAAGCTTCTGAGAATTACATTGGGCAAACCTAAAGATAATGATATAATATTAGAAAACCTTATCAGTTACAGGAGAGGTAAATAACCATGAGCCCACGCATTGGTGAAGTTCAAAGAAAAACTAAAGAGACAGAAATCAGGATAGTTTTGAACATTGACGGTGATGGAGATTATAAAATTTCAACAGGGATAGGTTTTTTTGACCATATGCTACAGCTATTTTCCCATCATGGCAAATTTAACATTCAGCTTGAAGCAAAAGGTGATCTTTATATTGACGACCATCACACAATTGAAGATGTGGGTATAGTGTTAGGGCAGGCATTTTTAAAAGCCGTTTCGGACAAGAGAGGCATAAAAAGGTACTCTCATATAATCTTGCCAATGGATGAAGCACTTGTTATGGTTGCTATTGATATCTCTGGAAGGCCTTATTTAGCTTTTGATGTAGATTTTAGATTACCAAAAATTGGTGAGATGACATCCCAAATGGTGGTTGAATTTTTCAGAGCGTTTGTCTCTTCTGCCAAAGTAACTCTTCACATAAAGAAAATATCAGGTGAGAACGATCATCACGTTTGTGAGGCAATTTTCAAAGCGTTTGGCAGAGTTTTAAAAGATGCTTGTACAATTGTTGATGACAAAATACCATCTTCAAAGGGAGTGCTGTGAATTTGAAAAGGATTTGTATTGTAGACTATGGAATGGGTAACTTGAGAAGTGTACAAAAGGCTTTTGAGTACTTGGGGTTTAATCCTATTGTCACTTCAAACAAAGATGAAGTAGAAATGTGTGAAGCAATCGTATTGCCTGGAGTAGGTGCGTTTGACGTAGCTTATGAGAACCTTGAAAAGCTTGACTTGGTTGATGTTCTGAAAAGAAAGCTAAATGACGCTATTTTCCTTGGGATATGCTTGGGGTATCAACTTCTTTATGAATTCAGTGAAGAAGGAAATTGTGAAGGACTAAAGGTTTTAGAAGGCAAAGTAAAAAAGTTTCCTAAAAAGGACACTATTAAGATTCCTCATATGGGGTGGAATAAGATAAAGGTAAAAAATAGCTCAAAACTTTTAAAAGGGTTAGATGGACAGTATGTTTACTTTGTTCACTCATACTATGTTGACAACAAGGACAAAGAGATAGTCTCATCTACATGTGAACATGGAATAGAGTTTGACTCTTCTATTGAAAAAGGAAATATCTTTGCGACACAATTTCATCCAGAAAAAAGTGGTGAGGTTGGGCTTGAAATCTTAAGAAATTTTGGGGGATTGATATGATTGTAATACCTGCAATAGACATAATTGACGGTAAGTGTGTGAGACTTACCCAAGGAGATTACAATAAAATCCATGAATACAATTCAGATCCTGTTGAGCAGGCAAGGTACTTTGAAAAAGAGGGGGCGCGGTATCTTCATGTAGTTGATTTAGACGGTGCAAAGAAAGGGAGTCCAGTTAATTTTGAAGTGATAAAGAGAATAAAAGAAGGTACAAGTTTGACTATAGAATGTGGTGGAGGTATAAGAGATAAAAAGACAATAAATGATTACCTTTTGGCGGGGATTGACTATATCATTTTGGGTTCTATTATCTTTAAAAATCCTGAGTTTGTAAAAGATGCTATAAAAAAGTTTGGGAATGAAAAGTTTATAGCGTCACTTGACTTTGAAGATGGGTTTGTAAAGCTTTCTGGCTGGCAAGAAGCAACTCGAATTTCAATAGAAGAAGGAATTTTGCATATTAAAAAGCTGGGTTTTCAAAAACTTATATATACTGACATAAAAACTGACGGAATGTTAAAAGGTCACAACTTTGAAGCTGCAAAATATATTCGAAGTTTATTTGAGGGATTTTTAATCTCTTCAGGTGGGATTTCCTCTAAGGATGATGTTTTGAGATTGAAAGATATAGGAGTTGACGGTGTAATTATAGGTAAAGCTCTTTACACAGGACACGTTAAGCTAAATGAAATAATTAATTTAGTTTAAAAGCAAAAAGGGAGAAGATGGCTAATGGTTGCAAAGAGAATTATTCCCTGTCTTGATGTTAATAGAGGAAGAGTTGTGAAAGGCATAAATTTTATAAACCTTGTTGATGCAGGAGACCCTGTTGAATGTGCCCAAAAATATAACCAGCTTGGTGCAGATGAGCTTGTATTTTTGGACATTACAGCCTCACATGAAGAAAGGAATATAATGATTGATGTTGTAAAAAAGGTTGCAGAAAGAGTATTCATTCCTTTTACAGTAGGGGGTGGTATAAGGAATATAGAAGATATCCGAAATTTACTGTTAGCAGGTGCTGATAAAGTTTCAATAAACTCAGCAGCTGTGAAAAATCCTGATTTGATAAATGAATCTGCAAAAATCTTCGGTTCTCAGTGTATTGTTGTTGCAATAGATGCAAAGAGGCACAAAGATGGTTTTCATGTGTACATAAACGGGGGCAGGATTGATACAGGTCTTGATGCTATAAAATGGGCAAGAGAAGTGGAAAGAAGAGGAGCTGGTGAAATTCTTTTGACTTCAATGGACAGAGATGGAACAAAAGCTGGCTATGATTTAGAGTTAACAGAAGCTGTGTGCTCAGCTGTTAATATTCCTGTTATTGCTTCAGGAGGTGCTGGCAGACCTCAGGACTTTTTAGAAGTTTTCAAAGTAGGTGCTGAGGCGGCACTGGCTGCGTCAGTTTTTCATTTTGGTGAGATTTTAATTAGTGATCTGAAGCAGTTTTTGAAAAATCATAATATTGAGGTGAGAACATAAGATGTTGGATTTATCAGCACTCAAATTTGACAAGAACGGACTTATTCCTGTAGTTGTCCAAGATTTCAATACAAACGAAATCTTGATGTTGGCTTACATGAATAAAGAGAGTATAAACCTTACAATTGAGACAGGATATATGCACTATTTTAGCAGAAGTAGAAATAAAATATGGAAAAAAGGCGAGACATCTGGAAATTTTCAGAAAGTAAAGGCGTTGTATCTTGATTGTGATGGCGATGCTATATTAGCAATTGTTGAGCAAACAGGTGTGGCATGTCATACTGGAAGTAAGACTTGCTTTTTTACAAACATTTTTGGAGAAGACAAGAAGAGTAAGGTTGATATTCTTTTTAAACTGATTGAGACAATAAATGACAGAAAGAAAAACAAGGTTGAAGGTTCATACACCTGTTACTTGTTTGAAAAAGGCCTTGACAAAATTCTCAAAAAAGTTGGCGAAGAGGCCACAGAGGTAGTAATAGCTGCTAAGAATGGCTCGAAGGAAGAAGTTATATATGAAGTCTCAGACCTCATTTATCATTTGAGCGTGCTACTTTCATATTTTGATATGGACTGGAGTGATATATTCAAAAGTTTAGAACAGAGAAGGAAATAGTTAAATTTTTTAAAGCTTTGGATCTTTTCTGTTTTAAAACCTGAAAAATATTGTATAATATAAATGTCAAAGCTTATTTTATTTTGCTTAAAGGAGGGGTTTAAAAATGCAGAAATTTGCAGTAGTTATGGCAGGTGGTGGTGGCACAAGGTTTTGGCCTTTATCAAGGAGTTCATCACCTAAGCAGTTTTTAAACCTCTCTGGAAATGACATATTAATAAATGAGACTATTGATAGAATATCTAAGATAATTCCAAAGAAAAATATATTTATTGTGACAAATATAAACCAGAAAGAGATGATAGAAAAGGTTTTAGATAGCGAGGTTGATAGGGACAATATCATCTATGAGCCAATAGGCAGAAATACAGCTGCATGTATTTTATATGCAGCACTGAAAATTAAAAAGCTACATGAAGATGGAATTATGTGTGTATTCCCTTCTGACCACTATATAAAGGACAATGACGGATTTGCTGAGGTTTTAAATACCTGTATTGAGATTGCAGAAAAGACTGATAAACTAATAACAATTGGAATTAATCCAACATTCCCTTCAACGGGATATGGATATATCAAGTTTGATAAAGACTCGCAGGACAAGTATGACAAAAAAGCATATGAGGTTTTGGAATTTGTGGAAAAACCGTCATTTGACAAGGCAAAATCTTATATAAAAAGTGGTAACTATCTGTGGAACAGTGGTATGTTTGTGTGGAAGCTTGACACAATTATTCAGAATTTTAACAGATTTTTGCCAAGGATATACAATAAATTTTACTCTATATATGAATACCTATGGTCAGAAGAGGAATTCAAATATGTAAGTGAGATATATCCAAGTTTGCAGGATATCTCAATTGACTATGGTATAATGGAAAGAGCTGATGAGGTTGTTGTTGTACCTGGGGATTTTGGTTGGAATGATGTGGGTTCATGGGACTCCTTAGGTGCAATTTTCCCACCAGATGAGGACGGAAACATTATCAAGGCGTTGCATGTTGGTATAGATACACGCGACTGTATAATTTACGGGAATAATAGACTTATTGCTACCATCAATGTTTCAGACGTTATTATTGCAGAGACAGAGGATGCTGTTTTGGTTTGTGCAAAAAACAGAGCTCAGGATGTCAAGAAGATAGTTGAGATGCTCAAAGAAAAGAAATTGGACAAGTTCATATAAAGTAAGAAAGGCGGTCTTGTATGTCTGACAATACAAAAAGGATTACAAAAGCGACCTTTTTGGTGATAATGGCAACAATATTGTCAAAGTTATTTGGATTTTTTCGTGAGGTTGTATTAGGGGCGTTTTACGGAACAAGCTATAAATTGGATTCACTAATTGCTGCCCAGCTGTTGCCGGGCGTTTTTTTTGCAAGTATATTGGCCTCGTTTTCAACAACATTTATACCAATTTACAATGAAATAGTAGTAAAAGAAGGAAGACAAAGAGCAAATAGGTTTGTAAATAAAGCCCTTTTTTTAATTGTTGCTTCTGCTCTTTTTATTGCAATTATTGGCTTTATTTTTTCACCTTTTATAGTTGACATAATATTTAAGGGTTTTGATTTGCCAAAAAAGCAGCTTACTTCACAGCTTATGAGGATTACTTTCTTTTATATAATCTTTTTAGGAGCTAATTATATATTCCAAGGTTTTCTACAATCAAATGAAAATTTTGTTATTCCAGTATTGGTGGGACTTCCTTTTAATGCAATAATCATTCTTTCTGCTTTCCTCAAAGATTTGTTCGATATATACGCTGTTGCAATTGCCTTTGTTTTAGGATATCTTTCAATGGTGATATTTCAAATACCATTTGCCAAGAAAAAAGGCTTTAAATGGGAACTTAATTTTAATATAAACGATGAATATCTACAAAAAATGTTTAAACTTGTCTTGCCAGTTTTTATTGGTTCATCTGTGATGTCATTAAACTCTTTTGTGGATAGGTATTTAGCTTCATATTTGCAAGAAGGAAGTATTTCAGCATTAAACTATGCTGATAAACTCAACGGCTTAGTTTATGGCATCTTTAGTGCTTCAATTTCAGCAGTTATTTACCCTTATCTCTCACGGTTTTTTTCAAGTAGCCAACAAGAAGAGTTTAAAAAGTATTTGATACTCTCAATTAACTCTCTAATTTTGATAATGATTCCGATTACATTCGGAGTTTTTATTCTTAGCAATGAAATAGTCCAAGTTGTCTACGAAAGAGGAGCGTTTAATAAAAAGTCTACATATCTTACAAGTGGTGCACTCATGTTTTTCTCCTTAGGATATTTAGGGTATGCAGTAAGAGATATACTTAGCAGGACATTTTATTCAATCCAAGATACGTTGACACCTATGAAAAACGGGATATTTGCTGTTGCTGTTAACATTATTTTAAATGTAATTCTTGTTAAATTTTTACAGCACAGAGGTTTAGCTCTTGGGACAAGTATTGTGGCATATGTCTCGGTATTTTTACTTTTAAAGAGCTTAATTAAGAGAATAGGGAAAATAGATTTAAAAAATTCGTTAATTGTCCTTTTAAAAGCAATTTTTGCATCAGTGTGTATGTTAATAGCTATTATTCTTGCAAAGAGATTTGTGTATATAACAACACCTCATTTGTTTTTAACACGAACAATAAATTTAGCGATCCAGATATTTTGTGGAGTAATTTCATATTCAATTGTGATTTATCTTTTAAAGGTCAATGAAGTCAAGTGGCTCTTTGAAAACTCAAAGCTTGTGTTAAGCAAATTCAGAGATTTAGTTGCAAAATAACAACATCTAAATATCTGCCAAATTTATAACCTACATTATATAGTTTCCCAACCTCAACAAATCCTAAGGATTTGTGCAAGTTAAGACTTGGTTGATTTTCAGTACAGATTTTGGCAATGATATTTTTAAATCCATTTTCTCTTCCCTTTTCAATCAAAAATTTTAAAAGCATTTTGCCAATACCTTTTCCTCTGTGAAGATGGTGGATATATATAGAATCTTCTACAGTAATAGAATATCCCTCTTTATCAGAAAAAGGTGATAGACAACCATAACCAATTATTAATTTTGAACTATCTTCAACTACATAAATTGGGTATTTAAAACTGTGTAGGTCAAAGAATTTTAAAAAGTCCTCGGTAGATTTTGGCCGAGTATCAAATGTTGAGGATGAGTTTAAAACTTCGTAGTTATAAATTGATAAAATTTGTGGTATGTCAGAGATTGTAGCCTTCCTGATAATCATCTTTAAACCTCCTCCTTTTTTGGTCATTTTTAAATATCTAAAAAACAAATAGGGAGTGAACAAAGATTACAAAAACACAAAAGGCAATATACGTAATAAAAAAACTTTTAGAGATTTATCCAGAACCAAAGTGTACCTTAGATTATGATAAACCATATGAGCTTTTAATAGCAACAATTTTAGCAGCCCAGAGTACTGATGAACGTGTAAATAAGATAACGCCTAAGCTTTTCAAAAAGTATCCTACGCTTGAACACTTTGCAAATGCTAATTTAGAAGAATTGGAAAGAGATATAAAACCTGTTGGGTTTTATAAAAACAAAGCAAAGAGTATAAAAGAAACAGCAAAGATTCTCATCGAAAAGTACAATGGCGTTTTGCCAGATAGCATTGAAGCGTTAACAAAGCTGAAAGGTGTGGGAAGAAAAACAGCAAATGTCATAATGGCAAACATCTTTGGAGTACCTTCCATAATAGTTGACACACATTGTATGAGACTTTCAAACAGAATTGGTTTTGTGAAAAGCAAAGACCCTGATAAGATAGAGTTTGAACTGAGAGAAATAGTTCCTTTTGACATGTACACTATATTTAGCAATCTCATGGTTTATCATGGAAGGGCTACATGCAAAGCAAGAAAACCCAAGTGCAGTGAATGCATTATAAACAATGTATGCGACTTTTACAAGAGGTTGTCTAATGACATAATTCTAAATGTTTGAAACCATAACCTACAATGCAGAAAAAGTGAATAAACCTCTAAATATTGAAGGTAAGGGGCTGTCAGTTTATCTTTTGGGGCAGTCCCTTATTTTTTTGTATTTTCTAAGGTGAATATGGGGATAATATGTAAATAGTCGATTAGAAATAGAAGATTAAAAAGGAGAAGAGAAACATGAAAATAGGAATTCCAAATAGCTTTTGTTATATGGGAATGGAAAAATTTTTGGCTAATTTTCTCTCAAAAATATCTGATGAGTCAGAAGTAATCTTCTCTGGGCCTACAACAAACGAGATGGTAGAGTTTGGAGTACAAAATAGTATAGAAGAGATTTGTATGCCCGCAAAGGCATTCATTGGTCACGTTGAATACTTAGCAAAATACCAAAAAGTTGATGCTATTTTACTGCCAAGGCTGACCTCATTGAGGTATAGAACATATTCATGTCCGAAAATTATTGGAATTCCTGACTTAGTAAAAACACATTATGCTAACATGAGGATAATCTCACCAGAGCTAAACTTAAGAAATGGGATGTCTTATGTAAATGATTTTTTAGTAGAACTGGGCAAACATTTTACAAATGATAAAAGACGATTGAAAAAGATTGTAGAAGGCTTTACTAATAGTGAACTTTTAGAATATTTTCCGCCAATTGTAAAAGACAAAAAGAATATTTTAGTCTTAGGGCACAGTTATGTCATCTTTGACAATAATCTCAACAAAGGAATTCTGCAAATTATAAAGGATAGTGGCTATAATCCAATCTATCCTTTATACCACCACATTTCAGACAAAGACATTACACTTGAGTTACCAAAACCTTTCTTTTGGTCAACTGCTCAAAACATTTATGAATATTTTTATTGGGCTCAGAAAAATTTAAAACTTGACGGTGTTGTATATCTTATGACATTTGGCTGTGGAATAGATTCCATTTTAGAAGAGGTAATTAGGAGAAGTTGCAAGATATTGAATTTGCCTTATCTTTGTATTACTTTAGATGAACATTCTGCCAACGTCGGAATTCAGACAAGAATAGAAGCTTTTATTGACATGATTGGATGGAGGAGAGAGAATGAAGATTACATTTCCACACATGGGTAATCTCTATATGATTGCAAAACCACTTTTTGAAGAGCTTGGATTTGAAGTCATTGTCCCGCCACCGAATAACAGAAAGACTTTGGAGATTGGGAAAAACTACTCACCTGAATTTATATGTATGCCATTTAAGCTCAACATAGGAAACTTTGTTCAGGCAATTGAAATGGGTGCTGATACAATTGTGATGTTTGGTGGATGTGGTCCGTGCAGGTTTGGATACTATGGTGCACTTCAAAAGGAGATTTTAAAAGACGCTGGATTTGACGTTCAGATGATTGTAATTGAACCACTTCATTATGGAATTGAAAATTTTTTATCTGAAGCAGGGAAGGTCTTTGCCAAGAAAAACTTAATTGGTATTTTGCCTAAAATCTATAGTTTGGCAAAGATGATTGACAGGATTGAAAAAAGAGTGCATTTTCTAAGACCTAGGGAAATGGTAAAAGGAAATGTTGATAGGATATATAATCGATTTAGAATTGAGGCTTTGAAAACAAAAGGTATTGAACAGATGAAAAAGTTAACAGAAGCAACTACTGTACTTTTAGATAATGTGTATGTAGTAGATGAGAATGTAAAAAAGATTGGAATTGTAGGAGAGATATATACTATTATAGATGACTTTGCAAATCTCAATATTGAAAAGATAATAGGAGACATGGGATATGAGGTGGAGAGAAATTTATATATTTCATACTGGATCGACAATCATTTGATATATCCATTGCTAAGAAAAAAAGACCTAGTTGTAAAAAGATATTCAAAAGACATAATGGAGAATCTGATTGGTGGTCATGCAAGAGAGACAATTGCCTACGCGAAATGGTTTGAAAGTAAGTATTTTGCCGGTATTGTTCATGTCTTTCCTCTCACATGTATGCCAGAGATAGTAGCAAAGTCTGTATTGGCCGATCTCAGAAATGAACTTAGAGTGCCTCTATTGCACATTGTTGTAGATGAAATGGAAAGTGATGTGGGGCTAAAAACGCGTTTAGAGGCCTTTTTAGATTTAATCGAGTCAAGGAGTGAAAAAAGTGGACAAGCTAAACTGCTTTCTTGGAATTGATATAGGCTCTGTTAGTACAAACGTGGTATTGCTTGACGAGAATAACAACATTGTAGAAAGTATATATGTAAGAACAGAGGGCAGACCAATTGAAGTTTTGCAAAAAGTGCTTGCACAGCTTTATCAGAAGTATGAGGAGAGGTTAAAAATCTCAGGAGTTGGGGCAACAGGATCTGGTCGTAATCTTGCTGCAATAATGGTTGGAGCAGATACTGTAAAAAATGAGATTACAGCACATGCAAAGGCAGCAATTCATTTTATTCCAAATGTGAGAACAGTAATTGAGATAGGTGGACAGGACTCAAAGATAATTTTGATAAAAAACGAAATTGTAGTTGACTTTGCAATGAACACTATCTGTGCTGCAGGGACAGGTTCATTTTTGGACAGGCAAGCAGAGAGGCTAAACATTCCTATAGAAAGGCTTGGAGAGATAGCAATAAAATCTAAAAATCCTGTGAGGATTGCGGGAAGGTGTGCTGTGTTTGCAGAATCTGACATGATTCACAAACAACAGCTTGGACATCTTTCCGAAGATATCCTTTTTGGACTTTGTTTAGCGCTTGCAAGAAATTATATCTCAAACGTTGCAAAAGGTAAGACAATTGAAGAGCCTATTATATTTCAAGGTGGAGTTGCTGCAAACATCGCAATGAAAAAGGCGTTTGAACAGGTTTTGCAAAAAGAGATTGTTGTTCCTCAGTATTTTAATGTCATGGGAGCAATAGGTATAGCCCTTTTAGCAAAAGAGAAGACAAAGGGGCTTATAAGTAACTTTAAAGGGTTTGATTGTATCAACAACAGCAAGTTTGAAACAAGGGGATTTGAATGCAAAGAGTGTTCTAATAACTGTGAAGTAGTAGAATTTTACAACAATAATAACTTAGTTGCTACGTGGGGTGACAGGTGTCAGAGATACTCAAGTAGCAAAAATCACCATGTTGAAAAGTCGAAGAATCTGTGATATATTTAAATTAGAAAAGAAAGTAGCCCAAAAAGGAACTCTGCCGTGTGCGTTACAAGATGGTGAAGTTCCAGGCCAACACCATCATAAAAGGGAATCCGGAGTCCAATAGTGGCGCATAGGCTTCCCACCCAAGATTTTGTTTGGGTGACAAACAGGAAGTAATGCAAAGCTATTGGCAGGATACCCACCTGCTGAGGCAGGGTCTGGGAAACTCCCTGAGGACGGCATGGTGGAGTTCCTGAACAAAATGAAAAGAAAGTGTACAAAGGCCCATGAATTTAAATGGGTCTTTTATTTTTATCTTAATTCTCATTTTTGAATTTGAAAGGAGAGTTGAAGTGGATACAGTGGATATATTTCAAAGGACAATGATGCTAATAGGGGAGGATGGACTTAAGAAATTGTCAAACGTAAACATTGCTGTATGTGGTCTTGGTGGAGTTGGAAGCTTTGCTTTTGAAGCACTTGTAAGATGCGGAATACAAAATTTTGTGATACTCGACAAGGATAAGGTTTCAGTTTCAAATTTAAATAGACAATTAATAGCTACTATATCAAATATAGGTAAATCAAAGGTTGATATTGCATATGAAAGAGCTTTAGATATAAATCCTTTTGTAAATGTGGTGAAGGTTCCGAAAGAAATTAATCCAGAAAATGTTGAAGAGTTACTTGGCAATACAAAGATAGATTACATAGTTGATGCAATTGATGATGTCTCTGCAAAGATTGCATTAATTAAATTTGCAATTTCAAGAGAGATAAAAATTATCAGTAGTATGGGCATGGGGAATAGGTTAAATCCATCTTTACTGAGAATTTCTGATATCTACTCTACAAAAAACTGTCCACTTGCTAAAAAGATAAGAAGTATACTGAGAAAGGAAGGAATAAAAAAACTAAAAGTGGTCTACTCCGAAGAAAAACCTCTCAAGCCTGATTACAAGTTTTTAAAGGAAAAAACGCAAAAGGCTCATGTGCCAGGCAGTATTTCATTTGTTCCACCTGTTGCCGGATTTTTAATGGCTTATGAGGTTGTGAAAGATCTACTTGGGTGGTAACCAAATTTGTTGTACAAAGAGCTGTTTTTTGTGTTAAAATATCAAAAAAGGATTGTAAAATGGAGGATACATAAGAAAATGAGTACCTACAAATTTGCAAGAGCGTTTAGAGGATTCAAGCCAAGCTCTGTAATTGAATATCTCAATAACCTTGAGAAAACATACGAAAAGGAAATAAAAGAAAAACAAGAGACAATTGTAGAACTTCAAAGAGAAAATGAGGAATTGAAAAAGAAGCTTAGCAAGCTTGAAGAGGAGTTTTCAAAATTAAGTGAACAAAAGATTAAAATTGCAGAGCTACTGATTATTGCCCAGGAAAAGGCAGAGAGTATTGTTTCAAAGGCTATAGAAGAAGGAGAAAATAAAAAGAAAGCGTTGCTTGAGGAGATTGAAGAGCATGAAAAGACATTGCAAGGTTTAAAAGAAGAAATAAAAAGGATAAAGAGCGAGCTTCAGTCTGTGATAAGCAAGTTTGAAAATGAAACAGGAAATAAAGGCGAAGAAGAGGAGAGTTCAGATTGAGATATTTTGAGCTCTCCTTTTTTGCATATTGTTTTCCTATCTTTCATAAACTTACTGTAGAAAAATTATTTTAAAGTGAAGGATGATAAAGGTCATTAATATCTCAAGGATTGTGAGAGTGTCATTTTATTTTATCCTTATAGTGTTTCTTGCAAGTTGTATTTACATCTATTCAGAAGTTGCAATAGAAGTTATAAACCAGAAAAAACTTCTTCCCATCTATTGTGTTGCAAGAAATGATAATAAAATTGCAATTACATTTGATGCTGCTTGGGGTAATGATGATACAAAAGATCTTCTCAAGATTTTAAAACAGTATAAAGCAAAAGCTACGTTTTTCTTGGTAGGTTTTTGGGTGGAGAGATATCCGAACGATGTACTTGAGATTTGCAAAGAGGGACATGAGATTGGAAGTCACTCTGACAAACATTTACACATGTCTAAACTATCAGAAACAGCTATTGTAGAAGACATAAAAAGTTGTGAAGAAAAGATTTCAAAGCTAATTGGCAAAAGACCAGTTGTATTTAGAGCTCCCTATGGCGATTATAACAATACTCTAATCGAAACCCTCACTTCCTTAGGCTATTATGTAATCCAATGGGATGTTGATTCACTTGATTGGAAAGACTTGCCTGAAGATGATATAGCACAAAGAGTATTAAGGAGAGTAAAGAGTGGATCAATAATTTTATTTCACAATAACGCAAAGAACACAAAGTATGCACTTCCAAAGATATTAGGTGAGCTTTCAAAAAGAGGATACCAGTTTGTAACAGTTTCTGAATTAATATACAAAAATAACTATTATATTGATCACCAAGGTATACAAAGAAAGTTAGAAAATACAGTTAAATAAATTAAAACCGCACGGGTCACACTAATATATACACTTCATTTTAGACGAGGAAATGTTATGACAAGAGTGTATGTACTGTCAAACAGTGTGCAATTAAAAGAGTTATTTAAAAATAACTTTGTTGATGTTATCAAAAAAAAGGGTAAAAAAATATTAGAGATAGATTTGGCAAAGAACCGTAATAAAAAAGAAAACCTTGTATTATTAGTATCACAACTCAAATTGCTTTTTGATTATATCATTTTGTACTCAGATTGTCCAGAGCAGACTGCAAAGATTTGTGATATAATAATTGTCTTACAAAATGAGCTTTTAGATGGGCTGTCAAGTGTGTTAAATAAACAACAAGTGGTTTTGCTTTTTTCAGATGACACAGCTAATAGAAATCTCAATGGTATCAGTTCAAAGATTATAGATATAGGTTTTTCGCCACAAAACACTGTAAACATTACCCATTTAGAATATGGACACGACAATAAAGTAACTTTTAATCTATTTTTTCAAAGAGCTGTTGAAGATATTGAAGGAAATTTTGTTATTGAGAAAGAAATAACAGAACATTGCGTATATACCTTAATAGACTATGAACTTTTGTATGTGTATCCTCTTATTACTACATTGAAGGTTTTGTTTCAATTAATTTGAAAGTCTAAAAACGCAACTTTTTGAATAGGATAAAAATAAGCTAAAAAAATACGAAGGGATGAGATTAATTATGCCTCAAAATCCTTTAGATAATAATAGAGTTTACTTATGTGGCAAGGTAGCAACTCCACTTAATTTTAGCCATGAGAGTTTTGGTGAGAAATTTTTCACATTTAAGCTTGAAGTACCAAGGCTTTCTCAGCAAAAGGATGTATTGCTTGTTACAATTTCAGAGAGACTTTTGATTAACGTGAACCTTGATGAAGGAAGCCTTATAGAAGTAATTGGCCAGTTTAGATCTTATAATAATCCTTCAAATGTTGGTAATAGGCTTATTCTCACTATTTTTGCAAGAGATATAAAAAATGTAGAGACCATTGACCCAACCAGAAATATAAATGAGATATTCCTAAATGGGTATGTATGTAAAAAACCTCAATATAGAACAACTCCATTGGGCAGAGAGATAACTGACATATTACTGGCTGTAAACAGGCTTTATGGCAAATCAGATTATATTCCCTGTATTGCGTGGGGTAGAAATGCAAAATATGCAAGTACCTTCCAAATAGGTGATAATATAAAAGTATGGGGAAGAGTCCAGAGTAGAGATTATCAGAAAAGATTAGAAACTGGCGAAGTTGAGACAAGAACTGCCTATGAAGTCTCTATATTCAAGCTCGAAAAGGTAGAAAATGAGCAGCAAAAAAGCTAAGCATTTCAAAAAGGCCTTTTTGATATGGATATTCTCATAAAAATGTGATAAAATCTTAAAAAGTGACAAAAGAGAATAAAGAGGTGTATTTATTGAACCTTCCCAATGTGCTTACTATTTTAAGATTCTTTTTAATTCCTCTTTTTGTTTTAGTCTTTTTCTCAAGCGTTAAATACAACTATTTGATAGCAATAGGAGTATTTTTGCTCTCAGGTCTTACTGACGTCTTAGACGGGTTTATTGCTCGTCGTTATAATATGGTAACAGAATTTGGAAAGCTGTTTGACCCACTGGCTGATAAGCTTATGATACTTACCGTTTTATGGTGCTTGGCCTACAAGGGTTATGTTCCTTCTATTGTTTTTTACATTATACTGTTTAAAGAACTCTTTATGATTGTAGGCTCAGTCATTTTATATGGAAGAATAAAGATTGTTGTTTCAGCTAACATATATGGAAAGATTGCTACTGTTTTGCTTTACATTGCTATAATATCTCTTCTCTTGAATATGAAAATATCACTCTACATTTTGATGATAGCAGTGGTATTTGCAATATTTGCGCTTATAGTATACACAGTGAAATATCTAAGTGAATATAAAAAGCTCAAGAGCACCTCCAATGAATAAGAAATTAACAAACGTGAAAAGCTACAAATAGGGAGGTGCTTTTGTTATGAGTGAAAAAAGAGAGAGAAGATATGCAAGCTGGCTTGGTATCATAGTGAGGTTTGTTGTTGCTTCTTTTATGATGCTCTTAATGCAAATAATCTATCCAAATTTTGTTTTTAGCAACTGGATGGTTGGAATAGCTTTAATTGCTGCGATATCTGTGGTAACATATATAATTGAGAGGATTACTACATTGTACAGAACACCAATAGGAAGAGGGATTATTGCTTTTTTGGTAACTTTTGCTATCTTATATTTTGCCAATATGTCAGTCCCTGGAATAAAGGTACCTTTTGTTGCAAATTTAATAACCTCTTTCGTAGTTGGAATGTTTGATATATTTTTGCCTGACAGAGTATTTTAATTTTGACCAAAAGGGGGTCTTTTGTTTGAAAATAGGAAAAATTCCTATTGAAATATTAAAGGAGCATGTGTTTGACCAAAAACCGGAAAGAAGTGATATTCTTCTTGCACCAGCTATTGGAGAAGACTCAGCAGCAGTTGATATTAAAAGTGATATTGCTGTTATCACAATGGATCCAATAACAGCAGCAGGCAGTATGATTGGATATCTTTCAGTTGTTGTGGTTTGTAATGATTTGGCTGCAGCAGGTGCTGAGCCAATAGGAGTGCTATGTACCGTCCTTATGCCACCAGAAAGTAGCCAAGAAGAGTTTATTCAAATTTTGCAGGATATAAAAGAGGCTTGCAAAAGGTTTAATATACAACTTTTAGGTGGTCACAGTGAAGTATCGCCCGTTGTTACAAAGCCTTTAATTGTGTCAACAGGTTTTGGTAAGGTACAAAGGGACATGCTCATCTCTACCAGTAAAGCAAAAGTGGGTGATAAGATTATCATCACAAAGACATTGGGAATAGAAGGCACATTTATACTTTATAATGAAAAAAAAGAAAAGCTAAAAACATTTCTAACTCCAGAGGAAGTTTCAGAAATAGAGAATTATATCAACAAATTAAGTGTAATTGAAGAAGGCTTGGTTGCAAGAAAATATGCAAGTTCTATGCACGACATCACCGAAGGTGGTCTTTTTGGAGCAATTTATGAGGTTTGCAACGCTGCAAGAAAAGGCGCGAGAATCTATGAGGAAAAAATTGTGTTGAGTAGCAGTGTTAAGAAGGTTTCTTCTTTTTATAATTTAAATCCGTATAAGCTTATCTCAAGTGGAAGTATGTTGATTACTACTGATAAAGAAAATGAGCTTATCTATGAGCTCAAAGAAAAAGGGATTGATTGCTGCGTTGTTGGAGAGATTATTGAAGAACCAAAGATAGAGTTTATAAGTTCAAGCGGTGAGATTATACTTATAGATGAACTACCAATTGATGAAATCTATAAAGTGGTGTAGAAGGGGTAGGAATGAAATGAAGATATTAGTCATTGATGATGATGTAAAGATTTGTGAGGTTATTAAACTGTATTTAGAAAAAGAAGGTTTTGAAGTTGTAATTGCCCACAATGGCAGCGACGGTATGACCATGTTCAAACACGAGATGCCGGATTTAGTCATACTGGATATTATGCTCCCTAAGAAAGATGGGTATGAAGTATGCAGAGAAATCAGAAAAATCAGTAATATTCCAATTATAATGCTCACTGCAAAAGGTGAAACATTTGATAAAGTGTTGGGTTTAGAGCTTGGAGCAGATGATTATATTGTCAAGCCATTTGACCCAAAAGAGCTCATTGCGAGAATAAAGGCTGTTTTAAGACGAACTCAAGGTGAAGTAAATGATGAGAAGGTGGTTGTTTATCCTAACCTTACCATCAATTTAACTACATACGAGGTAAAGCTTGAGGACAAGATTATAGAGATGCCGCCAAAAGAGATAGAGCTTTTATATTTTTTAGCATCTCATCCTAATAAGGTATTTACACGTGAACAGCTTCTTGACCACATATGGGGTTATAATTTTATGGGCGATACCAGAACTGTTGATGTCCATATTAAAAGGATTAGGGAAAAAATAGAAAAAGATAAATACCCTTGGCGTATCAAAACTGTTTGGGGTGTGGGTTATAAATTTGAGATTTAAATTTGCCTTAAGGGTGTGAATTAAATTGAAATCTATATACTTTAAGTTTGTTACTATCTACACGATTATAATTGTCATGGGTTTTCTAATATTTGGGACAATACTTAACAATCTTACTGAAAATTATTTTATATCACAAAAACAGACTCAGCTTGTCCGTGAAGCTGAAAAGATTGCAACAGGTCTTGCTCTTTGGTATATCACAGGCTTTTTAGAAAGGGATAGGCTTAGATTTGAGATAAATTTTTTACGTGACTATTTAAATGCCTCAATATTAATGATAAACAGAAATGCAAATGTTGTACTAAATTCAGATGAACAAGTTTTTATAAATGATTCAATTCTTCAAAGGATTAGAGATAAGGTATTCAGTGGTAATATCGCTGTTGAGAAGACATTGATAGGAGCTATCGTAAAGAAAGAATATCTTATAATTGGGTATCCTGTTGTAATAAATAATCAAGTGGTTTCTGGACTTTTGCTTATCACATCAACAGACGATATTCGGCAAACACTTAGGATGTACAATAGAATAATATGGCTTATTACATTGTTTGAGGTAATTCTTGTGTTGATTATAACCTATGCGCTTACACAGAAAATTATCACCCCAATAAAAAAGCTTGCAACTGTTTCAAGAAAAATTGCAGAAGGAGATTTTTCAGAAAAGATTCCTATACCGCTAAACAGCAATGATGAGATTGGGGAGCTTATAGCTTCTTTTAATTACATGACAGAAAAGTTAGAAAACTTAGAGATGATGAGGAAAAGTTTTATATCAAATGTTTCTCATGAGCTCAGATCTCCGCTTACATCTATAAGAGGTTTTATTGAAGGTATACTTGACAGGACAATTCCTGATGACAAAAGAGATTTTTATTTAAACTTAGTGAAAGAAGAGGTTATAAAACTTAACAACTTAATAAATCAACTTTTAGAATTGTCAAGACTTGAGTGGGGGAAGATAAATTTAAATTTGAGCACATTTAAGATTTATTCTGTTATAGCAGAAGAACTGATTAAGTTTGAACAGCGAATTGAAGAGAAAAAGATAGAAGTATTTTTGGAAGTAGATGAAAATCTTGTGGTTAAGGCAGATAGGGATTTGATTAGCAGGGTAGTTCACAACCTTTTGGACAATGCGATAAAATACAATAAAGTCGGGGGTAAGATATATATATATTCCGAAGTTGAAAATGGCAAAGCATATATCACAATTCAAGACACGGGCATTGGCATACCTGAAAAGCTTCAAAAACTCATATGGGAAAGATTTTACAAGGTTGATGAGTCGCGCAGCCTTGAAAAGGGCGTAGGTTTGGGACTTTCTATAGTAAAGGAGATTATAAAGCTCCATAAGCAGAATATCTGGGTTGAAAGTGAAGAGGGTGTGGGTACAAAGTTTACATTTACGCTTGATTTAAAATAATTTTTATTATTTGTTAACAGTTCGTTAAAAATTTTTTCAAAAACAAGAGGTAAAATTATAAGTGAAAAAATAAAGTATAAGAGGTGAGGATAAGATGTCTGATAAATTTGATTTCGAAACACCAAATTATCAACCTTCTTACAGTCCTATTAACTTTGAGATTCCAAGAACTATAAAGAAAAAGAAATCTTTAAAAGGGTACTTATTTGCAGGCTTCATTGGCGGTTTGATTGGCGCACTATTGGTTTCAATAATATTTATGGGATATTTTGGTGTTAACTTTGCTAACTTCAAAAACGATGTAAACTCAGCTATAAGCGGTCTTAACTTGGAGAGTTCAAATAATTTAGAACCTGTCACAAGGACAGTTGTTTTGAATTCTGGTAACGATTCATTTGTCACAGATGTTGCAAAAAAAGTTGGTCCGGCAGTTGTTGGAATCAAGAACAAAAGCACAGCCTACAACTGGTGGACTGATGAGACGCAAGAAGTTACAATTGGTGAGGGCTCAGGTGTTATTATTAGCAAGGACGGTTATATTGTTACAAATAACCATGTTGTATCGGGTGCACGCAGCATTTCAGTAATTCTATCGGGTGAAAAGGAAGTTCCAGCAACAATTGTTGGAACAGATGCACTCAGTGACATTGCAGTTATAAAGATTGATCAAAAATATGTAACATCTGTTGCACCACTTGGAGACTCTTCAAAGGTTAAGGTGGGTGAGTTTGTTGTTGCAATAGGGAATCCGTTAGGTCAGGAGTTTGCTGGTACTGTTACATTTGGTGTTGTAAGTGCTGTCAATAGAAAACTTGACGTGGGAAATGGTGTACAGATACCCTTGATACAAACAGATGCGGCAATAAACCCCGGAAACAGTGGTGGAGCACTTGTAAATAGCAGTGGACAGGTAATAGGTATAAACACTGCTAAGATATCTCAAACAGGCGTTGAAGGAATGGGGTTTGCTATACCAATCAACTATGTAAAGCCAATTGTAAATGACTTGATTAAATACAAAAAGGTTTTAAGGCCAACAATAGGTATATCTGTTATGGAGTACTACGACAGAGCTGGGAATATAGTAGGTTTATATATCTCAAAAGTATATTCAGGCACAGGCGCAGCAAAGGCAGGACTGAAAGAGGGAGATTTGATTCTCCAGATAGATGGTAAAAAGGTAACCACATTTTCAGATATTCAATCAATACTTTCTACTCATAAGATTGGAGATGTGATTACTATAAGGGTATTGCGTGATGGACAAACTAAAGATTTTAAAGTAACACTTGGTGCACCAATAAATACAAACGATTAACAATAAGTGTATAATAAATTGCCAAAAAAGAGGCCATCACCAGAGGAAAGATGATGGTCTCTTTTTTTGTAAATAATCATTCCGAATATTATAAATAACTTTTTTAAATTTGTTCACAATTAATTATTGACACTACGGTAACTGCTTTGATAATATGTATTTGTAATGTCCAAACATTCGGATTTACAATTATAAAAATGTTCGAAGAAAGGTGGTATGATTTGTGTTAGAAAACTTATTTAAGCTGAAAGAGAGAAAAACTGATGTAAAAACAGAAGTGATAGCAGGTTTTACAACGTTTATAACAATGGCTTACATAATATTTGTCAACCCCACAATCCTCAGTACAACCGGTCTTGACAAGCAGGCAGTGTTTTTTGCAACATGTATTGGGGCTGCTGTCGGTACACTTATAATGGCACTCTATGCAAATCTTCCATTTGCTTTGGCACCGGGAATGGGGCTTAATGCATTTTTCACATATACAGTGTGCCTCCAGATGAAATACACTCCTCAACAAGCTCTTGCTGCAGTGTTTATATCAGGTATAATATTTGTTCTAATAACTGCTGTAGGTTTGCGACAAGCAATAGTAAAGTCAATTCCACAGTCCTTAAAACATGCAATGACTGCAGGTATAGGACTGTTTATTGCTTTTATAGGGTTTATCAACAGTGGAATAGTGGTTATTGACCCGGGTTCGAAACTGCCAAAGTTTGGTGATTTTACTGCAGCATTCAATTCTTTTACAAATAATCCTGATATAAACAAGAGTATAATAGCTTCACGTGGTGCACTTGTTGCTGTAATTGGACTTTTGATAATTGGAATTTTGATTGCAAGAAGAGTAAAAGGTGCAATAATAATTGGGATTATAATTACCACAATAATCAGCTTTCCACTGAAGATTGTTGACCTTTCAAAGTTTAAATTTAGTTTAGAAGCATTCAAGGTTTCTGCTTTCAACTTTGATTTTGCAGGACTGTTTTCTGCGCATAACCAAGGTGGAGGAATTGGAGCTGTACTTTTGAGCTTGTTTGCAATAATTTTGACATTTACACTCATTGACATGTTTGATAGTATTGGTACCTTTGTTGGACTTGCTGACAAAGCAGGTATGCTTGACGAAAAAGGTGATATTCCTAATATGGACAGAGCACTTATGTCAGATGCGATAGCAACAATTGTTGGAGCTATATTTGGTACCTCTACTGTAACAACCTATATCGAAAGTGCTGCAGGTATAGAAGAAGGTGGAAGAACTGGTCTTACTTCTCTTGTGACAGGACTTCTGTTTATCCTTGCACTGATTATTGCTCCATTTATCGGGCTTGTTCCATCCCAGGCTACAGCTCCAGCTCTTATTGCTGTTGGTGTTATGATGATAAGCTCAATAAAGAAGATTGATTTTAACGACTTTGAAGAAGCTCTACCAGCATTTCTGACAATAGTGATAATGCCATTTACCTACAGCATTGCAAATGGTATTTCAGCTGGTATTATATTCTACGTTTTGGTTAAACTTTTAAGAGGGAAAGCAAAAGAGGTTCACCCAATTACTTATGTGCTTGCTATTCTGTTCATCTTAAGATTTATGGTCATCGCCCATTAGAAAAAAAGGGGAGCAAAGATGATGCTCCCCTTTTAAAACTTAAAATTTTGAATAATTATACATTTTGAAATATCAATAATCAGAGTCTAATATCTGCCAACAGAACTTTAGGAGGTTTTATAATTATGAGTTATCAAATAAAAGGATTGTTATATGAGGGAAAGGCAAAAAAGATTTATGAGACAGACGTTGATGACATTGTTATAATTGAATATAAGGATGATGCAACTGCTTTTGATGGTACAAAAAGAGGTATAATTAATGAAAAAGGTATAGTAAACAACAAAATTTCAAACCATCTTTTCAAACTTTTAGAATCTAAAGGGATTCCTACACATTTTATTGAGCAGATAGACGAAAGAAGGACAGCTGTAAAGAAAGTGGAGATAATTCCTGTAGAGGTCATTGTGAGAAACATTGCAGCAGGTTCACTTTGCAAAAGGCTTGGGCTTGAAGAAGGAACAGCCCTAAAAAGGCCAGTTTTAGAGTTTTGCTATAAAAATGATGCACTTCATGACCCTCAAATAAATGAGTATCACATCTTGGCTTTAGAGCTTGCAACAGAAGAGGAAATTAACAAAATTGTAGAATATTCATTTAAAATCAATCAGATTCTGAGGGAGTATTTGAAAAAGGTAAATATTGATTTGATTGATTTTAAGCTGGAATTTGGAAGATACAAAGGCAGTATAATATTAGCCGATGAAATCTCACCAGATACATGTAGATTTTGGGATATGAACACAAAAGAGAAATTAGACAAGGATAGATTCAGAAGAGACCTTGGAAATGTTGAAGAGGCTTACAAAGAGGTTTTGAAAAGACTTGGGTTGTAAAATACAAGTTTTTTAAAGAAAGGAGATGCAATAAAAAGGTGCTTAAAGCAGAGATTTTTGTATATTTAAAGAAATCTATTTCAGATCCCCCAGGCATTGCTGTTTTGAACTCTTTAAAGAGTTTGGGATTTGAGAATGTTGAAAAGGTTAGGATGGGCAAGTATATAGTTGTATACTTAAATGAAAATGACATTGAAAAGGCAAAAGAAGAGGTAAAACTCATGTGCGAAAAGCTTTTGTGTAATCCTGTGATGGAAGAGTATAAGTTTAATATTTCGGAGGAGTAGACGATGAAGTTTGGTGTTGTAGTCTTCCCAGGCTCAAATTGTGACAGTGACTGCTATCATGTTATCAAAGATGTAATAAATGAACATGTTGAATATATATGGCATGATTATAATGAAAAATTAGATTTTGACTGCATAATTCTGCCCGGTGGTTTTTCCTATGGAGATTATTTAAGAGCAGGGGCAATAGCACGGTTTTCAAAAGTGATGCCGAGAATAGAAGAATTTGCTCAAAATGGAGGTCTTGTTATAGGGATTTGCAATGGGTTTCAGATTTTGACAGAAAGTCATCTTCTGCCAGGTGCTCTGATTAGGAACAAAAACTTAAAATTTATATGTTCCGACCAGTATGTTAAAGTTGTTAACAACAAAACTCCATTTACTAACCTTTATAAAGAAAATGAAGTAATAAACCTGCCAATTGCTCACGGTGAAGGGAATTATGTGGTAGATGAAGCTACTTTACAAGAAATGATAGAGAATGAACAAATAGTCCTACAGTACTGTGACAAAAATGGCAATGTAAATGAAGACACAAACCCAAATGGTTCCATTTTGAACATTGCAGGGATATGCAACAAGGAAAAGAATGTATTTGGACTCATGCCCCATCCAGAGAGAAGTAGTGAAAAGCTTTTGGGTTGTGAGGATGGGAAAAGAGTATTTTTGAGCATCATCAATTATCTGAGGTCGAGGTGAGATATTTTGAAAAAACACCTATATGAAGAGGTTGGGTTGACATATGAAGAATACAAAATGATTATAGATATTTTAGGAAGAGAACCAAATGAATTAGAACTTAATCTTTTTGGTGTTATGTGGTCTGAACACTGCGGATACAAAAATTCAAAGGCGCTTTTAAAACATCTTCCCACAAAAGGGGAGCATATTTTACAAGGACCAGGAGAAAATGCGGGTATTGTTGACATTGGTGATGGATATGCAGTGTGTTTTAAGGTTGAAAGCCACAATCATCCGTCAGCTGTTGAGCCATATGAAGGAGCAGCCACTGGTGTTGGGGGTATAATTCGTGATATATTCACAATGGGTGCAAGGCCAATTGCGCTTTTGGACTCACTAAAGTTTGGTAAACTTGAAGATAGTAGAACTAAGTACTTATTTGAAGGAGTTGTTTCAGGAATTGCAGGTTATGGTAATTGTGTAGGTATTCCAACTGTTGGTGGAGAGACAACTTTTGACCCCATCTATAAAAACAACATCCTTGTAAATGTTATGTGCGTTGGTATTATGAAAAAGGACAAAATCTTTAAAGGTGTTGCACAGGGTGTTGGAAATTCTGTCTTTTACGTTGGGCATACAACAGGAAGAGATGGTATGGGCGGTGCTACATTTGCATCAGCTGACCTTACACAGGAGTCAGAAGAAAAAAGGTCTGCTGTGCAAGTTGGCGACCCGTTTATGGAAAAGCTACTGCTTGAGGCATGCTTAGAGCTTTTCCAAACAGATGCTGTTGTTGGAATTCAAGATATGGGTGCAGCTGGGTTGACCTCATCTACATGCGAGACAGCTGCAAGAGCAGGAACGGGAATTGAAATAGATGTAGCACTTGTTCCAAAAAGAGAAGAGGGTATGAACCCAATTGAGGTTATGCTTTCTGAGTCGCAAGAGAGAATGCTTGTTATTGTAAAAAAAGAAAAGGAAGAAGAAGTTTATAAGATATTTGAAAAATGGGGACTTCATGCTGTCAAGATAGGAAGAGTAACAGGTGACGGGATGTTAAGAATCCTTGACAATGGAAATGTTGTTGCAGAGGTTCCTGCAAAAGCACTTGCACATGCACCAGCTTATGTAAGAGAGACAAAAGAACCAGAGATTGTAAAAATATCCCAACGGTTTGACATTTATTCCCTTCCTCAGCCTCAAGATTTAAATGAGGCCATATTGAAGATGATTTCCAATCCAAACCTTGCAAGCAAGGAATATATTTATAGGCAGTACGATTACATGGTAAGAACTGATACAGTCATAAGGCCAGGTCATGATGCAAGCTTGCTGAGAATCAAAGGTACCAAGAAAGGTATTGCTGTTACAATTGACAGTAATGGCCGATATTGTTATTTAAATCCTTATGAAGGAGTTCAGCTTGTGTTGGCAGAAAGCTATAGGAATATAGTAGCGGTAGGCGCAAAACCCCTTGCTATTACAGATGGACTAAATTTTGGTAATCCACTCTATCCAGAAATTTACTACCAATTTGTAAAGACAATTGAAGGTTTAAAAGTTGCATGTGAATATTTTGGGACACCAGTTACAGGTGGAAATGTGTCTTTTTACAACCAATCTGAAGAAGGTGCGATTTATCCAACACCAGTAATTGGAATGGTAGGAGTTATTGAAGATGTTGAGAAGGCTGTAGACATATCCTTCAAGGAAGAGGGAGATGTCATTGCGATAATAGGCAAGACTTTAGATGATATAGGTGCGTCAGAGTATTTAAGTTTTTACCATGGAATTGTTTCTGGAAGAGTACCAAAGCTTGATTTAAAAAAACACAGAGAAACATGTGACAAGGTCTTAGAATGTATCAATCAAGGTTTATTTAAATCTGTTCATGATATCTCAGATGGTGGATTTGTAATTGCTCTTTTAGAAAGTGCTTTAAAAGGTAAAAAAGGTGCAGGGATTAAAGTAAATACTTCTTTGAGGGAAGACTTTTACCTATTTAGCGAGACACCAGGGCGATTCTTAGTGACATTTAAAGAAGAGAATCTTCCAAGGATAAGGGAAATTTTAAACGGTATTGAATTAGAAATAGTTGGTGAAGTAACAGAGAAGTTTGAAATACTTGGGCAAATAAATGACAAAAAACTAAAATTAGATTTGAATGAAGTTGAGAGGATATATCAGGAGGCAATACCATGTGTTTTAAAGAAATAGAAGAGTCCTTTAAAGACCACTGTGGTATATTTGGAATATACCGTACTGATAAAAAGCAAGATAGTGCCAAAATTACCTATTTTGGACTCTATGCTCTTCAGCATAGAGGTCAAGAGAGTAGCGGTATTGCTGTAAATGATTCAGGGAATATCATTTATCACAAAGACAATGGACTTGTTAATGAAGTATTTAATGAGGTGGTTTTAAACCACCTCAAAGGGCACTCAGCAATCGGTCATGTTCGATACTCAACAACAGGAAAAAGTGATAGAGAAAATGCTCAACCACTTGTTGTAAAATACAGAAAAGGCCATATGGCACTTGCTCACAATGGAAATTTAGTAAACGCACATATTATCAGAGAGAAACTTGAACAAGAAGGTGTTATTTTCCAAACTACTATTGATTCTGAGGTAATTGCCAATTTGATTTCACGAAACAGAATAAACTCGGAGAATATAGAAGAGGCCATACTCAAAACAATGGATGAGATAAAAGGCGCGTATTCACTTTTGATATTGACGCCAAACAAACTGATTGCGGTAAGAGACCCATATGGGCTGCGGCCGCTTGTTATGGGCAAAATAAACAACAATATTTGTTTTGCGTCAGAGACATGTGCTTTAGATACAGTAGGCGCTGAGTATATAAGAGATGTAGAGCCAGGTGAAATAGTTAGTGTAACTAAGGATGGAATTAAGAGTATAAAGTATAGGCAAAGTTTCAAACACTTGTGCGTATTTGAATTTATCTACTTTGCAAGAGCTGATTCGTATCTTGACGGTATTAGTGTTTATGAAATCAGGAAGAAACTTGGGAAACAACTTTGTAAAGAATCTTATGTTGAGTGTGATATTGTAATAGGAGTTCCAGACTCAGGTACAACCGCTGCTATTGGATTTGCAGAAGAAGCTAAAATACCTTTCTCAGAAGGTTTTATAAAAAATAGGTACATTGGAAGGACGTTTATAAAACCTGAACAAAGCCAAAGAGAGATAGCTGTCAGGCTAAAACTAAATCCACTAAAGAGCAATGTGACTGGAAAGAGAGTTGTACTCATTGATGACTCAATAGTTAGGGGCACAACCTCAAGGAAGATAATAAAAATGTTAAGAGACGCAGGTGCGCGTGAGGTACACCTTAGGATAAGCTCACCGCCTGTCCTCTTTCCATGTTACTATGGGATTGATACACCAGATAGGAATGAGCTAATTGCAGCAAACTACACTCCTCAGGAAATTGCCAAGATTTTAGGTGCTGATTCGCTCGAATATCTCAGTTTAGAAGGCCTAAATAGCGTATTTGACAATAAGCTGCAAAACTTTTGTACAGCTTGTTTTAGTGGTAAGTATGTTACCGAATTACCAGAGAATTTTAATAAATATATCTTCGAAGAGGGTGTTTGAAAATGACCACCTACAAGGATGCAGGTGTTAATATTGAAGAGGGTTATAAAGCAGTAAACCTTATAAAAAACATAGCAAAAGAGACATTTGATTTAAATGTTATAACTGATATTGGCTCATTTGGAAGTATGTATTTGTTAAATATAGAGAATTCAGATTATATCTTGGTTTCAGGAACAGATGGAGTAGGGACAAAGCTAAAGATTGCTTTTTACATGGACAAGCATGATACTGTTGGAATTGATTGTGTTGCAATGTGTGTGAATGATATCTTGTGCCACGGAGCAAAACCTCTTTTCTTTTTGGATTACATTGCTTGTGGTAAGCTGAAAAGTGAAAAGGTGGCAACTATAGTAAAAGGTATAGCAGAGGGCTGCAAAATTGCAGGCTGTTCGCTTGTTGGTGGTGAGACTGCTGAAATGCCTGGTTTTTATCGGGAGGAAGAGTATGATTTAGCAGGTTTTGCAGTAGGTCTTGTAAAAAAAGACTCAGCAATTTGTGGTCAAGATGTAAAGGAAGGAGATATTCTAATTGGGCTTGCCTCAAGTGGTGTCCACAGTAACGGTTATTCGCTTGTGAGAAAGGTCTTTGGCATAGATGAGAATCCTAAAGTCCTTACAAAGGTTTCTGAAGAACTGGGTTTAAGCCTTGGTGAAGAGCTTTTAAAACCAACCAGAATCTACGTAAAGCCGGTTTTAAAGGTGTTAGAAAAAGTAAAGGTGAAAGGAATTGCTCATATCACAGGCGGAGGATTTTTTGAAAACATACCAAGAGCTTTTCCAAAAGAGCTTGTGGCAGTAATTGAAAAAGGATCATGGGAGATCTTGCCTATATTCAGATTGATTCAACAATATGGAAAAGTCGACGAAAATGAAATGTTTTCCACATTCAATATGGGCATTGGAATGGTTTTAATAGTTTCTAAGGACGATGTTGAGACAGCGATGAAGATTTTAAAAGAAGAAAATATTAGTTCGTATATAATAGGTACAATTGAAAAAGGCGAAGGCGGAGTTGTTCTAAGATGAAGAAGTTAGCTGTGTTTGTATCAGGTTCAGGTTCTAATCTACAGGCAATTATAGATGCTATCAAAAATGGCGAGATTTGTGCACAAATCTCTTGTGTAATCTCAAATAAAAAGAATGCTTATGCACTTGAGAGGGCAAGACAAAACCGAATAGAAGCATATTATATCTCTAAAAAGGATTTTCCAAATGAAATTGAGTATGAAAAGTATCTCGTCAATTTTCTAAAATCAAGAGAAATTGACTATATTATCTTGGCAGGATTTTTGTATATTTTCTCTGAATATTTTGTAGAAGAGTTCAAAAATCGCATTATAAATATTCATCCATCCCTTCTTCCTGCCTTTGGCGGCAAAGGAATGTATGGACTCAATGTCCACAAAAGTGTGATAGAATATGGAATGAAAGTGACAGGTGCTACAGTCCATTTTGTTGATTCTACTACAGACGGCGGACCCATAATATTGCAAAAGGCCATATATGTAAGAGATGATGACACCCCTGAAAGTTTGCAAAAAAGGGTTTTAGAAGAGGTGGAGTGGAAGATATACCCTGTAGCGATTAAACTTCTTTGTGAGGATAAAATAGAAGTCATTGGAAGAAAGGTTATTATTAAAGACAAAGAAATCTTAAAGAAGGTGGGAATTGAGACATGACTAAGAAAGCTATTATAAGTGTTTATAACAAAGATGGTATTTTGGAGTTTGCTAAAGAACTAAAAAATCTCGGATACGAAATTATTTCAACCGGCGGAACAATGAAGTATCTAAAAGAAAATGGCGTTGATGTAATAAATATAAGTGATGTTACAAATTTTCCAGAGATTTTAGACGGAAGAGTAAAGACACTTCACCCAAATATTCATGCAGGAATTCTTGCAATAAAGGACAATAGTGAGCATGTCAAGACGTTAAACGAGCTATATATATCACCAATTGACATGGTTGTGGTTAACCTTTACCCTTTCAAGGAGACCATTTTCAGGGAAAATGTAGCATTTGAAGATGTGATAGAAAATATTGACATTGGTGGTCCTACCATGCTTCGCGCTGCAGCCAAGAATTTCAAATATACAACTGTCATAATAGACCCTGCTGACTATGGACTTGTATTAAAAGAGATAAAGGAAAATGGTGATGTCTCATTTGATACAAGGTTTTATCTTGCAACAAAGGTATTTGAATACACTTCGTACTACGATTCTATGATTTTTAACTACTTCAGATTTGTAAGAAAAGATAATTCTTTCCCCAAGCAACTTACAGTTCCACTTGAGAAGGCTAAGCAACTAAGATATGGTGAGAATCCTCATCAGCAGGCAAGTTTTTATAAAATAACTTTGCCGTTTATTGAAAAGTCCAATATAGTAAATGCTGAGCAGCTTCATGGTAAGGATCTTTCGTATAACAATATTCTTGACAGTGATAGTGCTATTGAACTTTTAAAAGAGTTTGATGAGCCAACATGTATTGCAATAAAACACAATAATCCCTGTGGTGTTGCATCAGGTGACAATATCTTTGAGGCATATAAGAAAGTATACAATAGCGACCCAGTGTCTATATTTGGGGGAATAGTTGCATTTAATAGGAAGGTAGATAGACAAACGGCTGAGGAGCTAAAAAAGATATTCCTTGAGATAGTGATTGCTCCTGACTTTGATGAAGATGCCCTATCTTTGCTTTCTACAAAAAAGGACCTTCGGATATTGAAACTTCCAACTTTGGATAAGGAAAATGTATATTATGATCTCAAATCAGTAAATGGTGGAATGCTTGTACAGGAAAAAGACAGGAAATTACTCAATGAAGATTACCAAGTTGTAACAGAAAGAAGGCCAACAGAAAAGGAAATAGAAGACTTGATATTTGCCTGGAAGGTTGTAAAACATGTAAAGTCAAATGCAATAGTTATTGCAAAGGACAAAATGACATTGGGGATAGGTATGGGACAGACAAATAGAATCTGGGCTGTTGAACATGCAATCTCACGTTCAAGATTTGATTTGAATGGAGCAGTACTTGCGTCAGATGCTTTCTTCCCATTTTCTGATAGTGTTGAAGCAGCAGGCAAAGCGGGAGTTACAGCTATCATTCAGCCTGGCGGGTCTATTAGAGATAAAGAGTCAATTGATGCTGCAAACAAATATAACATTGCTATGATATTTACGGGTATAAGGCATTTTAGGCACTAATTTTAGACACTAAAAAAGAGGTGTTTCAAAAGATGAGAATCCTGATTGTAGGAAATGGTGGGCGTGAACATGCCATCGCATGGAAGATTTATAATGAAGGTTACAAAGACTTGTTCTGTGCACCTGGAAATGCAGGGATTTGTGAGATTGCAACTTGTGTTGATATAAAGGTAAATGAATTTAGTAAGCTAAAAGACTTTTGCATAGAAAAAGAGATAGACTTTGTAATTGTCGGTCCGGACAATCCGCTTGCAGACGGAATTGTTGATTATCTTGAATCGTTTGGAATAAAGACATTTGGTCCAACAAAAGATGCTGCAATGATAGAAAGCAGCAAGGTGTTTGCAAAAGACCTGATGAAAAAGTACGGTATAAAGACAGCAAGATACAATGTGTTCTACAGCTATGAAGAGGCTTTAACTTTTGTAAATCAAAACGACAAGTATCCTCTTGTAATAAAGGCAGATGGTCTTGCATTGGGCAAAGGAGTGATAATTGCTCAAGACAAACTTGAGGCTTTGAATGCCCTCAATCTTATGATGAAAGAAAAGGTATTTGGTAAAGCAGGGGAAAAGATTGTCATTGAAGACTATTTAAAAGGTGAAGAAGTATCAGTTTTTGTCATCTCAGACGGTAAAGACATTGTGCCTTTGACAGTTGCACGAGACCATAAAAAAGCGTTTGACGGTGACAAAGGACCAAATACAGGTGGAATGGGAGCCTTTTCGCCATCAAGGCTTGTTGATAAAAAGCTTTTTGAAGACATCATTGAGAATATCATGCTAAAAGCAATATATGGGATGAGAAAAGAAGGAAGACCGTTTAAGGGTGTACTATATGGCGGATTAATCTTAACAGAAGAGGGGCCAATGGTTTTAGAGTTCAACTCCAGATTCGGCGACCCTGAAGCACAAGCTGTTTTACCACTTATGAAAAGTGAGCTTTTAGAAGTTATGGTAAAAGCTGCAGAAGGCAATTTGAAAGGCGTTGAGGCACGGTTTTCAGATTACTATTCAATTTGTGTTGTGCTTGCTTCAAAAGGCTATCCAGAAAAGTACGAGACTGGTTTTGTTATTGAAGGACTTGAAAAGGTTGAAAGTGACACAGTGGTATTTCACGCCAACACAAAGATTGAGGATGGCAAGATAAAAACAGCAGGTGGCAGAGTACTAAACATTGTAAGAGTTAACAAGACGTTAAAAGATGCAAAAGCAAAGGTGTATGAGGAAATTAAGAAGATTAACTTTGGGAATATGTTTTACAGAACTGATATAGGTGACAAAGAAATTTTTTAAAACACCTGTTTAGGAAGGTTTGGAGTGAGGTATAAATAATTTGTCAAAAAATTTTTAAAAGTAAGGAGTGAAGGTCTAAATTGGATATTTGGGTTTGTACTATATGCGGCTATGAGTATGATCCACAAAAAGGTGATCCAGAAAACGACATTCAACCAGGAACAAGGTTTGAAGACTTACCTGATGATTGGGTTTGTCCTATTTGTGGCGTTGGTAAGGATATGTTCGAGAAAAAATAAAAAAAGCTTCTAAAACTTGTGCCCTAAGTCGTTTTAAAGTTTGATGACTTAGGGCATTTTTATGGTATATAATAGTTAATATAAACAGGTAGAAGGACAAAGAGAGGAATGGTACTTGAAAATCACAGTTATATAGGGATTGATGAGCAAATAAAGAGATTAGGGGAAAAGCTTGAAAAGATCTCATATGAGTTTTTATTTTTTCAAAATGGTTTGAGTGTGAATATAAATTTTAAAGAATCTACCCAAATAAATAACATAGCAGTGGCAGTAAATATAAAAGATTTTGAAGTCTTGTTCATGCCAAAACTTCAAAAAGGCCAAAACGGTCTTGTCTTTTCACATTCTAATTCCCAGATAGTAGTTTTGAAAAAGGGAAAGAAGTATTTTCTATTAAAAATCTCTGGGTCTTCAACTATAAACAATGTGTACTTTAGGTTTTGTACTAAAGTAAAAGATGGTCTTTTGTATATAGGATTTTTCAACTCATTTGCAATTGACGATGATATAACATGCTTTTACTATCAAAATTTGTTGACATCTGTACCTGTTAAAGAAGGTTCAAAAATTAATATAAACATTGAGATTTTCGAGAGAAATTCACTATATGAGTGTATTTTAAAATCAAATAATATTGTAAAGCATTGTGATATAAAATATGAAGTTCTCCAAAAACCATCTAAAAATTTATTTAAAGCAATAGATATCGCCAAATACTCAGGAAATGACATTGCTAAAAAGTATAAAATGTCTGCTATAATACCGAGTAGAATATATAAGCTATTTTTTCTATATTTCCCCAAAAACCTAACTAATTTTTACTCTGTCTATACATCTACACTACAGACATCAAGTATGTATTATTTAAACCTTTTAAAAAGTTATAAGGTAGCAGCTAAGGACTTAGCTTATCTCAAAAAACAGATAGAAGAACTCATTTTAAACCAGAATGTTTACTATAACTTTTACCGTAAAAATATTATGTTAACTGGATTGAGGACATATTATCAACTGCCTTATATTTTATTTTTGTATTTTCAGCTTTGCCTTTTGGGAGGAGAAGAGCCAGCTACACATTTGCAAAGAATAATAGAAGAAATTGAATACAATATCGTAAGACCATATAAATTTTTTTCCGATCGAACTTTAATCAATATTGAGAATTTTGAAACACGATTTGACAATCTTCTCTTTGCTCAAGAGACAATGACAATTTATATCTGTTACGAACTTTATAAAATACTTTTTAAATACTGCGAACGCTTAGATTGTCAAAGAATAGCTGAGGATTTAAAAAGTTTGCTGATTTTGAACTATAATTTTAATGAGGGATACTTTTATATGAATAACTATTCATATAAAAAGGAAGAGACAATTAAACTAATTGAAAGGGTAGATAAGAAATGAAATTAGTTATTTTTGATGGGAATAGTATTCTTTATAGAGCCTTTTTTGCCTTACCAGAGTTGACAACATCCAATAATATCCCTACAAACGCTATATATGGCTTTTTAAATGTACTCTTAAAATACTTAGATTCAGAAAAACCAGATTATGTAGCAGTAGCGTTTGACAAAAAAGGCAGAGCTGCTCGGAAAAGTGAATATGAAGAGTACAAAGCCAATCGAAAGCCAATGCCAGATTCTCTACAAATACAGATACCTTATGTGAGAGAAATAATTAGCGCTCTTAACATTCCTGTATTGGAATACGAAGGATATGAAGCTGATGACGTTATAGGCACACTTGTAAATAGACTCAAAGACCAGAATTTAGATATTGTGATAATAACTGGAGACAGAGATACCCTTCAGCTACTTGATAAAAATGTAATTGTCAAGATAGTCACAACAAGGTTTGACAAGACAACTGAAGATTTGTATACTGTTGAAAATGTAAAAGAAAAATATGGTGTCTTTGCGCATCAAGTTGTTGACTACAAAGCTTTAGTGGGCGATGCATCAGACAACATACCTGGTGTTAAAGGGATTGGAGACAAAACGGCTATAAAGCTTTTAGAAGAATACCAGACCTTAGAGAATATATACCAAAATCTAAAAAACATTAAAGACTCTCTAAGAGAAAAGTTAGAAGCAGGTAAAGATATGGCGTTTTTGTCAAAAAGGTTGGCAACTATTATATGCGATTTACCAATTGAAGTAACTCTTGAAGAGTTAAAAACAAGAGAATGGGATAAGAAAAAACTATATCAAATTTTACTTCAGCTTGAGTTTAAAAGTTTCATAAAAAGACTTGGCTTTTCAGAGGAGATTGAGGAGATAAAACAAGCCGTTCAGCTTCCAAAATTTAATATGAAAAAACTATGTGATATCTCTGAGATAAAGGGCAAAGAAATTTATTTGTTATACTCAGGTGATGAAGGACTTTTTTACATCTATGATCAACTAAGTTCCGCTGTCTTTACAACAGCTGACAAAGGAATTGTTGAAAAGCTACTAAAAGACCAAGGTATTCAAAAGGTTGTGTATGATTTAAAAAATATACTCCATAAAGTGGATTTTGATGATGCTTGCCAGCTAAAAAATTGTAATGATGTCATGTTAGCTTCATATGTTTTAGACAGTACACGTAGTTCATACGACTTAGAAACATTATTTATTTCTTATCTCAACACTGATATAGCTATAATAAAAGAGAATAGATGGGCTGGTGCTACAATTTTATTAAGAAATCTTTGGGACGAGCTTTCAAAGCTCATTGATTTGAACTCATGCCAATACGTTTATGAAAATATAGAAATTCCTCTTGTTCCTATTTTATATGAGATGGAAAAAATCGGTTTTAAGGTTGACAAAAACACCTTGCAGGAGTATACAAAAGAGATTGAGAGCAAGCTTTTAAAGTTAGAAACACAGATTTATCAAATAGCAGGTGAGTGGTTTAACATAAACTCACCAAAACAACTCTCATATGTGTTGTTCGAAAAACTAAAACTTCCAGTTGTAAAAAAGACTAAAACAGGATATTCAACAGATGCCGAGGTGTTAGAAGAGCTTTATGACAAGCATGAGATAATACCACTTATCTTAGATTATAGAATGTACACAAAGATATTGACAACTTACTGCCAAGGCCTTATGCAATCAATCAATCCTGCAACTGGAAGAGTACATTCAAATTTTATTCAAACAGGTACAGCAACCGGAAGACTCGCAAGTGCGGAGCCTAATTTACAAAATATCCCTGTAAAATATGATGAGGGAAGGCTAATAAGAAAAGCATTTGTTCCAGAGGAAGGCTATGTCCTGATAGATGCTGACTATTCTCAGATTGAGCTTAGGATACTTGCTCATATTTCTGAGGATGAAAGACTAATAAATGCTTTTAAGAATAATCTTGACATTCATTCACAGACAGCAGCAGAGATTTTTGGTGTAGATGTAAGCCAAGTTACCCCAACTATGCGAAGCCAAGCAAAAGCTGTTAACTTTGGAATTATATATGGAATTTCAGACTACGGACTTTCACGGGATATAAAGATATCAAGAAAAGAAGCAGCTGAGTTTATTAATCGCTATTTTGAAAAGTATCCGAAAGTAAAAGAATATCTGGACAATGTTGTCAAGTTTGCTCGTGAAAATGGGTTTGTATTGACACTTTTTAACAGAAAAAGATATATCAAGGACATAAAGTCTACTAATAAAAACCTTAGAAGCTACGCAGAAAGAATAGCAATGAATTCACCTATCCAGGGCAGTGCAGCAGACATCATGAAGATAGCAATGATAAGGGTTTATAGAAGGTTAAAAGAGAACAATTTAAAATCAAGGATTATTTTACAAGTTCACGATGAGCTTTTGATTGAATCACCATATGAAGAAAAAGAAATAGTAAAAGAAGTAGTGAAAACTGAGATGGAAAATGCTGTTTCACTGAAAGTCCCTTTGGTAGTTGAGGTGAAAGAAGGTTCAAACTGGTATGAGACAAAGTAAAGTACTGGGAATTACAGGGAAGATGGGTTCTGGTAAGAGTACTATTAGTAGAATATTAAAAGAGCATTTTGGTTTTGAGGTTATAGACGCTGATAAGGAATACCATTGGTTACTACAAAACAGCTTAGAATTGAAATTAAAGTTAACACAGACCTTTGGAGAGGAGATTTTAACAGATGCCAAAATTGACAGGGTTAAACTTAGAAAGGTAGCCTTGAAATGTGACGTTAATATGGAGCTTCTCAATAAGATTACTCATCCATTTATATTTGAAAGAGTAAATTTTTTAATCACAGATGTTTACAAAGACAAGCATATAGTTATTGATGCTGCACTTTTGTTCCAGATAGGACTTGATAAACTTTGTTCGGTCATCTGGTATGTTGAATGTGAAAAAGAAATTATAATTGAGCGAGTAATTAGAAGAAGTGGGTATGATGTGGAAGAGGTCGAAAAGTTTTTAGAAAGACAAAGAGATATTGAAAGATACAAGGACTTTGCAAGTAAGATAGTTATAAACAATGGAGACATTGAGAATTTAAAAACTATCATAGGAAAATATCTCAAAGAGGATGGTTTGATTTGAAAAGGAAGGTTGTATTAATTGCTCTGCTTTTACTTTTTCTTTTGTTTTTTGAACCATTTTACTTTTTGATTTTAAAACAGTTGTACCCCTTAAGGTTTACAAGTAGTATCAAGAAGCATAGTAAAGAAATAAATGTAGACCCATATTTAATTTGTGCAATAATAAAAAGTGAAAGCAACTTTAACCAATTTGCAGTCTCTAAAAAAGGTGCTGTGGGTCTTATGCAATTATCACCTCTTACTGCTAAATGGGTTGCTCATAAGCTCAAATTAGACTATAGTGAAGAGAAGTTATACGACCCCGACTACAATATCTTAATTGGTACATGGTATATTAAATACCTCATAGATTACTACAAAAATGATACAAGGCTTGCAGTTGCAGCTTATAACGCTGGTATGACAAATGTAAATAAATGGCTTTATCAAAAAGATAGAAGTACATTTGAGGTGGATGAAATTCCTTTTAAAGAGACAAACCATTTTGTCAGAAGAGTCTTTAAAAGTTATGAAATTTACAAAAAACTATATCAAGACGAATTTGAAAATGGTAACTATTGAGTTTAGAGGCTCACAAATTTTCCCAAACATATGTTTGAAATTCAACTTTTAATGATGTAAAATAAGATTTGGTGATAGAATATGAAAAAGTTTAAGCTTGTTTCAGACTTTAAGCCAACAGGTGACCAACCAAAAGCTATCGAAATGCTCACTGAAGGAATTTTAAAAGGTGAAAAGTTTCAGACACTGCTTGGTGTTACTGGTTCAGGAAAGACATTTACAATGGCTAAAGTAATAGAAAATGTACAAAGACCCACATTGGTTTTAGCTCATAATAAAACACTGGCTGCTCAACTTTGCAGTGAGTTTAGGGAGTTCTTTCCTGAAAACGCTGTAGAGTTTTTTGTAAGCTATTACGATTATTACCAGCCAGAAGCTTATATACCTGAGACAGACACGTATATTGAAAAGGATTCGTCCATCAATGATGAAATAGATAAACTTCGACACTCTGCAACATCTGCCTTGTTTGAAAGAAGAGATGTAATAATTGTAGCAAGTGTCTCATGTATTTACAGCTTAGGTAGTCCAGAAGACTATTTAAATTTAACGTTATCATTAAGACCCGGGATGATAAAAGATAGAGATGAGGTAATAAGAGAACTCATTAGAATGCAGTATGAGAGAAATGATATTGATTTTAGAAGAGGCAGGTTCAGAGTACGAGGTGATGTACTTGAGATATTTCCTGCATCAAATACTGACAGAGCAATTAGGGTAGAGTTCTTTGGAGATGAGATAGAAAGAATTACAGAGTTTGACGTTTTGACTGGTGAGGTAATTGGGAGAAGAAACCATGTTGCAATATTTCCTGCATCGCACTATGTCACAACCTCAGAAAAGCTCAAAAGGGCAATTAAGAGTATAGAAGAGGAGCTTGAACAAAGGCTTCAAGAGCTCAGGAGCATGGGCAAGCTTGTTGAAGCGCAAAGGCTTGAACAAAGGACGCGATATGACATAGAGATGCTTCAGGAAATGGGATTTTGCAAAGGAATAGAAAACTACTCAAGACATTTAACAGGAAGACCTCCCGGTAGTCCACCTTATACCTTACTTGATTATTTTCCAAAAGACTTTATAATGTTCATTGATGAGTCGCATGTTACAATTCCTCAGTTAAGAGCTATGTATAATGGAGACAAGGCAAGAAAAGATGCGCTTGTAGAATATGGTTTTAGACTTCCATCTGCATATGACAACCGCCCACTTACCTTTGAAGAGTTTGAAGAGAAGCTCAACCAGGTTATATTTGTAAGCGCAACACCTGGTCCTTATGAGCTCAAGAAATCGTCAAGAGTGGTTGAACAAATTATAAGACCCACAGGGCTTGTTGACCCTGAAATTGAGGTACATCCTGTCAAAGGCCAAATTGACCATTTGATTGGCGAGATAAGAAAAAGAGTAGAGAAGAACCAAAGAGTTTTGATTACAACACTTACAAAGAAGATGGCAGAAAGCCTCACAGATTACTTAAAAGATGTAGGAATAAGAGTAAGGTATATGCACTCGGATATTGACACAATAGAGCGCATGCAGATAATAAGGGATTTGAGACTTGGCAAGTTTGACGTTTTAGTAGGAATAAACTTGCTTCGTGAAGGACTTGATTTGCCAGAAGTATCACTTGTTGCCATTTTAGATGCTGACAAAGAAGGGTTCTTGCGCTCAGAAACTTCTCTTATTCAGACAATTGGACGAGCTGCACGAAATGTTGATGGTAAAGTGATTATGTATGCTGACAGGATTACTAAGGCTATGCAAAAGGCTATTGATGAGACAAATAGACGAAGAAAAATTCAGATAGAGTACAACCAAAAGCATGGAATAGTGCCTCAAACTGTCAGAAAAGGGATACGGCAGATTATTGAAGCAACTATCTCTGTTGCTGAAGAGGAAGAAAAGTATGAGAGCATAGAAAAGGATATTGTACAGAACATGTCTAAACAGGAAATAGAAGAGTATATAAAAGAGCTTGAACAGCAGATGAAAAGGTTTGCTATAGAACTTGAATTTGAAAAAGCGGCTAAGATAAGAGATAAAATATTTGAACTAAAGAAGTTGCTTTAATGTATTTTCGGAGGAGAATGCAAAATGTCGAAAGAATATATTGTAATAAAAGGTGCAAAGGAGCACAACCTGAAAAATGTTGACTTGAAACTGCCTCGTGACAAACTAATAGTCTTTACAGGTCTTTCAGGTTCAGGAAAATCATCTTTGGCTTTTGACACTATCTATGCAGAGGGACAAAGAAGATATATTGAGTCATTGTCATCATATGCAAGACAGTTTTTGGGTATGATGGAAAAACCAGATGTAGATCACATAGAGGGACTATCGCCGGCTATATCTATTGACCAAAAGACAACCTCAAAAAATCCTCGTTCAACAGTTGGTACAATTACAGAAATTTATGACTATTTAAGACTTATGTTTGCGAGAGTTGGAAAACCTCACTGTTATATTTGTGGTAAGCCAATATCACAGCAGACAGTTGACCAGATGGTAGACGAAATAATGAAACTTAAAAATGGGACAAAAATTCAGGTCATGTCGCCTATTGTAAGAGGTAGGAAAGGGGAGTACCAAAAACAGTTTGAAGAGCTTATAAAGAGCGGGTTTGCACGAGTGAGAGTTGATGGTGTAATCTATGAGCTTGAAGAGGAGATAAAGCTTGATAAGAACAAAAAGCACAACATTGATGTTATTGTTGACAGGCTCGTCATCAAAGAAGGAATAGAGTCAAGACTTACAGGTTCGATTGAGACAGCGTTAGAACTCTCAGGCGGAATTGTGACTATTGATATTGTTGGCGACAGAGAAATTGTATTTTCACAAAACTTTGCATGTGTGGATTGTGGAGTTTCGTTTGAAGAGATAACTCCACGTCTTTTTTCTTTTAATACCCCTTATGGTGCGTGCCCAACATGTATGGGGCTTGGGTACTTGCAAAAGGTTGATCCTGACCTTTTAATTCCTGACAAGTCGATACCTATAGGTCAGGTTGCTATAAATGGATGGAATTTTAGTGAAACAAATTCATATGCCAGAATGGTTTTAGAGTCATTAGCAAAAGAGTACAATTTTAGCTTAAACACTCCTGTAAATAAACTTGACAAAAAGATTCTTGACATCTTTTTATATGGAACAGGAGAAGAGAAGATAAAGATTTACACCCCACGAGGGATTTATTATGCAAAGTATGAAGGACTTGTAAATAATCTTGAGAGAAGGTATAAAGAGACCCAGTCAGAATATGTAAAACAAGAAATTGAAGAATACATGAGCACATTTACGTGTCCTGACTGTTTAGGAAAGAGACTGAAAAAAGAGGCATTGTCAGTATTAATTGAAGGAAAGTCAATAGCAGATGTTGCTGATATGACAATCTTAGAGGCAAAAGGATTTCTACAAAGCCTAAATCTGCAGGGCAAGGATAGGGTTATTGCAGCGCCCATTTTGAAAGAAATTTTAGCAAGACTTGACTTTTTGATAGATGTTGGACTTGACTATCTGACACTTTCACGTTCAGCCGGTACTCTTTCGGGTGGAGAAGCACAGAGAATAAGACTTGCAACACAGATTGGTTCTGGACTTGTAGGAGTTTTGTATATCCTTGATGAGCCAAGTATTGGTCTTCATCAACGTGACAACCACAGACTTATAAAAACATTGCAAAAACTTAGAGACTTAGGTAATACGTTGATTGTTGTTGAGCATGATGAGGATACAATTAGAGCTGCTGATTATATAGTTGACATAGGACCAGGAGCAGGGGAGCATGGTGGTAGAATTGTTGCAGCTGGTACATTAGAAGATATAATTTCCTGTGAAGAGTCCATTACAGGACAGTATCTTTCTGGTAAAAAGAAGATAGAGATTCCTCAAGAGAGAAGAAAACCTGATGGTAGATGGCTTACAATAAAAGGAGCTTGTGAGAACAATCTAAAAAACATTGATGTCAGTTTTCCTGTAGGGCTTTTTACGTGTGTGACAGGAGTTTCAGGGTCTGGTAAAAGCACGCTGGTAAACGAGATACTTTACAAGGCAGCAAGTTCAATACTAAATAAATCTAAGGAAAAGCCTGGCAAGTACAAAGAAATAATTGGTCTTGAGCATTTTGACAAGGTAATCAACATAGACCAGTCGCCAATTGGAAGAACTCCACGTTCTAATCCTGCAACTTATACAGGTGTTTTTGACTTTATAAGAGAGATATTTGCTCAAACACCTGAGGCAAAAATGCGAGGATATAAGGCAGGAAGGTTTAGTTTTAATCTCAAAGGCGGAAGATGCGAGGCTTGTGGTGGAGACGGAATCATAAAGATTGAGATGCACTTTTTGCCAGATGTATATGTCCCTTGTGAGGTGTGCAAAGGTAAAAGATACAATAGAGAAACATTAGAGGTAAAATACAAAGACAAAACAATAGCTGATGTTTTAGAGATGACTGTTGAAGAAGCACTTGAATTTTTCAAAAACATTCCACGGATTAAGGCAAAACTTCAGACACTTTATGATGTTGGACTTGGCTACATCAAACTTGGCCAGCCATCTACAACACTTTCTGGTGGGGAGGCACAAAGGGTAAAGCTTGCAACAGAGCTTTCTAAAAGAGCAACAGGTAGAACATTGTACATCTTAGATGAACCCACAACTGGACTTCATATGGATGATGTAAACAAGCTCATAAACGTATTGCAGCGGCTTGTAGATATGGGTAACACAGTTATTGTGATTGAACATAATTTGGATGTTATAAAAGTTGCTGACTATATAATTGATTTGGGACCAGAGGGTGGAGACAGAGGTGGTGAGGTTGTGATTGCTGGTTCACCGGAAGAGGTTGCAATGTGCGAAAGGTCATACACAGGCATGTTTTTGAAAGAGATTTTAAAAGACAGGATATATGCAAAAAAATAAAGGGGCATTTACAACCGCTTAATGAAGGGTGTAAAGCCCCTTTTTTATTTTATCTCAAGATATTTTTCTATCCATTTTGGGTCAACTTCCTGACCCACAAACTTGTTTATTTGACTGTGCGTTTTTGTGTCATTTATGAGCAAGTACCCGATTAATCTTTTGTTTTTGACCACAAATTTTTTATAAACCATCTTTTCTTTGTTAAGACACTCAAATAGATTTGAATCTTTTACATCGTTTATGTTACCAGCAGAGACTATTTCCATTCCAAATGCTTTCAGAAAATATGGTATAAGTTTTCTTTGATATTCAATATTCTGTCCAAGAATGTTTTTGCCAACCACCTTGCCACTTTCAACTGCAAATGCCCATGTGCCAGGATTTTGATTGTCAAGATAGGCTGCATCTCCACATGCAAACACATCCTCTATTGAGGTTTGCATTCTGGTATTTACTCCAATGCCTTTTCTGGGACTCAGTATTCGTTTATCATTTACAAAATCTGTATTTGGCACAACACCTGCTGAAAAAATTACAATGTCAGATAAAATCTCTTTATTATTTGAAAGAAAGATTACCAACTTGTTGTTTGTTTTTTCTATTTTTTCAACTTTGCTATCAAAAATTATATTTATTCCCTTTCTTTTTATCTCTTCTTCAAAAAGCAAAGCACCTACTTCATCTAATTGTTTAGGTAAAAGTCGTTCTGCTATTTCAATTAGAAATACACTTTTACCTTCCAGTGTTGAAGCAAGTTCTAATCCCAAAAGCCCTGCGCCTATAATGGCAACTTCAGGGACTCGGGGAATGATTTCTTTCAATCGTAGAAGGTCTTCGTAGGTCCTCAAAGAAAAAACTTTATCTCTTGCTCTGATATCAACCACATCATCGCCGTTATATGGCTTGGCACCAGAGGCAATTACAAGTTTTTTATACCCTATTTTCTTGTCTGACCCAAACACAATCTTGTTGTTAAAATCAACCTCGATCACAGGCGAGTTTAGATAAATTTTTATGTTGTTATCTTCAAACCAGTTTTGTGGTTTTATAAAGAATTTCTCATCAATAGGATTGTAGATATAGTAAGGTAGTTTTAATCTGTAATAAGGCAGGACCTTTTCATTGCTTAAAATGCCTATCGAAAGATTAGAATCCTCTTTTCGTATTTCTTCCGCAACAGTTAATCCAGCGATTCCGCAACCAATAATCAACACGTCAAACTTTTCCATTGCTTTACACCAGCTTTTACTCTTTTATCTTTTCAGCAAATAGTATACCAAATTCGTACGCCTTTTTTAATTCCTCCTCATTGGGTTTGAAATTTACCTTGAGCCCTGGTTCAACTACTTTGAACCTTAACTGTTTTAACCGTGTTTCAATGTTTGAGACAGCTTCTCCACTCCAGCCATATGATCCAAAAGCAGCAGCAATTTTCCCTCCATGAACTATGGGGTTTAGCCTTATCAATATTTCATATATTGGTAAAAGAGCATCTGAGTTTATGGTAGGTGAGCCAAACAGCACACCTTTTGCCATGTATATCTTTTCCAATATATCTTCTATTTTGTGCTCAATTGCATTGTACAACAACACATCTATACCGCTTTGAACGATTGCTTCAGAAATCTTTTTGGCAAGCATTTCAGTGTATCCATATGCCGAAACATAGACAATAACCACATAAGGCTTTTCTGGTTCTTTTAGAAGCTCTTCTGACCACGATTTATACAAACCTATAAGTTCATCCTTGTAATTTGTCAAGATTGGACCGTGGCCTGTTGCTATGATGTCAATCCTTAGGTCTTTTATCTTTTCAATTGCCTGAAGGACATAGCTTTTAAATGGCGACATAATTACATCGTAATAGTACTTGTATGCATCCATAAATCCTTCTTTGTCATTATCCATTACCCAGTTGATGTCAAGATTTTCGGTACTATAATGACAGCCAAAAGAATCACAAGTAAAGAGTATACTATCTTCTATAAGATAGGTGTAAATTGAATCAGGCCAGTGTAAAAATGGAGCAGAAATAAATTTCAATGTCTTGTTACCCAAGGATATTTGGTCACCATCGTTTACAACTTGAGAATCAAAACTCTTGTTTGAAATCTTCTTCAAAAACCTCATGGCAGAGCTGCTACCAAATACTTTTATCTTCGGGTTTATCTCAAGCAGTCTTTCAATTGAACCAGAGTGGTCCGGTTCTGTGTGATTTACTATGAGATAGTCTATCTTTGCAGGGTCAATTATCTCTTTAATATTGTCTAAAAACTGGTCAAAAAATTTATACTTCACATTTTCAATAAGTGCAACTTTTTCAGAGCCAATTACGAGATAAGAGTTATATGTTGTTCCATATTTTGTGTACATTACAATGTCAAAAATACGAAGATTTGGATCTTGTACTCCTACTGAGTATATATTCTCTTTTAATTTTGTGTACATTCTAACTCTCACTCTCCTTGTAAAAAAAGTCTCAGTGTATTCAAAGATATTTATACCCCACAATTTTTTTTGTAAACAAATTAAGTGATATAAATTTTTGTTCAGTAATATATTTTAGTAGAAATACAATTAATAGAAGGGAAGAGAAAAATGTTAAGCAAAGTATCTAATCGATTTCTGGCTGTTACAATTTTAGCTATATTTGTTATTGCTTTAGTAGGTATAATTTCAAACAAAAGCTTAGAAAAAACAAAGATGGCATCTTCCGAAATACCAAAAACTACGCAAACCCAAACACAAGAGGTTTCAAAAGTAGATACTCTTAAAGGTTATCTTCAGGTAATGGTGGTGGACAGCAAAACTGGTACACCTGTTGAAGGAGCAAATGTAGTTTTTTCTAACTTAGAGCAGCTATATACAACAGGCAAAGATGGAAAGACACAGCTTATACCAATGAACATTAAATCAACTGGAGGTTTAGGGATTACATCACAGCCTTATGAAGAGGTAGTAATTGGGGTATTTAAACAGGGATATGCAGATTATATCTTATTCAACGCGAAGGTAAGACCTACAACGCAAGACAAGCCACAACTTAAAGTGATACGAGTTGTAAAAGCTTCTACTGCAACAACCACTCCTGTTTTTGCAATGGAAAAGTATTCTTCTGAGATGGCAAAAGAAGTGATGAATAAAATGAAGGCAAAACTAAATTCACTTGCAAATTCCACACAGGAAATTGAGGAAATAGAAATTAGTGAATAGGGTGCCTTGTAAAATGGCACTTTTTTTTTATATAATAGAGCTTGTACATTTAAAAATCTTTTCGTTGTTAGAAAGGTCTTAACAGCCATGAACCAGGAAGTTTTGATTCTTTTAAAAAATCTCCTTTATCTTTTTGCCATTATCTTCATAGGATTTATTGGTACTAAAATACGGTTGTTTTCATCAACTATAAAAGATTCTGTGAGCGAGTTGATAATAAAAGTAACCGCTCCAATCCTATTATTTACAAGCATAAGTAGCAAACCCTATTCTTCAACTGTTGTAAAAAATGTCTTTACATTGATAATCTCAGCCTTTGTTGGGATAATATTGTTACTTGGGACAGGTTACATAACAGCAAGGTTATTTAAGCTTCAAGGCAAAACATTTTACACACATATATTTTGCTCAGCTTTTGGAAATACTGGTTTTTTGTCATTTCCCCTGTTGTATTCTATATTTGGTGAAAAGGGTGTGTTTTACGCTGCAAGTTACAATATAATGCATGACTTTTTGGCTTGGTCATTAGGACTTTCGATAATAACAAAACACAGCAGTGAGAAAACTAAATTTGGTTTTAAAAATGCAAATTCAATTGCCATTTTCTCAGCATTTGTAGTGTATTTACTAAAAGGAGCTTTGCCAGCTGAAATTTTGAGTTACTACAATAGATTTTTTCTCACTATTTACGATGCATTAAATCCATTTGGAAAAACAACCATTTATTTGTCTATGTTTTTTATTGGCTGCCTTTTAGCAGAAGTTTCATTTAAAGATACAGTTAAGACATATCCTGCTTATGGCATTGTTGCATTTAAGATGGTGGCTTTTCCTCTATTGATTACATTTTTGACCAAATTCATGAGCTTAGATAACTTTACAAGGCTGATTATTATACTCCAAACAGGAATGCCAACTGCAATAATTAGTTCAGTACTCTCGTATAGATACAAAGCTGATAGTTCATATGCTACACGTACAATATTTATTACAACAATTTTTTCCCTGTTGACAATTCCTTTTCTTGTGTTTATATATTATCATATTTAAAAATCCAAAAGAGAGGATGATTAAATTTGCAGCATGAGATTGTTATTGTGTTGGACTTTGGGGGACAGTACAATCAGCTAATTGCACGAAGAGTACGAGAATGTGGTGTTTATTGTGAGATTTGGCCATATGACACACCCTTAGAGAAGATAATTGAGAAAAATCCAAAAGGAATAATCTTTACTGGTGGACCATCAAGCGTGTATGAAGAGAATGCGCCTGTTGTGGATAAAAAGATATTTGAAATTGGCATTCCAATTCTTGGAATATGCTATGGAAATCAGCTGATTGCATATCTTTTAGGTGGTAAGGTTTCAACTGCCCTCTTTAGAGAGTATGGTAAAACACATATAAAATACAATACAAATTCGCCTTTGTTCACAGGCTTGCCAGAAAGCTCAATTTGTTGGATGAGCCATACTGACTTTGTAGAAGAACTCCCGGCTGGATTTGAAATTTTAGCTTCTACTGAAAATTGTGCCATTGCTGCATTTGGCAGTAGAGAGAAAAAGATCTATGGTGTACAATTCCATCCAGAAGTTGTTCACACTGAGTTTGGGCAAGAAATAATAAAAAACTTCTTGTTCAATATCTGCGAATGCAAAGGTGATTGGAAGACATCATCATTCATAGAAGAAAAAATAAATGAGATAAGAAAAATTGTGGGTGATCAAAAGGTTGTATGTGCACTTTCTGGCGGTGTTGATTCATCTGTTGCGGCAGTGCTTGTTCATAAAGCAATAGGTAAAAATCTCTTCTGTATATTTGTTGACCATGGACTTTTGAGAAAAGGAGAAGCAGAAGAAGTCATAAGAACATTCAAAGGACAGTTTGACATGAACGTAATCAAGGTTGATGCAAAAGAGAGATTTTTAAAAGCTTTGTGTGGTGTCATAGATCCTGAGAGAAAGAGAAAAATAATAGGTGAAGAGTTTATACGTGTTTTTGAAGAGGAGGCTTCAAAACTTGGAGATGTAAAATTTTTAGTGCAAGGTACAATTTATCCTGATGTTGTTGAAAGTGGAGTTGGTAAAGCTGCGACAATAAAGAGTCATCACAATGTTGGTGGTTTGCCAGAACATATCAAGTTTGAGAGGATAATCGAACCGCTGCGCGAGCTTTTCAAAGATGAGGTAAGAAGGGTAGGAATAGAATTAGGAATTCCAGAAAAGATTGTAAGAAGACAGCCGTTTCCGGGACCCGGCCTTGCAATAAGGATAATTGGTGAGGTTACAGAAGAAAAGCTTGAGATACTTCGGGAGGTTGACTGGATTTTCAGAAAAGAAATTGAGGCGTGTGGACTTGACAAAGAAATTTGGCAATACTTTGCAGTACTCACTGACATGAAAAGTGTTGGTGTGATGGGTGATGAAAGAACATATGACTATACTGTTGCACTTAGGGCTGTTACAAGCGTTGATGGTATGACAGCTGACTGGGCAAAGATTCCTTATGATGTGTTAGAAAGGGTTTCGAACGAGATTGTAAACACTGTAAGAAAGGTTAATAGAGTTGTATATGACATTACTTCAAAACCACCTGCTACAATTGAGTGGGAATGATGTTAAAAAATTTTTTATAAGGGCTTGAATTTTATAATAGATGGGTGTAACATATTTATAAGTTGATTAGTGGGATGTGATATGAAGGATATTGTAAATCTTGCTTTGAAAGTGCTATGGGGTATAAATCTTATCTTTTGTGTAATGGTGTTTGCTTATTCTAAAAGCATAGCTGTTTTTATAATAGTGCTGGGCAGCAGTGTAGTATTGCTATTTATTCTATATTCTCTATTGTTACTTTTGAAATCTGCATTAAGAGGCAAAATTAATTTTATTTATTTGTTACTTCATAGCTTAGCAGTTGTGGTTTTGATACTGCTATCTGCTTTTATCTTCAAGTTTTACAATGTAAGATTTGTTTATTTCCTCTGGACGTTGATAAGCTATCCTCTGATTTTTATTGTGTCATATGTTGTAGCTTATATTTATAAAACATCATCGAGGAAGTGAAAAATAAAATGAGCGAAGGTGTAATGAAAGTTTTGTTCACAATACCAATTGGCAAGGGCATTCCTGTGAGGGTAGCAGTTGTTGAGATGTGGGGCGTGATGGCATTTTTGATTATATTAGCATTTTATCTCACGTCTAACATGAAATTAGTGCCGAGCAGAAAACAAGTCATTGCTGAGTTCATAGTCGACTCAATAAACAAAATCACTAAAAACTTTTTAGGCCATTATTGGCATATATTTGCTCCCTATTTAGGTACACTATTTTTATTCTTACTTGGGCTAAACTTGTTGGGCCTTATAGGTCTTCAGCCCCCTACAAGTAATTTAAACGTAACTGCAAGCTTTGGTGTTATGTCAATTTTGATATTGATAGTTTCAACTATTGTTCTCAAAAACCCAATTGGGTGGTTTTTGAGTCATTTTAAGCCCATTCCTATAGTCTTCCCATTTAAATTTTTAGACTATTTGACAAGAATTCTTTCTCTTTCTGCACGATTATTTGGCAATATCCTTGCTGGTGTTACCGTCATGGAGCTTATCTATCATGGACTTATAAAAGCTCATATACCTCCTGTTGGTATACCAGCAGCGTTGAGTTTATATTTCGATATTTTTGATGGTGTTTTGCAAGCGGTAATCTTTACATTCTTGTCATTAATTTATCTATATGAAGCTTTGGAAGAATAAAATTTTTTGGAGGTGTTTTAAATGACAGCATTAGCAGCAGGTATAGCAATGCTTGCTGGTTTAGGTGTAGGTATTGGCATTGGTATTGCAACTGCTAAAGCAGCAGAATCTGTGGGAAGACAGCCAGAAGCGTATGGTAGGATTTTACCATTATTTTTCATTGGTGCTGCGCTTGCAGAAGCTGTTGCAATTTATAGCTTTGTTATAGCTATTTTGTTGGTTTTGAAAGCTTAAACGCTCTCCAGATGGCTTGGGGAGCGTCATCTCTTTATTTTCGAATTAAAGCGTGAGGTTGAGATAGAAATTTTGGCAGAGAGTTCAAAAAAGGAGATGAGAACATAGATGTTTGACCTTGCAATTTTTGAAAATATGTTCTTCTGGGCAATTATAAACTTTTTGATACTTTACTTAGTTTATAGAAAATTCTTTTTCAAAAAAGTAACTGCCTTTATGGAAAAGCGTTCAAACATGATTCAAGAGCAGCTTGACTTTGCTGCAAAGTCAAAAGAAGAGGCTATAAAATTGAAGGAAGAATATGAAAATATCTTATCTCAGGCACATGCGAAGGCAAACGAGATAGTCCAAAACGCTATGATTGAAGCCCAAAAACAGGCTGACAAGATTATTGAAGATGCCAAGCTTGAGGCAAACAAGATTATTGAAAATGCTCTCAAGCAGCTTGAGATTGAGAAGAAAAAACAAATCAATGAACTTAAAAACCAGTTTGTCTCAATTGCTCTTCTTGCTGCATCTAAGGTTATTGAAAAGAATTTAAACACTGAAGAAAATAGGAAAATGGTTGAGAATATATTTGACGAGGCAGGGGTTGCTTAAAAATGTTGCCAGCAAAAAGATATGCTGAAGGATTGATAAAGCTTGCTCAGGAAGAGGGAAAACTTGAAAAATTCTTTGTGGATCTTTTTAAGATATACGACTTGTTTAAGACAAATAGAGAGTTTGTAGACCTTTTATTTGACCTTGAGATGAAAGTATCTGATAAAAAAGAGAAGATAAAACAATTTCTTGATGAAAGCATTGATAGATATATTGTCAATCTCATTTATTTGCTAATCGACAAACGAAGAGAGATTTTACTTCCATATATACCTTTTTATTATAAAGAAATGTATGACAAGGCAATTGGTAATGTAGATGTTGAGGTTATTGTAGCAGAAGAAGTTGACGAGGACGTTTTGAGAAAGATATCAAACTGGCTTTTGAAAAGGTATGATGTTAAAAATCCGCGCTTTAAAGTTAAGGTTGATAGAAGTATCATTGGAGGAATAAAACTTTTATTCAACAATATTGAGGTCGACGCTACAATTAAAGGTGCATTGGATTCGATAAAAAAAGAACTTATCCAGAATGCTATTTAGGGGTGATGATTTAAGATGGTTGATGTAACTATAAGACCAGATGAGATTGCCTCAATCATAAAAGAGCAAATAAAAAACTATGAAAAGAAGATAGAAACAAATGACGTTGGCGTTGTGATTATGTCAGGAGATGGTATTGCGAGAATACACGGCCTTGACAATTGTATGGCTGGTGAGCTTTTAGAATTTCCTAACAACGTTTATGGAATGGCGCTTAACTTGGAAGAAGACAATGTTGGGTGCGTTATTTTAGGAAATGACAGGGAAATCAAAGAAGGTACAATTGTCAAGAGAACAGGCAGAGTAGTAGAGGTACCTGTTGGGGAAGAGCTTTTAGGTAGAGTTGTAAATGCCTTGGGTCAGCCTATTGATGGTTTGGGCCCCATCAATGCAACGAAGTACAGACCAGTTGAGAGGATAGCGCCAGGCGTTATTGAAAGAGAGCCTGTTAAAACTCCACTTCAAACAGGCATTATGGCAATTGATGCCATGATTCCAATTGGAAGAGGACAAAGAGAGCTTATTATTGGAGATAGGCAAACAGGAAAAACTGCTATTGCGATTGATACAATTATCAATCAAAAAGACCAGGGAGTATACTGCATCTATGTAGCGATTGGTCAAAAGGCATCAACTGTTGCGCAGATAGTGCACACATTAAAGGAATATGGGGCAATGGACTATACAATTGTTGTCAGTGCAACTGCAAGTGACTCAGCACCACTTCAATTCTTAGCACCTTATGCAGGCTGTGCAATGGGAGAAGAGTTTATGGAATCTGGAAAAGATGCTCTTATAGTTTACGATGACTTATCAAAACACGCAGTTGCATACAGGGCAATGTCACTTCTTTTGAGACGACCACCTGGCCGTGAAGCATATCCGGGGGATGTTTTTTACCTTCATTCAAGACTTTTAGAAAGAGCTGCAAAGTTAAATAGCCAGCGTGGTGGAGGTTCTCTTACAGCTTTACCTATCATTGAGACACAAGCTGGTGATGTTTCAGCATATATTCCCACAAATGTCATTTCAATAACTGATGGCCAGATATATCTTGAAAGTGAGCTGTTTTACGCTGGTATAAGGCCCGCGATAAATGCAGGTATATCAGTTTCAAGAGTAGGTGGCAATGCTCAGATAAAGGCTATGAAGAAAGTTGCAGGAAGATTGAGACTTGACTTGGCACAGTACAGAGAACTTGAAGCTTTCGCTCAGTTTGGTTCAGAGCTTGACAAATCAACTCGTGAAAGACTTGCCCAAGGTCAGCGAATTGTAGAGACACTAAAACAGCCTCAATACAAGACACTACCTGTTTGGCACCAAGTTGTCATCCTTTATAGTGCAGTAAATGGGTATTTAATGGATATAGAAGTAAATAAAGTTAGAGAATTTAATGAGAAATTAGTCCAATACATCTCTGCAAACTATCCGCAAATATTTGATTCTATAAAAGAGACAAAGGACTTGACGCCTGAGAATGAAGAACTGTTAAAGAAGGTAATTAGCGAGTTCAAAGAGAGATTTAAAAGTAGCAAGTAGGTGAAATCAAAGATGGCAAACAAAACAAGGTGGATAAAGTCAAGGATTAGAAGTGTCAATGAGACGAAAAAGATTACAAGAGCTATGTATCTCATCTCTGCATCTAAGATGAAAAGGTCACGAGATAGACTTGACAGTACCAGACCATATTTTGAAAAAATAAACGAATTTATGAAAGATCTTGTGATACATGGTATGGAGACAAATCACATTCTCTTTGAAGGGTCATATAAAGAGGGACAAAAAGAGATTGGGGTAATTGTAATTAGTGGTGACAAAGGGCTGTGTGGCGGTTACAATGCAAATGTTATAAGAAGCGCTTTGAATTTGTACGAAAAGATTTCAAAAGAGGGAGAAGTATTATTTTTTCCAATAGGCATTGTTGGAAAAAATTTTTTATTCCGCCATGGTTACAAAGTAGAAGAAAATTTTAATTATCAGACTCAGTCTGTGTCTGTAAAAGTTGCAAAGGTGATTGCACAAAATGTTGTAAAAAAGTACTATAGAGGAGATATTCATGAGCTTTATATCATATATACCAAGCTAATTTCCACAATCAAACAAGATGTAGTTGTAAAGAAACTTCTTCCTCTTGATCCAAGTGAATTTGTGTCTGGTGAGGTTAAGAAAGATGAGACAATAAGATATGAACCAACCCCAACAGATGTGCTTAATGTTGTTATATATGAATATCTAAAAGGTATAATCTTTGGGGCAATGATGGACTCATATGTAAGTGAACTTGCTGCAAGGATGACAGCAATGGACAATGCAACAAAAAGTGCAGATGAAATGATACAAAAACTCGTGTTAAAGCTCAATCGGGAACGCCAGGCAGTGATTACTCAGGAGATATCAGAGATAATAAGTGGTGCAGCTGCTTTGAAATAAGTAACTATTTAAACTTGATTTTAAAGGGAGTGTAGCCAAAGATGGAACAAAATGTTGGTTATGTTGTTCAAATAATTGGTCCTGTAGTAGATGTGAGGTTTGAAAGTGGTAACCTTCCAGCTATTAATAATGCAATTGAGATTCATTTTGATGGAAAGACGCTTGTTGCAGAGGTTGCCCAGCATTTGGGCAATGATACTGTTCGCTGTGTTGCTTTGGGTTCAACTGACGGGCTCAGAAGAGGTGTAAAGGCAATTGATACAGGTGGACCCATTAAAGTTCCTGTTGGAAGAGGGACGTTGGGGAGAATATTCAATGTTTTAGGCCAGCCAATTGACAACAAAGGCGAAGTACAGGCCGCGGACTACTGGCCAATTCACAGAAGTGCACCTTCATTTGAAGAACAGGTGCCTGCAGTAGAGATTTTTGAGACAGGAATTAAGGTTATAGACCTCTTAGCACCATATGCAAAAGGTGGGAAGATTGGTCTTTTTGGTGGTGCAGGTGTTGGCAAGACTGTTCTCATCATGGAGCTTATCAGAAATATTGCAACAGAACATGGTGGATTTTCAATATTCACTGGGGTTGGTGAACGAACAAGAGAGGGAAATGACCTTTGGCTTGAGATGAACGAATCAGGTGTTATAGAGAAGACAGTTTTGGTCTTTGGCCAAATGAACGAGCCACCAGGGGCAAGAATGCGAGTTGCCCTCACTGGTCTTACCATGGCCGAGTATTTCCGTGATGTAGAAGGGCAGGATGTGCTTTTGTTTATTGACAACATTTTCAGATTTATCCAAGCAGGTTCTGAAGTATCAGCGCTGTTAGGAAGAATCCCCTCAGCTGTTGGGTATCAGCCAACACTTGCAAACGAGGTCGGCGCTTTGCAAGAGAGGATAACCTCTACAAAAAGAGGATCAATAACCTCTGTTCAAGCAATCTATGTTCCGGCTGATGACCTCACTGACCCAGCACCTGCTACTACATTTGCTCACCTTGATGCAACAACTGTTTTGTCAAGACAGATTGCTGAGCTTGGTATATATCCTGCAGTTGACCCGCTTGACTCTACATCACGAATACTTGACCCACGAATTGTGGGTGAAGAGCACTATTATGTTGCAAGGACAGTCCAGCAGATTTTGCAAAGGTATAAAGAACTTCAGGATATCATTGCAATATTGGGTATGGATGAGCTTTCTGAAGAAGACAAATTGATTGTCTACAGAGCAAGAAAGATTCAGAGATTTCTTTCTCAGCCGTTCTTTGTTGCTGAAGCTTTCACAGGAAGACCTGGAAGATATGTCAAGCTGAAAGATACAATAAGAGGATTTAAAGAAATAATTGAGGGCAGAATGGACCATATCCCTGAGCAGTATTTCTACATGGTTGGAACAATTGACGAGGTTTATGAGAACTATGAAAAGGACATGAAGGGTAAATAAGTTTTGAGGTGATACTGCAAAATGTCAACGTTTGAATTAGAAGTTTTGCAACCTGAAAGGGTCTTTTTTAAAGACAAAGTGGAGATGATAGTTGTTCGTGCAATAGATGGAGAAATAGGTGTAATGGCAGGTCACGAACCAATTGTCACACCCATTGGAATTGGAAAGCTTAGGATAAAAAAGGATGGAAAATGGCGCGAGGCAGCAATTGCGGGAGGTATTCTTGAAGTTAACCGAAACAAGGTTGTTATCTTGACTGACGCTGTTGAGTGGCCAGAGGAAATAGACAGACAAAGAGCTTTAGCTGCGAAAGAAAGAGCTGAAAAGAAACTTCAGCAAAAACTTCCGCCAGATGAGTTTGAAAGATATCAGGCAGCTTTGTATAGAGCTATAAACAGGCTAAGAATGATTGAAGAACGTAAAAATGGTGACTAATATAAAAAGGGGCTGTCCAAAAAGATGAATGGACAGTCCCTTTAATTTTGCTCTTTTGACATAGTGATATATTTTTGATATAATATATCAAAAATGATAACATGAGGTGATAACCCATGGCTCGTAAACATGATAAAATTGTCTTCAAAAATTACAATCCATACCAATATTTAATGCCTATCGACCCAGAAGCTTTTATCCCTCAAAATCATTTGGTCAGAGTAATTGATAAAATCATTGATAAGATAGATATATCAACCATAATGGAAAAGTACAAAGGTGGTGGTACAAGTAGTTATCATCCACTGATGTTATTAAAAGTTTTAATCTATGCTTACATACAAGGTATTTATTCATCGAGAAAAATAGCTCGGGCTTTACGAGAAAACATTACTTTTATGTGGCTTTCAAAATATCAAGCTCCTGATTTCAGAACTATCAATAGATTTAGAAAAGAAATTTTGGGAGAGGCAATTGAAAATATCTTTGCTGAGGTGGTTAAACTTCTTATAGAGTTAGGGTATGTAAACTTCGACTATTATTATCTCGATGGGACAAAAGTTGAAGCTAATGCAAACAAGTATTCTTTTGTTTGGGCTAAAAGTACAAGAACTTTCGAAAAAAAGTTAAGAGAGAAAGTGAAAAACATAATCGAAGAGATTGAAAAAATAAATGAAGAGGAAGATAAAGCATTGGGAGATTTAGATGTAAAGTTAGAAGCTGACTATGATAGCAAGCAGTTAGAAGAAAAGATTGAGCAAATAAATCAAAAACTTGAGGAGGCTGAGTTTAAAAGCAAAAGAAAAGAAAAAAGAGTAAAGAAGCTGGTAAAGGTATTGAAAAATGATTGTGTTTTCAGACTCAAAAAGTATGAGAATTATGAGGCAATTTTAAATGGCAGAAACAGCTTTTCTAAGACAGACAATGATGCCACATTCATGAGGATGAAGGATGACCATATGAAAAATGGGATGCTAAAACCTGGGTATAATGTACAAATCGGCACACAGAACCGATTTGTGATAGGTTTTAGCATCCACCAAAGTCCCACAGACACTGTCTGCCTAAAAGAGCATCTTTAGGTTGTGAAGAAGATGACAGGATTCACACCCAAGAATGTTGTGGCAGATAGTGGCTATGGGTCTGAAGAAAACTACCTTCATCTGAAAAAATGTGGCATTAATAGCTACATTAAGTATAACACATTTGACTTGGAGCAGACAAGGAGGTTTAAGAAAGATATTTTCAATGTAAGGAACTGGGAGTACATAGCTGAAGAAGATGCCTATGTTTGTCCTGCTGGTAAGAAGGCTAAATATTTGTATCCGAAGATAAGTGCAAATGAGAGAGGATTTGTAAGTTATGAGAAGGTATATCAATGTGAAGATATTTGTAATGGCTGTGAATACAGAGAAAAATGTTATAAAGGTAAAAGATGGAAGAAGAGATTTAGTGTAAGACCAAGGTTAGAGAAATTGAAGGAAGAGGTAAGGCAAAGGCTATTGAGTGAAGAAGGCAAAGAAATTTACGAAAAGAGGAAGATAGAAGTTGAGACAGTATTTGGGATAATAAAGAACAATAAAGGATTTAGGAGGTTCCTGCTCAGGGGTATTAAGGGTGTAAAACTTGAGTGGGGTTTGGTTTGTATTGCCTATAACATAGAAAAATTAGCGAAGATAATAATAGAGGGCTGGGGTAAAACTGCCACCCAACCCTTTTTTTGTTTGCTATATAGTTCAATATTGGTATTTAATAGCATCAAATGCCCGATTCTGGTTATTAAAAATTATTGTTTTGGGACAGCCCCTTTTTTCTTTTATTTCGTTTATTTTTTCTTTTTACTTTTCTTTTTTTCACCTTTTCCTTCTTTCTTGGTCTTATTGGTAGTCTCTTTTTCTTTTGCAGGCTCGCTATGTTCTTCCTCTTCCTCATCTTCCTTAACTTCTTCGTCTTCTAACAGCACTTCCTCGTCCACATCTAATTCTTCAAAATCTAATGGAGTGTCCACAAGGTCAATTTCTTCATCTGGCAGTTCTGTCAGAATATCTGGTTCTATATCTACAAAGTCACTTTCGAAATTCTCTGGCTCTGGTTCTTTCAATGCATCTTCTTCTATCTCAGCGTCATCAACAACACCTGTTAAAAGTCTTTCTTCAAAACAAGAATCACACATGTCTTGGTCCTCTGGAATATACTCCTCATGGCAGTATGGACAAAGTTTCATGTTTTCTTCTGTGACCTTTTTTAGCTGCTCTAAATCCCTTTTGCAAATAGGGCAGAGGTCTTCCTCCTCAGGTATTCTGTTTAACTCACATCTTGGACAGTATTTATAACCCATCTTCTTTTTCCCCCTAAAAAGTTGATTTGCTATCAAAATAATATTAATTAGTCTTATGAAAAAAATCAACTAAATTTTACTTAACAACAGCCTTTATTTTTGCTACTATAAAAACATAAAGAAAATAAAGACGTAAGGGGAAGCTTTCTAAGTTGTTTGGATATGTCGTGCCGTATAAGCCCGAACTTAAAATACGAGATTACAATTATTATAAAGCAATCTACTGTGGAATATGTCTGCAGACAAAAAAGATTGGTAATATTCCGAGAGTATTTTTAAATTACGATTTTGTGTTTTTATACCTGATTTTAAAAGAGCATTTTAACATACAAGAAGAATTCGGCAATACAAGATGTATCGCTCATCCTCAAAAAAAGGGAGTATTTATCAAATCAAATAAAATTTTAGAGTATGTAAGCGACCAAATGGTGATGTTGAGTTTTTTAAAACTCTATGATGATTATGTTGACGAAAAACGACTTATAAGTTTTACTTTATACAATGTGTTAAGACCATATCTCAAAAAGATAACAAGAATGTATCCTACATCGTTTAAAAAGATAAAAGAACTATTTGAGAAGCAACTTTTGCTTGAAAAATCAGAATGTCAAAACATTGATGAGGTGGCACACAATTTTGGCCAGATTTTGGCTGAGATTTTTGCATACAATGATGATCCAAAGTTAAGAGAAATAGGTTTTTATACTGGTGTTTGGATATACCTTGTTGATGCCATTGATGACTATATTGATGATGTGAAAAAAAAGAGATATAATTGTTTGAAATATCATCTTCAAAGGTGCAAAGAGAACAGTGCTCTATTTGAAAGAGAGATAAGTATCCTTAAAGTGAGTTTAGATAATTATCTTGCCAGATTGAATGGACTTATAAAAGGGTATAATAATCAGTTGTTAGACAATATAGTTCAACTTGGAATGTACTCAAAGACAGAAGAGGTAATAAACAAATTGAAAGCAAACTTTTTTAAGGAGTTGAAGATGTGATGAGAGACCCGTATGAGATTTTAGGTGTGAGAAAAGGTGCAACAAAAGAAGAGATTAAAAAAGCTTATCTTGAGCTTGTTAAAAAGTATCATCCAGATAAATTTAAAGACAACCCACTGCGTGAACTTGCGGAAGAGAAGTTAAAGGAGATTAATGAAGCATATAATATACTTATGAATGATCAATACTCAAGCTATGAGTATTCTACATATGACCAAAATTCTATTTACCAGCAAGCAAGAGATTTAATTGCGCAAGGCAATTTAAGTGCAGCAGAGAACTTGCTCAATCAAAACCCACAAAATGATGCAGAGTGGTTTTACTTAATGGGAATAATATATCAAAAAAGAGGGTGGATAAATCAAGCCTACAGGTATTTTGTTGAGGCATATAGTCGTGACCCCAGCAATTTTGAATACAGACGTGCAAAAGAACAGTTTGAGACAACCTCAAGAAATTACGAATGGTCAGCATATAACAGGGGTTATAGACGCCATGATGACTGTGATATATGTACAATATGTCAGATAATCGCCTGCTGGGAATGTTGTTGTGACAATGACGTTGGTTGCTGAGGAGGTAGAATGGTTGATAAATCTCTACAAACTTGACAACAATCTTCGGCTCGTGTATGAAAAAGTAGATACTGTAAAGACAGTAAGTGTTGGAGCATGGATATTAGCAGGTTCAAGGTATGAGACTAAAAGTGAGAATGGGATTTCTCATTTTATCGAGCATATACTTTTTAAAGGTACAAAAAATAGAAGCTCCAAAGAAATAGTCTATGAAATAGAATCCATAGGTGGGCAAATAAACGCGTTTACTGCAAAAGAGTATACTTGTTTTTATGTAAGAGTATTAGACGAGTTTTTGGAAAAAGCATTTGAAATCCTGTCTGATTTACTTCTAAATCCTCTAATAAATCCAGAGGATATTGAGAAAGAAAAAACTGTTATAATTGAGGAAATTAATATGTCAAAAGATGACCCGGAAGAAATTTTGTACCAAGCATTAAATGATTTGATATGGAAAGGGGAAACGTTATCATATCCAATAATTGGGAAAGAATCTACTGTAAAAAGGATTGACAGAAACAAGATATTAAATTTTATGAGAAAGAGATATAAGCCCGAAAATGTAGTGATTTCAGTGGCTGGCAACTTTGATGAAGCCCATCTTATAGATTTATGTGAAAGATATTTTGGTAGTTGGGAAAGATATTTAAAATCAAAAGACACGAATAACTCATCAGAACCTATCTTCAAAAGGGGAGCAGTTATAAAGTCAAAGAAGAGTGACCAAGCCCAAATTGCAATAGCGTTTGAAGGTTTTGGCCAAGAAGATGAAAATGTTTACAAGTTGTTAGTAGTTTCAAACATACTTGGTGGTGGAATGAGTTCAAGACTTTTTCAGAAGATAAGAGAAGAACTTGGACTTGTATACAGTATAAATTCTTTTGTCAGCACTTACAAAGATGTAGGGATGCTAATAGTGTACGCTGGCACAAATCCCAAAAATATAGGAGTGGTTTATAAAGAGATTCTTAACCAGATTAAACTCCTGATAAGGGGAAACTTGACTCATGATGAGGTAGAGGTTGCAAAACAGCAGATAAAAGGAAGTATCATTTTTGGATTGGAGAACACAAGTAGCAGGATGTCAAACCTTGGGAAGAATATGCTACTTTTAAATAGAATAATTGAAATGCAGGAGATAATTAATATGATTAATTCTATTAAATTCGACCAAGTTATGGACATAGTAAGAGAAGTATTGACAAAAGAGTTTTCTGTAGCTGTTGTGGGAAACAAAAAAGAGATAGATAGTAAAATTTTTGAGGAGAGACTTGTAACCGAATGAAAAAGGGGAGGAAGACAGATGATTTTAAAGATAAAAAGGGCAGATGATGCAAAAGATTTACCTTTGCCTCAATACGCTTCAGCTGGTTCTGCCGGGATGGACCTTTTTGCTTGTGTGGAGAATGAAGTGGTCATCAACCCTGGTGAGATAAAGCTTATCAGAACAGGGATATACATAGAGCTTCCAGATGGCTATGAAGCTCAGATAAGACCACGAAGCGGGCTTGCATTAAAATATGGCATTACAATTTTAAATTCCCCTGGAACAATTGACAATGACTACAGAGGAGAGATATGTATAATCTTGATTAATCTTGGGAAAGAGCCGTTTGTAGTAAAAAGAGGTGATAGAATAGCTCAGATGGTGATATGCAAGTATGAAAAGGCGAGAATAGAGGAGGTTTACAAACTTTCTGAAACAGAGCGTGGAGATGGTGGTTTTGGTTCAACTGGTATTTGAACAATTTCGAAAAAGAGGTGGTATCAAGATTGCTTTTGAGTAATATAAAAAATTCAAAGCCTATTGTGTGTCAGCATTCAGGAAAGATTATAGGCAATTCAGATGACATAGAAGTTTTGATTGACGATGATGGAAATATTTGCGGCATAGAGATTAGAAAAAGGCGAAATTTCCGGTGGGAGACAGAATTTATTGGATGGGAAAATATAGTTGTAATTGGTGATGATGTGATAATTGTAAACATAAAAGAGGGGGAGCTTGAATGATACTTCCAACCTCCTTTTTTGGATACTCAAAAGTTGAGGTAAGGGCGTATATTGAAAAGTTAAATGAAGATTTTAAAAACCAATCTTACAAGCTTGAAAACCAAAAAGAACTACTTATAAAAGAAAACGAAAGACTTAAAAAGGAGATTGAGAGGTTAAGTCTTCAGCTGTCTTCCGTACATGTCAAAGACATAAGCTGCTACCAAAGATTTGTTGATGAGTACTTTTTTAATGAATGGAAGGAATATTATTCAAAAAAGGCTTCAGAGGTTGAAGCTGAATATTCAAAAAGCTTAGAAGAGCTTGAAAAAATTAAAGAGAATACACTTAATCACATCTTGTACATAAAAAAGCAGAAAGAAAAAACCATTAAAAAACTAAAAGAGACTGTAGATGATATAGAAAGTTTACTTAATAATGAAGAAGAGTTATCTTTAAGGAAATTGCGAAGAGATTTTTACGTTGACGGTAACCTTATTTTACCATCAGGTATCATTATAAACCATGAAGTGATTGAAAATATGAAGGAAAGAGGATTTTTGATAGAATTTTTGAAACATCTTGCAAAGGAGGATGAAGATATATGAATACAGAAATAAAGGTTTTAGAACTTCTTGAGCAAAACCCAAAGCTCTCTGCAGAAGAAATTGCCATTATGCTAAATGAAAAGAAAGAGGAGATTGAAAGAGTAATTAAAAAGCTTGAAGATGAAAAGGTAATAGTCAAGTATCACACAATTGTCAATTGGGAAAAGACAGAAAAAGAGGTGGTGGAAGCAATAATTGAGGTAAAGGTAACTCCTCAAAGAGGTGTTGGATACGATGCAATTGCAAAAAGGATATACAAATTTCCAGAGGTCAAGGCGGTTTATCTTCTTTCTGGAAATTATGACTTACATGTAATTGTTGAAGGAAAGACAATGAAAGATATTGCCCATTTTGTAGGTTCTAAACTTGCACCGCTTGAATATGTTTTGTCTACAGCAACCCACTTTATAATGAAAAAATACAAAGACGCAGGGGTAATCTTAGAAGATGGTGAGAAGGATGACAGGGAGGTAATAACACCGTGAACTTAGAAAGATTTCTATCAAGGTCTGTTCAAAGTGTTCCACCTTCTGGTATTCGAAAATTCTTTGATATCGTCTCTGAAATGAAAGACGCTCTTTCGCTTGGCGTTGGGGAGCCAGACTTTGTTACACCCTGGAGTATAAGAGACATGGGCATATACTCTATTGAAGAAGGGCATACACATTACACATCAAACTATGGACTACTTGAACTCAGAAAAGAAATCAGCAATTACCTAAAGAGAAGATTTGACCTTAACTACCCCAATTATAGAGAACAAATTTTAGTTACAGTTGGTGCAAGTGAAGCTATTGACATTGCACTAAGAAGTATTATAAATCCTGGCGATGAGGTATTAATTCCTGAACCTTCATTTGTTTCTTATAAACCCTGTACAATTTTTGCAGGGGGTATTCCTGTTGAGGTTCCGACAAAAGCAGAAAATGATTTTAAACTTCGAGCAGATGATATAATTCCTAAAATTACACCACGGACAAAAGCTCTAATACTTTCATATCCAAATAATCCAACAGGCGCAATTATGACTAAAGAGGACTTAAAAGAGCTTGTCGATGTTCTGAAGGATAAAGACATTATTGTTATTTCAGATGAAATATATGCTGAGCTTACATATGAGGGTGAACATGTTTCTATTGCCAATTTTCCAGAGATGAAAGATAAAACAATACTAATAAACGGTTTTTCGAAGGCGTTTGCAATGACAGGTTGGAGACTTGGGTTTGTTGCAGCAAATGAGGTTTTTATAAAAGCAATGGCAAAAGTACATCAGTACATTATAATGAGTGCTCCCACGTTTTCCCAGTACGCTGCAATTGAAGCCTTACGTAGTGGGGCAGCTGAAGTTGAAAAGATGAGAGAGGAGTACAATCGCCGAAGACGATATATGGTGAGTAGGTTCAATAAGATGGGACTTGAATGTTTTGAACCAAAAGGAGCGTTTTATGTCTTTCCCTCAATAAAATCAACTGGACTTTCATCAGAAGTGTTTGCTGAGAAGCTTTTGTATCAGCAAAAGGTAGCCGTTGTACCAGGAACTGCATTTGGAAGTTGTGGAGAGGGGTTTATCAGGTGCTCATATGCATATTCAATAGAAACTATAAAAGAGGCTTTAGACAGAATAGAAAAGTTTGTAACAAATTTTAAAGCTCCAACTCACAGCCAAGAAACTCAGAAAAATAGTGTGGTAGTGGAGCAGTGATATTGTATTGTCTTTCTATTAAGTTAAAATCAAACTTTATTGAATATGCATGAAGCAATAGCGGAAAGTCTTTATATTTTCCTGTTCCATAAAGAACATCACCAACAATAGGATAACCAATTGATGCCAAATGTACTCTTAACTGATGTGTACGGCCAGTAATAGGCTTTAGTTTCAAGATTGAGTAGTTACTTTTGTAGGCAATTACTTCGTAGTAGGTGATTGCATAATCACCATCTTCATTAATTTCTCTTTTTATTCCATCATTTGACCTGCTGATGGGTTTTTCTATAAACCCACTTTTTTTTGTCAAAATTCCATCCACCACAGCTATATATGTTTTCTCAATTGTCCTTTTTTCAAATTCCGAAGAAACTATACTGTGAAAGTAAGAGTTTTTGGCAAATACTACAATTCCAGAAGTGTCTTTGTCTAACCTGTTTATTATATGTGACGTAACTCCTTGAGAATTTAAATACCACTCAACATTATTTGCAAGAGTGTCAAAGTAATGACCTTTAGATGGATGTGATGGAATACCAGATGGCTTGTTTACAAACAAAAAGAATTGATCTTCAAATAAAATATCAATACTACCTTTTATTGGAACTATATTTGAATAGATATCCTTTAGTTCAAGCTCTATTATTGACTCGGCAGTTGGGTGTTGATTGATTGAAAAAATTGGTGGTATAAACCTTATTTGTCCATTTGATTTTAGCTTGCTTAAAAGGGTTGATGAGAGAAATAACTTTTTTCTTAGAATTTCTTTGTATGTCATATTCAAATCCTCTTTTTTTATGACGTATACAAGTCTCATAATAAATTATTTTTCACCCTTCCTGTTAAAAATTGAACACATATGATATGATAATTTAAAGGGAGATTAAATACAATAATCTTTTTAATAATAAACGATGAGGTGATATCATTAATGGCATTTAAGTCAGGATTTGTAGCATTGATAGGACGTCCAAACGTTGGTAAATCAACGCTAATGAATTACTTTGTGGGAAAAAAAATTTCAATAATCTCACCGAAACCACAGACAACAAGAAATAGCATAAAAGGAATACTGACCCTGAATGATGCACAGGTAATATTTATTGATACACCTGGTGTTCACCCACCTAAGAACAAACTTGGTGAATATATGGTAAAGGTTTCTGAAAAGACCCTAAAAGAAGTAGACTTAATCCTTTACATTGTTGAAGCTACTGACAGTGGAATTGGTCCGTGGGATGAAACAATCTTAGAAAAGTTAAAAGAGGTTCAAACGCCTAAGATACTGGTTTTAAACAAGGCTGATTTAGCATCCAAGGAGAATATCGAGATTTTAAAAAGTCTTTTTTCAGGCAGATTAAGTTTTGAATTTATAATCGAGATAGCCGCAATCAATGGGTATAATTGTGATGTACTGTTAGAAAAAATCAAAATGCTATTGCCAGAAGGTCCAAAGTACTATCTTGACGATATGACAACAGATGTGAGAGAGAGCTTTATTGTCTCTGAAATAATCAGAGAAAAGATTTTGTTAAATCTTTCTGAAGAAGTACCACATGGTGTGGGAGTTTCGGTTGAAAGGTTTTCTGAAAGAGAAGATAAGGATATTTTAGATATAGAAGCAACTATCTATTGTGAAAAAGAATCCCACAAAGCAATAATTATTGGAAAAGGTGGACAAATGCTAAAGAAAATTGGAATGCAAGCGCGCGAAGAACTTGAAATGTTATTTGGAATAAAAGTTAATCTTCAGCTCTGGGTAAAGGTTAAGAAGAACTGGCGAGATGATATATCTGCAATGAAGATGCTGGGATATAACCTAAAAGAGGTCTGATGGATAATGAAATTCATAAAGGCAAAAGGCATTGTGCTAAAAGATGTAAATTTTGAAGAGTCAAGCAAGATCTTGACCATCTTAACATCTGAGCTTGGAAAGATCCAGGCACTTTCAAAAAATTGCAGACGAACATTGAGCCCTTTGAGTGCTGTATCACAGCCGCTTATATATTCAGAGTTTGTGTTTACAAAAACAAAGGAGATTTACTCTATATCATCAGCAAGTGTAATTGAATCGTTTTTTGACATTACTCAAAATGTTTACCTTACTATTTACTCCAGTTACCTTATAGAGCTTGTAGACAGTTTCATCCAGATTGAGCAAAAAAACGAGGATGTGCTAAGACTTCTTTTGAACTCATTGTACATGCTGAAAAAGGGGGCAGATCCTGAGACTATATGCAGAATCTTTGAGATTAAAATGTTAATCTTTACGGGATTTTTCCCTCAATTTACCCAATGTGTGAAATGTCAAAAGTCACACCTGAGCCGTATTTTTTTCTCTTTCAAAAATGCAGGTGTTGTCTGCGCAGAATGTAAAGAAGAAAATGATGTGGAAATAGGTCTTGAAGTTGTTGAGAAGGTCCTAACAATTGCTGCAACAGATTTGAAAAAGCTAAGTAAAATAAGAATTAGTAAAGGTTTGAATGACATATTGAAAACCTTAATGACAACATATATTAAATTAGTATTGCAAAAGGATGTCAAAATCCTTGATTTTTTTAAATTTATAAAATAAAATAGATTCGACTGCACAAAATAAATTGAAGGTGGTAAGGATAGTATGGTAACAATGGATGAGATAGTCTCGCTTTGCAAACGTCGAGGATTTATATTCCAATCAAGTGAAATATATGGCGGACTGAACAGCTGCTGGGATTATGGACCACTTGGCGTTGAGATGAAGAACAATATAAAAAGACTTTGGTGGAAAGCAAATGTACAGCTAAGGGACGATGTTGTCGGACTTGACTCAAGCATATTAATGAATCCAAAGGTATGGGAAGCAAGTGGACATTTAACTAATTTTGCAGATCCTATGGCTGATTGCAAGGTTTGTAAAAAAAGATGGAGGACAGACCAACTTTCTGAGTATAAATGTCCTGAATGTGGTGGAGAACTTACAGAAGCAAGGATGTTTAATTTGATGTTTAAAACCTTCATGGGCCCTGTTGAGGATGAGTCTGCAGTTGTTTACTTGAGGCCTGAAACTGCACAGGGTATATTTGTTAACTTTTTAAATGTTCAGCAGACCATGAGAAAAAAGCTTCCTTTTGGGATTGCTCAGATAGGAAAGTCATTCCGAAATGAAGTAACACCTGGTAATTTCATTTTCAGGACAAGAGAATTTGAGCAGATGGAAATAGAATATTTTGTAAAACCTGGAACAGATGAATATTGGCACAAACATTGGATTGAGCAACGAATAAGTTGGTATTATAAACTGGGTATTAGAAAGGAGAACATAAGAATAAGAGAGCACGGGAAAGATGAACTTGCGCATTATGCAAAGGCATGTGTTGATATTGAATATTTATTCCCAATGGGCTGGTCAGAGCTTGAAGGTATTGCAAATAGAACTGACTTTGACTTGTCGAGACATCAGGAATACAGTGGTCAGAATTTGACATATTTTGACGATGAGACAAAACAAAGGTATATTCCATATGTAATTGAACCCTCTGCGGGAGTTGACAGGTCGCTTCTTGCATTTTTGGTTGACGCATATGAAAATCAGAAGATTGACGAGAATGATTCAAGGATTGTACTGCACCTTCACCCTGCTATTGCTCCAGTTAAAGCAGGCATTTTCCCACTTTTGAAAAAAGAAGAGCTTGTAAAAAAGGCAAAGGAGATTTACAATAACCTCAAATACAAGTGGATTGTCCAATATGATGAAAGTGGCAGCATAGGCAAACGATACAGACGCCAAGATGAGATAGGTACTCCATTTGGAATAACAGTAGACTATCAAACCTTAGAAGACAACACAGTGACTATAAGGGATAGAGATACAATGGAACAGGTAAGAGTTCATATTGAAGAGATAATTCCATATTTAGAAGAAAAAATTGAAGTAAAGTTTTAAATAAAGTATATTCTCAAACTGCAAAAATATGCTATAATAATTTATGTTGTAATGTGCAAGGTTTTCTTTAACATATTTTCCCAATTAAATTTCACATAGGAGGGATTTATATTGAGCAAAAAGAAATATGTGTACATGTTCTATGAAGGAAACAAAGACATGAGAGAGCTTCTTGGAGGAAAAGGTGCTAATCTTGCTGAGATGACAAATCTTGGACTTCCAGTTCCTCCTGGCTTTACCGTAACAACAGAAGCATGTACAAGATATTACGACGAAGGCGAAAAGATAGCTGATGAGATTGTAGAAGAAATCTTTGAAAAGTTAGCAGAACTTGAAAAGATTACAGGTAAGAAATTTGGAGATCCAAGCAATCCACTTCTTGTTTCTGTTCGAAGCGGTGCAAGAGTTTCAATGCCGGGTATGATGGACACTATCTTGAACCTTGGTATCAATGATGAAGTTGTCGAAGGTTTGGCAAAGCTTACAAATAATGAGAGATTTGCTTATGACTCGTACAGAAGATTTATCCAGATGTTTTCAGATGTTGTTATGGGAATTGAGAAAGGCAAGTTTGAAAAGATACTCGATGAAGTAAAAGAAAAGTATGGTGCAAAATATGATACAGATTTGACTGCTGAGCACTTAAAAGAGGTAGTTGTAAAATATAAAGAGCTCTACAAGACAGAAAAAGGCGAAGACTTCCCACAAGATCCAAAAGTCCAACTTTTAGAAGCAGTAAAAGCAGTATTCAGATCATGGAACAACCCAAGAGCAATTGTTTATAGAAGACTCAATGAGATTCCTCATGATTGGGGAACAGCTGTAAACGTCCAGATGATGGCATATGGTAACATGGGCAATGACTCTGGTACAGGTGTTGCCTTCACACGAAATCCAGCAACAGGTGAAAAAGAGTTATATGGCGAGTTCTTAATGAATGCTCAAGGTGAAGACGTTGTTGCGGGTATCAGAACACCACAACCAATCTCAGCTTTAAAAGAGACAATGCCAGAAGTTTACCAGCAGCTTGCTGACATTGCAAAGAAGCTTGAGACATACTACAAGGATATGCAAGATATGGAGTTCACAATTGAAAAAGGAAAACTCTATATGCTTCAGACAAGAAATGGTAAGAGAACAGCACAAGCAGCACTTAAAATTGCAGTTGACATGGTTGAAGAAGGGCTTATAACAAAAGAAGAAGCAATGTTGAAAGTTGATCCTAAACAGCTTGATACATTACTTCACCCAACATTTGAACCAAGTGCACTAAAAGCTGCAAAGCCAATTGCAAAAGGCCTCCCTGCATCACCAGGTGCAGCAACTGGTAAGATTTACTTTACAGCTGAAGAGGCAAAAGCAGCAGTTGAAAGAGGTGAAAAGAAGGTTATTCTTGTCAGAACAGAGACATCACCAGAAGACATTGAAGGTATGGTTGCAGCACAAGGAATACTCACATCACGCGGTGGTATGACATCACATGCAGCAGTTGTAGCAAGAGGTATGGGCAAGTGCTGTGTTGCAGGTTGTGGAGATATATCGATTAATGAAGAAGAGAAATACTTTACGACACCAGATGGTAAAGTATATCGCGAAGGCGATTGGATTTCACTTGACGGCTCAACAGGGTATGTATACGAAGGTGAACTTCCGACAAAAGATCCAGAGCTCACAGGTTACTTTGCAACATTTATGCAATGGGCTGATGAGATAAGAAGACTGAAGGTTAGAGCAAATGCTGATACACCAAGAGATGCTGCACAGGCAAGAAGGTTTGGTGCAGAAGGTATTGGTCTTTGCAGAACTGAGCACATGTTCTTCGAAGAAGACAGAATACCAGCTATGAGAGAGATGATTGTTGCAAGAACAGAAGAACAGAGAAGGAAAGCATTGAACAAACTTCTCCCAATGCAAAGAGGCGACTTTGAAGCACTCTTCAGAGAGATGAAAGGTTATCCAGTTACAATAAGACTTCTTGACCCACCATTGCATGAATTCTTACCAAAAGAAGACGATGCTATAAGAGAACTTGCAGCACAGATGGGTATCACCTTTGAAGAACTAAAATCAATTGTTCAAAGCTTGCATGAGCTTAACCCAATGCTTGGTCACAGAGGTTGTCGTTTGGCTGTGATATATCCAGAGATTGCTGAGATGCAAACAAGAGCTATAATTGAAGCAGCTATAAATGTAAAGAATGAGGGAATAGATGTTGTACCTGAGATAATGGTTCCACTTGTTGGTGAACTCAAAGAGCTCAAGTACATCAAAGACATCATTGTTAAGACTGCTGAAAAGGTCATGGAAGAAAAGGGTGTAAAGATTGAGTATAAAGTTGGTACAATGATTGAAGTACCAAGAGCAGCACTTACTGCTGATGAGATTGCAAAAGAAGCAGAGTTCTTCTCATTTGGTACAAACGATCTGACACAGATGACATTTGGATTCTCCAGAGACGATATAGGCAAATTCTTGAATGACTACTTTGAAAAGAAGATATTCGAAACAGATCCATTTGCAAGACTTGATGAAAAAGGTGTTGGCAAACTTATCAAGATGGCTGCAGAGCTTGGACGTAGCACCAGACCAGATATCAAACTTGGAATCTGTGGTGAGCATGGCGGCGATCCATCCAGCATTGAGTTCTGCCACAATGCAGGGCTTGACTATGTTTCATGTTCACCATTCAGAGTGCCAATAGCAAGACTTGCAGCTGCTCAAGCACAAGTAAAATCAAAGATGAAAGCATTTATAGATAAATAATAGTTAGAAGGGGCAAAAAGCAGAGGAGGGTATAAAAGAAGAAGTTGCCTTCCTCTGCTTTTTTTGCATGTATACACTTGAACAAAGCTTTAAAAGTGATATAATTAATAGTGGGACAAAACTATATGTGGGATGGATAAACCTGTCCCTGATGGAGTAATGATGAGATGGAAGATTTTCTTGAGCTTTTAAAAAGAGTAACACCTGAAGTAATAGAAATATTTGAAAGAAGGTATGACATATTAAAAAACGTGAAATATTATCAGCCAATTGGTAGAAGGATGTTAGCTGAAAGGGTAAAGCTTTCTGAAAGAATTGTAAGAAATGAAGTAGACATTTTAAGAAGTCTTGGGCTTTTAACCATAACAGAGAATGGTACATTTTTGACAAATGAAGGAGAAGATATTCTTGAAAAACTTTCTAATATAGTATATGATATAAAAGGGTTAGAAGCTTTAAGAGAGAGGGTAAAAGATATTTTAGGTGCGAAAGATATCATTGTAGTTCCAGGAAATGCTGATACAAATCCATATGTACTGAGGGAATTGGGTATTGCAGCGGGTAAGGTTATTCTCTCCCTCTTACCAGAAGTCAAGATAATTGCCGTTACAGGTGGACAGACGGTAAAAGAAGTTGTTGACAATTTCCCAAGATGCTCTTTTAAAGATATCTTGGTAGTTCCAGCAAGGGGCGGAATTGGACAAGAGGTTGAAAAACAAGCGAATACCCTGGCAGCAAGTTTAGCTAAAAAATTGGGTGGAAAGTATAAGCTTCTCCACCTTCCTGATACGATGGACGAAGAGATATATAAACTGATTGTGAGAAAAGAAGAGGTTCAAGATGTTTTAAATGACATTAACAATGCCGATATGTTGATATTTGGTATAGGCAATGCGATTGAAATGGCAAAGAGAAGAAAATTTGGCGAAGAGATGATAGAAAAACTAAAAGAAGTGGGAGCGATTGGTGAGATTTTTGGTTATTATTTTGACAAAGAGGGCAATATTGTCTATAGTACAACCACAGTAGGTATAAAACTTGAAAAAATTAAAAACATTAAATATATGATAGGAGTTGCGGGTGGCGCGCACAAGGCAGAGGCAATACTTTCATTAAATGGTATAAAACATAACACAATATTTGTCATTGATGAGGGGATTGCACGTAGAATTTTGAGTATAAAAGGGTAGAAACACTGCTGCAATTTTAAGGTTGCTGCAGTGTTAAAAATAAAAAAAAGAGAAAGGATGGTAGGTAAGATGGCTGTTAAGATTGGTATTAATGGTTTTGGAAGAATTGGTAGAAATGCTTTTAAGGCAATTTTGGCAAAATATCCAAATGAGTTTGAGGTTGTTGCGGTAAATGACTTGACTGATCCAAAAACTTTGGCACATCTTTTAAAATACGATTCATGTTATGGTATATTCAATGGGACTGTTGATTATACAGACACGTCAATCATTGTAAACGGCAAGGAAATAAAGGTCTTAGCTGAGAAAGATCCAGCAAACCTGCCATGGAAGGATTTAGGTGTTGAGGTTGTAATTGAGTCAACAGGTAGGTTTACAAAGAAGCAAGATGCAGAAAAGCACATCCAAGCAGGTGCAAAAAAGGTAATCATCACAGCTCCGGCAACAGATGAAGACATCACAATTGTTATGGGTGTTAACGAAGAGATGTACGACCCTGCTAAGCACCATGTAATTTCAAATGCATCCTGTACAACAAACTGTTTGGCACCTGTAACAAAAGTAATTGACAAACACTTCAAAGTAAAGAGAGGCCTTATGACAACAGTTCACTCTTACACAAATGACCAGCAGATATTGGATCTTCCACACAGGGATTTAAGAAGAGCAAGAGCAGCAGCACTTTCTATCATTCCAACAACAACTGGTGCAGCAAAGGCAGTAGCGCTTGTTCTTCCACACCTCAAAGGAAAACTCAATGGTTTTGCACTCAGAGTTCCAACTCCAACTGTTTCTGTTACAGACGTTGTTTTTGAGGTTGAAAAGCCAACAACAAAAGAAGAAGTAAACAGCGTTTTGAAAGCTGCTGCTGAAGGCGAATTAAAGGGTATTTTAGGATACAGCGAAGAGCCACTTGTTTCTGTTGACTACAAGGGCGACCCAAGGTCTTCAATAGTTGATGCTCTCTCTACAATGGTTATTGAAGACACACTTGTAAAAGTTGTTGCATGGTATGACAACGAATGGGGATACTCTAACAGAGTTGCTGACCTTCTGAACTACATTGTTAAGAAAGGGTTATAATGATTTTTAAAAAAGACTGGTCCGGCAAGAAGTAGTGAGAGTGCAGTTTTGCCCGGACCAGTCTTGATTTGAAAAAGTGGAACCATTATCTTAGGTTTTCAAGGAGATAGAATATAGAAGAGGTGAGATTACTAATGCCAAGATTGAACAAGAAGACAATTCGCGATATAGATGTAAGTGGTAAAAGAGTTTTAGTAAGAGTTGATTTTAACGTTCCACAAGATGAAAATGGGAATATCACAGATGATAGAAGAATCAGAGAAGCGCTTCCAACCATTAAATATTTGATTGATCACAATGCAAAGGTAATTCTTGTTTCACACTTAGGAAGACCAAAGGGCAAGTTTGATCCAAAATATTCTATGGCACCTGTTGCAAAAAGGTTATCTGAACTTCTTGGCAAGGAAGTAATATTGGCAAAAGATGTTATAGGCGAAGATGCAAAAAAATGCGTGGAACAAATGAAAGAAAAAGATGTTGTTTTGCTTGAAAATGTCAGATTCCACAAAGAGGAAGAAGAAAACGATAGAGAATTTGCAAAAGCTTTAGCATCGCTTGCAGACATTTATGTAAATGACGCATTTGGCACAGCTCACAGAGCTCATGCTTCAACAGCAGGTGTTGCAGAGTTCTTACCAGCAGTTGCTGGATTTTTAATGGAAAAAGAGATTGAAATGCTTGGCAATGCTCTTGCAAATCCGCAAAGACCTTTTGTTGCAATCTTAGGTGGTGCAAAGGTTTCTGACAAGATTGGAGTAATTATGAATTTATTAGAAAAAGTGGATAGCCTGCTTATTGGCGGTGCAATGGCATATACCTTCTTGAAGGCAAAGGGATATAAGATTGGAAAATCAAAGTGCGAAGATGACAAGTTTGATGTTGCAAGAGAAATAATGAAAAAAGCAGAGGAAAAAGGAGTAAATCTTCTTTTACCAGTTGGAAGCATTGTTGCAAAAGAGTTTAAGAACGACACAGAGTATATGTATGTTCCATCAGATGCAATGCCAGACGATATGATGGGCATGGACATAGGAAATACCACAATTGAACTTTTCTCAAAAGAGATAAAAAAGGCAAAGACAATTGTTTGGAATGGACCAATGGGTGTATTTGAATTTCCAAACTTTGCAAAAGGAACAGAAGCTATTGCAAGAGCTGTTGCTGAAGCAGTTGAAGAAAATGGCGCAATTGCAATTATCGGTGGTGGCGACTCTGCAGCTGCTGTTGAAAAGCTCGGCTTTGCTGATAAGATGACACATATTTCAACAGGTGGCGGTGCTTCATTAGAGTTTTTAGAAGGAAAGGTACTGCCTGGTATTGCATGTCTGCTTGACAAAAATCCAAGAAAGAAGATAATCGCAGCAAACTGGAAGATGAACAAGACTCCACAAGAAGCAAAAGAGTTTGTTGAAGAGCTGAAAAAGTATATTGATGATGTACAAGCAGAAGTAGTTATCTGTGCTCCATCAATTCTTGTTCCTTATGTCAAAGAAGCAATAGAAGGAACAAATATAAAACTTGGAACACAAAACATGTTCTATGAAGAAAAAGGCGCATATACAGGTGAGATATCTGGTCCAATGCTTAAAGCAGTTGGGGTCGAGTATGTGGTAATAGGTCACTCTGAGAGAAGGCAGTACTTTGGTGAAACTGATGAGATTGTGAACAAGAAAGTGTTAGCAGCGCTCAAGTTTGGTCTAAAGCCTATTGTGTGTGTTGGTGAGACACTCAAACAAAGAGAATATGGTATTACAGATGAACTTGTAAGGCTTCAAGTAAAGATTGCACTAAATGGTGTTCCCAAAGAAGATGTTGAGAAGGTTGTAATTGCATATGAGCCTATTTGGGCAATAGGTACAGGTAAGAATGCAACACCTGAAGAGGCAAATAGAGTAATTGGGGTTATCAGAAATGTAATTGCTGAGATGTATGATGAAGACACTGCTCAGAAAGTGAGAATTCAGTATGGCGGTAGTGTAAACTCTGCAAATTCAGCAGACATTTTCAATATGCCAGAAATTGATGGAGGCTTAGTTGGCGGTGCAAGCCTTAATGCTCAGGAATTTGCAAAGATATTACACTACTAATTATGGCAAGTAAAGGGGAATAAGATAATGAAAAAACCTGTTGTTCTTATCATCATGGATGGTTGGGGTTATAACCCAAAGCAAGAGGGAAACGCTGTTGCTTTGGGCAAGACCCCCAACCTTGACTATTACGAAAAGAATTACCCGTATACCTTAATTGGTAGCAGTGGAATGGATGTTGGTCTTCCTGAAGGTCAGATGGGAAATTCTGAAGTAGGTCATCTAAATTTAGGTGCTGGGAGAATTGTGTATCAAGAGTTTACAAGAATAACAAAGTCAATTAAAGATGGTGACTTTTTCGAAAAAGAAGAGTTTTTAATGGCAATTGAAAATTGTAAAAAATATGACTCTTCTCTTCATTTGATGGGGCTTTTATCAGATGGCGGTGTTCACAGTCACAACACTCACCTTTATGCACTTTTAGAGCTTGCAAAGAGGCATAATCTTGAAAGGGTATTTGTTCACTGCTTCTTAGATGGGCGAGATGTTCCACCTTCAAGCGCAAAGATTTACATTGAAGAACTTGAACAGAAAATGAAAGAGATAGGTTGTGGCAAGATTGCAACAGTGATGGGCAGATACTATGCAATGGACAGAGACAAAAGGTGGGAAAGAGTAGAAAAGGCTTATAATGCAATGGTGTTTGGTGAAGGCGAATATGCAAGCTCAGGATTAGAGGCAGTTGAAAAGTCGTATGAAAAAGGCAACACGGATGAGTTTGTAATTCCGACTGTTGTACTTGAAAATGGCAAACCAGTTGCAACAATAAATGAACATGACAGTATTATTTTCTTTAACTTCAGACCTGACAGAGCAAGACAAATTACAAGAGCATTTTGTGATATAGAATTTGACGGTTTTGAAAGGAAAAAAGGATATTTTGAAGTATTCTTTGTATGCATGACCCAGTATGATGTAACAATAAAGAATTGCCATGTTGCATTCAAACCTGAAAACTTGACGAACACTTTAGGAGAATACCTTAGCAAGTTAGGGTTAAAACAACTTCGAATTGCTGAGACAGAAAAGTACGCTCATGTCACCTTCTTCTTCAATGGTGGTGTTGAAGTACCAAATGTCGGAGAAGACAGGGTTTTGGTACCATCACCGAAGGTTGCAACATATGACCTTAAACCAGAGATGAGTGCTTATGAGGTAACTGAAGCTCTACTGGAGAGAATTGAAAGTAACCAATATGATGTTATAATTTGTAACTATGCAAACGGTGATATGGTGGGACACACTGGAGTGTTGGAGGCTGCAATAAAAGCAGTTGAGGCTGTTGATGAGTGTATCGGAAAAGTTGTTAACAAAGTTTTAGAAAAAGGCGGAGTGGTTATTATTACTGCTGACCATGGTAACTGCGAACAGATGATCGATTATGAGACAGGTGAGCCTCATACAGCTCATACAACAAATAAGGTGCCTTTGTATCTTGTTGGGTATGGCAATGTTAAATTAAGAGATGACGGAATTTTAGCAGACATTGCTCCAACAATCTTAGACATCTTAGGGTTAGAAAAGCCTTCAGAGATGAAAGGAAGCTCGCTTGTTATTAAATAAATTCATTTATAGAGACTGAAAAAAATATTCAGAAGGAGGAATAAACGAATGAAAGTTGATCTTTCAATTACAGCTGTAAAAGCGAGAGAAATTCTTGATTCAAGAGGAAACCCAACTGTTGAGGTAGAGGTTGTTGTAAATGATGAATTTGTAGGTAGAGCTGCTGTTCCATCGGGTGCGTCAACAGGTATATTTGAGGCTGTTGAACTCAGAGATGGTGATAAAAAAAGATATATGGGCAAAGGTGTTCTCAAAGCTGTTGAAAATGTAAATGAGGTTATTGCACCAGAGATTATTGGAATGAATGCTTTAAACCAAGTTGAGATTGACAGGCTTATGATTGAGCTTGATGGAACAGAGAACAAGAGCAAGCTTGGTGCAAACGCAATTTTGGGTGTATCTTTGGCAGTTGCAAAGGCAGCAGCGAACGCACTTGGTCTTCCACTGTACCAATACATTGGCGGTGTTAATGCAAAATATTTACCTGTGCCAATGATGAATATCTTAAACGGTGGTAAGCATGCTGACAACTCTGTCGATTTGCAAGAGTTTATGATAATGCCTGTCGGTGCAAAATCTTTTAGCGAAGCACTCAGGATGTGTGCTGAGACATTCCATCACTTGAGAAATGTGCTCAAAGCAAGAGGATACAACACAACAGTTGGTGATGAGGGCGGATTTGCGCCAAATTTGAAGTCTAACGAGGAGCCATTGGAAGTGATTGTTGAAGCAATCGAAAAAGCTGGTTATACTCCAGGTAAAGACATAGCAATAGCGCTTGACCCTGCAACCTCTGAGCTCTACAATGAAGAAGATGGAAAGTATCATTTCGAGAGAGAAGGTAAAGTTAGAACAAAAGAAGAAATGGTAGAATTCTGGGTAAAACTTGTTGAGAAATATCCAATTGTTTCAATTGAAGACGGTGTTGCAGAAGAGGACTGGGAAGGCTGGAAGATGCTCACTGAAGCACTTGGTAACAAAATTCAGCTTGTTGGTGATGATTTGTTTGTTACAAATACAAAGAGGCTTGCAAAGGGAATTGAGCTTGGCGTTGCAAACTCAATATTAATTAAGCTCAACCAGATAGGAACACTTACAGAAACTTTAGAAGCAATTGAGATGGCAAATAGAGCAGGCTACACTGCAGTTGTATCCCATAGATCAGGTGAGACAGAAGATACAACAATTGCTGACCTTGTTGTTGCGGTAAATGCTGGTCAGATAAAGACAGGTGCACCGTCAAGAACAGACAGAGTAGCAAAATACAATCAGCTATTGAGAATCGAAGAAGAGCTCGGTAGCGTTGCCGTATATCCTGGAATGAACGCATTCTTTAACTTGAAGAAAAAATAACTCCACAAAAGTCCAAATATAAGTTTTTGAATTCAAAACAGAATAAAGAGAGAGGGAAAGTGTTGAACTTTCCCTCTTTTCATTTTATAATATATTCAAACAGGTTGTGTTGTGAATTTTGTTTGAATTTTTATGAAATTGTGTTGAAACAAGTTTCAAGGAGGTTTGGAAAGATGAAAAGATTTATGGATGAGGATTTTCTCTTGAATAACCAGACTGCTAAAGTGCTTTACGAAAAATATGCAAAAGATATGCCAATTGTTGACTTTCACTGTCATTTGAATCCAAAGGAAATTTATGAAAACAAGAAGTTTAGGAATATCACGGAGGTTTGGCTTGGAGGAGATCATTACAAGTGGAGGCTTATGAGAGCAAACGGAATTGAAGAAAAGTATATAACAGGTAGCGCAGATGACTATGAAAAGTTCTTGGCATGGGCAAAGACCATTCCAATGGCAATAGGAAACCCAATTTATCACTGGACACATTTAGAACTCAAAAGATATTTTGGAATAGATGAGATATTGAATGAAAAATCAGCACCTATCATTTGGGAAAAGACAAACAAAGTTCTAAAAGAGCTTGGTGCAAGAGATATAATTTTGAGGTCTAATGTAGAAATAATCTGCACAACAGACGACCCTGTTGATACACTTGAGTATCATTTAAAACTAAAAGAAGATAAAGATTTTAATGTAAAAATTTATCCTACTTTCAGACCTGACAAGGGTGTGAACATTGAAAGAGAAACATTCATCCCGTGGGTAAAAAAGCTTGCAGAGGTATGTGGAAAAAAGATAGAAAGCTATGATGAGTTTTTAGATGCCTTAAAGTCAAGAGCAGAATTTTTCCACTCTGTGGGGTGTCGTGCTTCTGACCATGCTATTGACGATATGGTTTTTGCCGATGCATCTTTTGATGAAGTAGGAAATATTTTCAAAAAAGCTTTAGCAGGTGAGAAACTTACAGAAATTGAAGTTGCAAAATATAAAACGTATACATTGAGATTCTTAGGAAAGGTTTATTCAAGTCTTGGCTGGGCAATGCAGCTTCATATAAATGCCCTGAGAAATAACAATACAAGAATGTTCAATATTTTGGGGCCTGACACAGGATATGATTCAATAAACGATGGTCATATAGCCTCTGCACTTGTCAAATTCCTTGATTCATTAGAGAAGGAAAATTCTCTGCCAAAGGCAATTCTGTATTCCTTAAATCCAAAAGATAGCTATGTTCTTGCAACAATCATGGGATCTTTCCAGGATGGTAGCGTTCCTGGGAAGATGCAACTTGGTGCAGCTTGGTGGTTTAATGATAGCAAAGATGGCAACCTTCAGCAGATGAAAGATCTTGCAAATCTTGGGCTCTTGAGCCGATTTGTTGGAATGGTAACAGATTCTCGAAGCTTTCTGTCTTACGCAAGACATGAATACTTTAGAAGACTTCTTTGCAATTTGATTGGCGAGTGGGTAGAAAACGGTGAATATCCTTATGATTTAGAAACACTTGGTAGAATAGTTCAAGGCATTTGTTATTATAATGCAAAAGAGTATTTTGGGTTTTAAAAGATAGATGAGGAAGACATAGGGTGGAGTTGTATATTCCACCCTATTTTTATACTTCCATTTCCTATCACATAATTGATTGGTGAATAATACATCCAAACTTAATGTTGAATCTCACGTAAATATGTGATACACTATTTTACGTGGAGGTGAAATAGTATGCGTAAATATCAGAACGTTACTTTATCTCTTCCCAAGGAGCTTATTCAAAAGGTAAAACATATTGCTGTTGAAAGGAATACATCTATTTCTGCGCTGCTTACAAGCTTGTTAGAAGAGCTTGTAAATAGAGAGGAGTCATATCAAAAGATTTATCTACAGCATCTTAAGCTTTTAGAAGAAGGATTTGACCTTGGAACAGGTGGAGCAATCACTTGGAGGAGAGAAGATTTATATGAAAGACAGTAACTATCAATTTGTTGACACAAATATTTTGGTGTATGCATATGATAAATCTGCTGGAGAAAAACATAAAGTTGCTAAACAGATTGTGGAGACACTTTGGAAAGAAAGAAATGGTGCCTTGAGCACTCAAGTTCTTCAAGAATTTTTTGTTGTTGTTACAAAAAAAGTTAAGAATCCTTTAAGTTTTGACAGCGCGTTTCAAATCATATCAGACTTAGGTTTATGGAAGGTGGCCACAATTGAAGTAAAAGATATTTTAGAAGCTATCAAGCTTTCACAAAGATATAAAATATCTTTTTGGGATGCTTTGATACTTTGCAGCGCTATAAATTTGGGATGTTCAGTAATATGGAGTGAAGACTTAAATTCTGGTCAGTATTTTGGGAAAATAAAAGTAGTAAATCCATTTTTGTCTTTAAGCACATGGTGAAAATTTGAAACAAATTACATTTCCTTGGTTGTTCCATTCTTTATTTTTTATCTTCCCTTATGTTTTGTTGCAGCTTTTCTCTAAAGATCAAAATTATAATACGATGGGGCTTTTTTCTTTTGTTACTACATTTACTCTATATGGTTATTTCTTTTATTCAACAAACTATATATTTTAACTATTTGCAAATTTGGCCTTGATATAAACTCAAGAAAATTTAAGAAATTTTAAGCTATTTAAATAAAAGTGTATTCTGAGCTCAAAATTTAGTTGAAAATGGGCTAAAAAAAAACGGGATTGACAGAGTGAAAATGTATAAGATAAAATTTGCATAGAAATTCCAAGAAGAAGTTTACAGAAAAAATAGTTTAAGTACCAAATAGCCTAAATAAGAGAATAAAGAAGGAAACGTACTAAAAAATCAAGTGGGATGAAAAGATGAGAACAAGATACTATTGTGTAAAGCAACACGATATAACAGATTGTGCGGCAGCGAGCTTAGCAACAATTTGTTTGCAATATGGAAAAGAAGTATCGATAGCCAGAATAAGAGAGATGGCAGGGACAGACAGGTTTGGCACCACAGCATATGGAGTTGTAAAAGCGGCAGAAAAGCTTGGATTTGAAGCAAAAGCAGTCAGGGCAGAAGCAAAAGAAGCAATATTTGAGAAAATACCACTTCCGTGTATAGCGCATGTACTGATAGATGGCAAGCTATTTCATTATGTTGTAATACATGAGATAAGAAGAGAAAGGATAGTAATAGCAGACCCTGCCAAAGGAATAGTTAAGCTAAATCCTGAAGAGTTTTTTAAGATATGGACAGGCATTTTGATATTTCTTGTACCAAATGAAAACTTCAAAAAAGGAAAGCAAGAGGGAGTTTTGAAAAAGTTTTTCAAGTTATTGAGACCACAGAAGAACTTGATATTGAATATTTTTGCGGTGTCAATTGTATATACCTTGCTAGGGATAGCGGCAGCGTTTTATTACAAGTTTTTGATGGATGATGTAATACCGAATCTTTTGAAGAATACACTTCATGTTATAGCAGCAGGTGCGATACTGATTACAATATTCAAGGTGATATTAGGGGCATTCAGGGTAAGGCTTTTGATACATTTGAGTCAAAGATTAGATATTAAACTGATGCTGGGATATTATGAACATGTGATAGAGCTTCCGATGAGTTTTTTTGGTAGCAGGAAGATAGGGGAGATAATTTCGAGGTTTATGGACGCGTCAAAAATAAGGGATGCGGTATCAGGTGCAACTTTGACGCTAATGATAGACAGCATAATGGCAGTGGCAGGCGGAGTAATTTTATACCTGCAAAATTCCACGCTGTTTTTTATAGCCATTGTGATGGTTTTGCTGTATGCAGCAGTAGTGTTTGGATTTAACAGGGTATTGAGGGAAGCGAACAGGCAGGAGATGGAAGACAATGCAATTTTGACGTCATATTTGGTAGAGTCACTGAATGGGATAGAGGTAGTAAAGGCATTTAATATAGAAGAGGATGTGAATTTTAAGACAGAGAGCAAGTTTGTAAAGCTATTAAAAGATGTGTTTAAGGTATCGAATTTAAACAATTTGCAAAGTAATATAAGCAGCGCAATAGCAGCGGTAGGTGTTATGGTAATACTATGGGTAGGAGCACACAAGGTAATAAATGGGCAGATGAGCATAGGAGAGTTATTTACGTTCAATGCACTGCTTGCATACTTTGTAGACCCGATAAAGAACTTGATAGGATTGCAGCCGATGATGCAAACGGCGATAGTTGCAGCCGAAAGGCTTAGTGAAATTTTGGAACTTGAGAGTGAGTTTCAAGAGGACGAAGACAAGAAGTTGTCACCCAGTTTGAAGGGTGATATAGAGATAGAGGGTTTAAACTTCAGATACGGTACAAGACAGCTTGTGTTGAGGGATATAAATCTTAAGATAAAAAGTGGAGAGAGAATAGCGATAGTAGGGGAGAGTGGTTCAGGGAAGACTACATTGGCAAAACTGCTTTTAGGATTTTATGATTATGAGAGTGGAGAGATAAGGATAAATGGTTATAACATAAAAGATATAAACAAAAGGCATTTAAGGGAAAAGATAGCATATATATCTCAAGACATCTTTTTGTTCAGTGGTACGATATTTGAGAATTTGGTATTGGGTAACAGGAATATAAAAATGGAAGATGTGATTGAAATAAGCAGATTAACCACACTGGATGAGTTTGTATCAAAACTTCCTTTGAGATATAATACCATGATAGAAGAGAATGGAGCGAATTTGTCAGGCGGGCAGAAGCAGCTAATAGCGATAACCAGGGCGCTTTTAAAAAAGCCTGAGATAGTGATAATGGATGAAGCGACCAGTAATCTTGATTCTGTAACCGAGCAGGCGATAGGAAAGGTAATAGAGAAGGTATGTGAGGGGATAACAACCATAATAATAGCGCACAGGCTATCGACCATATTAAAGTGCGACAGGGTTGTGGTAATGCATGAAGGTAGGATAGTAGAGGTAGGAACGCATGAGGAGCTGATGAGAAAGAAAGGATATTATTATAACCTGTGGAGAGAGCAGCTGATGGGACTTGAGCAAAAAGGGTTATGGGATTTGGTTGGGAGTGCAGCTGGAAGATGAGAGAGGTAATATATGATTTTGGTGAACTTAGAGAAAGTAAGCTTTTGTACGAAGCAGAGATTCCAAGGTATGGGCTTTTTATTACATACATTTTGCTTGCCTTAATGATAGGACTTGTTTTGTGGAGTATTGTAGGAAAAATTGATATAAATGTAAAGGTCCAAGGAATAGTAAGACCTTGGGAAGATGAAGCAAAGGTGATAAGTTATGTTGGAGGGAAGGTAAAAGAGGTTTTTGTAAAAGAAGGTGAATATGTAAAGAAAGGTGAGGTTCTATTTAAAATTGATGATGAGGAGTATGTAAAGAAGAGGGATTTGTTAAGACAGCAATTGGGCGAATATGAGAAAAAGATTGATGATTTGAAAGAATTGAGAAATAGCATAGAAAATGGAGAAAGTCTCAGGAATAAAAATAATGCATACTATTTGAGGTACTTGAGCTATAGTTATGAGGTAAACAAATTAAGGAAAGCTGCAGAAGAAGCAAGAGTGCAAAGAGAATACAGTATAATGGATTTTAAAAAGCAGATGGAGAGTTTGGATGAGAAGATTAAAAATATTGATAAATTTGAAAGCACGTTAAAAGAAATAAAGGAAGTTGTAAGCAAAGGCGAGCAAGTTAAGCTAACGAAATACGACATAGGGTATTTAGGATTTATATTAAGTGAAATAGAAGCTTACAATCAGCAGGTGAAGACAAAATCGGATGGTAGTGATATACAGAGGGAGATTTTAGTATCGAAGATAGATTCGAAACTTGATGAGCTAAGGCAGTCAAAAAGTGAGTTGGTTTTGCAAAAACAGAAGATAGAAGGGCAGCTGAGACTGCTGGTCATTTCAGGTGATGATACAAAAGGAGATATTGAGAAATATAAGCTGGAGGTGCTGCAGCAGATTGATAGTGAGATTAGTAGTTTAACTCACGAAATAAAGAACCTGAAAATCAACTTGGAAGAAACTGAGAAGTTGATAGAAAGCTGTAGTGTAAGAGCAGATAAAGATGGTTATGTAGAATACAGCGTTGAATTGGTCAGTGGTGCGGCAATAAATAGCGGAGTTGAGATTGGCAGAATAGTTGGCAGTCAAGCAAGAGGATTTAAGGTTATTGGATACATACCAAATACAAAAGGTAGTAGCATAAAAATAGGGCAGAGGGCAAAGGTAAAGATAGCAGGAGCAGATGGGTTGAAAGTAGTGGAAGGGAAGGTTGCGAGGGTATCGCAGGATATAAAGGTAGCAGACCAGAGCGGGCAAGGATTTTATGAGGTTGAAGTAGAAGTGAAGAATGTTCCAAAAGATACTAAATTGAGAGCAGGGCAAGCATGTGAGATGAGCATAGTGGTTGAGCAGAAACGTTTGATTGAATGGGTATTAAAGAAGTTGGGATTGAGGTTATGAGGATAGGCAACAACCCTTTCATCAGCCGGCTGTGAGGGTTGGGATATAGTAAAAATAGTAAAAATAAAATTATACAAAAAGGAGGTTCGAGGTGTTATGAATAATGATGTTTTGAGAAGCACATCTGCTCTAGAATTGAATGAGACAGAATTGCTAAACATTTCAGGCGGAAAATTAAGCTGGAACGATTTAGGTTTTTATCTTAGTGGAGTTAGTGGAGGAGTAATAGGTGCTGCTATTGCTGGTGCAGTTGCGGGCACAGCGACAGCGGGGCTTGCTGGTACTTTTCTTGGTGGATTAATTGGGGGTGTTGGATATTGGATATTAGATCAGTTCTAAAAGGGTATATAATTTTGAAAGACAATGAATTAGAAAAAATAAATGGTGATGGGGTGCTCGGTATTGCAGCTGGTATGTTGTTAGGCTTTACGTATGGAATGGCTGCAGGGGGTATAATTGCTTATAATACTGGTGAAGTTAAAGATATGTTTAAAACAGCGTGGACAGCTGCAATGGTAGGTGGAGCGGTGGGTAGCTTTCTCCCATTTTAATTATTGAAATGAAAGTAGGTGATAGATATTGCTTTTTAAATCGATTTTAAAATGTTTTGCATACTGTTTTGGTGCTTCAGCAGGAGTTGGTTTGTTTGTGTTGGTAGTATCAAAATTAAATGATTTGTATGTTAAGCCGGAAATTATATTAGTATTTGCTTTGATGATATTTTTGTGGTCTTTGACAATGGCAATTATTTTTGGTTACTTATGTGATCATGAAGTATATGTCTATAAAAAAGGTACTATATCAGAAAATGAATTAGAAGAACGAATAAAAAGAACAGGGTATTACACTAAAATTGAAAAAGATGCCAACAAAATTATTGCAACAACACCGCATAAGCTTACAAATTGGCTGTGTGGAAAAATAGTTATTGATATTAATGGAGAAGAAATAAGAATTGATGCGAGTAGAGGTTTTTTATATAAATATTTTAGACCAGTAAAAATGCACTAATAAATTCAAAATAAAAATTAAACCTCCAGAGGCTGTCTATTTATAACATAGAATAGACAGCCTCTTATAAATACAGAAAATTATGATAATGTTGGAGGATGTGAAACTTGCCAAAATTACTTTCAAATAAAGTAATAATTTATATTTTATTGCTTATCACCGTTATTGCTAATTTGTGGCTTTTTATTTATAGTAGGCAGAAATATAATATTTTATTTCTTTTTGCAATACTTGTAGCATTCATGACTTCTTATGCGTTTTTATTGTCATCGAAAAATATATTTGTGATGGGTATAACTATTATAGCATATTTAAGTGTAGTTCAAGTTTTGAGAAATATATTTAATTTTTCAGATTTGTTAAATTTTATTTGTTTGTTACCGATCATTATATTCAATGTAAGTATTATTCTTTATATTACAAAGAATAGAAGATTATATTATGATTATCTATCGTATTTTAAAAACATACTACTTTTATTATTTAACCATAAGGACAGATAATCTTTCTTGTTTTAAAAAATGAATTGATGAAACACTTACAAATAGAGCCATTTTAAACTGAATTGAATGAAAAATTTTATGCAAAATATTTCAATCTATAATAAAAGCTTATAATAAGAGTGCGAATATAAAGTTGAGTAGTAATGATTTACAAGGGAAAATTTTAATATCAAAGATAGATTCGAGACTTGATGAGCGGATAGAACTAAAAAGTGAATGGAGTTTACAGAAAAATAGAATGGCAGCTGCAGTAGCGTGAGAGGTTTGTCAAGAATTTTTGTTTCCAAGACATAACATGGGTTGTAAAGTTAGGTTATATTATTTCGGAGTATGGAAGATTTAAAGCTTTCAAAGTCTGGACAAGGGAACGCTCAAGAATAACCGTTGACGACTAAAGACATAAGCAGGTCAGTGTATGAACTATCAACTCTTTTGTAGCGGAAAGAAGAGGATAGAAGGTAGCAAATTCTAAGGGCGTGTGCGAGGGACAGAGATCTCAAGACGTTAGGCAGGTGTTGCAAATTTTACTTCAATAAAAACCATTGCCTTTGTCATTGTCATTTTTAGCAAGGAAGACTTTTCTTTCCGACAACATAAAGCAATCGAGCAAGTTTTACTTGTAGTTGCTTTAGAGCTGGGCGGATAGAGCCATCACAGGAAGCAATACATATTTAATACTTGCTTCTTGAGCCATGTTTTTAGCAGTCTCAATAATTTCATTTTTATTCATTTTAAGTAGTCCCCTTTGATGATTATTTCAATACTAATTATACAGTGGACACAATTTTATTATAACTCCCTAAATAGTTACGATTTGGTATTTGTTAATGGCGGATTAGATAAAATTTATAAGATTGTCACATTGATAAAAGATATATATGAATTGGGTCAGCAACTTTGGGATTTTGGAAGAGGATTTATTAAAGGAAGGCAGGATGCAACTTGTTAAAATTGCTTTGCTTTATTTAAAAAATGGAGGAGGGATTGAGTTATGAATAAATTTATGAAAATTGATGAAAATGAGTTGATAGGAATTAATGGTGGAGGAAAAGATGATTATGATTTTGGATATAGTGTAGGCTATAATTTAGGTAAACTTTACAAATGGGTAATCAACTTAATAGATAACATTTTATATACACCTAAGGGAATACCTGTTTCAGATTTATACTATCGTGGGTAAAGCTTAGAAATATTAGTTTAGGGTAATAATAACTTTATATAAAAAAGTATATGCTCAAGCAATTGTATACTGATTTAAAAAATCAGTACAGTTGCTTTAGCATTTATATTTTATTTACATAAATGGAGGTTACAAATGAAACAAACTAATAAAAAGAAGATTATTAAAAAAAAGAGGAGTGCTTTAGAGTATATTAGTCTTTTTTTTGTATCAGGTGTTCTATTACCGTTAATATTTCTAGCATTTGTTTTTAACATGAAAGAAATATATAGTATGTTATTATTTTATGTGTTTACTTATACGTGTACCATTTTGTTTTTTGGTATTTTTTTTAAAGATGAAATAACAGATTTAATAGAATATTCATATAGGATAAGCAAAAATAAAATAAAAATTATAAATATAATGTTCTTATTTTTATTTGGTGTATTGTCGACAATTATAATACAAATCATTGTATATTTACTCAATGTGTATTTGCTTCATATTCGTGATGTAGATAAGGCAAGTATTTTTGAAAAACAAATAGAAAATATTATTAAATTAAATAATGTGCACAGTGTAATAATCCTATTGACAATAATATTTTTTTCAGGGATAGTTGCACCTGTTGTAGAGGAAATTATATTTAGAGGATTAATATTTCAAAGTTTAAGACAAAAGATGGATTTAAAATTGGCTATTTTAATGAATGCATTAATTTTTGGTTTATGGCATATAGATTTATATACTGCTTTATGTGCATTTTTATTCGGGATTGTGTTATCAATTTTTTATATACGTTTTAATTCAATATTTGTGCCTATAGTTATTCATATAGGTGCTAATATTATTGGTCTAACTAACATAATAATATCTTCAATTATAAAATGATTTAATTATAAGTTAAATCAAAGTAATTACGATATATAACTAAAATGAGCCAAGAAATTTTTTAAAACTAAATTTATGTTCAGATAATTAATTAGATGACTTAAGGATTGTTTTTTTGACTTTGAATTTCAAAACGTAAATAATGAAGAGTATTAGAGAAGCAACTTTAAATTTATTTTATAATAAAGTATAGAAAGAACAAATTAACTTACAAAAATACTTTTTTATTTAGAAGGAAAATTAATTTATAGTGTAGTAAAGAGGAGGTATCACAATTGGCATTGTATACAGAAATTCAAAAAATTCTAAAGAGCAGAAAATTTTTAATTGCTTTAATAATTACAATTGGTTTTAATATTCTTTATTGCTGGTTTGCGCGTAATTATGTATTTAATAAAAGTGAGAGCTACATAAAAGGATATATTTCTGACACTGAAAAGCAGATAAAGCAACTTGAGCAAAAATTAAAAAAAGAAAAAGATGCTAAGATAAAGAAGCTATATCAAGAACAAATTTTTGATTTGAACAGAATTGTCCAAGAAGAAAAATTGAGATTGCAATATAGTAAAAATCCCAAGAAAGAAATGGAAGGAAGAGCTCAATATTACAAGATGATGTATGAAAACGCTAATAAAACTGGTAATTATAAAGAACAAGAATCAAATAAAATAAATTACCAAATAATTAGTGAAAATTTAAAAAAGAAAAAGTATTATTCGATAAACAAGCAATTAGACGGATGGTCGTATTTACTTAGTCAATCCTACGGAGTAGCATTTTTTATAATTGTTATAATAGCTTTAATTATTGGTAGTGGCATAATTTCAGATGAGTATAAGGAAGGGACAGCAAAGCTTTTGAAAACTTTGCCTATAAAAAGAGCAAATATAGTATTTAGCAAATTTATTGCGTCTGTTTTGATGATTAGTGCATTAGTAATTGGCACACAAATTATATTTTTTATAGTTTTAAGTATAATAACAGATTCTTTTAAATACTATGATGTATATTGTAATTGGATTTCGAGATACAAGGTGATAGGTTTTAAAGTGTATCCTGTTTTAGATAACGTGAAGTTATTAACTTTACTTGAAAGCAGCATATTACAATTTATGACAGAGATAGTAATTATTTTAGCTATATCTGGAATTATTGTATTTTTCTCTTCTATATTTGAAAACGGAGCATTTACAAGTATTAGTTTTATTGCAATAATAGTAATTATAAGTATACTTCGTCAAAAGATGCTTATGATAAAAACACCAGTATTGAAGCTATTGTCATTGATATTTCCTTGGGAACTATCTGTTGTATACACGAATTATTTGCCAAATGAGTTGGATTGGATTTATGCTTCAACCTATGTTGTTATAGGGTTGAATTTACTGCTAACAATTATCTTTGTATTGGGTTCTATAGAAATATTTAAACATAAAGAAAAAGTATAATATAGTGCAAAAATAAAATTTGGTAATATCTAAAGGAGGCATAAAAAATTGGCTGAAAATAGATTAGAAAAAGTGATAAAAGTAAACGATGTGAACAAAAGAATAGGAAACTCTCAAATTCTAAAAGAAATAAACTTTTCAATAGAAAAAGGAGAAATTGTTGGTCTTGTAGGACCAAATGGTGCTGGCAAAAGCACATTAATGAAAATACTGGCAGGTTTATGGTTACCAAAACCAAAAGGGAAATGTTATATTTTGGGATGTGATGTAACTAAGGAACAAGAAAGAATAGAGGTTTTAAGAAGAGCGTCATTTTTTATCGAAACACCAGCACTGTATCTTAAACTTAGTGGTTATGATAATATAGAATTGTATGCTAACCTAAAATATGGGAGTGCCTTTAACGTTAAAGATGAGGTTAATAGGTTAGCACCATTTTTTGAATTAGAAAATAAGATATTAAAAAGAAAGGCAAAAACATATTCATTGGGAACAAAGCAAAAGGTTAGTTTGCTTCAAATGTTTATTGGCAACCCTGAAGTGTTGATATTGGATGAACCTTTTAATGGATTGGACCCAACCACCACAATTAAAGTTAAAGAGCTCTTAAAAACACGATGGAGAGAAAATAACATAACCGTTTTAATCTCATCACATATATTGAGTGATATAGAGGAGTTATGTTCAAGAATTATTTTTATCAAAAATGGTTCAATAATATTAGACAAAAATAAAGAAGAATTGTTAAAAAGAAATACAGTAGTGATTTTTCATTTTACTGAAAAGGAGCATGTTGATATAGCGTGTAGGTTAATAAAAGAAAAATTACCATATATAACTGTAGAAACTCAGTTTAATAACTCTATAAAAGTTCATAATCTAAATTCTCATTATGATGTTTTAGATATATTACAGAATGAGGGTATAAAAGTTCGAGACATAGAAGAACAAAAAATGAGTTTAGTAGATTTTTACAAACAACTTTATTTACAATAATCAAGGACTTTTTAAATTAAAAGATATACCTATTAGAGATAAAAATAGTTACAGAAGAAATAGGAGTTACTCTATAGTTTGCTAAGATTAGCGAACAATTACAATGAAGAGAAGGTTCGAGGTGTTATAAGTGAAGAAGTTTTAAGAAGGTATAAGGCTTTAGTCAATGTTAATGAACTTTTGGAAATTAATGGTGGTGGTTTTTTATCTATATTTGCAAAAGGCTTAGAAATTATTGGTGTTGTGGAAGCAATATATGAATTTGGGAAAGGATTTATTGATGGATTTAAAGATGGTATAAAAGTAAAGTAAAAATTCTAATAATTGTTAAAGGGGGGTGAAGAATATGAGTGGTAACATTCAATTAAGCAACGATGATTTACCAACAATAAATGGAGGAGAAGTATTACACTGGGTCGAATATATTTTAGGTTATTGCGCTGGTGTTGTTACAAAATTTGCATTATCAGATCCAATTTACCCGCCAGAGAAAATGGATTCAAACACTGTTTGGGGAAACGTAGTCAACTATGATACGTCTGTCCCCACTGTTACAATTAAGAAATAGTTGACGTTAATTTCACATTTGAGTAGAGGTTTCTATTTATAAAAATAGAAACCTCTACTCTTTGGTTTAAAATAACTGTAACTGAATTAGACTGAGGAGAGATTTGGGTGAGTCAAAGTAGTCATACTATAAAAAGAAAACAATGTTTAGTAAAGTGTATTGTGATTTATTTAATTTCAAGTGTGCTATGTTTATTTTTTGTATATATATTTACAGATGAATGGAATTCAACCTTAAGCCAAATATTTAGCGATCTGGTAACTATAATTTTTGTGATAATTTTCTGTAGTAGTGAGTTGAAATATATGTTAAATTATTCAAATTCGAGATATATACTTACATTTAGAAATATTGTATGTTTTATCGGCATTGGAATTACTTACAATTTAATAGTAGATACAGTAGATAAAATATTAAAATTATACAAATATATGCCTGACAGTAAGACCTACTTTGAGTTTATTAATAGTTTAAATTATGGCGGTATCAAATTTGGATTAATTGTTCTGGCAATTGGGATTGTTGGACCAATAATTGAAGAGGTAATATTTAGAGGACTATTACTAGAAATTTTTATAAACAAATTAAATATTACAATAGCAGTATTGTTAGATGCATTTGTTTTTGCAATTCTACACGGAAATTTATATCAAAGTTTTTATGCATTTACTTTTGGGATATTAGTTTGCTTTTTCTATTTGTGGACAAGAACAATTATTGTTCCGATTATTATACACGTATCTGCTAATACTTTCACTTTATTTATTAAAAATATTTCTATTAATTCAAAGTTGGTATTTATATTATTTCTCGCAAGTTTAATTTTTTTCACAAAGACTATTTTTGACTTTTATAAGCTTTCAAAACGGAATATTACTGAATATAATATTTAAGTAAAGCATTCCCGTAATAAGAAAAATATATAAAATTGGGCAAAATGAAATTTAAAAAAATAAGGCAGCGGTATAGAAAAATAGGGCAAAGAGTAAAGGTAAAATTGAAAGGAGCAGATGGCTTGAGTGCATTGGTCAAAAAATAAATTGTTGGGGTGGTTAAAGAGAAAAGATTTATAAGAAAAAAAGTAACTATAAGTTTTTAGACACAAATATTTTAGTGTATGCCTATGATAAATCTGCTTGGGAAAAACATGAAGTAGCAAAACAGATTATGTCTTCACCTCTTGACATATAAACATTTGTTTGATATTCTTTATACAGAACATATTATCGGAGAGAATGAATATTTTATGAGAACAAAAGTTGTTATAAAAAATAAGTTTCGCTTTAGCATTGCATTGCTTATTCTAATGGTATTTGTTATAACAGTTTTGATGATTTCGAGTGGAGAAGGGAAGAGCATTGATAAAGAAAAGAATGTAAACTGGATATTTGTGAAGGTAAAAGAAGGAGACTCACTGTGGACAATTTCAAAGAATTTTGTTGATGATAGCGTAGACATTCGTGATTATATCTCTTTTGTGCGAAAGATAAATAAGTTAGAAAATGCAATTTTGTATCCTGGGCAAGTGTTAAAATTTGTAGATGTAAAAACGTACAAACTTCTGTGCACAAAATAAAACCCCCTTATCAGGAGTCCAACACATCCTGGTTTTCTCCTGAGAGGGGGTTTTTTTCAAAGGCTTTTTTGATGTCATCGTCATTTACATGAGTATAAATCTCTGTTGTGGAGATACTTTGATGACCTAAAATAGTCTGAAGAGACCTTATATCAACTTTGCCGTGCCTGTACATAAGTGTTGCTGCCGTGTGACGAAGCTTGTGGGCAGAAATCCTTTTCTGATTTATACCTGCCATTTTCACATACTTTTCAACAATGTATTGAACAGTTCTTCTGCTAATTCTTTTCTTTCTCTCACTCAAGAAAAGAGCATCTTTGTCCTTTACACCTTCTGTGGGGCGAACTTTTAAATAATTTTCGATAGCTTCTCTACATGCTTTATTTAAATATATTATTCTTTCTTTATTTCCTTTACCAACAATCCTTAGCATATCTTCTTTTATATCTGAAAGGTTTATATTTACAAGCTCTGAAAGTCTAAGACCACAGTTTAGAAAAAGGGTAATTATTGCAAAGTCCCTTTCTTTATTTTCACCGTCAATTGCAGAAAGTAGCTTTTTGCTTTCCTCAAGTGTAAGATACCTTGGATTTCTTTTACCAAGTTTTGGCGACTCTAAATCTTTTGCAGGGTTATCAGGAATGAGTTTGGCTTTGCTGTAAAGGTATTTAAAAAAGCTTCTAATTGAGGCAACTTTTCGGGCCCTTGCATATGGGCCGTTGTTAAAGCGTGTTGCAAGGAAAGAAAAATATTCATATAGATTGCTAAGGGTTAAGGTTTTGAGCTTTTCAATTTCAAAGCTGCTCACATCGATATTTTCAAGATCCTCGATCTTTTCGATTTGGCCTAAAATATTTAAATCTTTTGCTTTTAGATATCTTAGAAAAGTTCTCAGGTCATAGTAATATTCTTTAATTGTATTTGGCGATTTGTTTTTGATTGTAATCATATAGTTTAAAAAATCGACTACAAAAGGTGGGACACCCGAGAAATCCATTTTCTCATTCCCTTCATTGCACAAAATTTTTATTTTGTGCAATTATATTTTCTTGAAAACTATTATACCCCTTCTTTCTTCATCCTGTCAACTTTTTTCTCTTTTGCTGGTTAACAACCCTATGCAACTTCTTAAAATTCATAGGGTTTGCAAATTATTTCTTTAATTTTTGTCTCAAATATTGAAGCTGCATGCGAAGGTCTTATAATCACAGCAGTATCTGCACCTTCAGATGTTCCACCAATTGCAATTACATCCTCACCATATGGTATCAGTCCTGCATCTAAAGCCATAACAGAAATCTCCACTGCAACCTTTACGCCTTGCCCCAGCATCCTAAGTGTATGCGCCATAATTTCAACTGGATACACGCCCCCAAATTTTCTCGATATTCCTCTTTCTGCACCCGATAAAACATGTGTACCTGTGTATACTTTAAATCCTTTAGCCTTGAGCTCTTCAATTGTCTTTTCATCTATCTCCATCTTTCCTGGTTCTGCAAAGCCGTTGACATGAGTGACCACAACAACATTTTTACCACAATTTTCCAAAAGTTTTGCAGTTTTTCCCGAACAGGATGCAACAACAATATAGTTTATTCCTCTCTCGTGTGCAGTTTTTACAGCAAGCTCGACTGTTATTTGAGTATTTTCTGGACCAGCTGATTTAAAATACATCTTTTGTTTCCTCCTTTTCAAAAATTTTCTTAACGAGCTTTTGTGACAAATCTTTCCCCTCCAAATTTTATAACATTCATAAACTTATGTCTACACATTCACAAAAGTACAATTTGAATACTTGTATTCAATAAAAAAATGTTTTATGCTATAATTTTATAAAAACATTTTATGTAGAGGAGTGTGAAGTTTCTGTGAAAAAGCTTCTTGTTGTATGTACCTTAATAATTTTTGTACTTTCAATATTCTCCATGTCCTTTGCTGCATCAAAAACCATCAAGATAGGTGTGAATTTAGAGCTCTCGCAAGCAGTTGCTCAGTATGGACAAAAAGAACTTGAGGGGTTAAAGCTTGCAATTGACGAGATAAACCAAAAAGGTGGAGTTGGCGGCAAAAAGATTGAGCTTGTTATACTTGACAACAAATCTGACAAGACAGAAGCCCAGAATGTTGCAACAAGGCTTGCTGTGAGAGAAAAAGTGCTGGCAATATTAGGTCCTGCAACCTCTGGTGCGACAAAATCAGCGGCAGTTGCAGCAACAAAGTACAAAGTTCCGATTATCTCCCCTTCTGCAACAGACGACACTGTCACAGTTGATGAAAGGACCGGCAAGACAAAGGCTTATGTTTTTAGAACTTGTTTTAACGATTCATTCCAAGGAAATGTGATGGCAAACTTCGCTCTCAAAACATTGAAAGCCAAAAGTGCTGCTATTATCTATGATGCTTCATCTGACTATAGCAAAGGACTTTTTAAAAACTTTAAACAGACATTCACAAAAGGTGGCGGTAAAATAGTAGCCGAGGAAGCATTTGCAAAGGGTGAACAAGATTTTAGCAGTATCCTTACAAAGATAAGAGACAAAAAACCTGATGTAATATTTGCCCCTGTTTACTATGATGAAGCAGGGCTTATTATAAAACAAGCACGCGAACTTGGTATGAATATGCCAATACTGGGTGGAGATGGTTTTGATGATCCGAAAGTTGTTGAGAAGGCTGGTAAAAAATTTGCTAACAACGTATTCTTCTCTGCTCACTACTCTTCCCAGGACACAGATTCAAAGGTTCAAGAGTTTATAAATAAGTTTAAGAAAAAATACAATACTGAACCAAATGCTTTTGCTGCGCTTGGGTACGATTTGGGATACTTTATTGCTGACGCCCTCAAAAGAGCAAACCTAAAGTTTGATAGCATTGCGAAAGACAGAGAAAGATTAAAAACTGCTATTGAAAACACTAAAAACTTTGTTGGTGTAACGGGAATTGTGAATATAAACAAGAATCATAATGCTGAAAAGTCTGCTGTTATAATAGAGCTTAAAAATGGCGTTCAGATGTTCAAACAAAAGTTAAATCCATAAAAATAAGGACTAAATAAACTACTAAAAAGAGGAAGGGGCAATCTTCGCCCCTTCCGTCATGTTATTTATTTCTATTTCAAAAAAGAGGTGATAGGAAGTTGACCACTTTTATTCAGCAATTGATAAACGGCATTACACTTGGAAGTGTCTATGCACTGATTGCTCTTGGATATACAATGGTTTACGGAATAATTAAACTTATTAACTTTGCTCATGGCGATGTGTTTATGGTAGGTGCTTATATCGCTTTTTTATGTGTTACATATTTAAAGTTAGGTCTTTTACCAGCACTAATAATTTCAATGATTTTCTGTGCACTTTTAGGAATGTTAATTGAAAAGTTTGCTTATAAACCTTTACGAAATTCACCCAGGATTTCTGCCTTGATCACAGCAATTGGTGTATCACTTTTTTTAGAAAATCTAATGCAGCTTTTGATGGGGGCTGATTCAAGAGTTTTTCCAAGACTTGTGAATGAAAAAAATTATCACCTTTTCCATGGCAAAGTTGTAGTAAACAGCAAGCAAATATATCTTCTGATAATCACAGTATTGCTCATGCTACTTCTCAACTTCATTGTCAAAAACACAAAGATAGGCAAGGCAATGAGAGCTGTATCCCAAGACATGGACGCAGCAAGGCTTATGGGTATAAATGTTGACACAACAATCTCATATACCTTTGCAATAGGTTCTGCTTTGGCTGCAGCTGGTGGTGTGCTGGTTGGTCTTTACTATAACACAATAAACCCTCTGATGGGAGTTTTGCCTGGACTTAAAGCCTTTATTGCAGCAGTTTTTGGTGGAATAGGTATAATTCCGGGAGCTATGCTTGGTGGCTTTTCTCTTGGTGTTATTGAGACACTTGTGAGTGGATATGGTAGCTCTATGTACAAGGATGCTGTTGCATTTGCCCTTTTGATTTTAATCTTGATTCTAAAACCATCTGGACTTCTTGGCAAAAATATAAAAGAGAAGGTGTAGAGAAGGATGAAAAAGAGGTTTTTAGTTTACTTTCTGATTGTGGTTGCTATTTATGTAATCGTTACAGTTTTGATGAAAATTGGAGTAATTGATGATTATATAAAACTTAACTTGTTCTTGATAATGCTCAACATCATTTTGGGTGTGAGTCTAAACTTGATAAATGGAATAACTGGACAGTTTTCACTTGGCCATGCAGGTTTTATGGCAATTGGTGCATATACAACAGCAGTGCTGACAACCCTTGAAAAACCTCTTCCCTTTTACTTGACAGTTTTGATTGGTGGACTTTTAGCAATGCTTTGTGGCCTTCTTATTGGTCTTCCTGTTTTGAGACTAAGAGGCGACTATCTTGCAATAGCAACTTTAGGATTTGGTGAAATTATAAGAGTTATTATCCAAAACATTGACTATTTAGGTGGAGCAAGTGGTATTAGCGACATTCCTCAGGGAATTGACTGGACAGGATATTTTATAATTACAGTAATCACTGTTGTTGTAATCTTAAATATCATAAACTCATCATTTGGAAGGGCTATGATTGCTATAAGAGAAGATGAAATTGCAGCAGAAGCTATGGGAATAAACACAACCTTATATAAGGTTTTAGCTTTTATGATAGGAGCATTTTTTGCAGGTATTGCAGGCTCTGTTTATTCTGGCTCGTTTGGTTTTATCCAGCCAGATATGTTCAACTTCTTTAAGTCCATAGACATATTAGTAATTGTTGTACTGGGTGGACTTGGTAGTATTTCAGGTTCAATAATATCTGCTATTGTACTTACTATAATCTCAGCGCTGTTGCAAAATTATCCTGAAGTTAGAATGATTTTATATTCGCTTATCCTAATTGTCATTATGCTATTTAGACCTCAGGGTCTTTTGGGCACAAAAGAGATTAAATTGTCAAAAATTATTCCAATGCTTGGTGGTGATAGATAAGATGCTTAAAATAAAGAATGTAACAGTCAACTTTGGAGGAATTGTAGCGCTGAACAATGTCAATATTGATGTGGAAAAGGGTTCAATAATAGGATTAATTGGTCCTAATGGTGCTGGTAAGACGACTGTGTTCAATGTTATATCAGGTATTTATAATCCGAACACAGGCAAGGTTGAATTTTCAAACTATGATATAACTTATAAAAAGACTTACCAGGTATCTACTTTGGGAATTTCAAGGACTTTCCAGAATATAAGACTTTTTAGAGAACTGAGCGTTCTTGACAATGTGAAAATCTCTTTTCACAAAAACGTGGGTTATAACCTGTTTGATGCAATCCTTAGGACAAAAAGATTCCTAAAAGAAGAGGCGGAAAATCACAAAAAAGCCGAAGAGCTTTTAAAGATATTCAATTTATATGATAAAAGGTATGAGCTTGCTAAAAATTTACCATATGGTGAGCAACGAAAACTTGAGATTGTTCGTGCTCTTGCAACATCGCCGAGACTGCTTTTGTTAGATGAGCCAGCAGCAGGGATGAATCCTCAAGAAACACAGGAGCTGAAAAACCTGATTAGATTCATAAAGGACAAATTTGACCTCACAATTTTATTAATTGAACATGATATGTCTGTTGTAATGGATATATGCGAAAAGATATACGTGCTTGACTATGGCGAAGTAATTGCTGTTGGCGCACCTGAAGATGTCAAAAACAACCCTCGCGTAATTGAAGCATACCTTGGAGAGGGGGACTTAGAATTTGCTTAAGGTAAATGGAATAGATGTTTATTATGGAGCCATACAGGCCTTGTTTTCGGTATCATTAGAAGTTCAAAAAGGTGAGATTGTCACATTAATTGGTGCAAATGGTGCAGGAAAGTCTACCCTGCTCAAAACAATCTCTGGTCTTATAAGACCACGTACAGGTTCAATCTATTTTGAAGATACTGATATAACAAAAAAGTCATCGATGGAAATTGTAAAGCTCGGAATTTCGCATGTGCCAGAAGGAAGACGCGTCTTTCCAGAGATGACTGTTCTTGAAAATTTAGAGCTTGGTGCGTACTTGAGAAAGGACAAGCAAGGAATAAAAGAAGATTTGAAAAAGGTGTTTGAGAGATTTCCAAGGTTATATGAGAGAAAGAATCAGCTTGCTGGTACCCTCTCTGGTGGAGAGCAGCAGATGCTTGCAATCGGAAGAGCACTAATGTCAAGGCCAAAGTTACTTTTGCTTGATGAACCTTCAATGGGTTTGGCACCTATACTTGTGACTGAGATATTTAAAATAATAAAAGAAATAAACTCGCAAGGCACAACTATACTTTTGATTGAACAGAATGCCCACATGGCACTTTCAATCGCAGACAGGGCGTATGTAATAGAGACAGGTAAAATTGTTTTATCCGGAGATGCAAAAGAGATTGCAGCGAATCCTGAGGTTAAAAAAGCATACTTAGGTGGCTAAATTTACAAATAAGAAGCACATTATAAAGAAAGAAACAGGGTTTTTATAAAATAAAAATTCTGAAAAAGCCCTGTTTCTTTCTTATGTTTTTATGAATATGACAATTCGCTCAAATAAATTTATGTATTCAATAACGATGTAGAAGTACAACTTACGAATAAAAGGCTTATTAAAGTTGAAATGACCATCACAACTACGCTTGTTATAATTAAAGATTTTCCTAAGTCATCTTCCCTTCTTGCGATGTATATACAACCCAAAATTATACCAATTAAAGGAAATAATATTGAGACAATATATAACCAACAACCACTATTATCAGTTCCCGAAAATTTATAATCAGTACTTCCATCATAAACCGATAATCTTCCACCACATTTATCACATATCTCAGACCTCTGAGAATATATCAAACCACATCTTGGACATATTTTTTTATACTTGTCTACTGGCCCTAAAATTGCTCCACATTTCCAACATTCTGTTCTATTTTCACCATTCAATTCATTGCATTTAGGGCATATTTTCAATTTTGTTTTCTCCATTTTCTCTATATTAACTATGGAAATTCTATCATTTTATTTACAAATTGTCAATCTTATTTTCAAATTTTATTATTTATTTTTAGGTTGTTGAATAAAAATTATTACCAATAATACATAAAATGAGCAAAAGTTATTGATTCCATTCATATGCGAAAGAAAACTTCTTACCTTCTACTTTTCTGAGAAGTTGCTCAAACAAAAAAGTAATTAGTATCCAATCAATATACCTTTTATAATTCTTAAACCTCCTGAGCCTTACATTCTCAAGATTATATTCACCTTTTAATTTACTAAATAGTCTTTCAATCTTTGTTCTATGCTTGTATAGCTTTTTGCCCTCTTCAGTTTCTAAAAATCTTATGTTATTTCTTCTAAAAACATTCTTAACATTGTTTTTATCTTTCATGTTTCTTTTGTTTATCCCAGCAACAAATTTAACCTTAAGCTCATTTGCTATATTAAACCATCTGCTACAATCGTATCCCGCATCTGCTAATACAATCTCACAGCCAAAGCCCCATGCCCTATATAAAAGCTCTTCTTGTCTTGAGTCATGTTCATTTGCCCCTGTTAAAATCCAGAAAAGTGGTATTACTTCTTCTTTACCTGTACACAAAAGATGTAATTTGTATCCCCTGTAAAATCCTATTGTAATATGTATACCTATTTTTGCTTCTGAATCATTTTTGGCACTTCTCAAAGGTGTAGAATCTACTATCGCTATACTCATATCAGGTTCTATCTTAGCTATTAATATGTCTTTTATATCTTGCATGTATTCTTTTTCTATTTTTCTTGACAACTTCGCAAAATATGAATAGTCCGGACTTTCTTCTATACCTACTACTTGCTTAAACTCTGTGTCTTGATTTATTCGATATTCTAATTCTCTGAAACTCTTTATCCCCTTCTTAACTTTGTAAACCAGACAAGCTATTATTTGAAACAAATTAAATTTCCTTGGGCGTCCTCTTCTATTGTGCTTTATTCTCCTTGTCAGAGCTTCAGTAACCTTTTTCACTACAAAAAGTAGCTTTAAAAATTTCTTATTTTGTGCTTTAATATTCATGAGTATATCTTTTCCCCCTTGTGTTTTGTTGTGGTTTTCTCTTAAATTAAATTATAACACAAGGGGTTTTTTTCATTTGTTACTATGTTTACTTTATATGGTTATTTCTTTTATTCAACAACCTCTATTTATTTTTTATGATTTTCCCAAATTAGAGTTTTACATTTCAAATATCTTTTGAAACTTTTATTTTCTCAAATTTAGAAAAATAAGTCCAACCTATGGCTCTTTGGTTGTGGTCGACCTTGCCTTATTTTCTATTTAAAGGCATTATTTTCATTTCATCTTTCTACTCCCTGGCTTTACAATAGGAATTCCTTCCCTGCAAAGAGGGCAGTCATCTGGCTCGTAAGTTTCAATTTCAAGAGTCAAAAGTGTCTTTAAAGGATATCCCAAATCCAACTTACCGCCACTTCTATCAACAATTCCTGCAACTCCAACAATTTCTCCTCCGTTTTCCTTGACTATTTCTATTATTTCTTTCACAGAGCCACCTGTTGTAATGACATCTTCTACAACTAATACCTTTTCACCTTCTTCAATCTTAAAACCGCGGCGAAGCTTCATTATTCCATCTTCTCTTTCTGCAAAGATAGAACGGCAATTTAGCTGTCTTGCAAGTTCATATGATAAGATAATTGCTCCTATTGCAGGTCCAATTACAACATCAATTTCTTGCCCTACAAAGTTTTTAGCAAGGTCTTTACAAATTGCGTCTGCAAGGTTTGGATATTGCAATATCTTTGCACACTGCAGATATTTTGAGCTATGTTTTCCCGATGTCAATAAAAAATGACCTTCTAAAAGTGCGTCTGTGTCTTTAAACATCTGAAGATAAGCTGATTCATTCATATCTTTCTCTCCTTTCGATAATATTGATATTGCTATCGCAAATTCCTCTCTCTTTCAAAAACTGTTGCCACCAATCTTGATAGGCAATAGTAGAAAGCTCTTCACCCAAGTGTGACCAGTCACCTTCTACAAGCAGGTTATATCTGTTATCCTTGTATTCGTATTCAATTATATTTATTGCAGTGTTATCCTGCCACAAGATTTCGTTTAGCCTTTCAAACTCATATCCTTTTATGTATGTCAAAAGTGCACGAATTAATGTCCCATGGGTTACTATACATACACATTTTCCAATATTCGTCTTTACAATATTTTCAAAACCAGAAATGGCGCGAAGATAAAGTTCATACATACTCTCTCCATTTGGCATACAGTGCTCATGCGGTCGTTTTTCCCACAGTTCATATTCTTTTGGGTACAAAATAGGAAGTTCATCCCAGCACCTGTCTTCCCAATCTCCTCCGTTTATCTCAACTAAGTCTGCTCTTGTTATTATCTCAATATCTCTTCCCTTTGCTATCTGCTGAGCAGTATAAAGTGCCCTTTTAAGAGGGCTTGAATATATAACATCAAAATGGACATTTTTCAGACGCTCAGCAAGCCTTTGAGCTTGGAGCTTTCCTTTTTCAGTCACATTTGAATCTGTTATGCCATGAAACCTTCTAATGAAATTTCCTTCAGCCTCTGCATGACGTATAAGATAAATAACAGTCTTTGACATTTTTGGGTCACCTCAAATAATAATATTGCCAACTAAGTCCTTAACTGACTCAAAACCATGATCTTTTAGATAGTTTTCGATTCCTTCTTTTATTTCTGAAACAGCATTAGGGTTTACAAAATTCACTGTGCCAATCTGAATGGCAGTAGCACCAGCCAAAAAGAACTCTATTGCATCCTTATAATTCATGATTCCGCCCATTCCAATAATAGGTATATTGACTTTTTGGAAACACTCATACACCATCCTTACGGCAATCGGTTTTATTGCAGGACCAGAAAGTCCACCTGTTACCATCTTAATAAGAGGTCTTCTTGTTTCAATGTCAATTGCCATAGCAGATATGGTGTTTATAAGTGAAATTGCATCTGCTCCTGCTTTTTCTGCTGCTTTAGCAAGCTCTGTGATATCTGTGACATTTGGTGTCAGTTTTACTATTATGGGGCACGAAGATACTTTCTTTACTTCTCTTGTTATTTCATAAACTCTATTGGGGTCCTTTCCAAATATCATACCTCCTTCTTTTACATTGGGACACGACAGGTTTACTTCTATCATGTCTACAAATGGACTTAATATTTTTGCAAGTTCTATAAATTCTTCTTTGTTAAAACCGTTAATGTTAGCAATTATTTTTGTATCAAACCTTCTTAAAAAAGGAAGCTCCTCCTTTATAAATGCTTCAACTCCCGGGTTTTCAAGCCCAACTGAATTTATTATCCCGCCGTAGACCTCACACAGTCTTGGCTGAGGGTTTCCAGCACGTTTTTTGAGAGTTATTCCTTTTGTCGAAATTCCTCCAAATAGATTCAAGTCAATCAGTCTTGAAAATTCACGACCAAATCCAAATGTCCCTGAGGCAGCAATTATAGGATTTTTGAGCTTTACACCGCTTATTTCGACTTCTAACATTTATATCTCTACCTCCATTATATCAAAAACAGGACCGTCTGAACACACATGTAGCATATTGCCATCTTTTCCTTTAATACTACAACAAAGACATGCACCAATTCCACACGCCATTTTCTCCTCCAGCGAGATATAGCATTTAAACGTCAAGTTCAAAGACTTGAGAGCACTTAACATCGGTTTGGGTCCACATGAAAACGCCACTTTGTAATTCTCTTCTTCAATTTTTGTTTTAAAGACCTCAACTGCATTCCCCTTATAACCTATACTACCATCATCTGTTGATATAAAAAGATTGTCTGAGACTTCTTTAAACTCCTCTACAAAAAACAAATCGCTTCTGCTTCTAAATCCAAGAAAAACATCTACTTCATTTCTAGCCTTTTTTAGCTCATGGCAGAGGGAAAGAAGTGGGAAAATCCCCACACCTCCCCCCACCACTGCTACTTTGCCATCAAACCTGTCAACCAAAAATGAATTGCCAAGAGGACCTAACACGTTTATCGTGTCACCTTTTTTCTTCTGAGAGAGAATCTGAGTACCTCTGCCTACTACTTTATATCCAATAAACACTTTATTTTCTTTTACAAATGAAATGCTAAAAGGACGTCTTAATAGCGGATATATTGAATCTTTCTCAACAAGGATATTTACAAAATTTCCTGGTTTGAATGCATTTGCTAAGTACTCTGACTCAAAAGAAAGAAGATATATTCCATTTGCAATCATTTTATTTTCAGCTATCTCAACGTCTAATAGCTTCATTGTCAATCTCTCCTATATTGAAAATGTCAAGTTCTTTCTTTTGTTTTATAAACTCAATTATCTCAACAGCAGCCTTTGCCGTGTCAACAGATGTAAAGATTGGAACTTTGTTTTCAACTGCAAACCTTCTGATTAAAAACCCATCTCTTTGAGGCTGTCTTCCCTTTGTTGGAGTATTTATGACAATGTTTATTCTACCACTTCTTATCAAATCTATTATGTTAGGGCTTCCTTCTGAAACTTTTCTGACATAGTTTGCAGCAACCTGATAGTAATTAAGGTGTTTTGCTGTTTTGGATGTTGCATATATCTTAAACCCGAGCTTCTCAAACTTCTCAGCAATAGGAATTATCTCATTCTTGTCAGGGTCGGCAACTGTGAAAAGCACACCACCTGTCAGAGGAAGTTTTATCCCTGCTGCAATAAGTCCTTTGTAGAGGGCAATATGATAATCTTTTGATATTCCCATTACCTCGCCCGTTGATTTCATCTCTGGTCCTAATGACACCTCAACGTCAGGCAGTTTTTCAAACGAAAACACAGGTACCTTGAAAGCGTAAAAATCTTTTTTGGGCAAAAGTCCCACTGTGTTTACTAAATCCTTCAATTTATAACCCAAACTTACCTTTGTTGCAAGTTCAACCATCGGCACACCTGTGACTTTGCTAAGGAATGGCACAGTTCTACTTCCTCTTGGATTTACCTCTATCACATAAAGCTCCTCGTTTTGGACTATGAACTGGACGTTGATAAGCCCTTTGCACTTTAGCTCCCTTGCTATATCCTGAGTGTATTTGACAATCAAGTTTTCTATATATTTTGAGATATTTCTTGCAGGGTACAAGGAGATACTGTCACCTGAGTGGACACCTGCTCTTTCAATATGCTCCATTATTCCCGGGATTAAAATATCCTCACCGTCAGATATCGCATCAACCTCTATTTCTTTTCCAACTATATATTTGTCAATTAAAATAGGATGTTCATTGAGATTTTTTGCATAGCTTAGCATCTCAATGATGTCATTATCATCAAACGCAATCTTCATACCCTGCCCACCAAGGACATACGAAGGTCGGACTAAAACGGGATATTTTAGTTTGTTTGCTATCTCAAGAGCCTCATCCACATTATAGCAAGTAAAGCCGGGTGGACGTCTTATATTTAACTTGTTTAATATTTTATCAAACCTTTCTCTATCCTCTGCAATGTCTATCCCTTCTGCACTTGTTCCAAATATTCTAACTCCCTCTTTTGCAAGCTCTTGAGAAAGCTTTATTGCAGTCTGTCCACCAAACTGTACTATCACACCATCAGCAGAAAGCTCTTCAATTACATTTAAAACATCCTCTTTTGTCAAAGGCTCAAAAAATAGCATATCTGATGTGTCAAAGTCGGTGCTTACAGTTTCTGGATTATTGTTTATTATTACAGATTTTATTCCAAGTTTTGAGAGAGTGTATACGCTGTGTACGGAGGTATAGTCAAACTCAATCCCTTGACCAATTCTAATTGGACCTGACCCAAGCACAACTATCTTTTTAGAAAATTCAAGTTTTTGATCATGAATTATATCGTTTTCTTTTTCATAAGTTGAGTAATAGTAAGGCGTCTTTGCTTCAAACTCAGCAGCACAAGTGTCTACCATCTTGTAAACAGGCCTTATGTTAAAACTTTTTCTAAGACTTCTTATTTCACTTTCAGTGCTACCTCTCAAGCTTGCAATTGTTTTGTCGCTAAACCCCATCTTTTTCGCAAAGAATAAAAGCTCGCTATTGAGACTTTTTTCATTTTTAATCCTGTTTTCCATATCAATGATGTTTTTAATCTTATATAAAAAGAACTTATCAACTTTGCAAAGCTCATAAATCTCATCAATAGTAAACTCTCTTCTCAAAGCTTCAGCCAAAGCAAAGATTCTCCTGTCATCTGCCTCTTTTATTAATTCTTTCAGCTCATCATTACTAAAATTCTTTAGCTCAGGCAAATCCAAACTGTCAACACCAATGTCAAGTGACCTTATACCTTTGAGAAGACTTTCTTCAAATGTCCTTCCAATCGACATTACTTCTCCTGTTGCTTTCATCTGTGTCCCCAGCTTTCGGTTTGCATACGTAAACTTGTCAAAAGGCCAGCGTGGAATTTTCAACACAACATAGTCAAGAGCTGGTTCAAAGCTTGCATAAGTCATCTTTGTGATAGCATTTTCTATCTCATCAAGCGTAAAACCAAGTGCAATCTTTGCTGCAATTCTTGCAATGGGGTATCCGGTCGCTTTAGAAGCAAGAGCTGAGGATCTGCTTACCCTTGGATTTACTTCAATTACTGCATACTCAAAGCTGTCAGGATTTAGAGCAAATTGAACGTTACAACCACCTTCAATCTTTAGTGCATCAATAATCTTTAAGGCAGATGAACGCAGCATCTGATACTCTTTATCAGAAAGTGTTTGGGATGGTGCAACAACAATACTGTCACCTGTGTGAATACCAACAGGATCAATGTTTTCCATATTGCACACAGTAATAAGACAGCCGTTTGAATCGCGCATAACCTCATACTCTATTTCTTTCCAGCCTTTTATGCTTTTTTCAACCAATATCTGTGACACCGGACTGTAGGTAAGCCCTCTTCTTGCAATCTCAACAAACTCTTCTTTGTTGTTTGCAATGCCACCGCCTGTCCCGCCAAGTGTGTAAGCAGGTCTTATTATAACTGGAAATCCAATCTTCTCGACAAATTTAAGTCCATCCTCAACAGAAGTGACAACCTCACTTGGCACAACAGGTTCCCCAATCTTTATCATGAGTTCTTTAAAAAGCTGCCTATCCTCGGCAAATTCTATTGCCTCAATGTTTGTGCCAATCACTTTCACGTTATACTTATCCAGAATTCCGCTTTTGTAAAGCTCAACTGCAATGTTAAGACCTGTCTGACCACCTAAGGTTGGCAATATAGAGTCAACCTTTTCCTTTTGAATTATCTTTTCTATTATTTCGCAGTTTATTGGTTCAATATAGATGCTGTCTGCCATGGTTTTATCTGTCATAATAGTTGCGGGGTTCGAATTAATCAGGACCACTTCTATTCCTTCTTCTTTTAAAGCCTTACATGCTTGGCTTCCTGAATAGTCAAATTCGGCAGCCTGACCAATTATTATTGGACCAGAACCTATTACCAAAACCTTTTTTATGTCCTTTCTCAGTGGCACTTTATATTCTCACCTCTTTTAAAAAATTTCGCATTAGTTAATTACGCTATTTATACTTTCCTTAAGATTCTTTGATGCGATAAAGCTGCTTTTTTCAAAGTCTGAATGTATGTGATTTTTATATGCGTATATTATGTCACGTGATGAGTTTACTATAATTCCCATTTTGTTTTTGTCAAGGAAATATTTTAAGTCCTCAATTTTCCCACCTTGTACTCCAATTCCGGGAATGAGCAGGAAAGAGTTTGGAAGGATTGACCTTACTATTCTTGCTGCTTGTGGTTGTGTTGCGCCAACAACTGCGCCGATATCTGAGTAGCCATGTTTACCTTTGCAGCTTGCCCCCCACTCATGTACCTTTTCAGCTACCTTTTCAAAAAGGTACTTGCCATCAACAATTAAATCTTGAAAGTCTTTAGATGAAGGGTTTGAAGTTTTTACAAGCACAAAAAGACCTTTTTTGAATCTTTCACAGTCTTCTACAAATGGCTTTATTCCATCCTCACCAAGATAAGGGTTTACCGTCATTGCATCACAGTCAAAGAACTTTATTTTCTTGTCAAACAAGGCTGTTTCGCCAATGTAGGCATTAGAATAACCCTTAGCTGAGCTTGAAATGTCGTTTCTTTTGCCATCAAAGATTACAATTAACTTTTTGTTTTGCGCATATTGGATGAGTTTATGAAGCACCTCTATGCCATAGTATGAGTACTGCTCAAAAAATGCTGCTTGGAATTTCACACCAACTATATTCTCCTCAATTGCATCAATTATTCTTCTGTTGTATTCAAAGAGTATATATTTTAGATTTTCTATTTCGTTTTTTTCATTGTCATAGTACTTTTTTATAAAATAATCTGGAATGTTTTCTACTGTTGTATCAATCCCAGCTACAAGTACACTGTTTTTCTTTTTTATCGCTTCAATTAGCCTGTCAGAGAAGTTTAGCACTTAATTTCACCGTCCTTCTTTAATATCTTTCCTTCATATATTACCGTCTCAACATATGAGGTAAGTTTTTTGCCCAAAAACACACTATTTTTTGACTTTGAAACAATATCCTCCTCTTTAACTTCCCACTCTCTATTTGGGTCAACTATCACAAGGTTTGCTTTTTGATTTTCTTTTATAGTATTTGGTTTTAGGTTTATTATTCTTCTTGGATTTATGCTAAGCAGCTCAACCAATTTTGAAATCTCAAATCCTCTGTTTTTTACAAGGTAGGTGTAGAGCACTGCAAAAGCTGTTTCAAAACCAATTGTTCCACTTGGTGCAAGGTTAAACTCTACATTCTTTTCGTCCTTGTGATGAGGTGCATGGTCAGTTGTAATGCAGTCAATAACCCCCTCCTTTATAGCCTCAATCAATGCCTCCACATCTTCCTCAGTTCTAAGAGGAGGATTTACCTTTGCATTTGTATTAAAACCTATAACCTCTTCTTCAGTAAGACTGATGTAATGAGGGCATGTATCACAAGTTACATTTACGCCCCATTCCTTTGCCTTTCTTATAAGCTCTACCGACTCTTTAGTAGACACATGAGTTATGTGCAGATGTGCTTTTGTCTCTTTTGCAAGAAGGATGTCTCTTGCAACAACAATAGACTCTGCTTCGCGTGGAATTCCTCTAAGTCCAAGCATGGTTGAAACAAGTCCCAGATTCATTTGCCCACCTTCAGATAGATTTGTATCCTCACAGTGGGAAATCACAGGAATTGAGAAATCCTTTGCGTACAAAAGAGCATTTCTCATTAAATTTGCGTTCATGACACACTTTCCATCATCTGAGATTGCTACTATCCCTTCTTCCTTCATAAAACCAATTTCGGAAAGCTCCTCTCCATTTAGTCCTCTTGTGATTGCACCAATTGGCAAAACCTCAATAGGTGACACTTCCTTTGCACGGTGTCGCACATATGCTACCATCGCTCTGTTATCAATAGGCGGGTTTGTGTTTGGCATGCAGCAGATTGTCGTAAACCCACCTGCTGCAGCACTTAAACTTCCACTTCTTATATCCTCTTTGTATTCAAAACCGGGATCTCTGAGATGACAGTGAATGTCAGTAAAGCTTGGCATAACGTACTTGCCAGATGCGTCTATTGTCTGCAAATCTGGATTTTGTATCTTAATGTCTATCCCAATTTTTTCTATTTTGTCATTCACGATTAAAATATCAGCTCTTTGGATGTTTTTATCAAAACCATTTATAATATTAGCATTTTTAATTAATATCACCTCTTAACTTGCCTCCTTTCGCGTACAGAGATATAATACTGCCATTCGCACAGCAATTCCGTTTGTCACTTGCTCTTCAATTGTACAGTTTGGAAGGTTCATAATATCAGAAGATATCTCAATTCCCCTGTTTACAGGACCGGGATGCATAATGAGAGTATCTTTTGAAATAAACTTAGAGATATTTTCATTCAGACCGAAGAACTTGTAGTATTCGTATTTTGAAGTAATCAATCCTCTTTTTTGTCTCTCAAGCTGAATTCTAAGGTCAATTACTACATCCTTGTCGGCTACTGCTTCTTCTAAAGATGAGGCAACATTTGCAAACTTGTCTATGAAGGGTGGTAAAAGTGTCTGGGGACCATATACTGTTATTTCATTTCCAAATTTTTTGAGTCCCCAGATGTTACTTCTTGCAACTCGGCTGTGGAGAATATCGCCAATTATAGCAACCTTGAGATTTTCAAGCCTACCAAGCCTTTCTCTTATTGTAAACATGTCAAGCAAGGCTTGAGTTGGATGTTCGTTCATTCCATCTCCCGCATTGATAACCGAAAATGAACAGTTTTTTGCTATAAAATGAGCAGCACCTGACACAGAGTGGCGTACAATTAAAACATCTGTCTTCAAGGCTTCTAAGGTTCTAACTGTGTCAAGGAGTGATTCGCCTTTTTGGACGCTGCTTGTTGCAACAGAAATAGATGTCGTGTTTGCGCTCATGAATTTTGCTGCAAGCTCAAAAGATGTTCTTGTACGTGTACTGTTTTCATAAAAAAGTAGCACAACAGAATATCCTTGTAAGTGAGGAGTCTTTTTTGTCTCACTTTTTAAAATTAATTTCATATTCTTAGCAAGATTTAAAATCTTTAGTATTTCCTCTTTTGATAGCTCTCTTAACCCAAGCAGATGTTTCAAATTATTCACCTCCAAATGCTTATAAAAAAGGTAGGGATAATACCCTACCCATCTTATATTTCTGCACTATTAACAATGCCTGATTCTGAAATAATCTCGTCTTTTGAAACTGTCTTTGCCTCTGGTAAAAGAAGATTTAATATAATCCCCACGAATGTTGCCAAAGCCATTCCTTCAAACTCAATGTTGAAAAATTTAAGTCTTGTACCGCCAACACCAATTATGAGAATAACTGATGCAATAACCAAGTTCCTGGTTTGAGAAAGGTCCACTTTATTCTCAATCATCATTCTCAAGCCAGATGAAGCAATAACTCCAAAGAGAAGAATACTAATTCCACCAATAACTGGTGCAGGGATAACCTGTATAAGAGCACCGAGCTTTTGTACAAACGAAAGAAGAATAGCAATTATAGCTGCCCAGAGAATCACCCATGTGCTATAAACCTTTGTTATTGCCATAACACCGATATTTTCTCCATAAGTTGTGTTAGGTGGACCGCCAAAAAAGCCCGCTGCAATTGTTGCAAGTCCGTCACCTGCTAAAGACCTGTGAAGACCAGGATCTTTTGTGAAATCTCTTCCAACAACGTTGTTTGTAACAAGAAGATGACCTATGTGTTCTGTTATTGTAACAATTGCAATAGGTGCAATTGCTAAGATAGCGGGTAGTGAAAATTTTGGGAAGGTGAACTGAGGAATACCTATCCATTTTGCGTTTCTGATTACTTCATAATTTAAAAACGGTACGTATTTACCGTTTGGATAAAAGGAATTCAAAAGTCCTGTGTTCATGCCAATCAAATCAAGTATATATGCAAATAGGTATCCACTTACAAGTCCAATCAACACAGGGATTACCTTGAAAAACCCTTTGAAGTAAACCGAACCAAAAACTGCAACAAGCAATGTAAATATTGAAACCCAGCAAACAGGACTTTTTATGACATTTACAGCAACCTCTAAGATTTGTCCATCCTTGATGACCTCTTTGAAAAGTCCTGCAGATTTGACTGCTGCAGCTCTTGCCAAGGAAAGACCAATTATCATAACAACCGGACCAACCACAACAGGTGGTAAAATTCTGTCAATCCATTTTGTACCAAACAGATATATCAAGAAAGCTACAATTAAATAGACAACACCTGAGGCAATACAGCCAGCAAGTGCATATTCCTTTCCGCCAAGTGAAGCAGAAACTGTGATAATTGGATTTATATATGCGAAAGATGAACCAAGATAGGCAGGAACCTTGTTTTTAGTCACAAGTATATAGATGATTGTCCCAACACCGCTTGTAAATAGCGCCACTGACGGGCTTAAACCTACTAATATCGGCACAAGTATTGTTGCACCAACCATTGCAAAAAGGTGCTGAAGACTAAGTGGCAGTGTTTTTGAAAAAGGAAGCTTCTCTTCTACTTGAACAACCCTGTGCATCTTTAATTCTCCTTTCCAATGAAAATTTTTATATTTCTTTATCTAACTGTTCGATTATTACTCTGTTATCATTGTCAAACTCATCAACTAAAACATGAACTATTTCGCGCCTTGATGTAGGCACATTCTTTCCCACATAGTCAGCTCTGATTGGAAGTTCTCTATGTCCTCTGTCAATTAAAACTGCAAGCTGTATCATTTTGGGTCTTCCCATGTCCATAAGTGCTTCAATTGCAGCCCTTACAGTTCTTCCAGTAAACAGGACATCATCAACCAGCACAATCTTTTTGTTGTTGATATCAAAGTCAATTTGAGTAGAGTTAACAGTTGGATGTTCACTCAAAAGACTTAAATCATCTCTGTAAAAAGTTATGTCAAGAATACCCAAAGGCAGTCTAACACCTTCTATTTTCTCAATATTATCTCTTATCCGTTTTGCAAGGGTCACACCTCTTCTTTGAATCCCAACCAAGCACAAATTCTCAATACCTTTATTTTTCTCAAGTATCTCATGAGAAATTCTTATTAAAGCTCTATTCATCTGGGCAGAATCCATAATTTCTTTAAATTTTTCCATTTATTTCACCTCCAAACTCACAAAAAAAGCTTCCTGCCTGTGAATTGGCAAGAAGCTTTTTTGACACACTTACCCCTCTTTTTTCTGCAACCTTGCCGCCTCACAGGGCCAGCTTAAAGGTCCTCACTATATTATCTTTGCCTTTGTATTCAATTTTCTCACCTTAAATTTTTATTTATTATAACACCAAAATGTATAGTTTGTCTATGTTTTTATATGCTATTAATTCCTATTTTAGGCTACGCATTCTTAATGTTTCAAGAATTTTTTTAAAATGCTCTGGAAGCTCAGCTTTAAAGTGCATGAGCTTTCCCTCAATTGGATGGACAAATTCTATCTCACCTGCGTGAAGCAGCTGACCTTCGACTCCAAATTCATTCTTTGCCCTTCCGTAAAGACTATCCCCAACAACAGGATGACCTATATAGGACATATGAACTCTTATTTGATGCGTTCTTCCAGTTTTTAGTCGTAACTTTACAAATGTATATTTATCAAACTTCTCAAGAACCTCAAAATATGTTATTGCTTCTTTCCCGTTTGGCACAACTGCCATTTTTAATCTGTTTACAGGATGTCTGCCAATTGGTGCGTTTATTATCCCGCTGTCTTCTTTTAATACACCTTCACAGATTGCAAAATAAACTCTTTTAATTTCGTGATTTTTAAGTGCTTCAGAAAGCTTTATATGTGCCTCGTTTGCCTTTGCAACAATCAAAAGACCTGAGGTATCCTTGTCAAGCCTGTGAACAATACCCGGTCTTATAACACCATTTATGCTGCTTAGTTTCCCTTCAAACCTGTACAAAAGTGCATTGACAAGCGTGTTATCATAGTTTCCAGCACCAGGATGAACAACCATCCCCTGTGGCTTGTTTATAACTGCTAAGTGTTCATCTTCGTATACTATATCAATATCAATATCTTGAGGGGTCAAATTTACCGGCACTGGATCAGGTATTACTACCTTTATTAAGTCTCCACTTTTTACCTTATGAGAAGTCTTTACTATTTGTTTTTGGTTTACCCATACGTTTCCACCTTCTATTATCTTTTGAACAAAACTTCTTGTTTTATCAAGTGCTTTTGCTAAAAATACATCTACTCTTCCTTCAAACTCTTCAACAGTCAGATACCTTTCTTCTGCAATAACTCTCCTCTCCCTTCTTTTAGCAATTCCAATGCTAAAACAAAAACCCCGATTGTTATGCATGTGTCCGCTATATTAAACACAGGTATTATTTTTATATCAATAAAGTCGACAACATATCCTCTGAAAATTCTATCAAAGAGATTCCCCAAAGCGCCGCCTAAGATAAGCGCTATTGCTAATTTGGTTTGGTTAGACAATTTTTTAAAGATGAGTAACCAAAACAAGCTAATAATTAAAATGATTGAAACTACAATGAAAATAAATTGTTTTCCCTCAAGTATTGAAAAAGCTCCACCGGTGTTTTGAACATATGTCAGCCACAATAAATGTTTTAACATCTCTTCAGAATACCCTAATGGAAAGTGTTTTTCAATTAAAAATTTTGAGAATTGGTCTATTAAAAAAGTTAACATAATAATAATCCAGTAAACCAAAGAAAAACCTCTCCTATAATTTAAAGCTTAAGTAGCATCTTTTTTTAGTATAGCAAAATGTAAGCTTTAAAAGAAGACAAAATTTATTTATTCACCAAACATCTTCTTACTGTCTCTGTTTGAAAGTCTATCCACCTCTTCTACCATATCATCAATCTCATTTATCCTTTTGTAATAACCCTTTGAATTTGTCTTCATATTATCCTGAGGGCCATTGCTGCTCGAATGGGTTTCAAGAATATTCCATATATCTACTCCTTCATGTTCTTCTTCTCCAGCGCTAATAAACTTATCGTTAAATGGTTTTCCCATTGCCTTTTCTTCAATAGGTCTTGCATCAGTTTTATAGTTTTCTGTCTTCTCATGCTTCTTTTCACACTCTATACAAAATTCTGTATATGGAATTGCCTCAAGCCTTTCTAAAGGAATTTCCTTTTTACATGAAATGCAAATTCCATATATCCCCTTTTTAATCTTCTCAAGTGCTTTATTTACTAAGTAGAGCTTTCGCTCAACAGAAGCCTTCATGCTCAAATTCTTTTCTGCCTCATACAGATCAGATGCCATGTCAGCTGGATGATTATCATAGTTTGAAAGCTCGTTTGAATAAAAAGAACTAAAATTGCCAACTTGGTTGTCTTTGCTTGTCTGTAGCATTTTCTCATATTTAACCTTCTTTTGAAGAAGCAACGTTTTAAATCTTTCAAGCTCTCCATGAGTCATTTTGGTATTACCTCCCTTTTTTTATTTAAGAGTTTATCTCATATAAAACTTTACAAATTTTAAAATCTCAGCAATGTATCTACCAATCACCGGCAAGTTGTATTTTACAACAGAGTTTAAAATATATAAAAGTAGTGCACCTAAAATTGAAAAGCCAAAAGCTGTGCCAAATCCCCTTGCAACACCCGATAAAAAGTTTTGCCAGATAATCTTTTTTGGATTTTTCAAGTATTCTACATAGTAATTAAGGTTCATCCTTTCAAGTTGAAGAATGAAGTCTTGAAGTTTTTTCTCAAGGTCATCCTTGTACACTTTCTTCACCTTCTTCTACTGATTATTTTGTTGATTTTACTCTTTTTTATTTATATAATTTTTTTGGTAATGTATAAACTGTATTGGAGGGAAGAAAAATGGAATACAAAGCTGATATAGGTGTATTTGGCGGTTCAGGTTTTTACTCGCTTGAGGATGGTGTTGAGGAGATAGAACTCGAAACCCCTTATGGAAAGCCAAGTGACAAGATTTCACTGATAGAGATTGCAGGCAAGAAGGTTGCTTTTCTACCACGCCATGGCAAGAATCATCAGTATCCTCCTCATCTAATTCCTTACAGGGCAAACTTATACGCAATGAAGATGCTCGGTGTTAAAAAGATAATTGGACCAACAGCCTCAGGAAGTTTGAAGCCTGAGATAAAACCTGGCGACTTTGTTGTGTGTGACCAGTTTGTAGACAGGACATGGGGAAGAAAAGACACATTTTTTGAAGGACCTGAAGTAAGACACATATCTGCTGCAAAGCCTTACTGTGAATACCTGCGAAAGATTGCGATCGAGTCTGCAAAAGAGCTCGGAATTACCGTGCATGAAAAGGGAACAGTTGTTGTAATTCAAGGTCCGAGATTTTCCACAACTGCTGAGAGCAGATGGTTTTCAAGCATGGGCTGGGATGTTATCAATATGACACAGTATCCTGAAGTAATTCTTGCAAAGGAGCTTGGGATTTGCTATGTCAACATCTCGTTAATTACTGATTATGATGCGGGTCTTGAAGGTAGAGATGATATAAAGCCTGTGACTGAAGAAGAAGTTTACAGAGTCTTTAGAGAAAACAATGACAAGGTAAAAAAACTTATTTACAAGATGATTGAAAAGATTGATGTAGACTATATTTGTGAGGAGTAAGAAGAAAATGAAACACTTTGAGTTTGAAAATGATAAGCTCATTGTGCTCGACCAGAGAAAGCTGCCATTTGAAAAAGAGTATTTTGTTTGTAGCACATATCAGGATGCATATGTAGCAATAAAGGATATGATTATAAGAGGGGCACCGCTTATTGGAATTGTTGCTGCATATGGAGTTGTTTTAGGCTTTAAGGAGATAATTGAAAAGAACATGGAGTCCACTAAAATTTATGAGATTATAAACTATCTTGCGAGCTCAAGACCCACTGCTGTGAACCTTTTCTGGGCACTTGAGAGGATGAAAAAGGTTTTTGAAAAGGCAAGAAATCTTTCTCAAAGTCAAATTTATAGTGTGCTGCTGGATGAGGCAAGGAAAATAGAAGATGAAGACAAAAGTATCAATAAAAAGATTGGTGAGCATGGAAATACACTTATAAAAGAAGGTGCAAATATCCTTACTCACTGTAATGCAGGGGCTTTAGCAACAGGCGGGTATGGAACTGCACTTGGTGTCATCCGTGAAGCTCACTTTACCGGCAAGAATATTCATGTTTATGTAGATGAAACCAGGCCGTATCTTCAGGGGGCAAGGCTCACAGCTTTTGAGCTTTCTGAAGATGGTATTCCCAACACAGTTATCTGTGACAACATGGCAGGTTATCTTATGAAACTTGGAAAAATTGATTGTGTTATAGTAGGGGCTGACAGAATCGCTTTAAACGGAGATACAGCAAACAAGATTGGAACTTACTCTCTTTCTGTTTTGGCAAAGCACCATGGCATTCCTTTTTACATTGCAGCACCAGTATCAACCATTGATTTCAATATAAAATCAGGCTCAGAAATTCCTATTGAAGAGAGAAGCGAAGATGAGATAAGATTTTTCAATGGTAAAAAGATTGTTCCGGATGAATCGAAGGTTTTTAATCCTGCATTTGATGTGACGCCGGCTGAGAACATAACTGCCATAATTACAGATAAGGGTATTATTTTTCCACCGTTTGAGGAGAATATCTCAAAACTCAAAGAAAAGTGAGTTGTCAAAAACGGGGTATTGTAAGAATTGAGTACCCCGTTTATTTTTTGTAGTTATAAAGAATTAGCACTTGAAATAATGTTCTTGCTTTTTTGCTTACAATTGCATTTCATCTACATATGTAGTATAATATTTATAAACTAAGTTTTCGAGGAACTAATATAAAGTAAAATTAAGGGGGATTAACCAAATGCAAAAAATATTTCGTAATTCAATGGTAATATTTTCTTTAATTCTCATTGGATCATTGGTATTGTTAAGTATTAGTTCAAAAATCTCTCACATTAAGGCTGACACAATCTTAAATAAGCATAAGCCAGAAGACAATAGCTCCGAGAGAATTCATATTATAAAAAACAAGAAGAAATTTATAGCAGATATCATCTCAGTTTTACCCGTTGTTGAAGAAAAGAATATAAACAACTCAACTGTGGACAGCAACATAAGTAAAGTAAAAGCAGAAAGGCAAGTACATTATAAAATTATTAAAGCTGTGTTAAATGAAGCCAATCACAAAAGCATCCTTGGCCTTGCTTCAAACAAAGATATATATTCATTTGTATCTGAGAAAGTCCTAAAAATACTCTTTCCCAAACCTACACAAGATACTTATACCTGTTACTATAAGGTAGAACCTGCTGACCCCAAGCAAACCGTTATTTGGTACAAAAAAGGATATTTTTATTTTGTGTACTGCTTCACAGACTCTTACACCATAAATCCAGCTGACCCTTATGGTGATATTAAAAAAATGGTTCTCTTGGTTGAGAAAATTAAAAACAAATGGATCATAAGCGATTTTTCAAGCAATAACTGATAAACAGTCCCTATAAAATATAATATGGACACAAATTCTATTTTTACTATAATAGATAGTTTTTTGCTGTAGTCTGGTGGCTCAATCCCTTTTTACACAATTATAAAGACTCAACTTTTTCTCATTTTAATTACACTCAAAAAACAAACAAGAATCTTAGAATTTTTGCACTGAATCACCACTTTTTTGTATTTGTGATTATAAATCTTCGTCTATGATAGCCAACTTTCCGTATAATCTTACAATACGTTGAATTTAAAATAGATTTTATCTGACTTATTTAAAACTTGTTTTAAAGAGGAAATTTGGTGATTGTTGTTTGTCAGCTCTAATATATTCGAATAGTATCATAACTCACCAAATTTCCCCTAACTTTAAATAACTGAACTACTCTTTTGCTTTTTAGCTTGTAAATTGAACACCCTTCTCCACTTGAAAAGTATCCGCCTTTATCAGTAAAGTATATTCCATCTAAACCAATAACAGGCCAGTAGGCATTTATATTTTTTGGAATTCCGCTAATATATTCTAAACTTCCATTTTTAATATTTAATAGCACTAATTTTGCTCTAAAAGGGTCTCTAATATTTGAATAGTCACCAAATTCTTTATATCCCGGATTTCCCTGTGAGAAAATAAATTTATCTTCTGAGAAAGAACTTACAGGCGGAGAGCACAATCCAGTGTTTCTTGTAAATTCTACAGGTTTTCCTGTTGATATGTCAGTCACAGAAACCCAGATATATGATGGATCAGCAGGAGTTGAAGTACTGATTGCAACATATCTGCTATCCCTGCTCCATGCAATAGAGTAAATAATTCTGTAAACATTATTAATTGGCATATCTCCAAATCTTTCGGAAAGTAGCTTCTTCTTGCTGTTTTTGTTCAAGTCAATTACAACCAGCGATGTGGCAGCATCATTTTCTTTGTTATCCCTCTCACCACAGGCAATATATCTTCCGTTTGGTGAAAGAACTGGCCAGCAAAATGAACCTCTTGCAACTTGTTTTAGTGAAAAAGTATATATTTTGTTTTTTGGAACATACTCTGATTTCAAAAGATACAACCTTTTTTCAGTGGCAATAACAAACTCACCTGTTTGTTTATTAGCACTGATATATTTTATCATTTCTGGCATTCGGTTTCGATAAACTTCTTTTTTAGTTTTGTAATCAACTAAAATTAACTCTTTCAAATCCTCACCACAATAAGCTACCTGATTTTTTCCCCATGCAAATAAGCGTACAGGAAAATAATCTAAACCTTTTATTTTATTGCGGCTCATTTTGACTTTGAAGATCAAATCCTCTTTACCACTGCTATACCATATTTTGCCATAAAATAAAGCAAAAAAATCATAATTTTCTATTTTATCAAACCTTTCAATATAGCCTATCTGTTCTGAAGCATTTCTTATTAGAGCATTTATAACAAAAAAAATCATGCCTATAATTATTAAGCATATAGAGACATATACAAAGATATTAAACTTTACGCTTTTTTTACCACACATATTTAATTTTTCTTTCATGAATTTTCCTCCAAGAATACTATCATCAATTTTAAATTAATAGGGTGAATATGCTTGATAACCATTACTAACTAACTCATTAAACGTATATCCCATAGATATAACTCTATCAGTATAGTTGCCATTAACTATCGATATAGTACTTTCATAAACCACAAATTGACCAGATGAATTTGACGTGTAGAATAATCTAACATGCCCAGATCCACTACTGTTTTTTAATAAAATATCACCTTGTTGTAATTCATAATAACTATTTAATTGTCTAGCTATTTTGGGGAATTCTGAAGTATGATAATGCCTTGATAACCCCCAACATCTGCATACAAATCCAGAACAGTCAACACCCGTTGTTCCACCTATATAACCGGGTGCGTTTGTATTAACATTTCCAGCTGCATATCCTTGTTGAATTTCATTGTCAAAACCAGATAATGAACTAAAACCGCCCCAGCAATAAGGAACTTGATAATAATTTGTATTATAATTAGTTATAAAGCGAGGTCTTTGCCAATATTGTCGATTGCTTGCACTCAAATTAGAACCATCATAATTTACTTTGCTGCAGTACCACTGGTGCCATTGATAGCTCTGTGCTGTTGAAATCATTTGAGACCTTGGTACTGTTACAACAGAAGAAGTAATTTTTATATCTCCATCAATTGTAGCTGGGCTTTTCGCATGTTCATTTAAATTTCCTCTTGACGAATTTTTTAAAATTATCATGATTTCCTTCTAATTCTTTTATGAATTCATCAGCTGACTGCCAATAAGCTACTTTAAGTACATAGACATTTTCTTGAGATGGTATCAAAACATAAACATCATTGCCTTCTATTAGAAAGCCTTTTTTAGGAATAACATTGTAAACATCTAAAGGTATTTTAATGGCTCTATCTATCTCCCCAGTTTTTTTATCATAACCTACAATCGCATAGCTTTTGCCATCTTCTAATTTCCAATATACTATGTTGCCAATTGTTCCCATATAACCATTTGTTCCTAATTGATACTGTGAAGGAAAAGCAACAGTCACAACCTCTCCATTTGGTGTTATAACCTGACCACCTAAACGTTTCATACCTTGAATATTGAGTTTCCAAATAGCTTTGTCACGTGCAAAAGAGCCTTTTTTCTCTTCAACAACTGTAGCACTCTCTGGTTTTCCTGCATCCAAGTTATTTGTCTTGTCTGTTCCATTCCTAAATTTCAATGTTCTTGTTTCTTTCAAATCTGCATATACAACATATGGTCCATTTTCGTCAGAACCAAAACCTGAAATTGTTATACAACTACCTCTTTGCTGTGTATCTGGCAAGCTACTAATTCTAATTTTGCCACTTGTTATCGTTACAAGACAGTTTCCATTATAACTTCCACCCAATAAATATAAATTTCCTTTCTCATCAACTGATATATCCGACACCCATATTATAATTTCAGGAAGTTTTACTTCTTCAATATATTCACCGGAAATCCTGTTGTAAATTAAAACTCTGTGATGCGCATTATCAACAATATACACTTTATCACCTTTAACATCAAAAGCATCTGGTCCCCCTGTTCCAGTCATATCTGAAACATATTCAATCCCTTTTTCAGACACAGGAATACTAACAACTTTTTCAAAGTTTGAAAACCATAGTTTGTCTTTTTCTTCTCCACTTCCAAGTGCTTTGCTTTTGACAGTTGAAAAGGATAAAATCGATAATAGAACCAGACTGCAAACTGTCAAATAAGTTATTATTTTTTTGAAATTTTTCATAGTAAATGCCCTCCTTTATTTTTATTTGCACACCCTCTCAAGCGCTCAAGAAGGTTAAAGCCTATGTTATTTGAAACAATCAAAAATTTCAAAGTCTTCAACTTTAACTCCTAATGGCAAGAATGTTTTTTACTCATATTTATATAATTGATATTATTTTACATTTGTAGTCACACCTATATTATACATCTGAAAAATTGACTTGTAAAGAAGTTTTAAAATATTTTTCAGATCATTTAATTTGTAAAGCTATATATATATAAAACCTCATATATAATCCTTTAGTTTGATTTTTTTTAAACATGAAACAAACTTTAAAAAGCATCCTTGAATATATTTTAAACTTTGGTAATTAATCTAAAAGTAAGAGTTATTTCAATTTAAACCCAACTACTTTACACTCATAACAGTCATAACCTATATCTTCGTATCTATTTACTATTTCTCCTTTTGCGTTATATAAGATTAAGTCTTTTAGCTTTTTATAACCGTCTACAATAACAATATATCCCTTATCACCTTTTACATTTTCTATTAGTTTTGTCCCATTTTCAAATTCAAATACCATTTTAGTGTAATTAGTAGGCTTTCGTGCGCCTGTTGATGGTATCCATGTAGAGGTATTTAAGTTACAAAAATAAATGCTTTTTCCTTTATATTTAACTCGATTTACTCCAAATCCCATACTCATTGCTGGATACCCAGCAGATGCATACCATAACGCTTTATTGTTTTCAACCAAACATAACAAATATTGGGGTGAATTATCGGTAGTCATATAAAATAAAAATAGATACCAATTATCATGTTTTTTATATTTAAGTACATTAAAATTCTTATTTTTAACCATATAAAAAGCATCTGACAATGCTGAAACAGCTATTTTTTGAGCTTTAGGGTATTCATCTTCTTTTTTTGTAAAATCCTTTCTTGTGCACCCGCTTATATTTAGCATCATTATTGTGAATAATAAAATATATGGAATAACTTTTTTTATCTTCAATGTATTCGCCTCCCATTTTATAATTTCTTAATAAAAGCACACCTTCAGAAAAACATTAATAAACAGTGGAAAATATTCATAATCAAATTTCTATTCTGAAGGTGTGCAATCTTTGAAGATAGTGGGAAATAAGATTGTATCTATTACATTCTATTCTATTTCTCTAAAATAATACGGATTAAAATATCTTTTTGCACCTGTGTACTCTTGATAATAACGATAGGTATTTGGTGTATGCTGAGCAAATTTCAAGGTAGTTTTATCTACAAGAATTACTGTATGCTCAAATCTTCCGTCATTAGAAAAATCAATTTGCATTATTCCTCCATTATCTAATGAATTTACACTGTCTACTACAACAACGCGTGGTCCAGGTGTATCAATGGACTTAAAGCTTGTCATATAAGTCCAGAAAGCTTCAACATTCTCCCAATTTTTTGAGCCTCCACCAGGACCGGCATACCACCCTTCTTCATATGAACCAGGAACCATCATCACCTTATTTAATATATCATTCGTAGTATCATTTGCTCCAAATCCATACCATAAAACTTGAGATGCAAAGTTTGTGCAATCTCCTCCTCCAGCGGTTGCATCATAAAACTTGGTATTACGGTTATATACGTATTTGTTTGCATATTCAACAGCCCTTGATGTACTATAATAATGATTTACTGCTGGCAAACTGAGAATTCCAACATTGCTTTTCAATTCAACATCACTGAAGTTTTTATATTCTTTTTCCAAATCAGGAGAAAATTCTTGATCAATCATTTCAGCTAATTCTTTCGGTTGAAATTCTCTTATTAATTTTTCTTTTGAAATTTCATAGAAACTTAGATCTTCATAATCATGTTCTGTAATTTTCCAGCCATCTTCCATTTTTATTAACTTAAATATATTTTCGCCACCACAAATAAAAGGTGGATATGCATTCTGTCCATCTAATTTTATTTCTAATATGACGCTTGCTTGATTACCGTTTATATCAATAGCTTTGTAATTGAACTCTAATGGAAATCGTTTCTCTTCGATGTAACAATACCCTTTTTGATAAATATACTTTCTTCTTGCTGTTAAATTTTTCAGAGCTATTACTTTGTTTTGATTTTGTATTTTAGTCATATCAAGGTAAGGTGTTATATCCTTATATTCCATTTGTAAATATGCATCGTACTGAGTATTGTAAAAAGATTTGATAATGTTTTTTATGTTATCTTCTTCAGAGTTTTTTAAAAAATATAAGTTTGCATAGGCAATGGAATTTGGCATTATTAGAATGAAGCATAATAAAATCAATACAATTTTTCTCATTTAAAATATCCCCCTTCTTTTAGTTTCTATATGATTTTCAGATTAAATTAAATAATAAATTTTTTGAAACTATTATCTTCTGTTTAATCAGGAACTATTGAAAATAAGAATGTACGACATAACTTTTCGCCTCCATTTTTAAATATCATCATGTAAGTTATTACTCAATTCTAAACTCCCTATCTATTTGCTTTTTTATTTGCTCATAATCAGGTTCTGGTAACTTTTGGTCAGTAGAGAATTCATAGAACATTAAGGCCCATTTATCATAGATATGCTTTGTAATTTTCCATGTCCCATCCTGCTTTTCTAATTCAAAAATATTTTCTCCATATGAAATAAACGGCGGATATGCTTCTTTTAGTTTTATCTCTAAGTCAATAACTATTTTGGCTTTGTTGCCATCAAGTTCTATGTTCTTATAATGAAGTTCATATGGAAAATGTCTCTTCTCAACATAACAGTACTTTTTTTCGTCTATATATTTTCTTCTGAACACCAATTTTTTGAGAGCTATTACCTTATTTTGATTCTGTATCTTTGACATATCCAAGTACGGTGTTATATCTATATACTCCATTTGAAGATAAGCTTTGTACTGTGTTTCATAAAATCCTTCTATAGTTGATTTGATTGCCTCTATTTCATCGCTATCAAAACTCAAAGTATCTTTTGCCCATATTTGAACAAATGCACTTAAGAATATTGTTGTCAACACTAACACCACAACAAACACCTTTGCACCTTTGCTCATTTTCCTTGCCTCCAAACTCATAATAAACCTAAATCTCTCAACAATGCTTTCTTTTCTACCTACCAGACCAAATGCCGCGCCTGCTCCACTGCCTATACTCACCAAAAGTGTGTTATAAAGTACCTCTGCATACCTTCTTTTGCCATCCTTCTTAAGCTTTCTTATTACTTCTTCGTCACATGAATATTCACATTCTCTATTTAGCTTTAAAACTGCAAAGTATACCAAGGGGTTAAACCAATGAAGTGCATTTATTAATTTGCTTAGCCATTTAACAAGTACATCTTTTCTCTTGAAGTGTACAAGTTCATGTCTTATGATTAATCTTAAATCTTCTCTTACTTTGTCCTTTGTAGGTATTACTAGGATCGGAGTAATTATTCCGATTAGCATAGGTGTTTGTATAATATCACTTTCTAATATCTTTATCTTTTTTGGAATTTTTCTTAGATTGCAATACCTTTCAATCATTCTCCTGCAATATTCATTTGAACATTTTCGTGAACTTCTTATAAGTATCACTTTAAACCAAATATACCTTATCAAAAACCATGCAAAAAATACTATGGCACCTACAAGCCAGACATAACCAATAAATTCTACAAATTTTTCAGGGTTAAAATAACTAATATTTTTATAAGGCAGGGCAATTAAAGCCCCACCTTGTGCTGTATTTTCTGTTAGTTGTAAGTTCAATGCATTGTTGTTATTTAATTTTGAGGTCATATGACTGCTGTTGCCTAATATAATACTCTGATTTAGTACTCTACTATCTTTCTTACAAAATTTAATCAATACATTCCATGGAATGGTAAAACAAAAAAGCCCTATCATCCAAATATAATACCTTGCCCTTGCGCTCAAATGCTCTTTAAAGATTTTGCTCAAAATAGCAAATATCAAAACAGCTATGCTACCACCTACTGTCATTACTGAAATCCATTTGAATATAACTTCTATATTCATCTCATCTCTACTCCTCTTTTCCTAATAACTTCTTAATCTCCTCAAGCTCTTCTTTTTTTAGGTTTTCACTTTCAACTAAAGCTGCTATTAAATCTTTTACAGAGCCATTAAATAGCTTATTCAATACCCTTGCTGTTTCTATCTTTGCATACTCTTCTTTGCTAATGGATGGACTGTAGTGGTAAAGTTTATCCTTTTTCTCTTGCTTTATCGCTTTCTTTTTTACAAGCCTGTCAATCAAGGTGTAGATAGTTGATTTTTCCCATTTGATGTGTTTTTCTTTTAACCTTTGCACTATCTCTGGCGCGCTGAGCGCCTTTCCTTCTTCCCATAAAACTTTCATAACCTCTAACTCAGCTTCTGATGGCATTAATAAATCCTTGTTCATTTGCTTCACTCTCCTTTTACAATTGTGATTACACATATATTTTACAATAGTAAAAACCAATTTGTAAAGAGGTTTTTGAAAGATTTTGGCTTTCTAAATTGCTATAAAAAATGCAACACTTTTTAGATAAAGCTGGAAATTACAATCTGATTAGAATAACACCTGTGTATCTTGATTGTATTTCATATTAGTAAATGATTAAAAGTCAAGTATAATATACATGGATTAAAAATATTTTTACAATTTATGGGTTAACTTTTAAAACTCTCTTACCGTTTATAGGATTATAATAATACTGCAAAAAATTAATAGTATCTATGATGCGAAGAAGACCATTAACAAAATCAACTTTACAATTCTTAGAAGGCAAACAAATATTAGAAAAAACTGTTCCAAATGCATCAACTATGGTGATAGTATCTTCTGAAGAGTAAATGGCTGCAAGACCTCCACTACCTCTACTACTTATCCAATTAAAAATCTTAGAATTTTTACGCTGAATCACCACTTTTTTTAAATTCGTAACGATAAATCTTTCATTGTTATTTCCCCATACCTGATAAAATCCATTACCCAAATCAACTATATTTTTACCCATTGCTACGGTGTTTCCATTTGCATCAAGAAGCTTTTTGCTCTTCCAATCAGTAGTATCTGTTACAATAAACCAGCCATCTTCTGTTAATGTTGATTGTGGAACTTTAAAATAAGCATCCGTCTTGGCATTATATCCTATGTCCTGTCCATCCGTAGATGATAGCAATCCACTTTCACCAATAAAATATCGCACATTATATTTCTTTTCATCTATCTTGAATAACCTTAATACTTTTCCTGTTTTATTTATCAAATAATAATTCTCTTTCTTTTTTACAACAGCTTTCCCTCCATGAAATGCATATGCTCTATCATAGTAAAAATTTATCATCTTCTTGCCATCAAAAGAATAATAACCATAAAGATTTGTTTTGTCATCTTTTACTGGCAACATATAATCACCTTGAGGATAAATAAGGACATTACTTACCGCATCATTATCGGAGGACAGTTTTTTCTTTTGTGGCAATAAATAAATTCCATCGTCTACAATAGCCAACTTTCCATATAATCCTGCAATACGTTGAAATTTAAAATAGATTTTACCTGACTTATCAAAAACCATATACGAATCCTTAAGATAAAGGGGACTCTGAGCAGTAGCATACCCTTGCATATTAAACCCTGAGGGTTCATAAAATTTTGGCTGTATCCTCCAATTCCCTTTTGAATCTATATAACCCCAGACAACATCAGAATTTGCTACATTATTTACAAAAGGATATGGATAGAAAGTTTCTTCTGAAATGGGATTGCCTCTTTCACCAGTAGCAGCACTGTATAATCTTAGTATTGTTATAATTGCTTCTTCACGGGTCAGTTTTCTGTTTGGCTCAATACATCCGTTGCTATCAATATTAAAAACACCTATTCGATAAAGGTAATTTACTGTCTCTCTTGCCCATGGGAAAATGTAAGTACCATCTGAGAAGTCTTGAGGAAAAATTTCATCCTCATTAGGCCATTTCATTTGCAGTTTAAAATATTGTTTTATTTGTGGCATTCTTTTGCAAATAGTAACAACAGAAAAAAGCATTTTAGCAGATTCTTGTCTTGTAACAGTAGCATTTGGATAGAACATTCCTTTTTCTTTAGCATCTACTATTCCGAGAGTTGCTAATACTCTTACTTCATGGTCATCGGTATCAGAAAAAGTTAATTGAGAATTTGACTTTGATATTTGGTTAAGGTCAAGGCCAAAAGAACGTAATAGGCTTCCTATCAGGTGACAAAATTCGAGCCGAGTTATGGGTTTTTGGTAGTTTCCTCTTAACTCTTCCGGGACAAGTTCTAAGGATATTGCTCTGGCAATTTCGTTTTGTGTTACATTATAATTAGAATTTGTAGCTTCAGTACAAAAGACTAAAAAAACAAAAATAGCTAATATTACGGTAGTTTTTATGGTATTAATTTTCTTCATTATTGCCTATTCCCTTCTTTATTTAAAATTTTTGAAAAGTCATTTTGTTTTGAACATTATTTCAACATCACCATATGAGCCACCAGGCAATACAAACCAAAAAGAATTTCCTCCTATTAACTCAAAAGAAAACGGGTTTGATTTTGAAGCAGTAACTGTCTGCCATATTCCATTAATTTTCATAGTGTATTTTTGTATTATATCTGCTTGCTGAGGTGTAACTGTAACATATTTTGCATCGGCTACAGGATAATAAAAAGTATATACAATTCCGTAGTTTCCAAGATTACCGTTCTTCGAAAATGGTAATGTATATATTGGACTTTCAAATTCATCTATATTATATCTATCCACTACTTGATTGTTTTCAATTTTACCCAATGCAAAACGCACGGTATTATTCCCAATAGGTAATTCGACGTGACGTCTAATATGTTGGTAAAGACCTGTCTGGGACAAACTGTTATTATAAGGTTGACCAGTAGCTGGATCTATTTTTTAAACATCTTCCGCAGAAATTAAATTTGTCCAACCCGCATATTTTTCCCAATTAGTCTGATCCTTAACACAATAAACTTTTAATAAATAAATTTTCGCCTGAGTTTACCTTAAAGCGGATTCGCCCATTTACAAGTGTAGTACTAGACACAAGAGCAGATAATAGATCTGTAAACCCCTGAGTGGGATTACTTGTCGTTCGAGGTGGAATAGTTAGTTGAATGTTGAAATTGCTTTGCATGAAAGCAGTAGTCATTATAGAACCACAACCACTACCTGTCCGTATGTCTTTCTTAAGAATTGTAATTGATCCGGGTGTCGTTACACTTTCATTTTTAACTCCAACACCAATATGAACTGCCTGTCCGCTATAATTCCATTCATAAAATTCACATTCATATATTTTTCCTGCTACTAATGTAATAATTGTAAATGCACGCCCATATGCTGCAGTATCAAGCAGGTTAGCACCAATATTTTCCATACCATTAACGTAAATAAATCCCTCTATTGAAGTGCCATCATATTCTTTAGATTTTGTAAATGTAAGCATCTCACAAACCCCATTTCTTTTAGTTTCTATATGATTTTCAGATTAAATTAAACAATAAATTATTTGAAACTATTATCTTCTGTTTAATCAGGAACTATTGAAAATAAGAATGTATGACATAACTTTTCGCCTCCATTTATCTAATATCATACAAATTATTACTTAATTCCAAAATCTCTATCTATTTGCTTTTTTATTTGCTCGTAATCAGGTTCTGGTAACTTTTGGTCAGTAGAAAATTCATAGAACATTAAGGCCCATTTATCATAGATATGCTTTGTTATTTTCCATTTTCCATCCTGCTTTTCTAATTCAAAAATATTATCACCATAAGAAATAAATGATGGATATGCTTCTTTCAGTTTTATCTCTAAGTCAATAACTACCTTGGCTTTGTTGCCATCAAGTTCTATGCCCTTGTAATGAAGTTCATATGGAAAATGTCTCTTCTCAACATAACAATATTTTTTTTCGTCTGTATATTTTCTTCTGAATACTAACATTTTTAATGCAACAACTTTATTATGATTCTGTATCTTTGACATATCCAAGTACGGTGTTATATCTATATATTCCATTTGAAGATAAGCTTTGTACTGTGTTTCATAAAATCCTTCTATAGTTGATTTGATTGCATCTATTTCATCGCTATCAAAACTCAAAATATCTTTTGCCCAAATTTGAACAAATGCACTTAAGAATATTGTTGTTGATACTAACACCACAACAAACACCTTTGCACCTTTGCTCATTTTCCTTGACTCAAAACTCATAATTAGCCTAAATCTCTCAGCAATGCTCTCTTTCTTATTCTTCACACCAAATCCTACACCTGCTGCACTGCTCATACTCAACAAAATAGCGTTGTAAAGTACCTCTGCATACCTTCTTTTACCATTTTTCTTAAGCTTTCTTATTACTTCTTCGTCACATGAATATTCACATTCTCTATTTAGCTTTAAAATGGCAAAATATACTAAGGGATTAAACCAATGAAGTGCATTTATTAATTTGCTTAGCCATTTAACAAGTACATCTTTTCTCTTGAAGTGTACAAGTTCATGTCTTATGATTAATCTTAAATCTTCTCTTACTTTGTCCTTTGTAGGTATTACTAGGATCGGAGTAATTATTCCGATTAGCATAGGTGTTTGTATAATATCACTTTCTAATATCTTTATCTTTTTTGGAATTTTTCTTAGATTGCAATACCTTTCAATCATTCTCCTGCAATATTCATTTGAACATTTTCGTGAACTTCTTATAAGTATCACTTTAAACCAAATATACCTTATCAAAAACCATGCAAAAAATACTATGGCACCTACAAGCCAGACATAACCAATAAATTCTACAAATTTTTCAGGGTTAAAATAACTAATATTTTTATAAGGCAGGGCAATTAAAGCCCCACCTTGTGCTGTATTTTCTGTTAGTTGTAAGTTCAATGCATTGTTGTTATTTAATTTTGAGGTCATATGACTGCTGTTGCCTAATATAATACTCTGATTTAGTACTCTACTATCTTTCTTACAAAATTTAATCAATACATTCCATGGAATGGTAAAACAAAAAAGCCCTATCATCCAAATATAATACCTTGCCCTTGCGCTCAAATGCTCTTTAAAGATTTTGCTCAAAATAGCAAATATCAAAACAGCTATGCTACCACCTACTGTCATTACTAAAATCCATTTGAATATAACTTCTATATTCATCTCATCTCTACTCCTCTTTTCCTAATAACTTCTTAATCTCCTCAAGCTCTTCTTTTTTTAAGTTTCCACTTTCAACTAATGCTGCTATTAAATCTTTTACAGAGCCATTAAATAGCTTATTCAATACCCTTGCTGTTTCTATCTTTGCATACTCTTCTTTGCTAATGGATGGACTGTAGTGGTAAAGTTTATCCTTTTTCTCTTGCTTTATCGCTTTCTTTTTTACAAGCCTGTCAATCAAGGTGTAGATAGTTGATTTTTCCCATTTGATGTGTTTTTCTTTTAACCTTTGCACTATCTCTGGCGCGCTGAGCGCCTTTCCTTCTTCCCATAAAACTTTCATAACCTCTAACTCAGCTTCTGATGGCTTTAATAAATCTTTGTTCATTTGCTTCACTCTCCTTTTACAATTGTGATTACACATATATTTTACAATAGTAAAAACCAATTTGTAAAGAGGTTTTTGAAAAGTTTTTTGGAGATTTTTATACAAAAAGATTCAAGCCTAAACATGTCTTTCTATTCATCTATGCCGAAAATTAGTTATTAGAACTTATAGTATAATATTTTACCAAAAAATTGAGAGAATGTATTTATTTTTTTGTCTGATCTTACAATTGTAGCGTTTCTACATGCGTGGTATAATAATGATAAAATAAATAAACCACTCAAGAGGTGAGTCGAAAATGTTTGAAAATTAATGGGTAAAATTGTAATAGGGATTATATTTTCAATCTCAGCCGTTTGCAAAAATAAAAGTTAGAGGATGATTATTCAATTTTTCGGCAGTTTAAAATACTTGATAACGCTCATATTGAGCGTTTCTGCAAAAGGCTAAAAAAACAATAATTATTTTTGGAGGGTTATGCATGAAAAAAATGTTTTGTTTAGTAATTTACCTTTGGATATGTATACTTTCGAATGCATTTATTTTTGCAGCTTCGCAAACACAAGAAGATATCCAAAGCCTCTCTCAGTCAACAGTAGATATCGATGAGAAAAATCAACCCTTCGGAGTTAATCCTCCAAGCTCTTCAAATCAAACTGTGAACTTAGACCGAGAAAGTTATAATGGTACTGTAGTATGGGCATCAGGGATATTATATAGTGACAAGTGGGTTAAAACAAGTGGCAATACTATTAAAATTGATGCTTGCTTTGGAATGTATTTAAATAAGTCAGATGCTATCAATAGGACAAATCCTTTAAGCAATGCTTACGCATCTATTCCAGTATACTTAGTGGATAGTTCAGGGAAGAAAACATCCCCTCAATATATTATTACTAATAAAGGTTGGCAAACTATTTCTTTTACTGTAACTCCAAATAAAGATTATTATATTGAGTTTAATTTTAATACTGGTTATTATGAGTCATGAGACTTTATAGTATACAAGCCTTGATTTATTATAAAAGTTATGAAAATATAGAAGACTTAAATTTCAATCTTTTATACTGAAGGAGTACAGGTAATGCTTCAAAAGTATAAGCAAAGAGCTGTAAAGATTATTTTCGCTGGATATATATTTGTAGTTATGATAATTACACAATTTCCAATCAAATTGCCATTTAAAATAGACATTACTAAAGTACAGTATAACTTAGTTCCATTTCATTTTTTAATAAAGAGAATTGAAGCATTAAGAGAAGCATCAAGAGCAGGGTATAATATAAAAGAATACTTACTACCTACTTTTGAAATAATATTTAAAACTTTTGGGTATAATATTATTTTATTTTTACCATTCGGCTTTTTGCTACCAATAATAAGGAAAGATTGCCCATTAAAAAAAGTAACATATTATTGTTATTGTCAATACCTTTTCCCCACTTTTGATAATATTTTTTCCCCACCTGTTTTAAAAAAAATTTAATTATCATTATTTAACTAATTTGACTCATTCTTGGAATCATCTGTTAAAGCTTTGATAGCACCCTCCCTTTGCTTCATCCTATAACTTTCACCTTTGATAACCACAAAATGACAGTGATGTACAAATCTATCTAAAATCGCTGTCGCTAAAACTGGATCATAAAATATCCTCGGCCACTCTTCAAATACTTTGTTTGTGGTTATTATTATCGATCCTCTCTCATATCTCTTTGATATTATCTCATAAAAATCATCTACACTGCTTTGATTAAATTTCCTTAAGCCCAGCTCATCTATTATTAACAAATCCACATTAACATAGTTTTTTAGCTTTTGTTGATACGAATTATCCGCTCTTGAAATATACAACTCTTCTAACATCTCATTTGCTGTGGTAAACAAAACTCTATATCCAAGTGCTACAGCTTTAAGTCCTATCGCTATTGCAAGATGTGTCTTCCCTGTCCCTGGCGGTCCTATGAAGGCCACATTCTCTTTCTTGCGGACAAATTCACAGGTCGCCAAATTGTATATAAACCTCTTATTTATTGAAGGCTGATAATTAAAATTATATTCTTCTAATGTCTTGTGCCATGGAAACCTCGCTTTGCTTATCCTCTTTTGATTACTGTTTATTCTCCTGTTACTCACTTCATCATTTATCAATATCTCAAAAAACTCTTGATACGAAAAATTATTCTTAATAGCTTCTTCTACTCTTAAATCAAAACTTTTTATTATCCCGGATAATTTCAAATCCTTTAGCTTCCCCAACAAAAGATCATTCATATTTGCAATTCCCCTATCTCAAGCAATTTGTTATATTCCCTGATATCCCTGTAAAGCTCTGTTCTTTCCTCATTAACATAGCTCTCGTCTTCATACTCAGGTAAATCGCTTATCCCTTTTTCACATATGTTCTTGACAACTTTGTAGCTTAGCCCTCCAAATTTTAAAGCCCTCTTACACGCATTGTCTACTGTCTCAGCTCCATATCTTTCTTTTAGTGCTATTATCCCACTTATGCTCCTGTAATCATATTTTTTAAATCCTTCCCGTTTAATAAATTCCTCAAAAAACTCCAACGCCCAATTACCAATCTCTGCCATTTTATCCCTCTGTCTTGACATTATATCCTCAATTGTTATATTCTTAGACGAGGGATAGTGTTCTTTGTTGGTTACGTATTTGCCCTTCTCATTGTTTTTGACAATCTGATGAAGGGCTATTTCTTTACCTTCAAAGAACACCCTCAAAAAACTGCCTATCTCAACTACTTCTACTTCACGTCCTGCATACTCATATGGCACTGAATAGTAGTTCCCTTTGTATATGAGATGACAGTTAGTAGCTACTTTGTGAATTGAACTTCTTGATATGTAATATTCCTCAATAGGAAGAGCTATTAACTTTTCCTTCTCTTCTGAGATGAAAACTTCTTTGGGAACTTTCTTGGTTGTGCCATGTACTCTCACATTTGCTACATTATCAAGCCAGTTTTTTAAATGTTCCCTCGCCTCATCAATATCTTTAAATTCTTCTCCAGAAAAACAGTTTTGCTTAACATACTTAATTGCTGATTCTACTTTGCCTTTATCAGTCGGTGTATACACCCTGCATGGCTGAGGTAAAAATCCATAGTGGCTCGCAAAACTTGCATAATCTTTTTGTATTTGCGCCTCATAAAAATCAACGCTCAATACACCTGCTTTTAAGTTGTCTATCTTCACAACTTCTACTACTCCTCCAAAATACTTGAATGCGTTCTTATGACACTGGATAAATGTTTCAACTGTTTGGTCGAATACTATCTCTGCATACATATATCTTGAATAGCTTAAAACCATTGTAAATACCCATGCTTTTTTGAATTTTCCATCAACTTTTATCTTACCTATATATCCAAAATCAACTTGTGCTTCTTCTGCAGGCAGTGTTGTTAAAACCATGTACACCTTTGAATTTGCTATCTTTTGTTTTAACTTTTGGACATATCTTCTTACATTAGAATAGCTTCCTTCAAAATCAAATTCCGCTTGCAAGTCTTGATGTATCTTCTTTGCTGAGTGTCCTTTATTAACCTTTGCCTCAATAAACTCCCTGTAATTATCTAATACAGAACCTTTTGATTTCCTCTCGACTTCTCCCTTCTGTTCAATGTCATGGATTACTTTTCTAACAGTTTTTCTATCCACGTCTAACAATCTTGCTATTTGACTTTTGTTGTATCCCCGTTTGAAAAGTGTGTAGATTGTTGTATGCATTGCAACCCCCAACATTTTCTTGTTATCTTCTCCTTCTGTAGTTTTTCCATACTTTCCATTCTACACTACAGAAGGCTTCTTTTTAAGTGGCAGGTGGGGAATTTTTAGTGTCATTTCTGATGATTTTATTTTATCATTAACAATATTATAGTTTTTCATTTTCTTTATGCATAGAAGTATTGCAGTTAATTAGTATGATAATGACAAACAATTCTGGCAGATGTTTTGACATAGACGATATTATAGCGAATACAATAGGCGGAATTGTAGGATTTTACTTTTGTATTATTAGTAAAAGATTATTGATGCTTATATTCAAAGGAGTTGATTTGTAATGCAAATTAGAAAAATTAATAATTGTAAAATTCTGAAAACCACAGTATTAATTTTACTTCTGGTGTTATTTCCTATTCTGTACAACTTGAATATCGTTGCTGCTGAAAATACATCTGAGAACAACAAAAGTGATATAATAATTTTAAAAACGGAAGTTATTCCATCTCAAAATGGGGAGAAGATAAGAAAAAATTATTTTTCAAATGGTGGCTATGAAGAAATTTGTATCGACAAAAATGGTAAAACCAAAAAATGGGTATCATATGATAAAAGCGGCAATTTACTGATTGAAATAATTTATGATGATTATGGTGGTGAAGTTATTCATTTACCTGATTGGTCGATTGAATTACTGAAAGAAAAGGAACTCTATATTGAACGTTCACAAAATGAACCTCTTTTGGATGAACCTGATGATGTCAAAATGGACGAACATGGCTTCAGGTTAAGCAATTTTTTAACTAAATAAATAATAAGAGGGATAATAATGAAGAATAAACTAATAGTAAGCTTAATTGTATTAGTATGTTTTTTTATCACAAACATCAACATTCATGTTGATTGCACGAACAGAAATAATAATTTAATTCTTTCTTCCACATGGTTAAAATCTTCTTTTGGAGTAAACCAAAATGCAATATTTGCTTGGGATATACAAGAACTATTACAAGGTAGAAGACCTACTTTGTATCTTGTTTGGAAAGGTGGAAGAGGACCCAATCCTGAAGCAGCTATTTCACCCGATGGTAAATATATAGCAATTTCAACGTGGAACAAAGAAAGAGATTCACAGAATATTTTAATTGTTGATCTCAAAACAAAAAAAGAATATTGGCTTACAAAAGATTTTAGTGAGCAATTTTTTATACATTGGCTGAATAATGAACTTTTATTAATTTATAATGTTCCCCATAAACCTAATGGTAAGCTTAGTATCCAAATATGGAATATCAAAACTAAAAAATTAACAAAAGAAATTGATACTAATAGTCTTATTGTTGTTCCTAAGAATTCACAAATTAACATGATTCAATTTGCACCATCTGAAATTAATAATCGACTTATTTTTATCACCTGGATTCAAGAGAGTAAATTCAAAGAATATAATAAAAACAATGAAAAAGTCCTTTATCTCCCTACCTATCCATACAAAATTGTATGGTTTGATAAAAATAATTTAAAAGTAGTAGATACAACTTCTTATCCTGCTATTAATAATTTACCATATCCGCCAAGACAACATTTTGATATAGCACCAAATGGAATATTTGCATTTATAACAGATATACAATCCATAAAAGAAGCATCATATCCTGAAAAAAATTTAATAAGAGTTATGAAATTAAATAGAAATAAAAGTTCATTTGAAACATTATTTAAGTTACCTCCTACAAATAGTGTGGTACAATACGATTCAGTTAAATTTTTTGGCAATAACTATCTTATTTTCAGCGAAAAAGAAGTTAAAAATAATAAAGTAAAATATAACGTTGTGGTATACAGTATTAAAGAGGTTGTTGAATAAAAGAAATAACCATATAGAGTAAACATAGTAACAAAAGAAAAAAGCCCCCTTGTGTTATAATTTTAATTTAAGAGAAAACCACAACAAAACACAAGGGGGAAAAAGATGACTAAGAATATTAAAGCACAAAATAAGAAATTTTTAAAGCTGCTTTTTGTAATAAAAAAGGTTACTGAAGTTTTATCGAGGAAGATAAAGCAAAATAGAAGGGGACGACCGAGGAAATTTAATCTGTTTCAGATAATAGCTTGTTTGGTTTATAAAGTTAAAAAGGGGATAAAGAGTTTCAGAGAATTAGAATATCGAATAAATCAAGACACAGAGTTTAAGCAAGTAGTAGGTATAGAAGAAAGTCCGGACTATTCATATTTTGCAAAGTTGTCAAGAAAAATAGAAAAAGAATACATGCAAGATATAAAAGACATATTAATAGCTAAGATAGAACCTGATATGAGTATAGCGATAGTAGACTCTACGCCGCTGAGAAGTGCCAAAAATGATTCAGAAGCAAAAATAGGTATACATATTACAATAGGATTTTTCAGGGGATACAAATTACATCTTTTGTGTACAGGTAAAGAAGAAGTAATACCACTTTTCTGGATTTTAACAGGGGCAAATGAACATGACTCAAGACAAGAAGAGCTTTTGTATAGGGCATGGGGCTTTGGCTGTGAGATTGTATTAGCAGATGCGGGATACGATTGTAGCAGATGGTTTAATATAGCAAATGAGCTTAAAGTTAAATTTGTTGCTGGGATAAACAAAAGAAACATGAAAAATAAAAACAATGTTAGCAATAGTTTTAGAAGCAAGAACATAAGATTTTTAGAAACTGAAGAGGGTAAAAAGCTATACAAGCAGAGAACAAAGATTGAAAGACTATTTAGCAAATTAAAAGGTGAATATAATCTTGAGAATGTGAGGCTCAAGGGATTTAGAAATTATAAAAGGTATATTGATTGGATACTAATTACTTTTCTATTTGAGCAACTTCTTAGAAAGTTAGAAGGTAAGAAGTTTTCTTTCGCTTATGAATGGAATCAATAACTTTTGTTTATTTTATGTATTGTTGGTAATATTTTTTATTCAACAACCTATATTAAAGACAAAAAAATGTATAAATTTGAGCCTACATGGAATGATAAAAATATAGCACTTGTTAGTCACAAAGTGGTACCAGAAGAAATTTCTTTAAGTTTGCTTATCAAGTAATAAGTTACAGGGGCTGTCTAAAAAGTTACATAGACACCCCCTTATACAATTGTGATTAGGTTTATATATTACAATAGTAAAAACCAACTTGAAAAGAGGTTTTTGAAAAGTTTTTTAAAACTTTTGACGCAGAGTCATAAGAGAAATATGATTCATATTTGACAATCTATAACGATGCAGAAATTAGAATTAACACATAAAAAAGCTCCCTTTTCTTGGCATTTATTTTTATAATTCGTGAGCTATATAGCCAAGACAAGGGAGCTTCTTCTTGACTTTGTCAGACTGAGGCATTTTAAGATAAAACAATTTTTTCGAACTTATCAAGTGCCTCATATAAAATATCTTCATTAATTTCGTAACCTAAAACATAATCACATACATCCTTCAATAAAACAATTCTTATAGAAGAACTTATATTTTTCTTGTCATACTTCATAATTGAGATAATTTGGCTCTTCTCAAATCTTTGAGGAAGTTTTATACTATTCTTCTCCAAAATTCTTATTAAAAAATCTAAGTTTGATAAATCAAAATTAAATAGAATGTTTGAAAGTATCATTTCAGCAACCATTCCCAAAATAACGAATATACCATGAGAAAAATAGTAATTGTAATACGTCTCTAATGCATGACCTACTGTGTGGCCAAAATTCAGAACTTCTCTCAAAAGTGATTCTTTTTCATCCTTTTCAACAACTTTAACTTTACAGTTAATAGATTTCTTTATCAACTGCATAGCAAGTATTTTATCTTGAAAAATCTCAAAAACATCATTTTCAAATCTATCTTTCATATCCAATATACTTTTGTCTAAGGTAAAACCATATTTTATTATTTCACCAATTCCAGATAAAACTTCGCTTTTTGGAAGTGTTCCTAAAAACTGAGGGCAAATTATTATCATCTCAGGTTGATAAAATGTTCCAATTTGATTTTTATATAACTTGTAGTTGATTCCTGTTTTACCACCAATACTACTATCAACCATTGAAAGAAGAGTTGTTGGAATGTGAATGAGCCTCACACCACGTTTATATGTAGATGCTATAAACCCTACTACATCACCAACAACTCCACCACCAATTGCAACAAACAATGCTCTTCTGTCCACATTTCTATCTAAAAGATAATCAATTGCCTTTAGGTAAGATTCTATTGACTTTGACTCCTCACCTTCATCAAAAAGGTAGAGGTAAGAGTAGGAAAGACTATCAATAAAATCTTTGTAGAGCCTGTAGACCATCTTGTCGGTAAATATGACAAGATCTGAGCAGTTAAAAGATGCAAGATATTCTCCGACTTTTTCTATTCTCTCAATAAAGACAATTGGAATGTTTTTTTCTTCCCTTTTTAAACTTAAGTAAATCCTATTTTCCATCCTACCCATCCTTTTTCACAGATTTTGTTAAATAAAAGACAAGCCGGTATTCCATACACCGGCTCATCTTTCTTTACGTTATTTACCTTTTACAACCTCATAGCACCTTGGACATACATTTAAACTTTCTTCATTCTTTCCAACCATTGTATCGAATTTCCAACATCGTTCACACTTTGAACCATCAGCCTTATAAACTTCTACTTTTATCTGGTCGCTATCGCCTTCTTCAACCTTAAGCTGAGAAACAATTAGCACTTCCTGAATAATGTCTTTGTTTTCTTCTATAAATCTTTTTATATCACCTTTTGCAAAAATCTTTACTTTGCTGTCTAAGGAACTTCCAATAAGCTTTTCATTTCTTGCAATCTCAAGCTGTTTTGCAACAATGTCTTTTATTTCAATTATTCTATTCCATTTTTCTCTCAAAGCTTCATCTTTTAATATACCTTCGTCAACCTTTGGCCAGCTTGTCAAAAACACTGATTCAGCGTCTTCTTCTTTGAAAACAATATTCTGCCAAATCTCCTCTGCTGTGAAAGACAAAATTGGTGCGATAAGTTTTGTGAGTGCAATTAATATTTCGTACATGACTGTCTGTGCAGATCTTCTGTCAAGGCTTTCACTTTTTGATGCATAAAGTCTATCTTTGTTTATGTCAAGATACAAATTACTCATGTCAATTACACAGAAGTTATGAACAAGATGATATACCTGATTATAATCATACTCTTCGTAAGCTTTTGTGACCTTTTCAATCAACTTATACAGCCTTTGTAATGCCCACTTGTCAATTTCTTTAAGGTTTTCATATCCTACCTTATCTGTTTTCGGATCGAAGTCATAAAGATTGCCAAGCAAGAATCTTGCTGTATTTCTTATTTTTCTATAAATTTCTGTTAGCTGTTTTATAATATCCTTTGAAATTCTCATATCGGTTGTGTAGTCAGCTGAAACGCACCAAAGCCTTAAAATGTCTGCTCCGAACTCATTAATGATATCAAACGGTGATATCACATTGCCTTCTGACTTTGACATTTTCTTCCCTTCGCCGTCAACAACAAATCCATGTGTCAGAACAATTCTATACGGTGCTCTTCGTTTTGTTGCAACAGCTGTCAAAAGCGATGACTGGAACCATCCTCTGTACTGATCGTTTCCTTCTAAGTACATATCACATGGCCACTCTAAATCTTCTCTGCTTTCTAAAACATAAGCATGAGAAGAACCTGAGTCAAACCACACATCCATGATGTCGGTTTCTTTTTCGAACTCGCTACAGCCACAAATAGGACACTTTGCACCTTCTGGCAAAAGTTCTTTTACATCCTTAGAAAACCAAGCATCAGAACCTTCTTTTTCAAATATTTTTGCTATATGTTCAATTGTCTCATCTGTTATTAGCTCTTTCCTGCAATTTTTGCAATAGAAGATTGGAATTGGCACACCCCAGATTCTCTGTCTTGAGATACACCAGTCTTGCCTGTCTGCAATCATATTGTAAATTCTATCTCTTCCCCACTCAGGCACCCACTTGACATCATCTACAGCCTTCAGTGCCTCTTCTCTAAACCCTTTCACTGAAGCAAACCACTGCTCAGTTGCTCTGAATATAACAGGATTTTTACATCTCCAGCAGTGAGGATACTGGTGAGTTATCTTTTCAACACCTAAAAGATGACCTGAACTTTCTAACTCCTTTGCAATTTCTTTGTTTGAGTCTTCATAAAAAAGCCCTGCAAACTTGCCAGCTTCCTGGGTTAGATATCCTTTATTGTCAACTGGAACAATTACAGGAATATTATATCTTTGACAGACATCAAAGTCCTCTTCACCATGACCAGGTGCTGTGTGAACACAGCCAGTTCCTGCTTCCAAAGTAACATGCTCACCTAAAATTACTAAAGAGGTTCTATCCAAAAAAGGATGTTTGCATTTTACGTATTCTAAATCCTTGCCTTTAAACCTTGCAATCTCATGATATTGGTCAATTTTATTTGTCTTCATTACTCTTTCTACAAGCTCAGATGCCACAATTAAGATTTCATTCCCAACGTCAACCAAGCTGTAATCAAAATCGGCGTTTAGTGCAATTGCTAAATTGCCTGGAAGGGTCCATGTTGTGGTTGTCCAAATTACAATGTAAACCTTTTTGCCAGATAAATTCAAGTTAGCAAACAATCCCTTATCATCTATTACCTCAAATTTTACATAGATTGAATATGTCTTGTCTTCTTGATACTCTATCTCTGCCTCGGCCAAAGCAGTCTCACATGACGGACACCAATAGACAGGTTTTAGTCCTTTATAGATATACCCTTTTTTAGCCATCTCGCCAAAAACACGAATCTGCCTTGCCTCAAACTTGGGGTCTAATGTCATGTAAGGATTTTCCCACTCGCCAAACACACCTAAGCGTTTGAACTGATTTCTTTGAATGTCAATGTAACTTAATGCAAATTCCTTACATTTCTTCCTAAATTCAACAACATCGACTTCGTGTCTATTAACCCCAAGCTTTTTTATAACCTGCTGCTCAATTGGAAGCCCGTGAGTGTCCCAACCGGGTATATAAGGTGTATAGTATCCTTGTAGTGCCTTGTATTTATTCACAATGTCTTTTAACACCTTGTTGAGAGCATGTCCCAAATGAATATCCCCGTTTGCATAAGGTGGCCCGTCATGAAGTATAAATTTCTTTCCACCTTTATTTTTCCTTAGTATTTTTTTGAATATCTCTTTTTCTTCCCAAAACTTCAAAAACTCAGGTTCACGTTGTGCAAGATTTGCCCTCATCGGAAACTCGGTCTTTGGTAAGTTCAATGTTTGGCTCCAATCCATTTTATGTTTCATCCCCCTGCAAAATTTTATTAGTCATTTTGTAGTTCTTTGTCTACCATTTCAAGTGCACTGAGCTCTGTTTGAAGTAAATTCCTAAACTTATTCAAAAAAAGCTGATATCTTTTTTTAAGTTCGCCATATTCATATGTGATTTGCAAAACCTTGCTGTTTGCCTCTTCAATAATCTTCGATGCTTTCATTTCAGCTTCTTTTATTATGCTTTCTGCCTTCTGATAGGCAACTTTCTTTATCTCCTCTGCAGTTGACTGGGCAACAATTAAGGTATTTTGCAAAGTCTCTTCGATTGTCTTGTAGTTTTGGATATTTTCGTTCAGTAGAGCAATCTTGTCTTTCAGCTCAAGATTTTCTTTGTACAGAGCTTCATAATCTTTTAATACCTGCTCTAAAAACTCTTCCACCTCTTCAACACTATAACCACCTATATACACCCTTTTAAAGGTCTTAGACTCAATGTCTTGAGGAGTTAACATAAAAGTTTTACCTCCACAATACAGAATTATGAAAATCTCAAAAGCTCAATACTAATTCTTCCCTTTTTGGTGGTTGTCAATACCTTCTCTACTTTTAATCTGCCATGATGCCTGACAGAAATCAAATCGCCTTCTTTGACCTCATACGAAGGCTTATCAATATACACCCAGTTCACAGCAACTTTAAACTGCCTCACAAGATCACTTGCATCTTCCCTTGAAATCCCAAAACCGTGGCTTACAATGGCATCTACTCTCATGGAAGGGACACTGCATACAATTCTTTTGCCACTATTTTGTATAAATTGTGAGATATCTATATCATCTTTGTTGACAACCTCTGTTTTTATTCTATCTCTTCCTATTCTGTCTATATGTGTTGTTATAAAAAGGCTCACTTCTTCTTTTACAAATACTAAAGCTTTATTTTCTTTTACCAATATGTCTCCAATCTTGTCACGCTTGAGTCCTTGACCTATAAACGTTCCCAAAATCTGTCTGTGAGAAAGTATTGTATCTGATTTAATCAAGATTATATCAATTGGAAAATGAGAAAAGTCCGTCTCTTCTAACCTACTGTCAAAAGAAAGTGCTAACACCTTTCTTTCACTATCTTCGTATCCTCCCCATATTTGATAAAAAAGATACGGATTTTCACCTTTTAAAATTATATCAATAGCATACTTTTGTGCATATGGAGATAGAAAATCCGAATATTCAATACCACCGTAACTTCTTTCTATCAAATTTTTGACTTTTAAGATTTCATATTTGTTTTCCTCAGGAATGTAATACATTCTCCTTTTGTCGCTCCACTTCAAGAAGTTAAATTCTAAATCAATATTGCATAAAATAACCACAAAAGTCTTCTTACAATCTCCAATAAAATAATTGCAATCAAGGGCGAAAAGTCAATAAACCCTATTCTGATGTACTTTTGAGATATTGATCTTATGGGGTCAAGTATAGGATTTACAATCATGCCAAGTACTCTTCTGTATTTGTTGTATGGGTCAACGATAACCCACGACAAAAGTGCATCTATCACAATACAAAACTCCACAAAAGCAATTGCCTTGTCAGCAAGTCCAAATATAAATCTTATCATCTACATCCTCCAAGCTATCAAGTAATATATTCCTATTTTAGCCAAGCAAATACTCCTTTTGTTCTAAACTCTTCTTTTAACTGCTCGTCTACCTCTAAATCAATGCTTCTTGGAACAACAACAAATATCTTTTTGCTGACCTTGTGAATCTTTGCGTCAAGAACATAAACAGCCCCGCTTACAAAGTCTATTATTCTTTGTATATGGTCCTCTGCAACCTGCTCCAAGTTGAATACCACTATCTTGTTCTCTCTTAGCGCATCACAAATCTTCACAACTTCATCAAAAAGCTTAAGATTATAAACTGTAACCTCTGTCTGATTTGCTTTTCCTATTGTTACAACCTTCGGTGTTTCATGCTTTGGCTTTACGTTTTCTTCTTTTGATTTTGTACTCTCTTGTGGCTTGTCCTCCTCTTCAATCTCAATACCAATTAGATTTAAAAACTTTCTCTGAAGATTATCAAACATAACCAAAACCTCCTTAAGTTTTTGGTCTTTCACCAAATAGTTTTGTTCCTATCCTAACCAAAGTGGCACCTTCTTCAATTGCCACTTCAAAGTCATTGCTCATGCCCATTGACAACACTTCAATTTTAACATTATTATAATTTAATTTTTTATAATTTTCAAAGATTTCTTTCATCTTTCTAAAATACTGTCTCAACTTTTTCTCATCGTCTTCAATCGGAGGAATTGTCATAAAGCCTTTTAAATTAACATACTTGCACTCGTAAATATTCTCAATTAACTCCTCAACATTATCTGGTAAAACTCCACCTTTTGATTCCTCACCACCCACATTTACCTCTATCAAAACATCTATTTTCTTAGCTGCTTTTGAACATCTCTTTTCTAACTCCTGAATCTGTTCTACTTTTTCTATAGAATGAATTAACAAGACCTTATCATAAATATACTTAATCTTGTTTGTCTGAAGTCTTCCAATAAAATGCCACTCCAAATGAGGAAGTTCATTGTACTTTGGCAAAAATTCCTGCACGCGATTTTCCCCAAAAATCTTTATGCCAAACTCGTTTGCAAGTCTAATAGTATTAATATCGACACCTTTTGTTGCACCAAGTAGTTTTACTTCACTTGATTTTCTTCCACTTCGCAAACAAGCTTTTTCAATCCTCTCTTGAATCTCTTCAATGTTTTTCTTTAATTTTTCAGCGTCTATCATGAGTTCTCACCCATTTTCATTCAAATCTAATCTTCCCAAAATAACCACCTGCACCAAATTTTATGCTATAATGTCCTTTAATGTAACGCTTTAACTTTTCCAAAATACTATCACCAACAAAATATTTTAGCTTTTCATAGCTTTGATCATCATATAAAGCCTTTACAAAGTTTACTTCTGTTTTGAATATCTCAATTATCTTCTTTCTTGTTTTATCTCCAAATCCCTCAACCAATTCGAATGGGAATGTATAAAAATATGGCGGTTTTTGGCTATCCATTTCACTTTTTTTGAGCATGGAAATTCTGTCTTCAACACCTAATACTATATTATCTTTCCCACAAAAAGGACATGTAGGTCGATTTTCTTTGATGTTAAATGAAAGATTGCAGCTTTTACAATATGATTTGTGGTATTTACCAAGCCGCGGATTTATACCATAGTTTACAACAACCCTATTTTCTTTTATGCTCTTTAGCACCTCGTTTGCAGAAAGATTTAGAATCTCAATTTCATTAAATTCTCTTGCTATGTTCTTTAAAGAGTGTGCATCAGAGTTTGACAAAAGAGTTCTATTTTGTGTATCAAAAATGTCTTGTACCATGTATGAATCAGCCGAAAGACCAAGCTCAATTGTATGAATTTCAAGTCTTTTGAATACCTCTTCAATAGCAAAGGCTGCAGAATAAAAACCTTTATAAGGTGTAAATGCATGTGCTGGTACAACAAAAAGCTCAAAATCCTTTGCAATCTTTTCAAAATCTTCAATGTTTCCTTTGAAAACAGGACAGCTAAACTTAAGCTGATTAAAATACCTTTTACTTTGTTTTTTGAAATTGATTAGCTTATCAATACTTTCAAAAAAAATGAGGCAATGAAAATCATTTGAGTTATATCTCAGTTCAATCTCTGCAGCAGGAATAATCAAAATATTCTCATAATACAAATTATTATCTTTGAGGAGTATTCTTCCACAATCTATTAGACTTTCTACTTCAGAAATTACATCATCACACAACAAATCAACAATTCCAATTACGTCTAACCCCTTTTCCTCTCTTGACACCTTTAAAATATTTTCAATTGTAAGCTCCTTTGAGGATGGTATTTTTATGTATCTTCCATTTGAAAAACCAATATGCACGTGAAGGTCAGCATAGACTTTCATCCTTTATACTCTTGCTCCTCTAAAAACATTTTGGCAAAAAGCAGGCCAATTATTGTCTTTGCATCTTTAATTTCACCATTTTTAACCATCAAAATAGCTTCATCTAAGCTAACTTTAAAAACCTCAACAAATTCATCAAGGTCTGTGTGCGAACTGCCTTGAGAAAGTCCTCTTGCTAAATAAACATGTATAACCTCATTTGAAAATCCAGGAGTTGTATAGATTTCTGTGAGTTTTATAAACTCTTGTGCTCTAAAGCCTGTCTCTTCCTCAAGCTCTCTTTTTGCACAGCTAAGCGGGTCTTCATTTTTGTCAAGCTTTCCAGCAGGAAGTTCTATTATAACCTTTTCAATTGGTTTTCTGAACTGTTTGATTAGCACAACATTATTTTCTTGGTCTACTGGTACAACAACTGCTGCACCTGAATGCAGGACAATTGCCCTCTGAGAAGTTTTCCCATCCGGAAGTAAAACCTTGTCCACCTTTAAGCTAATGAATGAACCATCATAAATGAGTTTAGATTCTATCGTCTTTTCATAAAGGTCCATTTTCTACTTCATCTCCTTTGTAATTTTCTCAAGATATATTCTGCAGTGGCAAAAAGCTGTAGAAAATACTCCCTATCCTCTTCAAAACCTCTTCCCATTGTTTTTAGCAGAGGCTTGTACTTTACAATTATATTATCGTCAATCTCATTTATATGTGTTAAGCTGTGTTTTGTTCTGTAGTTGTTCAAAATCTTAAAAACCTTGGTAAAGAAAAGCTTGTCTTCAAATTCGAAAATAGGAATCTCTACAGAGGAATTTACATAACTTAGTATTGTAAGTGAATGATGGCTTATGAACTTATGTCTTTCTCTGCTCTCACTTTTAGAAACTCTTACAGGAAAAACAACTTTTCCACCAAACCTCGATATATCCTCAATCACATTTACAGCCTTATATGCACTGAACCCAAACTTTGTCCCTGTACCTACAATCCCAGGAAGTGGTGATATAATTGCAACTTGAGTATCCAAACTTTGGGAAAATATAAGGGAATTTATCTCATTTATACACTCAAAATCTCCATTGAACGCCTCTTGGCATGTTATTATATAATCAACAAAGTGGTTTTCTTTTAAAAATGTCAAATTGTTAGAAAGCTTTGCATTCAGCATTCCCCAGTCATTTATTATTGTTGTAATTTTTATATTCCTATCAAATTCTTTAAGATAAAGACAAACTGGTAAAAGCATGCTATGAAGCTCACATACTACGATAATCAAATTATTAAAATTTGGTATTCTATTAAAAAGATAAGGATTTTTTTCTTCCTCAGTCAGTACTGAAAACTGCAATGGCGTGTACCGAAGTTTCATAATGTGCCCTTTTGAAAGATTACAAAATGAATCAGTAGGCAGGATATAATCATATCCGCCACTTCCAAGTTTTAACTTTCTTGCTGTGGTGTTTACTAAAACCTCTTGCCCTATAACAACTTTTTTATTTATATCCAAGAAATTTATTGCAAGAAAGACATCTTTGTCTTCATATTCAACCTCAACCACCTGGTAACCATTTGCAAGCTCACATTCTCTTTTCACAATCCCTTTTTTTATCTCAAACACCTTTTTTGTCTTCCCCTTTTTTGTAAAATCATCTCTTCTCTTTAATCATACTTCTTGCAATCTCATCACACATGTTATTTAGTGTATCTGTGCTGTGACCTTTTACTTTTTCGAACTTTATATTGTGTATTTTAAGAAGCTCAATCAGCTCTTGCCACAAATCAATGTTTTTTACCTCTTCCTTTTCGGAGGTTCTCCAATTGTTTTTCTGCCATTTTTCAATCCAGTTTTGATTGATAGCATTTACAATATATGCAGAGTCAGTATAAACTGTAACTTTGCAAGGCTCTTTGAGAACCTTCAATCCTTCAATTATGGCTTTTAGCTCCATCCTATTGTTGGTAGTGTTTTCTTCAAAACCTTTTAATACCTTTTTAATACCTTTGTAAATCAGTATAGCACACCATCCACCAGGTCCGGGGTTTTTGCTGCAGGCTCCGTCTGTGTATATTACAACTTCTTTCATCTTTTTTCTCACACCTATAAAATACTTTTAGACCTCTCATAAGCTTTAATGATACCATCAATAATGGCACCCTTTAAAGCCCTTCTTTCAAATTCAACAAGTCCTTCAATCGTGGTACCACCTGGAGATGTAACCATATCCTTTACCTGGTAAGTAGTTAACATATTATTTTTCATGTTAACTACTGTACCATAAAAAAGTTTTAGAACAAGGTCATAGCTTTCTTGCTTAGAAAATCCGAGCTTTACTGCTGCGTCTATATAGCTTTCAACAAAGTGTGCGACAAATGCAGGACCACTTCCAAAGAGTGCTGTGATTGCATCCATAAATTTTTCATCAACAACTATCACTGCTCCCATACTCTTAAAAAGCTCTGTAACTTTATCTTTTTCCTCCTGCAAAACACTTTCTGAAAAGCAAACGCCCAAAATGCCCTCTTCAACATTTATATTTATATTTGGCATAACTCTGACAATCTTCTTATTACCAACTACATCTTTTATTCTTTCAACCGAAATTCCTGCTGCAATGGATACAATAATCTTATCCCCTACCACATCTTTTATTTTTCTTAAGACATTGAATATGTCTTTTGGCTTTACTGCAATTATTATTATATCACAGTTTAAAACAACTTCATTTTCACTCATCAGTTTCGTTACACCATAGAGCTCATTAAACTTCTCTGCCTTTGTCTCATCAACATCATAGCAGAACATCTGGTGTTTTTGTGTTTTTGTTATTGAACATGCAATTGAACTTGCCATATTGCCACAGCCTATTATTCCTATCTTCAATTTACCTCACCTCGTAATAAGTTGTTTGAGATTTGAAAATTTAAGCACTCTGAAAATAAAAAGAAAGATTGTGTAAACTGCTATACAGCCAATTACCAACACACTTCCTTGCACAATGTTAGAACTTTCGGTAAGTAGCCTAATTATTAAACTGCCTGTAATAACCATTATAGCACTTGAAATTACAATGTAAAGCAATTTGTTCACACTAAAAGCATTTATGTTTTGGTTTTTCAGCTCTAAAAAATTCACTAAGAAGATTACTGTATAGCACACTAAATTAGCCAAGATACAGCCTGCAATGTTCAAATTGTATATCACAATAAAAACAAACATACACGCAATTTTTATTACAATAGCAATTAGTATGCTTTTAACAGGCACCAAAAACTTGCCCAAACCTTGAAGAACAGAGGTTGAAAACTGAACCAGTGATATTACTAAAGTGATCAAAGACGAGAGTCTCAATACCTCACCGCCTGTTGGACTATTAAAAAATACGAGATTAATTATAATATCTGGAAAAAAGAAAAATGCTGCTACACAGGGTACATTTATTAAAAGTACATATTCTAAACCCTGAGCTATGAGTTCTTTTTTTTCGGACAAGGTTTTGGCTGATGACATATATGAAATAATACTAATTGCCATTGAAATACTAAATGTAAGTGGAACATGAATTAATGTCATTGCCTTTCCTGAGAAAATACCAAAAAGCTCAGATGTAAATCTATTTGGATAATGTCTCATGCTCATAAAATAGGGAAAAAAGAGTGAATCAGTTATTGAAATAGCAGACATCAAAAATGAAGAAAGAGAAAAATAAAACGTAAGGATAATAATCCTTCTTGCTATTGGTAGACTTTCTCTAAAAAGTGGTTGTAAATTTTTATTAAGATGCATCTGCTGCTTTTTAAAAGCTGCATAAAGAAAAGCTAATGAAACCAAAGCTCCTAAGCTTGCACCCAAAAGTGCACCTGCAACCGAAAGTGAAACGCCTCTTGCAAGTAAAATAATACACAGCACAAGACCAAAACCAACACGGCCTATTGATTCTAATATCTGGGATATTGAAGTTATATACATCTTTTTTATTCCATTAAAATACCCTCGGTAAGCCGACTGCACAGAAACAACAAAAAGCGCAGGTGCTAAAGCCAAATATGGAAAGAGCACCTCAGGTGGCCATTTAAAAATTGCTATTATCCTCTTTGCAGCAATTACATACAAAAGAGAAAATACAAATGAGAAGATTGTAATTGTAATCAAACTCATATAAAATGTAGCACTAATAGCCTTATAATCTCTTTCTGGATTATAAGTTGAAATAAACTTTGCAACTGCTAACGAAAAACCTGTCATGCTAAATGTCAAGATAGTAGTATAAATGGGATAAGGCAGCTGATACAACCCTATCCCATAGTCTCCAACTATATTTATGAGCGGTACCTTCAAAAGAATTCCTACAAACTTTGCAAAAATTGAACCTATTGATAGCACAAGGGCGGAATATATTAATCCTTTTTTCATGAGTTTTTTAAAAAATTTTTAGTCTTATTAATAAGTGTATGTATAAACTTCTTTTTTAAAAACTTCTTTTACTTTGCCTTGGAAGATTTTTTGAGCTTTAATCTCAATTTATCGCTTATCAATGCAATAAATTCAGCATTTGTGGGTTTTCCCCTTTCTTGGGATGTTGAGTATCCAAAGTACTTGTAAAGAGCATCTACTTTGCCCCTTGTTGATGAAATTTCAATGGCATGTCGAATAGCTCTTTCAACTCTTGTTGGAGTTGTATTGTACTTTTCGGCAATCAAAGGATATAATGCCTTTGTAATACCGTTTATCAAATCAGCATCTAATGTTGCCTCAATTATGGCATCTCTTAAAAACTGGTAACCTCTTACATGCGCAGGAATACCAAGCTCTTTTAAAATCTCTGATACTTCACTCTCTAAGTCAACCTGGTTTATACTATTCTTTGTTGATGACTGATTGATCATTCCTTCTGGTAACTCTTTTTTGACGGGAAGGTTAAAAACAAGCTGCCTGACTCTTTCTATCATGACATTCAAGTCAAAAGGCTTTACAAAATAGTACAGAGCACCCATGTTAACAGCCTTTTGAGAAATGTTCTCCTGTCCAACTGCAGAGATTACAATTATGTTTGGTTTGGTTTTCATGGTAGATAAATTCTCAATCACGCCTATTCCATCTAAATAGGGCATTATAATGTCAAGCATTAAAAGATCAGGTTTTAGCTCCTCTACAACCTTTAATGTTTCAACTCCATCATAAGAGTTTCCCACAACCATAAAATCTGGCTGTGAATTGAAAACTTCAGTAAGAAGCATATTGAATTGTCTGTTGTCATCAGCAATGACAACTCTCAGTTTTTCCATATATCTCCCTCATTTTATTGTGTTATATACATAAAAATTCAACAATTGATGGAAACATCCTTTTAGCAATAACCGACAAATTTATCTTATTCTATTTGTCATATTTATCATATTTTCAATAAAAACAGCATAACCTTTATCTGGTTCTTTCATAAACACATGTGTAACAGCCCCTACCAGCTTGTTATCTTGGATAATTGGAGAACCGCTCATACCCTGAACAATTCCACCTGTAATTTTTATGAGTCTTTTGTCAGTAACTTTAATCACCAAGGCCTTTGTCGAATTTCTATAAAGTGGCAAAATCTTCTCTACCTTTACCTTAAACTTTTGGATACTATTTGAAATATCTGTTATAATATACGCATCACCAACATGAACATCTTGCGCTCTTGCAACCTCATAGTTAACCCCATATCTTAAAAAATCTTTATCTATTAATTTTCCATATACCCCAAACTGACTGTTAATCAGAATATTTCCAACAACTGCATTTTCATCAATATTTCCTATGACTTCACCAATTTCCTGGTATTCATTCTTTTTTATGTCGATTACCTCTGCTTTATAAACTTGACCTTCTTTCAAATCAAGTAGTATGTTTGTGTCGATGTCTGAAATTCCATGTCCAAGCGCACCAAACGTACCTCTTTTCTTGTCCACAAATGTAAGTGTTCCTATACCGCTTGTGCCGTCTCTAACCCAAAGGCCTATTTTATAGACTCCCTCGCTGCTGAGTATAGGTCTGATTTTAACCTCTTTATAGTACTCACCTCTTTTAACTAAAAGTGTTACTGTTTTTCCCTGTGATGAATTTATTATTTTGAACAGCTGGTCACAATCTCTTAGTTTTTGGCCATTTGCACTTATTATCTGGTCGCCAATCTGAACTCCTGCTTCCCTTGCTGGAATTTTGGGCTTTGAATTTTCTGAATATACATAAGAATATCCTATCACTAAAATTCCATTTGTCATTAGCTTAATACCAACAAATCTCCCCATTACAATCAAATCTTTTTGTTCAATTATGGATATCTTTAGCACTTTTAAAGGAATAGCACCTATTCTCAGCTCACAGATAAGAGAGTTTGATTTGTTATTGAGGTAAAAGGTGCTTGTTTTAAATAGCAAATTGTTCTTGATTGTTTTTAAAACATTATTATTCACCGAACTTACATCTACAAAGACAGGAGTTTTTATAGATACACATTTATCTGACTTGTAACATGTTAGATAATCGGGGGTAATATTTAAGTATATAAAAAATAAAGTGGTTGCAATTAGATAAAAAAGAAAAATTGAAAATACTACTTTTTTCAATTTGTAACACCGTCTATAATCAAAATTCTATTAAAATATCCTCCCCACTCTTTTTCGAATATATTCTGAATAATTCTTTTTTAGACAAACTGAGCTTTTAATTGTTTTGCATGAAGAATTGAACTGTCAGTAATGTCCTCCCCCGAAAACATACGCGCAATCTCTTTCAGTGACTCATTTTCTTCTAACCTTTTTACACTCGAAACTGTTGACTGGTTTTTAATCTCTTTGTATACATAAAAATGAGTGTCAGCAGCAGCTGCAACCTGAGGTAAATGAGTAATACAAATGACTTGATGCTTTTTAGAAAGGTCTTTTAAAAGCCTTGCAAGCTTGCTTGCTGCAATGCCGCTTAGGCCACTGTCTATCTCATCAAATATTATAAGCAAAACATCATCCTTTTCAGCCATAATGGATTTGACGGCAAGCATTATTCTGGAAAGCTCACCACCAGAAGCAATATTGCTTAGGCTTTTTAGTTCTTGTCCAAGATTTGTTGAAATTAAAAACTCTATCTCATCTATCCCTTCTTCGTACAAATCCCTCTGTGAAAATGCAACTTTGAATTCCACATTTTTCATCTCTAATTGATCTAATAGCTCTAAAACCCTTTGTTCAAACTTTTTTGCGGCTTCTTTTCTAAACTTTGAAATATCATTTGCAAGCAAATAAAGCCTTTCTTCTATCTTTGAAATCTCGCTTTTTAACTCTTCTATCATTTCACTGTTCTTTTCGATTGCCATTTTTTGTTTTATAAGCTCTTGCTTGAAGTTCAAAACTTGTTCAAGGCTTCCGCCATACTTTTTCTTTAACCTATTTATCTTGTCAAGTCTATCAACTATTGCCTCTAACTCATGTTCATCTATTATGTAAGAGTCAGATTTCTTTGAGATAGCAAATGACATATCCTCAACTTCATAATAGATGTTGTTTAATCTTTCAATGATATCTTTAAAACTGTCATCAAACTTTGAGTTCTCACTTGCAAGTTTGATACAAACTTCTATTGACTCTATGAGGTTTTTGTTAAAGATATGTAACATCCTTTCTGTATTATACTTTAGTTTTGAAATATTCTGTACAATATCCTTCCTTCTTTCAAGTTCAATATCCTCTCCAAGACGCGGAGAGACACTCTCGATCTCATTAATTTGATAATTGAGAATGTCTAAGTTTCTATCCTTCTCCTTCTCTTGGTCGATCAGCTCTTTCAGTACCTTACTTTTTTCTTGGTACTCATAAAAAAGCTGTCTATATTGATTTTTGAGCTCTTCCACATTCTTTCCACAAAACCTGTCTAAGTACATAAGCTGAATTTTCTTGTCGTTTAAAAGATGAGTTTCATTTTGCCCATGAATCTCGAAAATATGCTTTGTTATTTCTCTCAAATTTGACAATGTAACAAATTGGTTATTGACCTTGCATATACTCTTGCCATTTGAATATATCTCACGAGAAACAATAAGCTGGCCGTCTTCAGGTACAACGCCCATTGAGTTTAAAAGCTCAAGAGTGCTTTCTTTCTCTATATCAAAAACTGCCGAGACTAAAGCCTTTGTACAATTTGTACGAATAATCTCCTTTCTTGCCTTTGTCCCTAAAAGCAAGGAAAGAGAGTCAATTATTATCGATTTACCAGCTCCTGTTTCACCTGTCAGTATGCTCAAGCCTTTATCAAACTCTATCTCAAGCTTTTCAATTATAGCAATGTTTTCGATAAGTAATCTTTTTAGCATGATAATCAATCACCTTGACTCAAAATAGCTTTAATTCTCTCAACAATCTTCTCAGCTGCTGCATTCCCCTTTGTTGCAATAAAGATTGTATCATCGCCTGCTATTGTTCCTATGACCTCTGGCCAGTTCAGTGAATCGATTGCAGCGGCAGCACCCTGAGCGGCCCCTGTTATTGTCTTTATTATAACAAGGTTGTCAGCTGTGTCACATTTTATAATCGACTCGGAAAAGACCTTTATTAACTTTTCAGTAATGTTTGCCTCGGGTCCAGATAATACTGCATATTTGTATTTTCCAGTTTCTGTTAAGACCTTTGTAAGTCTGAGCTCCTTTATATCTCTTGAAACTGTCGCTTGAGTGACATCGTACCCTAACTCTCTTAGTTTTTCAACAAGCTCTTCTTGAGTTTCTATGTCCTCACTTTGAATTATCTCTAAAATCTTTTGTTGTCTTTCAGATTTCATTTTACAAATCTACACCTCTCTTTTTACTCTTTAATCTTCTCTCTTAACACCTCATAAAAGTTTTTCTTTTTAAATCTCACAAGTTTTAGCTTTTTTGATGAAATCCTACATTCCAGATACTCACCTTTTTTAAGCGTATCTGCAACTCTTCCATCACTTACAACCAAAACCTCATCAGACTCGCTTTTTATCTTTACAACCCGGTCATCACCTAAAACTAAACTTCTTGAGCTCAAAGAATGGGGACAAATAGGGGTGACAACCATCACCCCTAATTGTGGCTCAACTATTGGACCTCCTGCTGAAAGAGAGTATGCAGTAGAACCTGTTGCAGTTGCGATAATGATCCCATCGCTTCTGTACTCCTGTGCGAATACTTCATCTATATAAAGACTCAAATCTATAATATTGAATGTACTCCTGGCTAAGCAAATATCATTTAGTGCATAGAATATTTTGTCTTTAAAATGGGCTTCAACAAGGTGCCTCTCTTCAATAAAGTAATCATTGTCAATTATCTTTTTAATGGCAAAATGAATATTGTCGGCCACCTCTTCTGTCAGATACCCAACACGTCCACAGTTGATTCCAAGCACAGGAAGATTCTCTTTTGCAACCTTTTCAACAACATTAAGTAGAGTTCCGTCACCGCCAATTGTTATCAAAAAATTAACTTTTACACTATCTTTGTTTTTCTCATTCATAAGTACCCAGTCAATTTTCTCATTTTTAAGAACACTTACAATCTTATCCAAAATCTCCTTGCTGAGTTCTTTTTGGAAATTGGCAAATACTCCTACAATCATTTGTGTAATTTAACTCCTTAAAATTAAAAAGTTTGTGAATTAACCTGCTGGCCATGAGAATTTTCGCCCACCAAGTAGGTGAAAGTGTAGATGATTAACCGTCTGACCGCCATCTTCACCACAATTGACAACAATTCTAAAGCCTTTTTCTTTTACCCCAAATCTGTCAGATAGTTCTTTTGCAACAACAAATATATGACCTATAAGCTCTTTGTGGCTATTGTCAAGGTGATTTAAACTTTCTATGTGCTGTTTCGGTACAACCAAAATATGAACAGGAGCTGTGGGGTTTATGTCTTTGAAAGCACAAACATGTTCATCTTCATAAACTATCTCAGAGGGTATTTGTTTATTCACAATCTTGCAAAAGATACACTCACCCATCTTAACTTCCTCCCTCAATAGAGCTTTTGATTAGCTCAATTGCTCTTTGAGCTGCTAAATCTAAATTCTCAATTTTGTTGCCTCCGCCCTGAGCAAAATCAGGTCTTCCTCCACCTTTGCCACCAAGCACCTCACAAACATCTTTTACTGTTTTGCCGCAGTCTATACCCTTTTTCACTGCCTCTTTTGAACATGCCATCAGCACAATAGCCTTTTTATCTTGTTTTATCAAGTTCAAAACTATTGCCTTTGAATCCCTTTCTCGAATTCTGTCGGTCAAAAGCCTTATATAATCTGTATCCTGTGTCTCCTTCTTGTTTATAATCAGTCTAAACTCGCCAATTTGCAAACCTTCATTGTAGAGTAATGATAGCTCATTGTCTACAAGCAAAAGTTTGTGCTTTTCTAACTCTTTTTCAAGAGCAGTTATCCTTTCCTCAAGCTGGTTGATTTTTGCAACAATTTCACTGTCGCTGTTTGCTTTGAGTTTGTTTCTTATATCTTTTAGCACCTTTTGATTATTTAGCATGAACTCATACACTTTATTGCCTGTTATAGCCTCAATTCTTCTAACACCTGCAGCAACGCTTGACTCTGAAATTATCTTAAACATTCCTATTTGTCCTGTGTTGTCAACGTGAGTGCCTCCACACAGTTCCATACTGAAATCGCCTATTTTTATAACCCTGACTATATTAGAATACTTCTCATCAAATAGTGCAGTTGCTCCCATCTTTATTGCTGAATCTAAGTCAGTCTGAATCTTTTCAACAGGAATAGCTTGCTGGATGATGTCATTTACCATCTTCTCAATCTCAACTATCTGTTCCTCACTCAATGCTTCAAAGTGAGCAAAGTCAAACCTGAGTCTTTCTGGCTCAACAAGTGAACCACTTTGCGTTGCATGCTCACCAAGTATCCTTCTCAAGCTGCTGTGTAAGAGGTGGGTTGCTGTGTGATTCTTCATTATGGCAAGCCTCAAATTCTTATTGACCTTCGCAAATACATTGTTGTCAACTGCAATCTCGCCTTTTATTACCTTCGCTTTATGAAGAATTGTCCCTTTTGGTCCCTTTTTGACATCTAAAACCTCTGCAATCCCACTTTCGGTTTCTAATACACCTTTGTCTGCTACCTGTCCACCACTTTCTGCATAAAATGGAGTTTTATCTAAAATAATGTAACAGATATCTCCCTCTTTTGTATATGAAACCTCATCATCATTTGAGAAAATCTTTAATACCCTGCTCTGTGTTTCTAAGGTGTCATATCCAACAAAGACCGTTTCAACTTCATCTTCGATAGTTATATTGATATCCTTCCAACCAATATTTTCAAGCTCTTTTTGTGCCATGCGTGCTCTTTCTTTTTGCTCTTGCATGAGCTTGTCAAAGCCCGCTTGGTCAACAATTATTCCTTTCTCTGCAGCAATCTCTTTTGTCAGGTCAAGTGGAAAGCCGTATGTGTCGTATAATTTAAAAGCAATTTCGCCTTTTAACACATTTTCTTTGTTCTTTTTTAACCTGTCAATCTCGTTTTCGAGAAGCTCAAGTCCAATATCAATTGTCTGGTTGAACCTACTTTCTTCATTATAGAGTACCTTTTTGATGTACTCACCTTTTTGAATCAGTTCAGGATACGGATTTTTATAGGCCTCTATCACAGTATCAACAATTAAATGTAAAAACGTCTCTTTCTTGCCAAGCATTCTTCCATGTCGTGCTGCCCTTCTGATAAGTCTTCTCAAAACATAGCCTCTACCTTCATTAGAAGGTAAAATACCATCACCAATCATGAAAACGGTACCTCTGATGTGATCTGTAATGACTCTGATTGATACATCTTTTTCACTATCTTTGCCATATTCACAACCAGTGATTTCACATATCTTGTCACGAATAACCTTTACTATATCAATGTCAAACAATGAATCAACACCTTGCATAATTGCAGCAATTCTCTCAAGTCCCATTCCAGTGTCTATGTTAGGATTCTTGAGCTTGTGATAGACACCATTTTCATCTTTGTCAAACTGTGTAAATACAAGATTCCAAAACTCAACATACCTATCACAATCACAGCCAATTCCACATGTCTCCTTGCCACAGCCCTTGTCCACGCCCCTGTCAAAATATATCTCTGAACAGGGACCACACGGACCTGTTCCTATCTCCCAGAAATTGTCTTCTTTGCCCATTCTTTTAATTCTGTCCTCTTCAAGTCCAACCTCTTTGTGCCAAATCTCAAATGCTTCATCGTCCTCTTCGTATATTGTCACCCAAAGCCTCTCTTTTGGAAGCTTTAAAACCTCTGTTACAAACTCCCAAGCCCAGGTAATTGCTTCTTTCTTGAAATAATCTCCAAAGGAAAAGTTTCCAAGCATCTCGAAGAATGTAGCATGTCTCGCAGTTTTACCGACTCTGTCAATATCAGGTGTTCTTATGCATTTCTGACATGTAGTTATCCTTCTTCTTGGTGGTTCTTCAATACCTAAAAAATAAGGTTTGAGTGGTGCCATCCCAGCATTTATTAAAAGAAGGCTCTTGTCGTTTTTTGGAATTAATGAAAAGCTTGGCAGTCTCAAATGTCCTTTTGACTCGAAAAATTGCAGAAATTTTTCTCTTATCTCATCAGTGCTCATGTACATGATCAATCAGCCCTTCTATTTAAAATTTTGAAAGTTGCTTTGAGTTTTATATTTTTTCAATACAATCAAAATTTTATTAAAGCTTAAAAGCAAAGTCAACAAAATTTATTTCTTATCTTCCGGATTTACTCTTCTGAGTATATTTATAAAAATTATCTTTATCACTGCAGCTAATGGTATAGCAAAGAACATAGAAATAAAGCCAAATAGCTTATTTGATATTATTAACACAATTATAATAGTCAAAGGATGCAAACCTAATCTTGAACCAATTATTCTTGGCGAAATCAAAAAACTGTCTATCTGCTGAAGTACTATCAAGAATACAACTACAACTATGGCCTTTATGTAAGAGTCAGAAAGTGCAATTACCACTGCAGGTATACTGCTAAATATCGGTCCAAAATAAGGTATAAGATTGCCAATACCAGTAATTATACCCAGAAGAGCTGCATATCTGACAGACAAAATAGAAAATCCTAAAAAGCTTAAAATTCCGATTATTATGGCATCCAAAAGCTGGGCTCTTATATACTGGTGCAATACTTTATTGATATCGTTGAAAATAGAAATGCCTTCTTTTCTGTATTTCTCAGGCAATATCCACTTAATCCATTTTACAATCTTTGACCAGTCTTTCAAGATATAAAATGAAATAATTGGTATTAAAAGATAGTACAGAATATTTGAATAAAGACTTTTGAGAATATTTAAAAGAGTAGTTAGTACTTGTTTTGAGATGGCTTCAAAGTTTATTGAATTTGATCTTAGAATTTCCTGCAAGTCAATATTTAGTTTATTAGAAAGTTTTGAATCTACATCTTTGAACCACTTGTTAAATACATTTATATACTCAGGGATGTTCTGTGTGAGCTGTTTCATCTCTGTGATAAATAGCGGAATAAAATAGACAAATATCAAAATCGCTACGCTAAAGGCGAAAATAAATGAAAGTAAAATTGAAATATCACGTGATTTTATTTTGACCTCTAAAAAGTCAACAACCGGTTTAAGTAAATACGACAAAAAAAGAGCAATTATAAATGGAAGCAAAATAGGCCAAAAAGTTTTGATATTAATAAAGAAGTATATGACAAACGCGATAAAAATCAAAAGTATAATGTCACAAAAATACTTTTTTAAAAACTTGCTTATTATCAATTACAACACCTCAAAACAAAATATTTTTGTTTTATAAACAAGGTATATAAAAAAGGAGGGAAGAGCTCTTCCCTATCCCAAAAGCTTGCTAATCATTGAAGTCAATTTTCTTGCAACCATTTTCTTGACAAGTATATTTTTCATGTTCTTTGAAGAAGACTTACTCAGAGCCATTCCAATCAGGGCACCGATGATACTACCTGTAATAACATGCTTTGCAGAAATTAGTTTCAAAAATTAACACCTCAGCTTAATATTTTGTTCTCTTTTAATATTATTTCCTCAGGACTCAATATTATTTTTTTATTTTTGATATAGCTCCAAATACTTTCCACAACCTCATAACCAGTTATTTTAAGACTTTCAGAGTCAAACAATATGTCATCTACTATTCCAATTAAATTACCCCCCTCACCAATAACCTCTTTTGAAAGTATCTCATCTGCTTTGACTAGATAAGATTGCTCTATATACAAAACAGACCTTGAAACAATTAAAAGTTCATTATTTACTGATTCAACATCATTTGCCAGAATGTAAATATTAGATGGTATTCTAAATATTGCATTTTTCTGTATCTGAAAACCATAAATATTGCTATCTAAAAAAAACATATTGCAAATATTTCCCAAAAATCTTCCATCTACTAAAACTGCTGTTCTGCCCTTTAATCTTTTGAAAGAGACTTGCATTTTATTTTTTAAATCTATCCTTATTTAGCTGTCTAACTTTATATTATTCACAATATCAGCGATAGTTATAACAAAATCTTCTTTGTGCTCAGCAATTTTTTCCTCCTCTTCATATAAATCCTTGAGAGAAAGACCTATTCTTCGCCTTTGCTCATCAATTTCAATTATCTTTGCTTTTATTTTATCTCCAACTTTGTATAAATTGTGCAGTCTTTGGTTATAACCAAGTGGAATATTAGACACATGCACAAACCCATCCAGTTCACAGTCTAAAATCCAAACAACAAGTCCAAATGAAAGTACCTTTGTTACCTCTACATCCACAAGCATGCCTAAGTATAAGTTTTTTACCTTTTTTATCCATTCATCTTCTTGGGTCTTTTTTATACTTAAGTAAATCTGCTTTTTTTGTTTGTCTATATCAATTACTCTTACCTTAACCTGTTCACCTACCTTAAATAATCTTTTCACATCCTCAATTCTTTTAGAATAACTAATCTCACTTGCTGGTACAAAACCACGTAAACCTTCAAAGTTAACCACAATTCCTTTTTGTCTTATCTCGGCTATTACTCCATCATAGTCCTTATTAAAATCAAGACTTTCTATAGCCTGCTGTATTTTTTCCTCTTGAGCTTGTCGCAACAGAGATTTTCTACTGCCAAAAGCTATCTTCTTATTGGTATCAATATCCACAATCTCAACTTCAAAAACTTTACCTATGACAGAAGATGACACCTCTTCTGCCCATTGGGAAATGGGAACAAACACACTAATTCCTCTGAACTCACCTACAATACTCTTTTCTCTAATCTGTTTTACAACAATCTTAATCGGTGTTTTGCTCTCAAACTTTGCCATAAGTTCTTTAAATCCGTAAATACTGTCAGCTTTCAGTTTTGACAGTACAACATTTCCCTCTTCATCAGACTCTTTAATGACCACAGCTTCAATTATTTCATTTTCTTTAAATATGTTTTTTAGGTTTACATTGGCATTTTTGAAAATTTCATTTTTGTAAATTATTCCTTCTGCCTTATATCCAATATCAACAAGTAGGTAGTCTTGTTCAACCTTTATTATTTTTCCTTTTACTATCTCACCTCTTTTTATTTCTGCAAAACCTTTGTCAATAAGCTTTGCAAAGTCTTGATTATCTATCTGATTAAATCTCTTTTCAAGTATTTCTACTATTTCATTTATCTGCTCTTGTGAAGTAGAAGCTCCAGCTGTTATCCCAATCTTTTTTACCATAGTAAAATCAATACCCTCTAAATCTTGGGGTCTCTCTATAAAAAAAGTTGGCTTAATGTCTTTAATTGCCTGATACAATTTGTTAGTATTAGAGCTCTTTTTATCTCCTATAACAAGCATCACGTCAACGTCGCGTGCAAGAGTTTTTGCCTCTTCTTGTCTGGTTATGGTAGCTTTGCAAACTGTGTCAAACACATTGTAGTCTGTATTGTTTTCAATATACTCTTTTATCTCATGCCATTTTGCATTGTCAAAGGTGGTCTGGCATACAACAACAGCATTTCTACCTAATTGGCTTATGGCGTCCTTGGCTTTTTCTAAACTATCTATAACTATGCACTTTCTGCCTTTTTCAACATGACCTATTATGCCCTTGACTTCTGGATGGTTTATATCACCAACAACTATCACATCCAAGCCATTTTCAGAGTTTTCTCTTACAATCTCATGAATTTTCTTGACATATGGGCATGTAAAATCATAGACCTTAGAGGCTCTCTTTTCAATCTCAGAAAATTCATCCATCGAAACACCATGTGAACGAATAAATACAATGTCACCTTTTTCAATTTCATTTATATTTTCAATTACCTTGACATTCAATTCTTTAAGTTTTTCAATAACATAACTATTATGTATAAGCATCCCATAGACCTTTACACTTTTGTCTTTGTTTGCTTTAGCCCAAGCAATAACCCCATTTACTGCTCTTTCAACCCCGAAACAAAAACCTGCATTTTTTGCCACTTTAATAATCATCTTGACCTACTTCTCCTTTTTCTTATTGTTTGTTTTTAAAATGAGCTCTTTAACATTTTGCATAATTGTATCAACTATCTTCTGATTGTCTTCATCTTTATTTGTAAACTCAAGAGGTTTACCAATTCTAACCGTTATCTTGCCGAACAGTCTTACCTTGCCACAAATTGCAACTGGTAACACTTTTGCTCCAGTTGCTTTTATGACTGTAGCAACTCCTTTTTCCCCTCTTAAAACTATCTCATTTGTTCTATTTCTTTTACCTTCGGGGAATATTCCCAAGATGTTATTGCTCCTTATAACTTCTATTGCTTTCCTAATTGCACCAATATCACTCTTTCCTCTTTTGACAGGAAAAGCTCCAAAAGCTCTTATAATGGGTGAAAGCCACCATATTTTAAAAAGTTCACTTTTTGCCATAAAATAAACACGCTCATCAAATATCAGAATAATTAACACGGGATCAAGGTAACTTCTATGATTTGCACAAATAATATATGGAGCATTTGGAATATTTTCTCTACCTTCAACCCTTATCAAGAAAATACATTTTAAAATACCATATGCCACCTTTCGAATAATATTGACAAGGAAGTTATACTTCATTTCCTATCACCTTATAAAATAGCTCTAAAACCTTTTGTAAAACTTCTTCAATTGTCAGATTAGTAGAGTCAATTACAATAGCATCTTCTGCAACTCTAAGCGGTGCAAGCTCTCGTGTCATATCATTAAGGTCTCTTTGCTTTATCTCATCAAGAAGTTGATAATAATCAACTTCATAGCCTTTTTCTTTTAATTCTAAAAATCTTCTCTTTGCTCTTTCCTCTGCCGTTGCTGTCAAGAATATCTTTAGCTCAGCATCAGGCAAAACATATGTGCCAATGTCTCTTCCGTCCATTATAACGCCTTTTTGTTTTGCCAAATCCTGTTGAATTTTGACAAGCCTCTCTCTTACCTCTTTTATTTTGGATACATCAGATGCATACATCGAAACAGTTGGCTGTCTTATTTTTTCTGTAACATCTTCTCCATCTAAAAACACAAGCTGATTTCCATCAATAAGTCTAACTTGGATATCTGTGTTGTTTAAAACCTCAAGTATTCTCTCTACCTCATTTGATTTTATATTACTATTTAGAACCTTCAATCCTATCGCTCTGTACATTGCACCAGTGTCGATGTGAATGTATCCAAGTTTTTTAGCTAAAAGCTTTGAAATGGTACTCTTTCCAGCCCCAGCAGGACCATCAATGGCTATGTTGATTTTTTTCATCTACTTCCCCCTCTGTCAATTCAAATCTTCTCTCAAAGACCTTGCTCTTTTCAAATAAACATGTTTGGGTTTGAAAACTGAATCTTTCTGGATAAGTACAAGGACTCTTATACACTTTTCAAGCGCACCTTCAATGTCAAGTTCTTGAGCGCATATCAATGGCACATCTGTAAAACCCATTAGTCTTGCTGCATATGCAGGAAATGTTGATTTTAAATCCTTTGTCATTGTAAATAAAATAAAAACAATATCATCTTTTTTGATCTGATTTTTTTCAATAATCTCATTTAAAAGCTCTTGTGTTGATTGAATTATATCCTCTTTTGAATCTGTATCAACTGTAGTTGCTCCTCTGATTGCAAAAACCAATTTCCTTTCCCCCTACAAAAACTTTTTTTATATAACCCTGTGGCCAAGCCCAATAGCAACTTCATTAAGATGTAAAAGCCCTATTCCAAAAAAAATTGCAACTGCAACATGCTCATTATACCTTGCAATGCCAATCTTTCCTCCCACGTTTAGACCTATTGCTTTTTGCATAATCTGAGATATTGCCTCCCTTGTTGCCCCAGCTACTGCCCCCTCTTCCTGATGCACTTCCGCTATTACCCCTTCTCTTTTAGCTGCAACAACCGCCCTTTCAATTATCTTCATCACCGATGTGATAAATTCTCCACCGAAGTCAACTGCTGCACATCTAATTCCAATTTTTCCAAAATCATCTTGAATCTTTTTTTCTTCTTGTCTGCTTTGGCTCAAGGCTATCAAAATAGCTGCTCTTGAAACCTCCCTGCTACCAAACTCCTTTTTGTCCATACTCTCTGTACCCCACTTTTTAAAAAATTATATCACTGGATATCTTTGAATAGTTTGCAAATGAGACATATCATTTAAAAGACTAAGCATTCTTCTATTCTCCTTTATATCTACAATGCTCAGGCTGGCATTGCCAAACCAACATTTTTTATAAAAATCTAACGATAACTCTAAAAGGTAAATAATAGAAAGTTTTATTATTCCTCCATGTGTAACTATGACAACGTTTTTATAAGGTTTATTCAAAACATCTTCAAAAAAGCTCTTTACTCTTTCCATAACATTATATAAGCTACCTTCACCAGGAAAAGTAGCTTTTTCAGGGGCATCTTTCCATAATTTGTATTGCTCAGAATACCTTTCTTCAAGTTCTTCAAAATTCAAACCTTCCCACTCACCAAAGTTTATTTCGTTCAGTTTGTCTGTAAGTTTTAATGGGATATTCGGGTGAAAACTTTTAATTTGGTTTGCTGTCATATACGCTCTTTTTAATGTGCTTGAGAAAATAATGTCAATCTTTTCACTCTTTAGGCGTTCAGCAACCTTTTTTGCCTGCTCAATCCCTGTTTGATTTAAATCTGTATCAATACAGCCCTGGACCATATTATACTTATTCCAATCTGTTTCACCATGTCTAACAAGATAGAACCTTTTCAAGTTGCATCACCTATTTTTCCTTTTCATATACCTGAAATTCATCCCAAATCTCTTCTAATTTTTCAAGTGTTTTGGCAACCTCATCCTTTTTCCTAAGTCCTGTGGCAACAATCAATGCATTGATTACACTCAAAGGTGCAACCAGTGAATCAGCAAATGAAACCATGTCACTCCTGCATATCAAAACATAATCACTATATTTGCAAAGCGGTGAAATTCTACTATCTGTAAGTGATACAATTCTTGCACCTTGCCTTTTTGCATACTGTAAAACCTTCAGTGTGCGTTTAGAATACCTTGGAAAACTAATACCTATAATGAGGTCATCACTTGTAATTCTGAAAACCTGTTCAAATATGTCGCTTATACCACTTGTTGTTATTACCTTTACATTATCTAAAATCATGTTTAAATAGAATCCTAAAAAATCAGCAAGCGCAGCTGAACTTCGAATTCCAATGATGTATATTCTTTTCGCACCCACAATCTCGTCAACAACCTTATTGAATGTGTGCTCATCAATCTGCTCTAATGTTTGTTTAATCTTGTCCATGTCCGAAAGAAGAACACTTTTTAAAACCTCGTTTTCGTTTATCCTACTTGCAGAAAGCTCTATCCTTTGCACCGATGTCAGTTTGCTCTTCATAAGTTCTTGCAATGCACGTTGAAACTCTGGATAGCCATCAAACCCCAATCTCTCAGCAAATCTGACAACAGTTGACTCACTCACACCTACACAGTTGCCGAGGGCAAGCGCTGTCATATAAGCAGCTTTTTCTCCGTGCTCTAAAATAAACTGGGCAATCTTTTTCTGCCCTTTACTAAACTCTGGCATAAGTTCAATAATCCTCGATTCTAAATCTTGACTCATCTCTGCATTTCTCCTTACGTTTGGTAAATACTGATGACAATCTTATTGTGGTTTTTTGAAAGTCCCACAATGATATTCTTGTCTTTGAGACTCTTGTTCATAAAATCTATTATCTTATAAAGTGGTGCATCTTCTTCAAACTCCATTGATGATATTAGTTCAAGTTTTTCATTTTCCATGGTTATTTTAGCCCTTCCTTCTTATTTGTTTTTGTCTTTGTTAATAATTATATCATAATGCCACTTTTGTTATAAGAGAATTTTAAAAAAGAAGAGGAAAGCACTTAAAAAGTTTGCACTTTCCTCTATATCGGATAGACCTTGTTTTCTTGTACAAGCCCAAAGTCAATTTTGTACTTTTTTGCAGCTCTTAACTTAAAATAGTTTTCAGCGAGTTGCGGAAATAAACAATATGTGACAACATCTGTGTCATTTTCAATATACTCTTTTATTCTCTCTCTGGCATTTTCAAGTTCAGGCGGTAGCAAATCTGCTGGCCTTACTTCAATTTCTTTCTCGTTCCCCAAAATCTTTTTCTTAACCTCTTCGTTAACCTTAGCAGGCGGTCGGCCATATTCACCTTTGAAATACGCTTTTGTCTCCTTTGTAACAAGTTTATATCTCTCGCCAGCTATGACATTTAAAACAGCTTGAGTTCCAACAATCTGGCTTGTTGGTGTAACAAGAGGAGGGAACCCAAAGTCTTCTCTGACCCGTGGCACCTCTTTTAAAACCTCATCAAGTTTGTCTTCATGGCCTTGTTCTTTTAGCTGAGATATAAGGTTAGAAAGCATTCCACCAGGAATTTGATAATGCAAAGCATTTATGTCAACACTCAATACTTTTGGGTCAAGAAGTCCTTTTTTCAAATACTCTTCTCTGAGAGTTTTAAAATATTCACTTGCCTGATTAATTCTATCAAAGTTAAGTTCAGGGTCAAACTTTGTGCCTTTGAGAGCATATACAATTGTCTCAGTGGGTGGCTGAGACGTACCTAAGGCAAGGGGAGAAAGTGCTGTGTCTATACCATCCACCCCTGCTTCTATTGCTTTAAGATACGTCATTGAACCAAAACCTGTTGTGTAATGTGTATGAATGTGTACAGGGATATCAATCTCCTCTTTTAAAGCTTTCACAAGATTATACGCTTCAAACGGCGAAAGTAGTCCTGCCATATCCTTAATACAAAGTGAGTCTGCACCTAAACTTTCTATGTCTTTCGCAAGCCCTACATAATTTTCGATTGTATGATAGGGTGATATTGTGTATGAAATTGCAACCTGAGCATGGGCACCTTCCTTTTTTGTTGTTTTCAAAGCTACTTCAATATTTCTAAGGTCGTTAAGGGCATCAAATATTCTAATAATGTCAATCCCATAGAATATAGCCTTTTTTACAAACTCAACTACAACATCATCAGGATAATGCCTATATCCTACAAGGTTCTGGCCTCTCAGAAGCATCTGTAGCTTTGTCTTTTTAAATGAAAGTTTTAATCTTTTTAACCTTTCCCAAGGGTCTTCTTTGAAAAATCTCAAACATGCATCAAAGGTAGCACCGCCCCAGCACTCAATTGAGTAATATCCAGTCTCATCAAGTATAGGGGCAATCTCTAACATCTGGTCTGTTGTCATCCTGGTTGCAATAAGTGACTGGTGGGCATCTCTCAAAATTGTCTCTGTTATTTTAATTCCCATAACAATAAACCTCCGCAAAGTTAATCAATTTCAAATAACAAATCACCTTTTGAAACTTTTTGCCCTTCTTTGACATATATCTTTTTTATCCTACCTTCTGTTGTTGGCAATATTTCGTTTTCCATTTTCATAGCTTCAAGGACTAAAACAGGGTCTTTAAGAGAAACCACTTCACCTTCATTTTTAAGAATTTTTACAATTGTACCAGGAAGCTGGGCATGCACAGCATTTTTGTTTGAAGACAAATTATGGGTATTTTCTTGACTATGCTCTTTTTTTGGTACCTCAGCTGGTTTTTCCATCTGAAACTTGGGTCTTGAAAAGCTTAAGCTATCTTTTTGAGAATGTGTAATTTCTTCTACTTCAACTAAAAACTCTTGGTCATTTATCCTGACTTTAAATTTTCTCATATGTCCTTTACCTCCATTTAGACAACATTTGACTTTGTTCGAGCATCATCTGTCTCGAGATTTTTTTCCATTTACTCTCCTTCTTTGTTACATTAGTAATTCTAAAGTTGCCGTCCTCTAAAATCATGGCAAGGCATGCACAGATGCATGCAAGCTCTTCTCTTGTAACAGTAGCTGTGCCACTTCGCGAAATAGACATATACAAACACTCCTTTTTTGTTATTCTAAACAGCTGTTTTAAAGTGGAATATTGCCATGCTTTTTAGGTGGTCTTGACTCTCTTTTTGTCGCTGATATATTTAAAGCTTCAATAATCTTATTTCGCGTAAACTTAGGTTCAATAACATCGTCAACATATCCCCTTGCAGCAGCAATGTAAGGGTTTGCAAATTTCTGTGTGTACTCTAAAATTCGTTTTCGTCTTTCCTCTTCAGGATTTGAAGCCGCTTGAATCTCTTTTCTGAAGATTATATTCGCCGCACCATCTGGACCCATTACAGCTATTTCTGCCGTTGGCCAAGCAAACACAAAATCTGCTCCGATATGTTTGCTGCTCATCGCTATATAAGCCCCACCATATGCCTTTCGTAAAATAACATTAATTTTGGGAACTGTTGCTTCTGAGTAGGCATACAAAACCTTTGCTCCATGACGAATTATTCCATTGTGTTCTTGGTTAACACCTGGTAAAAAACCAGGTACATCCGTAAATGTCACAATTGGAATGTTAAATGCATCACAGAATCTAACAAATCTTGCTACCTTGTCTGATGAGTCATAATCTAAAACACCTGCATTTACTTTTGGCTGGTTTGCAACAATTCCAACGCTAAAACCACCTATCCTACCAAAACCCACAACTGCGTTTTGAGCAAAGTATGGTTGTACTTCTAAAAACTCTTCATTGTCAACAACTTTGTATATAACGTCTTTCACGTCATATGCCTTGTTTGGTTCATTAGGAATGAGATTTTCAAGCTCTGGTATCACTCTTTTCTCTGAATCTGAAGATATTACATATGGCGGGTCATCCATGTTATTTGAGGGTAAGAATGATAAAAGATATTTAATCATATCAAGTAATGTGTACTCATCTTCTGCTATAAAATGAGCAACACCACTTTTTGAATTGTGAGTAAAAGCACCTCCAAGCTCTTCCAAGGATATCTCTTCGCCTGTCACTGCTTTTATTACCTGAGGTCCTGTAACAAACATCTGGCTTGTCTTGTCAACCATAAAAATAAAGTCCATAATCGCAGGAGAGTACACAGCCCCACCTGCACAAGGGCCCATTATAGCTGCAATTTGGGGAATTACACCAGAAGCCATAGTATTTCTGAAAAATATCTCGCCATAGCCGGCCAGTGCATCTACCCCTTCTTGAATTCTTGCACCGCCAGAGTCGTTAATGCCAATTACAGGACATCCATACTTCATAGCCAAATCTAAAACCTTACATATTTTCTTTGCATGCATCTCGCCAAGTGAACCGCCTATAGATGTAAAATCTTGTGCATATACAAATACCTTTCTGCCGTTTATGGTTCCATACCCTGTAACAACTCCATCTGATGGTACATATGTTTCTTTCATATCAAACTCCTGGCATCTATGTTCAACAAACATGTCAATTTCGCTAAAACTTCCTTGGTCGAGTAGATACTCAATCCTCTCTCTGCAGGTGAGTTTTTTGTTTTCGTGTTGTTTTTTTACTTTATCTTCTCCACCAAGCTTTAGTATCCTCTCGCGTCTTTGCCTGAGTTCTTTTAGCTTGTCTGTCATCAAAAATCCTCCTTGAAAATAGTTTATCATGTAGTATTAATATCTGGTATTAATATATTATGCTAATTTCTATTTTATAACACAAAGAAGCTTTTAGCAAGAAATTTTTGTATAAAAACGCAAAAAGGGCGTGACTAAATTCCTCTTTTAAGGTGAGCAAACTTAGTCACACCCGTATTCTGTTCACATTTTTTTATTTTTTCACTCGATTAAAAGGATAAGTTCTCTCACAATCTTTGCAGCAAGAAGAGATGTCCTGTCTGAGATATCATAATAGGGAGACACTTCTACAACGTCAACACCCACAACGCTTAGGTCTTTCATCTTCAAGATTATTTCCAAAAACTGCGATGAGGTCAAACCCCCTGGCTCAGGTGTTCCAGTACCAGGCGCAAATGCCGGGTCAACAACATCTATGTCAATTGATAAATATACTTTTTTGTTTTTTAATTTTTTAACTATCTCAAAAAGGTTTTCTATTTCATAAACAAAAAATATATTGCTGTTTTCTCTTGCAAATGATATCTCATCCTCAGAGCCAGACCTTATGCCAAATTGGTATAGATTATTAAACCCAACAACCTCTCCAGCCCTTCTCATCACTGTCGCATGAGAAAGCTTTTCACCCAGGTAGTCGTCTCTCATATCAGCATGAGCGTCAAAGTGTAAAACAACAAGGTCGCCATATATCTCTTTTGCTGCCTTTATCAGTGGAAAACTGATAAGATGCTCTCCACCCAAAAAAATAGGAGTTTTGCCATCATTAAATACCTTCTTTGCAAACTCATATATTATATCAATACACTTCCCCACATTTCCAAATGGAAGCTCCAAATCTCCCATATCACAAAAGACTTTATTAAATAAATTTTTATCTTGGTATACTGAATACTCCTCAAGTCCAACTGAAACTTCCCTTATTTTGCTCGGTCCAAAACGCGAACCAGGCTTAAAACTCACAGTAAAATCCATGGGTATTCCAGCAAGTACAACCTTACTGTTTTCATAATCATTCGATGAGCACAGAAAAGAGTTCTTATAAAGATTAAAACTCATTCATTTCCCCTCTACTCAATGATTTTCTGAACAAATGTAGGCAATGCAAAAAGTGCCTTGTGAAGTTCAGGGTTGTAATATCTCGTATCAATTCTCTTTATCTTTGAGACGTCAATCTCAAGGGGGTCATATTTTTTAGAACCCATTGTAAAGCTCCAAAGTCCACTTGGATATGTTGGAATAAAACCAAGATATAGTCTTGTTATTGGGAAGATAGATTTTATTGAATGAAATACATTTCTAATTAAATCTTGATCATAAAATGGAGACTCTGTTTGTGCAACAAAAAGTCCATCTTCTTTTAGACACTCATATACTGCTTGGTAAAAGTTGCTTTCAAATAATCCCACTGCTGGTCCAACAGGATCAGTTGAATCTACTATTATGACATCGAACATATTTTTGTTTTCAGAAACAAACTTTATTCCATCTGTGATTATAACCTCTGCCCTCTTGTCATCAAGTGCACAGCTTATCTCAGGAAGATATTTCTTGCTCGCTTCAATTACCTCTTGGTCAATCTCTATCAAATATGCTTTTTCAACCTCTTCATGTTTTAATATCTCTCTTATGACTCCACCATCCCCTCCACCAATAACTGCAACCTTTTTGGGATTAGGATGAGTAAACAATGGAACATGTGCTATCAACTCATGATAACAAAACTCATCAACAATTGTTGTCTGCACAGCCCCGTCCAAAACAAGCATTTTGCCAAATTGTTTTGTCTCAAGTATTGCTAAATCTTGATACTTTGTCTTTGCTGTGTATATGGTCTTAGTTATCTTACATGTAAACCCTAAATCCGGTGTTTGTTGCTCGGTAAACCACAATTCCATCTCAGCCAATTTTTATAACCTCCTCACCTTAAACTTTAAACAACAGTGAATATATTACAATATCCTTATTCAGAATTCAAGTTATTAATTTTTTCTTCCAAGTCCATCAATATACTTTAATATCTTATTTTTTTCAATGACCTCTGAAAATGAAATATACTCAGAAGCCAAATTTAAAGCTGCTACAACAAATAATGCTATCCATATCACAACATTGTTTACGCTTATATTATAAAGCTTGCTTATAATTACAAAAAATATATATCCTATCAAATTTGAGCCTGCATCGCCTAACATATACACTTCTTTTATATCACCAATAAAAATAGGCACCAATAAAATCAAAAGTGAAATGTAAAAAGGACTCCAATTAATAAAAAATCCAAAGAGTACTAAGAAAACAAACAGTGCCTTTATACACCTGCCAGGTCGCAAATCAAACAGATTAAACAGGTTCACAGAAAGTGATCCAAAGACTGTGTACAGAACTGTTTTAAGAATATCCTCCGTAAGATATAAACTTCCTGCAAAAAGCACAAAAGGAATCACTATCATCTTTAAAAGTCCTGTTGAAAGTTCATGCTCTTTCAAAAGCCTTTTGATATGTCCTTTAAATCCTTTGCTTTTATTATCACCAAATATGTCATCAATAAAACCTACTGCTGAGATAGCCAAAAAGCTCAACCCAATAACTAAAAAATTTATTTTGGAGACATAACAGTATATGAAAAAGGTATAAAAAGTCAATACAAATCCTAAAACAATACCAATACCGCATGGAATTTTTTTACCTTTATAATTTTGTTTGAGTAACCTCTCTTTTTTCTTAAAATACACCACCGAAACATACAGAAACAAAATCTCAGTCAGAATTGACAATGCAAGTATATATGCATAAATTTTTTTACAACCTCCACCATTTAGTAATAAAAACTATAAATATATCCTTTAGCTGATGCAATTTATGTAAAAGATCTCGTACACTTTTCCCTTTTTCATCATGAGTAAAGTCAAATGGAACTTCTACCATCTCATAACCTTTTTTCAGAAAATCTATCAAAGTTGAAACTTCTACACCATATCTTTTAGGAATATACTTTATTTCATCAATTGCAGAAAATGGGATTATTCTCTGACCACTCAAAGAATATTCAACAGTTCTGCCAGTATAAAACTTGACAACAAACTTTGCGAATGCCTTGACAACTCCAAAACCTCTCTTTTTTACATTTATAGGATAACCAATAACAATCTTATTTCCATTGAGAAATACATTTTTTAAAAACTTCTCCACACTCTTTTTATCAACTTTCAAATCACTATCCAAAAGAACTACCTTGTCACATTTTTCATTTTTGAGATAATCAAAAGCAGTCTTCAAAGCTGCACCCTTTCCCTTGTTTTTCCCATGCCTCAATAAAATACACTTCTCATTTGAAATGTTTACCTTTTCTTTTGAACCATCATCAACCACAATTAACCTATCTACAAAAGAAAAACTACCTACCATTTCAATTAATTCATAAAAAGATATAGGCGGATTGTAGGTTGGTATTACAACAGCCACTTTCAAGACTTTTTTCTTCCTCTCTTAGATTGTAAATGAAAATCTCTATTGAGTTGGCAATGTAGTATTTTGATATTTCTCAAGCTCAACAAGCAAACTTGTCCTTCGTTTTTCTAAAGCCTTCTTTGCATCTTCAACATTTATAAAATTGGTAGGTATTATAGAAGTTGCCCCCTTTTTGGTACCATAATTGCCACTATTCCCTCTGATTAGCTCAATTAAAGAAACCCTGCCACTTATCTCATCCACATTGTCAACCGTGCTAAGCCCCATACTTTTATAGTATTCACAATAATTTATCTCGCTGTATGACTGCTGAAGTCCTATTACATTTAAACTGTCTATATCATTTAAAAATTCGACTATCTTTCTATCAAGTTTATTAAAATTATTGTTTTGAACTGTATTGCCCCCAGCTAAAATGATGGTATCTGATATTCCTGACAAAAGCCTGTTCTCTTCTATATATCTCTTTTCAACAAGTTTTTTTACCAAATCACTCTTTATATCAAAGACAGAATATATAGCAATATCTTTTATGGCATCATCAGGGAATTTATAACCGCTGAAATCAACTGACAATTCCTTCTCGGTGTTTTCAATATTTAAAAATGAACTTTTGATTTTTATGACCTTGTTTATTTTAATTCCATTTTTCCTCAAAAAATCTATCAAATCATTATAAGAATAATCTGTAGATGTGATTATCAAGCTCACAGTTGACTCAGCCTTTCCTATTTTAAGATAAGCACTCACAAGTGCGTTATTTATCTTATCCTTCTGTGCAATTTGGTTTTTGTACTCATCAATCTCTTTGCTAAGTCTGTCGTTTTCTTTTTTTAAAGCTACAAGATTTTTATCTATTATATTCAGCTGCTGCTGAAACTGTTTTTGAACAAATTTTTCACTGTTCAAGGAAAAACCAATTACAATCCCAATACCCAAGGCAAGAAAGATAGAAGCAATAGTTATTATAAAGTATTTTACTCCTATTCCATTCATTGTTCTTACCTCAAGATTACTCTTAGTTTTAACTGAATCAAATAAAAGAAATACTGAAAAGGAGGAGTTACCATTAAAATTGCCAATATTGGAATTAAAGCAGAAAGTATCAAAACTCCTATATACTTTAGACTTACCCTTTCTGTGTAGAGTTTCGACACACCCCGCGCATCAACAAGCTTTGAACCAATTTTGAGCCTAACCAAAAAGGTACTGGACATACCTTTCCTTCCCTTTTCTAAAAAGTCAAGCATGCTGCTATGTGAACCAACTGAGACTATCAGCTCAGCACCTTTTTCATACGCCAAAAGTAAAGCTACATCTTCACTTGTTCCAGGACATGCAACAACCTTTGCTTGAAGCCCTAAGGACTCAATGCGCTTTAATCCTGGTGCGTATCCGTTTGGATATGAGTGGACAACAATCTCATCGCACATAAATAGACTCTCTTCTGAAACGCTATCCATATCTCCAATTATTATATGAGGTTTAATTTTCTCTTGCAGCAAGGCATCTGCAGCACCATCCACTGCTATTATTACAGGTTTTACTTCCGTAATATAACTTTTTATGGCTTTTATATCCTTTTTAAAACTACTACCACGTGTAACAACGAGAACATGTCTTCCAGCAATCTTGGTCTTGAGCTCAGGCATTTCAAACTGTCCTAATATGAATCCTTTTTCCTTTTTTGCATATTCAAAAGTATTTTCTATAAAATCTTCTAATAGATTTTCCATTTCTTTGAAACTCTTTTGGTAAAAATATTCAAATTCATCTTTTTTCAAGTATTTTGCCACACATAAATATTTACCATTTAGATATATCTTATCTTCTTTAATTTCCAAAAGATCGCCTTCCTTAATTTGGTTAAATATATCTTCACCTAAATCGTCAATAATTGTCACACCATTAGAAAGAAGAATCCTTGCTCCAAGGGCAGGAAATCTTCCTGTAAAGGATTTAGCACAGTTTACTATAATCTTTACTTTCTTTTCTAAAAGTGAATAAGCAGCAACCTCATCAATATCCTCATGCAATATTACTGGAATATCATCTGGTCTGAGTCGCTTAACCAAATTTTTCGTCTTTCTGTCAATCTTAACCTTTCCTTTTACCATTATTTATCACTCTTATTTTTTTGAAGTTTGGGATTAACAATCTCACGCCATGACAAGTCTCCCCTGTCAAGTGCTTTTATCAAAAGTTCTGCTGTTGCTATATTTGTTGCAAGTGGAATGTTGTGAACGTCGCAAAGTCTCAAAAGAGCATTCACATCTGGCTCATGAGGCTGTGCTGTCAGAGGATCTCTTAAAAATATCACCATGTCTATCTGGTTGTACGCAATCAAAGAGCCTATTTGCTGGTCACCACCAAGTGGTCCTGGTAAAAATCTGTGGACCTCAAGTCCAGTTGCTTCTTGAATTAGTCTTCCTGTTGTACCTGTTGCGTATAAAGTGTGTTTCGAAAGTATGAATTTATACGCTATAGCAAACTGAACCATGAGTTCTTTCTTTTTGTCGTGCGCAATAAGTGCTATATTCATCTTCTTCACCTCAAAACATAGTTTTTATATTTTCTCTGTAGATATTCTGAACTATCCCAAGCGATGCCATGGAGGTAAGCATAGAACTTCCTCCATAGCTTATAAAAGGTAGCGGAATTCCTGTTACAGGCATAATACCAAGTGTCATAGCGATATTTACAAACATTTGGAAACCGAACATTCCAGCAATTCCTGCTACAATGTATGAACCGATCTTATCTTTACAATCAGATGCTATCTTGATTAAATTTATAATTAACAAAGAATAAAGTACTATTATTACTATGCATCCAACAAATCCTATCTCCTCACCTGCTACCCCAAATATAAAGTCTGATTCCTTGACAGGTAGATAATTTAACCTATTTATAGTACCCATAAAAAGCCCTTTTCCAAATAGTTTACCAGAGCCTATTGCAATTTTTGAATACATGACTTGCCAACCTTTACCTAATGGATCAAGCTCTGGGTTAAACAAAATTCTCACTCTATCCTTTTGATAATCAAGAAGTATAAACTCCCACGCAATGGGTATGAACACAGCAAGTGCCCCCATTGCTATATAAAAGTACCGAAGGCTTAAACCTGCTACAAACAGAATTGTCACAATTATTGCAACAAAGACCGAAGCTGTTCCTAAGTCAGGTTGTTTGAGAACAAATACTATAGGTATGATAGCAAAAAACAAAACTTTTGCAAGATTTTTAAAAGTATTAATGTTTTCTTGCATTGAAACAGCCTTTGCAAAAAATATTACTATTAAAAGCTTAGAAATCTCAGATGGCTGGAACGATAAAGGTCCAATTTTAATCCACCTTTGGCCGCCCAACACATTTATTCCGTTGATATCAACATAAAGAAGTAGTCCTATCATTATCAAATAAATAATAACATAAAAGTTGGTCAGAATTCTATAGTCAATTATTGAAAATACAAAAAATAGAACAAAACCTAAACAAAACCAAATAACTTGGGATACTACCAGCTTATACTTACCTGTGTCAAGTATATTGCTTGCACTTGCAATCAACACAAAACCTATGACACACAGCAAAATCATCAATACTATTAAAAAAACATTATACCTTTTTTTTATTGTTTCCTCATTCTGAACAATCATCAATTTTCAGCCTCATCATTCATAATTTCTGATTTTTTTACAGACTTTATTGGTATATTTGCAATCAAAGCAGGTACAAATTCACCTTTTTGCTCAGAGGGAGTTCTTGTTATCTGAATCTCCAATAGTTTATCATCAATTACTATATATTTTTGTATCGCATTCAGTATTTCATTTTTGATAAGCTCTAATAGCTCAGGCGAGACATTTGCCCTGTCATGGATTAAAACAAGTTTTAACCTTTCCTTTGCGATGTCTTTTGAAGATTGCTTGTTAAAAAACTTGTTAAAAAATTCAAACATCAACAATTCCTCCTATGAGTTATTTAAACCAAACAATCTCTTTATTTTGCCAAAAAAACCTAAGTTTTCTTCATTGCTCACAATAGGAATATCCTCACCTAATATTCTTCGTGCTATATTCCTATACTCCTGTCCTGCTCTTGATTTTTCGTCTGTCACAATTGGTTCTCCTTTGTTTGTAGAGATAATGATCTTCTCATCGTCTGGAATAATCCCTAAAAGGCTAATTGACAATATCTCTAAAATGTCATCAATGTCCATCATATCCCCTCGTTTTACCATGTCAAATCTAATCCTGTTAATGATAAGCTTTGGGTTATGTAATTCATAAGCCTCTAAAAGACCAATTATTCTATCAGCATCTCTGACAGCTGAAACCTCAGGAGTTGTTACAACAATTGCCTTATCTGCACCAGCAATTGCATTTTTGAAACCTTGTTCAATCCCCGCTGGACAGTCAATTAAAATAAAATCAAAATCTTTTCTAAGTTCATTACACAGATTTTTCATCTGTTCAGGTGAAACAGCAGTCTTATCCTTTGACTGAGCAGCTGGCAGAAGATAAAGTCCTTCAAACCTTTTGTCTTTGACCAAGGCTTGTTTTGGCTTGCATCGTCCTTCCACAACATCAACTATGTCAAAGACTATTCGATTTTCAAGCCCCATCACAACATCTAAGTTTCTAAGACCAATGTCTGCATCAATTAAAAGAACCTTTTTACCAAGTATACTCAAGTAAGTTCCCACATTGGCAGTGGTTGTTGTTTTACCAACACCACCTTTACCAGATGTAATTACATATACCTCTCCCATTCTTTAAAACTCTCCTTTTTATTAAGTTTTTAAAATTGACTTACAGGCTTTATTACAATTGTGTCATCTTCAATGTATGCAACTTCTGGGACTCTTTCTTGCTCTTGATTCTGTTCGTCAGGTGCTCTGGCAATTATATTTGCAATTCTAATTTGAACAGGATTCATCTCAATGGCGAACACAACTGCATCTTTGTTGCCTGATGCTCCTGCATGCGCCACACCTCTCAAAGCTCCTAATACAATAATGTTATTTGCTGATATGACTTCAGCCCCTGGGTTTACATCCCCAATTATTATTATATCTGTATCTGATTTTACAACCTGCCCTGACCGTAACGTACCTTTGTATATTTTTGCATCTTTAGAGCTGGTTGAAAATAACATCTTCTTCTCATCTGACTCATTTGACATTGGCACAAGGTGATGAAAGTTAATTTCGTCCCACGGGAATATTATATCATGTACTCCTCCAAATGTCTTCATGATATCTATCAATTTTTGCAATTCATAACTATTTAGTCTTCTTCCTATAAATTGAATTGGAATTTCATAACCTGAAAAGAAGTTTTTACCATTAACAATCTTCTGCTTAAAGTAATCACAAATGGTATCAAAATCACAGCTATTGTCCAAAATAACAGCTATTCCTTTTCCAAAACCTTTCAATACAACTGGTTCACTCAAACCTGTTTCCCCCTTTTAATGCGATGTAGCGCCTTGCCCATTTTGCAAGTCAAAATAGCTATCAATTATATCCCTTGCAACATATGCAGCATAAGAACCATGTCCACCATTTTCTAACACAACAGCAAAGGCAATTTGCGGATCATCGTAGGGAGCAAAACCGACAAACCAACCATGTGCATCCGAAGAGGTAGAATACTGTGAAGTACCTGTCTTTCCTGCAACAGTAAAAGGCAAATCTTTAAACGCTTGTCTTGCCGTACCTCCTTCTTCACTTGTGACACTCTTCATCCCTTCAAAAACTGCTTGTTTTGCAGCAAGCGACATATTGACCCTACTCAAAACCTTTGGTTTTGAATTGTAAATAACCTTTCCATTTGCATCAACAATTTTATCTATTAGATTTACCTGATACCTTGTTCCGCCATTTGCAACAGTTGCAATAAAGCTTGCCATCTGAACGGGAGTAAATGCATTTATAGACTGACCAATTGCTGCTAAAACTGTGTCACCAGGATACCATGGCTGGTTGAATATCTTCTTCTTGTTTTCCTCATTTGCAAGAATACCATTAGACTCCCCATCAAGTTGGATATTTGTTTTTCCGCCCAGTCCAAACAAATTGGCATACTTGTCAATCCTATCAATCCCAAGCCTTCTACCAGTTTCATAAAAAAACACATTGCATGAAACCTTCAACGCATCGACAACATCTACCCATCCGTGTGTTCTGCGGTATCTATTCCATAGCCAACAAGCTGGCATAAAACCAGATTTTGCATAGTACATGTATCGGCCCGTATCTAATATTTTTTCGTTGGGTTTTATCACACCTTCTTGCAAGCCTGCTATTGCCGTCAAAATCTTAAAAGTTGAACCAGGTGGATAAACACCTGCAATAGCCCTATTAAACATTGGCCTGTTAGGGTCATTTATTAGTTTATTCCACTCATTTATTGTAATTCCTTTTATAAATATGTTTGGGTCATAAGAAGGATAGCTTGTGAGTGCAAGGACATTTCCTGTTTTTACATCAATCACAACAGCTGCTCCTGCTGTTGCCTTTGGGAATCTTTCACCAAACTCTCCGTTTCTTATTTTTTCTAACACCTTTTTGAGCGAGTTATAAGTAACCTTCTGCAATTTGTTATCAATTGTGAGGTAAATATTTGCTCCTTTTATTGGCTCTTTCTCAACCTTGACATTATTTATTCTCCCAAACTTGTCAACTTCAATAAGCTGTATTCCATCTTTGCCACGCAAATAATCTTCATATTTCTTTTCTATTCCCTCAACTCCAATGAGACTGTCTACCGAATATCCTTTGTCTTTTAACTCTTCATACTGCTGTTGTGTAATTTTCCCTACTCTTCCTACAACAAAAGCATTATAAATTGCATCTTTATACACCCTTACCGCCTTTACATCTATGTTGACAAAAGAAAATTCTTTTCGTCTTTCCTCTATTTGTGCAATAGTTTTCATTGAAATATCTATTGCTATTGTAATAGGTTGGTACATCTGATAATAATTGTAAAATAACATATCCTCAATTGCCATAACCTGAAGGGTTAAATTCAAATCAAGATTGTCTGGGATGTAAAACCTTTTTCTAAGAAGATTAAATGCTTGCTCAGCGGTATAATTTAAAGGTATATTTCTGTCCTTTTTCCATTGGTGTTCAACCTTTTTGGCAAGTTTTTTGTCATTTATACCAAAGTCAAATCTTATAGGATTTATAGCAATTTTGAACTGATTTAATATCTTGTCATTATTTTTATTTAAAATCTTAACTATTTCAATTATCTTTCTTGTAAACTCCTTCTTCTCCTCTTCTGTTCTAAGCTGCTGAGTTTTTAAAATCTGCAGGACATATGCTGGTCTATTGTCAGCAAGAGGCCTTCCGTTTCTATCAAAGATGATTCCCCTTGGCGCCTCTAAATTTGCTTTTTGCATAATTCTTCTCTCTGAAACCTCATAATAATAGTCGCCCTTGATTATCTGAAGATAACCAAGGCGAACAATTAATATAGTTGTCATGCATATAAAAAGTATGTATAAAAATGTCCACCTATTGAAAACTTTCTTTTCTCTTAATTTTTCAATAAATAATATCTTCATTCTTCTTTTAAATTTCTCCCCTTTTTAAGTCTGAGAAGATATTTACTCTCTTTTGATATAACAAAGTAAATAAATATTCCAGATATTGAGTCTAAAATGAACTGAATCACTGAGGTACTTAAAATCAAAGACACATTAGGTACGGTTTTGTTTACATAGCTCTCTATTAAATAATGTAAAAGATTTTTAGACAGCAAAAAGCCAAAAAGATAGATTAAAAAGATTTCTATTCTCTCTAAATAGATCCTCTCTTTTAATCGTTTGTTTACAAATAGGAGCACAACCATCAGGAAGACATTTATAAAAAAGCTGTTGGTAAATAGGGAACAAAATATAAAAATTAAAACCACATTTGCAATTAGAGCATCAGTAAACTCAAAAAAAATTACATTACACACAAGAAGTGGAATGTACAATAATATTGAATTTCCCTTTATATACACAATTTCTTGTAAAACCGTCTGCAGCACAGTCGCTCCAATTATATTTGCACCGTATAACATCACCTTATTTTTAAACAATTCACCTAACACCTACCGAAAAATTGATACCTTTTACTTTTTTTAGTACCATGACATACTCTATATTTTCGATATCTACCGCAGGCTTTATCAGTATGTTCTTCGTAAGTTCAAACTTGTCATTTTTTATTTGGACAATCTTTCCTATTACAATGCCTTTTGGAAATATCTCACCCATTCCAGATGTAATGACAACATCATTTACTTTGACCTTCGAATCTTTTGAAACATATTTAAGTTCACAAAGCCCTTTTCCCATAAGGTTAAGATTTCCCCTTACAACTCCAATATCCCTTGTTCTTACAACCATGGCAGATGCCGAGAAATCTGCGTCTAATAAAGTCTCAACCTTTGCCCAATTCAGGCCACAGTCAACAATACTACCAACTAAGCCTTGGTTGTTAACAACCACCATATTCTTTCTAATTCCATCTTTCAAACCTTTGTCTATAATAAAATAACTTAACCACCCCTCAGACGACCTGAGTGTGACCCGCGCCACTTCATAATCAGCAGCTGTCTCAATTTGATTTTTAAGCCCAAGAAGTTCTTTTAGCTTTTTGTTTTCACTTTTTATTTCTTCAATTGTTACTCTATCAGTGCTTAGTTTGTCAAGCTGTTCTTTTAGATGTTTATTTTCGGCAATAATCTGATTCAAATGTGTAATACCATTTATATATTCCTTTATACTTCTAATTATTTTAACAACCTTAGAATTGACAGGAACATAGCCATCTTTCATCTTTTTCGAAATTATATTAGAGTCATAGTTTTGGATAGAAATTATAGTTGCAATAATGCTAAACAAAAAAGACACTATAATAATTATTGCAATGAAAACGTTCTTTTTCAAAACATTTCATCCTCCACTATCTTGAGCTCCTATTAATCATAACCTTCTGCAATGTTTCAAGCTCTTCTAACGCCTTTCCTGCTCCAAGCGCAACACAGTCAAGTGGTCTTTCTGCTATGTGAACAGGCAAACCTGTCTCTTGCTTAATTAGCTTATCAAGCCCTTTTAAAAGTGCTCCTCCACCTGTTAACATTATCCCCCTTTCCATAATGTCTGCTGCAAGCTCAGGAGGAGTCTTCTCAAGGGTCTGTTTAATTGCATCAACTATTGCCATAACAGGCTCTCTTAAGGCATCCCGTATCTCAGATGAAGAAACCTTTATTGTTTTTGGAAGGCCAGTTATTAAGTCTCTCCCTTTAATTTCATACCATTCTTCTTTTTCCAATGGATATGCTGAGCCAATTTTTATTTTTATTTCTTCTGCTGTTCTATCACCAATCATAAGATTGTATTCTTTCTTTATATAATTTGAAATAGCTTCATCAAACTCATCCCCAGCAATTCTCAAAGATTTGCTGGTCACAATACCACCAAGCGAGATTACTGCAACTTCAGAGGTCCCACCGCCAATATCAACCACCATACTCCCTGCTGGCTCGTCAATCGGAAGACCAGCACCAATTGCTGCTGCCATTGGCTCTTCCATTATATAAACCTCTTTTGCACCTGCTTTATATGCTGATTCCTCTACTGCTCTTCTTTCAACTTCAGTGACCCCTGATGGAACGCAAATAACCACTCTCGGCTTAAGACCCAACAGAGATTTTTTGTATGCTTTTTCTATAAAGTATTTTAGCATAACCTGAGTAGTATAAAAATCTGCAATAACTCCATCTTTTAGCGGTCTGATAGCTACAATATTTCCAGGTGTTCTTCCAATCATTTCTTTTGCTTCATTGCCAACCGCTAAAATTTTTCCTGTATCCTTTTGAACAGCAACAACAGAAGGCTCGTTTACAACAATGCCTTTGCCACGTAAATGAACCAATGTATTTGCTGTGCCCAAGTCAATTCCTAAATCTCTATAAAGCGACTTTAATAGCCCCATCATAACTCTCCTTTCATCAAGTCATATCCTAATTTTTGTAGCATGGTGTTTAGCTTGTACAGGGGAAGACCAACAACATTGTAAAAACAACCTTCTACCTTCTCAACTATCAAACTTCCAAAACCCTGAATCGCGTATGCTCCTGCCTTGTCAAAAGGTTCACCAGTTTTTATATATCTTAATATCTCTTCGTCACTCATCTGTTTTATATAAACATAACTTTTTTCAAAGTCAACTAAAATTTGGCGACAACTATCATCAATTATGCAGACACCTGTAAAAACTGTATGGCGTTTGGCGCTTATCTTTTTTAACATGTAAAAAGCTTCCTCTTCATTTGATGGTTTGCCAAGAATAGTGCCTTCTATGAAAACAATTGTATCGGCTGAGATTATTAAAGAATCTTTTGCGCTCTCACCAAGCCTCCTGAAAACCTCTTCACCTTTTTTCTTAGCCAAATTCATCACATTTTCCTCAGGTGGTAAATCATGGTCAACAATTTCATCTACATTTGAAGGAACTATATCAAACTTTATTCCAAATTGTTTTAAAAGTTCTATTCGCCGTGGAGAAGAAGATGCAAGTACCACTTTTTTCAATTTTGAAATATAACCCCTTTCGCTTTTTTTTGAAATTATAACCTCACTTTTAGTTTGTGGCAAAATTGAGACCTCTGATATTTTATTATATCATTTAAATGTTGCAAAAAAAATAACTTTTGATAAAAAAAGAAGCTGGCAAATGAGCAAACCAGCTTCTTTTAAAAAATTGTAAGATATTTTTATGGCTCCTTTTTAATACAATGGTCTCCTCTTATAATGTGTATGAAGTATATGATGCGCCTTTTCACTATTTGGATGTCCTAAGAATTCTTCATATAGCTTTTTGATTGTTGGATTTTCATGAGACTTTCTTATTGGCAGTGACCTATCCTCGTCATATATAGCACTTGCTCTGAGCTTTGCAACATCTACTTTTTCTCTTACCTTTGCTGGGACAATTGGCTGGCCACCGCCCATTATACAACCACCAGGACATGCCATGATTTCAATAAAGTGATATTCCTTTTCACCATTCTTAACCATCTCAAGCAGTTTCTTTGCATTAGCAAGCCCATGTGCAACTGCAGCCTTTATCTTCATTGTACCAACATCAATTTCTGCCTCTCTTATTCCTTCTAAACCACGAACCTGTGTAATTTCTACATTTTCAAGTGGCTTCCCTGTCAAAATCTCGTATACTGTTCTAAGTGCTGCTTCCATTACACCACCTGTTGTGCCAAAAATGACACCTGCACCTGTTGCATCACCCATTGGGTCGTCAAAATGATTGTCTGGCAGGTTAACAAAATCTATTCCTGCTTCCTTTATCATCCGGGCAAGTTCTCTTGTTGTCAGCACAGCATCTACATCAGGATATCCACTTGCTGCAAGCTCTTCTCTTTGCGCTTCAAACTTTTTGGCTGTGCATGGCATTATGGAGACTACAAACATGTTAGCAGGATCAATTCCCATCTTCTGCGCATAGTATGTCTTCAAAATTGCTCCAAACATCTCATGTGGAGATTTGCAAGTTGATAAATTGTCTAAGAATTCTGGGAAGTAGTGTTCACAGAATTTTATCCATCCGGGTGAGCATGAAGTAATAAGCGGAAGCTTCCCACCATTTTTGATTCTATTTATAAGCTCTGAGCCTTCTTCCATGATTGTAAGGTCTGCACCTGTGTCTGTGTCAAATACCTTGTCAAATCCAAGCATCTTAAGAGCTGTTACCATCTTACCTGTCACACGGGTCCCAATCGGAAGACCAAATTCCTCACCAAGCGCAACTCTTACAGCTGGTGCTGTTTGAACAACAACATATTTGTTCTTATCAGCCAAAGCCTTCCATACAATATCAGTAGAATCCTTTTCACGAAGTGCCCCGACAGGGCATGCTTGAATACACTGACCACACATTGTACATGCAACATCATTCAAACTTCTATCAAATGCTGTTGAGACAACTGTTCTAAAACCTCTATAGTTTGCATTTATAACACCAACTTCTTGGACATTTCTACATACATTAATACATCTTTTGCAAAGTACACACTTGTTCGGGTCTCTAACAATTGAAGGAGAAAAGTCATCAAGAGGCCGTCTTATATTTTCACCTTCATATCTTATCTGCTTGACATTCAAATCTTCAGCAAGTTTTTGAAGTTCACAATTACCACTTCTGACGCATGTTAAGCAGTTTCTGTCGTGGTTGGACAAAATCAGCTCAAGGTTAACCTTTCTTGCTCTTCTTACTCTTTCACTGTTTGTGATAACTTCCATACCTTCTGACACAGGATAAACACAAGCTGCTTGCAAGCTCCTTGCACCTTTTACTTCAACAACACACATCCTACAAGCGCCAATCTCATTTATACCTTTTAAGTAACAAAGGGTTGGAATTTCAACTCCTGCTTCACGTGCTGCCTGCAGAACAGTGTAGTCCTTTGGTACCTGAAGTTTCTTGCCATCTATTGTTATATTCACCATCTCCATTTGTTGTACCCTCCTTCTTAAGCCTTCTTAGAGATTGCTTTGAATGGACATTTTTCTATACATACTCCACACTTAATACATTTTGTCTGGTCAATCTCAAACGGCTTCTTAATTTGACCAGTTATAGCATTTGCAGGACAGTTCTTAGCACAGATACCACAGCCTTTGCAAAGATCTTTGTCAATTACAATTCTCAAAAGTGCCTTACATGCCCCTGCCGGACATCTCTTTTCTTTGACATGTGCTTCATATTCATCTCTGAAGTATCTTAGTGTACTCAAAACTGGGTTTGGCGCTGTCTGACCAAGTCCACAAAGAGCGCTGTCCTTAATTGAATATGCAAGCTCTTCTAACTTCTCTAAATCCTCTTCTGTCCCGTTTCCACTTGTAATCTTTTGCAGTATCTCAAGCATTCTTCTTGTTCCTATTCTACATGGCGGACACTTTCCACATGACTCATCAACTGTGAACTCTAAGAAGAACTTTGCTATATCAACCATACATGTATCTTCATCCATTACAATCATGCCACCAGAACCCATCATTGTCCCAAGCGCTGTGAGTGAGTCAAAGTCAATAGGCGTGTCCATTAAAGATGCAGGAATACATCCACCAGATGGTCCACCTGTCTGAACAGCTTTGAACTTCTTACCACCTGGTATTCCACCGCCAATGTCTTCGACTATCTCTCTTACAGTTGTCCCCATTGGAACTTCAATAAGCCCTGTGTTGTTAACCTTTCCAACAAGTGCAAATACTTTGGTACCCTTGCTCTTTTCTGTTCCGATTGATGCAAACCACTCTGGTCCTTTGAGGATTATAACAGGAATATTTGCATACGTCTCAACATTGTTCAAAAGTGTTGGTTTGCTCCAAAGTCCCTTTACTGCTGGGAATGGTGGTCTTGGTCTTGGCTCTCCACGATGACCTTCAATTGATGTCATTAAAGCTGTCTCCTCACCGCAAACAAATGCACCAGCACCAAGTCTTATCTCTATATCAAATTCAAAGTCTGTTCCCAAAATATTCTTGCCCAGAAGCCCATACTCTCTTGCCTGGTTTATCGCAATCTCAAGTCTCTTGACAGCCAGCGGATACTCAGCCCTGACGTAAACATAGCCTTGTTTTGAGCCAATTGCATAACCAGCAATTGCCATAGCCTCAATAACAGAATGTGGGTCACCCTCTAAGATGCTTCTATCCATGTACGCACCAGGGTCACCTTCGTCAGCATTGCAGACAACATACTTGACATCACCTGGTGCTTTTGCTGCAAATTCCCATTTCAAACCTGTTGGGAATCCACCGCCACCTCTTCCTCTCAAGCCCGACCTTTTTACCCAGTCAATTACCTGCTCTGGAGTCATCTCTGTCAAGACCTTTGCTAAAGCTTTGTATCCGTCGTATGCTATATACTCTTCAATGTTTTCTGGATTTATAACACCGCAGTTTCTAAGAGCAATTCGCATCTGTTTTTTGTAGAACTTGACTTCATTTAAGGACTTTATCTGGCCTTCTTCAAGTGACTCTTTATACAAAAGCCTTTTTACTATTCTTCCTTTTAAAAGATGTTCTTCCACAATCTCTTTTACATCAGAGTCTGCAACCTTACTATAGAATGCACCTTCGGGATAGACAATGACAATCGGACCTTCTGCACAAAGTCCAAAACATCCTGTACGAATTACTTGAACCTCGTCTTTTAAATTGAAGTTTTCTATCTCTTTCAAAAAAGCGTCATATATCTTGTCTGACCCGCCTGATGTACAACCTGTCCCACCACATACAAGAACATGTGCTCTATATAATGGCATTATAGCTTACCTCCCTTTTATTTGTTTGCTTCTTTATTTTCTTCATAGCCAATTGTGTATTCATATACTGGCTTTCCATTCACAATATGCTCAGCAACAACTTTTGAAACTTTTTCAGGTGTCATTTTTACATATGTTACCTTCTCTTTGTTTGGCTCATATACTTCTACAATTGGCTCATATTTGCAAAGACCTATACAGCCCGTCTGAACAACTGTTACATTCTTAAGATTTCTTTTTTGAATCTCCTCAACAAACTTTAGCATAACAGGTCTTGCACCTGCTGCTATCCCACATGTTGCCATACCAACTACTATTCTGATTCCCTCTCCTTGCTGTTTTCTAAATTCGAGCTCTTCCAATGCCTTTTTTCTTATCTCTTCAAGCTCCTGAATAGACTTAATCATTGAAATTCGCACCTCCAAATAAATTTGATAACCCTCTTGAAAGCTCTTCCTTAATAAACTCTTGTACACTTGGCAAATTGAGAGGTACACCTTCCCCAAGAGCACTTTTTAGCTTATTTGTATCAAAAACAAACTCTTTTTTGTCGATTCTGTGCACATAAACAAAATCCACATCCGGTGTACCACATACTAAAAGGAGTAGTGTATCAACAATATTCCCAATCGGTGGCCTGTCAATATGCGAATGCTGCAGCTTAATTTTTACCTTTGTGCCATTTTCAGATGAGTCAATAATAAGCTTTCCATTACAGTCTTTTGCAAGCTGTGAGGCAAGTGCCAAACCAAGTCCTACCTTTCTTGTTTTCCTTGTAGTATAAAAAGGATTTGTCACCTCATTTATTAACTCTTTTGGTATACCTCTCCCATTGTCCTCAATTGAGATTAAAAATATGTCATTTTCTAAATCTTCAACAATCTCAATCTTGACAAACGTTGCCCCAGCCTCAATTGAATTTTGCACAAGGTCAAGGATATAAAGTGAAAGTTCGTTCAACCAAATCACCCTATTTTATTCTTATCACACAGACAGTTTGTTAAGTTAATATCTTGACAAGATATTTTCAATATCTTCAGGTGCTAATTTTCCATAGACAGTGTTATCAATTACAACAACAGGTGCAAGTCCACAAGCTCCTAAGCATCTTGTTGCTTCAATAGAGAATTTCCCATCTTCAGTTGTGCCACCAACGTCAATCTTTAAAAGCTCTTTTAATTTATCCAAAATTTTATCTGCACCTTTTACATAGCAAGCAGTTCCCATGCACACACTAATCTTGTGGTCACCTGTTGGTTTTAATGTAAACCTGGTATAAAATGTTGCAACCCCATAAACCTCTGCCATTGGAATGTTCAGACCCTCTGCAATTCTCTTTTGTACCTCGTATGGCAAGTATCCAAATAGTTCTTGTGCCTCATGCAAAACAGGAATTAGAGCACCTCTTCTTGATTTGTTTTTTTCAATAATCTCATCAAGTTTTTTGAAGTTTTCCTCGGTCAGATTTTTGCCTTGGCAACAAGACATTAAATCGCATCCCCCTTCTATTGTTAGAAATTTAACATATTCAATTACACCTACTTTCTCTATTGTAACATATAATAGGGTATAAATGAAGTATAAATTTTGGAGAATTTACTTGAAAAATATTGTATACAGTATATCACTTTCAATAAAAAACTCCTTTTCGTTAATATCCCATAGATGATGTGCATCAGAAGAGTGTAAAAAAATGTACCTGCTATCTTTGGGCAAAAGATTTGTAAATTCAAATTCATTGACTTTTGAAACTTCTAAAAGAGAAACATCTTTTAGTTCATCTGGTAATGTTCCCAGCCTTCCAATTATTCCATAGGATTGTCTATTGATATGAGCTGGAACAAAAATCATATTGTAAAACTTTGAAATTTCATAAACTTGAAATATACTTAAATTCAGTGGTTGGAGCAGAAGTTTTTTATAGCTTCCGACAATATTGTCTTCCTTGTCCACTAAGAACTGATTTCCATATATATCCTCTCTCAAGGCTATGTTTGGAAGGTTTTCTTCAATAATCTCTTGAAACTCTTCCACTACAGAGAAATCTTTGAAATATAAAAGAACATGGACTTCTTCACAAGTTTCTATCTCAACACCTGGGATAAATAAAATCCCAAGATGTTTTGCAACCTCTAAGAACTCTTTCAAATTCAATGTAGAATTATGGTCTGTTATGGAAATTACATTTAGTCCCTTTATCTTTGCCATGTTTATTATATTATTTGGGGTCATGTCATTGTCAGCACAAGGTGAGAGCGCAGAGTGAATGTGCAGGTCATAATAGAGTTTCATTTTGACCTTCCTTCTCTTGAAGAATCAGTAATTTTGCGGTCTCAAAATGAGAAAGCTCGGTTGTGAAAATAGGAATATTTTCCTGTTTAGATTTTTGAAGCATATTGGCATCTGGCTTTACACCTTCTGTTAATATGATAGCCTTCACATCTCTCAAAGTTGCCACTGCAATGACATTTATGTTGTTCTGAATTGTTATCCAGATACTGCGATCTTTGATATGTGAAATTGCAAAGCTCAAAACATCTCCAATATACACATTTTCGTACACATCATCATCTCTAATAACATCATTCACAAGGTTAAAATATTTTCTTAGGTGCGCAACTCTTGGCATTTATTCTTCATCCCTTTCAAGTGATGGTGGTAGTTTATTTGAAAGCTCAACCATTTTATTTGCAAGCTCTTTAATATTTTCACGAAGGATAAAGATACAATCTGTATCGTTTGCCAAACCTCTGACTATGTCCTCTGCGAGGGTTTTGCATGTTGGAGAACCACAGGCACCACAATCCAAACCAGGCAAAATCTTTAATATCTCATTTACCCTCTCATACTTTTTCATAGCCTCTTCTATATCAGAATCAAGCTCTAATACAGGGTTTGCCTCCAATTCTTTTCTAAACAAAAGGTCTTCCATCTTTATTCCAAGGTCATTGACAATTTTTCGAGTATTTTCTTCTAATATTTGGGCTTTGTCTGCAAGTTTAGAAGACCACTTTTTGATTCTATTCTTAGCAACATACGGATTTTCTACCGTCAACGGTCCACCCACACAACCCCCACTGCATGCAAGTCCTTCAAAGTAAACAATATTATTCAGCCTTCCATTCTCAATCTCTTCCAAAACCTTTATAACATTATGAATCCCATCCACATTTACATACTCATCAATTCCCAAGGCTAAACTCTCTCCACCAGATGCTGCCCATCCAATCCCTTTGCCGGATGAAATAGAAATAGGTTCTACATCATTCATACTTTTCAACTTACTTCTAACAAGCCCATAAATATCCTTGATAGCAATTACTCCATCTACATATGACCTTTCAAACCCAAGTGGCAAGTTTACGTAAGTCATCTTTGCTGCACAAGGTGAGATGAAAAAAGCACCTATTCTGTCTATCTCAATGCCTTTTTGCCTGTTTATTCTCTTTTTTGCGAGGTGGGCAGCAACCTCCATTGGAGAAGCAAGTGGGAGGATATTATCAATCAAATCTGGGAATTTTGTCTGGATAAGCCTTACCACTGCTGGGCAGGCAGAAGAAATTATGGGTCTTTTATCTCTCTTTTTTGAAATAAACTCCTTTGTGAACTCTGTCACAATCTCTGCTGCTTTTGCCACTTCAAATATGTCGTCAAATCCTATTTCTAACAATGCATGTAATAGTTTATTGATATCATCTGTTTCAAATTGAGCATAAAATGAGGGTGCTGGTAGAGCAACTTTATATTCGTATTTTTTTATATCATCTAAACTATTTGTTACAGCATATTTTGCGTGATACGGGCATGTTCGTATACACTCACCACAGTCTATACATCTTTGATCGATAATTCTGGCTTTTGAACTTCTCACTCTTATTGCTTCTGTTGGACACTTTTTAATACAATTTGTACACCCTCTGCACTTCTCTCTGTCAAGCATTATCGAATGCAGATTAAAAGGCATTTTAAAATTCACTTCCTTAAAAGAATATTAAGATAATTTAAATTATTTGTTGAACACGACCATATACACCCTTGTTCCAGTGCCTTTTTGGGACTCAATCTCAAAATGATCAGAATATTTTTTCATATTAGGAAGACCCATACCCGCGCCAAATCCTAAGTTTCTTATTTCTTCAGGAGCTGTCGAGTACCCTTCCATCATTGCAAGTTCAATATTCTCTATTCCAGGGCCTCTGTCTTCAGCAATTATTTCAATCTTGTCTTTTGAGATGATGGCTTTCAAAACTCCACCTACAGAATGTATAACAATATTCATCTCTGCTTCGTATGAAATAATGGCAACCTTTTTCAAAATTTCAGGCTTAACTCCCAACTTTTTTAAAGCATCCTTAATCTTGCTTGAGGCCTCTCCAGCTAATACAAAATCTCCAGCTTTGATGTCAAATTCCATTGAAAGCAGCATCTTTTCAGCACCTTTCTTTTCCCAACCCATTTTCATAGAGTATTCCACATGCCTGAAACATTGGAAAGTCTGTAGAGTAAAGAGCTATGCATTTCTCTTTTGCCAACTTCAACATCTCTTCTGAGGGTTGCTTTCCACGAACAATTATAACAGCCTTTATATCCATCATTTCAGCTGTACGAATAACCTGAGGATTGACAAGACCCGTAAGGAGAATTACCTTTTCCTTTACAAAGGCTAAAACATCACTCATCAAATCAGAACCACAAGCATTCAAAAATTCTTCTTCAGAAAGCTCTTGAGGCTCAAAAAAAACCTTACATTTCAAGAGATCTTTTATTTTTGATAATTTCATAACTTTAAAAACCCCCATCCAACTTCATATTCTTTTTCCTCCCAAAGATTCAAAAGCTTCACTGACAACCTCTTGTACCTTACTTTCTGTTAATACATTTTGCGGTAAATCTTCTTGTTTGAGGTAAAGTAAATATTCAATGTTTCCTTCTGGACCTTTAATAGGAGAGTACGTCAAGCCTTTTATGCTAATACCTAAGGAGAAATAACAATCAATCACCTTTTTAATAACACGAACATGTGTTTGACTTGACCTCACAACTCCTTTTTTCCCAACCTCCTCCCTTCCTGCTTCAAATTGAGGCTTTATTAGCAAAATGCCTTCAGTACCTTTTTCCATAAACTCCTTTATTTTATGTGCTATAAGCGTCAATGAGATGAATGAAACATCACATACAACTATATCAATTCTATCAGGTATCTTTTCTCTCTCAAAATACCTAAAATTTGTTTTCTCAAAATTGATAACTCTTTGATCTTCTCTTAGCTTCCATGCAAGCTGGCCATAGCCAACATCAACACAGTAGACCTTCTTTGCACCATGCTGCAAAAGGCAGTCTGTAAACCCACCTGTGGATGCTCCAATATCTAAGGCAATTTTTCCTGAGACCTCTACATTAAAAAAATTCAATGCCTTTTCCAGTTTAAGTCCGCCTCTGCTTACAAATTTCAGCTGTTCTTTTACTACAATCTGAGCATCGCAATCAACCAACTCCCCTGCCTTTTCAATCTTTTGATTGTTTACATAGACATTTCCGCTCAAGATAAGTGCCTTTGCTTTTTCACGAGACTCTGCAAAACCTTTTTCAACAAGTAAAATATCTGCCCTCTTTTTCAATCTGCTATCAACTCCATAATGACATTTTTTAAATTCTCTTTGTCCAAACCAAGTAAAGAATAAAGCTCACTAATTGATCCGTGCTGAATGAACTTATCTAGAAGTCCAATATGTTTTACCAAATTCAGGCTATTGATTTCAGCAATAATACCTTTTATCTTTTCACCAAGACCACCAATTACAGTATTGTCCTCAACAATTAGTATTTTTTTATGAGTCTTTGTTATTTTTTCTACAAGTTCAACATCTAAAGGTTTTAAAAATCTTACATTTATTAATGTTACATTCAAATTGTTTTCTTTAATAATATCATACAACATTGAAACATGTCTTCCAACTGTAAAAATAGCCAAATTACTGCCTTCTACTAATATTTCAGACTTGCCAAATAAAATTGGTTCATAAACCCCAACAATCTTGGTTGTTCCTCTTGGATACCTTATTGCAATAGGTCCATCATGGTATGCTGCGGCAAAGTCTAACATCATTTCAAACTCTTTTGTATCCTTTGGAGCCATCACTGTTAAGTTTGGTATTAATGTCAAATACGATATATCAAAGCTGCCGTGATGTGTCTCGCCATCTTCACCAACAAGTCCTGCCCGGTCTATACAAAATACAACATTTAGGTTTTGAAGACATACATCGTGAATAATTTGGTCAAATGCTCGTTGTAGAAATGTAGAATATATTGCCACAAACGGTTTGAAACCTTCTTTTGCAAGGGCTGCTGCAAATGTCACAGCATGTTCTTCAGCAATCCCAACATCAAAAAATCGCTCTGGATACATCTTCGCAAACTTAGTAAGCCCTGTTCCATCGGGCATAGCAGCCGTTATTCCCACAATCTTTTGATTTTCCTTTGCAAGTTCGCATAACTTGTCTCCTAATACTTCTGAAAAACTTTTGGAATTTGTATCTGTTAAATGATTGCCTGTCTCTATGTCAAATGGTGGAACACCATGATACTTTTCAGGGAACCTTTCAGCGTGTTCATATCCTTTTCCTTTCTGTGTGACAATATGAACCAAAACAGGTTTTGTCAAATTTTTAACATTTTCAAAAACTTCACACATCTTCTTTATGTCATGCCCATCAATCGGCCCATAATACTCAAAACCCAAAGCTTCAAAAAGCATGCCCGGAAAAAGTATATATTTAAGACCACCTTTTAGCTTTCTTACTAACTGATTAAGCTTTTCTCCTATAAATGGAATATTTGCAACCAATTCATCGGTAGCTTTTTTTAGTTTAAAATATCTGGGCTGTGTTCTAACCTTAGACAAATACTTAGCAATCGCGCCTACATTTTTTGAGATTGACATTTGATTGTCATTTAATATTACAAGAAGCTTTCCATTATACCTTCCTGCATTGTTAAGCCCCTCATATGCAAGCCCACCTGTCAACGCTCCATCTCCTATTACAGCAATCACATTATAATCTTTGTGATTTAGGTCACGAGCAATAGCAAATCCTAACGCAACTGAAATAGAAGTTGAACTGTGTCCTGTGTCAAATGAGTCATAGATACTTTCTTTTGACTTTGGAAAACCACTCAAACCTCCTAATTTTCGCAAAGTAGCAAACCTTTCTTTCCTTCCTGTCAAAATCTTATACACATAGCATTGGTGACCTACATCCCATACAATTTTGTCCTCAGGCGGATTAAATGTATAGAGAAGTGCCAGTGTAAGCTCCACAACACCTAAATTTGCTGCTAAATGTCCACCTGTATTTGCAATGTTATATAATAAAAATTCTCTTATCTCTTCAGATAAAGTATATAACTCTGATATGCTGAGCTTTTTTATGTCCTCAGGATAGTTTACTTTTTCTAATATACTCAAATCATCTCACTTCCTACTTCTATGTCTTTATAAATATGCTAAGAATTTTTCCACTTATTTTCACTATATCATAACTTTTTTTGATTGCAAAATACTTGCCAATTGCTTTACCTGAAATTGTAAGAGCAGCAACAGTTGCTGTTAAAATCAGTGAAAGAAACACAATATCAGCGTTACTATTCTTTGAAATGTAGAAAACAATACTTGCAGAGAGCGAACCGCTCAATATCCCACAGATGTCTCCTATTACATCATTGCAAATTGAAGAAACTTTACTTGCATTTTTAATGAGCCAAATACTGTTTTTTGCTCCTTTAACTTTTTTTGCAGCCATGGCATGAAAAGGAACTTCATCAGCAGCAGTAGTTGCTATACCTATTATATCAAATAAAATTCCCAAAAGAATTATTATAAACAATAGTACAAATGATATAGTAATTGGTAATTTTTCAGACACAATACTCGAGATGTAATTTAGAGAAGCAGACAATAAAAAGGACAATACAAATAAAAACACCACCCATTTAAAATACTCTGACTTTTTGGTTTGTGTCTTCTTACTCCCCATTTTTCCTCCCCAATATATAAAAAAACTTTTTTATCTTACATTGAAAGTATACAAATTTATGGGATAGGGTGATTTTACGAAGGGTAAATTTTGCGGCTTGAGGTCTGGTAGGATTTCCCCCAAACTTACCTCCCGTCGCCAGGAGGCGGTTTCCCTTTAAAAGTTTGGGTGTGCGGTTGCCCAACACACAACCAGATCGCCACTAAGTCCGCACTTTAATCCCCTTCGTAAAGCCGAAAATCGGCACAGCCTAGGAGCTTTCCTCGACAGAGGGCATGCTTTCTAGCCTCTTTTGCGAAATAGATTTCAGGCCTCAAGACTCCTCTAAAAACGGGCCCTATTTTTAGAGGAGCCATAAATTCGGCCATCCGTCTATCTCGCTCAAGGCAGGCTACACTACCCCAAGCACATCTACTTAATTATAGATGCACCTGGCGGTAGGTTTTACTAACGCACAAAAAGAATTTAACCTTCCTTTTGTGCGTTAGCCTCCACGGGAAAAGGGTTCCATCCTGCATGCCATTGCAGGACTCCCTTATCCCTTACTCCCAGCTTCAACCCCTGACTGGGCGTCAGAAGCCAAAACCAGGAACTTCATCGGTGTGCCCTTTGGCGGATTTTTAGGCCCGCCTTCGAAAGCAGCCACTCTGACTAGGATACTGCATCACCCTATCCCATATTGCAGACATTTCTTATTTAGTTTTCAGAATAATATTATACCATAGCCTCTTTTTAGCTTCAAATCATTATAGTTGCTATTAAAATGCCAAGAAGTGCTCCAACAAACACCTCTGTAGGTTTGTGCCCTATAAGCTCTTTCAACTTGTGCTGGGGCTTGTAATGTGGTGAGAAGTACATTTCTATGAGCTCATTTAGTGTCTGTGCTTGTTTGCCAGCTTCTCTTCTCACACCTGCTGCGTCATACATCACAATCAATGTAAATGTCAATGAAATAGCAAAACTTGTTGAGCTAAAACCATCTATAAACCCCACCGCAGTTGAAAGCCCGCAGGCAAATGCTGAATGAGAACTTGGCATCCCGCCTGAGCTTATGAACTTTTTAAAGTCTATCTGGTGTGTCACGAAGAAGGTTATTATTATCTTTAAACATTGGGCAATAAACCAGCTAACAAAGCCAACTTGCAGAGCCCTGTTTGTAAATATCTCATATATGACCTGTTTCATCTTCCCATCAACCAATCTTTATGAGATTTGCATATGATAAAAGTAATCTTTTCTGTCCAAACTTCTCAAAGTCTATCAACACCTCATTCATATCCTCTGAAACAGATAATACTTTCCCAATACCAAATTTCTTGTGCTGTATTATATCACCAACAGCCAAAGCCTTTTTGGTACTGCTTTCTGTATTACCACTGATTTGTGTACCTGAAGATTTTATAATCATAAGTGGTGTATATATCTGCTGGATATATTTTGTTGGAATCTCGTCAATAAAACATGATCTTTGCCTTGATGAAAATCGCCCAAAAACTCTTCTGTTGTTTGCATATGTTAGAACCAATAACCTCTTTGCTCTTGTAATTGCCACATAACAAAGCCTTCTTTCTTCTTCAAGTTCATTTTGCAACTCAATTTCATTTTCTGACCTCATAAGAGGAAATAACCCTTCTTCAAGACCAGTCAAAAATACCACTTCAAATTCTAAACCTTTTGCAGCATGGACTGTCATTAACATGACTTTATCTTCTTTTTGACTGTCATCTTCTTCAAAGTTCAGGGTAATTGAGTTTAAAAAGTTTTGTAAGCTTTTATCTTCATTTTCTTCTTCAAACATAGCTGCTGCACTGATTAGCTGTTCTATATTCTTTGCTCTTTGGAAATCTTCCTCATTTTTACTTGAAAGCAAGCTCTCCATATACTTTGTCTTATCAAGCACAAGCTCAATTACCTCAACCACTGACTTTGACTCAGCCTCAGTTCTTATGCGTTCTAAAAGTAAAATAAAGTCATATAACTTTGCATAGGTTCTTCTGTCAAACTCAAAGTTTCCTTTTTCTTTTAACAACCTATAAGCAGAAATTCCATACTCATCACTCAAAACCTTTATCTTTTCTACTGTGCTTGGCCCAATTCCCCTTTTTGGTACATTTATAACTCTAAACAAACTTAAGTTGTCATCAGGATTGGTTATGAGTCTTAAATATGCAATAATATCCTTTATCTCTTTTCTTTCGTAAAATCGCAAACTTCCTACAACCTTATAAGGGATTGAATGAGAAGAAAGAGAATTTTCAAAGTTTAGCGACTGCGCATTTGTCCTATATAGGATTCCTATTTCAGAAGGCTTAATTCCACTTTGTATAAGATTCTTTATTGACATTGAGACAAAATTTGCTTCGTCTATCTCATCAAATGCTGAATAAAGATAAATCTTTTCGCCTCCGTTATTATCTGTCCAAAGACTTTTTGACTTTCTATATTTGTTGTTCTTTATAACCTCATTTGCAGCAGACAAGATTATCTTTGTAGATCGATAATTTTTTTCAAGCTTTATCACCTTCGTATCTGGAAAAACATTTTCAAATTCTAATATGTTCCTTACATCTGCGCCCCTGAAGCTGTAAATACTCTGATCGTCATCGCCTACAACACAGATATTTCTGTGTTTTTGTGAAAGTAGATAAATCAAATAAAACTGTGCATGGTTTGTATCTTGATATTCATCTACTAAAATATATTTAAACTTATGCTGATACTTTTCTAAGATGTCTGGGTTTGTTTTAAAGAGCATTATTGTATAGTACAAAAGGTCGTCAAAGTCAAAAGCATTATACTCTTTTAAGAGTTTATTATAAAGCCTGTAAACCTCAACAACACGTGGGTCTACATTTCCTTCTTTATAAACATCAGAAGGGTCTATTAACATATTCTTGAAATTGCTGATCAGTCTTGAAACAAACTTAAGCTCAAGTCTCTCTTCATCTATATTTAGCTTTGTAAAACACTCTTTTAAAAGCTGATTTTTATCTTGCATGTCAAATATGACAAAGTTATTAGAAAATCCTATATTATGTGCTTCCATTCTAAGTATCTTAGCACATGCAGAGTGAAATGTAGAAACCCACATCTCCGAAAAAGACTCCACACTTACAAGCTTTTTTATGCGCTCTTTCATCTCATCCGCTGCTTTATTAGTAAATGTTATAGCCAGTATATTGCTTGGTTTTGCTAACCCCATATTCAATATATATGCAATTCTGTATGTGATTACTTTTGTTTTGCCAGAACCAGCCCCGGCCAATACTAAAAGCGGTCCTTCTGTTGAAAGAACCGCCTCTAATTGTTCTTTATTTAACTCTTTCAACCACTCCATTTTCCTCTACTACTCCCTAAGACCAATATTGTAGTTTTTTAGCTCACTTAATATTTTTTCTTGTAGTGGCAAGATGTCGCCGTCTGACAATGTCTTTTCTTTTGACCTGAAAACTGCTTTGTATGCATAGCTTTTAAATCCTTCTTTTATCTGCTGTCCTTTGTAGACATCAAATAAATAAAACTCTTCTAAAATCTCTGACGCATATTTTTTAAATACATCTTCAATTACTTTGCTTTCAACCTCGTCAGGTACCAAAAATGCATAGTCTCTTTCAATAGCTGGGTACCTGGGGAGTGGTGCATATTTCTTTTCCTTTTTCTCAAGCTCTAAAAGCTTGTCAATGTAAACTTCAGCATATATTGCCCTTCCTTGAATGTCAAAACCACTTAAAACATCTGGATGGACCTCACCAATATACCCTATTATTTTATCTTTTGATGTAATTTTCGCAGACCTCGTTGGATGCAGATTTAAATTAGTGTGGTCAGAAGAAAATTTTACATCTTCAATTCCCAGCATATCAAAAAGGTTTTCTAAAATTCCTTTTACAAAGTAGAAGTCCTGCCCAACATTTCCTAATGCCAATACAAGCTTTTCATCCGGCAACTTCTCGTTTGATTTTTTGAACACAGGTGCAAGTTCAAATATCTTAATATCTTTGATATTTCGTGAAAGATTAAGATTGATAGCTTTGAGGATTGAACTTAAAAGTTGCATTCTCATAATCGAAAAATCTTCTCCAAGCGGATTTAAAATTTTAACAGCATCATCTAAGCTGTACCCTTTCAAAATCTCATAAACCTTCGGGGATTCAAAAGAATACGAATAAATCTCATAGTAACCACTATTTGCAAGAAAACTTTTGATTTCATTTACCATCTTTTGTTTTTGAGTAAGTCCTGAGGAGATTGCATTTCCCATATAAACTCTTGAGGGTATTTTGTCATAACCGTAGATTCTTATTACTTCTTCAGATATATCTGCCATATCAGTAATATCAACCCTAAATGGTGGAACAATAAAAACATTTTTTTGGCTGTCATACAAAATTTCAAGCCTTTCTAAGATTTCAATTACATTATCATGTGGTACACTTACTCCAAGCAACTTTTCTATATACGAAAAATCAGCTTTGACTGTGACCTGCTGCTGAGGAACTAAATAAGTGTCTATTGTGCCTTTTACAACCTCACCAGCACCTATTTCTTCAATAAGTGCACATGCTCGTTGTATTGCAACCTCCGCAAAGTAAGGGCTAAGACCTTTTTCAAACCTGTTTGATGCTTCTGTTCTAAGACCTAAATACCTTGAAGTTCTTCGCACCATTGCAGGGTTGAATGTAGCAGACTCAAGAAGCACCGTTTTAGTATTTTCGTCAACCTCTGTTTCCAAGCCACCCATCACACCAGCTACTGCAATTGCCCTATCTTCATCCGCAATAACTATATCTACAGGCCTCAAAGTTCTTTTTACACCATCAAGAGTAATAATCTCTTCACCATCATTTGCAAGTCTCACAAAGATATTTCTGCCGTGAATTTTTCTCAAATCAAATGCATGAAGAGGCTGACCTATTTCAAGCATAACATAGTTTGTAACATCTACAATATTATTTATTGGACGAACACCACAGGCTATAAGTCTTTTTCTAAGCCATTCAGGTGATGGTCCAATTTTTACATTTTTTATCACCTTGCCAATATATCTTCTACAAATATTCCCATCTTGAATCTCAATTTTATCAAGATAATTTTCTATTTTGTCATCAGCTTCTATATAGCTTAAGTTCGGAAATTTTAATTTTTTCTTCAAAACAGCTGCAATCTCTCTCGCTAAACCAACAACACTCAAACAGTCTGGCCTATTAGATGTTATCTCAAAGTCTACAATTATATCGTCTATCTTTAAAGCCTCTCTTATATCAATTCCAAGTTTGTCATCATCTATACCCTCAAGAATGAAAATCCCATTCTCATCAGCATAAGGAAACTCAGCGCTTGTCAGTCCAAGTTCATCTAAGGAACAAAGCATGCCTTCTGATACAACACCTTTGAATTCTAATTTGTCAATCACCTTGCCGTTTGCCAGACTTGCACCAGGTTTTGCAACAGGCACAAAAGCACCTTTATAAATATTTTTAGCAGCTGTGATTATTGTCAATACACATTCTTTTACATCAACCTTGCAAACAAACAAATTAGGATTCTCTGGATGCAAAAATACATCCAATATCTTGCCAACAACTACATTCCTGACAGAATCAAGTCTTTTCTCATACCCTTCAACTTTCGTTCCACTCATTGTGAGCTTCTCAGCAAGTTCATCAACAGGACAGTCTATATCTACAAGGCTTTTTAGCCACTCAAGAGATACCTTCAAAACCCTTCACTCCTTTTGTAACTTAAATTCAATTTTATCTAAATTGTTTCAAAAATCTCAGGTCATTTTCATAAAAAAGTCTAATGTCCTCAATTCCATATTTCAACAGTGCTATCCTTTCAACACCCATACCAAATGCAAACCCTGTGTATTCATCTGGGTCAATACCACAATTTGCTAAAACCTTTCTGTGTACCATTCCTGCACCTAAGATTTCAATCCATCCTTCTCCTTTGCAAGTTTTACATCCTTTCCCTCCACAAAAGATACATGAGATATCAACCTCAGCAGATGGTTCGGTAAACGGAAAATGGTGAGGTCTGAACCTTACTCTTGTTTCTTCACCAAAAAACCTCTTCGCAAAAACCTCAAGCGTTCCTTTCAAATCAGCCATTGTAACCCCTTTGTCCACAAAAAGCCCTTCTATCTGGTGGAAAATAGGCGAATGTGTGGCATCAACCTCATCAGACCTGTAAACCCTTCCAGGTGAAATTATTTTAATTGGGGGCTTTTTGCTCTTCATAACTCGAATCTGAACTGGTGAGGTATGTGTTCTTAGCAAAACATCATCTGAGATATAAAAAGTGTCCTGAGTGTCACGCGCTGGATGGTCCGCAGGAATATTCAAAGCTTCAAAGTTATAATAGTCAAGCTCTACCTCAGGTCCCTCAGCAATCTCGTAGCCCATGCTTAAAAATATCTCACTAATCTCTTTTTGTACTTGCGATAGTATATGGATTGCCCCTACTTCCACTCTTTTTCCGGGTATTGTAACATCAATTCTCTCATTTTGTATTCTTTTTTGTTTTTCCTCTTCTTCAAATTTTTTACGCAACTCATTTATTTGTCCTTCAATAAAGTCTTTTAGTTCATTCAATTCTCTTCCAGCTTGTGCTCTCTTGTCCGAAGGAAGGGTGGAGAGTTCTTTTAGCATATTTTTAACAATACCCTTTTTCCCTAAATACTTTATTTGAAACTCTTCAAGTTCTTTTAAACTTTTAACATTTGCTATTTCACTCATACACTGAACTTTTAAATTTGAGATGTCAATGTTCAAACCAAACACCACCTTTTTTAAAATATTATATCACCAATAACATACTGCTCAAAAGCTTCCTTTACTTTGACCTTGTAAATTTCGCCAACTTTAATTGACTCTGTTTTTGGAACAAGTGTGCGAATGTAATTTCCTGAGTATCCTTCAAAATATCCTACAAAGCTTGAGTTTTCTTCTATTAAAACATCTACTATTTTTCCTTCAAACTTTTTGTGAAAACCAAATGAAAGTTTTCTTGCTACACTTTTTAAAATCTCGCTTCTCTTTTCTTTCTCTGCGCTACTTACTTGATTTGGCATGTCATATGCCTTTGTACCTTTTTTAGGTGAGAACCTGAAAACATGAATTCTTGAAAATCCTATCTCCTTTACAAACTCTACAGTCCTTTCAAAATCCTCATCACTCTCCCCTGGAAAACCCACGATAATATCTGTTGTAAAAGCAACATCATCCCAATAACCTTTTACTATTTCTACAATTTGTCTGTACTCCTCAGTTGTATAGTGCCTATTCATAAGTTTCAAAATCTTGTCACTTCCACTTTGAAGTGACAGATGTAAATGATGACAGAGCTTTTCCATTCTTACTAATCTTTTTATAAAATCTTCTTTCATGACAATTGGCTCAAGAGAACTCAATCTAATTCGTCTTACCTTTTCAATCTTGCTAATTTCTTCTATTACATCAAGAAGTGTAACCTTATAATCCAAATCTTTGCCATATGCTGAGATATTAATACCTGTAATTACAAACTCTTTGTACCCATTTGAAGCAAGTCTTTCCACCTCGTCTAAAATGGAACTCAAGCTTCTGCTCACCACAGAACCTCTTGCATATGGAATTATACAGTAAGAACAAAACTGTTCGCAACCTTCTTCTATTTTTATAAAAGCCCTCGTCCTTTCATTAAAGCTTGAGATTTTCAACTCTTCAAAACTATCCCTTTTATATTCATCATTAACAGCTAAAATCTTCTTTTTTTGTTTTAAATATTCAGTTACATACTCTACAATTTTTTCTCTATCTCTTGTACCAACAATTATATCAACTCCCTCAATCTTTTGAACCTCTTGCGGGTAAACCTGCGGATAGCACCCCATTACAACAACTATACTATTTGGTGATGTTTTTTTGGCTCGTTTTATTGCCTGTCTTGACTTTCTGTCACTTACATTTGTAACTGTGCATGTGTTTATAACGTATATATCTGCTTCTTGGTCAAAGTCTACTATCTCATAACCCAATCTTTCAAAAGTTTCAGCAATAGCCTGTGTTTCGTACTGATTTACCTTGCACCCAAGTGTATAAAAAGCAATTTTCAACGTATAACATTCACCTCCATGTTTAAGTTATATTATAATATTTAGCTTACAATAAATAAAGAGTCATAATTGCTTTTCAGCCTTTTTCATGAAAATTAAAATGGATTGTTATTTTTTAATGAAAAAAGGGTATAGAAAATGTGTAAGAGGTTAATTGATTTAAGTCTTAAAAATATGTATGATAATAAATGTGAGTATTATTTTAGTTGTGAAGGGAGGAATTTAAAATGAAAACAGTAACAGTAAGACTAAACACAATTGATTCAGTTAAGAACTTTGTCAACATTGTTAGTAAGTATCCATTTGACATTGACCTAACATCTGGCAGGTATGTAGTTGATGCAAAGTCAATCATGGGCATATTCAGTCTTGACCTCAGCAAGCCTATTAAGGTAGAGATTCATTCAGACAACTGCGAAGACCTGTTAAAAGAGCTTGAGCCGTTCATAGAAAAGTAAATAAATTTAGCGTGGCTAAAGCCCACGCTAAATTTATTTTTGAGAGGCTTTCTGCCTGAAAAACCTCTCTTTTAACTTGTCCCAAAAGGTTTTTCTCTGACATCCTTGAAGAGTCGCAATAGGAACTGAGTAGGTTTGATGGTCATATTTTATCTCAAGCTTCCCCACCTCTGTATACTTTTTAACTGGTGCTGAAACCTTCTTTGAAATCACAACATTGAGACCTGGATACTGGTCCTTTGTCAAAACAAAAATATTTTGTTCTGTTATTCCCAATTTTACCCAATTCTCCTTTGAATCTTTTACTCTCAAATAACCAATCTCTCCTCTGGCAATTTTGAGAATTTTATAATTTTGATATGCAAAATCAAGAATTTTTCTGGTATCATTCCACATATCAGGTGCGTTGAGCACAACACAAATAACCCTAAAATCATCTCGGCAAGCAGAGGTGACAAGGCACCTACCAGCTCTTTTAGTAAAACCTGTCTTAACACCCTCTGCACCTTGGTAAGATTTTAGCATCTTGTTTTTGTTTTTTAAAATTCTACTATATGATCTTGTTGTCCATCTTATTTCCTTTTGAGTCGTTTTTACTATCTCTCTAAATGTTTGATTTTTCATAGCATAAGCAGTAAGGCGTGCTAAATCATACGCGGTAGTGTAATGCTGTCCTTCTTCAAGTCCATGTGGTGAGGAAAACACAGTATTCTTAAGTCCAAGCTCTTTTGCTTTTTTGTTCATTAAATTAACAAACTTTTTAACATCTCCACAAACGCTAATTGACAAGGCAACTGCAGCGTCGTTGCCAGAGGCAAGCATAAGTCCATATAAAAGCTCAATTATTTTAAGCCTTTCACCTTTTTCTAAATAAATCGACGAGCCAGGAACACCAATAGCTTGAGCAGGAATTTCAATCTCCTTGTTGAGGTCACAATTTTCTATCGCCAGTATCGCTGTCATCATTTTAGTAGTACTTGCCATAGGGAGCTTTAAATCTTTGTTTTTCTCAAATAAAATTTTGCCTGTGGTCCATTCTATTGCTATTGCCGATTTTGCAGTGATTTGAATGTCACACTTTAAACCTGCATAACATTCATTAGAATAGCTTAGAATCCTTAAACTTACTATAACCAATAGAACAGAGAACTTGATTTTCTTGGGCATATACAAAAACACCCCCTACACCTTATTTTGAGTTTTTAGTGTAGGGGGTATGTATCCATCTTTTACTTCTGATATAATCTTTTGTAATTATCTATCATGATATCTAAAGAATCGCCTGACAGGCGGTCAATCAAACTATTTGCTAATACATAAGCCACAGCCGCCCTCATTACAACACTTCCTGCTGGTACAGCACAAGTATCTGATCTTTCAACTGCTGCTTCTTTTTCCTTTAAACCTTGTAAATCTACACTTCTGAGTGGCTTGTACAATGTCGGAATTGGCTTGAAAGCAGCCCTTATTACAATATCCATACCATTTGAAATTCCACCTTCAATGCCACCTGCATTGTTTGTCTTTCTATAAAAGCCTTTTTGATCATCGTAAAAAATCTCATCATGCACTTCACTACCAAACCTTCTTGATACTTCAAATCCCATTCCAATTTCAACGCCTTTAACAGACTGGATACTCATAACAGCCTGAGCAAGAAGTCCGTCAAGTTTTCTATCCCAGTGTACATGACTTCCAAGGCCAAAAGGTACATTTTTACAAATTACCTCAGCAACACCACCAACGCTATCTCCCGTTTCTTTTGCTCTATCTATTACCTGCTTCATATCATTTTCAGCTTCTTTGTCAATACAAAAAAGGTCAGAGTTTTGCGCCTCCTCGAATAAATTTACATCGTCAGTACTATACTCTTTTTTGATTCTAACCCCGCCTATTTCAACCACGTGATTGTAGAGTTTTATACCAAAAACACTCAAAAGCTCTTCACACAAAGCCCCTATTGCAACACGCATAGCCGTCTCACGCGCACTTGCCCTCTCCAGCACAGGTCTTGCATCATCAAATCCATATTTAAGACATCCGGGCAAGTCAGCATGCCCAGGACGTGGTACAGTAACCTTTTTAGTCGTAGTGTCGCACGAAATTGGATCCATATACTTTTGCCAATTTACATAATCCCTGTTCTCAATCATTATTGTAATAGGCGCTCCTGTTGTATATGAGTTTCTCACACCCGACAAAATTATAGCTTTGTCTTTTTCTATTTCCATTCTCTTGCCTCTACCATAACCTCTTTGGCGAAGTTCTAAAAGTCTATTAATATTTTCAACATTAATCTTTACATTTGCTGGAAATCCTTCAACAATTCCTACTAAGCATCTGCCGTGTGTTTCACCTGCGTCTAAGAATCTCATCTTTTCACCCCAAACAAAAAATAATTTCATTCACTTGCAAAAAAAGAAGTCGCAAAAAATATAATATAAATGAACATGTTTAAGCATATTAAAGAGATGAAGACAAAGCTTGTGAGTATACTCTGTGTCATCTTAATTGTATACATTATCCTCAGTATTTTCATTATGAAAAGTTCAAATCAGCATGTATACGTGTACCATGAACCTTCAATGGTAAAATTAAGTTTTGGCGAGTCTAAATATTTCTCAACAATAGGACTGCTTAAAGTAAGCTTTGAAAAAATAACAAAGGAGAAGTATTTTATAACCTATTCCCAGATTACAGGCAACCAAAGCTATTTTGGTCTGACACTTATTATCGAAGATTTAGCAAGAAAAAATATTGATAAATCAGCATTTGAATACATCTACATCGAAGATACAACTACAAAACAAAAATTCTACCCCATTCCGTACTATGAAATAGAAAACTTCCCTACAGATAGACCTCTTAGGTATAAAGTAAAATTCTATGCCAAATTTCTGCCTCTACCTTACCAGACCTCATCTATAAATATCTATTTCAAATTTTCCGACAAACTTTTTGTATTAAAGAATGTAGACATAAGATGAAAATATCAATAATCATTGAGTGCTAAGCTAATAAGGTACCGGAGCTCTTCAAGATTACTGTTTATATCATTCAATCTCTCTGGTGAGACAGAAGCACTTTTTATATGTTCTTTTAGTCTATTTAAATCATCTTCAATATCTTCAATCTGAGCCAAAATAGAGAGATTGACAAATGAAGGCGACTCTGAAAATAGTCTGTCTTTTGTCACAATCTGCTCCGGACCTATTACGTAAAATTCGCCACGTGCAGGGATATGAACATCAAAACCAAAGTTTCTTTTAAGCTCCTGTGCAAATTCAACTTGTGATTCTTTCTCACCATGTACAACAAAGACTTGTTGGGGCTTGTTTTTCATACTATCAATCCACTTGATAAGTCCGTTTTTATCAGCATGTCCTGAATATGCTTCAATATACTCTATCTTTGCTTTAACTTCAATTTCTTCACCAAAGATTTTGACCTTTTTCTTGCCATCTAAAAGTTTTCTTCCAAGGGTGTTTGGCGCTTGATAACCTACAAATAGGATGGTGTTGTTTTCTTTCCAAAGGTTGTGTTTTAAGTGATGCCTTATTCGCCCAGCTTCGCACATTCCGCTTGATGAGATTATTATACAGCTTCCTTCATAGTTATTTAGCATCTTTGATTCGTCAGCTGTGCGGACAAACTTCAAATTCTTAGGTTCAAGCGGGTAAATTCCCTTTTTTATAAACTCTGCAGCTTCTTCATCAAAGTAATTTATATGTTTTTTGTACACACCACTTGCTGAGGTAGCCAATGGACTGTCAACAAAAATCTCAACACTTTGAATAAGCTTTGCCTCATCAGAACCTGTAGTAAGCTCCTTTGCTATCTCATATAAAATCTCTTGAGTTCTTCCCACTGCAAATGAAGGAATTATAACTTTACCACCATTTGAAATGGTATCATAAATTACCTTTATTAGCCTTTTAGATTTGTTTTCCACATCTTCATGCAGTCGATCACCGTACGTGCTCTCGATAAAAAGATAATCACAGCCATCTATTGTTGATGGGTCTTTTAAGATTGGCACATTTCTGTTTCCTAAATCGCCAGAAAACACTAACTTATACTCTTTCCTATCTTCAGTTATATAAAGCTCAACTATTGCTGAGCCAAGCATATGACCTGCATCTTTCAATACAAACCGAAGATTACTATCTATCTCAACTACCTGTTCATATTTCACACCACTGAAAAGTTCTAAACACGCATAGGCATCGTCAATGGTGTAAAGGGGTTTTAGCTCTTCTTTGCCTTCTCTCTTCCTCTTTTTATTCTTCCATTCCACATCACTTTCTTGAATATGCGCACTGTCTGGAAGCATAATGGAACACAAATCAACAGTTGCATCAGTTGTATAGATTATTCCTCTAAACCCATCTTTGTAAAGTTTAGGAATTCTTCCGCTGTGGTCAATGTGAGCATGGGATAAAATCATAAAGTCAATCTCTGATGGATTGAACGGGAATACCTCAAAATTTAGCTCATCCTCTGCATGCCCACCTTGAAACATACCACAGTCAATCAAAAATTTTTTACCTTCACATTCAAAATAGTAACACGAACCTGTCACAGTTTGAGCAGCACCTAAAAAGGTTACCTTCAAAATCCTCTCTCCTCTCATTCAATCTTAATTTCCCCATATTGAGGAACTATTTCAAACCATGTCTTACCTTTTAAAAGCTTAATCTCTTTGCCGTCATAATCTTTCATTGTGAATGAGTTTTTTATATCAAATGTATAGGTTATTGGGATGGTCTTTCCTTCTTGAAGTAAGTATCCTTTCCCTTCAGAAAAATCTACTTCTTGTCGTCCTTTGTCGTCATTCTTTATTGTATCATATTTAGCAACTAGTATAATCAAATTTTTCGCAAAAAGCTCAACACCTGTTTCTTTGTCAATATGTGGCTTTTCTTTCACAAACCTTTTATAAGCCTTCTTCACAGGGTCATACTCGTACTTAACATAATACCAACCAGAAAATCGTATTTTAACTTTTGAGTTTTCTGAAGAATATTTATTGACCACACTATCTGTTAAAGGATAAAACTTATAACCTTGCTGTTTTTTGTACCCTTTTTTATCAAAGTATTTTATCAGGCCTTCCATTGTTAAGTACAAATTATGTGGTGCCTTTCTATCAAGTGTTCTATAAAAAATTCCTCCACCTGTGTAGATTGCGTCAATATGAGGGATATAATTTTGTTTAAAGAGCCTGTAGGATTGAGGACTTCCTCCACAGTGAACATAATATGCATTTAGTGACTTTGCTATCTGCATAAAGTAAGGTCTTGCACTTCTGATTGGCCCCACTTTTTTTGGATATGTATGGTGGTAGATTGCCATTATACGTGTTGCTCCACCTTCTATTAGTGCTTCATAAAGATATTCTGCTTGATTTAAAGAAGATTGAGGGATTGCGCCAGGTTCATTGTTTATCATCACCGCAATTACCTGGTGCTCGTCCTTTTGATATATGACCTCACCTGTGAGCTTGCATATGTAATTATCTGAACTAAAATTTCTTACATTATTTTGTTCTTCTTTTTCAGTCTGCTTCACTTTATTGATTTCAGGATTGCTGTGAACAGAAACCTTCTTCTTTCCACAACCTGCTAACAACGATAAAAGCAAAATTATCACACTTGCAATTATACAAATATTAAATACCAACCTTTTTGAGAAAATCCTTTTCATGGTTGTCCCTCTCTCATTTAATCTTGAATATCAAAAGTGTCACAAGCACACCAATAATTGCCCCTACAACTGCTTCCCAAATTGTATGAATCCTTGCCTCTAATCTGCTCTCCAAAACTAAAAATGCCATAAAGACTGCCAAAGAAACTATTATCAGATTATTTGTAAGCATAATAATGGCAGTTGCTGCTGCAAAGGCCAGAGCTGTGTGACCGCTTGGCATTCCGCCTTGCATAAATTTTGTCCTCTTGTTGATAGCTTTCACGACAACTATTACCATTGCCACGATTATAAGCGACAAAAAAACTACGTGAAAAGAAATTCCTCTAATATGCTTTAAGGTAATCTCTAAGGGTAGTTTCATCTTGTCATAAAATAGAAAGTAGCCAATTGTCAAGGCCAAAAGAGCAGTCACTAAAACAGCACCTGCTGCTACATCTTTTGCAATTTTTGCTTTGGGTTCAAAATCTTTGGCCATAAGGTCAATAGCATTTTCTATTGCAGTGTTTATAAGCTCTGCAGATATAACAAATCCAATACAAATCAAAATTATTACTGTTTCAATTTTGTTTAGCTTAAATACTATCGTAAAAAACAATACTAAAAAAGCTATTAAAAAATGTATCTTCATATTCCTTTGTGACTTGAACGCAACAATTATCCCATTTATTGCATTGTCAAAACTTTCAAGAAGTGTTCTTTTTCTTTTCATCTTGTCAACCCCATACCCTCTAAAACCATTTCTTCATATTTTCTCATAAGCCTTTTATCATCTTCTTCTATGTGGTCAAAGCCCAATAAGTGCAATACCGAGTGAACAGTCAAATATGCGATCTCTCTTTCAACAGAGTGTCCAAACTCTTTTGCTTGTTCATAAGCCTTTTCAATTGAGATCACAATATCTCCAAGTGGAATTTCCTCTTCTACAATTGCTATATCTTCTTGAAGCTCTCCATTTTTAAACTCAAAAATAGGGAATGATAACACATCAGTTTCTCTGTCTATACTCCTATAGTGTTTGTTTAATTCTTTTATAAATTGATTATCAACAATCATTACACTAATTTCATAGTTGTCATCATCCATAAAAACCTTCAATGTATTTAATACCGAATCTTCTATTATCTTGGAAATACTCTCATCTATCTGATACTTATCCTGCTGATTTTGAATGTAAATTTTCACTTCTGCTTACCACCTCTTCCATTTTGTTTGTAGTGTCATCAACTAAATTATGACTGACTCTTTTATGGAAAACACCCGTCAACACCTTAATAAAACTCTCACAGATAGTCTCTAACTCTTTAAATGTCAAATTGCTTGAATTTAACTGGCCATCCATAAGTTTTTCATAAATTATACCTCTTATAGTAGTTTCAATCAGCTGCGGAGTTGGCGAGGACAGTGCTCTTACTGCCGCCTCAACAGAGTCTGCAAGCATAACTATTGCTGCTTCTTTGCTCTGTGGGACAGGACCTTCATACCTAAACTTTTGTTCACTTACTTGCTGATTTTGTATCAAAGCCTTGCCATAGAAAAAAGCCACCTTTGTAGTTCCATGGTGCTGCCTTATTATATCCAATACCTGCTTAGGCAATTTATATTCCTTGCCAATTTCAACACCGTCTTTTGTGTGAGATGTTATAATGAGCGCAGAAAGTGTTGGCGTTATTTTGTTGTGAGGATCTTCCTCTACAATCTGATTTTCCTTAAAATAAAATGGTCTTTTCAATTTTCCAATATCATGATAATAAGCACCTATTCGTGCTAAGAGGTAATTTCCACCAACAGCTTCACAAGCAACTTCTGCCAAATTTCCTACTATTAAACTGTGATGATATGTTCCAGGAGCTTCTAATAGTAACCTTTTTAACAATGGATGGTTAGGGTTTGAAAGTTCCATAAGTCTAATTGGTGTTGCATAGTCAAAGATATATTCCCATATAGGGAGAGTACCATACGCAAGCACAAATGAAAGCGCTGTTCCAACAAAGGAGTTTATTGGATTATATAAAACCATTTCTTCGTCAGTTTGATAAACAAGTTCAATTGCCAGAACAAAAAGGGCAGAGATTAAGCTTGCTAAAAAACCATGGCTTATAAACTGCATCCTGCTTTGAATTTTGTGCGAAACAATTGAACTAAGGCTCCCACCTATAAAAAGGTAAAGGGCAAAATCAAGATTCTTGTCTCCTACAATCAACAATGTAATGATTGATACAACAATGTTAAATACAATTGCAATCCTTACATCGATCAAGAGAGAAATCAAAACAATCCCCATACAAGCTGGGATTGCAAAAGTAGGAATTGGAGTAAGAAACTTTATCAAAAATAGGTTTAAAATTAAAATTGTACTTACTGCTATCATATCCTTGCAGCTGTTTATAAATTCTCTTTCAAAAAGATAAAAGTACACACTCAAAAATAGAACTAAAATTAGAAGTAGTAATAATATTCCTATAAAATCTTTGGTAACTTGCATATTGTTATAATTATTTGTTTTAATATCTGTAAATGGTAAAATTTTACTAAATAGAAAACTCTGATATCCCTTGTTTGAAATTAGTATTAAAATCATGGAAATAATAAAAAAAGAGCCAAGTAGCAACATGCGGCAAAGATAAATTTTTCTTTTGTTATGCCATTTTTGGGAGTTTTGTAACATCTTAAGCCTTTTGTTTCTCCTTTCGTTTTTCTTCATACCTATTGTATGCATTTATAATCTTCTGAACAAGTTGATGTCTCACAACATCTTGATATGTCAAAAACACAAACTCAATTCCCTCAATGTCTCTTAATATCTTTGTCACCTGAACAAGTCCTGATTCAACACCGCTTGGCAGGTCAATCTGTGTTATATCACCTGTTACAACCGCCTTTGAACCAAATCCAAGACGTGTCAAAAACATCTTCATCTGCTCAGAAGTTGTATTTTGAGCCTCATCTAAAATAATAAATGCATCGTCCAAGGTTCTACCGCGCATATATGCAAGTGGAGCAACCTCTATAATTCCCCTTTCCATATACCTCTGATAGACTTCTGTGCCAATCAAATCATGCAGTGCATCATAAATTGGTCGCAAATAAGGGTCAACCTTTGTTTGCAAATCGCCTGGTAAAAATCCTAACTTTTCACCTGCTTCAACAGCTGGCCTTGTTAGGATAATCTTGCTTATCTCTTTCTTTTTAAGATAATAAACAGCCATGGCCATAGCTAAATATGTCTTTCCTGTTCCTGCAGGTCCAATTCCAAACACAATTGTGTTGTTCATTATAGCATCAATATATCTTTTTTGCCCTAATGTCTTTGGCTTTACTTGTTTTCCCCTGTGTGTGATAAATATAACCTCATCTTCTAATTTTCTTATCTCTTCGTCTTCTAATGTCTCAATAACATACCTTATTGTGTGCTCATCAATGTCTATTTTTTTCTTTTCCATATCATGTAAGATCTTTATTGTCTTCTCTGCCTTTTTGATATTCTCTGGACTGTTTCCAATAATCTTTATTGCGTTGTCGCGAAAAACTATACTTACATTTAAAAGCTCTTCTAATGTTTTGACCTTAGAGTCAAACTCACCAAAGATATTCCAAAAATCCTTTGTGTCCTCAATACTGACAGTTGAGATTAATCTTTCTTCCAACAAGCTTACCCTCCTACGTTTCTTATTTTTTCAAAGTAATATCCTCTAAACACTCATAATCTCTTATACATTTTATTTCCTTTACTTCATTTTTCACCTTTTTAATCTTAAAATATGTCTTCACTTTAACAATACTCTGAATTTTTTTACCCAAAGTAATCTTTTTAAAATCATCATTACACCTTTTTATTAACTCCCTCTTTATCTCCTCCAAATTAATTATATATTTTTTTAACTCATATCTTTTTATTTCATATATACCTACTCGAATTGGAACAATAAAAAGTTTATACTCTCTTATTTTAATTTTATCACAATTCTCATTATTAGTAACTACAATTTTTGGTATAAACTCATGTTTACCAATTACAATAAATGGAACCTTCTTTTGTGACGTATAGACCTTTTGATATGCAGGCAAAGAAAATTCTCGAGATACTGAATAAAAAGTTGTTGCAATTATCTCTGCTATTGCATCTTCATAGTATTCATTCCCGTCTTTTGTCACAACCTTGTTATCAATAAGAAGCTGACCAGCAATTACTGTATCACCTTCCTTGACAAGAGCATTTCCTGACTTTAGTATCAATTTTTGTATAACTCCACTACTTTTTGCAAAAATTTTGCCCCATTTGTTTTTTAAATCTCCTTTTTCTCTTTTTACATACTCTACTACCAATAGTCCCCCTTCTTTTTTAATCTTTACCCACATTAGCTCTTCTAAATCGGTAAGAAGTTTCTTTGAAAGTTTTTCTTGGTCAACTTTTACTTTTAATGTAAATGGCTTTATATTGTAGTTTTTTAGTGTTTGTACTATTTTATCATCTATTAGTCTATTAGAGTCCTGAGATTTTATCTTTACATCAAATATAAAAAGGCTGAACAAAAAGAGTAATAAGATACAAAACAAAATAGAAATAAGCTTGAAAGTAGTTATTTCTCTTATCAAAAAATAAATTCCTCTTTTTTCTAAGATGTGAATTCTTGATTTTGTTCTCTTGGCAATATTTACTACTTTCTTGAAATCGGCTAAATGCACTATAATAATCAATGAATTCTGTCCTTTTTCCCTAATATCCAGCAAAACTTTATTGAATACAAGCATGTTTAAAAACTTGTTTAGATTCTCACCTTCTACTTTTAAGATTAGCTGATTTGCAAACATCCTACTTTTCCTTCTCCTCATTTAAGCTTATATACTCAATTAATCTTATTCTTCCACTAATCACCATTACTTCTTCATCCATTTTTTTGATTAGAAGACCACTTCCTTTAATATAAAGCGGATGCCTTATCGTATTTATCTTAACTAAACCTTCTTCATACAATATAAGTCCTTTGTGATTCTCTACTACTACCTCATCTTCTCCAATAAGTGTGATTCTCGGCTCATTTGTGATTATTTCTCTTGGAACCTGAGAGGCTTGTATTACCTCTTTTAAGGTCTTTGACTTCTTCATTGACAAACCACTTTCACTTGAAAATAAACATCTTCACCTTTATTTTATTTATACTCATATCTTTTTATAACAAAAAAGTGGCCCCCTTTTCTCAAAGAGAACCACTTTTTCATGCTTTTTTATAGTTTTGACAAATGCTTTTTTACAATTTCACTAACAATCTTACCTTCTGCCCTGCCACTTACTTTCTGCATTACCTCTTGCATAACCTTACCCATATCCTTCATCCCAGAAGGTTTTACTTTTTCTATCACATCAAGCACTATCTTTTCTAACTCTTCTTGGCTGAGCATAGGCGGAAGATAAGATTGCAATATCTCAATTTCTCTATTTAGATCATCAATCAAGTCTTGTCTTCCACTTTTTATATATTCAGGCAAGCTGTCTTTTCTCTTTTTAATTTCTTTTGCAATGACATTCAACACGCCACTGTCGTCAAGTATAACTTTGTTATCTTTTTCAAACTGCAATATTGCAGCTCTTACCATACCAACTACATTTTTTCTCACGACGTCCTTATCTTTCATAGCAGACTTATAATCTTCCAATAGCTTTTCTTTAAGGCTCAATTACAACGCCTCCTAAATTATCTGCGTTTTCTCCTGCGTGCCGCTTCTGATTTCTTTTTTCTCCTTACGCTTGGGCTTTCATAGTGCTCTCTTTTCCTGAGCTCTGCTAATACCCCAGCCTCTGCACATTTCTTTTTAAATCTCCTGAGGGCACTATCGAGTGATTCATTTTCACCCACTCTTACTTCTGACATCAATTTCCCTCCCCTCAAACCAGGCTCTAAAACACAACCTTGGGATTATGGTATTATTATAACTCAGCTATTTGAGGTATGTCAAATAATTTTAAATATTACATATCTTCTTCCAATAAGGTCTTGAACAAATTGAAAAGTTCTTTGTTCTTCTTCTCAAGATTTATAGGTCGAAAGTTTTTGTCAACAAAGGCATGTTCAGTATATCCTGTTGCACACACAACATGGTCTTTTACAACTTCATAATAGAATTTTATTCGAACAGGGGTCAAATTATTAACCTTTGCATTAACTTTCAACCTATCTTCATAAAAACAAGGTTTTTTGAACTCGCACCCGCAGCTTATTAAAGGCAAATACACACCTAAGCTATTTTCAATCTCAGAATATGAAATACCCACCTTTTTTATAAGCTCGGTTCTTGCAACCTCAAACCATACAAAATAGTTTGAGTGATGGACAATCCCCATTTTGTCTGTTTCGGCATACCTTACAACAAGGTCTGTCTCTATCATCTTTTCTTACCCCAATAAATATTTTTTTTAATTTTTAATCTCTCCACTAAAGACAAGTCCTTTTTGTGCATCCATCGTAACAACAATACCATTTTTAAGTATCTCTAAAGCGTTTTTAGCATCGGTTATAACAGGAATGTCCAAAGCTGCCCCAACAATTACTGCATGAGAATTTTGCCCGCCTTCTTCTGTTATTATTCCAGCTGCTCTTTTCATATAAGGAATAAACTCATTAGTTGTCTGCGTTGTGACAATAATATCCCCATCTTCAAAGTTTTGCTTTAGCTCATTAAGATTTTTTGCAACACATACTCTTGCTGTCACTTTACCACTTCCCCAACCTCTTCCTTCAACCAACACATGACCAACAACGTGAACTTTGAGAATATTTGTAGTGCCACTTACACCAACTGGCACACCTGCTGTTATTACAACCAAATCACCATTTTTAACAATCTTTGATTTAACAGCAATCTCCACCGAATGGTCAAAGATATCGTCTGTAGAGTCTTTATACTCTGCCAAAAAAGGATAAACACCCCATGAAAGATTGAGCTGTCTTCTTACCTTCTCGCACGGTGTTGTTGCTATAATTGGGCAGGCAGGTCTGAATTTTGACACCATTCTCGCTGTGTTGCCTGACTTTGTCACAGTGATGATTGCCTTTGCTCCAAGATCATGCGCAGTTGTACAGGTAGCATGAGATATTGCATTTGTAACATTTACTGGCATGTCAAATACTTGGGATTGAAATCTCTTGATATAGTCTATCTGACTTTCTACCCTTTCAGCAATCTTTGACATTGTAGCAACACTTTCAACAGGATACTTGCCCATAGCTGTCTCACCAGAAAGCATTATTGCAGATGTTCCATCAAAGATTGCATTTGCAATATCGCTGACTTCTGCTCTTGTTGGGCGTGGGTTCCTTATCATTGACTCTAACATTTGGGTTGCAGTTATTACAGGCTTTCCTGCTTTATAACATTTTTCAATGAGCATCTTTTGCACAAGCGGCACTTCCTCAAATGGAAGTTCAACTCCCAAATCTCCTCTCGCAACCATAATTCCGTCAGCAACTCTTATTATCTCATCACAGTTTGCAACACCTTCTTGAGTTTCTATCTTTGCTATTATCAAAATGTCTTTGCCATTGTGTTTATTTAAAAATTCTCTTATTTCAACTACATCACTTGCTTTTCTTATAAAAGAAGCTGCCACAAAGTCAACATCGTTTTCAATTCCAAAGAGGATGTCTTCCTTGTCTTTTTGGGTCAGTGCAGGTAGTCTTATTGGTATCCCTGGTACGTTTACTCCCTTTTGATTTGTCAAAACCCCACCGTTTTTTACCTTGCAGATTATATTTTTATCTGTCTTGTCCTCAACAATAAGCTCAATCAGTCCATCGTCAATTAATATTTTATCACCCGGCTTAACATCTTCAACAAGTTCTTTGTAAGTTATGCTCACAATCTCTTCATTTCCTAATATTTCTTCGGTTGTGAGTGTGAATCTCTGTCCTTCTTTTAGCTCAACCTTACCGTCTTTGAAAAAACCAATCCTAATCTCTGGACCTTTTGTATCAAGCAGAATTGGAATTGGCTTATCAAGCTCTTCTCGTATCTTTTTTATCATATCAATCTTCTTTTTATGTTCTTCGTGGGTGCCATGTGAAAAATTAAGCCTTGCAACATCCATTCCATTTTCAATGAGCTTTCTTATAATCTCTTCTGAATCGGTTGCTGGCCCTAATGTACATATTATCTTTGTCTTTCTCAACTTTAAAACCTCCACAACTTCTTATAAAGACAAGATTGTAGCCAAGTCATACATGTACTCGTCAATGCTCTTTTGCATAGAAAGCGCCTCGTCAATATCATAGTCAACAATCTTTCCATCTTTTAGGGCAATTATCCTGTTCTTCTTTCCTTCTTTTATTACTTCAACAGCTCTTGCACCCATAAGGCTTGCCATGACCCTATCATATGCAGTTGGTGAGCCACCCCTTTGTATATAACCCAAAATTGTTGCTCTTGTTTCAATTCCTGTTGCCTCTTCAATCTCTTTTGCAAGTTCTGTTGCTCCACCAATTCCTTCTGCTAAGATAATTAAATTGTGAAGCTTTCCCTTGTTCTTACCATCAATAATTCTTCTTATTATCTCATCTTTATCTAAACCCTTTTCAGGTATTACAATGGATTCGGCCCCACCTGCAATACCACTATAAAGTGCAATGTAGCCTGCATGTCTTCCCATTACTTCTAATATGCTAACTCTCTCGTGAGAGGTTGCTGTGTCTCTAATCTTATTGATTGCGTCTTGTACAGTATTTAAAGCAGTGTCAAAACCAATTGTATAATCTGTACATGCAATGTCATTGTCAATTGTACCAGGAATACCAACTACATTTATTCCAAATTTGCTCAAATCTCTTGCTCCTCTAAAAGACCCATCTCCACCAATTACCACAAGAGCATCAATCTTGAATATTTTGCACATAGAGGCTGCTTTTTTCAGTCCGTTTTCTGTCATAAACTCTGGAGACCTCGCAGTCAAAAGTATTGTTCCACCACGCTGAATTATGTCAGACACTGATCTTAAATTCATCTCAAATATATCGCCTTCTATTAGCCCATTATATCCGCGCCTTATACCCATCACTCTAAAACCATAGTAAATCCCTGTCCTCACAACAGCTCTTATAGCTGCATTCATTCCAGGTGCGTCTCCGCCACTTGTAAGCACTCCTATTGTCTTCACTTCTGGCATATACAATACCCCTTTCCGTAAAATTTAAAATCCTTTTTCAATAATTATGTTATGTGCTTCATTGACATCTGTCTCAGGAACAATAATCTCAAAATACCCTTCTTGCCCCTCTTGCGAAATTGCTTTAACCTTTGCAAGTATTCCCACCTTTTCTAATTCTTCTTTTATTTTGTTGGCTATTTCACTGTTGGAGGTTATATATACAACTTCCCACATAAAAACACCTTCTAAATCATTTATTTTGGGATTCTGAAATCACAACCCCAAACTTGGTATAAATCTCTGCCTTGCCTCTTACCTTTATTGCTGAGGTCACCTCAGTAAACTGGGCAAGCAATACCTCACCACTGTCCAATTTTTCAGTATGGTGAAGTTTTGTGTCTTTTCCCCTTGTGAGACCTATTACATTTACTCCGTTCTCCAACGCTTTTACTACTATATAGTCACCATTCTTGTACTCGTATAAATTTTCGTTCATTATTGTTTCTCACCTCTTTTCAAATATTATAACAAAAATACCTAAAAATCAAGAATCTAAATCTTCAAGCCACACATTTTCTTCACCGAACCACTCTTTGAGCTGCTGTATTACAGTAGGATTTATATCTATGCACATGTTTGATTTTGAAACAAGTCTTTTTTGCTTGTAATAAAGAATGATTTTTGAACTGCCAGTAAAGAATCTGACAAATGAGGTAAACTTTTTAGATTTTAAAATAGAGTCCTCATCTGTTTTTATTGCAATTGCTTTATTGGAATTCTTTTGAGAAGATGATGTTTGTGCTTTTTCGCCCAGTCTGTCTATTTTTTGTGCAACAATTTTAACACCCTCGTCCTCTCTAAATGTAGCTTTGGCTTCAATCAAGACAATCGCATTCTCTTTAATCAAATGCGAATACTTCTCATAAACACTTGGAAAGAACAAAACCTCTAAAGTATCTGTCAAATCCTCAATTTTAGCAAACGCCATTGTTTGATTATTTTTGGTCAGCTTAATTTTCACTTCTTTTAATATCCCACAGACAAGTATTTGCTGGTACTTATATTCATCATCTTCTGTCATGTTAGAAAGTTCAGCTAAACTTACAACATTGTATTTTGAAATCAAATCTCCATACTTTTCTAGTGGATGACCACTTATGTAAATTCCTATTGTGTCCTTTTCCATTTGCAAAAGTTCTTCAGCTGTCGGTTCAGGAAGGTTTTTATAAGAAAACATCTCTGTTTTGTCCTCTGAAATCTCAAAAAACGTAACCTGATTTGCATTTTTCTTTTGAGATTGTTTAATTGTCAGAATATCTTCTACAGAAGCTAATAATGAATTTCTATTTATTTTAGTAAAATCGAAAGCACCACTTTTTATTAAGTTCTCAATAATTCTTTTGTTCACTGTATTATTATCTACCCTCATTACAAAATCATACAAATCTTTAAATTCTCCATTTTGTTCACGTTCTTTCAAAATATGAGAAATCACATTTTCACCCAAGCTTTTAATTGCCCTCAAGCCAAACCTGATACTATTTCCTTCAATTGTAAAATCATAACTACTTTTATTTATATCAGGTGGTAAAATTGAGATTCCAAACCTTCTGCACTCCTCAATATACATCCCAACCTTTTCATTTGAGTTCATCACACTGGTTATTAAACTTGTCATAAACTCAATTGTAAAGTATTTTTTTAGGTAAGCTGTCTGATATGCTAAAATAGCATATGCTGCTGCGTGAGATTTATTAAATGCATAGCTCGCGAAGTCTTCGATTATTTCAAATATCTTCTCAGCTGTCTGTCTATCAACACCATTTGCCACAGCTCCATCAATAAACCTGTCCTTCTCCTCCATCAAAATGTCAGCCTTTTTCTTTGCCATTGCACGTCTTACCAAGTCAGCTCTCCCAAGTGAATAACCTGCAAGTTCTCTAAATATTTGCATAACCTGTTCTTGGTAAACGATACACCCATATGTGACATTCAAAATTGGCTCAAGTTTGGGATGTAAATATTCTATTTTCTCTTTATTGTTTTTATTTTGGATATACACTGGGATCTGGTCCATGGGGCCCGGTCTAAAAAGGGATATACCTGCTATTACATCCTCTAAGTTCTCTGGTTTTAACTCTTTCATAAATTGTTTCATACCGCTGCTTTCAAGCTGGAACACTCCATTTGTATTTCCTTCAGAAATGAATTGGTAGACACTCCTGTCATTGTAGTCAATCTTGTCTAAGTCAATTTCAATCTTGCGATGTTTTTTTATAAGCTCTAAGGTATTTTGAATAACAGTAAGAGTCCTCAAACCCAAAAAGTCCATCTTTAAAAGTCCAAGCTCTTCTAAAGTGGTCATTGGGAATTGAGTAACTACGGCATCTTCTGTCCTTGCCAAAGGTACTAAATCAGTTATAGGACAACTTGATATAACAACTCCTGCTGCATGAACAGAAGTGTGGCGTGGCATTCCTTCAAGACTTCTTGCAGTGTCAATTATTCTTTTGACAGTCTCATTTTGCTCATAAATCTTTTTAAGGTCATGATTTACTTCAAGCGCCTTATCAATTGTCATACCTGGTGAAAAAGGTACCATCTTAGCAATTTCGTCCACTTGTGCATATGGTACACCAAGTACCCTTCCAACATCTCTTATTGAGGCTCTTGCCGCCATTGTACCAAATGTTATAATTTGGCTTACTCTGTCTTTTCCATACTTATTAGTGACATAGTCTATGACTTCTTGCCTTCGCTGATAACAAAAGTCAATGTCAATATCAGGCATAGACACTCTCTCGGGGTTTAAAAATCTTTCAAAAAGTAGGTTATACTTGATTGGGTCAACATTTGTGATTCCAAGGCAATACGCAACAATACTTCCTGCAGCAGACCCTCGCCCAGGCCCCACCATTATATTATTCTGCTTTGCATAGTTGATAAAATCATGAACAATCAAAAAGTACTCAGTAAAGCCCATATCTCTGATTACATTTAATTCCATTAAAAGCCTGTCATATGCAGCTTTGTTTTCTTTGGAATATCTTTTTTCAAACCCGGCAAATGCTAATTCCTTAAGATACTCAAATGCATCAGATTTTCCTTCTGGCAACTGAAATTTAGGAAGGTTAATCTTCCCAAATTCGAATTCAACATTACATTTCTCTGCAATTTCCAAAGTATTTTTAAGTGACTCAGGAATATATCCGAATACTTCTTCCATCTCTTGAGCAGATTTGAGATAAAACTCACTTGTAGGAAACTCCATTCTGTTACTATCATGTATTGTTTTCCCTGTTTGAATGCAAAGTAATATGTCATGAATCTCTCTGTCTTCCCTTTTTAGATAATGCACATCATTTGTTGCAACAACAGGAATTTGATATTTCTTGGATAGTCTTATAAGTTCACTATTCACAAACCTTTGCTCGTCAATCCCGTGATATTGAAGTTCAAAGTAAAAATTACAACCAAAGACATCCTTGTAAAAACCAATTGCATCCATTAGTTTTTCTTTTTGGTCTCTGAGAATAAATTTCGGTATCTCCCCAGCAAGACAGCTTGTTAGCGCAATCAAGCCTTTTGAATACTTTGAAAGTATTTCCCTGTCAACTCTTGGCTTATAATAAAAGCCTTCCACAAATCCAATTGAGACAATTTTTGAAAGGTTTTTATACCCTTCATTGTCCATAGCAAGAAGCACAAGATGGTAAATATCATTGTCAATATTTGGTTCTTTATCAAAACGTGAACGTGGAGCAAGATATACCTCACAGCCAATAATAGGCTTTATCCCGTTTTCTTTTGCTGCCTTGTAAAAGTCGACAACACCATACATTGCACCATGGTCTGTTATCGCAATACTGTGCATATTGAGCTGTTTTACCCTTTCAAATAAACTCTCTATACGAACAGCCCCGTCAAGCAAACTATACTCTGTATGTACATGAAGATGGACAAAGCTCATCTTATATTACACCTTTCTTGCCTTTAAAGTTCTATATCTTCTAAAACATCCACTATATAATAGTGAAAATTTAATGCCAAATCTATATCTTTTTTATACGGAAGTTTTCTACCTTCACTATCATAAAAGATTCTCACAATAGGGCGAGATGGAAATCTTGGATTGTTATGTACTACAATCCCCTTTTCTCTTGTGTTCAAAATCACAGGTGTTCCAACTTGGAATAATGATATAAATGTAACAAATTTTGATACTATATAGCTGTCAAAGTGAGTCGAACATGAATTCAATAGGTATTCAATTGCCATATGAGGTTTTAATCGTTTTCTGAACTCCCTGTCACTTACCAGTGCATCAAATACATCCACAACAGCAACAATTTTGGCCGTTTGTGGTATCTCATCCCTTGTCTTTCCAAATGGATAACCGCTTCCATCCAGTCTTTCATGATGATAAAGAGCAATTTCAGATACATGCTGGTCAAATTTGTACTCAGAGTTTAAGATATCATACCCCATAATTGTGTGCATTTTAATCATTTCGTATTCCTTTTCCTGAAGTGGACCTCTCTTACTTAATATATTTCTTGGAATTTTTACTTTACCTATATCATGCAGTAATGTACCCATTCCAAGGGATAGCAGTTTGTCATAGTCATAATTCAGCTTTATTCCAACAAGAAGGGCAAAGATGGTAGTGTTAAGTGAGTGAAAAAGGGTATAGTTTCCAACTGTCCTGATATCACAAAGGTTTAGTATAACTTCTTTTTGCTCAAGAAGCTGAGAAATTATCTTGCTAACAAGTACTTTTATCTCAGGGGTAATCTCTTGTGTATTGATATACTCTGCGCTGAAAGCAGAATTCACTACCTTAAATGCTTCTTCTTTAATCTCCTTTGTAATAACATCCTCTATTTCAACTATGTCAATGTTGTCATCCACGATGTATATATCATACACACCAAAATCCTTTAGCCTCTTTATCATATTGTTTGTAAGCTTCTGACCTGAAGCCACTAAAACCTTTCCATCCTCACTATATATGTCTTTTGCAAGCACCATATTCTCCTTGGCATTTTTAAGTAGTATCCTTCTCATTGTATTCTCCCCTATATTTGTTTTCTCTTGTCAAAATAAACCTATCTGTCACAATAACATCAAGCCTAACATCATGTCTTTCAGAAAGAATTTTTGGTACTTTTTGAAAATGATACGCTACCCCAACCTTTAAACAAGAAGGCCCCACCTCTTTTAAGAACCTGTCATAATACCCTTTGCCAAATCCTATTCTATTTAAACTTTTGTCAAAGGCTAATAGGGGAATTATACAAACGTCTATATCAGATGGATTTACCTCTATAGTTTCTTTTGGTTCAACAATCCCAAACCTGTTTCTTTTTAGTTTGCCATCTTTTCTATACTCTCCAGCAATCATTCTGATCCTGTCAACAATTTTGGGCACACAAATCCTTTTACCTTTTACAGAAAGGTAATTTATAATCCTGCTTGTATCAACTTCATATGGCAAGCTCATATATACAAACACTGTATTAAAGTTTAACTTTGAGAGAAATTTCTTTAAGTTTAAGTAGACTAATATATCAAGATGCAACTTTTGAAAATTACTTATCAGTCTTCTTCTAATTCCAATTATCTTTCTTATTTTTTTCTTTTGCAAGAGAAAATTCACCCTTTGCATTTTAATTTATCACATTTTTAATAAAAATTAAAATATCTTTTTTTCATAAGTAAAAATAGCCCTGAAAATTCAATCAGGGCTATTTTGATTAGTCTTCATTTACTACTTTTCTGTTTTTATAATACCCACAACTTGGACAAACTCTATGTGGAAGTTTCATCTCGTGGCACTGTGGACACTCAACAAGATTTGGCGCCTCAATTTTCCAATTTGCTCTATGCTTATGCGTTCTTTGCTTTGACCATCTTCTTTTTGGTTGAGCCAACTTTTTCACACCTCCCTTTTTTCATCTGTGTCAAGTTCGTTTATGAGTGTTTTTAGAACGCTCAGTCTTGGATCAATCTCATTCTTTTCACATGAGCATGAATTGAAATTGAGATTGGTACCGCAAATAGGGCATAACCCCTTGCAGTCTTCTTTACATAAATACTTCATTGGAAGATATAATACAATGGTTGCAATGACATTTTCATCAAATTCTATTACCTCATTTTCAAATTGAATTACATCATCATCTCGAACTTCTACTTTGTTCGAATATTCTTCATAAAATGGAACATCAACCTCAATGAAAGCATCCTCTGTACATCTGTAACAACTTGTCTTAAGTTTTGTTCTGATATTACCACTTACCTCAATTACATTTCCTTTCTTTGTTGCAATCCCATAAAAAATAACTGGTTCAACAAAGAATAAGGTATCACCCCTGAATTCTATCTTTTCCCATGTTTCACAAAATTCAAATTCTTCTGAATCACCATGTGATTTTAGTTTTGATACATCTAATCTCATCTTTAAGTCACCTCATATCATAACGGTTGTATTATAAACTTTTATTTGAGTTTTGTCAATTCTTTATTGAACTGTGATAGAATCCTTAATAGCTTCAAATATCTTATCCCCTATGCCATTTACATTTTTTATTTCTTCTATACTCTTAAACGGACCATGTTTTTGTCTATATTCTATTATCCTTTCTGCAAGTTTATCACCTATTCTATCAAGAGTCTTCAGCTCCTCTTTTGATGCGGTATTAATATTTATCTTACCACTTTGGCCTGACGAACTTGTACTGTTTTGTGCTACCTCAGAAGCCAGATTGCTTTGAGTCTGCATCTCACCAATTTTGGGAATGTAAATCTTCTGTCCATCCTGGATCTTTTCAGCAAGGTTTAAGCTATTTATATCACTGTTTGGTAAAACGCCACCAGCTACCTCTATTGCATCGTTTACTCTGCTACCACTCAGAAGCTCATAAACCCCAGGCTTTTTTACGTTGCCACAGACATACACTACACACTTTTGTTGTTCATAGGGTTTGTCTGTTTGCACATCTACCTTTTCTTGACTCTGTTCATCTATTGTCTGAGTGTCAAGCTTTATCTGCTGACCAAGATTTTCACTTGTATTTGTGTGTGTTACATATTGAAATATATTCAGTAGAAGAAGTACTACAATTATGGCAATCATTATCTTTTCTCTTTTTGAGAATGAAACCACAATTTCACCTTCCTTCTTTAGTCAAATGCAAAATAATGCTTAGGAATGTTCACAATTGACTTAATTTGTCTGTATAATATATACTTATTTTATCATACATATCAAAGGCTTTTAAAGGAGGCAACATGTTTTAATGACACAAAAGTCTAAAAAGGTTCCTTTTAGTTGCTTGAGGATTGCTTTACTAATCTTCTTAATTTTACTTATGCCAGTACCGGTTTATTCAAAAGAAGAAAGTAATACTTTATTACCAGATATAAGTGCCAAGTCGGCAATTCTCATTGAGGCAAACATAGGACAAATACTTTTTCAAAAGAATCCAAACTTAAGGTGCTTTCCAGCAAGCACAACCAAAATCCTAACAGCCCTTGTTGCACTCTCGAAGGAAAAAGACCTTGGCAAATTGTTCAAAGTTTCTAAAAACGCCATCATGATAGAGCCTGGTAGCAGCAGTTATTACCTAAACGAAGGCGAAATAATATCTTTTCAAGACGCACTTTATGCAATGCTTTTAATTTCCGCAAACGACGCTGCTAATGTGATTGCTGAAAATATATCTGGCAGCATACAAGAGTTTGTTAAAGAAATGAACCAGTTTGCTCTAAATATTGGTGCAAAGGACTCACACTTTGTAAATCCAAACGGGCTTCACAATCCACAGCATTACACAACAGCTTATGACCTGAGCTTAATTGCCCGGCAAGCTTATAAAAATGAAACTTTGCGAAGGATTGTATCAACAGTTGAATATAAAATTACAACAGCTTCTATGCACAAAAAACCCGATTGGCAGATTATATACAACATCAATAAGCTTTTACGTAAAAATTCAAAATATTATTACCCATACGCAAATGGTATGAAAACAGGCTACACTGCTCAAGCAAAAAGGTGCTTGATTGCCTCTGCTAAAAAAGATGATATAGACCTTATTGCAGTTATTTTATCCTCAGACGACGCTTTTGCTGATGCAATCAAACTTTTTGACTATGGTTTTAACAATTTCAGAAAAGAAGAGCTGTTTAAACAAAATCAGATTATTGGAAAAGTAATGGTGGACAAAGTTAATAAAAAGTGGATTGATGGTTATATCAAATCTTCATTTTATGTGCTAAAAAATAAAAACACAAATTCAAAAACCCAAGATATTACTTACCATATAACCTTTTTAAAAGACATTAAACCGCCAATAAACAAAGATACAGTAATTGGAAATGTATATATTTACAGTGCTGGTAACTTGCTTTCTTCAATCCCTATACTCTCATATGAAAGTTACATTCCTCAGTCAAAAGTTACATCAGTCATACATACTGTAAAAAAAGGGTTTGTCAAAGGAATGAAGTTTTTATTTGATTTTCTCTTAGCTGTTGTAGGATTAATATTTATTTTCGCAATAGCAACTATAATAAGACTTAGAAGAAAAAGAGTAAAACTCAGATTAAGGTCAACAAAGACAATAGACTTTTCTTCATTTCCAAACAAAAAGCTAAAATAAAAAGAGGGTCATCGATCTTGACCCTCTTTTCTTTATTTTATGACAATGTTAACAAGTCTATTTTTAACATATATAAACTTCACAATCTCTTTTCCTTCTAAAAGAGTTTTAATTTTCTCATCATTCATGATCTTCTGTTTCAGTTCCTCTTCAGAGATATCAACAGGAATGTCAAATCTTGTTCTGACTTTACCGTTTATTTGAACAGCTATCTCAACATTCTTTCTAACAAGCGCACTTTCATCATATTCAGGCCATGAAACATCTTCGATGTCCCCTTCAAACCCCATAATCTCCCATAGTTCACATGCTATATGAGGCGTAAATGGGTATATTAAAATTAAAAGGTTCTTTAGTGTTTTCATAATTAGTTCTCTATTTAAACTGCCTTTCTCTTTATAGTCATACAAGAAGTTCAAAAGCTCCATTATACTACTAATTGCAGTATTGAAATTAAACCTCTCACCTATGTCCTCAGTAACCTTTTTAATAGTGTAATTTAGCCTATAATTAAGTTCCTCGTCAAGCTCAGACTGACCAGTTGAAATGCTTTCAGAAAGCTTATCTTTTAGTTCAATGTAAAGTCTCCAAAGCCTATTTAAGAATCTAAAACATCCTTCAACGCCCTGGTCTGACCACTCTAAGTCTCTTTCTGGTGGCGCTGCAAAAAGGATAAATAACCTTGCCGTATCAGCTCCATACTTTTCAATTATATCTTCAGGGCTGACAATGTTACCAAGAGATTTTGACATCTTCGCACCATCTTTTAACACCATACCTTGGGTCAAAAGATTCTTAAATGGCTCTTCAAATGACACATAGCCCAGGTCGTAAAGCACTTTTGTAAAGAACCTCGAATATAAAAGATGTAGTATAGCATGCTCCACTCCACCAATGTATTGGTCAACAGGAAGCCAATAGTCTACAAGCGACTTTTCAAATGGTTTTTCACAATTTTGGGGGTCTGTATATCTAAAGTAGTACCAAGATGAACATATAAAGGTGTCCATTGTATCAGTTTCTCTTCTTGCAGGTTTTCCACATTTTGGACAGGTTGTTTTTACAAACTCCTCACAATAAGCAAGCGGTGACTGGCCTGTTGGCTTGAACTCAACATTGTATGGCAAAAGTACTGGCAATTCCTCTTCTGGAACAGGTACAATTCCACAGTCATCACAGTATATAATAGGAATTGGTGCACCCCAATAACGCTGACGAGAAATTAGCCAATCTCTTAGTTTATAAGTAACACAAGCCTTGCCATAACCCTTTTCTTCAAGGTATTCTGTAATCTTTTTCATAGCCTCTGTGTTCTTTAGTCCGTCAAACCTACCCGAATTAATTAAAATTCCTTCCCCTTCATAAGCGCTTTGAAGATTTTGTATGTCAACTTCATCACCTTTGATGACAACCTTTATGGGTAGGTTATATTTTTTTGCAAAGTCAAAGTCTCTTTGGTCATGAGCAGGAACACCCATTACTGCACCTGTTCCATAGTCCACAAGTACATAATTTGCAATCCAAATAGGCACCTTTTCTCCTGTCAGCGGATGTATAGCATACCCACCTGTGAACCTTCCTTCTTTTTCCGTCTCTGTTGATGTCCTCTCAATTTCGTTTAGATACTGCATCTTCTCAATAAATTCAAGACATTCCTTCTCTTGTGGTTTTCCTGCAATTATCTCTTTTGTTAGTGGATGTTCTGGTGCCAAAACCAAGTATGTCACACCAAAAAGTGTATCAGGTCTTGTTGTGAAAACCTTTATTCTCTTACCAAGACCGTCTATTTCAAATTCAATCTCTGCGCCTTCACTTCTTCCAATCCAGTTTCTCTGCATAATCTTGACTTTCTCAGGCCAACCATCAAGTTTTTCTATATCGCGAAGAAGTCTTTCTGCATATTTGGTTATTCTAAAGAACCACTGTTCTAAGTCCTTTTTACCAACAAGAGATTTACACCTTTCGCACCTTCCGTTTACAACTTGTTCATTTGCCAGAACTGTTTCACAGGACGGACACCAGTTAACATACGACCTTTTTCTGTATGCAAGTCCGGCTTTGTAAAATTGCAAAAACATCCACTGTGTCCATTTGTAATAGTCAGGGTGGCATGTAGCAACCTCTCTGTCCCAGTCATAGCTTATGCCAAGCTCTTTTAGCTGTCTTTTCATGTTTTCAATGTTTGACCATGTCCAATCAGAAGGATGGATTCCATGTTTAATAGCAGCATTTTCTGCGGGCAGTCCAAAAGCATCCCAGCCCATTGGATGCAATACATTATATCCTTTGAGCCTCATAAACCGTGCAAAAACATCCCCAATTGAATAATTTCTTACATGTCCCATATGGAGTTTCCCTGAAGGATATGGAAACATCTCAAGCACGTAATACTTTGGTTTTGGACTGTCTTCTGTAACTTTGTACTTGTTTTGTGAAAACCATTTTTGCTGCCATTTTTTTTCAATTTCTCTGAAATTGTATTCCATAAAACATACCCCCATTAATCTTATCTTTTGAGTACTTTAAAAAACTATATTGCTATTTCCACCTTCGGAGCATCTATCCATAGCCTTTCTAAATTATAAAATTCTCTTTCTTTTTCATGAAAAATATGAAGAATTACATCTCCATAATCAACAACAACCCATCTATAACTCTCTCTTCCTTCAATTCTGAGGATATCAGCAGGAGACTTTTCTTCTATCTCATCAACAAGTGCCTTGACATGCTGGATATTTGAAGCGCTGCATATTATGAAGTAGTCTGCTATTATTGTAAGCTTTGATATATCCAAAACTACAATGTCTTGGGCCTTTTTTTGACTAAGAATCCTTACAATTTGAAGTATCTTTTCCAATTTAATTTTGTCACCCCTTTTTTAGTTTACTTAACTTTAATATACACATCAAATTTGTCACTGTAATCAGGAGAATATACAACTTGATAAGTGGAAAGGTCAATGTCATTTTTTAATAACTCTAAGTATTTTCTATTTACTCTTTTTAACTCAACCTCGCTGCTTTCAAGCTTACTTACCCTTCCAAGATTAACATTTGAATATCCTTTTGACTCAAGGTCATTTTTAAGCTGGGTTGCTTTATCATCAAATGACCCTGATAAGATTTTTATCTTCATACTATCTTTTAACACCTCAGGTTCATTCAAATCATCAATTAAAGCTTTACATTTTTCTTCATTTAAGATGTAATAAGAGACTCTGTCAATATACTTAGGATACCCTGGTAAGATTGTCATCATGATATTTTGTGTATTGAACTTTCCAACATTTTGTATAAACCACATTATTTCATTTTTCGTAAAATTATGGTCAGTATATTTAGAAACTGTCTGGACAATTAGTGGAAGTCTTACTATGTTTTGTGGTTTTAACATCTTTTCAATGAGGGCATATAAAAGTTTTCTTTGCATCTCTATGCGTCCTAAATCGCCGCCTCTACCATATTCTTTGCCATTTGAGTTGTGTCTCCAGCGCAAAAACTCCACAGCCTTTTTGCCATCAAGATGCTGAAGACCAGCAGGGATATTAATATAAAGCTCTTTGCCAGGTGTTGTGTCAACATAATAAAGGTGGAATGGTACCTCAACATCAACACCGCCAACCAAATCCACTATCTTTTCAACAGCCTCATAGTTTACAACCACGTACTTGTCAATCTTTATACCAAGAACATCCTCTACTGTTTTTACAGCAAGCTTTGATTTCCCATAGGCATAAGCAGCATTTATCTTTGAATACCCTTTTATCCCCTCAACTTTTACTCTTGTATCTCTTGGTATTGAAATTACAATTGGTTGAAAGTCTTTTTGTATATGAACAAGCATTATTGTATCTGACCTTCCACCCTGCTTTTCATCACATCCCAGAACAAGAATATTCATAGGAAGCTTGTCTTCTATATCAGCAGGCTCAGTGTTTGTTACCTTTTCAATAATGTTGCTCAAAATTGGAGGTAATGTCTTTGTTTGTTTAATATATAATGCAGTTGCTAAGATACCTATAAGCACAATAGCAACTGTTATCAGAAAAGAACTTAAAAATATCTTTGCCTGTTTTTTAAGTCGTATCCTCTTCAACTGTCTTCCCCGCTTTCTTTGAGAATTAACTGATTTCTTGCAAAAATAGTAGAAGGATGTATAAGTCCGCCTTTTTCAATTACATACTTGATAGTGTTGTCCATGGCCATAACTACTGCCTTGTCAAGATTCTCAAATGATTTCTTTCTAATAAGCTCGACCGATTTGAATTTTCTTGATGGTTCAATTAAATCAGCAACATAGATGATTTTTTCTAATTTTGTCATATTCTCTCTTCCTGTCGTATGATATGCTATAGAGTTCAATATATCACTATCATAAATTCCAAAAAGTTCCTTTGCAAGATAACATCCTGCCGGGCCGTGTAAAAGCTCTGGCTGACTTATCATTATGTTATCTATAACTATACCAGATTTGAAAGCACAATTCAACAACTCTTCTTTTTTGAGGCACTTTGCACAGTCATGAACAAGCCCTGCAATCATCGCCTTTTGAACATCTTCATCAAATCTTTTGGCTAACATCATTGCACAGTCCATTGTCCCAAGTGAATGGACAAACCTTTGCTCATCCAAAAGTTCTTTCAGTTTCTCTTTGATTGTATCAATATTCACTCTTTATAAAGCCCCTTTCTTATTATATATTCTTCCACTTTTGGATGCACCATATATCTTATGCTTTTATTCTCTCTTATCAGTCTTCTAATCTCTGTCGAAGAAATGTCAATAATAGGCATATCTATCAGAACCATTTTTGCACTAAACTGTATACCAAGCTCTTCAATTTGTCTTCTTATCAAAGTTGTATCCCTTTCTCTTGGCAAAACAATAATAGGAAATTTTTTTAAAATCTCTTCTGCCCTGTACCATTTAATAATTTCAAAAAGATTGTCGCTTCCTAGTATGAAATACACTTTCTCATAAGAGGTGGCAAAGTAGTTTAAGGTATTTATAGTCCAGCTCGGCTCTTTATTCTTTATTTCAAAATCGCTTATTTCAAAGTCTGGATTATCTTCAATTGAAAGTTTTACCATTTCAAATCTGTCTTCAGGCAATGCGATATCAACATTTTTATGCGGTGGTACACCATTGGGTACAAAAATAACCCTGTCAACCTCAGAAAAATTTTTAACATACTGTGCCATAATCAAATGTCCTATATGAATAGGATTAAATGTTCCACCAAAGATAGCTACTTTCATTTAAAAGCTCCTTGAATTTATAAGCATATCTAAGATATTATAATAAAATAAATCCTTTTAAATCTCAAGAAAATTAAAGAAAGAACTGTTGAATAATTATTCATTTGGGTGTATAATTTTATAAAAATCTATAAAGTGAGGGGAATTGAAGATGCAACTTAACAAAGTAGTGCTCGCCTATTCAGGTGGGCTTGATACATCTGTTATAATACCATGGCTAAAAGAAAACTTCAGCTGTGAGGTTATTGCAGTTGTAGTGGATGTTGACCAAGAAGATGACTTTGAGGCCATAAAAGAAAGAGCCTATAAAACTGGTGCATCAAAGGTTTATATTGAAGATGCCAAAGAGGAATTTGTAAAGGAATATATATTCCCTACTCTAAAAGCTGGTGCAGTTTATGAAGGAAAATATCTTCTTGGCACGTCAATGGCAAGACCACTAATTGCAAAAAAGCTTGTTGAGATTGCTAAAAAGGAAAATGCTGATGCAATAGCTCACGGTGCCACAGGCAAAGGTAATGACCAGGTAAGATTTGAGGTGACAATAAAGGCACTTATGCCAAATATAAAAATAATTGCTCCTTGGAGAATGTGGAACTTAAAATCACGTGAAGACGAGCTAAATTACCTTGCTCAAAAGGGTATAGACATTCCTTTTAAAAAGGAAGAAAGCTATAGTATGGACGGGAATATATGGCATCTTTCACATGAAGGACTCGATTTAGAAGATCCTTGGAATATGCCCAATTTTGATAAAGTGCTAAAGATTACTAAAAATCCTATTTCATTAAACGACCAGCCAGAGATTATAGAAATAGAATTTGAAAAAGGTGTTCCTGTAAAGGTAAATGGCAAAGAAATGAATTGTGTTGAGCTTTTAAAGTATTTAAACAAAATAGCTGCAAATCATGGAATTGGCATTGCTGACATAGTTGAAAACAGGCTTGTTGGAATGAAATCGCGCGGCGTGTATGAAACACCTGGCGGGACAATCTTGCACTATGCTCATAGAGAATTAGAATATCTTTGCCTTGACAGAGCTACTTTGCATTTTAAAGAGATGGTAGCTATCAGATTTGCTGAACTTGTTTATGATGGGCTTTGGTTCTCACCTTTAAGAGAAGCACTTTCAGCATTTGTTGACAAAACCCAAGAAGTTGTAAATGGTACAGTAAAACTTGTGTTGTACAGAGGTAATATTTACTCTGCTGGTTCAAAATCACCAAATTCACTGTACATCAAAGACCTTGCAACATTTGAAGAAGACCAGATGTACAACCAAAAAGATGCAGAAGGCTTTATAAATCTTTTTGGCCTACCTTTGAGAGTATATGGTATGGTAAACAAAAAGGAGGATGAGTAAAATTAAGCTTTGGGAAGGAAGATTCTCAAAATCTACATCAGAGATCTTTGATCAGTTTAACGCTTCTATTTTTACTGATATAAAGCTTTTTGAATATGATATAATTGGTTCTATAGCTCATGTTAAAATGCTTGCAAAATGTAATATCATCAGTAAAGATGAGGCAAAATTAATTGAAACAACTTTACATCAAATATTAGAAGATTTTAAATCAGGAATAATAGAATATAAAGTTTCTGATGAAGATGTTCATATGTTAATTGAAAAAGAGCTAATAAAAAGAATAGGAGAAGTTGGTAAAAAGGTTCATACAGCAAGAAGCAGAAATGACCAAGTTACACTTGATGAAAGGTTATTTTGTCGTGAAAAGAACTTATATCTTCAAGAGCTGGTAAAAAGGTTGATAAATACTATCATAAAATTGGCTGAAGAAAATATAGATGTAATTATGCCAGGATATACACACCTTCAAAAGGCACAGCCAATACTTTTTTCTCACTACATTCTCGCATATGCACAGATGCTGAAAAGAGATTTGTTAAGATTAAAACAGAATTTTAATATAACAAATCAAAATCCCCTTGGAGTTGCTGCTTTGGCAGGAACAACATTTGACATAGATAGGTTTTTTGTAGCAAACCAGCTTGGCTTTGAAAGTATAACAGAAAATAGCATTGATACTGTATCTGATAGAGATTTTATTCTTGAAATGTTATTCATTTGTGCTATGATTCAGATGCATCTTTCTCGACTTGCAGAAGATTTTATTATATTTAATACCGATGAATTCAAATTTATTGAACTTGATGATAGTTTCTGTTCAGGCAGTAGCATAATGCCTCAAAAGAAAAATCCCGACGCTCTGGAGCTTATCCGTGGCAAGACAGGAAGAGTATACGCAAACTTGATTGGACTATTGACAGTACTAAAAGGTCTTCCACTTTCATATAATAAGGATTTGCAGGAAGATAAGGAATTTTTATTTGATTCTATTGAAACAGTAGAAATGAGTTTAATAGTAATAAATGAAATACTTAAAACTCTTAAAATTAACAAAGAAAATATGGTTAATTCCTGCAAATCTGGATTTATAAATGCAACAGACCTTGCAGATTATTTGGTAACAAAAGGCATTCCTTTTAGAGATGCACATTTTATTGTAGGAAACATTGTAAAGTACTGCATTGAAAGCGGCAAAACATTGGAAGACTTATCGTTAGAGGAATATAAAAGATTTTGTGAGAAGATTCAAGAGGATGTATATCAATTTATAAAGATTGAAACCTGCGTAAATCGCAGAAAAAGCTATGGCGGAACTTCGCTGGAGAGTGTAAGAAAGCAAATTGATAATATAAAGGAATTTTTGAAAAACTTAGAATAATACATTGAAAATGAATTAGATTTAAGGTGGGTGTTCAAGGTGGATGTTGGACATTCACCTTTTTTTTGCTTTTTGTAGCCAGAATCTATTTAGATTTTCAAGAAAGACTATACAAAAGTATAGTTGACAAAATATTAATAGTGGTATATAGTTATAGTAAGAAAATCCAAATATTTGATAGTATAAAGGAGGCGTTTTGCCATGTTGTTTAGTACTTTCATTAATAGTTCTTAGGTATTAATAATGCCCTCCAGTTTATTTGTACAAATGTATGTTAAATAGCCGTTTACAAAAAGGTGGGAAGAGAAGAGGCGAGTCAAAACAATCTCAAACTATCCATGGAATACAATGTCCGATTTCATATATATAAAGTAAAACTATCAATAATTTATTTAGGGAAGTGATAGAAATGATGATAATGCCTTTATGTTATCAACAGTACATGCTACATTACTCTAAAATTACTAAACATGATAAAAGACAAGAAATTTCTAATACATTTGTGATAAGAAATAATGATAAAACAAATAATTCTTCAGATATCTGGAATGAATTGTCAAGCAAATATAACATCAGAAATGCTTCTTTTAGTGATATTAAAAATATTTCTTATCAGCTGTATAAAGCAGGACAGATTTCTCTATTGAATCACGGAATTTTAACTTTTGATCCAAGTGAGTCACCTCAAAGAATAAAACCAAATATTTTCCTGACACAACCCGATAGGGATGGTAGAATGGATTGGATTGCTGAATATGAGGCAAGAGTAAATAGAGATTTAAAAATAGGAAATACAACTGGTTATTTAAATAATATGTGCATACTAAATATTTTAAAACAGCTTTTATGAAGACTATCTTTTATTAACTAAAAGAATTTTTGGGATATATATAGAGAGATATCATCTTTTGAAATTAAAGAGTTTTCTAAATCTTGAGAAAGTAGAGATAGAAAGCACTTTTTTGAAATTACAGAAGGTGCAAAGTTCATGTGATTTAAAGAAGATGGCGAAAAGCTTAAGTGATGGTATTGAGTTTAAGGATTTTTTGGATGAAGAAAGCAGATAGCAATAGACTCTAAAGAGAAAACTCTGTGTTTACCTAAGTATTTTTAGTAAGCTTTGCTTTGTAGAAAGATTCAGGGATGAATTAAGACAGGTCGATGAATTTTTCGCACAAGCCCAGGAGGCTCTCTGGCAAGTAAAGAGCCGAGGCCTTTATATGGGAATAGAGGTCTAAGAAAGAAAGTTGTTTAGGTTTGTTGTTAAATATTTGCATTTCCTTTTTATAGTAGCATATTTGTTTTAAATGAACAAGAACTATTTAATCAAAATCTCATTAAAGGATTAAAAGCAATATGGGCTGGATATAAAGCTGATACTGAAGATAGAGAAAAATATAATGATTCAGTATTACACAATGGCAATGGCGATGCATTTAGACATGCATATTGGAATGCATTAATGGTTAAGTATATTGATTATAGCTGGGCTTATGATTGGGCAACAGCTCATGAAGAAGGCGCTACTGGACAGCCTGCTATAGAAAAAGAAATGGATTTATATAATAATATGATGGGTCGAACGTTAGTGCTCGGTAATGAATCAAAATCTGATGAAGAAATTGCCGATATAATACAAAATGCAGTTAGAAACGGAAAGATGAAAAGAATTGTAGATAATAAATTAGTTCCAACTAACTCTGAAGGAGAGAAGTAATCATGAAAAAAGTTGCATTAATAAATCTAATAATTATGATTTTAATTCTTCTGTCGCTCATGTTTTTTTTGTTTGAATTTAATGGAAAATATAGTTTAGTTGCTCACAGTGAAGGATTAAAATATATTGATATAAACTGGTTTAGAATAAAAATTGTTGGTACGTCTGCTCAGGTTGTCATTAACTATCCTTTTTATGTAACTTGTGTAGCTATCCTAATAAATTTAGGTATTCTTATCTATTGTTTTGTAAAAAATAAAAATTGATTTTGTTAATTCTTTTATCAAATGTTTTGTATCAAGATAACTTAAAGTTTCTAAACTCATAAAAATGAGAAAGGTGGCAGTTCGGAATTTGCAACTGTCACCTTTTTTCATCATCTTTACTTTTAATACTTATGCAAATCCTTCAACTTCAACAGCTTTCTCGTAAGTAAATGGAAAAGTTGATCCGAATCCCTATACAAAAGTATAGTTAACAAAATATTAATGATAATACATAGTCATGGTTAGATATCTAAATATTTGTATAGTAGAAAGGAGACTTTTTGTCATGTTGTTTTATACTTTCATTAGATGAGATATTGCTGATATTATTCAAAACGCAGTAAGAAGTGAGCAGATGAAAAGAATTGTAGATAATAAATTAGTACCTACAAATTCTGAATGAGAGAAGTTAATTAAATAATGTTTAGAAGGTGAGCATTTTTATGAAAATCTCTCTTAGAAAATTTTTAAAATATTGCTTGATTTTAATTTTAATTGGAAGCTTAACTCTAACTGTATTGTCACTTTGGTTTTTAAATTACACCATAAAAGGAGTAATGTTGAAAAATGGCATAAAAGAAAATAATATAATTTTTAGTATTGAAAGAAATCAATGGAGGATATTTTTATTTGAACAACGTACAAATAATACAAGATATGTAGGGTTTCTTAGTATAGTAAAACAAGGTAACAGACGATATAACGCAACTAAGATCTTGTTGCCTGTAATTTCAGAGAAAACAATTGTTTGTGCTAATTATAGTGATATCAAAAATGGCCTTCCGGAAATAGCCACAGTAGTAGGAGGAGTTGTCAAAATAAATAGAAATAAAGATACAAACGTAAATATTCTTATAACCTACCCTGATAACACTAAAAAAATTAAAAAAGTGGATAAACAAAAGAAAGTGGAAGATCATCTTTACTTTATTTGTGACACTGGATATCAAACAACGCTTTCCTCATATGGTGTTATAATTAATGAAGGAGATAAGCAACAATGAATAATAAAAAAGTTAGTAAACCTAAGATATTCATTTTTTAACAATCATTATTTGTCTTGTGTCTCTTTTTTATCCCCAACAAAGAAGTACTTTCAAGCCTGAAATCAGCTACAGCTCAAAGCAAAGAGATGTTTGAATACTTTCCCAAAAAAGAAAGAAGATTTAGTGATATTCTTCTTAAAACCTTTAAAAGAAATAAGGACGAAAATCTAATTATTGCTATCGATTCAAACAGATTTATTGGGCTTTCAAAAGAAGAAGATGCATATTTTGTCAAAGACATGAGAAGTGGTAAGAAGAATATAATACACAAATCGAAACAACCATATAAATGGAAAATTATTGAAACCCTTCCCTATACTCTACAAAAAACAGCGCAATCTTTACCTTCACCGACCCATACATTTCTGGTGGACTTCTTTCATGGTATGGTAACTATTTAAAGGATGGTATTTATATCTTTTCGCTAAAAGACTTAAAATATTACAAAATTCCATACCTGAAAGTCCAGAAAGAATATTCAAACAACATCATGCTGTACTCAGAATCATCTGTTACTCCCCTGTTCTTAAGAAGTTATGAAAAGGATAATTCATCAAATTCTTATAGCGAATATCTGATTTTGAAATAGACAATCATGGAAAAAGAAAGGTGGCATATTTGTTTGTTGTTGCCACCTTTCTTTATTCGCAATTTTATATTAGTCACATTTTTTAATCTTTTCTGTGTTATTATGCATTTGAAGAAGTGTCTTCTTTCTTCTCCTCTGCCTCTGGCTCTTCTGTAACCTCGCTTACATCAATTACTGCAACAACCTCATCCAAGTCCTCTGTTATCTTAATACCCTCTGGAAGCTTTATATCTCTTAACTTTATAGCTGTTGGTTTTTCATACTCCATAAGGTCAATTACTAAGTGTTCAGGAATATCCTTCGGAAGTCCTTCTATCTCTACTGTGTCTATCTGTCTTTGCAACACAAGTCCTCTTGACTTTAATATCTCTGCATTTTCAAATATTATTGGCACTTCAACATATATAGGTTTGTTCTCAGACAATATCTGAAAATCTACATGAATAATATTGCCCTTTACATAGTGAGTCTGTACTTCTTTTATAAGAGCAACCCTCTCTTTTCCGTCAATAGATATCTTTATCTTTCCAGCCAAGCCTTTTTGTTGATATAACTTTTCAAACTCCTTTTTAGAAACATAACCAGGAAGGCTCTTTATGTCATCACCATATGCAACAGCAGGGATATATCCTTCTTTTCTGAGCCTGTTCAAATTACTTTTGGTGAAGGTATCCCGTTTATTGTAGACAAGTACTGGTTCCATAAAGATGTACCTCCCCTCTTTTGATATACGTGTAATTTAACGTATTTTATTATAGCTAATTATCCTCGTGTTTGTCATCACTTTTATTTTCAGTTTGCTCTTCTTGTTTTTGAGGATTCAAATATATTCCAAATACGTAATTTGTATAAAAGTTTTGCATAAGACCCAAGATGCTTACCCAAATGAGAGGATAGAGTAGTAAAACAAGAAGGAATTTTGTCACAAACAGTAGCAAAAATGGTATTACCCATACTCCGACCATCAATAAAAACATACCTATTGTATGAGGAAGCTTTAATATTGTAAAGATAAATGCGTTTTTGTATATATGCCTTACCTTGAGATTATATGTCACCATCATCGGATAGATGTAAATATGCATCATGAGATAAACTAAAAAGGTAAATATTAAGAAGTATTTTATAATGCCAACGCTTGGGTACTTTATACTCTGATATGAGTAAAATCTTATACTAACAGAAAACACAAATATGACTAATATATCAACAATAAAGCTTATAAAGCCCTCTTTTATATTTTTTCTCAAATGCTCAAAAAAGTCACTTGTAACCCATGCATGCTCTTCCCTTGCAAAATTTCTAACAATATAGGTAAAACCAGCAGTTGTCGGTCCTATTCCAAAAACCATAAAACCACTTAGAAGTAGAAGACTCAAAGCTGTCATCAAAAAAGACTGCAATGTCTGGACATCCTTTGCGCCTTGGACACCTTTTGTAACTGACTCTATTATAGACAACAAATAATTTCCAATTATAAAATATAAGATTATTAATATTGGAAGCGATACAAGAAAATAGAGAATGTTTAACCAACAAAGCTTCCAGAACTTACGTGCAAGTACTTCAAAAAACACTATAAACTTTGACTTTGGTGGAAGATCTTCTGGCACTCCTGGCCCAGGCTTTGTATAATCAAAAAATCCAAAAAATCCAGCCACATAAATAGCCCCCTTATTCTGCTGTCTCAAGCTCAAAAAGAATGCTATCTACCATCTTTTCAACCTCTTCAATATCAAGTCCTTTTGCAAGTCCAAGCTCACTTACCAAAATCTGTTTTGCATTGTTGAACATCATCTTTTCGTTGGTTGATAAACCCTTAACCTTTTCTCTTGCTGCAAGCATCTTCAAAACTTCAACAACACAATAAATATTCCCACTCTTTAGCTTTTGCTGGTTTTCTCTGATTCGTTTGTTGTAATTGCCACAACTATTTATGTCAACCTTCAAATTGTTGTCTTTTAAAAGCTCAAACACCTTGTTTGCCTCTTCTTCAGAAATGACATTGCGAATACCAATCTCAGCAGCACTATTGACAGGTACTAAGACCTTCATACCGTTATATAAAATCCTCACAACATAGTATTTTTGAACATTGTCAAATACCTTTTCCTCCACTATCTCAACTATCTCTCCTGCTCCATGCAAAGGGTGTATTATGGTATCTCCCACTTTGTACATTCTTTGCCACCCCATGACATCCCTCAATAACTTTACATAATAAAGTATATCTAATTAAAAAGTTTTTGTCAAAAATATCTTTTTTCTACCTTCCACCATATACATTTGAAACTACATCTGAAGAAGTAGACGGTGTATTGACTTGAATTTCAGATTCAGTTGTAGCTTGTTGCTGCTGAGCGCTTTGAGTAGTTTGGCTGTCATTTTCAGGTGGCAAAGTTTGAGTGCTCTCACTACTATTTCTCCACTGTGCATCAAATGGACTTGAGCTTTGCGTGCTGTTTTCTATAGTTTCAGTCTGCTTCTGTACTAAATTTACTTCCGAATTACTTTGACTGTTCTGATTTTGGCTACTTTCAGTACTATAAGACTTATTTGTATGGCTATAACTTATATTATTCTCCTTTTTGGCCTTTACAATAATTCTTCTTGCGTATTTATATTTCTCTGGCATCTTAAGGTCAATTTCTATATCATATCCAAATAAATCCTTAACGAGCTTCTTTATTCCTTCATAATCAGGCTTCCAGTAACTTACTCCCATGTAGTTAAAATAATCGCCAGGAATACTTTCAAATACAATGTCCTCTTTTTTCATATTCTGTGCAAAATAGGCCAAAGATGTTATCTGTTGAAGAGATAAATTTGTATAAAAATGTCGTCTTATTTTCCAGTATATCTCTGGAAGAGTTATTATTTTGTTACTTTCTTTTAACTGTTCAAAAACCGAAAGAATAAGTTCTTTGTCTCTTTTAATACGGTCAATATCACCACCTGGGGTTTTTCTCCAAAGAGCGTAGTAAAGCGTTTCAATACCATTTAATTTCTGATACCCAGGCTTTAAATCTATGTTAACCCATTTTGTCTTCACTTTTACTGGAACCTCAACATTTACATAGACCCCACCTAAGATATTTACAACTTTTCTTACTGCATCAAGGTCAAAGCCTACATAGTACTCAATTGGCATACCACCTAATAGCTTGCTAACAGTCTCCATTGTGTAAAAAAAACCTTCTTCCTTCTCTCCTCCCCCATAGCCAAATGCACTATTTATCTTGTCCCACTTACCAACCTTGTATATTTCAGTCAAGGTGTCTCGTGGGATAGAAATACCTTTTACCTTCTTGTCTTTAAAGTTTATGTTTAAAAATAAGATTGTATCCGTTCTGTGCAAATCATATGTACTGCGATTACTTGCCTTGTCAAGTCCAATAATTAATATATTGACACTATTTTCGTCAAAATGGGTACTTAACTTGTGCTTTATTACTTTTTGCCGGCACTTTTTTAACAAAAACCTTTTCAATGTGTTTTGCATCAATTACAAATATCTTGTACAAATACCCTAATATGCCCCCAAGAACCACAACTGCACTTATTAAAATGATTAATAGTTTGTTTTTTAGTATTTTCCCCATACCCAAAACTTATCTCCTTCCCCGCCATTTTAAATGTTTTAACCTACAATCCTTTTGTAAAAATCGAATAGTTTTTCTTCTTCTTTTGACCAATTGTACATCTCAATAAAAGCCCTATATCCATTTTGTCCTTTATTTATAATCTCTTGACGATTGTTATAAAAATACAAAATAGCACTTTTAATCTGCTCAATGTCCGTAGGATCAACAATAACCCCACAGTTGCTACTTTCAATTATACCTTTCCACAGCTCAAAGTTCGAAGCAATTATAGGCACACCTGCTGCCATGTATTCAAAAAGTTTGAGTGGAAGTGATGTCAAATACCGTTTCAATGGCAAAAGAGTGACAAACCCAATATGTGCATTCTTCAAAATATCAGGAACACGGCTTTTGGGCACTCTTCCCCAAATTTTTATCTTTTCATTTTCAAATTTCTTTATTTCTTCGAAATAATCACTGCTTTCGGCAGGTCCTATAATATCTAACTTTATATTAAGATTTTGCAAATCTTTTACCGCTAAAATTAAATTTGTAATTCCCCTATGATATGATACACTTCCAATATAAACAAGATTTATTGTGCCATCTAAGTTATACTCCTGCCTTTTTTCGTACATATCAATAGTTGGGAAATTCTTTAATATAACCTTATTTTTGCAATTGAATTTATTAAAAATGTCTTCGGTGACAACAACCACACCATCAAATAATTTACTCACATTTTTTTCAAAGAGATTAAAAGTAGAAGAAAAAAGGCTTCTTAAAAGTTTTGGTAAATACTCGCGGTCCTTAAATGCTAAAGAGTAATCTTCATGAACATCGTAGATAACTTTTTTCTTGAGTATCAATTTAAAATACAAGGCCAGAAGCAAAAGGTCTGGATCGTGAAAATGAATTATGTCTGGCTTTTCTTCTTTTACTATCCTTATAATCTTTGAATAATTTTTATACCTCTTTGCTCTCGATAGCTTTTTTAATCCATAGATTTTTATACCGTCTACAACCTGCAAATCATTCTCTGCTACGGCACATAAAACAGTCTCATACCTTTTTTTTAAACTTTTTGTAATTTTATTAAACACTCTTTCATCGTCCCAAGGATGTGCAGATGACAAAACTAATACTTTTTTCAATTTTCTGGCTCTCCTTTGTCCTCTTGTGGACTTGTTATTATAAAAAGTGCAAGTGCAAACAAAAACCACATGATCCTCATCTCTATCATCTTTGACGAACTTATGCTTGAGATACCAAATGCAGCAAGTGAAGCTATTGTTGAAACTGCTGGCAATTTTAATTTATTGTTTGAATCTTTAACGTGTAGTAGTTTGTATATTATATAAAAAATCCAAATTATATAGAACGCAAAAACAATTAAACCATAACATACGAGCACATCTAAAAACCAATTATGAAGTTCCACGTTTATAGTATACTGTCTTACCTTTTCCATCAAAACTCTGCTGTTTCCTGCTCCAACACCCAAGAAAAGATAGTCATACAAAAATGAAAGACCATACACAATCAAAAGTTCTCTTCTCACATTTGATGTAAGTGAGCTTGTTGAAAAATCAGAAAGCGAGGATAGTTGAGTTGTAATCACCCCTCCTATTTTACTCAAAAAACCAAAGTCTAACCTAAAACCAATGAGAACTATTAAAAATAAGAAAATGACAAACGCATACTTCAAATATTCTCTTTTTTCTGAGCTATCAATTAACAAAAAGTATACTAGTAAAGCTAAAACAAAACCTATATAATTTGCTCTGCTTGTGGTAAGTATTAAAAGAGGCACTGACAACAAAGCTACAGTTAAAGCTACTATTTTCTTAAGAGTTAGTAGCTTTTCACGTACAATAAAATTCAAAATAAACGGTAGATACAACACCAAATAAGTAGCAAAATCGTTTGGGTTTGCAAAAAAGGTTGATGGTGTTCTGTGTAAGTTATATAGAGGAATCTTGGATGTCCAAAGATGTCTATCTGTTATAATCTCCCAGTATCCAACAAGGATGTTTACTACATACGAGAACAAAATAATGTTTTCTAAAACATTCCATTTTATGTAGTTCGAGTAATACATAAAAATTAAAATAACTACGATATTTACCGTTAAAAATACCTGGTCGCGAATAGCACTTTTAATATCCTGTGCCCACAAAAAGCTAAGGAGAGAATACGTACTCCATCCAACTAAAAAATACGAAGAAAAATTCAAAAACCTCTTTATCTCAACCCCATTTAAGATTATATCTATGCAAATCAGTACAAATAAAAATCCTAAAAATATCCTATATAAAAAAAGGTAACTCAAACGAGGATACGCAAGTGTACTGCCAAAAAAACTGGCCAAAAAAGTGAGGTATATAAAAAGCGGCAGATACTCTTGTTTCAATCTAAGATGAAAAGGCTTTCTCATCCTTTTGTCTCCACCTTCTAAATTTTCGTAAAATCAAGGCTATATAATAGACATAAATCAAGTTTACAACCATCATTCTCACGTTTGTTATCTCAGCCATGTCAAACATTTGAAATATCGTGATACAAACCAGGCCAACAAATACCATCCAATCAGAACTTTCGTTTGACCTCGCAATATTAAACGTAGAAACAAAGACAAGAAAATATACTAAAAAAATAAACATCCCATATCCTATTATACCATATTCAATAAGAGCATTTAAAAATAAATTATGGGCTGAGTGAAGCAAGACAATCCCAGGTGGTTTTAAACTTCTAAACAGGCTTTCAAATTGCCCTGCTCCAATTCCTTCAAATAGATTTTTATGCTTAAAGTAATTTAGAACAAACTCTATTGCAAAGATTCTCTGTCCCACCGCATTTTTTGTATTGTATATATCAGAAACTCTCGGAATTCTATAAATAATCTTAGGTAAGAACAAACACAAAATCAAACTCAAACCCATAAAAAACTTTCCTATATTTTTGCGAACAAGTTTTATGTTTATAAGGACCGCCTCAAAGAGATAGACCAAAAAGCCCGTCCTTGATCCAGAGAGCAAAATCTCTAAAAATATAACGAGGGTCCCTCCTATCTTCAGCCTATCGCTCTTTAAAAAGCTCAATACAAAGGGATAAACCATTACTAAAAAGAACGCAAAGATGTTAGGATTGAAAAAAATCGAAATTGTCCTTTCCTTATAAGATTTGAACAGCAAATAATATAAATATTCAAATATACAAACTAATGAAGCTATCACAAACGTGAAAAGCCAAACTTTTTTAATTCGATATAAAAGATTGTTGTCGGCCAGAGTAAACAGGACATAGAACAAAGCTGGAATGACAAAAGCATTTACCATACCTAAAGTAGCTTTGTTCTTGTCCATGGCATTTTTGAAGAATAAAGTCGCAAGTAGAAGCATTGCAATATAAAAAAACAGAGGAATAAGTTCAATAGCCTCAAATTTCAACTTTGGTTTATAATAGTAGATTACCAAAGCAATAATAAATAGCAGAAAAAGATAAAAAGGTATATAAGAAAACCTTACAATCTGAAATAAAACTATCCCTATTATACTCAAAACAATTTCAGTTTTACTGGTTTTCAAGAAGCTGATCACTTGGTACATCTCTAAGCTCCCTTGCAGGATTTCCAACAACTATCTTGCGTGGCCTTACATCTTTTGTCACAACACTACCAGCACCCACAAATCCTTCTTCGCCAATCACTTTGCCAGGCAAAATTGTTGCATTTGCGCCAATTCTCCCGCCACGCTTTATTGTTACACCTTTGAAATACTTTACTCTGTCCTTGCCTCTTCCTGCAAAGTTGTCATTTGATGTGACAACACAAGGCGCAATAAAAGCCCAATCCTCAATCTCCGAAATTGCTGTGATATATGCGTTTGTCTCTATTTTGCAATAGCTTCCTATGTTAGTTTTATTCTCAATACTAACTCCTCTTCCAATAATCGTATACTCACCTATCTTTACATTTTCTCTTATTGTCACAAGGTCTGCAATATAGACATTTTGGCAAATGTGAGCACCTCTGTAGACAATAGAGTTTGCACCAATCTTTACACCATCTTCTATAAAAGTTGGTGGCAGTGTCACATCCTCAGTTGTCTTGCTTGCCAAAGCCCTTTGAGGAAACTTTCCTATAATTGTTCCATCCGATATCTCTACGTTGTTTCCTATTATACTTCCAGTTTTTATAACAACATTGTGGCCAATCTTACAGTTGTCTCCAATGACAACATCATCTTCTATTACAACAAAATACCCAAACTCAACATTACTGCCTATCTTAGCACTATCACTTATATACCTCATTTTCTGACTCTCTGCCTTTCATATTCTTTTTTTACATCAAGCGCCGAGAAGTTGCCAAGTGGAAATTTCACAGGCCTTTTTTCAATAGCAGATTTATATGTTCCTAAGATTATCTCAAGCGACCTTTTTCCCTGCTCACCTGTCACAAGCGGGTCATGTCCATTTTTTATTGCTTCAATTACATCTCTAAAAAGAGGTGTATGTCCAAATCCATACACATTATCAGGATTTTCAGCAAACTTCTCTATTACCTCTTTTTCATCTTCCTCTGGGACACGCCACACAACAATCCTGTTGACAGAGGTGCCCCCAAGAACAGCTGTACCTGTTTCACCAAAAATACTAAGCGTCTCTTCTAAATTAGATGGCCATACACATGTTGTACCCTCTATAATACCGCGCGCACCATTTTTAAATTTCAACAAAGCAAAACCTGTGTCTTCTGCTTCAATTGGACGCAAAAATGTTTCGATATCTCCATAAATTTCGTCAACATCACAATCTATAATCCATTGTAAAAGATCTATGTTATGTGTACACTGGTTCATAAGCGCACCGCCATCTTGTTCCCATGTGCCACGCCAAGCACCTTGTTTATAATATTCATTGTTTCTGTTCCATCTTATGTTTGCAACACCGTAAAGGATTTTGCCAAACTTGCCACTTTCTACTGTTGCTTTTAACTTCTGTACACTTTTGTTGAATCTATTTTGTAAGCATACCGCCAAAACTTTTTTCTTTTCCCTTGCCTTTTGAATCATTTTATCTGCATCCTCAATAGAAAGTGCCATAGGCTTTTCAACAATCACATGCTTACCAAAATCCAGTGCTACAAGCGTCTGCTGGGCATGACAGCCACTGAATGTAGCAATATCAACTATATCAGTGTCTTGTTCTTTCAACATCTTGATATAATCAGTATATATTGGAATTTCCCTTTTTATTTCAATTCCCTTGCTTTTTAAAAGCTCATAATACTTTTGTCTTGTCTTTTGAGCTCTTTCTTCGATCAAATCACAAAACCCGACAACTTCTAAGCTATCGAAGTTGTTGGCATAAGCTTCTGCATGCTTGAATGATATTCGACCACATCCAATCAAGCAAACCCTTAGTTTGTCCATATTTCACCCTCCAAAAACTTATAGTTTGTATATCTTTTCAGATTTTATCCCTTTTGTTGCATTCCTCGTATCGAATATGAGCTTTGCATTCTCCACTATAAATTGATAGTCGTATTTGGAATGATCAGTTGTAATTACAACAATGTCATATTGACCAAGAGTCTCAGCTGTAAAATCCACTGATGTATATTGTTTCCCTTTATAAGTAAAACCCGGCACATATGGATCATTGTATTCAACAATCGCATTTTCCTTTTCAAAGTTTTCAATTACCTTTAAAGCAGGTGACTCTCTTATATCATCAATGTCTTTTTTATACGCAACACCTAACACCAGTATTTTTGAGCCATTCAGGGGTTTTTTGAATTTGTTCAGTATTTTCATAACCCTTTCAACAACATATTCTGGCATGTAGTTATTTATCTCGCCAGCAATTTCAATAAGCCTTGTATGATAGTCATACTCACGTGCCTTCCAAGTAAGATAAAACGGGTCAATTGGTATACAATGACCACCAAGGCCAGGTCCGGGATAAAACGCCATAAAACCATACGGCTTTGTCTTAGCTGCTTCAATTACTTCCCAAATGTCAATGTTCATTCTCTCACATAAAATAGCCATTTCATTTACAAGTGCAATATTTATGTTTCTGAATGTATTTTCTAAAATCTTTTCCATCTCTGCAACCTTTGGTGAACTTACCCTAAAAACTTCGCCTTCTAAGACATTTTCATATAGCCTTGCAGCAATTTCTGTACATGTTGGAGTAACTCCACCCACAACCTTAGGTGTATTTTTAGTATTATACACTTTATTTCCTGGGTCAACACGCTCAGGAGAAAAGGCTAAGAAAAAGTCCTGACCACACACAAGCCCACTTTCTTCTAAGATTGGTTTTACAACCTCTTCTGTTGTCCCAGGATATGTTGTGCTTTCTAAAACTACAAGCATACCTTTGTGAAGGTATTTTGCAATCTCTTTTGTTGAGTTTACAACATACGAGATGTCTGGTTGTTTATATTTGTCAAGCGGAGTTGGAACACAAATAGCCACTGCATCAACCTCTGCAATCTTGCTATAATCAGTGGTTGCAAAAATTCTTCCTTCTTTGACAAGCTGTTCAAGCTCTTTGTCAACGACATCTCCGATGTAATTTTGTCCTTTATTTACCATGTCAACTCTCTTTTGCTGTATATCAAATCCAATTACCTTATACCCTGCCTTTGCTTTCTCAACAGCCAAAGGTAATCCAACATATCCAAGCCCAACAACACCAATCACTGCTGTCTTTTCTTCAATCTTTTTTAAAAGCTGCTTTGCAATTTCATTCATTATACATTCCCTCCAAATTCATTTATTGATGAGATGATAAACTCCATCTCCTCCTCTGTAAGTTCCGGAAACATTGGAATAGCAAATGACTTTCTACAGACTTCTTCTGCCACCTTAAAGTCTCCTTCTTTATACCCTAAAAACTGTAGTGCCTTTGTCAAATGTAGCGGTACAGGATAATATATGCCTGTTGCAATTCCTTTTTGTGATAAGTACTTAATAAGATCATCACGCTTTTCATGCTGCAAGACATATAAATGGTAAATATGTCCTCTTTCACAATTATTTGTCTTTGCAGGCGTGATCAAGCCATTAAGTTTTAAGCCTTGATCGTACCTTTGTGCAATCTGAGATCTTCTTTTGTTCCAATCATCTATGTATTTCAATTTTACGAGCAAGATAGCAGCTTGAATTTCATCAAGCCTACTGTTAAACCCAATAAGTTCATTGTAGTATTTCTTCTTTGACCCGTGCTGGCGAAGCATTCTTGCTTTTTCTGCAACCTTATCATCATTGGTCACAATTAAACCACCATCTCCAAAACCACCCAAGTTCTTTGTTGGAAAGAACGAGAAACATCCAACATCACCAATTGTCCCTGCTTTTTTGCCATTGTATTCTGCTCCAAAAGCCTGGCACGCATCTTCTATGACATATAAGTTGTATTTTTTTGCTATTTCTAATATTCTGTCCATATCACATACCTGGCCGAATATATGCACAGGGATGATTGCTTTGGTTTTTGGTGTAATTTTCTCTTCAATCTCCTCAGGGTTTATATTATAAGAAAGGCGATCAATATCAACGAAAACTGGTTTTGCACCAACTCTTACAATAGCTTCTGCTGTTGCAAAAAAAGTAAATGGCGTTGTGATTACCTCATCACCATTTCCCACACCTACACTCTCGAGTGCTATTACTAAAGCATCTGTACCATTACCAACGCCTATGCAGTGCTTAACATTTAAATATTCACTGCACCTTTTTTCAAATTCTGAAACCTTTGGTCCCAGTATGTACTGGCCACTTTGCAAAACCTCGGTTATAGCCTCCCTTATCTCATTTGACAACATTGTATACTGTCGTTTTAGGTCAATTAGAGATATCATTTTTTTCATCTCCATTCGTAAAATGTTATTTTTTTATTACAGCTTAGAAAGTATATATCTTCTTTCTCTAAAAATGACATACAAAATTGCTATTATAACTCCTGCAAAGGTTCCAGCGACAACTCTTACAGCCTTTTCAAACTTGCTACCTGCTGACTCATATATCTTGAGTTTGCCATATTCATCTATGGCACTTTTTAAATCAATCACTTTATTATAATTCTCATTGAACCATTTTATTAGGTTTATAGCAGATGAAATTTGACTATACTGCTCCTGTTCAGCTGTAGTCAATTTTAACTTGTCATACTTTTGTTTTTCCTTTAAAAGTTCATTTAAGAGCTTTTGAGCAGCATCAGACCTATTTTTTAAGTCTGCTAAAACTTTCTTGTTTAGGCTATCCATGTACCTATTTAGCATCTTCTCTGCTTCAGCAGAAGAATCAGCAACCGCTTTAACAACAACATAATTTACTCCACTTTTAGACGCCTTTGGCTCGACAAACACACCAAATCTCTCATCTTCTCCATATTTGCTCGTTACATAGTCTATAAAAGGCGGATTTAACGCAACCATCTCTAAATATTCTTTATTTAAATCAATAGAGGTAATATTGGAATACAAACCTTGTACAATGTTTGAAATAGATGGAGAAGCCATATTAAAACTCAGTGGATTTAGAAGGTTATTATCAAGCCTGAGATTTATCTCAGCAGTCCAAAGAGTTTTGGTGAAAAACTGCACAACAACAAGCGATAGTATCATGAAAATAAGTACAATTGCCACAAGCTCTTTTATTCTCTTTTTAAAAATCTCATTCATTCGTCTTTTTCTCCTTTCTACCTTTCTGTTAAGACTTTTACACTTCCATCTGGTGAGATTATAACTGCAATATTACCATTGTCCATTGTTGTTAAAACCTTTATGCGATAATTTTTCAATCTCTTCAACGTGGAGTCATGAGGATGACCATATGGATTATCTTTCCCAACACTTATGACCGCAAGCTTGGGATTTACTTGCTTAAGAAAACTATTGCTTGTTGCAGCATAGCTTCCATGATGAGAAACTTTTAAAACATCAGCCCTAACATCTTCATTTGCTCTTATCATATCATATTCTACATCTTTTGAAATATCACCTGTGAGCAGTACTCTTCTTTTTGCAAACTCTACCATTGTCACAGCACTCGAATCGTTTAAATCTTCATAATCTTTTAACGGAGATAAAAATGTAAGCAAAACACCGTTTATTGAGATTCTGTCATATGATCTTACGATATTTATCTTTAGACCTTTTTCTTTTAAAGCTTTTAGCATATCTTCAAATGTTTGAGTATTTGTGGTCTTATCTATGGTATAAAACTTTTTAACATCAAAGTTTGATATTACTTTGTCCATGTTTCCAATATGGTCTTCATGCGGATGTGTAGCAATTATCATGTCAAAGGTCTTTATATTTAAGATATTAAAAATTTTTAAAATCCTCTCTTCAGCAGTGTTTGGTCCTGAGTCTACTAAAATAAATCTATTTTCTGGAGATTTTATTAATATGCTGTCGCCTTGCCCAACATCTAAAAAGAATAAGGTGCAAACATCCTTAGCCAAAAATTCTTTCAGATTGTTTTGCCAAAAACTTTCTTGTGTATTTATCAAAGAATAATAAGCCGAAAACAATAAAATAAAAATCAATAATAAAACCAAAAGTGCCCTTTTTTTCATCGTATTCCTCCACTATTTCACTTGCTTTAGCACTTTTCCAACCTTTCTTTAAACACTCTGATAAAAGACTTCATAGTCTGCGTCGCATCTGCTACAATCCCATAGTTTGCAATTTTAAATATCTCTGCATCTTTGTTTTTATTTACTGCAATCAAGAGCTTTGGCTTTCCAATTCCACAGATGTGGTGAGCAGCACCTGATATACCAAATGCAAAATAAACATCAGGAGAGATAATCTTGCCGCTCTGTCCAATCTGAAGCTCTTTGTCAGCCCATCCCAAATCAACAAGAGGTCGTGTAACACCAACTGCACCACCTAAAAGATCTGCAAGCTCAAAAGCATACTTTAGATTATCTTTGTCTTTAATTCCTCTCCCGACACCAATAACTATTTTAGCACTTTCAAGTTTGTTATCAATAGTTTCAATCACAATTTTTTCTATAAAGCTAATCTGACCAGCTTTATTTTCAATTTCTATTTGCTTTCTGGAAATTTCAACATTTTTTGGTCTCTTATATAAGCATTCAATACCACTTTTGGACTTTATAGTAACGAATGTAATAGGAGAATCCTTTATAGAGATTTTGGCATTTATATTTGATCCATATGCAGGCTTTAAAAAGATAAACTTTTCAGATGATTCGTCAAACTGTATGTCAAAGCAATCAACTGCAAAGCCTGCTGAAAACCTTGCTGCAACCCTTGCCAAAACTGACTTCATAAACTCATCCGAAAGTGCTACCACCATCTGAGGTTTGAACTCTTCTATACTTTTTGTAACTGCCTCAATGTATGGACCTTCATAAAAACTTAAGTTACTATTTGGATATATAAAAACCTGACAGTCATCAAAAAGTTTTAACTGATTTATCAAAACCTCATCCAAAAATGTATTTGTATATATCCCTACTATTATTTTCTTCTGTTTACTAACCTTGCTCTTAATAAGAGATAAAAGTGAATTGACCTTTTGAAGTTTATCCCCATTGAAAATAACAGGTACAAATATTGTATATTCCATTTACTTCTTATAACCCCCTTGACGTATTTAATTTTATAAACATTAGATATATTTCAATACTGCATCAACTATACACTCAATCTCTTTGAAACTACCTTGTTCAAAAATCTCACAGCTAAAGTTTTCTATTTTTTCTTCTTTAAACTCATCTACAGTTGTCTTTGAACCCTCAAGCCCTATTCTTTTAACATCAATATCTTTTAAGCTATCTAAGCTTAGAATCATAGGCTCATATAAAAGTGCTCTTATCATGAAACTTAGTTTTGGAAATCTAACAGAATTACTATCTTTTTTAACTGAGAGCAATACAGGAAGTTTTACCTCAAACCTTGCCAAGGCATTTTCAATTTTCTTTACAACTTCAAGTGTATTTTGATCCTTAGGTTTTATATCAACTATAGATGTCAGATGACAGATTCCTAAATACTCAGCAAGTTGGGGTGGAACAATAGATGTCTCACCGTCAAGCGAATGCTCACCACAAAGTATCAAATCAAACTTTCCTAAACTTTCAATTGCACAAGAGAGTGCATAGGATGTAGCTGACGCATCAGATCCTGCAAGCCTTTTGTCACTTAAAAGAATTGCTTCATCAACGCCAAGCTCAACAAGTTCTTTAATTCTTTCCTTGCATTCTAAAGCACCCATGCTAAGTGTATACACTCGAGAATCAGGAAATGTATCTTTTATCCTCAAGGCAAACTCAAGTGCATTCAAATCAGCTGGATTGTTCATCAAATGTTGAGGATTTCTCTTTACTGTTTTCGTAGCGGGACTATATTCTATTTTATCCGGGTCTATTACCTGCTTAACACAAACAAGAATATTCATACCTTTTTCCACCTCTTCTTATAATTCTTTTACAATCTCAGATGCAATAATATTTCTTTGAATCTGATTAGCACCTTCAAATATCTGAGTCACCTTTGCATCTCTCATCATCTTCTCAACAGGATAATCCTTTACATACCCGTTTCCACCCATGATTTGAACGGCATCAATTGTGACCTTCATAGCTACATCTGATGCAAATACCTTGCATGCAGAAGACTCTTTTGTATAGTCCTTTGCACCACTGTCAATCATCTTACATGTAGAGTACAAAAGGGCCCTTGCAGCTTCAATATTTATGTACATATCAGCAAGCATGTGCTGAATTGCCTGGAATGACGAAAGAGGCTGACCAAATTGCACCCTCTCTTTTGCATACTTTAATGCATGTTCATATGCACCCTGTGCAATTCCAACCGCCATCGCAGCAACACCCGGTCTTGTTCTGTCAAATGTTTTCATTGCAATAATAAATCCCGTGCCTTCTCTTCCCAAGAGGTTCTCTTTTGGTACTTTGCAATTTTCAAACACAAGTTCTGTAGTAGAAGATGCCCTGATCCCCATCTTGTCTTCTTTTTTCCCAAAGTAAAAACCCTCATATCCTTTTTCCACAATAAACGCAGAAATACCTCGTGGTCCTTTTGATTTATCTGTTACTGCAAACACAACATAGATATCAGCTTCACCACCGTTTGTTATCCAGTGTTTGTTTCCGTTTAAGATATAAAAATCCCCATTTTTTTCGGCCACTGTCTTAATATTGCTGACATCACTTCCTGCATCAGCCTCTGTTAAAGCAAATGCAGCAATTGCCTCTCCTTTTGCAATCTTTGTGAGGTACTTCTCCTTCTGCTCCTGTGTTCCATAGAGCATTATTGGATATGCACCCAAAGCAGTTGCTGCGTATGACACAGCTATCCCTGCACAGTTTCTTGAAAGTTCTTCAACAACAAGACACATCTCCATCACACCGCCACCAAAGCCACCGTACTCTTTTGGAATGTAAACACCTGTTAGCTCAGTGTATGCTAACAAATCTAATATATCTCTTGGAAATATTCCTTCTTTATCGTATTTGCCTGCTACCTTTGATATGACCTCATCAGAAATCCTCTTTGCCAATCTTTTTATAACCTTTTGCTCTTCACTTAAGAAGTAATCCACTTAAACTTTCGCCCCCTATTTTTAAATAGCTTTTTTTGATAGTTTATCAGATGAAAATCTTTATTGTCAAACTCAAACCATTTTCTATATTTAAAATTATACTCTTAAAATCTTTCTTGTTTGTAAAAAATTTTTCTGATATTATCTTTTTAAGACTTTACCTCAAAGGAAAAGGAGTGTTTTTGCATAAATTGAAGGTTGCTGGAATAGTTGTGGAATACAACCCCTTTCATAACGGACATTTGTACCATTTGCAAAAAACAAAAGAAATAACAGGGGCAGATGTTGTTGTTGCCGTGATGAGCGGAAACTTTATACAAAGAGGAGAACCTGCAATTGTCAATAAATGGGCACGAACTAAAATGGCACTTTTAAATGGTGTAGATGTGGTTTTTGAACTTCCATTCGCGTATGCATGTAACAGTGCTGAAGTCTTTGCGTATGGAGCAATTTCTATCTTAAATAGTTTAGGCGTAGACTGGTTGGTATTTGGTTCAGAAGCGGGAGATATAAGTCTTTTAAAAAAGATAGCAATGCATTTGGCCTTTGAAGAAGATGAATTTAAAAAGTATTTGAAAATTTATTTAAAAGAAGGACATTCATTCCCAAAAGCCCGTGAACTTGCATTAAAAAGGGTAAGCAAAGAAGATATTGAATTTTTACCAAATAATATACTTGGTGTTGAGTATATTAAATGGATTTTGAGAACAAATTCAAAGATAGAACCACTGACAATAAAAAGAGTTGGAAGCCTTTATAATGACCCAAACTTAGGAAGTGGCAGTTTTTGCTCAGCAACAGCAATCAGGCAAAATATAAATAATTTAGAGCTCATCAAGGATAAAATGCCTCCATTTTCCTATCAAGTTTTGATGGAAGAGATCGAAAGTGGAAGAGGACCTGTTAGCCTCAATGACTTTTTTGAGTTTTTTCTCTATCGAGCAATAGTTTATAAGGATTTTCTAAAAGAGCAGTTTGATGTAAAAGAAGGTCTTGAAAATAGGTTTTATAAACACATTTTTAGTTCAAGCAGTCTCGAAGACCTTCTTTCAAAAGTAAAGACAAAAAGATACACACTTACTCGACTTCAGAGAATATTCATTCACTGTCTTGTAGATAGCAAAGTAAATCAGAAAACGCTTCTTTCTACAAAGCCATATATACGAGTTTTAGGGTTCAACAGTAGAGGTAAAGGGTATTTAAATAGTATCAAGGAAAAACTAAAGTACATTACAAAGCTTGACAGTTACATCATGAAAAATCCTGAGTACAATAGCCTTCTTGAATTAGAGATAAGGGCCTCTCAAATTCACGCGTTAAAATACAAAGAGTTTCATAAATACCTCCAGTTAGAATTTAAGCAGCACCCAATATATATTCCTTCAAGAGAGTAGTTTTTTTATGTGATCAACTGCCTCTTTTGCTCTTTCTTTCCCTCTTTTGTATGCTTTATCTATGTCAACAAGTGTATAAGGATTAATATCGTCAAGCTCAATTTTTATAAGATAGTCAATATAACTTTGCTTTAGCTTAAAAATTTCCTCACCCATGATATCTATTGTTGTCATTATCATTTCAAAAATATTTTTTGGCTCTTTTTTGGTACTTTTGCCAGAAACGTCAACACCAATTATAAACCCATGTCCGTTTTCTTTTAAGACCTTTGCTGGCACCTTGTCGACAACCGCACCGTCTACTAAAACTATATCATTAAATTTGACAGGCGGAAGAATCCCTGGAATTGATATACTTGCCCTGACTGCATCATACAGACTCCCTTCTTTAAAAACAACCTGTTCGCCTTGCAATAGGTCTGTTGCTACAACATAAAATGGATATTTTAAGTCGCTGAATTTTTTGTCCCTTAAGAAAATCTTCAGTATCTCCTCTATATTTTTGCCAGAGATAAGAGCATTTTTTTTGATTTTGAAGTCTATCAATATATCATTTCTCATCTCCCTCGCAATCTTATAAATCAATTTCAGATCATACCCTAAACAGTAAAAAGCACCTATTACAGCGCCAATACTACAACCTGAAAATGCTTCAAACTCAAACTCCTTTTCCAAAATCTCTATTACCCCAATATGAGCAAATCCTCTCATTGCTCCAGATCCAAGAGCAACTGATACTTTTTTCATCTTTACCTCCAAAAAATAATAGAATTTTTAATAGACATTTATTAACTTCTGAGGTCATTTATTTTGAAAAACATATATAACTTTACCATAATTATTTTATGTCTACTTTACTTTGTATGTATATTCTTAAATCCTCATGCAATCATTGAAACAACCAAAACATCTATACTCTTGTGGGCACAAAAGATTGTGACATCACTTTTCCCTTATTTTCTCATCATCAATGTGTTTGTAAATTCAAGAATAATAAGCTATGTTTCGTACATATTCTTACCTGTAGCAAAGAACATCTTTAAAATCTCTTCCCAAGGTCTCTTTGCCTTCATAATTGGGCTTCTGTCTGGATATCCAGTAGGCATTAAAACAGTATGCAGTTTATATAAAGAAAACCTCATAACTAAAAAAGAGGCAACTAAGCTTTTACACTATGTCAATAATTCAGGTCCACTTTTTATAATTGGTACTGTGGGAATTAACCTCTTAAATTCAAAAACCCAAGGATATATCCTTTTTTTTGCCCATACCTTGGCAAGCATAATCATTGCTCTATTCGTTTCTGTTTTTTCTAAAATAGAATGGGTTTCATATAAAAACTACAACGTCAATATAAACTTCGACCTTGGAAATCTTCTGTCACGGTCAGTAAAAGACTCCATTGAAGCAATATTGCTGATTGGTGGGTTTATAACACTGTTTTTCAATCTAAATTTTGTCTTTGAATACTTTAAGATATACCCATTTTTTTATAATACCTCACATGAACTTTTTGTGATAAATAAGGACCTAATACAAGGACTTTTATATGGATTTTTTGAGATTACAAGCGGCACAATTTTAATTAGCAAATCTCAAACCCTTTCAGCCTTTTATAAACTTTTAGCATGCGTACTTATTATTTCTTGGGGCGGAATGAGCGTCCATTTTCAAGCTATTTCGTTTTTGAAAGAAGCTGAGTTGCCTATTAAAACATATCTTATTGGAAAATGCATCCATGCAATACTGTCAGTTGTAATCCTTTTGATAATATTTGTAGTCATATAGTCTATGTATTTTTCTGTTTTATCTGGTCAATATTATCATTCAGTTCTTTTACTATGTTTTCAATAGTCTTCTTGGTTTGTTCTAAAAGCTCTATTGTATACGTCTGTGCCATAATCCTGTACTCTTTTGCATGTTCTTTAGCCTTTTGGATAATTTCCTCAGCTCTTTTTTCTGCCATCTTTACAATCTCAGTTTCATCAACTAATCCCTTAACTTTGTTCTCAGCATCGCTTATAATAGCCTCTGCCTCTTTTTGTGCCCTTTCTAAAATCTTCTTTCTCTCTTCCTTTGCCCACTTGACCTGCGACAGCTCCTGTGGAAGAAGAAGTCTTATCTCTTTGATAATCTCAAGGAGTTCATCTTTTTCTACCATCACCTTTGATGTAAATGGTATAGACTTACTACTTTCTAATATCTCTTCCATTCTTTCTAAAAGTTCCAAAATGCTGAGTTCACTCATTACTTATTTTCCTCCATTTCAGCATATTTCTTATTCAATTTTTTCATAACCTTTTTAGCAATCTTTTCAGGCACTAAGTCTTCAATACACCCGCCAAACCTTGCAACTTCTTTAACCATACTTGAGCTCAAATATGAATACTTGCTATTGGTCATCATGAAGATTGTCTCAATTGACGGCTCTAATTTTTTGTTCAAAAGTGCCATTTGAAATTCATACTCAAAGTCTGACACTGCTCTCAAGCCTTTGACTATAACCTTTGCATTCTCCTGTTTCATAAAATCAATTAGAAGACCTTTGAACGCTTTTACCTCAACATTTGGCAGATGTTCTGTTGTCTCTTTCAAAAGTTCTACTCTTTCATCTATATCAAAAACAGGCGTTTTGTTAGGATTCACCAACACTGCAACAATCAATTTGTCAAAAATCTTAGAAGCTCTTTCAATGATATCAAGATGACCATTTGTAACCGGGTCAAAACTTCCTGGATATACTCCTATCTTCAAAATTGTCTACCCCCAAAGCTAAATATTGTGATTTTTGTATCCCCATATTCTCTTTGTCTCAAGATGGTAAGCTTTGCACTCTCAAAATTAAAATCTAAATTTGATTCAATAACTATAAGTCCATTTTGAGAGATTTTATTATTCTTAAGTATCTCCTCTATACATTCTGCAGCATAGGTAGATTTATAAGGAGGGTCCAAAAATATAATGTCAAAAATGGGACAATGTTTTGATCTCAAAAATCTCAATACATCAGTTTTAAATACTTTTGCTCTTTCCGACAAACCTAAATCTTTGAGATTTTCCTTTATAAGATGCACACACCTTTCATCCTTTTCAACAAATACAACTTCTTTTACACCACGAGACAAAAACTCTATACCAACATTTCCTGTCCCAGCAAAAAAGTCAGCAACAACAACTTCTTCATTTAAAAAAGGAGATAGCATATTAAAAAGAGCTTCTTTTACCCTGTCAGAGGTTGGTCGCAAACCTTGAATATTCGCACTTTTTAGCCTTCTTCCTTTGTTTTGCCCACTAATTACTCTCATTTTAGATATTGCCTACAATTTGTTTATATATTGATTATATAAAAATCCCTCTAAAAAAACAACAACGAAGAGACCTCAAAAGTCCCTTCGTTGTTGTGTATCTTTAAAACCCCTGTCAGTTCTATTACTTGCCAGCAGCCCTGTTTTCATAGTCCTGAATCATTCTCTTCACCATATATCCACCAATTGAACCTGCTTGCTTTGCTGTCAAATCACCATTGTAACCAGGTTTGAGTTGAACACCAATTGAGCTTGCAACCTCTGTTTTTAACTGGTCCAATGCCTTTGTTGCTTCTGGAACTAATTTTCTGTTTCTTGCCATGACCTTTAAACCCCCTTTTTTATCCGCTTTATTTTCTGTTTTCACTATTTAATATGTGCAGTTTTCAAACTATTATAACAAGAAATTTTTGAAAGGGTTTAAAGACCAATATTTTCAATATTATTGTAAAATTGTTTATTAATTCTTTCCATTAAAGTCTTATCAACAAGCTTTAACTTAATGGTCTCTTCAGCCGCCTTCCGTGCTTCTTTTAAAATTTCCATGTCACTTACTATATCTGCAATTTTAAAGTTCATAAGACCGTGTTGTTTGGTTCCAAACAAATCACCAGGTCCTCTCAGTTTCAAATCCATCTCGGCAATCTCAAATCCATTTTGACTTTTTGTTATTGCAATCATTCTTTTTTTGGATATCTCAGAATCACTTTGATTAAACAGTATACAGTATGACTGATGCTCTCCTCTGCCAACTCTACCACGAAGCTGGTGAAGTTGTGCAAGGCCGAATCTCTCTGCGTTTTCAATCACCATCACAGTCGCATTTGGAACGTTTATACCAACCTCAACCACTGTTGTTGACACTAATATATGAATCAAGCCTTCTTTAAACTCTTGCAATACCTTGTCTCTTTCTTTTGAAGAGAGTTTTCCATGCAGACAACCTATATTGTAATCTTTAAAAAACCCTTCTTTTAACGATTTTGCAAACTCCACAGCAGACTTTGCATTTAAAGTCTCAGATTCCTCAATCAAAGGACAAATCCAGTAAACTTGTCTTCCTTCGTCAAGCTGTTTTTTAATGAAGTTGTAAACGCGCTGGCGAAAACTCTCATCAACTGCATATGTCAAAATCTTCTTTCTCCCTGGTGGCATCTCATCTATTATAGATATATCAAGGTCGCCATATAATACAAGACTTAATGTTCTTGGAATAGGAGTTGCCGTCATAACAAGTATGTTTGGAGAATTTCCTTTTTTTGTAAGCTCTACTCTTTGTATTACACCAAATCTGTGCTGTTCATCAGTAATCGCCAGGCCCAAATTTTTGAATTTGACATCTTCTTGAATTAAGGCGTGAGTGCCTATCACCATAGGACAAAGCCCATATTCAATCTCTTTTAGAATTACCTCTTTTTCTCTTTTAGGTGTTGAGCCAATGAGAAGCCGTACATTTATTCCATTTTTAAAATACTTCTTACTCTCATTGTAGTGCTGGATAGCCAAAACCTCAGTTGGCGCCATTAGTGCAACCTGATAGCCACCTTTGATTGTAGCGTATGCAGCAGCTAAAGCAACAACCGTCTTTCCACAGCCAACATCACCTTGTATGAGCCTGTTCATCTGTTTTGAGCTTTCTAAATCATCTGCTATTTCATCCAAAACACGTTTTTGGGCATTTGTTAGCTCAAACGGCAAAAGCCTTTTAAACTCTTCTATATTTTCTTTTGCATTTTGTACCTTTACTCCTTCATTTTTTTCAATGCTCTCTTTAAGTAGTAAAAGAGAAAGCTGCAAAAGATAAAACTCTTCAAACACAAGCCTTCTTCGCGCAAGGCTAAGACTTAGCATGTTATCTGGAAAATGAATATTTCTCATCGCAAAGTTTATTTCACTCAAATGATACTTCTGTCTTATGTACGGTGGAATGACATCTTCAAGCTGTCCTTCAACCTGTTCTAATAGATTGTTTACAATGTTTCTCATCACCTTTTGAGATAGCCCTTCTGTTGAGTTATAAACAGGGACAATTCTTCCTGTGTGAAGAAGGTTTTGGTCATATTTTTCAAATTCAGGATTTTTCACTTCAATATAAAAACCTCTTCTCTCTATTTTGCCCGAAAAACAAAATACCTCTCCTTCTTTTAAAACACTCTTTATATAATCCTGGTTAAACCAAACGGTTGTAACAACACCTGTACCATCTTCAACAGGTATTTTTATTATCTTAACACTTTTTGTCTCTATCTCAGTTGGCTTTCCGCAAACAGTTCCCACAAATGACTCTATCTCGCCATCTGAAAGCTCTTTTATCTTCTTTAGTTTACTATAATCGAGGTATTTTCTTGGAATGTGCCAGAGCAAATCTTCAACTTTTTTAATACCAAGCTTTCTAAAAAGTTTTTCTCTACTTTCTCCGACCCCTTTTAGGTACCTTATCTCCTTTTCAAGTAACTTCATTTTCCCCTCACATCTCAGCAACAATTATAAAGTGATAAATGTCATTCCCACTTTCATAGCTTTCTATGTCAATTTGAGGATATTCAATCTTGAGACTTTCTACCAATTTTTCAACATCATCTAAACTAACATTTTTACCATAGTAGATGCTTAAAATTTGAGTGCTGTCATCAACAATCTTCTTTACACAAGATATTGCAACCTCTATAAGGTCTTTGCCAGATTGTATTATCTCTTTTTTAGATATTCCTATGAAATCACCTTCTTTTATCTCAAAACCATTAATCTTTGTACCTCTTACAGCCTGAGTAACCTCAGCAACTTTTATAGAATTTATCGCTTCTTGCATGCGCTTGATATTTGTTTCAACATCTGAGTTTATGTCAAACCGTATAAGAGCTGCAATGCATTCTGGAATGTTATTAGTTTTTACTACTTTTATGTTCTTTTTTGTATTGATTAGCTGAAGAGACAGTTCAGCTGACATTATAACGTTTTTGTTGTTTGGAAACACAAATATATTTTTAGCCGGGACATTTTTTATGGCACTTATAAAATCATCTGCGCTGGGGTTCATTGTCTGTCCGCCTTCTATAATATAGTCAACACCCATACCTTTTAAGATCTCGTTAAAACCTTCACCCTGAGATACAGCAACAAACCCATATTCCTTGGTAATTATTTCATCCTCAATATTCTCATTATTTCTTTGTTCTGTCTCAGCCTTCACAAACTCTTGGTGCTGATATTTCATATTGTCAATTTTTACATTTATAAGCTCCCCATATTTTAAAGCCCTTTCTATTACCTTGCCAGGTGAGTTTGTGTGAACATGGGTTTTTAAAATCTCACCATCTTGGATTACTATAATTGAATCACCTACAGTCTGAAGATATTCTTTAAACTCATCCTCTATATTTTTTTTCAGTCCTGCTATAAAAAACTCTGTACAATAAGTAAATTTTATATCATCAGTTTTAACAAAAGCTATTTCATAAGCTTCTTCCTCTTGTACATCTTCAAAACTAATCCCTTCTTTCAAAAATTTATACATCCCTTCAAAAATTACAACAAGCCCCATACCACCACTGTCAACAACATTTGCTTCTTTTAAGATAGGTAACATCTCAGGAGTTTTGTTGAGCCATTTTCTTCCACTTAATACGCATACCTCAAGAAGGTCTTCTATTTCACTTATTGAATTTGACAAAGCTTCCTTTTCAACATCCTCGGCTATTCCTCTGGCAACGGTAAGCATTGTACCTTCTGTTGGTTTCATTACTGCTCTATAAGCACTTGCAGCGGCCGATTTAAGACAGGCAACAAACGTTGGAATGTCCAATACATCCTTTCCTTTTAGCTCTTTTGCGAAGCCTCTTAAAAGCTGTGAAAGTATAACCCCAGAGTTTCCTCTAGCACCTTTTAGGCTGCCAAAAGCAACAGTATTCATAAGCTCATCAACAGTTTCAAATACTTTGCCATTAATTTCTTTAATGCTACTATCAAGTGTTGCAGACATGTTTGTGCCTGTATCTCCATCTGGTACAGGAAAGACATTCAGAGCATTAATTTTTTTTATGTTCAATTTTAAATAGTTGTTAGCTGCCCTTAGCATATCCTTTAATACATCTGCTGTTAAAAATTTCATAATACATCCTCCTCAGCTTCTTACAAGCGAATACCATCCACATAAATATTAATATTACCTGGTTTTAAGCCAGTGTATTTTTCAATTGCATACGATACCCTCTCCTTGATATTTTCAGCAATTACAGGAATTCTTGTACCATATTCCACAATTATATGGATATCAGCATTAACAACTCCATTTTCTGCTATGACTTTTATCCCTTTTTGAAGGTTTTCTCTGCCAAGTAAATTTACAATCCCATCTGTAACACTCTTTGATGCCATCCCAACAACGCCATAGCTCTCCATACTGCTCAACCCTATAATTGTTGCAATACAATCATTTGTTATCTCTATCTTACCAAACTCATTTTCAAAATACACACCCATATTTTTTCATCTCCTATCTTTTTACAATCTTTGAAAGTCGCTTATAAAGCACAAATGTTACAATAGATATTATCGCTCCTTTAATGAGGTTAAACGGTATAATTGAAAACAATACCAGAGTGAACTTATCAGTAATGAGACTATTGAACTTTGCAGCAAGTTTTACTATCTCTGTTATAGGAAATTTTAAAGCCTTTTCATACAAAGGAAGAAGTACAAAATAGTTCAAAATTCCTGCCCAGATTGAAAAAACTAAGGTAGATAGTGCTAAAGCTAATATAGCTCCCTTTTTTGTTCTATTCTTATTGTATATGTATCCAGCAACAAATACGAAACAACCACCTATCATAAAGTTTGCAAGCTCACCTATTCCAGCTGTTTTTGTAACAAAAAGATGAAGTACATTTTTCAAGAATTCAACTGCAACTCCTGACAAAGGCCCTAATGCAAATGACAAAATAAGTGCTATTGAGTCACTGAAATCAAGTTTCAAAAAATCTGGAAATATCCCCAGGGGAAACTCAATAAGCATTACAACAAAAGCAAGTGCACCAAATATAGAAATCTTAACAAGATTTTTTATCCCTGCCTGGTTCATTTTTTTGTTCTCCTCCTTTACTAAGGCGCTTGTTACTCAAATACTGAAAAAGCATCAAGCTCGTCTAACACTTTATATTCGCCGGGATTCAAATTTTCATCTAACTTTAACCTACCTATTCTGATACGTTTTAAATACACAACCTTATTCCCAATCGATTCAAACATTCTCTTTATTTGATGGTATTTTCCTTCATAAATTGTAAGGCTAACTGTGAAATCGTCTAATATAGTATATTTTGCTGGCAAGGTTTTATAACCATCATCTAAAACAACACCATCTTCAAATACCTTTATCTTTTCTCTATTAAGCTCTTTCTCAAGCTTAACAATGTATTCCTTCTCTATGTGTTTTTTGGGTGATATAACTTTGTGCGTATACTCTCCATTGTTTGTAATTATCAAAAGACCCTCAGCGTCTTTATCAAGCCTACCAACCGTGTGCAAATTTCTATATTTTAGGTTTTCCGGAATAAGCGAGAAAATAGTGGGTGAAAATGGGTCATCATTTGAACAAACATACCCTTGAGGTTTGTTCATCATAATGTAAACCCACTTTTGAAGCTCTACTATTTCCTCTCCCACCTGTACAACATCTTTTTCTTCATCAACTTTCAAATCTGGGCTGTTAACTTTTCTGCCATTTACTTTTACAAGGCCCTTCTTTATCAACCTTTTTACCTCGCTCCTTGTTCCAAAACCACTGTGTGCTAAAAACCTGTCAAGCCTCATATTACTCTAATCTCCACCCTCTTGGAAAATAGTTTTTTATTATATGCCCTTCTGCCTTACCCCAGCCAAGTGTAAAACCATCTACACACACAGCAACAAAACCATTCAAATTTTCAACATTTTCAATAGTCTCGCCCTTGAGGTACCTAATTAGCCTTTCATCATCTACAGAAAAGTTGATAACCTTTTTTAGGTCTTCGAACTTGAGACTGGAAATAAGGTGCGCTGAAGGATAAAACCTCCCTTTGTAAACCTCTCCAAGCAAAAGCCCATTTCTTATAGGAGTAATTTTGTCAAACGGTCCTTCATATCCTAAATAAAGCTTGTCAGCCTTTTTATAAAATACCCTGTTTTCGAACATTTTAAAATCTATATTCAAATGTTTATGGCAAAATCTTTCAAAAATTTCTAAATCGCTTTTGTCTACTTGATGCCTTTGCGGTTCAAAAACCCATTCATTGCCACTTTCTTTTACCTTTTTCAACTTGCAGACAAAATGCCCTTCACCTTTAACTTTGTGTGGATAGATTCTAACAGTTTTTTTAAGCTCCAGATTTCCATTTATCTCAAGCCCATCAGAAAATCCAGGATATTTTTCTATTTCAATGACCTCATAGTTTTTGTGTTTTTTCAAGAACCAGTCGATTATCCCTTCATTTTCTTCGGGCTCAAATGTACAAGTAGAATAGACTATCTCACCACCTACTTTTAAAAGCTCATCCACTTCTGTCATAATACTTCTTTGCAAGTTGACATACTTTTGTGGATGATTTAAAGTCCATTTTTTAGCAGCTGCTGGGTCCTTGCGAAACATCCCTTCACCTGAGCAAGGTGCATCAACTAAAATCTTGTCAAAGTATGCACCATAGCTTTCAGCTATTTCTTTTGGCTTGTTATTCAAAATTACAACATTTGTAAGTCCAAGATTTTCTACATTCTTAACAAGTGCCTTTATCCTACTTGGTTTGACATCGTTTGATACAAGCATACCGCTTGGTCCAATCTTTGCTGCTATCTGGATAGTCTTTCCACCCGGTGCTGCACACAAATCTAAAACCTTTTCTCCCTCTTTCACATCCAAAGCCTCAACAGGAAACATTGCTGAAGGTTCTTGGATATATATAAGCCCTGCAAAATAGTATGGATGCTTGCTCAGTCTTATTTCATCGTTTATATAAAACCCGTCTTCACACCATGGGACTTTTTCAAATTCTATACCAATTCGCTTCATGAATTCATCAACCGAGACCTTTGCAGTATTTACCCTAAATCCCTTGTAGCTATCAAAATCATACACCTTTACAAAATCTTCAAACTCATCTTTCAAAATCTCTTTCATCTTTGACAAAAACTCTTCTGGTAAGTTCAATTTTAAAATTTACCTCCTCTTCAAGCCCTATAAAACTTGGAATATAAAGCACTTTAGGTACAAAGATTCTTCATAATTTATAAGATACGGGTGGTCTTTTGCCTGTGTTCTATACTCAATCATTCTCAAGGTCTTTTTTGCATCCTTTGCTGCATCTTTTATTACCTCAAAGAACAAATCTGGTTTCATATAATGTGAGCATGAACATGTGACGAGAATTCCACCTTTTTTGAGTATCTTCATTGCTCTTAAGTTAATCTCTTTGTACCCTCTCTTTGCATTCTCAATTGTATGAATGCTTTTAGCAAACGCTGGCGGGTCTAAAATCACAACATCGTACTTTTCCTTTTTGTCATCAAGCTCATTTAAATAGTCAAAGACATTCGCAACCACAAACTCACATTTGTTTTCAACACCGTTTAATTTTGCATTTCTCATTGCATGCTCAATTGCTGTGTCTGAAATATCAACTCCAATGACCTTAGATGCACCAAACTTTGCAGCATTTATTGTAAAACCACCTGTATGGCAAAAACAGTCAAGAACAGTCTTGCCACTTACAAAATTTCTTATTGCAACCCTATTTTCCTTTTGGTCTAAAAAATACCCTGTCTTTTGTCCATTTTCTATATCAACAATCATCTTTATACCATTTTCTTCTATCTCAACCTCTGTAGAAGACTTTCCATATAAAAAGCCTTTCTTCAGCTCAAGTCCTTCAATCTCTCTTACCTTTGCATCATTTCTCTCATAGATTGCTTTTGGACTCACCACATCAACTAATATATCTACCAGCTTATCTTTGTATCTGTCAACACCTTTTGAAAGTGTTTGCATAACCAAAACATCATTGAACTTGTCAACAATAAGCCCCGGCAGAAAATCAGCTTCTGCAAAGATAAGTCTACAGTTATCAAGATACCCTATACTTTTCCTATACTCCCAGGCATCTTGAACTCTTTTTTTGAAAAAATCTATGTTAATCTCTTCATTTTTTCTTGTAAGAATTCTTACCAAAATCTGGGATTTTGAGTTTATAAAACCTTTCCCTACAAACTTGTTTTTGAAGTTGTAAACTTCCACAATATCGCCATCTTCAAACTCACCATCTATCCTCTCAACCTCGTGTCTAAACACCCAAGGATGTCCACTTTCAACCCTCAACCCTTTCCCTTTTGCCAAGAATACCTTTGCCATATGATAAAAACACCTCTTCAATCTATTCTCTTTTGTGTTAGGTATTCATATACAAGATAAGTAGAATGGTAGCGTAAATTCCCCCAGTCCTTCCAAAAACCGCTCTGCTGCTCAATAATATCGCAATAGTCTTTTATCCTTGGTACTTCAACAAACAAAACCTCAGAAATCTCTCCATCAGTTTCTGCAAAGCTGTCATTTTTGTAATCATCTATTAAGAAGACGAAAGAGAAAAACTTATATGATTTGTGTTTATAACAAAGATTGTACTCGATAACACCTATCAAAGAAAACTTTTGAACATCAATCCCGAGCTCCTCTTTTACTTCTCTTTTCAAGGCATCAACCACTTTTTCACCAATTCCAATCCCACCTGATGGTACTCTGTACAAACCTTGAGGGTACTCATCCTGCCTTACAAGCAAAATAAAATCACCATTTTTGACAGCAAATACAACCTCACCAATTCTGTCAACGTTTATCTTAGAGTTTACATATTCAAAAAATTCTTGAGTTTCAATCTCTATATCAATTTTTTTCTCTATCAAATCCCTTGATACATCTATCTCACTCAAATCAAACATGCTCGGCAAACGCACTTTTAAATTGCTCATTTGCCTCCTCCAAATCTTGTATAGTGTTTATATTCTTAAAGCTCATTAACATGCTATCAAATTGTAGTATTTCATTTAGCTCTATCTTTTTTATATTTGAATTTTTTAGTGCAAAGTTAAGCGATAGTATCCCTTTGCTAACACATTCAAGTGCACTTTTTAAAAATGTTTTACTATACACACAGCATAAAGGTTCAAAATAGCCATTGTAAAATGGCACAACTGCATCATATCCTTCAAACTGTAGCATATACCTTACCAATTCTCTATTTATAAACGGCATGTCACATGCACAAATAAAATTTTTATCGCTTTGAGAATATATCAAACTTGTAATAACTCCTGCCACAGGTGCATCAATTTTAAGTGCATCTTTTATCACTTTAAAATTTTTTAACTTTAAGACTTTTTCTTCTTTCACAACAATAAACTTTTGATCAAATAAATCTCCTATGTTTTGGTCTATTATCTCAACAACGTTCTTCCCACAAATAGTTATGTTTAGCTTGTCAAAGCCAAGTCGGCTTGATTTTCCACCTGCAAGTATAAATAGATTTTTCATGTTGCCACCTTTTTGACAAACACAAAATTAGAATTAAAAGCAGCCTGAGAGTCTTTTTCAGCTGTAAAACCAAAAAGACAAGAGTTTATTGTCTCAATCTTTTCATTTTGAAATCCCTCTTCAACAATTATAAATCCTCTGCCAACATTTTCGCTTATACAAGCCTCCAAAATAAAACCTCCACATCCATTGTATATTAAAATTCTATCCCTGTCTGAGATGTTTAACCTCTTTGCATCAAGAGGATTGATATAAGCAAGCTTTTTTCTTTCAAAAAACTCTTGAGAGTGCAGCGTCTTGTCAGAGTGAATTGTAACAAGTCTTAGCTGATTTTTCAAAGGTTTTTGAGTATGATCCAAAGCTGGTACAGCTACTCCTAATTCTTCACTCTTAAACTCAAATTTCTTGCTCTTTGTCAAAAATACTCTGTCTTCCCATGGCACATCGATTGCACAGCCTCTTGTAAAATGGCCTTCAAGTTTTATATTCAGGTTTTTCTCAAGGTGCTGTTTTACAACATCTACCCACTCTTTTTCGGATTTTATAGGAAAATCAAGATTTAGCCTTTTTGCAAGCTCATTTATTATCTCAACCTCTGACTTGGCTTCACCTATCTTCTCAATAGCCTTTTCTGAAATGCCTATATAGTCATGCCACATATTCGGGATGAATATATCTTCCTTTTCCAGAAAACTTGCTGCAGGCAAAATTAAGGTAGAGGCATAAGAAGTTGCTGTCAAGAACATATCTACATTGACCACAAACCTTTTTTGAAGTTCCCTGAACACCAAGTCAGAATCAGGACATTGCGAAACAGGATTTCCTGCTGAGATATAAACAAATTCAATTGGCGGATCTGATAAACTCTTGAGATACTCTCCAAGTTTTGCTCTATTATAAAAACGCTTATTCACAGCCCTCTTGTCATCTTTGAAAACAGGCTCGAGATTTTGAGTAAACCTGTGAGCAAAATTCGCACCGCCACCTTTTATCCCTACATTCCCAGAAATTGCAACAAGATAGTCAATTGTCCTGACTGTATTAACACCATTTGTATATCTCTGTGGTCCATAGCCAATAAAGGTTGAAACAGGCTTTTGCAAAAAAACCTGTGCAACTTGTTCAATTACTGCTTTCGATATCCCACACTTTTCTTCAACCTCTTTATATGAAAGACTTTCGGCAATTTTCTTTACTTCTTCAAACCCAATAGAATGATTATCAATAAAATTTCTATCTTCTTTGCCATTTTCAATTATATACTTAATTGCTCCATACGCAAGATAAGAGTCAGAAGATGGTTTTATCACAATTCCTATATCAGCTATCTTAAAAGTAGGAGATTTATATATATCAATCACCATTACTTTTTTGCCCTGCTTCTTAGCCTCTAAAATAAGATAATAAAGGTGAATGTTCGTCCAAAGCGCATTTCTCCCCCATAGCACAATCCAGTTAGAATTGAATAAATCAAAAGGTGAATGAGAAAGAGAGTTTCCAAAATCTGTTTTCTGAGCAAGAAGACCCGCACCCCAACAAAGGCTACCTTCAGAATATGTAGCTCCGCCCAAGTAATCAAAAAATAGCCTCTCTATATTTTTTAAATATCCTTCGTATCCATCGCCACTGTAGTACAAGATAGCACTTGAATTGTATCTTTTCAAAATTTCTTCTATTCTCTCTGCTATCAGATCAAGTGCAGTATTCCAGTCAACCTCGTGAAAATCGTTTTTCACTCTCAAGAGGGGTTTTTTTATTCTCTCCTCAGAGTAAACTTTGTCAAGTAGTCTATAGCCTTTTTTGCACAAAAAACCCCGAGTAATGGGATGGTCTTTGCTACCCGAAAGTTTTAAAGCCTTGCCATCTTGTACTTCTGCCAAAATTGCACAGCTGTCAAAACAATCAAGCGGGCAGAAAACTTTTTTAATCATTATATAGCCCCCAAAAATTTTTTTCACATTTCTACAAAGTCAAGACTAATATCAAGACTTTTTACAGAATGAGTAATACTACCGACTGATATAATGTCAACCCCTGTTTTTGCAATCTCCTCGATATTCTCCAATGTTATATTGCCAGATGCCTCAATCAAAGCCTTCCCTGATGCTGCTTCTACAGCTTTTTTCATATCATCAAGCCCAAAGTGGTCAAGCATGATAATATCAGCACCTGCTTCAAGTGCTTCTTCAAATTCATTCATTGTCCTCACTTCAACCTCTATCTTCATTGTGTGAGGTATGTTTTCTCTTGCTCTTTTTATTGCCTCTTTTATACTTCCTACAGCTTTGATATGGTTGTCTTTTATCAAAACTGCATCAGACAAGGAATACCTATGGTTTTTCCCACCACCAACAAAAACTCCGTACTTGTCAAGCATCCGCAAAAGAGGAACAGTCTTTCTTGTGTCTGTCACAATTGCCCTGTAACCTTTTATCTTTTGAGAAAGTCTATTTGTAACAGTTGCAACCCCGCTCATCCTCTGAAGCAGATTCAGGGCTAACCTTTCACCTTTTAAAATTGCTCGAGTATTTCCTTTAATCTTTGCTAATATATCTCCCTTTTTAATAGGTTCTCCATCTGATTTTATCTTTTCAAATTCTATATTTTCATCCAGTATCTCAAATACCCTTTTCGCAACATCTATACCACATAAAATTCCATCTTCTTTCGCAATTAAAATGGCCGAAGATATACTGTCTTGAGGTATCAACAGGTCTGTTGTTATATCTCCATATGGCATATCTTCTATCAATGCTTCCTTGATAAGCTTATCGACTATTAAAAAATTCAACATCTATTCTAATACCTCCCATCCATTCAGAGAGAACACGAGATGCTTTTTCCAATTAACATCGTCCTGGTAAGGAAAATCCTCTCTGTAATGAGATCCCCTGCTTTCTTTTCTCATCAAAGCAGCAGATGCAATTGTATACCCAATCATAAGCATATTATAGTACTCAATCTGCTTTATAGTTTGGAGTTTAACTTTTGTAAGGCTATATAACTTATCTAAAATATAGCTAATCAAACATTCAAGTCCTTCTTTGTTTCGAACAATTCCAGCAAACTCATTCATCTTTGACCTTAAAGTCTCAATCTCCACCATTACATCTCCTTCAAACTCCTTAACTTCTTTGCAGTTATAAAGTACATTCACTTCTTTTACCTCTCCAATGTTACTGCCATTGATATACTCTGCTATCCTTCTTCCAAAAACAAGCCCTTCTAAAAGCGAGTTAGATGCAAGCCTGTTTGCACCGTGTACGCGTGTCCCTGCCGCCTCACCACAGACAAATAAGTTCTCGACTGTAGTTTTTCCAAACTCATCAGCCAACACCCCACCCATGCTATAATGCTGGGCAGGCGCAACAGGAATCCTTTCCTTTGTTATATCCAAGCCAAGTTCTAAGCATGTTTTGTATATATTTGGAAACCTTTTTTTAATAAACTGGCTATCAAGATGAGTTATGTCAAGAAAAACATTGTGTGAGTTTGTTCTTTTCATCTCAAAATATATCGACCTTGAAACAATATCGCGCGGTGCAAGCTCTGCTTGAGGATGATACATTGGCATAAACCTTTCATTGTTTATATTATAAAGGATTCCACCTTCGCCTCTTACAGCCTCTGATATCAAAAAGCTCTTGTTCTTTTCATGATATAATACTGTTGGATGAAACTGCACAAGCTCCATATCAACTAACTTTGTACCACACCTCAGGGCTGCTGCGCAACCATCTCCAGTTGTTACTTCAGGGTTGGTAGTGTACTTGTATAAATACCCATAACCACCAGATGCAAGCACGATATATCTTGCAAATATTATCAGATTTTTATCTTTTCTTTTAAGTACAACTCCAATTGCTTTATCATCATCAGTCAATATATCAACAAGAAAGGTATTTTCAAATACCGTCACGTTATTATATGATTTCAATTTCAGCCCAAGATGTTCTGAAATTATCCTTCCTGTTGCATCACCACTTGCATGGACAATTCTACGCCTGCTATGCGCACCTTCTTGACCTAATACAATCTCTCCTTCGTCGTCCAAATCAAACGGTATGTTCATCTTGAGCAAAATGTTTATATTCTCAATTGCTTCATCAACTAAGATTCTTACCATATGAGTATCACAAAGCCCTGCACCAGCTTTAATTGTATCCATGTAGTGAATGTCAGGACTGTCATCTTGGCTAAGTGGCGCGGCAATTCCACCTTGAGCCAAGGTTGTGTTGCTAATCTGAATACTCTCTTTTGTTATAAGAGCAATTTTTAATGACCTATCAAGATTAATTGTTGTATAAAGCCCTGCAACACCTGTTCCCACGATAACAACATCAAACTTTAACACATCATCACTTTTCGTATCAAAATCAACACAGTATCTTTTAAACTCAACCAAATTAACCATCCCCAATTTCTATTTAGCTGAGCTCAAGCATTTTCAAAAGTGCCTTTCTTGCTCCTTCTACAACATTTTCTTCAATATTAATTTCATATCTATCATACAAAAGAGCATTTCTCACAGACTCTAAAGTATTTTTCTTCATATTAGGACATATCATTCCTGGATGGAGAATATAAAACTTTTTATCAGGATTTCGTTTTTTCAAACTGTATAATATTCCCATCTCAGTTCCGATTATGAACTCCTTTGCTTTTGATGAAGTTGCAAAGTCAATAATCTGTTTTGTGCTGCCAACAAAATCAGCAAGCTCAACAACTTCAGGTCTGCATTCAGGATGAACCAAAAGCAATGCCTCTGGATGAGCTTCTTTGGCCTTTAGCACATCCTCTTTTTTTATCTTGTAATGAGTAATACAGAAACCTTCCCACAATATTATGTCTTTTTCGGGTACCTGTTTCTTTACAAAGCTACCTAAATTTTTGTCTGGCAAAAAGATAATTTTATCATTCGGAAAATTTTTTACAATTTTTACCGCATTTGATGAGGTACAAATGACATCAGACTTTGCTTTGACAGCCGCTGGTGAATTTATATAACACACAATTGAATAGTCCGGATATTTTCCTTTCAAGCTATCAATATCTTCCTCAGTTATCATATCAGCAAGTGGACAGCCAGCATCTATCTCTGGAAAGAGTACTTTCTTTTGCGGAGACAAAATTTTGGCACTTTCTGCCATGAAATGAACACCACAAAACACTATTACATTTTCTGTGCGCTCTGCGCACACCTTGCTCAGATAAAATGAGTCACCCACAAAATCTGCTATCTCCTGAATCTCATCAATCTGATAGTTGTGAGCAACAATTATTGCATTTTTTTGCCTTTTTAACTCCTCTATTTCTCTTTTAATCTTTTCAATATCCAAGAAAATCACTCGCTTTTCTACTTAGGTTTTATTACTAATATAGCATTTAAAACTTAGAAAATCAACATTTCAAAGGCATCTTAAGAATTTATAAAGTCAAGATAGCCTTGAAGGATATAAACAGCTGCAAGCTTGTCGATGACCTTTTTCTTCTTTTGCCATGATATATTGTCTTCCTTAAACACCCTCTCAACAGCTTTTGTAGAAAATCTCTCATCCCACTTGACAACTTCCACTTTATACCTTCTTTCAAGCTCACTGCAAATCTCGTCAATTTTTTGGAGTTTCTCTGTAGTCTTATCTGGATGAAACTTGTTCACTGGATACCCAACTACAATCCTTTCTATCTGATGCTCATTAAAAATCTTGTCAAGGCAAGAGTATAAATCCTCTTTCTGAAGGTCAAGCACGCAAAAAGGCTGGGCAGTTATCTTAAGTGGGTCAGAGATTGCAACCCCAATCCTTCTACTTCCTATGTCAAGACATAAAATCCTCAATGTCAAATCACCTGCACAAACTTTTTTAAATTATCTTGAGCGCAAATACACTACAGTATCTACTGCAATATCCACAGCATAAGCACTTTGTATAATCCACAATCACCTTTCCATCTTTTATTCTAAGCGCCTTTTGATGACAATGTTCAACACATCTTCCACATCCTTCACACCAGCTTTCCACGTGAAGCCTTTTTGTTTTTATATTCTCAAACAGCCTATCATCTAAATATACCTTCTTTTCTTCAAAACACCTTATATTGTAATCAATTTCAAATCTACTTTGCATTCCGATTGCAACTGAATGAAGATATGGAAAGCCAAATACAAATTCAAGAGCTTTTTTGAAATCTGAAAGAAGATTTCCCCCACCAAATATCTTCATTGCAAAGATTCCTTTGCCCCTTTGGTATGCTTCTTTTACTGCCTCAATCATCTGGTCAATTGTGCCATCAACAATTCCAACACCTTTGAAATTGAATATGGGATGTATTACCTCAATCTCAGGATACTTTAGAGAATCTTTCACTGCTTTTACATAGTGGGTTGATATTCCAAAATGCTTTATATATCCTTTCTCCTTTGCCTTTAAAAAATACTCTATCGCCTCGAAGTGTCCTTTGAATGTGTGCTCACCTTCTTGCTCATGTAGCATAAACAAATCTATATAATCTACATTTAGCTCTAACACGGCCTTTCTCAAAGAGGCCTCAGCAGTCTTTTTATCATAAGCATATGATTTTGTTGATATCACTGGTCTTTTCCCACTTATCTCAATAGACCTTTTGATGTATTTATATGTATCATACAGTTCTGCAGTATCGACAAAGTTAATTCCTCGCTGATAGCCATATGCTAAAAGCTCTGCCCCCTCTTCAATTGGAAGATTTTTCTGAAGAGGTCCAATTGTAAGTGTCCCAAAACAGAGCTTGCTCACAACAAGGGATGTATTGCCTAATTTAACGTATTGCATACTCATTCACCATCTTTGCATAGTATATTCCAAGGTCAAGAAAACCCATGAGCAAAGCTATAATTATTGTGCCAGAGTCGTTAAGCAAATACGCAAACAGACCAATTATAAAAAACACCACAAATTTGTCCTTATGACCTTCTACTGAAGGCAGTATATTAAATCTTTTTTGAACAATGATCAAGAACAATATCACAAAAGCCAAAAGCACCAATATTGTTGCAGGGTACTGAAAAAGATAGGAAAGATTCATAAGCATTTTTCTTTTTGCAATAGAAACAAAAGTATCAAAACTTGCAAATGCTTTATATACATAGCTATTTTTCAAAATTAAAATCAAAGCAAGTGGCACAAAAACAAATAGCGTTGCTAACATTTTGATTTTATGTCTTGTTTTGAAAAGCAAAAATATTATAATGCCAGCTACAATAGATAAAAATCCTCCGAAATTCACACCATAATATGGAATTATCAAAACAAAGGTAGTCAAGAATAAAATTATAAATAGATTCCTGAGAGACATATTGCTAACAATTGATAATATAAATATGAAACCCATTAAATACGAAAAAAACTCATTTCCAATCCCATAGAATCTATTTGCAAACGAAGGATGATATCCTGCTGTTGATAAAAGCTGTAGAATATTGTCGAATAAAAACGCCTGACCCAAGATTGAAAATATTCCAAAAAGAGAACATATAAGCTGTGAAGTTTTTAAACTAAGAGAAGAAGTGATAAGTGTTATTAAAAAGAATACTGCTAAAAATAAAAAAATGTTGTTTATCTTCAAAATAAGCAAGGGGGAATAGATAACAAATATATACCCTACCATTACAGTTGTTGGTATAAATTTCAAAAAGAATTTATTGTATTTTTCATTTGGTTTTGAGAGAAAAATTATTGCACCCAGCACCGAAAAGATGATTATAATAGCAAATAAGGGTATCAAAAAGTTATTTAAATGTTGCAGCTGATAATTCAAAATCCAAAAATGTCGCCACAATTTTACAACAAAGTCTTTTGAAATAGGAACGTTGTTGCTTTCATTGTAATTATCTTTTATTAGCTCTAAAAACTCTCTATCTAATATAAGTCCTTTTCTTTTTGTGTCAGCTGACTTTTTTGTCCAAAACCCGTTTTTTAAATAGCTGCTAAAAACAAATGCAAGCCTGTCATCACCACTGTATAAAAAAAATAAACCTTTGTTTTGAGTGTAAATCGCCTCTTTATTGTTTTCCAAATTTATTCCGTTTTTCTCAAGATAATCTCTGACATTCAAAGAATCTTTTTGGTTTTTTAACACAACGATTACTGCAAATCCGCCTTTTTTGTTCTCCAGAGCTTTTTTTATATCCTCATAAAAATTTGTATCGCCAAAGACCCTGCTTTCAAACTTGAAAAAATTCATCGAAAAACAAGTACTAAAAAAAGCGCTACTCAATATTATGGTCAATATAAAACTTAACAATCTCTTCCAATATCTCATCTCTTTCAATTCTCCTTATGATTGAACGAGCATTCTTGTGGTTAGTAATATAGGTAGGGTCACCAGATATCAAATAACCAACAAGCTGAGCAATCGGATTGTAACCTTTTTCTTTCAAAGCACTGTAGACCTCACTTAAAATCTCTTTTACCTTTTTTTCCATAGCATCGTCAAACGAAAAATGTTGAGTTTTGTCATTCATCTTCAAACTACCACCTTTAATTAATTTTTAAGCCCTCATCCATCTTTGAAAATCTTGGATGAAGGCTTTAAAGTTCTATTTCTTTCTAAGCTCATAAAGCACAATTGCAGCTGCCACCGCACTATTGAGTGACTCTGCCTTCCCAGGCATAGAGATTTTAACCTTCTTTGTCGCATTTTCCAAAAAAGCTACATCAACACCTCTTGATTCGTTGCCAATTACTATTGCAAACCTATCATCAATAGAGAGTTTTGATATATCAACATCTCCATATGGAGTTGTCACATACAAGGCAAAGCCTCTTTTCTTTAAAGTCCCCACCAGCTCCTCTTTCTTTTTTTCTCTAACAACGTCCACATGAAACATAGAACCCATTGCTGAGCGAACTACCTTTGGATTGTACACATCTACTGTGCCATTCACAGTAATAACACATTCAAACCCAAACGCATCAGCACACCTTATAATTGTTCCCAAATTGCCAGGGTCTTGGACAGAATCAATAACAACAACTCTATTATGTTTTTTTAAAACATCTAACTCTTTGTCAAAGAAAGAGCACTCTGCCAATACCCCTTGCGGTGTTGTAGTTGTGCTGATATGTTCAAAAATCTTTTCTGGCACTTGTACAATCCTCTTTAGTTTACCAGAATTCAAAAGGCTTATGCACCTGCTGAAAAACTCCTCATACTTTTTGGATGCTTCTTGTGAAAATATTAAAAGGTTTATGTCTTCTATTGCATAATCTAAGGCTTCTTTGACTGCTTTAACACCCTCTACTAAAAAAGCTTTGAGCTCTTCTCTGTGTTTTTTATCATGAAGTTTTTTTAATCTTTTTATACATTCATTTTCTTTACTTGTGATAAGCTCAATTTTCCTATTCGTAGACATTTTTTCAACTTTTACACCTTTACTTTAAAGGTTATCTTAACCATTTATCTGCTTTTTAGCTATTTCAACAAGTTCAGCAAAAGCTTTCTGATCATTTACAGCCATGTCAGCCAATACCTTTCTGTTAAGGCTAATTCCCGCCTTCTTAAGACCATTTATGAATTTGCTGTATGAAAGCCCATTTTGTCTTGCAGCAGCATTGATTCTTGTTATCCATAGTCTTCTAAAGTCTCTCTTTTTGAGCCTTCTACCAATATATGCATATCTTAATGACCTCATAACAGCAATATGAGCTTGTTTAAATATCTTGCTCTTTGCACCCCAATAACCTTTTGCAAGCTTTAACCATTTTTTGTGTCTCTTTCTTGCCCAAACACCATTCTTTATTCTCATTTGTCAGTTACCTCCCATTCACTTTGTGTAGTTTTTATAGATATGGCAAAAGCTTCTTTACAGCTTTTACGTTTGTTGAATCAACAACAACTGTCTTTTTCAAATTTCTCTTTCTCTTTCTTGACTTGCCACTCAAAAGATGGCTTTTACCTGCTTTTTTTCTAAGGTATTTTCCACTTCCGCTAATTTTGATTCTCTTAGCAAGACCTCTGTGTGTTTTTAACTTTGGCATTCTGTTTACTCCTCCCTATTTGAAAATTTTTATTGTTGTTTGGGCGCTATAACCGCTGTAAGGTTTTTACCATCAAGCTTTGGTTTTTTCTCAACAATTCCATAGTCTTTTACCATTTCAATGAACTTATTTATTATCTCTTCCCCAATCTCAGGATGCAAAACCTCTCTTCCCCTGAAACGAATAGAAACCTTTACCTTATCGCCATCCTGCAAAAACCTGATAGCATTTTTTACTTTAACGTTAAAGTCATGGTCTTCAATCGTGGTTGTAAGCCTTACCTCTTTTACATTGATAACCTTTTGATTCTTCTTTGCCTCTTTTTCTTTTTTGGCAAGTTCAAACTTGTACTTGCCATAATCCATTATCTTGCACACAGGCGGGTTTGCATGAGGAGCAATCTTAACTAAGTCAAGCTTTTTCTCCTCAGCAATCCTCAGTGCCTCTTTGACACTCATAATTCCGAGCTGGACCCCATTTTCATCAATAACCCTTACCTCTTTGTCTCTTATCTGCTCATTGATGAGCAAATCTTTATTATTTATATCAAAACACCTCCTGGGAAAATAAATAATACATTCTGATTTAAACAAAAAGTGGATAGAAGCATAGTCTATCCACTCCATAGGCATACTTTGAGCCTTCTTTTTTGGCTCAAACTCCCTATTGACCTTCCGACTCTTCTTTGTCGGATAGGTGAGAAGCGATAGACTTCTACTTCTTTTTTACCTTTATAAGAATATCATAAGTGGTAGGATGATGTCAATATGCCCTCACTTTTATAAAGCGCTCATTGCCTTAAGTGTATGAGATATGTATACAAAACTGCTGGCACTTCTCGCAGAAAGCCATGGACTTCTTCATAAAGGTATTGACCAACATAAACTCCAGAAAAACTTGCTTCTATTCCAACTCTTTTTGCAATTATACTTGCTCTTTTTAAGTGAAATCTATTTGATACAATCACTGCACTTTTTAAAGAGTACTTATTCATAAGTTTTTTGGAAAATAACAAATTTTCATAAGTAGAGAAAGATTTATTTTCAATGAGAATAAACTCAGATGGCACTCCCCTTGCCACAAGGTATTCTTTGCCTGCCTCTGCCTCCGAAATATTCTCTCCCGGTCCTTTTCCACCAGAGACTATTATGTATCTGCCATATCCTTTATTGTAAAGTCTTAGAGCTTCATCCAGCCTTGCTCTAAAAAAAGGACTTGGGAAGCTTCCATACACAGCACAGCCTAACACAATAATAGCATCAGATTTTTTAGGTTTGCTATTTACACCAAAAGAGATAATTATTAACTCTAATATAATAAATGCGATAATTACACTTCCAATCAAAATCCCTAAGAGCTTAAAAATTCGTTTCATTCTCAACCTCTCCATCTGTATTGTTTGTCAAACGATAGAAACCTTGTTTTAAGAATTCTATTGATTATACAGCTAAAATTAAGCATTTCAGCTATATTATTCTATTTGCAAATTTTAAAAATCTATGCTATAATACATACTGCAAAAATTAAATAATGACTGGTGGGGATATAGCTCAGTTGGTTAGAGCACTTGCTTGACATGCAAGAGGTCATAGGTTCGAGTCCTATTATCCCCACCATTTTATTTTTCGCTTTGTTTAAAAAAATGTTCAGTAAACAACATCCACAAGATAGAGTCCCCAAGGCGGAAGACTTTTGCCAGCTTTGGTTCTGTCTTTGCTCTCTATTATAAGAGGAATGTCTGTTGGTTTGATTCTGCCAACACCCACATCTAAGATTGTTCCTGCTATTATTCTTGCCATATTGTAAAGAAATCCATTTGCAGTAATGTATATGGCAATACAGTCATTTTCAAATGTTAAATAGCAGTCAAAAATACGACGTACCTTTGAATTTGTTTCACTGCCACTTGAACAAAAGCTGCTAAAGTCATACTCTCCTATGAAATACTCACAAGATTTTTGCATTGAAGCTATATCAAGATCATATGGGAAGTAATAGACATAATTGCGCAAAATGGCAGGTCTTGTCTTGTGATTATAAATTAGATACTTGTATGTCTTTTGTTTCGCATTGTAGCGTGCTGAAAAATCAAGAGAAACCTCAGCAGCGTCTTTTATTGAAATATCACTCGGAAGGACTGAATTAAGAGCAAGTGGAAACTTTTCTGTTGGAATTTTGCTTTCTGTTTTGAAATTTGCCTTTTGACCCAAAGCATGTACTCCTCTATCTGTACGACCTGATCCAACAAGATTTACATCTTCCCCTGTAATTTTCTTTATTGCATCTTCAATAACACCCTGAATTGTTTTTTTATTTGGCTGCTTTTGCCAGCCAAAATAGTTTGTCCCGTCATACTCAATTGTTAGAAGAATGTTTCTCAAAGAAATCTCACCTCACCATTATAGCTAAAACCATTAAAATTGCTGCTATTAAAAAGGAAATATAGTCGTTTTTTGAGTATTGAAGCTTTTTTAGCTTGGTTCTTCCTTCTGACCCTCTATAACAACGGGCTTCCATGGCAATTGCAAGCTCATCTGCTCTTTTAAATGCTGATATAAAAAGTGGAATCAAAAGCGGCAAAAGTGACCTTGCCTTCTTCACAAGTCCTCCACTTTCGAAATCAGCACCTCTTGACATTTGAGCCTTCATAATCTTGTCTGTCTCTTCATAGATTGTAGGGATAAATCTCAGTGCAATTGACATCATCATCGAAATCTCATGTACAGGAAATTTGAGTTTTTTCAAAGGCCTTAATAGCTCTTCTAAAGCATCTGTTATTTCAATTGGAGAGGTTGAAAGTGTGAGCAAGCTGGTAGAAAATACAAGCAGTAAAAGTCTTATCACTAAAAACAATGAAAGAATTATCCCTTTGTCTGTAATTGTCAAACCTAAAAACCTTACCACTGGCCTTCCTTGAGTCAAAAAAAGGTTAAAAATTACAGTTATCAAAATCAGGATAAATACCGGTTTTGTACCGCGCAGAAGTAACACTGGACTTGTCTTTGAAAAGACGGTCCATAAAAGTATTAAAGCAAATAAAAATATATATCCATAAAAATTATTCACTACAAATATAGAGATACAGAAAAATACCAAAATTATTATCTTTGTCCGTGGGTCAAGCTTGTGTACAAATGAATCTCTTTTGACATACTGACCAATTACAAAGTCAACCATTATTCTTTGCCACCTTCTTTTGTAATATTTCCTGCTATATTTTGCACAATCATGTCAGCAACATTTTCTATTCTGTACTCAAACCTTTCAATTTTAAATCCTCTCATTTTAAGCCTGTGCTGAAGATACAATATATCTGGCGCAATCAAACCGCTTTTTTCTAAAAGGTGAATATTTTCAAATATTTCTTGTTTTGGTCCATCAAAATAGATTTCTCCTTTGTTCAGAACAATTACTCTTTCACACATTGATGCAACATCTTCTAAATTGTGTGAAATAAGAATTATAGTCTTTTTCACTTCACGATGAAGTCTTTCTATGATATTGAATATTCTTTTTCTTCCCCTCATATCAAGCCCAGCAGTAGGTTCATCTAAAATCAAACACTCAGGGTCCATTGCCAAAATTCCGGCAATTGCAACCCTTCGCTTTTGTCCGCCCGATAGCTCAAACGGTGATTTTTCCAAGATAGCCCTCGGTATTTCTAAAAGTTCACATACCTCTTTTACTCTCTTTTCAATCTCCTCATCAGAAAACCCTAAATTCTTTGGTCCAAATGCAATGTCTCTATATACCGTCTCTTCAAAAAGCTGATATTCAGGGTATTGGAAAACAAGTCCGACTCTTTTTCGAATCTCTTTTACCTTCTTTTTTTCCTTGGTATTTATTCCATCAACAATGACATCACCGCGTTGAGGAATAAGAAGTCCATTCATAAGCTGAACAAGAGTTGATTTCCCCGAACCTGTTTTTCCTATTATTCCAATAAACTCACCTTTTGAGATTGTGAGGTTCATATTAGATAGTACCTTTTTTTCAAATGGTGTTTTGTAGCCGTATACAAACTCAACATCCCTCATCTCAATGAACATAAAAATCTCTCCATTTCATCAACTGTCCAGATTTCACCATCGATATCAATACCTCTTTTTTTAAGCTCATAAGAAAGCTTTAAAATCTGAGGCATGTCAAATCCCATCTCATAAAACCAATCAAGCTTTAAAAGCTCTTTCGGAGTCCCTACATATTTTACCTTTCCATTTTCTAAAACCACCACCTTGTTACTATATATCATCTCGTCAATGTTGTGAGTAACCAAAACTATTGTCTTTTTTTCTTCCCTGTTGAGTCTTAAGATGGTCGATATGACCTCTTTTCTCCCTTTTGGATCAAGCATAGAAGTTGGCTCATCTAAAATGATACATTCTGGCCTCATTGCTAAAATTCCGGCAATCGCAACCCTCTGTTTTTGCCCACCAGAAAGCTTGTATGTTGCGTGATTTCTATATTCAATCATCTCAACAGTTTCAAGTGCCTCATTTACAGCTCTTATTATCTCCTCACGTTCAAACCCTAAATTCTCTGGCCCAAAAGCAACATCTTCTTCAACTATCGAGGCAACCAATTGATTATCAGGATTTTGAAATATATATCCACACTTTCTTCTTATCTCCCAAATTTGACTTACATCCTTTGTGTTCATACCGTCAACCAGTACATCACCTTTTTCGGGTATTAAAAGCCCATTTATTAGCTTTGCCAAAGTGGATTTCCCTGAACCATTGAGCCCTAAAATTGAAACAAATTCTCCTTTCTCTATCTTTAAATTTATATCAACTAACGCAGGATTTTTGCTTCCATCCGAACTTGTATATGAAAAGCTGACATTTATAAATTCTATGAAAGCACTCATCTCTCTTTTTTCCCCTTATAAAAATGTTTTTCTATTCTTTAATAGGCACAGCTTTTCTTGCGATAAACTACCTTTTATTATAGCAAAGATTTTAAAGTTTAAATATACGTGTATTTTTGAAGTATTCGTGGATACATTGAACATATTTATAATACACCGGGTATAATATATATTAGAAGGGGGGATTTAACATGTTTACTCCCAAGTGTGACATATACTTTGACACAAACTTAGTTAACTTAAAGGAGTTCAACATTCCAATTGAAACAAAAAACATGCTGTTAGAAGAGTTTTCGAAGATTGAAGAGATTTCAAAACTAAAAAGCCATCTCACAGATGAACTAAAAGAACTTGATGAAAAGATAAAGGAAATTCAATGAAGTAGGATGGTAGGAAGGGGATATAAAAAGGGGGATGCCAAAAATCATCCCCCTAAAATAATTTAGGTGTGTTTTTCATCTGTAGACTTTTTTCTATATGTGTCCTTTATCATTTCATAATTCCCAAATGATGCCATGCAGATTAGTATAGAATTTATCATCAGTAGCGTAATGTCTTTTAACGTGTTTTGGTGTGGAATAAAAACAAAGGATAGAACAAATGCTACAAAAAAGGTATAGATTCTAATTACATAATCTTTGCACCGTTTTTTGAATATACCTTTTGTAAACTGAACAATAACATTTGTAGCAACTGTAATTCCTGCAAATGTACCAAGCTCCTGAGCTGAAAAATAGCTGTCCAAAGTATTCTCACCCTACAAAATTTTATGTCTACTTCTATGTTATTCATGAAAACTTTAGTTTGTGAAAAAAATTATTTAAGATTTTCTGGATTTAAATCTTCAAGCTCAGGTATGACAAACCTTCCATCTTTTCTAATAAGTTTTCCATCAAAGTAAATTTCTCCACCGCCATACTCAGGGGTCTGAATCAACACTATATCCCAGTGCACAGCTGATCTGTTGCCATTGTCAGCATCCTCATAAGCACTGCCCGGTGTAAAGTGTATGCTTCCGGCTATCTTCTCATCAAATAGGGTGTCTTCCATAGGCTTTGTAATGTATGGATTTAGTCCAATTGAAAATTCACCTATATACCTTGCACCCTCGTCTGTGTCCAAAATCTTATTTAGCTTTTCTGTGTTGTTTGCAGTAGCTTTTACAATTTTTCCATCTTTAAATTCAAACCTAATATTTTCAAACTTAAAACCTGCATAGTTTGAAGGGGTGTTATAGGTTATATACCCATTGACAGAGTCTTTAACAGGTGCAGTGTACACTTCACCATCAGGTATATTCATATGTCCATCACATTTTACAGCCTTCATACCTTTTATTGAAAATGTGAGGTCTGTGCCCTCACCTACTATTCTCACTTCATCTGTTTTTTCCATAAGTTCAACCAGCTTGTCCATTGCCCTTGACATCTTTCTGTAGTCAAGGTTGCAAACATTGAAATAAAAATCTTCAAATGCCTCTTTGCTCATCCTTGCCTGCTGAGCCATTGAGTAATTGGGGTATCTTAAAATACACCATTTTGTCTTTGGTACTCTTACCTCGCCGTGCACTTTGTGAAACCAGATTTTCTGATACAGCGCCATCTTATCATCTGGCACATCACTCAGTTCAAATGGATTTTGGCTTGATCTGATACCAATATATGCATCCATCTTTTCCATAAGTTGCCTTTCGTTTTTAGCAATTATTTTTATTTGATCTTCAGTGGCATTTAAAAGAAGATCTCTCAATAGACTTTGATTCTTAATCCACAAAAACGGCATTGCACCTTTTTGATATGAAAGCTTTATAAGCTCCTTTGCCAAATCAATTTCTTCACCAATCAGTTCTATCAAAATCTTTTCACCACTTTTTAGATCAACAGAGTATTCTATAAGATTTTTTGCAAGTACTTTTACTCTTTCATCTACCAATTTAACCGTCTCCTTTCTAAAATTCTTATTTTTCAAACACCTTGTTTACCATATTCTCATCTAAAAAAACAAACTCTCCTTCTTTTAGCTTGCCAAGTTTTAGCTTGCCTATTGCAACTCTTTTAAGTTTTAATACCCTGTGTCCAATTGCATCGCACATTTTTCTTACTTGTCTGTTCCTTCCTTCGTGTATTTTTATCTCAACAAGAGATCTTCCTTTCAAAACCTTTAAAACCTTAAACTTTGCAGGTGAGGTTACTTTTCCATCAATCAAAAGGCCTTTTTCAAACTGCTCAATTTCTTCTTTTGTTGGTACACCTTCAATGAGTGCAATATACGTCTTTTCAATATCATGCTTGGGGTGTGTAACTTTATATGCAAACTCTCCATCATTTGTTAGAAGTATAAGCCCTGTTGTGTCAAAATCAAGTCTTCCCACTGGAAAAACTCTAACATTCACTTTGTCTTTTACAAGATCTACAACTGTTTTTCTGCCTTTTTCATCCTTTGCAGAAGATATTACACCAAATGGTTTGTTGAGCATTATATAGACCTTCTTTTGTACTGGTACAAGTTTTTTACCATCAACCAAGACCTCATCCTTTTGAGGGTCAACTTTAAAGCCAAGCTCTGTAATGGTTCTGCCATTTACTTTTACTCTTCCTTGAAGAATAATCTCTTCGCACTTTCGGCGTGACGCAACCCCACAGTCAGCCATAAACTTTTGAAGGCGAACTAAATCACCTATCTTCTATCACCATCCACTCAGTATTTGAAATGGCACTCTCTATCAATGATGATACATCCAATTTTTCCTCTTCTTTAATAACTTCTTCAAGTTTTGGTTTGGTCTTTGGATGTTTTGGAACAAATACTGTACAGCAATCTTCATATGGTAAGATTGAGATGTCATACGTGCCAATATTTTTTGCAATTCTTATTATCTCTTCTTTGTCCATGCCAATAAGAGGTCTTAGGACTGGCATTGATACAGCAGCGTTTGTACAAATGATACTTTCCATTGTTTGACTTGCAACCTGTCCAATACTCTCACCAGTCACAAGAGCTAAACCGCCGTTTTCTTTAGCAATCCTTTCTGCAATCTTCATCATAAATCTTCTCATAATAATTGTAAGATACCTCTCATTACATTTTTCGTAGATAGTAGTTTGAATCTCAGTAAAAGGTACAATGTAAAGCTTTAGTCTATCTGTGTACTGGGCTAAAACCCTGCAAAGGTCAATGACCTTCTCTTTTGCCTTCTCACCTGTATATGGAAAGCTGTAAAAATGGACCGCTTCTATTTCAACACCTCTTTTTGCTATCATGAACCCTGCAACGGGGCTGTCTATCCCGCCAGAGAGCAAAAGGTGTGCCTTGCCCCCTGTGCCAAGTGGCATACCACCAATACCTTTCTCTTCTGACGAATACACATATGCTTTGTCCCTTATCTCAATATTTACCTCAAAGTCTGGATTGTGCACATCAACCTTAAGACCATATTTGTCAGCAAGATTTTTAAGAATATGTGCGCCAATAAGTCTTGAAAGCTCTGGCGACCTTAATTCAAATGTCTTATCAGCCCTCTTTGTCTCAACTTTGAAGGTTTTCTTGCCTTTTTGAATCTCATTAAGAGCAACGTTTAAAGCTGCAGATTTGATAGCCTCTACTTGTTTTTCTGCAACTTCGCAGATAGTAAAACCAACAAGACCATAGACCTTCCTTAGCCTTTCAATTGCAAAATAAAAATCATTTTCAGAGAGGTTTTCAATAAATATTCTACCTTGTTCTTTCGTAATTGAGATATTCTCAAGATTCTTGAGTTTTCTTTTTATGTTCCTCACAAGCCTGTCTTCAAACAAAGGACGATTTAATCCTTTTAAGGCAAGTTCACCATACCTTATTAAAATAGCCTTCATTCCATTCATCCTTTACCTTTTTATTTTCTGCAAAAACTTGAGCGATTTTTCCAATACTTCAAGTGTGTAATCAACTTCTTCAAGGTTATTCAAATAAGAAAAACTAAAACGTATATTACTTTGTGCAATTTCCATTGATTTTCCCATGCTATAAAGAACCTTGTTATATGTTCTGCCCCTTGATGAACAAGCAGAACCAGACGATGCGAATACATTATAGCTTTCAAGAGTATGGAGCAGAACCTCGGATTTAATCCCTAAAAATGACACATTTAAAATTGCGTCAGATGTATTGTCAAGTGGTGAATTTATCACAACATCATCAAAACTTCTTAGCCCCTCAATAAATCTTTGTTTTATCATTCTTAGCTTATTTGGCTGCTCATTTTGCAGCCTTTCATACACCTCAATTGCCTTATAAATCGAAAAAATACCTGGCATATTCTCTGTCCCAGGTCTTACTTCATTTTGCTGCTCCCCACCAAAAATTATTGGTTGAATGTTGATCCCCTTTTTGATATACAAGGCTCCAATCCCTTTTAATGCGTGAATCTTATGCCCACTTATTGACATCAAATCAACGTTTAGTTCTTTGGCATTGGTCTTTTCCTTCATAAACGCCTGAACCGCATCTGTGTGAACAATCACATTTGGATTTTTCCTCTTTGCCACTTCAGCTATCTTTTTTACATCAAAAATATGCCCTGTTTCGTTGTTTACAAGCATGACGCTTACTAAAATTGTCTCATCGTCCACTTCATTTTCGAGCTCTTCAAAGTCAATATTTCCGTTTTGATCAACCTTTAAAAAGCGCACTTCAAATCCACATCTTTTCAGGTGCTCAAGTGTATTTAATACTGATGGGTGCTCAACAGGGCTTGAGATTATTTTATTTCCTCTTTTCTGATTAGCAAAGGCAATGCCAATCAATGCCAAGTTGTTTGCCTCTGTACCCCCAGATGTAAAGTATATTTCTTCAGGATTTACATTTATCTTTTGAGCTATTTTCCATCTTACCTCTTTTAATACCTTTTCGGCGCTGACCCCAAGCCTATGCAAGGACGAGGGGTTACCATAATTTTGGGCCAAAAAATCTTTCAAACCTTCTATAACCTCATCGAATGGACGTGTTGTTGCTGCATTGTCAAAATATACAACCATCTTCTACCCTTCCTTTCACATCTCACCAAGAAGGTGCATGACAATAGAAATTACCGAAATAGCTGCAGTTTCACTCCTTAGAATGCGCTTTCCAAGTGAGACTATTCTGACTTTTTGCAAGTCTTTAAAAATCTCTATTTCCTCTTCTTCAAAACCACCCTCCGGTCCAATTAATATACCTACTCTATTTATGTTGGAATGAATATCCAAATAGGTTTTTTTATTTTCCTTTTCGTATGGAATTATAAGAAGATCAAGTTCATCTAAAAAGTCTTTGACTCTACCTATTTCAATAGGTCTTTGGATCTGTGGCGAATATGGTCTTAGGCATTGCTTTTGGGACTCTTTAGCAATTTTCTGCCAACGCTGTATCTTTTTTTCTTCCTTTTCGCTGATATCAATAACAACTCTTTTTGAAATAACAGGAACTAAGGTTTTTACCCCAAGCTCTGTTGCCTTTTGAATTATGATATCCATCTTCTGATTTTTTATAATACACTGAAATAAAAAAACATCTTTTTGTGGCTCCCGCTGGTTGAGAACCTTTTCTTCTATTACTGCTTTTATTCTATCTTTTGAAACTTCTAAAATCTTAGCTTTGTAATCAAATACACCATCACAAAGATTTAAAGCTTCACCTTCTCTCTTGCGCAAAACCTTTACTATGTGGTTTATATCATCTTTGTCAGTTATATATGCGGTGTCATTAATAATATTCTTACTCTCAATAAAAAAAATAGGCAATGTTTATCACCCTATACTCCTTTTACTTTCTTGCTACCACTAAGCACCAGTTGTTAAGTTTTTTGACCTCAACCACTTCCAACAAATTTTCCTTGAAACTTTTTATTACATCATCAAGTCTATCCTCAATAATTCCAGATGAGATAAAAAGTCCATATTCTTTTAGAACGTTCTTAATATCCTTTGCTAATTTTATTATTATATCAGCTATGATATTTGCAATTGCTATGTCAAACTTTTCTTCAATTCCAAAAACCAAGTCATTTTGCTTAATTTCAATTTCAACATTGTTCAAAGCAGCATTTTCTCTTGCAACCTTTACAGCAACATCATCTATATCAACTGCTAAAACCCTATTTGCCCCAAGTTTTTTAGCTGCAATTGCTAAAATCCCTGAACCTGTACCAATATCAATTACATCAAACCCTGGTTTTATATACTTTTGAACTGCTTCTAAACAAAGCATTGTTGACTCATGCGTACCCGTACCAAATGCCATGCCAGGGTCAAGTTTTATAACTGTCTTGTCCTTTGTATTTGGGTAGCTCTCCCACGATGGTACAATGACAATATTCCCTATCTCAACAGGCTTGTAATACTTTTTCCACTCTTCTGCCCAGTCTTTCTCATCAACTTCAGAGATGTCAATCTTGCCCTCGCCAATATTGAGGTACTGTGAAGCATCTTTTAACCTCTCTTCAATGTTGAAAATAAGTTCTGAGATATTCACACTTTCAGGAAAATACGCACGAACAACTGCGAAATTTCGTTTAGGAAATTGATTTTCATCTATATAGTCCCATGAATTTGGATATTTTAAGATTTCATCGTCCTCTATTACAACACCGTTTGCTCCAAGATCATACAAGATATTCGAAATAGCATCTTCTGCCTCTTCCACAGTCTTAATTGCAACTTCAAACCATTTCATACTATTTCATTTCTCCTTTTTTCTTTATAGGTTTATGAAAAAGCTTCTCTTATCCTATCCCAAAAATGTTTTCTCTTTTCATACCCTTCTTCAGACGAAAGCTCTTCAAACTTTCTCAAAAGCTCTTTTTGCTTCTCAGAAAGTTTCTTTGGCACCTCAACAATAAATTTTACAACCAAATCACCTCTGCCCCTACCTCTCAAATAAGGCACACCTTTGCCTTTAATCCTCACCTCATCACCACTTTGTGTACCCGGTTCAATTTTTACCTTTGTTCTGCCATCTAAGGTAGGTATTTCTATCTCACCACCAAGTGCTGCATTGACAAATGTGATTGGTACCTCAACATAAAGGTCTTGGCCAACTCGTTTAAAAACAGGATGTGGCGCTATTTTGATTCTAATGTGCAAATCACCATTTGGTCCACCTTTTATACCACTCTCACCCTCGCCTCTTAAAGTTATCACCTGTCCATCGTCAATTCCAGCCGGGATGTTTATCTTTACTCTTCTCTGGCGTCTAACAGTTCCAGTACCACCACATTCTCTGCAAGGGTCCGTGATGATAGTTCCAACTCCACCACAAGCATCACATGTTTTTATTGTAGTAAACTCGCCAAAGAATGTTGCCTGTCTTGACCTAATTTGTCCTGTACCACCACATTTTTGACATCTGACAGGTGTTGCACCCGGTCTTACACCACTTCCGCCACAGACAGAACACTTCTCTGTCCTGTAAATAGGGATCTCTTTTTCACAGCCAAATACTGACTCTTTTAAGGTCAGTTCTAAATCAACATGTATATCAGCACCTTTTCTTGGTGCTTCTTTTCTTCTTCTTGATGAGCCAAAGATATCAAACCCTTCAAACAGGTCTTCAAATATGTCCCCAAAACTTCCAAAGTCAAAGTCTGTAAAACCGCCTGTAAAGCCACCAGAAAATCCTCCGCCCTGAGCACCATATGTCGGGTCGAATGCTGCATGGCCAAACTGGTCGTACTTCCTTCTCTTTTCAGGGTCACTCAACACTTCATATGCTTCATTTATCTCTTTAAATTTTTCTTCTGCTTCTTTGTTGCCTGGATTTGCATCAGGGTGGTACTGCTTTGCAAGTCTTCTATATGCTCTTTTTATCTCTTCTTGTGTTGCGTTTCGTGGAACACCCAAAATTTCATAGTAATCTTTTTTTTGTGCCATTTTTATCACCCACTTAGCTTACTGAATATTATTATATACCAACGCAAAACTTTTAACAAATCATTAAAAAGGACCAAAGCCATTTTTAAAGTGTTATGACTTTGGTCCCTTTTTCTAAAGAATCTAAATTTGTTAATATACCTTATAATCAGTGTTGACATTACCATCAGTTCCGCCTTGACCACCAGGGTTTGTGCCTCCCTGAGGCCCAGCTTGAGTATAACCTTGCTGATACAGCCTTGTTGAAACATCGTAGAATGATTTTGTCAGCTCATCAATTGCTCTTTCAATTCTCTCTTTATCCTCACCATTCATAACATCTTTGAGAGCTTTGAGTTTTGCTTCGATTTGTTCTTTTTCAGTTGCTGTCATCTTGTCACCAAGGTCACGCAAAAGCTTTTCTGTCTGGTAGATGATAGAGTCTGCTTTGTTCCTTGTCTCAATGAGCTCTTTTCTCTTTCTGTCCTGCTCTGCATACATCTCTGCCTCTTTGATTGCTCTTTGAATCTCCTCTTCGCTAAGGTGTGTCTGGGAGGTTATTGTTATCTTCTGTTCTCTACCTGTGCCAAGGTCTTTTGCAGAAACGTGTACTATTCCGTTTGCGTCTATGTCAAATGTAACCTCAATCTGTGGAACACCACGTGGAGCAGGTGGAATTCCGTCCAAGATGAACCTACCAAGTGTCTTGTTGTCCTTTGCAAGTGGTCTTTCACCTTGCAAAACGTGAATCTCTACCTGAGTCTGACCATCTGCAGCAGTGGTAAATATCTGGCTCTTTCTTGTTGGGATTGTTGTATTTCTCTCAATTATTTTTGTGAACACGCCACCTAAGGTCTCAATACCAAGGGAAAGTGGTGTTACGTCTAACAGCAAGATGTCTTTTACCTGTCCTCCCAATACACCTGCTTGGATTGCTGCACCAATTGCAACACATTCGTCAGGATTTATACCTTTGAATGGTTCTTTTCCTGTGAGCTTTTTGACAAACTCCTGAACATAAGGTATTCTTGTTGAACCGCCAACCAAAATGACCTTGTCAATCTGCTCTGGTGTGAGCTTTGCATCAGAAAGTGCTGTCTCAACAGGCTCTCTTGTCTTTTCTACAAGGTCTTTTATAAGCTCCTCGAATTTAGCTCTTGTCAATACCATGTCAATGTGCTTTGGACCGTTTGCATCTGCTGTTATAAATGGCAAGTTAATTGTTGTCTGAAGTGCAGACGAGAGCTCAATCTTTGCTCTTTCTGCTGCATCTTTTAATCTCTGGAGTGCAACCTTGTCCTTTCTCAGGTCAATCCCATGTTCTTTCATAAACTCATCTGCTATATAGTCAATAATTCTCTGGTCAAAGTCATCGCCACCAAGTCTGTTGTTACCAGATGTTGCTAAAACCTCAATAACACCCTCGCCAATCTCCAAAATTGAAACGTCGAATGTTCCACCACCAAGGTCATATACCATTATCTTCTGATGTCCTTCCTTGTCAAGGCCATAAGCCAAAGCTGCAGCAGTTGGCTCGTTGATAATTCTCAAAACCTCAAGTCCCGCAATTCTACCTGCGTTTTTTGTTGCTTGTCTTTGTGAGTCTGTAAAGTATGCAGGAACTGTGATAACAGCTTGTGTAATCTTTTCACCAAGATATGCCTCGGCATCAGCTTTTAGTTTCATCAAAATCATTGCAGAAATCTCTTCGGGAGAATATTCTTTGTCGTCTATCTTGATTCTCCTGTTTGTACCCATATCTCTTTTGATTGAGATAATTGTCCTCTCTGGATTTGTAATTGCCTGTCTTTTTGCTGCATGACCGACAAGTCTCTCACCAGTTTTTGTAAAAGCAACAACAGACGGTGTAGTCCTAAACCCTTCTGCATTTGGAATGACAACAGGCTGCCCACCTTCAATTACTGCCATACAAGAGTTTGTTGTACCTAAGTCTATACCTAAAATATGAGCCATTGTTATCAACCTCCTTTTTTATTTTCGATTTGATTATTAATTAATTTGCATTAGCAACCTTAACAAGGCTGTATCTTATAACTCTGTCTTTTATCTTATAACCTTTTTGGAATTCTTCAATCACAATGTTCTTACCATACCTTTCATCCTCCACATGCATAATAGCATTGTGGAGGTATGGGTCAAACTCTTTATTTAAAGCTTCAATAGGCTCAACACCAAGTTTTGAGAAGATATCATCAATTTGCTTTTTTATCATCTCAAGTCCTTTTAAAAACTCTTCATTTGTATTTTCCGACTCTTTAGCAGAGCTGATTGCTCTTTCAAAATTATCAACAATAGGAAGAAGCTTTCCTATAACATCTGCAACAACTTCATAGTACATATTTTCCTTGTCCTTTGCGATTCGCTTTTTGTAGTTGTCAAAGTCAGCGGCAATTTGCTGACACAAGCTTTTGTACTCCTCAACTTCCCTTTCTTTCTCTTCAAGCTGTTTTTTTAACGCCTCAATTGGGTCTTCTTGTTCTTGAGGATGAGCCTCTTCTTGGCATACTTCAGTTTCATTTGCTACCTTTTGAATCTCATTTTTTTGCTCCTGAGTATCATCTTTTTCTGTAGCCTCTGTAGCTGGAGGACTTTCAGAAATGTTTGTCTCTTCACTCTTTAACTCTTTGTTTTCCATCTCGCACATCTTCAAAAATCACCTCTTTATTTATTCTGTGAAAAGTCTTGTCAAAATATCAGACAACGTATCGCAAATATAATCGATCAAAGAAACTGTCTGTGAATACTTGAGCCTCTTTGGGCCGATTATACCAATTGAACCGGCAATACTGTCGCCTATTCGGTAAGTGGAAAGAATAATGCTACATTCCTTTAAATCTTCAATTGGGTTTTCTGTACCTATGCGTATGGTTATATGGTCGTGCATTGAAGAGTTTATAATCTTTCGTAGCATGTCTTTTTGCTCAAATATATGCAAGAATATCTTTGCTTTTAGAACATCATTGAATTCCGGAAAGTCAAACATGTTTTTGATACCACTTAGGACCACTTCTGTACTGTCCGCTGCACTGATTGTTCTTAACACATTGTCAATGATTGGTGAAAGGATTGTCCTGTTCTTGCCCAAGCTATTTTCAATGTCCAAAACTGTATTTTCATCAATGTCTTCTAATTTAAGTCCACTTAGCTTTTGGTTAAGTACGTTAGTGATATATATAAAATCTTTGCTATCAATATTTTCCGGCTTATCTAAAAGAATATCTTTTACAAGCCCTGTATTTGTAACTAAAATTAATATATACTTTTTGCTGTCAACTGGCAAAAGCTGTAGATGCTTGATATAGCTTTTCTTTACATTTGGAGTTGAGAGCACAGCAGTATAGTTTGTAAGATTCGAGATAATCTTTGCTATGTTCTCCATGTACTCATTTATTTCGCTGAACTTCACATCAAGCTGTGACCTTATAAACTCAACCTCTTGCGGTGAAAGCCTTGTAACCTTCATTAATTCATCAACATAGTATCTGTACCCTTTATCAGACGGAACTCTTCCTGCTGAAGTATGTGGCTGTTCTAAATACCCCATCTCTTCTAAATCAGACATCTCATTACGAATAGTTGCAGAAGAAATACCAAAGATGTACTTTTTTGCAATAGTGCGTGAACCAACTGGCTCCCCTGTATTTATATAATCGTCTATGACTGCTTGAAGTATCCTTTTTTTTCTTTCATCCAGCATTTTCCTCACCTTACTGTTAGCACTCTCATTTGATGAGTGCTAATTCTAAGATATAAGATATCACTTTAGTAGATAATTGTCAAGTAGATTTTTTGACTTTCTTTGACCTTTTTAAATAAACTCTTGCCACACTATATTTGCAAGGTCCATTCCTTTTTTTGTAAGTCTAAAATGCGAATTTATCTCTACAAGTCCATACTTTTTTAGTTTTTCTATCTGGGTTTTGTACTTCTTCATAAAGTCTATATTAAATCTTCTCTCAAGCTTCAAAAGATCAATGCCCTCAATTTTTCTAAGTCCTAAGATAATGTACTCTTTTTCCATTTCTTCATCATCTATATACTCCTTTGTATCAACTGCAAGATACCCATTCTTTATACTATTGATATATTCCTTAATGTCACTTACATTAGAATATCTATATCCTTCAAAAAAAGAATGGCTACTTGAGCCAATTCCAATATATGATTCACAGTCCCAGTATTTAAGATTGTGCTTACATTCAGAATTCTTTTTTGCAAAGTTTGATATCTCATATTGATATATACCAAAATCATAAAGTCTTTCTACTGCAAGCCAGTACATACTTCTCTCTTCTTCCTCAGAAGGCAAATAGTTTTTCAATGAGTCATATTCATAATAAAAATATGTGCCCTCTTCAATCTTCAAAGAATATACAGAGACATGAGGAGGTCCGAAACTAATTACTGTTTCCAAAGTCTTTGAAAAGCTCTCTATATTTTGGTATGGAAGTCCAATCATTAAATCAACATTGAAGTTTTCGAAGTATCTTGCTGCAAGCTCTAATATTTCCAGAGCTCTTTTCGATGTATGAATCCTTCCAAGTACTTTTAATTCAATGTCATTTAAAGATTGAATGCCAATGCTCAGCCTATTTATATTTAAGAGCTTATAAATCTTTAGCTTCTCTTCATTTAAACTCTCTGGATTTGCTTCAATTGTTGTCTCACAGTTCTCTTTTACTTTGAAATTTGAATATATAAATTCAATCAATCTTTCTATGTGCTTAGGATCTACTGCCGACGGTGTACCTCCCCCAATATAAATTGTTTCTATCTCAATGTCATAGTTTTCTTTATAAAAAATAAGTTCTCTCTGAAGAGAATTAAAATATTCAGATACAAGATTATTTTCAACATTCTCATACGATACAAAATCACAGTAAAGACACTTTTTCTTACAAAATGGAATGTGGATATAAAGCCCAATCTTCTTTCCCAACCTTTTTGCACTTCCTTTTACTCTTCTAACTTCAAAACAGCCATAAAAGCCTCTTGTGGTATTTCAACCTCTCCTATCTGTTTCATTCTCTTCTTACCCTCTTTTTGTTTTTCCAAAAGTTTCTTCTTTCTTGTCACATCCCCGCCATAACACTTAGCAAGCACATCTTTTCTCAATGCCTTTACAGTTTCTCTTGCAATTACCTTGCTGCCAATACATGCCTGAATAGGTATCTCAAATAAATGTCTTGGAATCTCCTCTTTCAATTTCTCTACAATTTTTCTTGCTCTCTGATAAGCCTTGTCCCTGTGCACAATGAACGAAAGTGCATCAACCACCTCGCCTTTTATCATTATGTCAAGCTTTACAAGGTTAGACTCTGCATATCCTATGAACTCATAGTCAAATGATGCATAACCTTTTGAGCGTGATTTTAGCGCATCAAAAAAGTCATAGACAATCTCCATCAGCGGCATTTCGTAGGTGAGTATGACACGGGTTGTCTCTATATAGGACATATCTTTAAATATTCCTCTTCTCTCCTGGCATAGCTCCATTACCGCTCCAACATATTCGTTTGGTACCATGATGGTGGCCTTTACCATTGGCTCTTCCATCCTGCTTATTTCATTTGGTGGCGGAAGTTTTGTAGGATTGTCTATATACAGAACCTCTCCATTTGTCTTTGTAACTCTGTAAACAACAGAGGGTGCTGTTGTAATAATGTTCAAATCATACTCCCTCTCCAGCCTTTCCTGAACAATTTCCATGTGCAAAAGACCTAAAAAACCACACCTAAAACCAAAACCAAGTGCAGCAGAGCTCTCTGGCTCAAAAAACAGTGCTGCGTCATTGAGTTGCAACTTTTCAAGTGCTTCCTTGAGCTCTTCATATTTTGTATCACCAGTTGGGTAGATTCCACAGAACACCATCGGGTTTAACTTTCTAAAACCAGGCAGAGGCTCATCAGCAGGATTGTTTGCATCAGTGATAGTATCACCAACTCTTGTGTCTCTCACTGTTTTGATTGACGCAGCAATGTATCCAACATCACCTGCCCTTAGCTCTTCACAAGGAATTAACATGCCAGGTTTGAAGTAGCCAACCTCCGTGACTGTAAACTGTGCACCAGTTGACATCATCTTTATTGTCATATTGGGTTTTACTACTCCATCAAATACCCTAACATATGCCAAAACACCTTTGTAGTTGTCATAAAGAGAGTCAAATATTAAAGCCTTCAAAGGCTTTGTATCATCACCTTTGGGGGGTGGAATATCTCTTACAATCCTTTCCAAAACCTCTTCAATGTTAATTCCCTGTTTTGCTGAAATAAGAGGGGCATCTGATGCGTCAAGTCCAATAACATCCTCTATCTCTTTTTTAACCTCATCTGGTCTTGCACTTGGAAGGTCGATTTTGTTTATAACTGGTATTATTTCTAAGTTATGTTCAAGCGCAAGATAAACATTCGCAAGAGTTTGAGCTTCAATACCTTGAGTTGCATCCACAACCAAGATTGCGCCTTCACAAGCAGCAAGGCTTCTTGAAACTTCATAGGTAAAGTCTACATGTCCTGGTGTATCAATGAGGTGAAATATATACTCTTTACCGTCTTTTGCTTTATAATTTAGCCTCACTGCCTGCGCTTTTATAGTAATACCCCTTTCTCTCTCTATCTCCATTGTGTCAAGAACCTGGTCTTGCATCTCCCGTTCGCTCAAAGCACCTGTCAGCTCAATTATTCTATCAGCAAGAGTTGATTTTCCATGGTCAATATGAGCAATTATGCAAAAGTTTCTAATTCTGTCCTGTCTTCTCTCCACCTCAAGTAATCCCCCTACAAAATCAAATTATTGTAGATTTTGAAGTTGACTTTGCACCTCATTCAAAAGTTTTTTTGCATACCGAATGTAAGATTGTCTTACATCACTCCTGTTTAGAATATCCTTTGCCTTCAGGAGCATAAAATCATAGTAACTGCCATTTATTCTTGTCTTTCTGAAAATATATATAGGCTCTACTAAAATCTTTTTTGTAAGTTTATTATCCTTTTTGGTAAGCTCAATTCTTACAGTCAAGCCAAACCTATTGTATGGGAAAATAACTGTCTGGTCACAAAGGAAATTTCCCAGGGAATAAAATACTATACCCTCTCTTTTGCCAGAAGTTCCATCTTCAACCTGTATCTTTTCAAATGGCTGAATGGTATGCGTATGTGTTCCAATTACCACATCAACCCCGTATTTTATGAGCTCTTTTGCAAACTCCTTTTGCTCTGAAGTTGGGTTTATTGAATTTTCATATCCCCAGTTTGCATATGCTATTATAATGTCACAATTGAGTCCTTTCAAGTACTCAAGCTGGTTTTGAATTGTATCTTTGTCCAAAATATCAACATAATCTTTATATGAAGAGTTGCTTCCAAGATACACATTTGAAAGTTCCTTTGTAAATGCAGCAACCCCCACTCTAATATTGTTTATGTCAAACACCTTTGAGGTATGTTCATCTGGAGAGAGCCTTACCCCAACAGAGCTAATTCCTGCCTCTTTTAGATTTTTGATTGTATCTTCTAAGCCTTGCTTTTTGCCATCAAAAATATGTGAAGAAGATAGTACTGCAACATTAAAGCCAGCAGACTTTAGCAAACCTAAACTTTCTTTTGGAGCATTGTATTTGCCATATGTTGAAACTGGCAAATTAGACGTTAAACTGCTATCAAACTTGAAAATACTTAAGTCTGCGTAGGTTATGTCTTTAACATTTTCCATTATATTTCCAAATGAATATGATTGAGTTTGTCTGTTATAATACGATTTTAAAAGATACCCATTGAAGAACACATCGCCAACAAGCGAGATTGTTGCTTTGTATTCTTTTGGCTGGTTTTTTAGCTGAACAGAAGAAGATTTAGTAGTATCTGCCGCAGTTTTTTCCCTTGCAGGTGTGGATGTATTTTGTTTCTTTGTAGTATCATAAACCTCCTGGGAAACCGGGATATAATTTTTTACATACATGTTCTCATAATAAAATATTGCATTTATTCCAATAAGAAGGACTATAATAAATGAACCCAGAACATACAAAATCTTTTTCATAACTCAAGCCCTCTTTCTTTATAAACATTTATTTTACTTAAGTTTTCAATCTGAATAGGAAACTCAACAACATCCTTGACAATTTTCTTCCCATCTAAGTATCTTAAAATCCCTTTTTTACCTATGTCAAATTTAAGGTAATAAGCACAAAGACACTGAATACTTGCATTATACTTCTTATTTAGCGCCCAGTCACCATATTTACTATCGCCCAAGATGCAAAGCCCAACATGCGCAAACTGGGCCCTAATTTGATGGGTTTTTCCTGTTTCTATCTCAACATCAACAAGCAGCAAGTCGTCTTTGCCTCGTATTATTTTGTATCTGGTTACAATCTCCGAATAACCTTCAGACGGTAAATCTGAAATGTAAACTTTGCTTTTTTTAGAGTCCTTTTTTAGATAGTGCACGAGTACTCCACTTTTTGGCAAATCCACCCTTTTTGTTATGCATAAATACTTCTTTTTAATAGCCCTTCTACTCATATATTTTAACATCTCGTTTAAAACTTGTCTATTTTTTGCAATAATCATAAGACCTGAAGTGTTCCTGTCAAGCCTGTGACAAAGTGCAGGCAACTGATTGCCAGAATAATTATCTTCAATCCAATTTACAACAGAATACTCGTTATTTGTATCGGGGTGCGAAGGAATACCATATGGTTTGTCAATGACAATTATATTGTCATCTTCATATACTTTTGAAATTTCAACTTTTTTCTGATCTAAGTACTTCTCTTCTATGTCAAAGCTAATTAAATCTCCAAATTGTAATACCTGACCTTTTTGAGCAACCTCAAAGTTAACCTTTATTCTACCCTTTCTCAGAAGTTTAAATATTACACTCATTGGAATTGTCGGATATTTCTTTTTTATAGCCTTTTCAAGTTTCATACCTGCAAAATCTTTCTCAATCAACATTTCTATTGTCATTTACACATACCTCGCTTTTAACACGTTGAATAATATTATCATATAATAAAATTGACCAAATTGAAAATGAAAAAAACATGAAAATTGGCATTGATGGTAGAGCAGCTAAATGGTATAGAGGTTCTGGTATTGGAACTTACACCTATCAACTTTTAAATTATATCAAAAAACTTGACAAACAAAACGAATACCTTATCATATGGCCCGACAAATCTGAAATAGAGTTTGTTTCAGCAGAAAATATTAACATAAATCTTTTGCCTCAACAACTAGACAAATTCTGGGAAGAGATAATGATAAAGGAGATAATAATCCAAAATGATATTGAGATTTACCACGTTCCTCAAAACGGAATAGGCATTCCTTTTTCTAAAAAGTGTAGTTATATTATAACCCTTCACGATATAATCCCATTTAGGTTGCCTGAGACAGTGGGACCGGGCTATTTAAAAATCTTTAGAGAAAATGTTCCGAAGATTTTGAAGATTGTAGATAGCGTGATAACTGTTTCTGAATTCTCTAAAAAAGATATATGTGAGTACTTTGACTATGATCCATCAAAGGTGTTTGTAACACACTTAGCACCAGAAGATATCTACAAGCCCCTTTCAAAACAAGAGGTTGAAAACATGCTTAAGCAAAGATTCAATATAGACTTTCCGTATATCCTGTATGTAGGTGGTTTTTCACCTCGGAAAAATCTCATAAGGTTGATTAAAGCTTACAATATGATAAGAGATCAAATTGATGGTATTCATCTTGTAATTCCTGGAAAATTTAGTAGGAGTTTTGAAGAGGTGAAAGGTCTTGTTGCAGAACTTGGGCTTTGTGAGCGTGTACATTTTGTTTCATACGTTGAGGTAGAACTAATGCCTTATTTATATAATGGTGCCATTTTATTTGTCTATCCATCCTTATATGAAGGATTTGGCCTTCCGCCACTTGAAGCAATGGCTTGTAAAATTCCTACAATTGCCAGCAACACGACTTCTCTGCCAGAAGTGTTAAAAGACGCAGCTATCTTTGTCAATCCTTATTTTGAGGAAGACATCGCAGAAAAGATTTTGCTTGTACTCGAAAGTGAAAAGCTTCGAAAAGAGCTTTCTGAAAAAGGTTATAGCTTAGCTAAGAAGTATAGCTGGGAGAAAACTATAAGCTCTACTATAGCTATCTATCAACAAATTTTTGCCTTGAAATCTTAGAGAAGTTAGAATATAATGTATTTGTAGAACAAAAATAATAAAGGTCGGGGCGTAGCTCAGTTTGGTTAGAGCGCTAGCTTGGGGTGCTAGAGGTTCGCTGGTTCAAGTCCAGTCGCCCCGACCATTTATTTTTGGGCTCTTTACATCTCTAATCTTAAAAGCATCTTAAAGATGTCAAATATATTCCTCTTTTCAACATCTTCACTTGCAACAAGGTTATAAATTGCAAGAGTCTTACCGTCCTTTATAAGTTCTATTCTACCCACTACTTGACCAAGCTTCACAGGTGCTGGTATTTCTTTTGGTAAGATAGTTTTGGTTTCAATAGAGTTTTCATCTCCTTTTTTAACAAGGAGTTTTACATCCCTTTCTAAAACTGCACTTACCTCTTTTTTTAGCCCATTTCTAACCCTAACCTTGCCAAAACTAAAATCTTTTGCATATGGGGCATACATCGCAAAGTTTGCAAATCCCCAGTCAAGAAGTCGTACAGCCTCGTTAAATCTTGTTTTACTATCTGGTGCAGCCATTATAACTGCAATAAGATGAAGAGCATTTCTCTGGGCTGATGCTGAGATACAAAACTTTGCTTTGTCAGTTGAACCTGTCTTTACACCTGTACAACCTCTATAAAATCTCACAAGTTTGTTTGTGTTTGTAAGCCCAAACTTACCGTCTCTTACAGTGTCAACCCATGTTGTAAGATAGTTTCTTACGAGTTTGTGTTTTAATAGTTCTCTTGACATAACAGCAACATCATATGCAGAGGTATAATGTCCTTCTGCATCAAGTCCATATGGATTTACAAAGTTTGTATCGAGCATACCAAGCTCTTTTGCCTTTTGGTTCATCATATAAACAAACCCTTGAACACTTCCAGCCAAATGCTCGGCCAAGGCAACACAGGCATCATTTGCAGATGCAATTGCAATGGATTTTAAAAGTTCTTCTACTGTCATCTCTTCATTTTCTTTTAGGTATACCTGGGAGCCACCAAGACTTGCAGCGTTCTGACTTGCAATTACCTTGTCAGAGAGCTTAAGTTTACCTTTTTCAATTGCCTCACATATCAAAATCATTGTCATTATCTTTGTAATTGAAGCTGGGGGAAGTTTTTCATGAGAGTTTTTCTCAAAAAGTACTCTGCCTGTGTCAAAGTCAACAAGTATTGCAGACATTGCAGAAAGTTCAGGACTATTTGTGAGTTCATTATTTTGCGTTTGACAAAAAGCTCTTATAAAATTTAAACTCGAAAGAAAGAAAGATAAAATTAAAAGTGTTAAAATTCTTTTCACAACCTTTCACCCCAATTCCTTTTATTTTCCTATAATTAAATTATCTACACAACCTCGGCTTGTTATTCACAATACATATTCTCAAAAATCAAGAGACATACTATTTTTAAAAAGCTATTTAAATTTTTGAAGTTACATGAGGTGAAAGGAATGAGGTATATAAAGGTCTTATTGGCATGTGCTCTTTTGATTGCTACTCTTTATACACTTTCTCATTATGAACAGATAAAATTCAGATATGTAGTGAACCCCATTGTTTTATCTTACTATGGTTCAACTGGAAGTGAGGTTATAGAAATTCAAAGAAGACTTAAACAATGGGGATATTATGATGGACCAATCGATGGAATATACGGGTACAAAACATATATGGCTGTGAGATATTTTCAAGCCAAAAACGGTCTAAAAGTTGATGGAATTGCGGGAAGTGAGACCTTAAGAGCACTTGGAATTGTAACCACAACTTCACGCTCATCTTACAATTCTAATCTGAACCTTCTTGCCCACTTAATCAGTGCAGAGGCACGGGGTGAGCCCTATGTTGGACAGGTTGCAGTTGGAGCTGTTGTGCTAAATAGAGTAAGGCATCCAAGCTTTCCAAACTCCATTGCAGGTGTCATATACCAACCCGGGGCATTTGAGTCTGTTTCAAACGGGCAGATTAATCTACCGCCAACAGCCTCTGCGATAAATGCAGCACGAGATGCTCTAAACGGCTGGGACCCAACAGGGGGAGCTCTCTACTTTTTCAACCCGGCAAAGACAACAAATAAATGGATTTGGAGCAGGCCAATTGTTGCTGTTATAGGCAATCATGTGTTTGCAAAGTGAGGTGAAAAAATTTTAAAATGGACCTGCCATTTAAGCTATACCCTCAAGAACCTATCTCTGGTGATAAGCTGATGATAATTTATAACAGAGGCATCTTACTTGATGGACTAAAGAAGGATATTTACCTTCAATTTGGGTTTGGAAGAGATGATTTGATAGAAAAAATTTATGAGTGCAAAATGATCAGAAAAAACTCAGAATATCTAATGGTAATCCCAACTTTGATAAATGGATTTTTATACTTAGCATTTAAAGATAGCTTTGGAAACAAAGATGACAACAACGGCAGTTTCTATAAGGTTCTTATAAAATCAAAGGAATGAGAGGCTTTTCTCTCATTCCTTTTTACACTCTTTGCAGATGCCATAGAATTTTACCATATGATTTATCACCTTAAATCCCTTTTTCTTTTCAATCTGCTCTTCTAAAGCCTCTAAAAGGTCGTCTTCTGCTTCTTCTACCCTACCACATTTGATACAAATCAAATGGTGATGGTTATGCGAATCTTCACTATTTGAAAGTTCAAACCGTGAACATCCATCGTCAAGGTCAATTTTATTGAGCACTTTTAAATCACTTAAAAGCATTATTGTTCTATACACTGTTGCCAGTCCTATTTCTGGCATCTTTTCTTTAACTATCCTATAAATTTCTTCTATACTCAGATGCTTATCTTGATTGTCCAAGATAGAATCAAGAATTATCCTCCTCTGTGTTGTTAGCTTATATCCCTTTTGTTTAAGTTGTTCTTTTATCTCCTCTAATTGATTTTTGCTCATTGATTTTCTCCAACTCCATTTAGTTAAAATTATAACTTCTCTATTTTATGATATACATTTTATTCTCAACCAAACTGACATGTCAATATCTTATAGAGCACTTTTGCTTACAACCTTTACAATTACCTCTGCATTTTAAAGAATCCAAAAGCGAAGAGTTGCATCTTGGACATTTTTTGTTTGTAATGTCAGCTTCATAACCACATACAGGACACTTTGTCTTCATTTTGAAGTTGCACCTCTTTTTCGAGAATTTTTAAACAATCATAATATGTGCTAAAAGTCCTCCCACCAAAATGGCTATTACAGCCGAAGAAACCCAAATAAAAAGTGAATACTTTAGCCCGTTTTCTTTTGTCATCATGGCAAAGGATGTTATACAAGGAACAAACAGAGTAGTTGTTACAAGTGCCACAAACATCTGTCTTTTTGTGGTAGGAATTGTGACAAGCCCTGCTGCACCATAGTCTCGTCTTATAATGCTCAGAATAAACACCTCTGTCATTCTCTTTGGAAGTTTCAAAAAACCTGTAACAATGGGCTGTGCTATATTTTCAATAATTTTAAGAAAACCTGTTGCGTCCAAAAATCCAAGTATAAGTGTTGCCAAAACAAATATAGGCAGTGCTTCAATCAGGAAGTTTTTAGACTTGTAATATGTCTTTTTAATAACGTTTAATATAAGCGGAATTCTTAAAGTAGGAAGGTCTATAAATAGCGATGTTGAGCTGCCTTGTATAACCTTGTTCAATATCCTTCCTACAATCCCAAATATTAATCCAATAATGAGTATATATACAACAAGATACCAAAAACCAAGTCTTGCTATAAGTCCACTTATAATTCCAAGCTGAGCAGAACACGGAATTGCAAGTCCAAGTAAAAACATAGTGATAATCCTCTCTCTTTTTGAGCCCAAAATCCTTGTTGTCATTGTAGCCATTGTGACACATCCAAAACCCAATATAATCGGGATTATAGCTCTGCCATTAAGACCAATTTTGTTAAATACTTTGTCAACAAGTGCTGCAATTCTTGGAAGATACCCACTGTCTTCTAATATACTCATAAAAAGGTGAAAGGCAACCACAAGAGGAAATAGAAGACCTAAAAAAACTACTGGAAACATAGAAAGCAGGCCGTAGTTACCAATTAAAATTTTTTGTATATAGATATTTTTTACAAATGGAGTGAGTAAGCCTTTCACAAATCCAAGATAATACTCACCCATTACCTTATTCATTGTAAAATCAACAACTCTCTGAGCAACAAGCACACCCATAAAGTAGTACATTATATAAAGAGTTGCTGCTAAAACGGGAATACCAGTTATAGGATTTACAAGTATTTCACTTATTCTATTTTTAATTTCAAGCTTTTTTGTGTCAAATCTTACTGCTTTTTCAAATATCTTATCAACATGAGATCTTCTTAAACTGTAAATCTTCTCTTGCAACTCTGAAATCGAAGAGTTAAAGACATTTTCAGCTGTAGTAAGGCCATCTTTAGAAAATTCTATACCTGCCTCCTGTAAAAGTTTTTGAAGCTGTGGTGTAGGATTGCCTTTTCTAAAAAGGTTTTTATCAATCGCCTCTTGGAGCTTTTCTATGCCTTCTGCTTTGGTTGCTGAAGTGACAATTACCTCAACACCTAAGGTCTTTTTTAAGGCATCTATGTCAATCTTCATGTCATTTTTTTTAACCTCATCAAACATGTTTAAAACAACAATTATGTCCTTTTGATAGTCTATGAGCTGTTGGGTTAAAAATAAATCTCTGTCAAGGTGAAGAGCATCAACAACGTTTATCACTTTGTCAACGCTCAGAACAATATCTCTTGTAACTATCTCCTCGTCATTAAAAGAAGAGATGCCATAAACACCGGGGGTGTCAATTACTACATAGTTTTTGTAAAATCCATAGTTTATATCAACTGTTGTTCCAGGAAAATTTGAAACTTCAACATATTTACCAGTGAGTTTGCTAAAAACTACTGACTTTCCAACATTAGGATTACCGACAAGAGCTATGACTTCTTTGTCTTGAGGAAGTTTGAGTAGTTCAAATGACTGGCAGTGACAATGCATTTTCTTTTCAAACCCCTTTCATATCATTGTTCAATCTCTATCTGTTTTGCAAGTTCTCTCCCTATCGCAACCTCTTGATGGTTTTTGCGTAAAATAACAGGCCCATTGTTTATTTTAGCAATGCACTTGACTCTACTTCCTTCATTTATCCCAAATCTCAGTGCATATATCCTTGCATTTTTGCTCTTTATACTCTTTATCACAACTTCCTGCCCTTTTGATACCATGTCCAATGTCATAAATCCTCACCTCTTTTTTTACAATCTTCAATGCTCAAGTTTGTCTTTGAAAACGTGTTGTAATTGATAGTTTATTTTAATTGAGAATTATTCTCAATTAAATGATATCAAATTTTTTCTAACAAGTCAAGCAAAATCTCAGAAGGTTTTCAGAATAAAGCTAAAAATCAAAGCTGTGAAAGAAAAGAGTAATTTTTCTCAATTTTTTAGCCATTTGACGCAAAATTTCGCAAATTTTGACCTTTTTTGACCTTGACAAAGTCTATATTTGTAATTATTTTTATAATTGGAAGAGTATATAATCCTCCTTTAATCAAAAAAAGGGGGGTGAAAAAAAGTGAACAAAACAAGCAGTGAAGTACAAGCCACAGTAGATGCTGTAAAGCTCAAAGACCTGTCAAAGTCTGCACCAGAGCTGTTTGGAGTAAAAACTGGAGTGGATGGCATAGATAAGCTTTTTTACAAGGCTGAATTTTCAAAAGAAACTGGCAAGCCTATGGTAAAACCACTTGGTGGAATTCCCGCGTATTCTGTTATAAACCTAAGTGGTGTTGCTGACACTGGGAAAAGTCTATTTGCTGAGCAGTTTGCTGTTACTCAAGCAAATGAAGGAAATAGCGTTCTTTATATCACAGTCGAAACACCTGCGGAGTTTCTGTACTCTTCACTTCTTTCACGTGCTGCTGCCATGAACATTGACAAGTCAAAAGTTGAAGAAAATGTGTACATGCTTGACATTACCAAAGACTTTAATATCCGCGGTAACATAAATAACTTCATTAAGACAATAGAAAATGCAGCCACAAGATTTAATATAAAAAACGTGGTAATTGACTCTGTTACAGGATTATTTGAATCAAAAGAGATTTACGCAAGAGAAATTGTGAGAACTATCTATAATTTTCTAAAATCAAAGAGACTCACAACCTTGATGATTTCACAAAAGCGAAGCGGACAGGAACATCTCTCTGCTGAGGCTGCAGGCGGATATGCAGTAAGTCATATTGTTGATGGCACAATTGTATTTTCAAAACAAGTTATTATGAACAGGTTTGACAGCAGTACATTCAAAAGACCAATTGGTGATGTTATTCGTCTTTTGAGAGTTGATGGATGTAGAATGTGTGGCCATGATTCAAAAACATATGTATTTGAGATTGAGCAAAACGGACTCATAAAGGTTCTGTACCCGCTCGGATATATAGCAGGCCAGCAAAAAGAAGACAAAGAATAAATAAAGTAAATAAAATATACAAAAAAGGGGTGCAGGCCATGAAAAGGATTGATTTGGTGCAGCAAAATATCGATGAGGTTATAAAACAAATTTTCTCAATTGCTATTGACATCTTGGGTGGACCAAGAAAGCTTGTTGAGTACAAAAGACTTACATGGCTTGCATCACTGATGGAAGCTATTTTTGTCATTTACCTTCACAGTGAAGAAAACCAATCAGCAGACGAGATTGCTGAATTTTTGGGAATTAGCACTCAAACAACAAAAGCAATTTTGCAGAGCAAGCCTGAATATGCAAAGAGCAAGCTTAAAAGTGGTGACAGCGCTGAAAAAACTCATATTGCAGGTGGTATTGCAAAACTTGCATACAAGACATGGAAGGAAAGCCAAAGTGGAAAATAAAAAACGGCTCTATGCAGAGACTGCGTAGAGCCGGAATTTTTTTACACATTCACATTGAACAAATCTGTTGATAAATATCTCTCACCTGTGTCAGGAAGAAGAACAACAATCATCTTCTTCTTATTCTCACTCTTTTTTGCAACCTCAACGGCGCCATAAAGTGCTGCACCTGATGAGATTCCAACCAAAATCCCTTCTTCTCTTGCTAAGTACCTTGACATCTCAAACGCATCATCAGATTTTACTTTTATTATCTGGTCATAAATCTTTGTGTTCAAAACCTTTGGTACAAACCCAGCACCGATTCCTTGTATCTTGTGAGGCCGTGGCATCTCACCTGACAACACTGCAGACTCAAAAGGTTCAACCGCAACAATTTTCACACTTGGTTTTTTCTCTTTTAACACTTCTCCAACACCTGTAATTGTACCACCTGTGCCAACACCTGCAACAAATATGTCAACCTGACCGTTTGTATCATTCCAAATCTCAAGCGCAGTTGTTCTTCTGTGAATTTCTGGGTTTGCTAAATTTTCAAACTGCTGAGGCATAAAAGCGTTAGGAGTTGAGTTGTAAATCTCAAAAGCTTTTTCAATTGCACCTTTCATTCCCTTCTCACCAGGTGTCAAAACAATCTCTGCACCATATGCCCGAAGCAGCTTTCTTCTTTCAATGCTCATTGTCTCTGGCATGGTCAAAATGAGCTTGTAGCCTTTTACAGCGCATACCATTGCAAGAGCAATACCTGTATTGCCACTTGTTGGCTCAATGATCACTGTGTCTTTGTTAATTAGTCCCCTTTTCTCAGCATCCTCAATCATTGCAAGACCTATCCTGTCTTTAACACTTCCGCCAGGATTGAAATACTCTATCTTTGCAATGATTTCTGCATCAAGTTCTTTTGAAAGCTTATTTAGCCTCACAAGCGGTGTCTTTCCAATTAACTCAGTTATATTGTTGTAAATCATTTATATACCCCCAAATCCAATCGAAATAGTCGGTTTTTATTTTATTATATAACTTTCTCATCAATATGTCAAAAAAAATTAAAAAAAGTAGTTTTATTTATTGATTTTGAGACTTTGAAATTTCCTCTCTTACAATCTCTCTTATTCTTTCTTCTGTCAAAACCTCAGACTTTGTTGCAAGATTCATCTTCTTCAATATACTTTCAACCTGTTTTGATATATACTCGTTTAGCTCTTTTTTCTGTTCTTCACCTTTTTCCATTATCTTTTGAATTACCTCTTGTACTTCATTCTTGCTAATCTCACCTTTCTCAGCAAGTTCGTTCACAACCCTTTCTACCTTTTCTTTAGATAGCGCAAATACACCAAGCCCAATGTTGATAACCTTTTCTAAAAGGTCTTTCATTTTTTTACACCTCCATAATTTTATTTTTCTTTTCTTATAATCATCAAAAGCATGACAATAATAAGGCTAATCAATATTAATATACCCAATCTTAAAGCCCATAAATACCAAGTAGATAAAATTGTTTTATATAATGCAGGGGACAAAAGCCCCCCAACTGTCATCCCTGCAATTATTATACTCACAGACAGAAGTATAATCGAAAGTGAAAATTTATTTGCAAGCCTCTCAATTCTCTGCAGTACCTTGTCTAAATTCTTTAGCTCAATGTTTAAGATAAACTCATCATCTTCAAGCTTGTCAAGGATTGTTTCAACTTTTTTGGGCAGAAATTCAAATAGATTAAAATATGAAAATAGCACATTTAGGATATTTGTCAGTCTCAGCTTTGACAATCTACTCTTCAAAATTAGCCTGTTTACATAAGGCAAAATTGCTTCTAAGATGTTCAAATCAACCTTCAAAATTGCTATGCTATTTTCAAGAAGGCTCAGAGTCCTCCCAAGCAAAATAAGTTGCTCAGGAATTTTTAGCTTATACTTAAATGTGAGTTTGAACACGTCATTGAATATCTCCGCAATTTTAATTGAAGCAATAGGCTGGTTGATATAATGATTAACTATATTCTCAACTTCCTTGTAAAACTTGTTGGCATCAACACCCCTGCTAATAATCCCAAGCTCTTTAAACGCCTTTATTGCCATTTTCTTGTCATTTAGAACTATTCCAAGTAACAAAGTTGAAAGGCTTTCTTTGTCTTGGCCACTGAGTCTTCCTATCATACCAAAATCTACAAACGCAATGTCATGGTCATTTGTAATTAGAATATTACCAGGGTGAGGGTCTGCGTGGAATATTCCAAGTTCAAATATTTGTGATAGGTAAAGATTTATAAGCTTTTTCCCAAGCCTTATCCTCTCAATTTGAGGAAGAGAGTCAACATCAATAGCATTTAATGTTTTTGCTTCAATAAAGCTTGTAACCAAAACTTTATCTGATGAAAGTTCATCATAGACATCTGGAATGATAACTTCTTTGTTTGATAGAGCTTTTTTGAGTTTTTTCATATTGCTCTGTTCAAACCTAAAATCAATCTCATGCAAAAGGACATTTGCAAGCTCATTTACAATCTCAGAAAAGCTTATAATACTTTTAACTGGTGAGTACCTGTCTAAAATAGATGCAAGCTTTCTCAATATCTCTATATCAGTTTTTACTTCATTGTCAATATTTGGTCTTCTTACTTTAATGGCCACTTTTTGACCATTTACATATCCGATGTGAACCTGCCCAATTGACGCTGTTGCAATTGGCTCTTTTTCAATGTATTCGAACTTTTCAAGCAAATTTTCCTCTTTTAATACATTTTTTACTTCTTCAAAAGAAAAGGGCTTTACATTTTCTTGTAATTTTTTTAGCTCCACAATAATGTCTTCTGGAACCAAATCTGGTCTGTTTGCAAGAAGCTGGCCCATCTTGATAAATGTTGTGCCAAGCTCCTCTAAAGCGTTTTTTAGTCTTTGGCCTCTGTTTATCCTATTTTCAGAAAATCTTCTAAATCTCACAAGTGGAGTGCTGCTGAACACATACCCAAAGCCATGTTTTATAAACACATTAGTGATATACCTTAACCTATTGATTCTTCTTTTTCTTGCGTTTGCCAACAAACTCACTCCATTAAAATCTTTTCAACCTCTTCGTGTGACTTTGCAGAAATGAGTCTTTCAAAATCTTGCTCATACAAAATCTTTACGTTTAGCTCTTGGGCTTTTGTAAGTTTGCTGCCAGGGTCCTCACCAACAATCACAGCAGTAGTCTTCTTAGAGACACTTTCACTCACTCTTGCACCCAAAGACTCTAAAATCTCTTTTGCTTGGCTTCTTGAGTACTTTGAAAGAGCACCTGTTAGCACAAATGTATATCCTTTTAAAATGTCCGATTTTGCTTTCTTCTCAGCTACAGTATTAACCCCTGCTTTTTTGAGCCTTTCAATTAGGTGCTTAGTTTGATCTTGACGGAAAAAGGTCACAACGCTTTTTGCCATCTTCTCACCAAAGTCAGGAAGTTTAAGAAGTTCTTCTTCAGTAATTGTAAAAAGGTCGTCAATTGAGGATATATGCTCTGCTAATGTCTTTGCAGCCTTTTGTCCAATGTGTCTTATACCCAGGGCAAATATTAGTCTGTCAAGAGGCCGTTTTTTAGATGCTTCTATAGCCTTTAATAAGTTGTTTGTAGATTTGACACCAAATCTCTCAAGGTTTACTAAATCATCAAACTTCAAATCATAAATATCAGCAGGTGTCTTGATTAAACCCCTTTCAAATAGATTTTTTACTATCATCTCGCCCATGCCAGTAATGTCCATTGCATCACGCGATACAAAGTGCAAAATTAACCTATAGCTCTTTGCAGGACACTCAACACCTGTGCATCTGTATGCAACCTCATCTTCAAACTTTATAACATCTGCTCCGCACACAGGACATTTTTTTGGCATCTCAAAAATCCTTTCATTTCCTGTGCGCTTTGAAAACACAACCTCAACAACCTCTGGTATTATTTCCGCAGCTTTTTGAACTATTACTGTGTCACCAATTCTGATATCCTTTTGCCTTATATAGTCCATATTGTGAAGGGTTGCACGTGATACAACCGACCCTGATATTCTAACAGGTTCAAGTACTGCAGTTGGAGTGAGAATCCCTGTGCGACCTACATTTACTTCAATGTCTATAAGCTTTGTCTCTTTTTTCTCTGGCGGGAATTTATAAGCAACTGCCCATCTTGGCGACTTTGCAGTTGAGCCTGCCACATCACGCAGGGCTAATTGATTTAACTTCACAACAGCACCGTCTATCTCAAAAGGAAGCAACCCCCTTTTTTCTTCTACCTTTTTGATTGCCTCATATGCCTCTTTTATGTTGCTACAAACAACATAGTCAGGTGAAACTTTAAATCCTAAATATTTTAGATACCTTAGCGCCTCATCGTGAGTTTTGAGTTCTTTTTCACACCATTGAACATTGAAAACAAATATATCAAGCTTTCTCTGTGCCGTTATTCTGGGGTCAAGCTGGCGAAGCGACCCTGCTGCGGCATTTCGTGGGTTTGCAAAAAGCGGCTCTTCATTTTCTTCTCTTTCTTGATTAAGCTTGATAAACTCGTCTTTCGGCATGAATACCTCGCCACGCACAACTATGTTTATATCATCTTTAAGTTTTAATGGAATTGACCTAATTGTTTTTAGGTTTTCAGTAACATCTTCACCTACATTGCCATCGCCGCGTGTTGCACCTCTTACAAAAAGACCATTCTCATACTCAAGCGCAACAGAAAGCCCGTCAATCTTGTATTCAACAACATAATTGAAATCATCTGTACCAAGAAGTTCTCTCAGTCTCCTGTCAAAGTCATAAAGCTCCCCTTCACTGAACACATTCGAAAGTGACAAAAGCGGTACCCTGTGAACCACCTCTTTAAACCCTTCTTTTACCTTGCCGCCAACCCTTTGTGTAGGTGAGTCAGGGAAGATATATTCTGGATACTGTTTTTCAAGCTCAACAAGCTCCCTGTAGAGCATATCATATTCATAGTCGCTTATCTCTGGATTGTCTTCAACATAGTACTTATAATCGTGATAATTTATAAGGTCAACAAGCTCTCGAATCCTCTTTTTAATAAACTCACTCATACACTTCCCACCCTCTTTTTTGGTTTAATTCTACTTCAGTAAATCTTAGCATAACTTGTATTTACTTGTGATTTGTATATTTTTAATTTATCCTTTTTATCAAATTTGTCAAAGAGCTCAAAAACTATGTCAATAAAAACCTTTTCACTCTCATAATGACCAATCTCAATTGTACTAAGTCCAAGCGACCTTGCTAAAAGTATCCCATGATGCCCTATCTCACCAGAAATGAAACAGTCAGCACCTTTAAAATAAACATCCTTTATAAAATCCTTTCCAGAGCCACTAACAATTGCAATCTTCTTAAACTGATTTTTTATAAGACTCGCTTTTACAAATGAGAGATTAAGTTTTTCTTTCAATTCCTTTATAAGATTTTCAGCTTCAATACTCCTTTGTCCAATAACACCTATACACTCATACGAAATCTCATTTTCAAGCCTGTATATATCATACGCAACCTCCTCATACGGATGGGCTTTTAGCATGGCTTTTATCACATTTTTTAGCTTATCCTCTGGAACAATGCTCTCAAGCCTTACCTCGTCCACCCTCTCAAGCTCACCAATCTTTCCTACAAAAGGATTTGCACCTTCCTGCGGCTTAAAACAACCTTGCCCTTCAACTCCAAAAAAGCAGTGACTATACTTTCCAATAAACCCGGCACCTTCTTGCGCCATGGCTTCTAACACTTTTTCTTTGTATTCTGATGGTACATATACAACAATCTTAAAATACTCTTTTTTTTGTTTTACACTCAAGCCTTCTATATTCTCAAGGTTTAATAGCTTTGCAAGATAAAAATTTATACCATGCTTTGAAACATCTGCATTTGTATGAAAAGATAAAATAGCTATATCACTTTTTATAGCATCTATTATTAATCTTCCCTCAGGTGTGTCATCTTTGATTGATTTTAACCCCTGAAAGATTAAAGGATGATGTGAGATAATGAGTCTCACCCCAAGGTCTTTTGCCTCATTTAAAACATCCTCTGTGACATCAACACAAATCAATATTGAGTCTACCTTTGCTGAAAAACTACCTACCTGAAGCCCTACATTGTCCCAATCATATGAGAGTTTCTTAGGAAAGTAGTTTTCCAAAAACGTTGCAATTTCTTGGATGCTTACCATTCATTTAAAACCTCCTCAATCATCTCTAAGACCTTTTTTTCTTCCGAAAAATCTTTTTTATTTTCTTTCTTCATCTCTGCTATTTTTTTCAGTTTCTCCTTTTTTCTCAAAAGGTATTCTAATGATTCCTTGCTCTTATTGCGAACGTGTCTTCCTACATATACGTCAATCTCCGAATATTCAATATTAAATGACTTTTCTGTTTTCATTATTACGTAGAATCTTTCTTTATCATTTACAACAAATTCCTCTTTTATATCAAATCCATTTTCAAAAAGCCATCTTCTTAAAAGTTCTATATCCTTCATGGGCTGCAAAATGAGCTTTGTGTTTTTAACCTTGTCTTTAGCAGAAGACAAAATATTTGAGATTGTCTCTCCACCCATTCCAGCAATAACAGCTTGGTCAACTGGCTCTCTAATCGGTTCAAATCCGTTTCCCACAAAAAACTCTATTTTATTAAAAACTCCTTCTTTTTTTGAAAGTTCTATTGCTTTTTGAAGAGGTTTTTGATTTATATCAACTGCAAATACCCTCAATGCAAGCCCTCTTTTTATTGCCTCAACAGCAACATAGCCATGGTCACAGCCAATGTCAGCAAGCGTGGTGCACTTTTCTAAAATTTTCAAAATTGCTTCTATTCGCTTTGAGTACACCTGTGCTCTTTCCTTCTTTTCATGTTTTAAAAATTTTTCTAATAACAATTATAGTTTTTGTAAATAATAATATCAAACTTTTGTTAAAAAAGAAGATGACTAAAAAATGAAAAAACTTAAGGATTTTGAAAGCGAAAGAGAAACATTCCAGAATTTTCTTCATGTAAACAAAGGAAGTTTGCAAGATGAACTTACAACCACCATCGAAAAACAAAACCAGTCAATTTTTAAAAAATTAGAAGAAAAAAAGAGGTTGTGATATTTTACACAACCTCTTTGCTCTTCTCTTCACTTTTTATCAAATCTTCAATGTAAAGTCTTGCTAAAAGGTAGCAAATTGTAGACTCTGCACCTTGGTTTTGATTTATTCCATCTTCTTCAATTCCATCTCTACACCCGCCAGTTTTTTCATCGTACAAAGGCTGTTTGTGGACATTTTCGCCCAAAAACCATCTAAACGCTTTTAGTGCTTTTTCTTTGTACTCTTTATCTTCAGTAATCTTATACGCCTCTGTATACGCAAGTACACAGTCACATGCATCTATTGGCTGCTCATCAAAGTATGAACGCTCTTTCCCCTTTTCATACCAGCCTCTGTTACCAATCACACGCAAAATTCCATTTTCAAATAAAATGGTTGTAAGAAAATCAAGTGACTCTTTTGCAACCTTCAAATACCTTTCTTTTTCGGTTACTGCAAATGCTCTAAAAAGTGCATATGGAAGTATGGCATTTGCATATGTGAGCTTGTTAGAAAACCATTTCCAATTTTCATCAGAATGCTTTTTGTAAAGGTTGAGCAGTTTTTCTGAAAGGGCTTCTAAATACATCTTTGCCTCATTTGAAAATTCTTTAATGTCATGCAGCATAGACAGAGCTATGATCGCGTATGCCATACTGATAGGATATTTTAGTTCAAGGACGTTTCTGAGTGATCGCTTTAACATTACATATGAGAGCTCTTTTATGCTGCTGTCAAGCACATCAGAAGAATAGACATAAGAGAGGGCTATCAGTGACCTTGCAAAACAGTCCTCTGTTCCCTTTTCGTCAATAAACACCCTTGAGTAGTTCATAAAGTTTCTGAAATATCCATCGTCGGTATAGCTATTATACAAAAATGCCATGTATCTGTAAACCAAATCTAAATATGCCTTGTCACCTGTCTTTTCAAAAAGCCTGAGTGCAACAATTAAAGCTCGTGCGTTGTCATCTGTTGTATATCCTTCTTTGTAGTTTGGCACAGAGAATTTTGCATGCTGCAAAATACCAGTTGAATCTGTCATTCTAAACAGGTGCTTTGTGTTTAACGAAGGTAGGACAAGGCGTTTCATACCTTTCTTCATGCTATCACCCCAACCTTCTTATTAAGCTGTACTACATCGTAGAATATATCAATCATCCTTTTTGCAACATTGTGCCAGTACATCTCTTTTCCAATCTCCAACGTCTTTTTCTCAATCTCTTTCCTGAGGTTTTCATCCCTCAAGAGGGTTATGATAGCATCTGCAATAGAGTGAGCATCTTCAAATTCAACCAGCATTCCTCTTCCGTCAGAGAGCATCTCTTGTGCGTAAGTGTATGGTGTTGATACTATTGCCTTGCCGCTGCCAATTGCATATGCCAGTGTCCCTGATACCGCCTGCTCCCTCCCTATGTAAGGAGTGAGGTAGATATCGGATAGGCGCAGGTATTCCATTATCTCTCTTTTTGTAAGATACTTGTCAACAAATATCACATTGTTTTCTAATTTTAATTCTCTTACCAAATTTACAAGCTTGTCTCTGTACTCTTCACCTTTGAGCCTCTTTATATTTGGATGTGTCTGACCCAAAATCAAATACACTGTATCCGGAAATTCCCTTCTTACTTTGTCCATAGCTTGTATAGCATACTCCAAACCCTTGCCGGGACTAATTAGTCCAAATGTGCTTATAACCCTTTTCCCACCAAGATTGTATTTTCTTTTTAAGGTTTCTTTATCTTCTAAGTCCATATATGGTACTCCATGGTGAACTATCTCTATCTTCTCCTCTTCAATGTCGTATACATCCGTCAATATCTCTTTTGTTGTCTTTGCCATAGTTATTACCTTGTAGCTTGCATCAGCAAGTTTTTTGAGTATCTCAAATTGTTTTGCTGTTGGATTTTTCAAAACTGTGTGGAATGTTGTAATGATTGGCTTTTTGATAAGCTTTACAAATGGAACTATATAGTCCCCATCCTCCCCACCAAATATACCATACTCATGCTCAATTATAACAACATCAATATCTGACACATTAATTAAATTAGCAGCTTTTACATAATTAGAAAATTTATCTTGATTTATATCATACAAAACTCTATTGTCATAAAGATGTTTGTCCTTGCTAAGTGCAATTACATAACAATGTCTTACATCATTATATTTTTCAATTGCATTTACCAAATCTTGTGTAAATGTGGCAATACCACATTCTCTTGGGGGATAAGTGCTTACAAAAACTGGTTTGATAGACACTTTAATCCCTCCCTTTTCAATAATTTTAATTACTAAAAGGACATAATTATTTTTCCCTATTTATCTTGCACTATACCTTTTTATTCTGCCTTCTGGAAAACCGCGAACGACATGGAGTTTAGACTTTATACCCTGACTTGTTTTACTTTGACCTTCCTTGATTTTCATTATAAATATCTGCGAATTTTTGTCAAATTAATATTAACCTGATTTTTTGTAATTTTTGACCTTTATCAATTATTTAATAAGATTTTTAAGCGTAATTTTAATTATAGCTTTAATTTTCTTCAAAATTCTTATACATGTATATTTGTCTCAATATTACCATTTATTTTTTTATAAATTTCTGTTGACAAAATAATGAAAGTGGGTATAATAAATAAGTGATAGGGGTATATGGTATATGGGGGGTTGAAAAATGGATGAGCTCTATAAAGAAAAAGAAAATCTGCTTTTGAGACTTCGCAAAATTGAAGGACAAATAAAGGGTATTCAGAAGATGATTGAAAATGACAAGTCGTGTAATGAGGTTTTAACTCAAATAGCAGCTGTCAAGGCTGCGCTCAACAAGGTAGGTGCAATTATTCTTGAAAAGTATTCAAAGTCATGTATTGCTGAGTACAAAAACACCGAAAATGAAAAAAGCATTGATGAGCTGATAGAAACCTTACTAAGGTTTATCAAATAAATAAAAATGGGTATATATAAAAATTGAAAGGAGCTGTGATAAAGATGGCAAACAACATTGTAACTTTAACAAGCGAAAACTTTGAAAGGGAAGTATTACAATCGGATATCCCTGTAGTTGTTGATTTTTGGGCTGCATGGTGTGGACCATGCAGAATGGTTGCGCCTGTTATTGAAGAGCTCGCTCAAGAGTATGCTGGCAAAGTCAAGTTCGCAAAATTAAATGTTGATGACTATGGCGATATTGCATATGCATTTAGAATTATGAGTATACCAACTATCATGCTCTTTAAAAATGGTCAAGCTGTTGACAAGATAATTGGTGCAAGACCAAAGAGTGATTTTGTAAACTTCATAAACAGAAACTTATAAAGACCTCAAAAATGGCAGCACTATTAAAGTGCTGCCATTTGTTTTTTGCTTTTGTTTTGAAAAAATTTTAGTAAGTAAGCGTAACCTCTGCTTTTATTTCTATTGTCCCTGCTTGTACTTGTGAAGATGACGCTGAAAGTGCCATCTCCTGAGTCTTGTATACAATTGGTGGTGCGTTTACATAGGTATTTTCGTTCACAATTCTTGGTTTTCCTAAACTAACCCCAAGCCCTTTTGCCAGAACATTTGCTTTTTCTTTTGCATTTTCAAGTGCCTTTGCAAGGGCTTGATTATAGTATGGTGCTACGTTTGAAATATCAAATCGCAGATCAGAAAATGTATTTGCGCCGTTTTTAAATGCACTGTCAATAACTTTCCCTACTTGGAATATATTTCTTATTGTGATTCTCAGGTCTGTTGATGCATAAAACCCAACTATCTTTGATGTATTGTTGTCTTTGTTATACGAGTATTTTGGGTAAACGCTAATTCTAAGTGTCTTTATATCCTTTGAATCAATGCCAAGTTTTTTTATTGCATCTATTATTTTGTTTATCTTTGAAGATGTTTTGGAATAAGCAGCATCTGCACTAATATCTTCACTCAAAACACCAAACGTCACAACTGCAATGTCAGGCTCTGCAAAAACTGAAGCTACTCCTTTAACATTTATCTCTGTCTTTGCCTGAGATGCTGGAGCTGACGAGGCTTCTGCTCTCCATAGAGAAAATATAAAAACGCTTACAAACAACAGCACAATTACCATTAGGATTGCTTTTAATTTTTTTGTTTTCACAAAAAATCCCTCCTAAAAAATAATTAAAATTCTTTTGCACGTTCTTTTCTAAACATTATAACGCCTCCACTCGTATAATATGATTATCAAATCACTTAAAACTTCATATCTCAATTGGTACATTTAATTATCAGTACCAATTGATTACTGGAAATTCATTTTGATAATGCACCTTTCTTAAAACACTCATTTCTCAAAAATTGAATATTAAAATTGACTGCTACAGTTTAAATTTGCCCTTTATCTTTGGTAAACTAAAATCAGAAAAAGTTTAAGCCTGATTTAGTTTATTTGGATATATTTTGAACACCTCCTGCTGGACGTGCTTTGACATCTGCACGCCACAGCTTGCGAAAGACTGAACCCCAAAGGATTACATGAGTAATGTTTACTCGTTTGCTGTGCACGGTCAGGTTACCACATCTGATTTGAGCATATCAGATGTGTGCACCCTGTAAACTGCTCCGTAGCTCTAATATCGGCGAGGCTGCATTACATGTAATCCCCAAGGATAAAGGGCTTAACACTTTTTCTTACCACTACTTGCAAAAAGGAGGTCTTCAAATTGCCAAATACTTTAATCGTGGGCATTGATATCAGTAGTCAGTCAAATTCTATCTTCTTCATCGATGATGCCGGTAATCACTTGATTAAAAAACCTTTTTCCTTGCCTAATGATCAAGAAGGCGCTAACGAATTAATCAAAAGAGTTATTGACTGCCTCAGCCAGTATAATCTATCCTGTATTAAGTTTGGCATGGAAGCAACTTCACATTACGCTTGGCATCTGCACTTGTATCTTGCTTCTTCATCTGAACTGCTGCCATATAAACCAACTTTTTATGTTCTCAACCCAAGCATAGTCAAAGGCTTCAAAAAAATCTACACTTTCTTGCCTAAAACAGATAGCATCGATGCAATTATCATCGCTGAATGTGTCAGGTTCAGCAAACTCAACCCAACACCTTTGCCTGATTTTAAATATGCTGCACTACAACGCCTTACCAGAATGCGCTATCATCTTGTTCACAATCTAACTCGCGAAAAAAACAGAGCTCTCAATCTCATATACCTTAAATTCTCTACTTATTCTCAAGACTGTCCATTTTCAGATATCTTCGGTAAAGCTTCTTGTGCTATCATCGAAAACTTTACACCTGATGATATCGCTTCTATGCCTTTAGAAGACTTAATTAAATTCGTATCCGATAACGGCAACAATAGACTCTCAGATGTCAATAAAATCGCTGAAATACTTAAAACCGAGGCTCAAGCGTTCATACAGATTACATCCTCTGTTGGCTGAGGCAAATGACTTAGCTTTGTCTATGACCCTTGAAAACATTAGATTTATGCAAGAACAACTTAAAAAACTCGACAAAGAAATCTCAAAACTTCTTAAAGCTTTCTCTCAAACATTAACAACCGTCCCTGGCATAGGAGATGTTCTTGCAGCCGGCATCATCGCTGAAATCGGTGATATCAAGCGCTTCAAAAATGAAGCTGCTTTGGCAAAGTATTCTGGCCTTGTTTGGACTCAGTACCAATCAGGCAACTTCAATGCCCAAGATGTCTCATTAGCTAAGTGTGGTAACCAATACCTGAGATACTATCTTGTTGAAGCTGCTAACTGTGTAAGGGTGCACACAGTACGCTACAAAGCCTTCTACAACAAGAAGTTCTCAGAGGTTACCAAGCATCAGCATAAACGTGCCCTCGTCCTAACCGCAAGACGCTTAATTCCTTTGATCTTTGCCATGCTCAGCAAAGGTCAAATATATCAAGAAAGAGGTGATGTTTACAATACTTAGTTAGTCCCAATTTTTTAATTTAATAATCTTTCCCAAACAAGCTGCCAGTTAAATTTTTCCATGCTGAGCGGCTCGGTATTTTATTGTCTTTTTTGCCCTAATTATCTAAAAAAATTTTTTAAAAAACCCCCTTGACATTATACCGTTTGTCTTTGGTAAATGTTGCGTTTACTTTTTAAAATCTATCCAAAAAGCCTTTTAAACTGCAAAGGGGTAATGCCCTCTAATTTTTTGAACATGTAGCAAAAATAGCTTGGATTTTTAAAACCAACTTCATAGCAAACCTCTTTTATTTGAATTGAGCTTTGCCTCATCAAAAGTTCTTTTGCCTTTTGAATTCTAACCCTTATTAAGTACTCATAAGGAGTTGTTTGAAACGTCCTTTTAAACACTGTACACAAATGTTGTGGCGAAAGATTTACTATGCTTGATATCTCATCAAGGGAAATAGTTTTTTTATAGTTTTCTTCAATGTACTGAAGTACTGGTAAAAGCTTTAAATAATTATTTTCAAAGTTTTTTTCAATCTTATTTTGAAGGTTTAAAAACATATGAAGAATAAAGCTGTAGATAAGCTGAGAGCATTCAATTGACACAATGTAATTATAGACACTTGCTTTGTTCGATATTGCTTCTAACATTCCTTCCAAGTACTTTTTGTTTGTGAGCTTGAATATTTCAAAAGGTCTTATTCCCATTGTTTTGAGAATTGTTTCTGATGCAGGTCCATTAAAAGTAAGCCAAATGGTCGACCACTTAGATGTTGCTGCAAAATACTCATGGGCAATGCCTGGATACAAGAAAAAGGCTGTATTCTCATCAACTAAGTACTTTTGCCCATCAACAATCAAATATCCATTTCCTTCTAATGTATGCAAATAATGATAATCAGGATGCCCATTTTTTCTTATAACATGTTCTTGGTATTCATTAGAACCAACGCTTTTGAGATAGATTGGAAGCCCTTTTTCAAGTGATGTATTGACAATAAAACAGGTTTTCATAGCAAAAGTCTATCACCTTTCTTGTCAAATAAAATCTCTATATCATATTATATCAGCCAAGAGCAACAAAAATAGACCCGATAGCGATAAGCAAAACTCCTAAGCCTGTATAAAACGAAATCTTCTCACCAAGAAAAATTGCAGCAAGCACTATTGCAAACACAACAGAAAGCCTGTCAATTGGTGCAACCTGCTGAACCTTTCCATTCTTGAGAGCCAAAAAGTAAAATAGCCATGACAGTGCCCCCGCAACACCACTTAAAACGATAAACAAAATAGCCTTTTTGCTCGCCAATATTTCTCCTATTTTGTTTAGCCTACCTTGAAATATGATTACTAAAACCAGAAATAAGGCCATAATGACCGCTCTTATTGCTGTTGCCACGTTTGTGTCAAGATTTTTAAGACCAATCTTGCCAAAGATTGCAACAAGAGAGGCAAACAGAGCTGATAAAAGTCCAAATATGAGCCACAAATAGTTCATAATCTTTTCCCTCCAATATCAAAGATGTATAACTAATTACATTTTAGACAATAATCAAAATGATATCAATTACAACTTAAAGAAAGGGTTGATAAAAATTGAAACAGACAGTTGATGTTTTATCTCAAATAGCTCAACTGAAAGAGGTTGATTACAAAAATACCTTGATGATAACATCATTGATAGAGGTTCTTGTCGACAAGGGTATTATCGTCAGGAAAGAGGTGTTTGAAAAGTCAATATTCTTAGATAGGCTTGTTGAAAGTGAAGCCAAGAGAAGAAATGAAAAGGGCACTTAAAAATGTGCTCTTTTTTTATTTCAAGTTTTAATTTTTTATTATACATTGATGACAAAACACAATATTTTTGTGGTATTATTAAAATATATCGCACACTTTAGAAAGGGGAAATGGAGCATTGAAAGGTACAGTAGTTCTAACATGGCTTGAAACAATTGGAAATATATGGGGAGACGATGTAAAAAGATATGCTGAGAAGGGAATAGGTTTAGATGATTCAACCATAATTTCTCCGACAGATGACATTGATGATAGTTTAGTTCACAAGATGATCGAAAATGCATGTGAAAAGGCAAACATTTTGCCTCAGCAGATGTGGAGAGAGATTGGAAAAAACAATATAAAAACGTTTAGCAAATGGTTCCCGTCATATTTCCAGAGGCTCTCTTTAAAAGGCTTTTTAGAGTATATGGACGATGTACACTCTCAGCTCACTCGCATGATAAAAGGAGCAAATCCCCCACGCATTTTGTTTGAAGAAATCTCACCAAATGAAGCATACATAACATATGTCTCAAAGCGTGGTTTTTATGACTACTTTTTGGGACTTTTAGAAGGAAGTGCTGAGTTTTTTAATGAAAAATTGGATTTTGAAGAAATTGATCGTTTTAAGGACGAAGAAGGTTTTTATCATTTAAAAATAAGAATCAGATTTGAAAAGACAAACCGAAAGGTTAAAAAAGCACTATTTAATATAATTGCAGGGTTAGGATTTATAAGGTCATTAGAGTTTAAGATTTCCATCTTTTCTACAATAGCTGTAATTATCTTAAGTTTTCTCCTTGATCCCAACAAAGAAGAATACGCAAATCATCTTCTTATGGCTGGACTTACCTTCATTACAACATTCATTGCCGCATTCTTCATCCTACGACCTCTAAAGCCTATAAAAGATGAGCTCAACTCTCTTAAAAACCTTGATTTTAGTGGCTCACTTTTCATAAAGACAAATGACAAGCTTGAAGACTTTTCAAAGATTGTCGCAATAACAAAGTCTTCTATCAAAAAGGATTTGCTTTTGCTAAAAGGTGGAAGTGATGAGATTTATAACTTTTCAAAAAACATCAAAGAGATTGCTGATAAGATGAAAAATCTTTCAGACTCTGTTTCTGGAATTGTAAATGACGTGGCCCAAGGTGCTGTTCATCAGGCAGAGGAAATTGAAAAGGCTGTTACCATTTTAAATGAAAATATAGAAAATTTAAAGTCAATTGTATCTCAACAAACTCAAACAAAAGATGTCCTTGCTGATGTAAACCAGACGCTTAACAACTCAGGCAAAGATATTTTAAGTGCTGCAAAAGATATCAATCTTCTTTCTACAGAGTTTTCTGAGATAGTTCAAAAAGGTTCAAAGCTATCTGAAGAAGCTAATGAGGTTATGAAGATTACATCAACTGTTGCTGAGATTTCAAATCAGATAAATATGCTTGCGCTAAATGCATCAATTGAGGCAGCAAGGGCAGGAAATGTTGGTGTTGGGTTTGCGGTTGTGGCAGACGAAATCAGAAAACTTGCAGACAGTACAATGTCTTTTGCTAAGACAATCAATAAGAGTTTAAAGACATTTGTAGAAGAGGTTGAAACGCTTTCTACTACTTTAACACAGCAGTTTGAAAAGCTTGTTAAAAGCGAATCCACTTTGAATGAGGTTGTGAATAAGAACAGCCAAAATATCGAAAGAATATCTAACGTGGTTGAGACTTTAATTTCTCAGATAGAAACCTTGTCTTCTGAGGCAGAAAGGATTTCTTCTGTCTTTGAAACAATTACCTCACTTTCTGCAATCTCACAAGAAAACTCGGCATCAGCTCAGGAGATGGCAGCTTCAATCTCTATGTACGCAGAGAGCATCAAAGACCTTTTGACAAAAGTAGCCGACCTTGAGAATCTTTCAAATGTATTTAAAGAAGAGCTTTCAAAATACCGATTATAAATTTAAAGGGAGGGATTTTAAAAATGTGCCAAACTTACATTGTCGCAATTTTGGTTGACAACAGACTTCATGATGCTCCAAAACTGCAAGAAATTTTGACAAAACATGGGTGTTTAATAAAAACAAGACTTGGTATACATGAAGCTGGCAGCGACAGCTGTTCAAATCAAGGACTTATCATCCTTCACATGCAGGCAAAAGAAGAGGAGATAAAAGCTTTTGAAAGTGACATTAAAACTTTAGAACATGTAAAACTTCAGATGATGAAATTAGAATGTTAAAAGAAATTTTGGATATAGGTGAAAGAGAAAGATGAATATTCCAAACGTAAATGAGATAATAACCCAAAAGTTTGAAGAGATTGCTGCGAGGATTGCAAACAATAATAATCTTCCACAAAGTTTTAAAACCATTTTCCAAAATAGTTTTACAGCTTCTATAAATAAAGATGTAGCAATTACCACCTACCAGCAGCTATCAAACGTTGAAAGTACAAAGGCCTTGCAAAACCAAAGCTTTGCAAATAAAATCTATGAACTTGAAAAGTCAAGTTATACACCTTATAATCTATCTACAAATCTTAGCAAAAGTGAAATCATAAACATTGCAACAAAAAAGGCAAAAGAGTATGGACTTCCGCCGAGCTTGGTTTTGAGCGTAATTGAAGCAGAGTCTGGTTTTAGACAAGATGCAATATCAAAAGCTGGGGCAATTGGACTTATGCAGCTCATGCCAGAAACTGCAAAAGCGCTTGGTGTCAACCCCTATGACCCAATTGAAAATTTAGATGGTGGAATAAGATATCTAAAAGAAAAGCTTGAGCAGTTTGGAGGCAATATTGAGCTTGCACTTGCAGCATATAATGCAGGACCTGCAAATGTCATAAAGTACGGCGGCATCCCACCTTTTGATGAAACAGTAGAGTATGTTCAAAAAGTGCTTTTGCTATCCCAAAAATACAGAAGCTTCGATGTATAAAACCCCTCTTGTTTTGAGCATATTAAATTGTAAGAGGGGTGTGATGAGTAATATGAGAACAAGAAAGCTTTATAATAGGCATAAAGAAATGTATAACATGCTAAAGCGCAAGAAAAATATGCTAAAAATACTTGGAATGTATCTAACTGGACTTTGTAAAGGCATGATGTTAGGAATACTCATTGGAAAGAAGTTAAAAAGGGACTGAAAAAAGTGGGAAATTAGGTAGGCTGTTTTGCTTTGGTTGTTTGAGCAAAGCAGCCTTTTTATTTTAGCAAGAATTTATTTTTACATAGATTGATTTTCCTTTTGATTTGTTCTATACTCTTTACTTGTAAATAAATTCTTCTACACAAAAGTTTTTATAGGAGGCAAAAAACTAAGATGCGACTTGGAATTGTTGGACTTCCGAATGTGGGCAAAAGCACCCTTTTTAATGCAATTACAAAAGCTGGTGCAGAGGCGGCAAACTATCCATTCTGTACAATTGAGCCAAATGTTGGAGTTGTGGCTGTACCTGATGAGAGACTTGAAGTTTTGGCAAAGATATATAATCCTGAAAAGGTAACACCTGCATTTATTGAGTTTGTTGACATTGCAGGGCTTGTAAAAGGCGCAAGCAAGGGCGAAGGTCTTGGCAACAAGTTTTTGTCTCATATAAGAGAGGTTGATGCAATAGTCCATGTGGTAAGATGTTTTGATGACTCTGAGATAGTACATGTTGAAGGAAGTGTTGATCCAAAAAGAGATATCGAGACAATTAATTTAGAGCTAATCTTTGCCGACTTGGAGGTCTTAGAAAGACGCCTTGAAAAAACTCGGAAACTTGCAAAAAACAGCAAAGAAGCAGCCCATGAGCTTGAAATCTTAGAGAAGATATATTCTACTTTGGAAAGCGGCAAAATGGCACGTACTTTGAAGTTCGATGATGAGGAAGATTTAAAGTTTGTAAACTCTTTGAATCTCCTCACATTTAAACCAACAATATATGCAGCAAATATATCTGAAAAAGACATTGGAAAAGAAAATGAATATGTAAAAGTTGTAAAAGAAATTGCCGCACAAGAAGGCTCAGAGGTAATTGTCATCTGTGCAAAGTTAGAAGAAGAGATTGCAGCTCTACCAGATGAAGAAAAGAAAGAATTCTTAAAAGAGCTGGGAATTGAAAAATCAGGACTTGACAATTTAATCCAGGCAGGGTATAGACTTTTAGGGCTCATTTCTTTCCTAACAGCTGGTGAAAAGGAAGTAAGAGCTTGGACAATCAAAAAAGGCACAAAAGCACCACAGGCAGCAGGAAAGATTCATAGCGATTTTGAAAAAGGATTTATAAGAGCTGAGGTTGTTCCATTTGATGTCTTGGTTGAGTGCGGTGGATTTGCTCAGGCAAAGGAAAAAGGACTTGTGCGCTCAGAAGGCAAAGACTATGTTATGCAAGATGGTGATGTTGTAATCTTCAGATTCAATGTGTAAAAGAAAAAAGGCATACTTAAAGGGGCTGGTGATGTTTACCCAAGTTGTCGGCAAGCACCAGCCCCTTTAGAAATTTTATTCTGTCAATTTCTTTATGTCCTCAAACTCTAATTTTAGCCTTTTTATATCTTTATATGAGCTAATCTTTAGCCTAAGCGGCGTATCTTTTATATTTTCTTGTCTCCTTTCCATCTCGATACGCCTAAGCTCAACATATCGAATGCCTATTGTAGATGTCCATCTGAATATTGCATCCACTACATCTTCAAGGCTTTCACCTTTCACAATCACACCAAGCTTATACGCAGGTCTTCCTTTTTTCATATAAATGGGAGTAAAATAGACATCTAATGCACCAGCTTGCATTATCTTATCAAGAGCAAGCGACAGCTCCTCACCTGTCATGTCATCAATGTTAGCAAATATTTCAAAGTATTCGCTATCTAAGTTTAGTTTTTTTTTCCTATGATTGCTCTTACTACATTAGGAATGGGAAGATCTTTTGTTCCACTGCCATACCCAATTTTCTCTATCTGCATTCTCGGCATGTTCACAAAACCGTTTGAAATTGTTGCTGCAATCCCTATACCAGTCGGAGTTATCAGCTCAGTATCAATATCTACAGTTGCAATTGGAATACCATTTTGTCTTGCTATTTCCAAAACGGCAGGTGCCGGCACAGGGATTATTCCATGCATTGATTTTGTAAACCCTCTTCCATCAGATAGTGGTGAGAACAAAACCTCTTGAGGCTTTAAATACTCAATACAAAGTGAAAATGCAACAATATCCACAATTGAATCGTCAGCGCCTACCTCATGAAATGCAATCTCTTCAATGTCCATACCGTGAACAGTTGCTTCGGCCTTTGCAATCTTTTCAAAAATTCTGATTGACAAATCTTTTACAGCTTCTGGCAGCTTACTTTCTTGTAAAAGCTTTTTGATATCTTTAAAGGTTCTATGATGATGGTGAGCATAATCATCGTGATGATGCTGCAAAACATTTACAACAAAATTTTGGGCTTTAATACCGTTCACCATTTTTTCTTTAAGGTCTATTTCAACATCAAGCCCAAGCAAAGCTATATTTGACTTTATATACTCAAAATCAACTCCCGCATCAATCAAAGAGCTAACCAGCATATCACCCGCTATTCCAGCTGGTGCATCAAAATAGATAATCATAGTTTTCTCAAATCCCCTCTTTCAAAATTTTACAAATTTCCGTTTGCCAAAGAGTTTATCATATGTGCAACAACTGCCGCACCAAACCCGTTGTCAATGTTGACAACCGCAACACCATTCGCACACGAGTTTAGCATAGTAAGAAGTGCTGACAGTCCTTTAAAGTTAGCGCCATATCCAACAGATGTTGGCACAGCAATCACAGGTTTTGACACAAGCCCAGCAACAACAGATGCAAGCGCGCCTTCCATTCCAGCAACTGCTACTATAACATTCGCAGACTGAATCTCATCAAGATGAGAAAATAGCCTGTGAATTCCTGCAACACCAACATCATATACTCTTTTTACATTATTCCCCAAAATCTCTAAAATAATCGCCGCCTCTTCAGCCACTTTAAGGTCGGCAGTCCCAGCAGATACTACTGCTACATGGCCTTTGGGGTTCTTCTTTACCTCAACCCTTTTTGCACAGACAATCCTTGCAGCTTCATAATAGTCTATATCTCCTTTTAGGTTTTCTTTTAAATACTCATAAAGTTCTTTGCTTGCACGCGTACCAATGATATTTACCTCGCCTTTTTCAATCATCCTCTCAAAAATCTTCAAAACTTGCTGCTCTGTTTTACCTTCACAAAAAACGACTTCAGACATCCCTTGGCGAATCTTTCTGTGATGGTCTATCTTTGCAAAGTCTATATCTTCAAATGGAAGTCTGGAAAGTATCTTGAGAGCTTCGTCAATAGATAGTTTATCTTCTTTTACATCTTCTAATATCTTTCTTATATCCATAGCCTTCTCTCCATTTTAATCTTTTTATTTCTGGTTCATACTTCCCATCCTATAACCAGACAGGTCAAGTGTGACAAACTTAAATCCAAGATCTTTGATTTTGTTTGAAATATCTTTTATCAGCTCTAAATCAAAAAATCTTGGAAGCTCCTCAAAATCAACTTCAATTCTGGCAATATCGCCATGGTGCCTAACTCTTACTTGTTTGAAGCCTTTTTCAAGCAAAATCTCTTCTGCCTTTTCAATCATCTCAAGTTTTTGCAAGGTCACTTGGCTACCATAGGGTATGCGGGTAACTAAACATGCCATTGATGGCTTATCAAAAGTAGGAAGACCAAATTCTTTTGACAAAAATCTTATCTCATCCTTGGTAAATCCAATCTCAAATAAAGGACTTTTTATGTTCTCTTCTTCTAAGGCTTTTCTTCCGGGTCGAAAATCTTTTAAGTCATCTATGTTTGAGCCTTCAACTATTTGGTTTATCTTCAGATCTTCTTTTAACTCTTTCAGTCTTTTTATCAAGTCTTTTTTACAATAATAGCACCTGAACATGTCATTTTTTAAAAAATCCTCATTGGCAAATATATCCCTCTCAAGCACAATTAGTTTTGCTCCGATAGAACCAGCAAGTTTTTCTGCTTCTTGTTTTTCTCTTTTGGGACTTAAGGCAGAGCTTGAAAAAACAGCAACGCAATTTTCACCCAAAACATCATGGCATACTTTTAATAAAAATGTAGAATCAACTCCCCCTGAAAACGCAACAAGTACGCTCTTGTATGACTGTAAAAGATCTTTTAATTTCTCAAGCTTCTCATAAGAAAGCTTTGGATCAACCATTATTCAAACCTTCCTTTTTATTCTTTATTCAATACAATCGCAAATGTTGCTTTAAAAATATCATTTGGTTTTAAGTAATAGTACTTGTTTTGAAGATATCCTTCATGCTCTCCCATCCATGGTTCTATGCAAACAAAGTCGTAGTCTCTTAAAGACCACACTACAATGTTTTTAAAGCTTTTGTCTTTTACAAGCAAAAGCCTTTTGTCCTTGTCAAGAGTAAACTCAATACTATCGCTTCCAACATCAAAAAAATCAAGGTTGATCTCAGGTTTTGAAAAGTCAAGTTCTTTGAAATTTTCAAGATCGACAAATTTCTTCTCAACATCATCAAAACACTTCTCACAGTCAAGCTTCAATGTAAATTCATCCTTGTTACACAGAAAATATGGATGAAACCCTGCATAAAATGGCAATTCTTCGCTGTCGTTGTTCTTTACAATCATCTCAACTCCAAAAATTTCATCGTTTATTGTGTACCTGATGAAAAGTTCAAAGTCATATGGATAAAATGTCTTTGTAAAGCTATTACTTGAAAGCTTTAATACTACCCCATTTTGAGAAAGTTCATCTATATAGCCCACAACTTCCCAAGCAGCATCCCGTGCAAATCCATGGTTCTTCATTGGATATTCTTGACCTTTGAATGTAATCTTGCCATCCACAACTCTTCCACATACAGGAAATAAAATAGGAATTCCGCCTCGGACATTCTTTGTCTTGTCAAACAGCGTCTCTTTGTTAAGATACAGTATGTCCTTGCCACTTAAATTTAGTAAAACAACAATTGCACCCCGTTCGGGTGCAACTGTAAAATATGATTTTTTTGTCTTTGAGTATACCTTAATAAATTCCATACCGTTTTCTACATAGCTTTCTACAAAATCCAAGCTTTCTTCCTCCCTTTTTCTACTCAACATGCAGTGAATAATTTGGTGCCTCTTTTGTAATATAAATATCGTGCGGATGGCTTTCTCTCACACCTGCTTGTGTAATTTTCACAAACTTTGCCTTCTCCTGAAGTTCTTTGATAGTCCTCGCACCACAGTAACCCATTCCAGCCTTAAGACCACCAACAAGCTGGAACACTGTATCCTCTAACGGCCCTTTATATGGCACTCTTCCTTCAACACCTTCTGGTACAAGCTTTGAAGCATCTTCTTGGAAGTATCTATCTTTGCTTCCTGCTTTCATTGCAGAAAGTGATCCCATGCCACGGTAAACCTTAAACCTTCGGCCTTGATAAATCTCACACTCGCCAGGGCTTTCCTCACAGCCAGCAAATAAGCTTCCTATCATAACAACATCTGCACCTGCCGCCAAAGCCTTGGTAATATCACCTGAATATCTTATACCGCCATCTGCAATAACAGGAATTCCATATTCTTTTGCAACATCTGCACAGTCCATGATAGCTGTTATTTGCGGAACACCAATTCCAGCTACCACTCTTGTTGTACAGATTGACCCAGGACCAATTCCAACTTTTATGCAGTCAGCCCCTGCTTTGATAAGGTCATGCGCAGCCTCTGCTGTTGCAATATTACCAGCCACAACCTGAAGATTTGGATATTTTGCCTTAATCTTCTTGACTGTCTCGATAACACCTTTTGAATGTCCATGAGCTGTGTCAACAACTATTACGTCAACCTGAGCTTTTACAAGTGCATTAACTCTTTGTTCTGTGTCCTTTGATACACCAACTGCTGCAGCACACAAAAGCCTTCCTCTGCTGTCTTTTGCTGCATTAGGATATTTGACAGCCTTTTCAATATCCTTTATTGTAATAAGTCCTTTCAAGTTACCCTCATCATCGACGATTGGAAGCTTTTCAATCTTGTGTTTTTTCATAATTTCCTTTGCTTCTTCTAAAGTAATTCCTTCCTTTGCAGTGATAAGATTGCTTGATGTCATAACCTCTTTTATAGGCTTTGAATAGTCAGTTTCAAACCGAATATCCCTGTTTGTTATAATTCCAACAAGCTTGCCATTAACTGTAATTGGCACACCTGAGATACGGTATTTTGCCATTAGCTCCATTGCTTCATAGATCTTATTTTCAGGCGACAGGTAAAACGGGTCAACTATAACCCCATGCTCGGACCTTTTGACCTTGTCAACCTCGCTTGCCTGCTCTTCAATTGTCATGTTCTTGTGTATAACACCAATACCGCCTTCTCGCGCAATTGCTATTGCCATACGCGACTCTGTAACAGTGTCCATTCCGGCAGACATAAGAGGAATATTAAGTTTTATTGTTCTTGTTAGATAAGTAGAAACGTCAACATCTTTTGGCAGCACTTCACTGTACTGTGGCACAAGCAACACATCATCAAATGTCAGTGCCTCTTTTATCACTTTGTCTTTAAAACTCATTTTTTCTCAGTCTCCTTTTAAAAAGTTTTGTTACCTGTAAATCTGGTAAGGCTTTTTCTGCAAAAATTTCTTAATCGCTTCGACAATCTCTTCATTTGGTTCAAACAAAATGCGTGTCTTTTTGCCATCGACGTTTGTAATTATAGCATACACGTTTTCTTCGCCTTTGTTAGATGTGCAGTCAAACGACTGGACAATGCTTTTGTCATTTTTTTGAGCGTTGTACATACTGCTATCTTTTGAGGATATGAAATAGTCAATCTTTCGAATGTCTAAAGACACAACTCTGCTTCGTTTCCTCTGAGCAATAATCTTGTCTATGTCAAGATAGTAGTTTGTTACAGCATATTCAAACTCAATATTGTAGTTTCTTGAAAGATAGATTGCCCCCCAGATTGCCAAAACTAAAAGAACTGGTCCTAATGTGTTTAGAATTGGAATGAAGAAGGTAGCAAGTCCTAAAAGTACCCCGCCTATGATAATTAAAGCCTGTTTTGCCTTTTCACCTGAGGTTTTTCTTCTCACTATTAGCTGTTCATGAAACACATCATTCATACTTAAAAATCAACCCTCCACTTAAAATTCTATGTTAATCCTATTTTACAATCCCTATTCTGGAAAGAGGCCATATTCTAAATTCAACCTTGCCAATAATATCATCACGCGGAACATATTTGTGTTCCCAGAATCGGCTGTCGTGTGAGTCGTTCCTGTTATCACCCATCATGAAATAATGCCCAGGTGGCACTTTATACGGTCCAAAGCTCCCTACCATTGGCTCTTTTAGATAGTTTTCCTTGTACACTTTTCCGTTGATGTACAAAACACCATCTTTTATCTCAATTGTATCGCCCGGAAGTCCAATTACCCTTTTGACATACAGTGTTTTTCTGTCGTCAGGGTACTTGAACACAACAATATCGCCTCGTTTCACATCTTGGATATGCAGAGCGTATCCAAGCTTGTACACAAACAACCTGTCATTGAGTTGAATTGTGTTTAGCATCGACCCTGTGGGAACAATTACAAGCGAAAAGACATATGTTCTTAAAATAAGGGCAACTAAAACTGCTCCGCCTATCCACAAAATCCATTCAATAGCTTCTTTGAGTACCTTGTTTTGTAGTTTTAATGTTTGCTCTTCCATTTTCATGACCGTCTCCTTCTTTGCAAAAAATAGAATTAAAGGCTTAAATATAAGTTTAAATGAATTTATTTATCAAGTCAATAATTAGAAGTTAGTCTCTCAGCTCAACAATGGTAACCCCTTGCTCACCCTCACCGTATGTTCCGTCTCTGAAAGACTTTACAAGCGGATGGCGTTTTAAAAAGTTTCTGATTGCCTGGCGCAAAACCCCTGTCCCTTTTCCATGAATTATTGTCACCTGTCTCAGGCCGCTTGTATATGCATCATCTAAATACTTATCTACATCCAAAATTGCATCGTCACTGGTCTTTCCCCTGACATCAATAGATAAATCAACGCTTTTTTCTTTGAGCTTGACATTTTTTGAGGTCGTTTGATAAACTTTGTTTTCTCCCTCTTCCACTTCTTCAATCTCAGAAATATTGACATTTAGCTTCATAATTCCTATCTGAACAGTCAAATTTCCTTTTGAGTCGGGCAGGCTTTCGACAAACCCCTCAGCATCAAAGCTTCTGACATACACCTTTTGACCTAAGCGAATATTCTGTGGTGTTTTTTTGGTTTTGGAGTCAGCTTCTTGTTTTTCCTGCTGCGATATGCTTTGAATCAACCTTTCATATTCTCTCTTTTTCTCTTCTAACTTCTTTAAAACTTCTTTTTCTTTTAAGTTTTCAGCAAGTTTTCGAAGGTCTTTAAAAAGATTTTCTATTTCATACTGTGCTCTTTCTACAATCTCTTTTGCCTCATTTATGGCCTTTTTGCGAATTCTCTCCTTCTCTTGATCAAACCTTTTTTTCTCCTCTTCATACGCTGCCTTTAAAGCTTGTGCTTCAAGCTTCAATTTCTGAGCAAGTTCAAGGTTTTCCTCAGCTTCTTTTCTCTTTTGTTCCATTTCGTTTATTATTCTGTCAAGATCAATTGTCTTTTGAGACAAATACCCTCTTGCCATCTCAACAATACCATTGTCAAGCCCAAGATTGGATGAAATTACAAGTGCGTTGCTCCTTCCTGGAATTCCTATCAAAAGCCTGTATGTGGGCTTTAAGGTTTTTACATCAAACTCGCAAGAAGCGTTTTCAAACCGATCTTCTTGCTGAGCAAATATTTTTAGCTCACCATAGTGTGTTGTAGCTATCACCTTGCTGCCCTTCTCAGAAAGATATTTCAAGATTGCCTTTGCCAAAGCTGCACCTTCTTCAGGGTCTGTACCTGCTCCAATCTCATCTAATAGCACAAGAGTTTTATCATCTGCATTTTTTGTTATTTCAATGATGTTTTTCATATGTGCTGAAAATGTGGAAAGACTCTGGACTATATTTTGATCATCTCCAATATCAGCAAAAATCTTTTGAAATATGCAAAGCTGGGAGCCTTCATCTGCTGGGATGAATATTCCACTTTGGCAAAGAAGACAAAAAAGCCCAACCGTCTTTAGTGTTACAGTCTTTCCACCCGTGTTTGGACCTGTTATTATAAGAACGTCGAAGTCTTTGCCTAAATGAATATCAATAGGAACAACCTTGTCTTTTTGTATTAATGGATGCCGAGCTTTTTTGAGATTTATAATGCCACTTGTGTTAATAACTGGTTTGCTTGCGTTCATTTCCTTTGCCCAAATAGCTTTCGTAAATACTATGTCAAGCTCAACAAGCGCATAAAAAGATGTTTCAATTTCATCACAATAGCTTGCTATCAAAGAGGATATCTCTTGCAAAATTCTCTCTATTTCCTCTTTTTCTTGGCTTTTCAAGATTCTGATTTGATTTGATATCTCAACACAAACAAAAGGCTCAACAAATAAAGTTGCACCTGTTGCTGATTGGTCATGGACAATTCCTTTTACTTCATTTCTAAACTCTGCCTTAACAGGAAGTAAAAGTTTTTCGCCTCTGATTGTTATAATTGGCTCTTGTAAAAACCTTTGGATTTTTGGGTCGCGAATCATGCTATTTAGCTCATCTCTTATTCTACTCTCAAGTTTTCTAATCCTATCTCTTATTTCCTTTAACCTTGGTGATGCAGTATCTAAGATTTCATCTGCTGTTAAAAATGTCTGGTCAATTCTTGAGATTACTTCTTTTAAATTTACAAGTCTTTTTTCCATACTTTCAAGAAAACTAAAGTCTTGTGTGTAAGAAAGATAAGTTCGCATCTCATAAGAAAGTTTCAACACTTTTCCAATTTGCAAAATCTCTTGTGGATTTAAAGTTGCCCCAAGCTTTGATTTCTTAAGGCTTGGCAGTATATTTTCAAACTCCAAAGTTGGTGGATTTCCATACTTTAGAACGTACCTGTAGCCTTCATCAACCTTATTAAGTTCATTTTCTATATCTGCAACATTGGTTGATGGAATAAGGTTTTCAAAATATTCCTTTGCTGGAGTTGACTTTGCCATGTTTTTTAAAATCTCAACTATCTTGTCATACTCCAAAGCTTTGAGTGTCTTTTGGTTCAACTTTCAAAACCCCTTCTTTTATGAAATTTAAGTTCTCAAGTTTTAATTATACCACAAAACAAAAGCAGGCTGTCTTCATATTTCATGAAAACAGCCCCTAATATTTTCTTTTATTTTTCTTTAAGATGCTCGCAAATAAACCTTTCAACTTCTTTAATGAAAAACTCAGCATTTTTCAGTTGATTTTCTGCTTGGTCTCTTGACACCATATAAAAATCATCATAGTCACATCTTTCTCTTAATTTAAATGCCGAAGCTACTATTTTATAGAGTTCTTTGCTAAATTTCTCAGTATGAATAAAATGCTGATTAAAATATGCTATTACACCTGAATGTCTTTTCGAATCAAATTTGTTTATTGCATTAACGGCTCGAATCGCATGAAATATTGCATAATAAGACCTATTAATAGAAGCTTTGTAAAGTCCATTCTCATAATTTACTTTAGCAGCTTTTAAATCTTCTTTGGCTTTTTCCAGACGATAAAATGAAAGAGCTTTAATATACTCATCCATACAATACAATCCCTTCGTTCTCTATATTTTTATAGTAAGGTAAGATTTCTTTATATTGCATATATCTCTGATAACTGATGTCTACTATAGAAATTAATTTCAAGCTTCTATATCCAATTTCACTTATTATTTCATCCAACTTATTTTCATAGTCTTTTAACGCTTGCTCGTCCTCATCAACTAATACCGCTATATCAATATCAGATTCTTCATTTTGAGTTCCTTTAGCATATGAACCATAGAGGACTATTTTTTTTAGTTTATCACCATATAATTCTTTTAACTCTTCAACCACTTTATTAATAACATCTTGGTAATTTTCCAGTTTGATATCACTCACAACAAATCAACTCCAATTTCTTCTATTCTCTTACCTGCCCGCTTCCATAGATAATGTATTTTATAGTTGTGAGCTCTTTTAGTCCCATAGGACCTCTTGCGTGAAGCTTTTGAGTAGAGATTCCAATCTCTGCACCAAAGCCAAATTCAAATCCGTCTGTGAACCTTGTTGAGGCGTTTACATAACAAGCTGCCGCATCAACATAGTCCAAAAACTTTTGTGCATTGAAATAATCCCTTGTAACAATTGCCTCTGAGTGTTTCGAACCGTACTTATTTATGTGTTCTATTGCCGCATCAACACTATCAACAACCTTTACACCTATTATCAAATCCAAATACTCTGTGTACCAGTCATCTTCAGTTGCCTCTTTTACCTCAATACCATTTTTCTTGCAGATTTCAACTGTCTTGCTACAACCTCTTATTTCAACACCCTTTGACATAAGTTCCCTTACAATCATTGGCAAAAAGCTCTCTGCTATATTTTTGTGGACAAGGAGCTTTTCAGCTGCATTGCAAACACCGGGCCGCTGTGTTTTTGCGTTAACTACAATTCTTTTTGCCATCTCAAAATCAGCGCTCTCATCGACAAACACATGGCAGTTGCCAACACCTGTTTCAATTACAGGCACAGTTGCATTTTGAACAACTGTCTTTATCAAATTTGCTCCCCCGCGCGGAATCAAAAGGTCTAAATACTCATTGAGTTTCATCATTGCAACTGCCGTCTCTCTTGATGTATCTTCTACAATCTCTATGCTACCTTCATCAATTCCTGCTTCAATCAATCCCTCTTTCATTGTCTTGACAAGTGCGATGTTAGAATTTATAGCTTCTGAGCCACCTCGCAAAAGAACACTATTTCCTGCTTTTAAACACAGCACAGCTGCGTCAACTGTCACATTTGGTCTTGCCTCATAAATTATACCAATTGCCCCAATTGGCACTCTCTTTTGTCCAATAATAAGCCCATTTGGGCGCTTCCACATAGAAATAACCTCGCCAACTGGGTCTGGAAGCTTTATAACATCTTCTATTCCCTTGCAAATCTGTCTTATTCTATCTTCTGTAAGTTTTAGCCTGTCTAAAAGCGCACCCTTTATACCCTTGTTTTGTGCATTTTCCATATCTTTTTGGTTTTCAACAAGAATGTATTCCATGTTATCTAAAATCTTTTTGGATATGCAGCTCAAAGCAAGGTTTTTCTGGCTTTCAGAAAGATTCATAAGTTTTTTTGAAGCCTCTTTCACCTTTTGTGCCTTCTGAATTAAATCACTCATCCTCTTCTTCACTCCCTCTTTGATAATACTTCTTTGCAAATAAACAGTGTACCAACATCTTTCCCTGCTAAGATATCTCTCAAAACTGATGGATTTTCTCCATTTGCAATTACCATAGGAATTTTATTTTGCATTGCAATCTTTGCCGCCTCAATTTTGGTTTGCATACCACCGGTTGAGTTCAAAGACCCAGCCCCTCCTGCAATGCTCTCTATGTATGAGTCAATCTCAAAAACCTCTTTTATAAGCTCTGCATCCTTGTTCAGTCTTGGGTCACATGAGTAAAGCCCGTCTATGTCAGAAAGAATTATCAAAAGGTCTGCGCCAATTATTGTTGCAACATAGGCAGAGAGCGTGTCATTGTCGCCAAATTCAAGCTCTTCAATGGCAACAACGTCATTTTCATTTACAATTGGAATTGCACCAAACTTGAAAAGCTGCTCAAAAGTGTTTTTAACATTCAGCATCTTTTTTTCCTCATCAACAACATCTTTTGTCAAGAGCACCTGGGCAACAACAACTCCATACTCACCAAAAAGCTTTTCGTAAATCTGCATTAAAATTCCCTGGCCAATTGCCGCGAGCGCTTGTTTTTCTTGAGTTGTCTTGTGATTTTTAGTAAGCCCAAGCCTGCCCAAACCTGATGCAACAGCACCAGATGTGACAAGCACAACGTCTCTTCCCTCATTTTTTATGTCAGAAAGAACTCTTGCAAGTTTCTCCAGTCGCGAAAGATTTAGTTTGCCGGTTGGATATGTAACAGTGCTTGTTCCAACCTTAACTACAATCTTCTTGACATCAGCAAAATTCCTCATTAGCCTGCCCCCAGTACCTATTCTTTTTCTATTTTAAAATCTTCAAGGGATTTGTTAAAATATACATGATACTTATTATCTTCTTCGACGATGTAAAAATCTGTCTGTGTAACTAAATCGATATTGATTCTCCTTAGAAGTTCTTCTTGGATAATTGTGGCAATGTTTGGTATATACTTTTTTATGTCATTTTCATCAAGGCTTTTTACATAGATTGGAAGCTTTCCTTTTTGCGGTTTGTATATCTCTACATTGATAATTCCTGGCGATACAGGTTTGTCTGTGGGATATAGAAGCTTTGTGTTATAAAGTGCTTCCATTGCCTCTTTCCCCCTGCTAAAATTTAAAAATAGACCTTCCTCCTTTTTAATTCTACCAAATTGTATGCGCGCATTCAAAGGTTTTTGAAAAAATGATGTAAAGAAAGGAGAAAAACCAAAATGAGAACCTTCATTGGAATTGATTTCCCAAGAAAGCTAAAAGAGCAAATAGTCGAAGCACAGAGCTATTTAAAATCAATCAGCAAAAAGGGAAGGTGGAAGTACATCGATAACTTTCATCTTACTTTAAAATTCTTAGGTGAGATAGAATATGACCATGTCGAGAAGATTAAAGAGGTGTTAACAAAGAATTTAGAAAGTTTTTCTTCTTTTTCACTTAAGATTTTCTCTTGTGGATATTTCAAAGGAAGCAAAAACGCTTTGCGTGTTGTATATTTAAAGCCGGACGGTGATTTAGATAAGTTAAATAATCTTTATCAAATAGTGGAAGACTCTCTTTATTCAATCGGTTTTGAAAAAGAAAAAAGGGACTATACCCCTCATATAACAATTGCTCAGGATGTTATTTTGGATGAGCCTTTTGACAAGTTCAAGCAGTACGTTGAAAATTACAAATTTGACCTAATTCCTGTTGAGAGTGTTATTTTATTTTTAAGCGAAGAGATTGACAGAAAAAGAGTCTACACACCACTTTTTGAGATAAAGCTAAAGTAAGTAAACTCACAAAAATTTTTAGAAAGGACTGAGGATTTTAATATGCAAAAGACACAGGGTAGCGTTAGATTTGCATTCTCAGCTATTTCACTTTTTATTTTGGCAAATGCATTTATGGGAATTGGTGGCGGGATTAATGACACCATATTCAATAACTATATTGCAGCAAGCTTTAAAATCTCACCAGTGGCACGAGGTGTGCTTGAGTTTCCTCGCGAGACACCAGGGTTTTTGATAATCTTTTTAATAGGCTTTTTATACTTCCTTGGGGATTTGAGAGTAAGCATTATAGCGACATTTCTTTGCTCTGTATCTCTGGTTGGGCTTGGCTATTTTGCGCCAAGCTTTGCTCTTTTGATTTTATGGACAGCTTTTTACAACACAGGCACCCACCTTAACATGGTTTTGACATCAAGCATTGGAATGGAACTTTCAAAAGAAGACTCTTACGGCAAAACCTTAGGGCTCATTGGCTCTGTTTCAACCGCCGCTGCAGTTATTGGTTATTTCATTGTCATGGTAGGGTTTAAATTCCTGAATTTTTCATTCAAAATAGCCTATCTTGTCGCTGCAATGATGTACGTTTTCGCTGCAATATTTTTGATGCCAATCAAAATGCCAAATGTAAGAAATCACAAAGGTCTAAAGTTTGTAATCAAAAAAGATTACTGGCTCTACTATGTTCTTTCTATCTTCTTTGGTGCAAGAAAGCAGATTTTTATCACATTTGCTCCTTGGGTGTTGATTAAGATATTTAAACAGCCTGTTTCAAATTTTGCTCTGGTTGGAATAATCTGCTCCATTTTGGGAATTGGATTTAGAAACGTTATAGGCAGGCTTATTGACAAGCTTGGTGAAAAGAAGGTTTTGACATTTGATGCGATTGTTATTTTCTTAATCTGCATAGGATACGCTATGACTGAGAACATAAAGATAAAAACTTTGGCTTTGGGCTTGGCATATGCGTGTTATATAATTGATAATCTAATGTTTGCAACATCAATGGCAAGGTCAACGTACATAAAAAAGGTTATCAAACATCCTGATGATCTGACTCCAACTCTTTCAACAGGCACAAGCATGGACCATGCAGTTTCTATGAGCCTTCCTATGTTATCTGGCTTTTTGTGGAATAAGTTTGGGTATGAATATGTGTTCTTACTTGCAGCTCTCTTTGCGCTGGGGAATTTGTATTTTGTGAGGAAGATTGAAATTGAAAGTTAATTTCTGTCAAGATTTTTAAATGTGATTTTAATGAAATTTAGAGTATAATTTTTAAGAAATAAACCTTCGTTTGCACTGAGGTGAAAGATAAATATGCTAGAAATTTGCATTTTCTACGGCATAAGGATTACAATGTATTATGACGACCATAACCCTCCTCATTTTCATGCAACCTTCGCCGGATTTGAAGCAGAAATTGATATTTTAAACACAAGGGTTATAAAAGGATTCTTGCCTAAAAGACAACTAAAACTTGTGTTGGCTTGGGCAGAAATTCATAAAGATGAGCTTATGCAAAACTGGGAACTTGCAAAAGATCACAAGCCACTGATGAGAATTAATCCTTTAGTGTAAATTATATTTTACGAGGTGATTGGCACATGATGGAATATTATCCTGAGGTTGTTCAGGTTATACCGACAGAAGAATATAAAGTTTATATTTACTTTGATGATGGCAGCATAAAACTCTTTGATGCTTCAAGTCTTCTTGAAAAGGGTGAATTTCAAAGACTTAAAGACAAAAAGTTTTTTATGGAAAGGTGCACAGTTTTAAATGGCACACTTGCATGGGATGTGAGCGGCAACTACGATGAAACAACCAGCCTTGATGTAGACCCACTTGTTCTGTATCAGACTTGTCCTGATGTTGACGAACCAGAATGGTTGTTTAAACAAAGTGAGGACAAAAATACTAAATAGCAAAGAAAAAGGGTCCCTCTTCTTTGTTGGTTCTGATTTGTTAAAGTAAAGGGACCCTTTTATTCCTTTTTGTCAAATCCAGAATGATAGTCTATTTGTTTATAAGATGTATAATCTTTTATAGCCTCTTTTTTGTATCTAAGTGTTTTTATAGTCCTTTTTACCTCATCAAACTTTGCGCGAATAAGGATATTATTTTTTTCGTCAATGTCCTTTATTACTTTTAGCTTTTCCATAATTGATGAAGTCAAACTTTTGAGCAAAATCCCTGTCTCTTTGTCTATGTCAGTTATCTCATCAAAGCTTTTGATATTTTTTGCCTTTTTTATCCCCTCAAACTCCTTTATAAACTCATCGTCGAGGGTATTTATCCTTTCAATTAACTTCGCCTTCATATCAACAATTTTAGACAACTCATCAAAATTGTCATTTAAAATATAATCTTGTTGAAGATTTGTAAGCTCTAAAAACTTATCAACAAGCTTTTCCTTTTCTTCAAGAAGACTAATCAGTTTTTCATACATAAACCCCAACCCTTTTATTTATTTTTTTGCTGTCTTGCAATCTTAATTGCCTCTGCCCATGTAGCCCGCATCTCTTCAACAATTTCAAGAGCTTCCTTTAGATATTTTTTGTCCTTCTTTAAATTTGCCTGAATAAGCCATCTGTAAATAAAATCATATAAACTCATAAGATTTTTTGATATCTCATATTGCATATCAAGGGTTGACATAAGCTCTGTGATGATATTTTCGGCTTTTATAATGTTCTCATTTGCTTTGTCAAACTTTTTTTCATCAATTGCCTGCATTGCAAGTTTTATAAATCTTATGCATCCATCATAAAGCATAAGAGTTAATTCTTCTGGTGGCTTTGTCATTATAACTTCTTCTTGATATCTTGCTGCTGCGTCCATCATTTATTTCCTCCTATAAATTATTTTTTCTTTTTGAGTCAAAGATGGTCATTCAGCTTTAGATTCACTTTTAACCCTATGATTCCTCTAAATTATTTACTGCTAAATTGTTGGGAAAGCCAGGAACTCTGTGCATTCATTTGGGACATTAGCGATTCAAGTAGAGAAAACTGCTTATAATATCTTTCTTCAATTTTTTCTAATCTATCCAGCTCAGCATTCATTTGAGTTGCAATATATCTCAATTGTTTTCCAATGTAGCTGTTCGGATCATAACTGCTGGTAAAATAAGGCTTACCCGCCTTTTCATAAATTTTATTTATAACGTCTTTTGAAAAATAATATATTCTTTGTAACAAACCTTGTTTTAATAAGTAACCATTATAATCGTAATACGTTTTTCCCGTTTGTGGATCTGTCTTTTTATAATCATCTAATGTTCCAACGGAAGCAGTAAACAATTTATATACACTATTCGGATCATTTTCTAATGCTTTTCTCAGTTTTTCTTCATCCTTTATATAGAGTTTCCCTGCTTTATTACCATCAAAATAACTATATGTTTCAATTCCTATATCAGTTAGTTGATTAATTTCTTCTGGTAATGAATCCACTTTTTCATAAACCCAATACCTCACATTATTCAAGAAGCTACCTAAAATCGAATCGTTGTAGAGCAAACCCTTTTTAGCTGCCTCTTCCCATTTTTTTATGTCATCATCTTTCATTTGGGATTTTTGCTCTTCCGTTAAAGGCTGAAACTCTCTATTTGGCCTTTCTGTTATTTTGCTATATATCTTATCAATAAGGTCATTGTATTTGCTGAGAAATTCTTTTATATTATTTATTGTAGAATCAACATCTTTTGAAATCGCAAATGACTGATACGTAAAAACTCCATTGACTAAAGTTTCTTTTTTAAGAGTAATAACTGTTCCCAAAAAAGTAAATGTATTTTGAGAAAATTCCTGGTCCTTCCAATAATCTACATTCCCAATTTTTATACTAACTTTTGCATTTTGTCCATTGGAATACATTGTAGAATCTTTTTGTATACTACTTATCTCACTATTTAAATTAAATGCTGTGAGAGCTCCTGTTTGTAATCTTTTTATAAAAAGTTTCCCTTGGACATTATCATAATAAGCATCAACTTTTCCTGTTGATTTAAGAGCTGATGCTAAAGCTCTCTCAAAACCATCAACATCCAAATTTGATACATCAATCTTTATATACTTACTATCTTGTGGATTAGAAGTCTTTATATCTATTGAGACATTTCCAGCATTATCATCATTAACATAAACCCATATAGCTTTTTCAGGACTATTTTGTATGTTAGCCAAATCTGTACTACTAATTTTTGAAACAAACATAAAAGCAGGAGTTGCTATTTGGTCAACTTTTATTTGATAATCTCCCACCAAACTGTTCGCAGTAGGTGCTGCATCAATATAACCACCGCTTATTGCATCACCCCAAGCTTTCATACTAATAAATTTAGAACTTGAAACTCTTAAATCAAAGACATAATCTCTAAAACTTGCTATCTCATTTGCCATATTCATATAATCTTCTCTCTGCCACTGAAGAAGCTGCTGCTGTTGATACAGTTTGTTATACCTTGCTTTTTGAATGCTCATCAAGCCCTGAATTATAGAATCTGTATCAAGCCCGCTTGCAAGTCCACCAATTCTTGTGTAATATTTGTATGCATCATAAGGGCTTGTATAACTTGTAGAGATCGTTGAGCTTATATTCATTCCTTCGTCACCACCTATCTTCTCTCATCAACAAAAATGCCTGCAAGCTCCCAAAGCTTTGCAATTATATCCAAAATCTTCTCTGGTGGTATTTCTCTTATAAGCTCATTGGTCTCTTTGTCATAAACCTTTACTACTATCTCATGTGTCTCCTTGTGTATCGAAAACTCAAGCCTTGTGTACTTTGCCTCAAACGCTTTGTTTGCCTGGTTTATCATTTTAATAAGTGTATCTTCATCAAGTTCTTTTCTGCTGTTCTTGTCTGCCAGCTTATCATTAAATTCTTCTTTGTTTATACCCTTTTCTTCCTGCAAGCTAACTTCGATATTTTCAAGTTTTGTTTTGCTATCTTGAACTCTTGGGACTGTATTCGATATATCAACGGCTTTGATTCCAATGCCATCAACAACCATTTTCGCTTCCCTCTCTTTTTAGTCTTTTCTTATTATATTATCGGTTGTGGAAAGGAAAAAGTTTAATGAGTGCTTTATTTGCACTTTAGATTTGTGATAAAATATTTAGTGAGAACATATCCCCCAAAACACATGATCTATTGTTTCTTGCAAAGAAAATACAACTTCCTTTAGACGCTTCTATGGCGGATTTTTTTTGACCTTCTTACAACTTTTAACATAAATACAAGGTATCCTGATTATAAAAGAGAATTTCAAAAAAATGTACTCGAGAATATACACAAAATATAATTGAAAAAGTGGAGGTTGTTATAGAATGGTTAAAAAGATTGATTCAAGAGTAAAAAATACAATTATGGAGTATATTAGTAAACTCAAAAAAGAAATAAATGTTATTGATGTATATCTCTTTGGTTCATATGCAAAAGGAAATTATCATAATGATAGCGACATTGATATTGCAGTAATTTCTGACCAGTTCAAAGGTGACTGCATTGAAGATAGATTATTATTAATGCGACTTAGAAGAGATATCGACCTTAGAATTGAACCTCATCCTTTTAGACCTGAGGATTTTACCGATGAGAACCCTTTTGTAAAAGAAATTAAGGAGTATGGGATTAGAATACCATGTTAAGACTTATTGTTTTTGACTTCAAATATTTTTCCTTACCTGCACTCACATACTTCATTGATAAGTTCTTCAGTGCTTAAAATGATTGCTAACCACTTGTTCGAAAAAATATTCAAAGATAAAACTCTCATCTAATACACACTGAGCTACTTTTATTCATTTCCCCATCAAATGACTGACTGCTATATTGCGAAAGCTCAATAAAGATCGACCAATTATAAGAGTTCTGTGACATTGTGCGGGATCAAATTCACTGCATATCAAAGTTATTGTTTCTTTTTATGTAAGGTTAAGTAAAATCTCTATGCCTTCTTTAAACTTAATTGACTGGATTATTGCGATGTAATCCTAGTAACCCTTGGGATGTATAGAAAGAAAGATTTTTCCGGCTTTCCACCACGAAGATCCCTAAGAAAAATATATCCAATATTTGCTTGTGCTAATGTATTTTCCAAATTTTTCCTAAACTTTGGAACAAACCTTGAAAAAGAATTTGTTCTTACATCTACAAGTTCTAAAATTTTGCAGTTTTCCAATATATCTAAAAAAATCAACAAACCTTGTTGATAAATAGCCGATGATATATATTGGTTTCATGAAATCACCTCCTAACTGTAACTAAATATCTTAAAAATTCAAAATTGTACTATCTGTCAAAAAACGATAAATTCTCATAGTGTTCAGACTGTGATTTTTTTACCCTGTTATAAAGCTCAATAAATAATTTTTCATACGTTTTATTACTTATTTTCTTTTCACTTTGTGAAAGTTTTAACCTTTTTATCGGTATCTGTTTTAAAATAGCGTCACGAAGGTCACGCCTCAATTTTATCTTAGCTAAAAAACTGTCACCCTCTTCATTTAATATTTTTAACATCTCTCTCTATATGCCTTCTGCTTCTTCCAGTTCATCAAGGCAAATATAAACAGGAATATCAACCCTTTTGAGATATTCAACCATAACTGCTTTAACTTGCGACCAAGGCAACTTCCCCGCATTTGTTCCCAGTTTAGGAAATGCTATAGATTTTATATTCCACTCTTTGTAATGCTGAACAAAATACTCAAGTCCCATCTTAATCCACTCAATTTTTGAAGGATATCTCCAATGATATTTTGTTGGAAAATTAACAATTTTAGTTCCATCTTTTGCAATATACAAATATGGTTCGCCAATTTTGACCTTATTATTTTTGCACCTAACGACGTAATCTTCGTACATCTCTGGATATCTTAACTTGAATTCTAAGGCTATACCTGCTCCCATAACACCCATGCAATTGACTGTATTTACTATTGCATCAGCATTTGCGTTGAATACTGTGTTTCTGTAAAAATTGATATTTTCTATTGATTCAGCAATGAGTAATTTATCATTTCGTATCAAATTTTTCTTATTCCACTCCTCTTAGGTAGACTTATTATGAAAAATTAAGGCCTCTCCACATTTTTTGTTAACTTTATTAGAAGCATTCTTTCTACCACTGGTGTTTTATGTTTAAGAAATAAGCATCAGTGTCAATATTTAAAATATCAATTAACATATTCAGACAAGTTAACATATTCAGACAAGGTTTTTTTGTATTCTCCAGACCTATTTTGAAAGTATTATCATCTAAATAGAATATATCTAAATGGTGTAATGGATGTTTATTAGCATTTCCTTTTTCCCATGCCTTCTTCCAATTCACTTCATCACAATCATATCTAAGATAACCATCTTCTGTAATTAATAAGTATTTCAAAATTTTTATTGAATTTTCAATTATTTTTAATGCAATTCCATCTTGAATTAATTCGTCTCTTTTGGCTTCAATATTTTCAATAATTACTTCAAAAAACTCTTTATTCTTTAAATCTTCTTCGATTTCTATTATTGACATCATTGTACTAATTATAGCATGATCTATACGTATTTCATCCCACCATAATTCATAAATACCTTCTATCTCTTCTATTGAAAATGGAAAATATATGGTAAAAATTTTATTCTCATAATGATAGAATACCCTTTGCATTTTTCTATCTTTCACCACAGTAATATTCGCATTTTTAATATCACAAGAGCTTTGATTTAAAATAATCTCTAACGTATTAATCAAAATCTTAAGAATATCTATCTTATTCCTTATTGGTTTTTTAAAAAACTCTTTGTAGGAATAAAAGCTATATTTTTCCATAGCAATTCACCCTAATTCCATACATCTGTATATTTGCTAATTATATCTCTCAGCTCCGACTTATCCGAAGGCAAACTACCTCTATGCTTAATTATAAGTTTTTTGATTACTTTTCTCTCTTCACTTTCAATCTGAAATTCATCACAAACCTCCTCAAAATTCTCATCAGGTGACTTTTTAGCCTCTATTTGCAATTTCTTAATTTCTTCTTTCTCCTCTTCCGTTGGCTCTTTAGTCACTATACAAAACTCTTCCATTACTTTTCTTAATCCAGCTAAAATCAGCTTTAATTTTTCCTCACTATCTCCTGTTATTAAAAAAGACCTTAAAAAAGAACGAGAAAGCATAGTATATAGGCTATTTCTGTATCTCAAATCATTTTTTATTCCTTTCGTCACGCAAATAGAAAAACTAAATTCAAGCCCCTTTGCATTATTTATATTACTTAAAAAAACAGCATCTTTTTTATTCTTCTTAGAAATATATGCTCTATTGCTTTCCCATCCAAACTCATTATAAATTTTAGCTTCCAATTTTGATATCATCTCATATATGTCTCTATCATTATCTAAAAATATAACACCAATATCTCCTGGTTCTATATCGGGATATTGCTCTTTGCACTTTTTGATTACGCCAATTATATCTCCAATCAAGTCTTTGCTATTATAATAAATTATAACACTGTCTTTTATATTATCAATTTCTTCATCGCCAAACCTTTTTATTGGCTCTCTTTTTAAAATTACTTCTCCATTTTTTTTCTCAACAGTATAACCACATAGCTCCCATTCTCTGTCTTCTAACCAGTTCAACTTTTTTTCTTCAAATAGTCCCATACCTAAAGCATGAGCAAACATCAATGTTTTTGGATCAGTTCTATAGCATTTTTTTAATACAAAATCTGCCTCAACTATTTTATTAATATCTTCTTTTTCGAAAATATCCTGGAAAATATCACCTACAACAAATACTTTTTCTTTAGCCACCAATTCACACAGAGCAATAAAACTATCGGGAAAATCTTGCCCTTCATCTACAAAAATATAATCAAAAGCATACTCTTCAATTCCCAAATTCTTTAGATCTTCAATTGCCATCTTACATGTTATATCAAAACTTTCAAAGTGATTAAAAGGATAAAATGGAATCCTATAAAAATTAGTTATATAACTATACAACCCAGAAAATGGATTTGTAGCTGTTCCCCATGCATGAGCAATAAATAAATTTTCTTGTTTTATTTGTTTTGTAACCTTTGCTAAATTAAAAAAATTTATTAATCTTTCTCTTAATGTATTAGCTAAAACTTTGTTGTGACAAGTCAACGCAATTTTAATATTATCACTTGATAGATATAGATTTTTTATTTTGTGAAATAGCAATTCTGTTTTACCTGTCCCAGAAAGTCCTTGGACTTTTATAACTTTTTTATCCGGGTCGTTATAGATAAACCTTGTCTGATCCAAATCGAACAAGATTATTCTCTGTTTAACCTTCTCCAATACAGATACTGGAACTAATTTGGTAATGATATTTGGATTATTAGCTACTCCAATAAGAAGTGAAACTATAATTTGAGATTTCCTTTGAGCTCCTATATTCCCTAAATCAATTCTATTCAAAAACTCATCATGATTACGTTTTTGTGCATATTCCAATAATTCTCTAACATTAAAAGTTTCTATTAACCCATCCTGTTCCCAATTTTTGGGTCTTCCAATAAGATTTTTAAAGCCAAGTACACCTGCCATTTCGCTAATGTCGTCTAAAATTTCATCTTTGTAATCTTCTATACCACTGTCATTATCTGAACAATCAACAAAAATAATTTTTTTTCCAGGAATTAATACCATATATGAATTCTCGTTATTATATTCCCTCTGGGAGTATGGAGAATGCAAAGGCTTTTCAATCATGTAAATTTCTGACAAAAGTTTGTTTTTTATCTCTGAAAGAAAGGAAATTATCTGGCTATTCTTTTTTTCATCAGAAATCTTAATAAAAAAATTTTCTTTATTATCCATTAAAATTCCTCCAGCTTAGCAAAAGTGGAATACATAGTTTAGTTATAATTATAATACTTGTTAAAATTCTATTCAACTTTTTTTCTCAATATGATTTAGAGATTAATTTTTTTACTTTCCCAAATTTTATATTGAATTAGATTAGAATTAAAAAAATTTCTATCAGAATACTTTTCTCCGTATTTCTTTATTCTCTTAGTAATAAAGCTATCAATATTACTCAGCAAAATGTTTTTAAATTTATCTCCCGTATGCTCCTTCGGTGAAATAAGTATTTTAACAATTGTATATTTCTCATCCCAATAGCTACTGTTGTTCAATAATTGCTTATAAGCATTCTCAAACTCGTTACTTCCACTTTTATAAAATCCCAACCGCTGAAAACATTTTCTTAGTCTAGTTCCAATAAACAGGTTTTCATTCGAATAACCATCTTCACCACTTTTCACCTCGCAAATTACTCCTATAATATTTTCTTCAAATTTAGGAATCATATCCTTTGAATCTTTATGCCAGTCGTCTTCCATTCCTCCAATCTCTTCATAAACATAAGGAAATCTAATAGCAACAATATCAGTTTCATATGCTTTATTTTTCTTCTGTCGATTTCTATCCAGCACATAATTCTCTAAAACGAAAAAACCATAAACCGAAAATACCAATATGCAAGTTCTTCAGCATAATTTCGCATGTAACTCTCACCATCCCAGACTTTTTTATGTCAATCTTTTCCTTATCCCCTTATCAAAATCGCCATATATGCCAATGTATTAACATTATTTTCCTCAAGTATTTGGAGCAAGTTTGCAAGGTATGCGGTGTTGTGTTCAATGGCTTTTGAAAATGATTGAATAAGATTTATTACTATCTCTTCTGTAAAATCTGATTTATAATAGCTGCAAAGACCAACAAAAAGAAGCTTAATTGTTGCCAAATGTGTGCAAAGGACATGTAGTTCTCAAAAGGTGTATCAAAGGCAAGCGGAAAGAGGTTTTTAAATACATCATTCACTAAATATATACTGAGGCTCATTGGAAAACGGCATAAAATATTCATTATATGCTCCTTCATAGTTTTGGAGAATCTGGGTATTATCCGCATCCTGTTTTATTCGAAGAGTTTGCAAAAACTTTGCGAAGAAGTCTAAAAGTTTTTGGTTAATAAATTCAGTCAAAAATAGTAAAATTTAGATTAAAACTTACTTTACTGTTAATTCTTTACCATTTTTAAACCACTTAATCAAAGGTTCTTCTTTAGCGTTGTCACCAATATAAAAGCCTAAAACCCCCATATTTGTAGCAAAAATTATTTTGTTATTTTTACTACTTATGGTTTGTTTAGTATACTGTTTTAACTTATGTATATCCTTTTCAATCTCTAGAACATGCGATGAATTCACTTTTTTAACTTCAATTATAAGCAAATTAAATTAATTTACTCTTCTCTTGTGAACAATTATATCTGGATATACACTAACTTCATTGCGGCAATTGTCACAATTAAATCTTTTGCAGTTGTGTTTACTGTATTCAAAACAAATATTTTCAATATATTTTACGTCCACTTTTATGTTCTTCGTTACCATCGTATTCACAATCTACATCAAACCTGAGCAAAAAAACTACTCAATGTAAATAGCAAGGCGATGTGAGATTGCTCTTTCGTACAATTTTTTTAATAAATATAAATACTATCCAAAAATATACCAATTGCCTTATATAAATATATTTTTAATAATTTAGGGTGATCTGTAAAAAGATTAAAAATAACTCCCAGCATTGCATTACTATCTTCCATTCCTATTATTCACCTCTCTCTGTAACCCTCTTCGTTTACACTTACACCAATTCAATAAACTTTTCTAACGAACGTGACCTTCTTCTTTTATTTTTGTAACCTTTGTATCAACTATTACAAAAGAAAACTTCTTTTCTTCCAAAGACCTTGAATTTCACTGACTAATTATAGAGTCAAGATTTTGCAAAGCTCTAAGATGGCGGATTTTAAAAACTCAGTCCCTCATAACTCATAAGCAATCTCTTCAATCTTTCGTGTGAATACTCAACTTACCACCATCTCACTAAACAGACAATAAAAGCGACTGTTCACTTCGCTGATACCGTCTAAGAAGGTCTGTAGTAAATTTACCATTATTATGAAATCTTGGTATTTTCAAAGTCAAAGTCTCTTCTCTGGTAATTAAATTAGCAGAAATACTAACCGTTGCAATAGTCTTTTCTTTCGTCTATCCTTTCGTAATATTCAGCATTAATTTGTTTAGTAGCAAGAAATGTTAAAATTTGATTTAAGTATTAACTCTAAAAACTTGGCTGATTCTTCGTCTTTTGTTCTCTTTTCAAGAGTTAGCTCAATCTCTTTTTACTCAATTATATATCCTCAACTCAAATGAAATTACTGTTTAGTAAATTAAAATCATTTTTAGAGCTACAAGTTATTTTATTCAACTAAACAGTGTATCGAATCACCTGCATACTGAGAATATTTAATTATGCTTTCATACAACATCTTATTTTTTAAATAAAAACTCTTTAGAAATGCTTTTGGTTCTAAAAAACTGTCATCCATATTGTTTATAATATAGTTTTCCTTTATCATTAACTCTTCAACTAATGTATACGCCAACTCTTTCTCCAATAACTCATTCTCTATATCAGTTAATAAATCAGAAAAATAATTAGCCATATGAAATTTTTCTTCTCGAATAACCTTTTCAAAAAACTGATTACATATATTAATACCAATTTCCCCAATTAACTTTAACTCCGACAATTGATTTTTAACTTCATTTAACAATTTAATGTAAATTTCTTTATCAATAAGATATTCGTGTGACATAGTATTCATATATTTTTCAATGTTAATCGTTTTATAACAATACTCCTCTATCACTGTACCTAGTCTCATTACTATTGTTCCTCTTATTTTAGCTCCTCTTTCTGAAACATTAATAACCCTTATTTTTTCTTTGTCTTTTTCGATTTCATTTTCAAACCATTTTAAAAAGCCAAAATATATTTTGTTTGTTGCAACTTTTCTCCCATCATTGCTCTCTACCCATAAAAGCTCATCTTCTCTTATTTCATTCTTTTCGCCCTCATGCAAAGAAATATTAGAATATACCTTGTTATCTGTAAAAGCAAAATCGTGACCAACCAAGATTATAGGATTAGCACCTAAAACTCTTGTAAATTCATAAGCAAAACAGGAAACAGAACCTCCACCCTTAAAGAGATTATATTCATAACCCATTTTAGCAAGCAATTTGTTTACAAACGAATCGGCAGCTGTTAGCATCAATATCTTTTTGCCAGTGTGATTTTTTAATATATTAGAGTTTACTCCGATTCCATAAACTAATGGAATATTTGAGTAATCAATTTCCTTAAAAAAATTATAATTTCTTTCACTATAATCAACTGAGACTACAAAATCAGGTATAACGCCCATTTGTAATAATCGTTTCAATACTCTGCCAACAGCAATCAAAATAGCTTTACCTTTCGCTTTTTTCAGTTCATTAATATCATTGTCTAATGAAGGACCCGCACCTATAATTATAGCAGGTATGCCCTTAAAATAATTTTCCCACGTATTCCCTAAGTTACTTTCTGGAATAAATATAAGGTTAGCAAGCATATTTTTCTTTATGACATGTGAAGAATAAAAGATAGTCTTAATTTCTGTTTCTTTTATAATTCTAAATTCATCCAGTCTATTTTCTATTTTTTCTACATATACGCCAAAATATTTTTTATAAAACGGATGAACAAGATTCTTTAATCTTAAACTTAATTCCCAAGGTATAATTTCTTCGATTATATTTATCAACTTTTCACTTCCATTGTCAATAATAAAAAACACTCTCTCATCAATTAAAATATCTTCAAAACTTTCACTAAAAAAAACTTTGTTTAATATCTCATATGAAGGTTCAATTATAATTAAAATACCGTCATCTGGTAATGCATCTAAAATTCTCCTAATAAAATTTCCAGTACCAAAACCAATAAATACAATAATAATGTCTGATTTCCATTGATTTATTTCGATGCTATCTGCATTCTTTTCGTATTCATTTAATTCACCTATCAAATCTAACATTTCTTCTTTCAAATTCTCTTGGTTCATCTCAAATATAATGTTAAACCGTTCTCTAAGAATTTGTACGTTCTTTTTGAATATTTCCTCCAATTTACCATTCCCCTTTTAATAACAAGGTCTACTTTTTATTTCTTTTAGACTCTCTTGTAAAATAGGCAGTGAATACTCAATAGCTTTCTTAATTCCCTTGTACAATTTCTCACCTTTTTCAACAATATCAACATTAGCCTTTTCTGGTATTTCATAATTTATTTCATGATTTAAAACCTCATAGCTAATTGAAAGTAAAAAATCATCTAGTAGACTTCCTTCTTTAAATTTTTCATTCAGAAAATTATCAATACTTTCTAATTCTTCTAATGTAGATTTATCATATCCATTTAAAAGTCTTTTGTTCAATTCCAATGCTTTATTAACTTTATCTAATATTTCACTTAAATCTTTGTTAATATTCTCTAACTCTTTTATAATTTCAACCCTTGTATTGTCGTCCACTATTTTAAATTTTTTCTCTATCTCTTCTCTTTTCTTTTCCTCAATTGAAGTAGCCTGAGCAAAATAAGAATCTATTACTTCGCTCAATCTCATCGGAATTGTTCCTTTAATATTAGCCCCACCTTCTGTTGCATTTATGTACAATCTGCCACTATTATCATACATTATCCTTCTTTCAAACCATCTTAAAAAGTTATACAATGCATAATCAGTTACTACTTTATCTCCCATAACTCCATCCACATATAATAAGTTGGGATTATCTTCCACGCTTATCTCATTTAATCTATCATGTGCTCCAATAGCGTGAATCAACCCGTTAGTATATGCCAAATCTTGTCCTACAAAAATTATAGGAGAACAATTAAAAATTTTAGTAGCTATATCAAATGCAAAACAGGAAACTGAACCTCCTCCCCCTACAAATCCAGTGTCTATACCATATTTCATAAACAGGTTATAAGTAAAACGATCACTATTAAGCATTATTTTAAATTTTCCTTTATGCTGTTCTAAAATACGATAATGGGTCCGTGGACTATAGAGTAGAGGAATATCTGAATAATCAACATTTTCAAATAGTTTATAATTCTTCTCACTGCCATCAATAGTAACTACAAAATCAGGTTTTACATCGTGTTCTAAAAGTATTTTTAAAGTTCTTCCTCCTGTTAAGATTATGGCTTTGTCATTGATTTGTTTCAAAAGATGTACGTTCTTATTTAAAGATGGCCCAGCTGAAACTATTACTGCTGGTAATGAAATAAAAGAATCTTTAAAATTGTTTATCCATGAGCTTTCTAATAAATATCGTAAGTTTTTCAAAATATTTTCTTGCCACATCTTTCCAAAATATAATATTGTGTTTACAGTCAATTTATTATCAACTAATAAATCTCTTATGACTTTTAAAACAATTGTTGATTCTTCTTTTGAAAACTTATCATAGTTTGGAGACAAAATAAATTTGGTCTTTTCTGTTTTTGTCCAATCTAAATACATATCTAACATATTCCCTAACGATTCTGTATCTCCATCAAAAATCCAAATTACAACTCTTTCGTCCTCAAGAATATGTGTAATATCTATTGATTCAATTATCTTAATAAAAATATCTAAATAAGGCTCAATTATCACTAATTTTCCATCTTCATGCATATAATTTAATAACTCTTTTATCAAATAAACATTCCCTATTCCAAAAAGAATTTTAATTCCTTCCCTTTTTAAATCTTGTGCATTAACCAATTTTCTTGCCTCTTCTACTGGCTTATACTTGCTACTCAAATAATACTCTTTTGAACCTATATTAACCTTTAAAACTATATTGCTATCTTTTGCAACTTCACTTATTACTTTAATATTTTCCTTTATCCTGTTTGCTGTGTTTAATTTATCCAACTTCTCATAAATATACTTAAAACGCCTTTTAATAACTTCTAAATTCTTTGCAAAAATATTTCCCTCCATCTTTGGACTTCTCTCCTGTTTTACTTAATTTCAACCATATCTTTTTATAATAGTGCAAATAAGTTCTATTTCTTTTTCTTCCAAACTAACTGAACTGGGCAAATTAATGCCATGTGAAGCTAAATATTCCGTATTATTCATCTCGCTTTTTTTGCAATTTCTGAAGTTTCTCATCAGATGAATAGGTTGAAAAAACGGCCTGCTTTCAATTTCATGTTTTTTGAGTTCATCTATTAGTTCATCTCTTGTAATACCAAAATTTTCTGTAACAACAATAGAATAAAGCCAATAAGAATTTTCCACTTCTTCAGTATCAAACGGAGTTATAACCCCTTTTACATCCTTCAAGTATAAATTGTATATCTCTGCATTCCTTCTTTTAGCTCTTAAAAATTCTTCCAGTTTTTCCAACTGGGCTAAACCAAAAGCTGCAAGCAAATTAGGCAGTCTATAATTGTAACCTATTTCATTGTGAACAAATCCATTATTACTTAACATTGTCTTCGCTTGGGAAGAAAGATACCTTACATATTCAGCTAAATCATCTCGGTTAGTAACAATCATTCCTCCATTCCCTGTTGTAATGAGCTTATTACCATTAAAACTAAAACAACCAAACTCTCCGAATGTCCCTACATATCTTCCTTTAAACTTAGTCCCTAAAGCCTCAGTGGCATCCTCTATAATATACAAATCATACTTCTCAGCAATTTTTCTTAATTTCTCCATATCAGCTGCATAGCCATATAAATGAACAGGAATAATAGCTTTGGTTTTAGGAGTTATCATCTCTTCAACTTTCTCTACATTTAAAACAAAAGTATCCTTTTTTACATCAACAAAAACAGGTTCAGCTCCAACATACTTCACTGCATTAGCAGTAGCTATGAATGTAAGTGACGGTATTATGACCTCATCTTCTTCTCCTATATTTAAAGCTCTTAATGCTAAATGCAATGCTGCAGTACCACTGCTTACTGCAATCGCATGCTTTACTCCTAAAAATTCTTTAAACTTCTCTTCAAATCTTTTAATGAATTCTCCATATGTAGATATCCATCTCTTTTCTATACATTCTGAAATATACTTTATCTCATTTCCAGCTATTGCAGGTTCGCACAATGGAATCATTTTTTATCTTACCCTTTCAAATATTATATATTTCCCATTTATACAAATTATAATTGTCTCTAAACCAATTTACAGTTTCAATCAATCCGGCTTTTAAATCGTACTGTGGATACCATCCTAACTTAATTTTAGCCTTACTATTATCGCAGCACAGTCTCATTACTTCACTTTTATCTGGTCTAATCCGCTTTTCATCAACTACCACTTCAACTTCAACACCAATTACTTCACTAATCAAATGAATTAGATTTTTTATGCTAATCTCTTTACCAGAGCCGATATTATACACTTCACCTTTGCCCCCGTCATACTCTGCCGCTTTTATAAAACCCCTTACCGTGTCCTTTACATAATTAAAATCCCTTATGGTTTGGATATTACCTACTCTTATATTCTTCACTCCACCTAAAATCTGAGTTATAACCGTAGGAATAATAGCTCTTGCAGACTGCCTTGGTCCATAAGTATTAAATGGACGAACAATCGTAGCATTTAGATCATACGAGTTAACAAAACTTTCTACTGCTTTATCAGCTGCAATCTTTGAAGCCGAATAAGGTGACTGTGCCTGTAGAGGATGATTTTCGTCTATTGGAATATACAAAGCTGTTCCATACACCTCACTGGTTGAAGTGTGAATAAGTTTTTGAACGTCATTCTCCATACATGCTTCTAAAACATTTAAAGTTCCTTCCACATTTGTTTTGTAAAAAGCCATAGGAGTTTGATAAGAATAAGGTATGGAAATCAAAGCAGCTAAGTGAAAAACTACATCTTTCCCCTTCACTGCTTTTTTTACAGAATCATAATCTCTAACATCTCCTACATAAATCTCTATCTCCCTTATAATCTCCCTATCTAAAGTCTCAAGCCAACCCCATCTATTAAACGAGTTGTAATGAACAAAAGCCAAAACATTTGCACCTAATCTTACTAATTCTTCTACCAAATGACTTCCAATAAAACCACCTGCTCCTGTAACAAGAACTTTCTTATTACTTAAATTCACTTCTTTATCTCATCCTTTCTCACTTTCTTAACAATTTTCTCTAATTATTTTTGCAGGTATACCTGCTACAATTACATTATCTGGAACATCCTTAGTTACAACAGCTCCAGCCCCCACTATTACATTGCTTCCTATTTTTACATTCTCGATTACTACGCTACCTATCCCAATATGTGTGTGGTCTCCTATAATTACACCGCCAGCTAGTGAGGCATGTGGAGCTATATGACTATTAAATCCAATATAACAATCATGTTCTATAATTGCTCCTGTATTGATAATACAATTCTCTTTTATAACACTCCCTGCATTAATTATGGAACCAGCCATAACACATGTTCCTTCACCAATTTCTGCATAATCCGAAACAATTGCCTTTTCATGAACCAAGATAGGAATTTCATACCCTATTTTTTTTAGATAAAAAAACATTTTACCTCTTTTTTCAATCCGTTTTATGCCGTCAAAACTCACAAAAGCATTTGTAGCTATTTTCTTTCTAAAAATTTCTTCTAATATCTCATCAGTTCCAACTACAGGTATGCCATATATCTGTTTTTTCTTCAAATCATTATCAATTATTCCTATAACGTTAAATTCTTCTCTACTTCGTATTATATCAATAATTACTTTAGCATGCCCTCCTCCACCAACTAAAATAATATCTTTCAACTTTACCACCAACTTTTTTACTAACTGAATATTTGTTTTATTCTATAAGAATTCTTTATTATTGCACAGTCTTTTCTGTATCAGCTTTTCATCTATCTCAATAGTTTTTAATACATTTTTGATTTTAATACTTGTATTTCCATCGCCAAAATAAAATGGCATTTCTTTTATCATCTCTTTGAACTCTAAACTCAATCCTTTCAAAATGCCTTCAATAATATTATCCTTCTCATAATTTACGTCAATAATATTCATATGACGAAACCTACCTTTTTGACGATTGCCGATATTAACAACAGGAACCCGAAAATAAGGTGCTTCTATTATTCCACTCGAGGAATTTCCTATAACTATATCAGCATTTTTTAAAACACTAAGGTATAATTGGCTTCCTAAATTTTTGAAGATATAGAAATTATGTTTGTTATTATTATGTATTTTCTCAATAATTTTTTTATATCCATAATCCGCATTAGGATAGGTGAACACAATATTTTCATCAAATTCGTTCAATGCATTCAATAAATTATCAATCTGTTTTTCTAAATCCTCTTCTTCCAAAGTAACCGGATGATAAGTGACTAAAAATATCTTTTTTTTCTCATCTAATCCTAAAACTCTGCATATCTCTTCTCGAGAAAATAATTTGGTCCTTCTTATATTTTCTATCCCCGGTTGCCCAACATTATAAATCCTCCAGGGTTCTTCACCCAACATCAAAATTCTTTGCTTGTAGTATTCAGCACCAACAAAGTGAATATGAGCCATTTTTGTTATAGCATGTCTTATTTGTTCGTCTATTGCTCCTTCACTTGCTTCCCCTCCATTTATATGAGCAATTGGAATATTCATCATCATTGCACATGTGGCAGCAATAAATATTTCATATCTATCTCCCAGAATTAACAAAATATCCGGTTTCAGTCTTTCAAAAGCATTTGCTAATTGAATCAACTCTATACCCATCGATTTTGCAACTGCACTTTTTTTCGAAGAATTTATCAACATATCTATCTCTTCGTCAATCCTAAAGCCATCGTTTCTAATTTGCTCAACTGTAAAACCAAATTCATCTACCAAATGACTTCCAGTAACAACTATCTGTAACTCTAAAAAATCATCATTCTGTATTTCTTTCATAGTCCAATAAAGTAATCCATACTCTGCACGTGAACCTGTAACAACCAATACCTTTCTTTTTTTCAATATTTCATCACCAACTTATCTTTTCAATCTTTATTATCTCATCTTCTTCTATATCCTCTTTTACTTTTTTGCCTATAATCTTATAAACTTCGTTAGGCTGCAAACCAATAGCTGGCCTTTTAAATTCAATATCTTCAAAAGTTATTTCCTCTCCTCTTAATAACTTTCTTTTTGCTACAATGCTTCGCCTTGCCTTTACCTTTATTTCTTCTTCCGATTTGGTGCACTTCTTAATACCATTACCCATAGCCTTTTCTACATTTCTGATACAATCTACCATAAACTTAAATTCATTCGGAGACAGAGAAGCTTTGTGATCTGGTCCTTCTAATTTTTTATCAAGTGTTAAATGTTTCTCTATAATAGTTGCACCAATTGCTATGGCAGCTATCGCAACTTCAATACCTTCTGTGTGATCAGAATAACCCACTGGTAACTTAAAAGCTTCTTTCAACGTAATGATTGCTTTCAAATTAACATCTTCAACTTTTGCTGGATAAGAAGATGTGCAATGTAACAATGTAATGTCATTACATCCAGCTTGATTTATAATATTAATCGCTGCTTCTATTTCGCCTAAATTCGACATGCCTGTAGATAAAATTATTGGTTTTTTAAATTTTGCTATATATTCCAAAAACGGCAGATAAGTAAGGTCTCCTGAACTCACTTTAAACAACCTAACACCTAATTCATTTAAAAACTTTGCGCTTTCACAATCAAAAGGAGTAGATAAAAATTCTATTCCTATATTGTCACAATACTTCTTTAACTCTTCAAACTGTTTATACGTCAATTCATATCTTTTTAACATTTCAAACTGCGTTCCAATACCGGTGTTAACTTTTTGATAGTTTGCCTTTTCAGCATATTTTGTAACCAAATTTTCAGTCTTATAAGTTTGAAATTTAATAGCATTAGCACCTGCCTCTTTAGCAGCATCAATTAATCTCTTTGCTATCTCCATGCTACCATTATGATTAACTCCTGCTTCTGCTATAATGAATACACTATTCATTCTGACTTATCCCCTTTTTAATCAAAAACTCGGCAAATTGGAAATCCACTATATCATCAATATCAATAGAAGAATATCTATCCATTATATACCCTATAGTTTCTTCTAAAAACCATGTCTTCCTTTCAAGCAATATTTCTCTTTCTGCTATATATATAGCACCATTTAACCTAAATATTGTTGGTAAATCTTGTCTTCTATAGAAGTTAACATTGGTTTTTATAAAATCTATGAGTCTGTTATTTTCATCCATAACCTTCATCCAATAAGGATTAACCTCGCTCTCACACACACTTACTAAAGCCGGAGCTTGCTTTTCTTTTATCATTTCAATAGCTTTGTCAATGTGATGCACTCTCCTCAATGGTGATGTACATTGCAAACACATAACATACTTGGGCTTATAATTTTCTTTCTCTTCTAACCATTTTATGGCATGCAATATTACTTCAATCCCTGGTGTATCATCCTGTGCAAGTTCCTTAGGTCTCAGAAACGGCACCTCAGCACCATATTTTAAACTAACTTCCACAATCTTTTCATCATCTGTTGAAACTATAACCCTATCAATATATTTACTCTTACATGCTTCCTCTATAGTATAACTAATGAGAGGCTTTTCTGCTAACAATTTGATATTTTTATTTTTTATCCCTTTTGAACCTCCTCGAGCTGGAATAATGGCTACAATCTCTTCATTCTCTATCACTTTTTTCACCTACTTTATTACTTTTAAAGTCTTCATTTATTTTATAATAATCTTCTACTTGACCTATGTCTACCCAATATTCATTAATTTCATAATATCCAACTCTTTTGCCTCCTAATATGCATCTTTTGATTAAATCAGTTATTTCAAAATATTCATCAAAAGGTATAAAATCAATCACATTTGGATTTAAACAGTAGATACCAGCGTTAATTAAGTAATTAATAATTGGCTTCTCAACTATATCTATAATTTCTTTATCCTTACTTTCTACTACACCATAAGGAATTTGATATTGAAAATTCTTCACACCTACTGTTATATCAAAGCCTTGTTCTAAATGATAATTTAACATTCTTTCAAAATTGAGTGTAGTATATACATCACCATTAACAACATAAAAAGGTCCATCGATAAGCTCCTTTGCCAATCTTATACTCCCAGCTGTCCCTAATGGTTTTGTCTCTTTTATATAATCAATTTTAACTCCATGCAAATATCCATTTTGGAAATAATTTTCAATTATTTCCGACTTATAATTCACCGATATTATAAATCTATAAAACCCATATTGCTTAAAACTATTAATAATATGATGGAGAAGAGGTTCATTACCAACTTTTAGCATGGGTTTAGGAATTTCTTTTGTCAATTCTCTTAATCTTGTTCCTTTCCCACCTGCTAAAATAAACACTATGTTTTCTTTCCCTTTTGGAATCAATATTTCTTCAATTGAAATTAGGTCTACAACTCGAGACTCTTCATCAACAATAGGGATTTGCTTTACAGCTTTTTTTATAAATAATTCTTTCAATTCCTCATTATTTAATTCCTTAGAGGCAACAACAGGATTGTAGTGGACAATCTCTTCTATCTTATCTTCTAACTTGTAACCTTTCAATAATGCCCTTCTAATATCACCGTCTGTCAAAGTCCCTATTAATTTTTCATTTTCATCTATTACTAATAAAATACCTTTTCCTGTATCATTTAATATCTTCAATGCTTCAATTATTTTTATGCCTCTATCTACTGAGATATTTTTTACCTTTACATTCATTCTTGATAACCTCACATATTTTTAAGTAAAGTTAAGGTGAATTATAGCAATTTAATAATTCCATCTATATGTATTGGTATAGTTCCCTCAATTCTCGCTCCTTTTAAAGATGTATTGAGGTTGTTGAATAAAAGAAATAACCATATAGAGTAAACATAGTAACAAAAGAAAAAAGCCCCCTTGTGTTATAATTTTAATTTAAGAGAAAACCACAACAAAACACAAGGGGGAAAAAGATGACTAAGAATATTAAAGCACAAAATAAGAAATTTTTAAAGCTGCTTTTTGTAATAAAAAAGGTTACTGAAGTTTTATCGAGGAAGATAAAGCAAAATAGAAGGGGACGACCGAGGAAATTTAATCTGTTTCAGATAATAGCTTGTTTGGTTTATAAAGTTAAAAAGGGGATAAAGAGTTTCAGAGAATTAGAATATCGAATAAATCAAGACACAGAGTTTAAGCAAGTAGTAGGTATAGAAGAAAGTCCGGACTATTCATATTTTGCAAAGTTGTCAAGAAAAATAGAAAAAGAATACATGCAAGATATAAAAGACATATTAATAGCTAAGATAGAACCTGATATGAGTATAGCGATAGTAGACTCTACGCCGCTGAGAAGTGCCAAAAATGATTCAGAAGCAAAAATAGGTATACATATTACAATAGGATTTTTCAGGGGATACAAATTACATCTTTTGTGTACAGGTAAAGAAGAAGTAATACCACTTTTCTGGATTTTAACAGGGGCAAATGAACATGACTCAAGACAAGAAGAGCTTTTGTATAGGGCATGGGGCTTTGGCTGTGAGATTGTATTAGCAGATGCGGGATACGATTGTAGCAGATGGTTTAATATAGCAAATGAGCTTAAAGTTAAATTTGTTGCTGGGATAAACAAAAGAAACATGAAAGATAAAAACAATGTTAAGAATGTTTTTAGAAGCAAGAACATAAGATTTTTAGAAACTGAAGAGGGTAAAAAGCTATACAAGCAGAGAACAAAGATTGAAAGACTATTTAGCAAATTAAAAGGTGAATATAATCTTGAGAATGTGAGGCTCAAGGGATTTAGAAATTATAAAAGGTATATTGATTGGATACTAATTACTTTTCTATTTGAGCAACTTCTTAGAAAGTTAGAAGGTAAGAAGTTTTCTTTCGCTTATGAATGGAATCAATAACTTTTGTTTATTTTATGTATTGTTGGTAATATTTTTTATTCAACAACCTAGATGTATTAATAAAAGTTATATGCTTGTTATTTTCTATTTTTCTTTCTATCCACCTTTTAAATATGTTTAAACTATGATTTGTATAAATTTTTTCACCTAAATAATTTGTTGTTTCTATTAAGTAATTATAATCGTGAATCACAGAACCTTCAAAAGCATGTACTTTATTGCCAGTAAATGCCAAATCCAATCCTACAAATATTATAGGATTACATCCAAATTTAATTGCTACTTCAACCGCTAATGTAGAAACCGAACCTCCCACTTCTAATGTTTCTAATGAATTTCCTTTAGCATATTCTTCAGCTAAATTAAAATTTTTTTGGAATGCAAGGTATTTAGTACTACTCCATTCATTTATAACTCCTTTATACGCAGTTGAAAGAGCTATAAGTGGAATATTGACTTTGCTACTTATATTGGTTAAATGTTCTTGGACAATTGGAAACGGATCACTTACCACAATGTAATCTGGAATTATTCTATTTTGTAGTAGATATTTTGAAACCCTTGAAACTACAATTATTATTACATCACTTCTTAATTTTCTAATTCTTTCAATATTTTCTTCTAGTGATGGTCCAGCGGCAATTATTATTGCAGGTACATTCCTATAGCAATTAAAAAGTTCATTAATTGGTTTATCATAAGTCAGAATATTATTTTCAAAATTATCTTTGAGAATATAATAATTTTCATTGTTATTAAAAGCTGAATCTAATATTTTAAATTCTAATAGCAGATCTTTTATTTTTTTCATCTTTGGTGGTATAGATTTGATTAAAGGTTCATGATAAATTATTTTGTAATTATCTATTGGTATACTATTTAATATGTTTTGCAAGCACCTATTAAAGAACTCTATGCTTTCAATCAAGAAAAAACGTACTCTGTCATCTTCCAAAATAGAAGCAATTTTTATTGATTTCAAAGCATTTAAGAAAATCTCATTATTAAACTCGAATATAAAAACATTCTTCACAAATTCATATTTTAGAAGTTCTACCACATGATAACCTAATCCAAATCCAAATACTATATAATATTCGATATTATTAACAATATTTTGTGCTATAAACTTTTCTGCTTCTTTACGAGGGTTATAATTGCTATGGATATAATAAAAATTACTCCCATCATAATATTTCAGAGTTAAGTCTCCATTTTTTGCCTTTTCAACAGTAGTGCTACTTGCCATAATTCCATTATGATTTATTTTCATTATTAAATCGTAAATTTCTTTATGTACATTTTTTAAATATTGTAAATTATAGTCAAGCAATGTCATTTTTTTCTTCACCTTCATTTGGTTTAACCTCATTAAAACTTATCCTTCAATTCATATTCAAGAATATCTGCAATTAAAACGATATCTCTATTTTCTATCGCTTTTAAAAGTCCTTGTAAAGTCTCTATATCTACTTCTTCCTTATTTTCATTATAATACGTCATTAGTATATCAATCAATTCTATTAAGGCTAAGTATGCTTTTCCCTCGTTCTGAGTACGAAAATATTCAACAACTTGATCTATTTTATTCTTAATGTCTGCTTTAATTTCTTTCATAGTTCATTTTTCCTTTCCTTTTCTTTAGATTTTAATAACTATTAGTAACACATAATAACATTATGTTAAAAAATAGGCTGATACTTTATCTAAAAAAGTATCAGCCTATTTCTCCTTTCTTAAGCAAACTCATCACTGACTATCTGAGTAACTGCAAAACAGCCTGTGGAAGTTGATTTGCTTGTGCAAGCATAGCTGTCGCAGCCTGATTCAATATATTCAGCTTTGTAAAGTTCATCATTTCTCTCGCCATATCAACATCTCTAATTCTTGACTCTGCTGCTTGCAAGTTTTCAGCCGCATTATCCAAGTTTGCAATTGTATGTTCAAGTCTGTTCTGTAAAGCACCCATTTTTGAACGAGATTTAGAAACTGAAACAATGGCGTTATTCACTACTGTAATAGCACTATTAGCTTTTGTTTGATTAGTTAACATAAGGCCTTTAAGGTTAACACCATCTTCACCCAAAGCACCTGCAGATTGCATTTTCCAACTCAGAGTAATGACTTGACTTGCATTAGCACCAACTTGAATTTTTGCCGCAAAGTTCGACTTGATAATGTTTTGCTCATTAAATTGCGTATTAAGAGCAATTCTTTGAATTTCAGATATAAGCTGCTGAAATTCATCATCTAAAGCTTTTCTATCAACGGAAACATTTGTGTCATTTGCTGCCTGTACTGCAAGCTCTCTCATTCTTTGAAGTATTGAGTGAACTTCATTTAAAGCTCCTTCTGCTGTCTGAATTAATGAAATACCATCTTGTGCATTTCTAGATGCTTGCTGCAAACCTCTAATCTGAGCTCTCATCTTTTCAGAAATTGAAAGACCTGCTGCGTCATCGCCTGCTCTGTTGATTCTCAAACCTGATGACAATTTTTCAACTGATTTAGCCAACTGAGTATTGTTAATTCCCATCTGTCTGTAAGTGTTCATAGCCATAATGTTATTATTAATACGCATCTTAACAACACCCTCCCTGAATTTAATTTTTTAGCTTCACGTCCCTGTGAAGCTTTATTTTGTTTTCATTAAGATTATCGGTAAGATGGTTTTATGAATTTAGGGGGTATGGGAAAAATTTTTGAATTTAATGTATTAATTTTGCAAGGTACATTTCTAATTGTGTATGAGTGACATTTTGAAATTCAGCTTTTTTAAATAGTTTTAGTTCCTCTTCTAAGTTTATAATCCTTAATACTTCTTCCACTCTTATTTTCATTGGGAGCAGTTTGTTCAAAGGATCAATTTTGAGTTCTTTTTCAATTTTATCAATATCTTTTTCTATAAACTTAATCATTGAATAATCGTTTAGATATTTTATATCTTTAAAAGAAGAAATAACTTTTTTGCAATAACCTTTATCAAATTGTACTAAAAACGAATTAACAGCTTCAATAACCTTTAAGTTTAACATCCTTATTAATAACTTTATAAAAAACTCCCTCTGTGTGGACCCCAAATGAAACATATAAACCTTGTTATCTCTAATAACATAAGGAAAAACTTTATCTTCTAATCCCAAATATGTCCTTATTGCATAAGGCTGCGTATTAAAAAATATAGTTTCATATGGTGCATAACTCAAAAGGCCACCATCCAACTTCTCAGAGGAATTTTTCACAATTATACTGTTTCCTTGAATATTTATTATCTCTTTGTTTTGACCTGTAATTTTAATCCTTTTGTTTTGAAAATCATGGACATTTGTTGCTAAAACCCTGTTCTTTTCAAGATCATAAATTGACATTCCGCTTGCAAATCTAATTGTTGAATGAATTTGTCCGTTTGAAAACTTATCAAGCCAATCCTTCTTTACAGTTAGCTTGCCATCATCCGCTTCTTTGAGCTGGCCGCTTAAAATTAGATTGTTTATAATGTCATTTGCAACTGATAAGTCTTCAAAATAATATTTTAAACAAGATTCTATTAAGCTTTTTAGTGCATCTTTGCTTCGTTTCAAATCTTTTGACTGAAATATGTATGAGATTATCTGCTGGATAATAACATGAAAAATATTCCCCGCTGCTGTATTTAAAAGAATTCCATTTTGTGCACAAAAGAGCATAGCTTTTTGAATTAGTCTTTGAGTATCATTTTCAGCACATAAAAGGACCTCTATTCTCTCGTTTTTTCTGTTCCCACGCCCAATTCTTTGAAGAAAGCTATTCATATCAAGCGGCGGTTCTGCCAAAACAACCAAATCAATTGAGCCAATATCAATTCCTATTTCAAAGGTAGAAGATGAAACTGCTATAACCCATTCATGCCTTTTTAAAATCTCTTCGGTTTCTTCTCTTTCAGACTTTGCTAAACTGCCATGATGAGATAAAATTTGGTAGTTTGAATCTTTTAAAATACTTCTGAGCTCTGCTACTAAAGCATCAACTTTATTTCTTGAATTACAAAAAATTAGAATTTTCTTAAACCTGTTTTGAAAATCAATGCTGCAAAAATGCTTGAATATTGTCTCATCAATTGAAACAATTTCATCTGATATTAGATTTATTTCTCTTTTCCCTTCAGCTTTTATTATTTCACCATCAGGAATATAATACTTTAATATCTTTTCAGGTTCCTTCATTGTTGCACTCATTCCAATAATCTGAATCTTTTCATCATCACACCACTTTTCTTTAAAAGCTTGAGCTTTTAGCCTTCTTAACCTTTCAAGTAGCCATCTTACTTGCTCACCTCTTGAGCTACCATATAAAAGATGTACCTCATCTAAAATAACCGCATAAACACAAGATAAAATATGCCCAAAACCATTTTTAAGTTTTCCTCTACACATCATGCTGTCAAATGACTCTGGTGTTGTAATTAGTATATTCGGAATTGTTTTAAATTCGGCTTGATAATCCCCTGTTTTTCTTAAAATATTAATATCATAATAGATAAGCCGTGAATAAAGCCTTTCATAGATATCGTTAACCAGTGCTCTTGTTGGACAAATGTATAAAATTGTCCAGACCTTGAACCTTGACTTTAACCTCTCAATCAAGGGTGCACATGCAGCTTCTGTTTTGCCACTTGCAGTAGGTGAGCATATTAAAATATCTTTTCCCTCAAGTATTTTGGGAATTGCCTTTCTTTGAACATCTTTTAGTCTACCATAGCTTCCAAAAAACATATCCCATGTTGAAGAAAGCTGATTCTTAATATTTAGATCTTCTAAATAGCCATTATCCATATTTCTTATCACCTTCTTATGCCTGGTGGTCCATACTGCAAATCCAGTAGCGTCAAATACCATTTTATAATCGAACGAATCTGCCTGCTCTCACTGTTAGGAAGTTTACTTTCTATGAGTTTTGTTAGATTTTCTCCTGTGCTTAAGCTAAACTCAGACCACAATTGATAAGTCTCACAGTAAAGGACATGCAGCTTCTTTAAAAGCTCTATTTTTTGAGATTCACTCCACTTTGTCACCTCAAACATATTTTCAGGTGTTTTTGAAATATATCTTGTGATGTCTGGGTCACCCTTTTCGCCACCTTGATTTATTGCTGAAAATATTATACAAAGTGGAGCTCTTGGAACATTCAACCCGCCACTTAAATATCGTCCAATTACGTACAACATGTCTTGAACCATTTTATAATTGCTTGGATTTTTTATTCTTTCCACCTCATACTCGTCTATTGTAACCATAAGGCCTTTATAACCTGCAGCAGCTAATAAAGTGGCAATCCCTGCTAATGCCTCAATAAAATTAAAATATCGTTCATCTACTTTTCTGCTAATAAGAGTTTTCAGTTTTAAATTTGAATATCCAGAATATCTCAAAGCACTTGATAGCATTTCATTTACATCAGTTGCACTTACCTCATCACTGCATGTAAGAAGTGATTCTATAAAATAAGAATATTCATCTAATAAACCCACCTCAGCTAAAGCTGTTATAACATTTAGGTATTTTTGGATTGTTTCAAATCTTTTTAGTTTTTCAAAGCTGCCATTTTTCAGTAGCAATGCCTTTAAAAAAAGACTTACTAACGGGTAGTCTGAATATATATCATTGTCTTGAATACTTAAAAATAATATGTTCAATAGTTTTGATGGATTAGAAAGGCTTATGCCTTCTCCATCAACTTCCACTTTTAAAGTAAAAAACCCTTCTTTTCGTGCTATATATCTCATAACAGATAGGGTGTGACTTTTTCCACAGCCATATTCTCCACAAACTTGAAATCCAACAGGCAAAAAAGACTCGCATTTTCTCAGTATCTTTTCTGTAACATCTTTGATCTGATCAAAACCTATTGTAAGCTGGTCTATGTAATACTCTGGCACCAATCCAAATCTAAGTGATTCTATAACCCTTAATTTTTTAAATGTGGTATCTTCTCTCATCATGTTTTTAAACCTCATCTTCGTATATGTTTTGTGTATATATTTTTCCTAAATTACCATAATCAATATCTCCTTCTTCAAGAATTTCTAACAAATATGTGCAAACAGCCTTTGTTATTTCACGCTTGTTTGAACTCGAAACACCTTTTTTTATGATTTCCTCTGATATCTCATCGGCTTTTCTTAGTATTTCATTTTTTGAAATGTTAATTTGATCTTTGAAAGTCTCATAAAATACATCTGAAATCTTCATAGCAATTTTCTTTGACAAATCAATAGAATCAAGTCGTGTAAGGTCAATAACTGGGGCTAAAACATTTCCACTAAAAAAATCCTTCTCATACGGACTTGAAAGCCTTTGCTGCAATGCTGGGTATTTATTCATTTCTTCATAAACATCATTTGTCATAGCATATACAATTAGGGCAGAGGCATCTTTTAAGTTGACAATAGCATCTAATAAAGAACGCAGTGTTGAAAAAATCTTGGCAAGTTTTTTTCTATCAACATTAAAACTCTGTTCAGCCTCATCAAAACCCACAATTATTCCTCTATAACCAATATAATAAACAAACTGGAAAAGAGAAAAAAGCATATCCTCTGCACGCTTATTTTGAGCTGATTTTGTCACTTTGGATATACCCAATTCTCTACAAAGTTTACTGTCTGAAATATTGCCTAATAAATAATCACAGCACAAATCAAAGGTTGAAATATCCCAGTTGAGGTAAGAAATTATTGCTAATTTTATAACCTTTCCAAATTCTCGTGATTTAAAGCTACCATCATTGATATCTCTTAAAAATCTTTCTTTCAAATACTGAGAATTTTTAGTATCATTTATCATATTGTCAAGTGTATATCTTAAAAACTCACTTAAACCCTCATTCTGCTGTAATGGTGCTTTCATATTCCGTACAACTTCACTGTAAATCAGTAGCTTATCAGAAAAATCAATATCCCGATTTAGAGCAATTTCAGAAGTAACACAGTTTTCATCTCTTGCAATTTCCATTAAATGGCGTAAAAAATGTGTTTTCCCCGACCCATATGGCCCTACAACAAATTTTTGTGCGCAAATGTTTCGGCCAAACTGCTCATAAAAGTATTTTTGTCTAATTGCCTCAAACACATTCTCATAACCCACACCAAAATATTTACATCCTTCAGCTGGTGCTGTTCCGTGTTGTGCCATAGTATATAATGCTCTTAAAAATAAGTCCTTATCCAATTTATCTCATCCTTTCTAATATCATAGTAGCAATAGTCTTTGCCAGCTCTCGTTTATAACCTGAGCCTACATTTCTTCTTAGCACCATTATGCAACTGTTTATGACTTCTTTCTTAAAATCATCATTTAAGATGCCAAAATTTTTGGCCAATCTCAAATAAGCCTCAACCATGCTAACCATAAAACTCTGTGGGTTGTCTCTCAATGTGTTAACAGAGTCAACCTTTTGAAAGGGAATACGCCAACCAATTGATTTATTTTCACCTTTAATTATCTGCAAGCGCTGAGCCAGAGCCTCGTACCTATTTGCAACTTGGGATATGAAATCAGGCAAAACCGAAAATACTATCAAAACCCCTTCCAAAGCACCACTTGAACAGCCATCAATTAATCGACGCATAAGGTTTGCTGCAAGCTGGTTACGCCTTGAAATTCTTTCTCCAAAACCCGAAAGTGTTCTTTCATTTTCATCAAACAACAATACAACCCCTTTAAAACCCAAAATATGTAAAGATGATAAAACCGTTTTTAAAATATTCTCTGCGTTAGACTTACTCAAGCTTACCCTTACATTATTAATCCCCATACTTTTAAAGGTTTGAACATTGACTTTTCGACCAACCAGATACTCTTTTACAACTTCCCATGCCTCATTGTTCAAATTCTTTTTGTTAAGAGCAAGCAAAATGGCATTTTTAAAACTTGCAGATGGCAATTTTGCTGATTTTAAAATCTCCTTTTGTCTGTCATCTACCAACCTTTCCCCTGCAAACGCTAGAATCTCTGGCAGTGATTTGTATGTTCTCCCTTCATGCCTGTATTCGACGTTTTCCAAGATGTACTCAACCACCAGCTTCCAATCAGTCAATGAAACAGCACTGTCCAAAGTTGTAAATGCAACCAGCATACCTTTTGATAAAGCTTTTTTGTAAATTAGATTTAAAAGATGAGTTTTTCCAGCACCATAAGCACCTTCAATAAATTTACATGTTGCTCCGCCTTTTGCAATAAGATTCTCAATCACTTCGTTCTCAAAATAGTTCATGTAATCTTGATTCCCAACATCAATCAAATCTGCAATCTCAACATCATCTGTCCCATTCTGAGCAATTTTATTAAGTGAGGTTATTATACTATCCTTGCTTATCACTTGCATTTTTTAAACACCTTCTTTTGCTTCATACACATAACACATTATCTTGTAGTCATCATCAGGATTAAGCCCGTTTACATACATACCCTTACCCTGCATTGTTTCTTGCATACTGCCAGTTTGCAAGGCAAGCCGTTTGTCTTTAGGTATCTCATCCCATATGCTTCTGTAGATATCTAAATTATACAAAAACGCCCATTTAGGAAACTCTGTATACTTTGTTATCTTAGCATCAGGTTTGTTTTTTTCTAAATATCTTCTTATTTGAAGTAGTCTAACTTCTGTATAAAAATCGAAAATACTCACAACGTCCTTTCCACTTTTAAATCTTGCATATTTATATGCATCCCAGAATATATCTATAAGTTCATCCTTAGGCATAAGGAATTGAAATAGTAACTTTTCTGCCTCTTCTATCAAAGATTTAATATCTTCTTTTGAATTGACCCTTGTCCAACCAATGATTGTTTGATTATTATAAGAAATGCTAACAGCTGATGATTGAGGTTTAGTCTTTAACTGAATACTTTTTATTCTCCAACCATCACTGCACTCTCTTAGAGGAACTCCTTTTTCTTTTAGTTCCATGATCAATTCAGATTCAATTAGTTTAAAATTGTAAGACATTTTTCCCTTTTCTTTGGCAATTATATCTTTTGCTTTAACAATAATATCATTCAGTGTTTCAAAAATACTATTAAGATTTGATATACCATCTAAAAATTTTTCCAATTTTTCTAAAACATCTTTGTCATTCGGCTTTATCTCTGTTGCTTTATTGAATATCTTCAAAGTCTCTTTTAGCTCTTTTATAATAATTTCAAGTTCTGAAGTTTGTTTCAAATTAATCTATCCTCCTCATCTTTAGTGTTTTTTACAGAATTAATAGCTTTTAATTTATTTATACCACATTGATTCTATTTTAATCTAAAGTTATAAAGTATTTTTTGATATAAATCTTTTCAAAATATAGAAAAGTCATGTTAGTATAAATGATCACTAATAGTATTCAAATTTTTTAATCATTTTCTCCCAAACAAATACATAAACACAAACGCAGGAATCTTTATAATTGGAACCTTTGTATTAAGCTCAACTCTGCCATAGTCTTCTGCTCTTTTTGTAATAAGCACTGCTGAGATTATATCTTTTTCTTTTTGGCACATCTGTACAATTGCATCATCTTCGGCAAGTGTAGTATCTTCTCTAAATTTCACTTCAATTAAGCTCTTACCATTTGGAAACTGGGCAACTATGTCAATTTCTTTTTAATTATCAGTTGATTTTCTAAAATAGCCTATCTTTGCATTTTCTTCACTGTAAAAGTTATATATATGCTTAAAAACTGCTGTTTCGACCGTAATTCCAAGTTCTTTGCTATCAATAAAGAGATTATCTATCATCAGAACTGCATTTCTAATAGCTGGATCAGATATATATTCTCTGCTTTGCTTTCAAAACATTTTTGCATTTTGTAAAGTATACTTCTAATTTTTAGCCTAAAAACATAAAGTATACTTTATATTTTTAAGCTAATTTTTTAAAGTATACTTTGTATTTTTGAATCTATCTCAAATAAAATAATCTTAGAAAATAAAAAAAGGCAGGCTTTACCCTGCCTTTAGTTTTTCTTCCAAATTTTTGATTCTTACCCCTTTATCTTTGCTCATCAGACAAAACCTCTTTTAAATCTTTAATCTTGCTGAGTCTATCTTTGCCTTGCAATGCTTCGACATTTTCATTTTTAACCTCTTGAAGTAGCTCATATCGCAAAACCTTTATATTTTTCGGGGCATCTATTCCAAGTTTTACACTATCTTTTTCTATGCTGATGACTTTTATAATTATGTTTTCTCCAATTAAAATCTGGTCACCTTCTTTTCGCGAAAGAACAAGCATCTTTTATATACCTCATTTCTGCACGTTTGAATTTAAATTTTCAAAAAGGTAATATCTTAGAGGATATCTTTCATCATCTAAAAGATACTGCATTCCCTTTCTCTTGTTCACATTTATAATAATTGGAGCTTTGAGATTAACTCTTGTTTTCTTTACATCTTCTGGAATTACAACAATACAAAAAACTGCAACATCTTTTTCTGATTCTATCTCAAGCTTTTTTAAAACTTCATCACCTATATCAAATTCATAGTCAGGTTTTATGTCAAATGGATTGATGATAACAAATGCGATATCTTTATCTTCAATTGACTGTAACCACAAAAAGGGACTGTCTTCTTCTTTGACAATTACAAATTTTTTTAAATTCTCAAATGCAGGAATACCTTCTTCAAAGGTTATTATATTCTCTTCATTTACTTCAAGCTGTCCAAATACTCTTGATTGGACTACTGACTTTTGAACTACCATTTTTTATTCTCCCTTTTCATATTTTTAAATAATCCACAATTTCCTTTAGAACTTTCTTAATCTCATTTAAATCATTCTTCAAGATGTCATATACAACATTTAAATCTAATTGGGCATATTCATAAACAATTGCATTTCTCAAATCAATCATTTTCTTCATAAAGATGGAAGAATCATCCGAAATAACCTTCTCGTTAGCTAAAATTTCGGGAATATCTTCAAAATTCTCAGGTACTTCAAATTGTTTCTCAGCAATTATGCGATTACAGAGACTTATTAGATTTTGAACAATCAAAAGCAAATTGTAAGCAACTACATCTTGAATATTACTATTATCTTTAAAATCTTCAAAAGTAATACTTTTAAATCTCTCTATTCTTTTCATTCTAAACATTATTTTGCTTATCTTATCTATTATAACCTCTCTTCCGTTCATACCCTCACATCAACCTTGCCCATCTCAAAATCAATATAAACCTTGCCACCTACAAAATAGATTTCTGGGCGGCTTTTTGGGATTATATCAACGTTGTAGTCATAGGTTGGAAAAGCCTCTTCTATGCAGATGTCAATTATAGGCTCACCACCATCTTCAATTCTGGCAAGTCTGTTGCCATTTTCTGCTGTCTTTTGTATATACCTCAAAACCTGTTTATATCCTTGCTGGGCGCTTTGACGCACCAAGTAATCTGTTGAGCCCAAATTTACCTCTTCCCAGCACCTATCTTGGTTAATTCTGACTTTAAGATGTTCTTGATGAAGTTTTACTTTAGCAAAAGTTTGATGAATTTGAATCTTAGCTATTTGCATCTAAAAACACACCCTTTTTAGGGTTTTATTTTATGTCTTAGTATTTCAGAAAATCCAAAAGTGTTGGCGGCAAAATCTGTGCACCTGTCTGAAGTGCTGCTCTATAGACATTCTCTGCCTCTTTCATCTTCATTATTATCTCTGCCACATCTACATCCTCATTGTTTGAAAGTAAAGTTGTAAAGTTTACATTGTCATCATTTAATCTGTTTTTAATAAGTTCAAGCCTGTTTTGAAGTGCACCAACATCGCCACGCTGAGCAACAACATTGTCTATATGCCTGTCTATGTCGCTCAAAAGAGAGTTAACAGTATTAACATCACCATTGTTCAATGCATTAATTAAATTATCTAATACTTTAAACATATTTCCTTTATTCACATCTGTCTCTCCTTTGATGTAGAAAACTTGATTTGCTGTTTTGTTTATCTCAATGAAGTTTGCTTTCATAACCTCATACTTAATTATATTCTTGCCTGTTGCCAGGTCAACTTGGTACCCCCCAGTTGATGAAAAATCACCTGTGTCCGAAAAAGATCCATCAGAGGGATTTAGCGGCGCTGTGTCTGTTTTAAATCCTGAAAAGATATACCTTCCTGCATAGCTCGTATTTCCAACCTGAATTATATGCTCTTTTATCTGAGCAACCTCTTTTGCAATCTGAGCCATATCTTCTTGTGTGTTTGTGCCATTTGCGCCACGAACAGCAAGCTCTCTAACTCTTTGCAGTGACTCTGTGATATCCGCAAGAGCACTTTCAGTCATGTCAACCCAAGAAGATGCATCATCAACATTTTTCTGAAGCTGCTCTATTTCAGAAACATCAGTTCTGAGCCTTAGCGACCTTGCAGTTATCACAGGATCATCAGAAGGATATCTAATCTTTTTACCTGTTGCCATCTTGTATTGCAAATCGTCAAGTCTTGCAAGGTTTTTATTAAGATTTATAAGGAAATTGTTTACCATCATATTACTTGTTATTCTCATTTTGCTCTCACCTCAAAGCTTCAAATTATCTTCCTACAAGTCCAAGCCTGTTTATAAGGACATCCAGCATTTCATCAAATGCATTTATCATTCTTGCTGATGCCTGAAACCCGTGCTGGTACTTTATGAGGTTTGTCATCTCTTCATCTATTGAAACTCCAGAAAGAGCCTGACGACGATTGTCAAGCTGGGTGACCATAACTTTCTGGTTTTCTGCAAAGTTCTTTGCACCTTGTGAATCAACACCAAGGTTTGAAATAAGCGATTTTAAAAAGTCTTCAAACTTGCCTTCTCTAAAGATTGATGTGTCATTTCTAAGCTGTAGCATCTTTACAACAAGGTCATTGCCACCCGGAAGATTATCAGGGTCAGTTGTTGTTGCTATGTTGTTCAGATCATTCATTATATCGTCTGATACTTTGATATACCTTGCAAAGAAGAAATTACCAGAATCAACCGGCGGTTCAAAAAAGTTAATACCTGTGTTCTGCCCGTTTAATGAATATCCTTGTGTATGAAGCTCATTAAACTTTTCAATTAGCTTTTTTGCAAACTCATTTAGCCTGTTTAGGTAATATGGTATCCCTGTAAAGTTATTTTTATTTGGTACATCAATATCCTGTCCATTTACAGTCAAATCTTCATCAATCCCACCAATACCATCTCTCATATCCAAAAGCCCCTTTAGCTCGCCAGACTTAACATTTAAAACCTGCCCTGTATCTTTCCACATTACAACAAAGAGTCCCGGAACATCATAGAGGTTTTGCTGCGAAAGTGCATTATCAGGGTCAAAGTTTGTTGGCTGGTCGTTTGAATCAAAACCACTTAACCTTTTTATCTTTGCCTTGTCAGTCTCAAGCTCATACACTGTAAAGTGGTTAACTAAGGTCTCCCCACTAATTTGGACTATGAATCTGCCCTCCGAATCTTCATAAGCTTGTGTGTCAACAATTTTTGAAAGCTTATCTACCAAAAGATTTCTCTGGTCGCGAAGATCGTTTGCCTTCTCGCCTCGAAGCTCTAATATGAAAATCTGTTTGTTCAGGTCTGCTATCTGATGGGCAATACTGTTTATATCAAGGATTCTATCGTAAATCTGGTCGTTTAGCTCACTTTGTAAGTCCTCAAGCTGTTTATACATCTTATGTATTGTATCTGTCAGCGCAGATGCTCTCTGGCGCACCAAAGCTCTGACAGTTAAACTCTCTGGATTTTTAGAAAGTTCCTGCAGGCTTGAGAAAAATTGATCGATTACACTAGATAGTCCTGTGTCGCTTGGCTCGTTAAAGATCGACTCTATAAAATTTAGGTTGTCCGCTTTTATTTCATACTCGCCCTGGCGGGAGTACTCATTTCTGTACTGCATATCCAAAAACATATCTCTAATCTGAACAAGGCTCTGGACATCTGCACCCATTCCCACCTGAAACTTTGGATCATAAATCCCCACCTGATTTGAAGGGGGAATTGATTTTACATTCAAAACCTGTCTTGTATACCCTGGTGTTGAGGCATTTGCAACGTTGTGGGATGTAACCTCAAGCCCTTTTCTATTTACATAAATTCCTGTTCTTGCAATCTCAAGACCATAAAAAGACATTTCTTTCAGCTCCTTTGTTATCTTTAAAGCTTTACATCAAACAGGTTTTTTTTTGTAATTTTGTTTTGACCATCTTTTTGGTAAGTAGTGTCGTCGGTAAAATAGGAAGAGATCAAATTTGTCATAAAATCTATATACTCAAGTGAGCTTTGAATAAGCCTCAAATTTAGATCATTTACACGCTTTATTTCGCTGACAACCTTACTGATAGAATTTTTTATGTCAATTAACTTTTGTTTCTGCTCACCTTCACAAAATTCTACCAAGTTATCAAGTGATGAGATTTCTGTACTCTTTTCCTTTGATATCTTAGCAATCAGGCACTGCCTTAAATCTTCTAACTTGTTTATCTCCTCTGCTTTTTGTCTTTCAATTGTTGACTGCTCTATGAGGGCTGATATGTTATTTTCAACTATGAATTTTGTTTTAGAGCTGTAGATTTCAAGTATTTCTTTTAAAATGTTGTGTTCTTTTTCTAAAATTTCAATTACACTATTTACATCTTGATTCATGAAAATCAACTCTTTCCTAACTAAATTTTATACAATAAATATAAAGGCTGCTAAAAATTCAAAAGCAGCCACCGACAAATTTTTTACCATGCGTTTTTCGCTTGCTTATATTCCCTTATTAGTTTTTCCACAACGTCCTTGGCACTTACATTATAAGTGCCTGACTCAATTTTACTTTTTATTTCATTTACCTTTTCCTCTCGAATGTCAGGTGTTGACTTTATAGCATTCAGGATTGCCTGAAAATCCCTTGCTTCACTTGAGATTTCAAGTTTATCTGCACTTTTTACATCTTGCTTCTTCTCCACTTTGTTTACTCTTATGCTGCTACTGTATATCTGTAATATCCTCATCCTATCTTCTATCCTCATGGCAAATCCCATCCCTTGCACTCAACATTCTCACTTAATATATCGTTAAAACTTGCAAAAAAATTTAACAGAATTTTATTTTTCCTCGTCCTCCTTAAAATCTTTTGAAAGATATCTATAACCTCCTTCTTTTCTCTTAGCATACTCCTCGTTCTTCTTCATACTCTCTCGAAGCTTTTTATCGTCAAGATAACTCAAAAATCTTGTTCCAACCTCTCTTTTGCACTCATCACAAAGCCTACCTGTTTTTATAGCTTTTCCGCATCTTTCACACTCTAAGATGATATTGCTCTCACCCACAATCTCAAGTCTTTCCTCTTTTAAAAATCTTAAAATCTTCTCAGGTGACACACCTGTTGCATTAGACACCTCTGGCAACGTCGCACCTGGGTGTTCATATAAATACTCTTTTACCTTTTTAAAATCCTCTTCTTCTTCCTTTCTGCACTGAGGGCAGATAGGAATTCCATCATATAGGTAAAGCTTCCCACACCTTCTGCAATTTCTTACATCCATTAATCACAACCCCCTATTTTAATTCTCTTGATGGTTTTGTTATTGCTAAAACAGATACGTACACCTTGTTCGCACCACTTTTTAACAACACCTTTGAGCATTCATCTGCTGTTGCTCCAGTTGTGAAAATATCATCAACAAGTAAAATTGTCTTTCCCTTTACACTATTTTCATACCCATTTTTGAGCGCAATCTTATCTTTTATTTCCTTTTTTCTCTCCTCTCTTGAAAGGTTGTAAAAGGGCTTTGTAGACTGCGTTCTTTTTAGAGCATCAAGCAGAGGTATTTTCAATGCTTTTGATATATTCTTTGCTAAAAGGTATGAGTGATTATATCCCCTTTTTAAGTACCTCTCATAACTTATTGGCACAGGGATTACAATATCTATGTGCACATTAGAGCTTATTATTTTGTTTGCCATCAGATTTGAAAATGTTAAAGCATTCTGGTAAAAACCCCTATACTTGAAAAGATGAACACCTTTTCTAACAACACTTTCATAATAAAAAACGGGAAAGACCTTTTCAAAGGAAAAACTTTCTCTTTGACAGTTTGGACAAAGACTGTAGACAAAGTCAACAATTGGAATTCCGCATTTTTCGCATGTTTTGCCTTGGATAAACCGTATAAACTTTTTGCACTCATCACATGGGTCATCTCCCACCTTACCACAAAATGAACAGCGGCGAGGAAAGAAAAATTGGATTAGTCTTTCCATTTTTCAAAGTTTAAAACTTAATTTAATTTATCTATATTAAATCACAAACAATTAAAAAATTCCAGATATAAAAAAATAAAAGACACGCATTTTTCCGACTGCGTGTCAAACTGAAATTTTATTATTTTCATAGAAACTCTCTCTTTATCCTTTCCAAGGCTTTTTTTTCAATCCTCGAAACATGCACTTGTGATATATTGAGTTCTTTTGCAATCTCAGACTGTGTTTTGTTTTTAAAGTAGCGCATAAATATTATGTAGCGTTCACGTCCTTTTAATTTTCTTAATCCTTCTTTCAAAGCCATTATGTCTAAAAGTCTGCTTGAGTAGTCCTCATCAGCTGCGATGTCCATAAGTGTGATAGGTTTTCCTTCTTCTTGGTTTATAACCTCATTTAAAGATGTGACATCAAGTGATGCATCTATGCAAAGCAAAATATCATCTTGGCTCAAACCTGTTGTCTCTGAAATCTCGCTAATTGTTGGCTCTCTGCCGTTTTGAAATAAAAACTCATCGCGAAATTTCTTGAGCTTGCTCTGATTTTCCTTTATCTTTCGTGAAACCTTTATCTTGCCATCATCTCGTAAATACCTTTTTATCTCTCCAATTATCATTGGCACCGCATATGTTGAAAATCTGACATTGAAGCTTGGGTCAAACCTATCAACAGCTTTGATAAGTCCAATACATCCTATCTGGAACAAATCATCAGCTTCAATTCCTTTGACTGCAAACTTTTTGACAATGCTCCACACAAGCGCAAGATTGTTTTCAATGAGTTCTTGCCGCGCCTTTTTATCACCGTTTTTTGCCTTACTTATCAATTCCTCCTGGGAAGCTCTGCTCAATTTCCACTCCCTCGCTCTTTCGTTTTTTAATGGCTTTGAACATCCTCACACATGTGCCCCTGCCAACCTCTGATGTAACCTCAACCTTATCCATAAACGTCTCCATCACAGTAAAGCCCATACCAGATCGCTCTTCATCAGGCTTGGTTGTGAAAAGTGGCTGGCGTGCAAGCTCAACATCTTCAATTCCCTTACCAAAGTCAATTACCTCAATCTCAACAACAAAGTTTTCGTAAATCTTTCCTTTTATTATTATTTCCCCAATTTTATCCTCATATGCATGAATTATTGAATTTGTTACAGCTTCAGATACAGCAGTCTTGATTTCTGTAACCTCATCCAATGTTGGGTCAAGCTGGGCAACAAATGCAGCAACAGCCACCCTTGCAAACGCTTCGTTTTGCGATTTAGAAGGAATTTTAAGTTCCATATAGTTTAAAATTCTCATTGTATTTCCTTCACATCCTTTCATTTTACAAAAATTTAGCTCAAAGCCTCATCAATAGTTGTATATTTCTTTATCAGTTTTTCTATTCCACAAGTTGAAAGAAGTCTGTTGATATAGCTTGAGCTGCAAACCAAGACAAGCTCTTTTGCAAACGCTCTTGCAGTTTTGAACCTCCCAACCAGAAAACCAACACCTGATGAGTCCATAAAGGTAAGCTCTGAGATGTCAATTACCACTTTTTGTACCTCAGGACTTACTATTTTCATGTCAAATCTTAATCGAAATCTATCTGCATTATATTGATCAAGTTCACCTCTTATCTTTAAAATAAGCGTTCCTTCCATCATAATTGCTTCAAAATCCATTATTTTGCACCTCGATTTGAAAGTTATATTACTTCTAATTCTATATTACCCCAAAAAATCCTTCAGTATTTTATGTAATATTTTGTCGAAATAGAATATTTTGCTTTATAAATGCAAAACAAAAACCCTCAATGGCTCTTTAGCCATTGAGGGGTATGCTTTCTTTATCTGGAGCGGGTGATGGGAATCGAACCCACGCTACCAGCTTGGAAGGCTGGTGTTCTACCATTGAACTACACCCGCTCTTATTTGCTTGCCCTTTGCACAACAAATATTATAATATCTAAAACAATTGTTGTCAATAACTATTCTCAAGTAAATTATTTGAGAGAGTAGTTCAAACCCCACGTAACACCAAATTTATCAGTCACCGCTGCATGAAGAGCTCCCCAGAAAGTTTTTTGTAATTCAAACTTGACACTTCCATGTTCTGCAAGGTTATTGTAAATTCTTTTTATCTCTTCTTCAGATTCACATTCAAGGACAAGGTGGATATTGCTAATATCAGGTTTATCATCAAATTTATCTGCTAAATAGACCACCAATTCTGGGGATAAAAAAAGCTCTGCATGAAGCACTTTCCCTTTGTATTGTTGAAATGTTGGAACGTTGTCAGTCATCTGGACATTCTTTACCTCTGCACCAAATACATTTTTGTAAAATTCCAAAGCTTGAGTACAGTTTTTGAGATGGATTTCAGGGACAAGTTTTTTCATTTTTACACCTCACTTAAGTTCTTTTCACTAACATTTTTTATACTCAGATTCATGCTTCCTGTTCTATAACCTTCTAAATCTAATGTTACATAAACAAATCCTATCTCTTTTAGTTTGTTCTTAACATTCTCAATTATTCTTTCATCTAAAAATCTGCCAAATTCCTCTTTGCCTATTTCAATCCGGGCAAGTTGATTGCCATGAAACCTGACTCTTACCTGTCTAAATCCAAGTTCAATTAAATAGTCTTCAGCCTTTTCTATCATCTCAAGCTTCTCTTTTGTAATTTCCTCACCATATGGAATTCTTGATGAAAGACAAGCATATGCCGGTTTTTGCCAAGTAGGAAGTCCTAAATATTTCGAAAGCTTTCTAATATCTTCTTTGGTTAGCTTTGCAACTTTAAGTGGACTTACCACATTCAGCTCACATGCCGCTTTCATGCCAGGCCTAAAATCATTCAAATCATCAAAGTTTGAACCATCCGCAACATGCTCAATTCCATGTGCCTTTGCTACTTTCCATATCTTTTCAAAAAGCTCTTTTTTGCAGTAATAGCATCTATCAACAGGATTTTTATTAAATCCCTCAATTTCAAGCTCTTCTGATTCTATAATAATATGTTTTGCACCTATCTCTTTTATAAACCTTTTGGCATCCTCAAGCTCTCTTTTGGGATAAGTAGATGATGTAGCTGTGACGGCTAAAGCCTTTTCACCCAGAACATCATAAGCAACTTTAACTAAAAATGTACTATCAACCCCACCTGAATAAGCAACAGCAACGCTTCCCAAGCTTTTCAAAAAACTTTTGAGGTTTTTATATTTTTCTTTTAATGCTTCATCTATCATTATATCCATAATATAACCCTCCTGCATATTATTTGAAAAAATTATTTCGATAGATTTTGTATGAATTTATTTTACACATAAACTTATTTTATATCAATATCATTTCGCAAAGCAGATAAAAAGCTACATTAAGGTTTCTTTACAAACTTTGCAAAACTTTCAGCAACCTCAGCAAACCTTTCTATATCACTTTCCATATGTGCACTTGACAAAAACATGGCTTCAAACTGAGAAGATGGAATATAAATGCCATTTGTTATCATATATTCTGCAAACTTTTTAAACTGATCTAAATTGCTCATTCTCGCCATCTCGAAATTTTCAACCTTCTCAACTCCAAAGAAGACTGTCAGCATTGAGCCAACTCTGTTGATGCAAAAAGTCAAATTGGAATTAGAAAAGACTTTTGCCAAGTAGCCTTCAAGTTTTTGTGCCAGTGATTCTAAATAGGTATAAATATCAGGATTTTCTTTAAGCTTCTTAACAGTAGTATAACCTGCACTCATCACAATTGGATTGCCCGACATAGTACCTGCCTGAAAGACATTTCCTTGGGGTGCTAAGCACTGCATTATCTCTTTTTTGCCACCAACTGCGCCGCAAGGAAGCCCCCCGCCAATTATCTTTCCAAAAGTTATAAGGTCCGGCTCAACATCATATAAAGCTCTTGCACCTTTCAGTGAAAGTCTAAAACCGGTTATTACTTCATCAAAAATCAGAAGACTGCCGAGGAGGTTGCAAATTTCTCTTAGGGCTTGCAAAAACTCTTTTTTGGCAGGTACAACACCCATATTCCCTGCCACAGGCTCGATTATAACAGCTGCTATCTCATCTTTGTTTTCTTTAAAAGCTTTTTCTACTGAATCTAAATTGTTGTATTCAACCACAATTGTATTTTGTACAATATCTTCATCAATTCCCTTTAATCTTAGCTCGGCTACTGCTGACCCTGCTTCTTTCAGAAAGATGTCATGATGACCATGATAACAGCCTGCAAACTTTACTATTTTTTTCTTCCCAGTATAGCCTTTTGCAAGCCTTACAGCAGTCATTGTAGCTTCTGTCCCTGAATTAACAAATCGAACCATATCAATTTGGGCTGTCTCACACACAAGCTTTGCCATCTCATATTCAATTTCTGTTGGAGCACCAAATGCTATTTGATCTTCCACCACTTCTTTTATGCTATTTACAACATCAGGGTCACAATGTCCTAATATCATTGCTCCCCATGATAATACAAAGTCAATGTATTCATTGCCATCAATATCAAATATACGGCAACCTTTTCCTTTTGAGATGACTGGCGGGGTAATACTCAAATTTTTAAAGGCACGAATTGGACTGTTAACCCCGCCTGGTATATATCTTTTGGTCTTGTCAAATACTTCTTTACTTTTGTCAAGTCTCATTTTTAAAGCTCCTTTCCATTCAATATCCTTGCAGCTTCTAAAGCATGGTATGTTATAATCGCATCAGCACCTGCTCTCTTTATAGCAGTCAATATCTCAATTATAACCTCTTCTTCATTCAAAAGACCAAGCTTGCCAGCACTTTTTACCATGGCATACTCGCCACTGACATTATAGGCTATAATAGGAATATTGAATTTTTCTTTTGCAGCAGAGATTACATCAAGTGAAGTCAAGGCTGGTTTTATAATTACTGCATCAGCACCTTCTGAAATGTCAGCTTCTATCTCTCGCAGAGCTTCTCTTTTGTTTTGGTATGGCATTTGATAACTTTTTCTGTCGCCAAAAGCAGGCCGTGAGTTTGCTACATCTCTAAATGGTGCATAAAGTGAGGATGCAAACTTTGCACTGTATGGTATGATGGGAGTATAAACAAATCCGTGACTGTCAAGCTTTTTTCGGATAGCGGCAACCCTTCCGTCCATCATATCAGATGGACAAATTATATCTGCCCCTGCTTTTGCATAGGACAGTGCTATTTCACTTAAAACTTCTATTGTCTTATCATTGTCTATTTTATCACCTTTCAAAATACCACAATGTCCATGAGATGTGTACTCACAAAGGCACACATCTGCAAACACCAATATATCTTCGGAATATTCTTTTATTTTCCTTATTGCCTGCTGGACTGCTCCATCATCTCTTGTGGCATAGCTTCCCATCTCATCTTTCTGTGAAGTCACACCAAATAAAATTACACCGCCAATGTCAGCTTTCTTGATCTCATCCAAGGCTTCTTGTAGTCTGTCAACAGATACCTTCACTATACCATCTAACTGTGGCATTCTTTCAAACACGTTGTTACCATCATCGATAAAAAGGGGAAAAATAAACTCTTTGCTGTAAAGTCTTGTTTCATAAAAAAGTTCTCTTAAAGCTTTTGTCTGTCTTAACCTTCTTAATCTTTTAAACTCCATTCTTGACCACCTCTAAAATCTTATTTACTATTCCCTCATCAGTTGCCTCATCACAAGTAATACTTTGAATACCAAAACTTTCTAATGTCTTTTTTGTGTGTTCACCGATTGAAATGACTATTTTATTAAAAAGCATATCCGTCCCATAGCATTCTATAAAATGTCTAAACATCCCGGAACTTGTAAATACATAAATATCTGAATCGTAAACTGCATCATTTGGGTTTTTAGTAAATTCCATTGAATATGCAAAGATGGTATCAACCTCAAATCCCAAGCTTTCAAGGGAATTTTTGAGGTAATCTCCTGCATTTTTTGACTGCACAGTCAATATCTTTTTGCTTTTATCAACTTCATTCTCGAAAATCTTGATTAAGCCATCTGATGAATGTTCATCTGGAATATATTTTACCCCAAATCCTCTCTTTTGGAGTGAAAGTGCAGTTTTTTTCCCTATTGCAGCAAAGTCACCTTTAATATCTCTCACATCTATATTTTTTTCAATCAAGTAGTCAAAAAAACTATCAACACCATTTACACTCGTAAATACCAATATATTGTATTCAGGCAAAGAGTTTAAAATTTTATCAATCTCCTCCCTATGGAGAACCAGTTTTGAGCAGCAACCATCAACAACGTCCGCACCAAGACTGAATAGCAAACTTTTTATATTTCTTGAGACACTTTTTGGACGTGTGATACAAATTCTCTTACCAAATAAAGGCAAACTCTCATAAAAAGAAAGCTTATTTCTAAATTTTATAACCTCACCTATTACAAATACCATTGGCGATGCAATTTGATTTTTAAACTTTCCAGTTGCAAAGTCTTCTAAATAACCGCTAATTACCTTCTGCCGACCAGTTGTTGCATTAATTACTGCTGCAGCAAGGGTTTTAGGCTGTTTGCCGTGTAAAATCAGTTTTTGTGAGATACTTTCAATATTTTCAGCAGACATGAGAAATATTAAAGTTCCATCAAGTTTAGAAATTATGTTCCAATTCAGTTCTTCATCATCGCACGTGTGCCCAGTAAACACATGAAATTCACGTGCAAGCTTTCTATACGTGATTGGAATACCCGCAAAGGTTAAAGCAGAGTAAAATGAACTAACACCAGGAATAATTTCAAAAGGTATGTTATTTTCAAATAGTTTTTCTGCCTCTTCTGCTCCCCTTCCAAATATATATGGGTCTCCACCTTTTAGCCGAACAACATTAAAACCTTTTTTTGCATACTCTATCATCAAGTTTATAATTCTGTCCTGAGAAAGTACATGTTTTTTTGGTTCTTTACCACAGTAGATATAAATTGCATCATCTTTTGCAAGCTTCAACAAATTTTTGTTTATTAACCTATCGTAAATTATTACATCAGCAGTCTTTATAGCGTTCAAACCTTTTAGTGTTATCAAGTCCTCCATGTATGGACCAGCACCAACAATATATACTTTCCCAACTTTCAATATACACAACTCCTTCTTTGGCAATCTAATTTCATATGGGAACAAAAAGCTAACTTTTGAGCATATTACTTAGCTTATTTGCAAGAGACAAAAAGTCAGCTTTGTCACCCTCAATACTTGCTTTTACTAATTTATCACCTCTTAAAAGAGAAGCAAATGCATAAATTTTGTCCTGGTCTGTTTTGCAAAAAACACCAATCGATGAATGACACCCTCCTCCCAAAAACTTCAAAACAAGCCTTTCAAACTGGGTTTGGATATATGCATCAGTATCGTTTATTTTACTTAAGATGCTTTTATAGGGACTATCTTTAAGGCACTCAATGCATATTGCCCCCTGACCAGGACAAGGTGTAATTTCATTTACATCAAAAATATAACTTACATAAGAATCTAAGTTTAATCGTTTTAATGCAGCATAAGCAAGCACAACTCCATCAAGCCCTTCTGACTCAATCTTTGAAAGTCGCGTTTCTATATTTCCTCTTATGTTAACAACCTGTATATCATCTCTTAAATTTTTTAAATGTACCTCCCTTCTCAAACTGCTTGTTCCAACTTTTGCGTTTGGTTTTAGCTGATAGAATCCCACACCATCTTTTGACACAAGCACATCTCTGGGGTCCTCTCTTTCAACAACTGCAATAATCTCAAAATTACTATCCATTTCACAAGGCAGGTCCTTTAAGCTGTGGACAGCTAAGTCTATTTCCCTTGATAAAAGTGCAAGTTCAATCTCCTTTACAAATACACCGGGGCTTTTAAAATCTTTTAGGCTTTTTGTCTTATCAATATCTCCTTTTGTCTTTATAGGAACAAATTCACATTCAATACCTAAGGTTTGCTTGATTTTTCTTGCCACAATATCAACTTGAATTCTGCTGAGTCTGCTGTCCCTTGCGCCAATTCTTAATTTTTTCACTTTTTTCACCTCAAAATTTTAAACATCTTCATAAAATAACTTTATAACTTTATTTGCATATCCTTTTTTGAAAAAATAATAAAAGTCATCTGAACAGACAAATTCCAATATTTGGTCTTTTTGCGGATGATGCTTTAATTTTTCTCTTAAATCAGTTGCCCATTTGCAGAAGATGGTAAAACTCTGAAGAAAATTGAGAACTTTCTGTGTAAGATATTTTGAAAGTTTCGGATTTCCCCTATTTATTGACAAGCTAAAAACAAATTCATCAGTTCTTTTTTGGGCACCAAGCCTTAAGTTTCCAAGCTTATAATCTGAACACACCAGATATAGTTTATTCAGTCTTTTGCAGTGCCAAATAATTCTTTTTTCAAGTTTTTTGTTTGACACTCCAATCACAATTATGTGTTTATCCTTTAAAAAACTTTTGTGAAACTTTCCCTTCTTAAGATTAAGACATTCACATCTCAACCTTCTAAAGCCTTTATCAAACCTTGGCGACAAAACTTCAACCTCGCAACCAGCTTTTAGAAATGTTTTGGTTTTTATCAAAGAAGCTTTCCCTGCTCCTATAACCCCCACCTTAATGTTATTTGCTACAAGTCCAATATGCATGAGATTTTCAAAGCCTGAATCTATTTCAAGAATATCCTCTTTATCAGGTTTGAGCAAATTTCACCACTTCCCTCTTTGTGTGCCTCTCTTAAAACCTCAATTGCCCTGTCAATATATAAATTTGCCATCCTTATCAAAAGCCTTTCAACCTCTTCTCTTTCTCTGCTATCAACATTCTTTATATACTTCACCTGTGCTTTGCACAGCTGCTCTGCGTGTCTTTTCATCTCCATAATCAAGTTTCTGTACTGTCTAAATCCAAGCCATTCAATGAATTCATCAATATATTTCTCAATTATATTATAATTTTCTTGCATTTTGGAAATTCTAATTTCTCTGGAGATAGCATCCATTTTATGGACTTGGTCTATATCAATCACTTTAACGTTCGGAAGTTTATACACCTCAACATCCACATCTCTTGGCACAGCAAGGTCAAATATGAGTAAACTTTTTCCCTCTGGTATATCATCTTTGTGGACAACTGGATGTGGGGCAGATGTTGAACATATTAGACATTGGGCTTCTAAGATTGCCTCCTTTTTATCATAATACCTAAACTTTTCAGGATTTAGCTTAACGAATTGGTCAATTTTTTCATTTTTTCGTCCTATCAAAAACACTTTGTCGACATCTGAATTTTTAAAGTAGTTGCAAAATAAAAATCCAATATTTCCTAGTCCAATGATAGCAATTTTTTTGATATTTGACTCCTTTATAACTCTTCCAACAACTGATGCAATTGTAATGGGATGCTCATTTAACCTTGACTTTGTCCGAAACTCCTTTGAACATTTTAAGGCCAACTCAAAAAGTCTTTCAAGGACTGGATTTTTACCGCCCACCAGCTTTGAAATCTCTTTTGCTTCTTTTACTTGAGCCACAATTTGTTCTTCTCCAACTATAAGCGAATCAAAGCCGCATACAACTTCAAATAGGTGTTTTATACAATCTTTGTCTTTGTAAATATAAAATAAATGCATATATCTCTTATCCCAGTCAAGTTCAGTGAATATTTTTTCTATGTCCACATACTCTTCTGAAAAGAAGTAGATTTCTGTTCTGTTGCAGGTACTGAGAATTATGACTTCATTTGCTAATTTTTTTAAACTAATCAACTTTTCTTGTAGCTTGGTTTTTGTCAGAGAAAACTTTTGTCTGATATCAATATCTACTTTGTGATTGATTCCAAAGACCCATAGCACAAAACATCATCTCCGAAGGTTTTTGGATTATTAAGTGTTCTTATTAAAAAAGCCCTATGTGATTCTTGTTATAAGTTATTTTACTTTTTTCAATCTATCAGTTTTATTAACCTCTGGTATTTTTTTGCGCTCTGTAATATGATTGCTATTAATTTCTTTTGTATCCAAATGCAGCAGCCCCACCATCGGTTAAAACCTTAATTCTTTTGGATATTAAATTACCCTCAAGAGAAATTCTATCATGTTGCACATCTTAGTGCAATTCTCTTGAGGGACCAGCAAGCTTGAGTAAACACAGTTGCTGTAGACTATATAAAGATGTTGAAGTTACTCCCTGATGGCTTAAGCTTCTTTCAAATCTACCGTGTTTTTAATTTTCTGAGGAGAATCTTTAGAGGAGTTACTTTACCTTTTAGGATACTCGATGTCCAAATTAATATCAATTTTCTTCTTAGCCTCTCTTAAAAAAAGTTCTCCTTCTCTGGTAAGCTCATAATATGTGTGATTTCGATGCTTAACACTTTTTCGTCGACGATGGTAATATTTAACTATTCTTCTTTCCACTCGCTTGATAAGTCCTCTCTCCTCCAGACTTTGTAGTCGCTTTCTGGTTTCTTCCAAGGATAAACCCAGACGTATCGCCAGAAGTTTTGCGTATTCCGGTCCAAGCTTTTTGAGGTAGGCAAGGATTGTTAAATCAAGAAGTTCATCTTGGTCATTCTTGACCGGCATGCTTTCATCTCCTTCATTATGGATTTACTCCTTGCCGAGCGTTCAAATACCAAAAACTTCCTCAGCATTGTATCGTGAAATTCGACCAATGAGTTCTGAATAAGCTTGGTTTAATTCTAAGTATCGTACTGTCTTGGGCACGCTGAGAGGATCATTAGGTCTTAAATTGCTGTAATCGCTATTTAGTACACCTCGTTGGAAACGTTCCAGATAATTCAGCAACAGTTGAGGAGTAAGACCATCCTGGCGAATTGTAAGACCGGGCACAGCACCAAAGTCTTCGATTAAGTCAATAATATCTAAATTAGCATGGTCTATTATCACTTTTCGGGGTTCTATTCCTACCTTAGCAGCAATTTCAATTGTTTTATTGGTAATTTCGACCCTGTTCTCTGGAGGAGTATGAAGGATTACTGCAGCCCCATATTCCTTGGCAATCTTCAATTGCTCATGGAGGACCTCCTGCTCCCGCTTGTTTCCCTCATGTAGCCCAATCTCACCAAGACCAATTACACCACTCATTTTAAGGTAGTCTGGAAGAGCGTCGATCACTCTGGTCCAATCGTCAGGTATTCCCATTGGGTGAATTCCAATGGTAACGTAAAGTTTAATACCATTTTTGGCAGCAATACTCATAGAAAGAGTTAACATCTGATGGAAATGATCAAAGAGCGTTTCGGCATGTTTTGCCCCAAAAAATAGCGAGCAGCCAATAACTTTCTTTACTCCTGCCAGGGCCATATTTTCCCATCCCTCAAATGGAAGCAATGAAACATGTACATGAGAATCTACAAATTCTTTCATCATTCTTATTCACCTGCCTTATTTTAAATTTAAGACATATAAATCAAGGCTTGATATAAGCATACCCTTCTGCCTGTTTTCTTACAATTTCTGTTATGCCAGCTGGCACAACCCTTACAAAATCGGGAATGCTCTCTTCATCGATAGACTGGCCTTTTAGAGCATTTCGGCATGCTACAAATTTTACACCCACTTTAGATAATTTCTCCATCTGCTCTAAAAGCGACAAATTAGGTGATACACTGCACAAATTACCACTTTCTACTTGCTTACATTTATCTTTAAAAATAGAAACTGCCTCACCATTAATCACTACTTCAATGTGAGCATTGTCTTGCCCAACATCATTCAAAAGATTGGTGATATTTCCGAGCACCATCTGCCACCTACTAGATTCGTTGATATGGAAGAGCACCTTTAATTCGTTCATCCACTCCCTCCTTTCTGTCATCTTTTCAGTTACCCATGCGAAATGTTAAAAATATCTTTCCAAATCTTTACTTTTTCGCTTTATTTTAAAATACCATTTTTTCTAAGATACTCTGGTAACTGGTCCCCATCAATAACAATCATTTCGCCATTTTTATTATATACCCATACTCTATCTTTCAAAACGACAACATTGTAATCTGCTTCCTTATCCATAGCACATGCATTACCACAACCACTGATAGTTATATTTCCTTGTAAATTGCCAGAGGATACTATGCGCTCAGCCATAGCATGGACATCACCAACGCCATTTTTGCAATAGCGCGCACCTATGCATGTCTTGATTCCTTCACTATTCCATGCCAATGCTATTCTGAGGAATGGCAAAAGCCCCATGCGGTTAATAACTTCAGCTAATCGTTCGTTTTGTGCAACCTTAATATAGCCATTAACAATCCTTTTAACAGTGTCGATTAGATATTCTTCTTTTATAACCACATCTAACCGAGTACCTAACTGTGGCTGACGGCCTCCTTTGCCTCCAAGGTAAATCCAATAGCCGTCTTTGACTGCAATGATGCCCAAATCATTTAGTTGTGCCTCAACGCATGAATTAGGACAACCATTTACAGCAATCTTAAATTTTTTTGGTGTCGCAAGCCCTGCAAGGCACTGATTAATTTGCGCCGCCAGAGGTGTAACGTCGCGAATTACACGTTTGCAATGTTCACAAGAACATACTTTAACGTTTCGTACAACTGGCCCAATATCAGCCAAAGGCAAGCGAACTTTCTCTAACTCTTCAGCTATTTTGTCAAAATCCTCTGGCTTTATGCCAAAAATCATTATAGCCTGAGTAACTGTAAGCTTCGCACCTCCGTATTGTTTGCTCAGTCTCCAGATAGTCTCCAGCTGTTCTGGTTCAAGATATCCATTTACAGGATGGATTACAACAGCGTAACTACCATCTAACTGTTGTATAAACCCTTTATTGACGTACTTTTTCTCCATAACTACTCCCCTCCTTGAAAAATTTTGGTAAAATATTTAAAACAAAGGGCAGAAGATGATAAAAAAGAGTGGACTACTATTATAGTAGCCCATAGGTTTTAGATTATTCAGAAGATGAATGTTAACGCTGGTTTACAGGTTTTAAGTTAAAGTTAGATCTATATTCGGTTTCTGTCCACAAAACTCTTTGAGCTACCATAGCTTCTGGGTTTAGTTGGACATCTTTTAATATCATTTCTTTAAATTTCTCATATCCCACTCTATCAATAAGGTGTCCGCCGTGGAGATATTGAGGCTTATTATTCAACACATAAGCAGAAAATGCCTCCCAGTTTTTAAGTACTCCCAAAACCACATCTTCTGTAACCCAGTTTAAAAAGATTTTTCCCATACGAGGTGTCTGCTTTCCTGTTCTGCCACCGATCAACACCCTGTAGAATTTTTTAGGGTTCCTGGTCCAAGCCCCGGTTGGGCACACAAGTACACATTCGCCACAACCGACGCAACAGCAATTGTCTTTGACAATTTTACCTTTCTCAACAGATAAAACCCCTGTTGCATGGCGTGCACATGCTTCCACACATTTTTTACACCCTATACAGCGCTCATAATCGTACTCTGTCTTAGTTATGCCAATTATACCAAAATCATTAAAGTGAGCTTTGCCACAGTCGTTAGGACATCCTGATATACTTAACTTTATGTGATAATCGCTGGGGAATATAATCTTTTCTATCTTCCTGGCCAGATCTGTTGTGTCAATGTTAGCATATATGCAATGACGATTGCCTATGCAAGCCATTATATTACGAGCACCTATGGTCGGATATCCATTGTCATTAACTTCCATCTCAACTCCGCACAACTTTACTTCTATATCCTCAATATAAGACCTTATATATTTGTTAACTGCCTCTATATTTTCATATTTAATACCAGGAATTGAAATTGTCTGCCTCATTCCTAAGTGAATTTCACCGTTTCCCACACGTTTCTGCTATATATTTAAACATTGGAAAATATTTAGCACTTACTACACCACCAGGAACACGCATTTGAAGCATAAATTCGCCTCGTACTTTTGACTGACGATAGCAGTTTCTACGAAGTTTTTCTACATCAATATCGTAACCCATTTTAATTCCTCCTTCTCATCAGTCCAGTAAATTTTTCGCCTTGGTATAATTAAAAACAGGGCCTTCTAAACAAACATATACTTCATTTATTTTACAATGACCGCACTTGCCAACACCACAGGACATTCTTCTTTCAAACGATACCCAAATTTTTTCTTCAGTTACTCCGTTTTTTAGACATTCTAAAGCAGCAAAGTGCATCATAACATGAGGTCCTACGATTACTACATTATAGTCCTCAAATGAATTGAATGGTATTTTCTTAATGTGTTCGGTAACAAGGCCAACTTCAAAACCTTCTATTTTATCTCTATCAAGAGTATAAATTGTGTTAAATTTTGTTTTGAATTTTTTTAGATCCTCTCTAAACAGAATATTCTTTTCATCCCTAAATCCAGCAATAAAGTGCAGTGATTTTATTTCATCTGGATTTTCGTAAAAATACTTTAAAAAACTTCTCACAGGAGCAACTCCAGTACCACCGGCAATTACAACCAAATGTTTGCCCTTAAATTCCTCTATCGGAAATGAATTACCATAAGGCCCGCGCATAAATAACTTATCACCAGGTTTTAAATTAAATATTTCATTGGTAAGCTTTCCTACTTTCCTTATAGTAAGTTCTACCCAATTTTCACCCATACAACTTACTGATATAGGAGCTTCTCCAATTTTAGGTATAGATACCTGAAAAAATTGTCCATGTTTAACTTTTGCGCTGGTTTCTACTCTAAAGGTATATACGTCTTCTGTTTCGGGAATAATGTCTATTATTTTATGTGGGTGGGGAAGCATTATATTTTCGCTCATTTACTTTCCCTCCTCAGTTGATGATGCTTGTTCTCTTGTTCGGCTTACTTCTCCTTTTTTAAGTTTTTCCACTTCATCATATAAACGATTAATAGTAGAAGAAAAAGATATTAGTTTGGGACATCTTTCCTCACAACGTCCACAGCCAACACACATATGCTCCTCTTTAAAGCGAAGTTTATAGTCGTAGATCTTGTGCAGAGTTCTAAACCTCATCCGCTCTCCAGCAGTTTTTCTAAAGCTCCAACCCCCCGCCATTGTTGTGAAATCTTCGTGCATACAGCTTGTCTGAACCCTTCTTCTCTCTCCTACCCTTCCATTTTCGCTGTATATGATATCTAATGTGTTAAAACAGCTGCAAGTTATGCACACTGCGCTGCATGCTCCACAGCTTATACATCTTGAATTATAACTCTCCCACATGTCAAGGTTGTAAATTTTTTCTAACAACTCTTGGCTATCAATTTCAGGGATATTAACTTTTGTTAGATTAGAAGTAACAAACTCAGGGGTAAATTCTACTTCTCTTTCATTGGCAAATAAATTGATAAATTCATGGTCTTTTACTTCTACCAATATGTTGTCCCCATCAAATCTAACTGCTAAACTGTAGTTGTCGGTTTTGTTAGAACCCATTGAGACGCAAAAACAACTATCCCAACTTTCTTTGCATTCCATCAAAATAAACTTTACTTTTTCTCTTAAACGCTTGTAATAGATATCTTCTGTTCCCCCGTTTTTGAGAAAGATAGTATCAAGTCGTCTAAAGCCGTTTATATCACAGGAACGGGCAAATATTAGAATCTTCTTGTCATCCACTTTGCTTTCTCTGTATTCATCTTCGGTAAAGTAGAATAGTGCTTGGGTAATCGGATAGATTACTTCTTTTGGTGAAAAATGTGATTTCTCGTCATAGACTACATCTTCAATCGAGTTAATTTCTGCATATCGAATTAAATCTGTGTCTGAATAACGACCTCGCTTTTCAAAACGCACAGGAGCATATATCTTGTAGTCTTTTTGTAATGCTTTTAAAATTTCATTCATTCTTTTAGTGCTTACACAATAACTCATGCTCTCTCTCCCTTCAATATGTGCTAACCTAAGGCCACTTACAATCACTTTGTCAAATAATTAACTTTATCATAAGTATAACACCTGTAAAAATCCCAGTCCAATAAGAAATGGTTATAACATTAATAATGATTTCTTATATATCTACAACTACCAATCTTTACATGTCCATTATAAAAGTCTAAAATAGAACTTACATCCGTTAAGAAGATAATAAAAATATTCATTTTGCCTTTGTTATTAGTAAAACAATATGGTACTATTATTCTTGATAACATTGTAGTTATATGAGGTGACAGGTATGATCCTTAGAGATATAGAGATTTTTGTCACCGTTTGCGAGCTAAAAAGTATGTCTGCTGCCGCAAAAAAACTCTATATGTCACAACCTGCTGTAAGCCAGGCTATATCACAAATAGAAGGAGAATTTCAGATCAAACTCTTTGACAGAATAGGCAAAAAGCTTAGCCTCACATACACTGGTGAGATACTTTACAGCTACGGAAGGCGTATACTCAATCTTGTCAAAGAAGCAGAAAATATCCTTTATGATGTGAGAAACATGAGGATGGGAAGACTAAATGTAGGAGCAAGTACCACAGTAGGAATTTATCTGCTTCCGAAAATAATTGGTGATTTCAGAGAAAAATATAGCGTAGATGTTTACTTTACAATTGACAACACAGCAGGAATAGAAAAGCTAATACTTGACAATGCTATAGATCTTGGTATTGTAGAAGGACCAGTACACTCAAGGGATATTGTTGTAATACCCTATATAGACGATGAATTGTATCTTGTATCCTCAAAAAACCACAGGTGGGCAGAGAAAAGAAGTATCTCCCCTGAAGAGATTGAAAATGAGGATATAATCATGCGAGAAAAGGGAAGCGGAACAAGGGAAGTCTTTGAACAAACAATGGCAAAAAATAATGTAAGGTACAGAATAAAATATGTTCTTAACAGTACCGAGGCAATAAAAAAGGCTGTTGAAGCTAATATCGGTGTTTCGGTAATCTCAAGGCTGGCTGTGGAAAAGGAAATAAAAGATGGTAGACTTGTGAAGATCAATATTGAAAACATGAGATTTGAAAGAAAGTTTAGTATTATTTATCATAAGGACAAGTTCAGATCTAACTTATTCGAAGAGTTTATAAAACATCTTTACAATTACATTGCAAAGTAGTTATGAAATTGTAAAAATATAATCTATCACCTCCTTTTCTCTTTAATGGATAAAACAGTGTTTAGGCTGTAAATTTGAAACTTCTATTCGCAGATATATCATACCACTTGTTAGCAAACATGGCTAAAAGAAAGTTATCGTTCTTTTGTAATTGAACTAATTCATTCTTAAAATTCCTAAATTCATCAATTGAGTTCACTTTCAAGTAAAATCCATCTGCCGTTATAACCGGAAGTCCACTGTAAATATACTGATCAATATCTACTAAGTCGTTTAATTGGCCTTTTCTAATCTTTGCAACAAGTTTACCATTTATGTCAATGACATCAAAACTTTCAGGGTAAGAATAAGTTTCACCCTCAATAGGAACAGCATCTCCTACTTTAAATGTTCTTTTGTACTTAGGATGTTTTCTAATAAGACCTTCAGACAATGAATAATAATATTCATCAAAGCAATGAACTATCATCTCTTTGTCATCTTTTACAAATTTAGTTGCCTCTTCTTTTAGGTTAGCTAAGCCTGATATGATGCCACCGCCAGAGACATCATACTCGTCTACTAAAACAAACCTACCTGTTGCAGGATTTACTTTAAATTCATCAAAGCAAATCTTTTCCTTAGTTTTTATAGTCACTTCTGCAACATCGTTTGTTCGAACCTCAAGAGCATTTTCTACTGTCTCAAGAGTTGTCGCATCTATAACTTTGTCTATAGAAACAATTTCACATTCTGTCTCTTGTGTAACAAGCTTTAGCTTATATGTTTTGTTTCTTACAAGATTCTTTTTCCCAAGCCAAAACAGATTTGCCCTGAATGTATCTGAAACATATAAAGTATTATCGTTTTTGTGAACAATAACTTCTCCTCTTTTGTTAAAGAACTCATCTTCAATAGTAATTCCAATAGACATTCCTGCCACTACTTCATCTTTTTTATTATTTTCTGGCCAAAACTCAATTGATTTTACTTTGCTAACCTTTCCTTCTGGCAGGATTTTTATTTCATCTCCCACTTTTAGCCTTCCAGACTCAAGTCTGCCAGCAATTATCCTCCTGTGGTCAAATTTATACACATCCTGTATAGGAAATCTTAGAGGTTTGTCTTCCAATTCTTTGTCTTTCTCAAAAAGGTCCAAAGCCTGAAGTAGAGTCTCACCCTTGTACCATGGCATTTTATCAGACTTTCTTGTTATGTTATCTCCTAAAAAACCTGATACTGGAATGTACTTTTGAGGATATACGTTGAGCTTGCTCAAAAAGGTTGAGATTTCGTATTTGATTTCTTTGAACTTTTTCTCTGAAAATTCTATCATGTCCATTTTATTGACTATAACATATACCTTTTGGATACCCAAAAGTGATAGAATATATGCATGTCTTTTTGACTGTTCCTGTACACCTTCAGCAGCGTCAATAACAAGAAGTGCTGCCTCTGCATTTGCAGCACCTGAAACCATGTTTTTGAGAAATTCCTTGTGCCCCGGAGCATCTATAATTAAATAGTCTCTTTTTGGTGTTGAAAATTTTATCTGAGTGGTATCAATTGTAATTCCTTGTTTTTGTTCTTCTTCTAATGCATCTAAAAGATAAGCATATTCAAAAGGTCTGCCCTTTTCTTTACTTATTCTTTTTACTCTTTCTATTGCAGCTTCCGGAACAGATTTGGTATCATAAAGAAGTCTTCCTATGATTGTAGATTTACCATGATCAACATGACCTACTACTACAATCTTGAGCAATTCTCTTGCTATCATAACTTCAAATACCTCCTTGTACATAGCATTACATGTATCCTTCTTTTCTCAGTTTTTGCATTGCATACGCATCTTCTTGGTCTTGAGCTCGTCCTGCTCTTTCGTTTACCTTGGTGTTTTTTAGCTCTTCAATTATCTCATCAATTGTTGTTGCGTTTGACTCAACAGGGAATGTGCACGGTGCACAACCAAGGCTTCTGTATCTTTTCCCATTTTTGGCAAAGTACAAATCAATAACTGGGATGTTTTCACGTTTGATGTACATCCAAATATCAATTTCTGTCCAGCTAAGCAAAGGATGAACTCTCACATGGCTTCCTTTAGGAAAATCTGTATTAAACTGGTTCCAAAACTCAGGTGGTTGATTTGTATAGTCCCATTCTGAATCTTCGTTTCTTAAGCTAAAGAACCTCTCTTTTGACCTTGAACCTTCTTCGTCTCTTCTTATGCCAAGTATCAAAGCTTCAAATTTGTATTTATTAATCACCTGCTGAAGTGCATCAGTCTTTAGTGCTTTGCAGCAAACAAGTCTTCCCTTCTCAGGCCCCATCCCTTGTTTTATGGCTTCTTCATTTATGTGGACAATTAAATCAAGGTTGTATTCTTTTGCTAATTTATCCCTGTACTTTATCATTTCCGGAATTTTGTAGGTTGTATCTATATGAATCAGTGGGAACGGGCAATGTCCGAAAAACGCTTTTTTAGTGAGCCACAAAAGGACTGTCGAATCTTTTCCTATTGACCATAGCATTGCTATCTTGCTAAATTTGCTATAAGCCTCTCTCAAAATGTATATGCTTTCTGCTTCTAATCTATCTAAGTGATCCATTTTATTCTTCCCTCCTAATATGTGGTGTTATCTTTGAGATTCTGTACAATCATTTCTTTTTCGCCGCTGGGTTTTTCAAAGTACCAGTACATAATCTCATCATTTTCTTTTTCTACATACATAGTTGTTCCATTTCCCCCAATTTCTGCACCTAAAAAATATCTGATTGCAGAAAATTTACACTCTTTTACACATGCAGCACAGCCCCAGCAATCACGTGGGTCTCTGATAAATGCTTTCTTATCTTCATCTATCACAATTAAATTGCCTGGACAAATTTCAGCACATTTTCCACATCCAATACATCTTTGTCTGTCAATCCTTATGCTCATATACCTCATCCTTTTTTACTAAGCTTCTAAAGATTATCTTGACTTGGCCGTCTTCAAATCGGGAATTCACATACTTCAAAAAGTTCTCATCGTCCTTATAAGGATAATCAACAAATTCTTGGAATGCTCTCCATCTTGTTTCTTTCCTTGCTTCTAAATGATGTAGCAAAACTTTGCAAACATAGAGTCTGTCAATAAACTCATAAATTTTCATAAGCTGGTAAGTATCTTCGGCTCTCAATCTCTGAGCAAGTGTAAAAAGTTCTTCTATTCTTTCTTTAGCAATTTGTAGCCCTTTTAGATTGTACGCATAACCTGTCGAAATCCCACCAGCATAAACATCCATTACTTTTTGCATTGCTTCTTCTAATTCTTCTGTGGTGTACAAAGAAGAAGTATTGTTGAAAAATCTCTGCACCTCATTGAGTTTTTGCTCTATTGAGGATATATCTAAGGTTTCAAACTCTTTATCTTTTATATACTCCAATGCAGAATTTGCAGCTATTTCAGCCTCTGCAAAGCAGCCTGTTACATACTTGTGAGGACATCCTCCAACAACATCGCCTGCTGCAAACAAGCCTTTTAAGGTTGTTTGTCTTTCTGTATCTACCCAATAACCACTTGCTGAATGACCACCAACGATGTATGGTTCTGAGCCTTCAATTTCGACATTCTCAACCGACGGCCCTTTGCCACTGTCGATCCACTTAAGTGTCTGCGATGGTGCCATGTGAAGATATGCTTTTATTAGCCTCTGCTCGTCCTCTTTAGAAATCCCTACTGTTTTTAAATAACACGGACCTCGGCCTGCTTTCATTTCCTCAACTGTTGAAAATACTCTGTTGTATGTGGTAGGTCTTCCATATCTTTTTTCATAGTACTCACCTTTTGAATTGATAAACTCAGCTTTTACCTCTTGAGCTATTGTTCCTGTTGGCGCTAAAGTATCCTTGCAGCGAAGAGCTATAAATCTAACTTCATAACTTGTCATCTCGCAACCTGCTCTGATTCCCATTGCATATCCTGAACCTACATTAAAAGGTGGATACCACATCTTGTGTCTTGAAAATCCAGGGTTGTTAGGCCTGTAGAGCCCTGCAGCACCACCTGTTGCACAAATCACTGCTTTGGCGATGATAATGTAGAAAACATTGCTATTTATAGAGAATCCATATGCCCCTATTACTTTACTGTCTTTGACGATGTAATCAATGATATTCACATGATTTAGCACTTTAACATTTTCTTTACTCTCAACTGCTTTTGCTAAAATTGGTTTTATATTTTCGCCGTTTATTTTTATGTTTCTTTTACCTCTTGCTAAATATTTTCCATTTGAATCTTTTAAGATGACAAGACCCATATATTCAATCTTCTTTGTAACCTCATTTAATCTCAAGACCATAGTGTATACCAAATCTTCTCTTACGATATTTTCGTAATCTTCCTTGACATACTGCAGGTACGTCTCGGGAGTTTCTCCTTCTGTGATATAGGCATTCAGAGCATTGACACCTGCAGCAAGGCATCCGCTTCGCTTAATGTTTGCCTTTTCTACAATTAAAACACTAACGTTTGGCGCTTTTTCAGCAATTGCTATGGCAGCAAAACACCCAGCTGTTCCACCACCAATTATGAGTATGTCGGTTTTGAGCATCTTCACTTCAAAGTTCATCTTACTTTATCACCCTTCTTTAGTTTTGGGAGGCATGCCCTTTTAAATCTTTTCAAGTGCCTGGTAAAAATCTTCTATTATGTCTTCTACATCCTCAAGGCCAACACATATTCTTATCATATCTTCATAAACACCCATAGCTTCTTTTTCTTCAGCAGAAAAACCTACATATATAGTTGATGCGGGATGTACAACAAGTGTCCTTACATCTCCTATATTGGTTGAGTTTACGGCATACCTTAGTGAATCTATCACTTTAAATGCATTTTCCTTGGTTCCAACCCGTATTGTTAAAATTGCTCCATATTTGCCTCCAAACTGTTCTGTTGCAAGCTGATAATATATACTTTCCTCAAGCCCAGGATAATTTACTGAAACTACCTTTTTATTTTCCTTTAGGGCCCTGGCAAGACTAAGAGCATTTTCGCAAATCTTTTGCATACGAACACCAAGAGTTTCAAGCCCGATTGTATTTAAAAATGCATTAAAAGGCGATATACAGGCACCAAAATCTTTAAGCAAATTATTTCGAAGTCGTGCAATGTACGCAAATTCACCATACTTTTTGTATTCCTTAATAAGCGGATACCTATCATAATCAATTTTCATGTTGCCGCTTGCGACTATAATTCCGCCAATACAGCTGCCGCTTCCATTTATAAACTTTGATGTAGAATGAACCACTACATCAGCACCAAGTTTTATGGGTTTTACAAGATACGGTGTTGTGACAGTGCTATCAACAACAAGTGCAATACCATGCTCATGTGCAAGATCAGCTATTTGCCTGATATTTGGAACATCAAGTTTTGGATTTCCTACCGTTTCTATAAAAATTACTTTAGTTTTATCTGTTATATACTTTTCAAAGCTTTCAACGCTACTGTCCTCTGCAAATCTTGTTTTGATACCAAAATTCTCAAATGATTTGAACAATGAATATGTGCCACCAAAAATGCCGCTTGCTGAGACGATTTCATCTCCACTTTTCACCAAATTCAATATTGCTAAGGCAATTGCTGCCATGCCAGACGATGCGGCAACAGCAGCAATGCCTTCTTCTAAAAATGCTATTCTCCTCTCAAATGCCTCAACTGTAGGATTATTAATCCTTGTATATACAAAACCTGGCTTTTTGCCAGAAAAAACTTCTTCCAGTTCGTGTGCAGTTTCGTATTGGAAAGAATTACACAGGTATATTGGAATATTTGTTGAACCCCTTTCTTCCTTTGGACCAATATTTCCGTGAATCAAAGAAGTATTAAATCTCATTCTTGTCCACCCTTTTTTACAAATACTGTATATGTCCCATCGTTGTTATTTATCACTTTTAAAATCTCATGACCTTCTTCTTTTAAACTTCTCGGGACATTTTGAATAGGCTCACCCTCGTTCATTCTTATCTCTATGATTTGTCCTACCTCCATGTCCTCCATTGTGGCTTTTGCCTTTACAAACGTCATTGGACACACAAGATTTGTAATATCCAAAAAAACATCAGCTTTGATTTCACTCATTAAAATCACCCCTTTTATTTTCTATTGCTTTTTCTAACTCTTTTTTGAATATATCCCATCCAACTCTCTCTATGGTATTTCTAAACCTCTCGCCTTGTTTGCCATATTTTTTGTAAAACTCAAGTGTAGCTTGAATGACCTTGTGAACATCCTCTTTTGAAAATAGGATCGGCAAAATCTGTTTTCCAAGCGCTATATTGTTTCCAAACATACCACCAAAATGGAGAAGATAGCCAGGCTTGCCTTTCCACGAATTAGTTGGACACGACTTTACACACCTTCCACAATAGGTGCACTTGTCTCTATCTATGGTAATCTCTTTATTCTTCTCATCTATTTGTATTGCCTTTGTTGGACATACAGCCTGGCAAAGTCCGCAAAACGTGCAGCTGCTCTTTTCCCACTCAGGTTTTACTGCTCCTTTTATACCTAAATCATTTTCTTCAGCTTTAAGGCAATTATTACCACAACCTGTTATTCCGATTTTAAATTTGTGTGGAAGTTCTTGAGCATAATATCTCTTGTCACACTCGTTTGCAAGCTCTGTTGTGTCTATAATTCCGTTTGGGCAAATGCTACTGCCTTGGCAAGCAGTAATTGTCCTTACTCTTGGTCCGCATGCACCAGGCTCAAGTCCTGCTTCTGATAACTCTTTTTTAACCGCCTCTATATCCTCCAGTTTGATAAATGGTATTTCTACTCCCTGTCGTGCAGTCAGGTGTACATATCCTCTACCATATTTGTTTGCAACCTCGTATATTTTTTTTAATTGTTCGGCACTTAGTCTCCCGCCAACTACTCTTAGCCTCATAGAAAAATAACCTTTTTGGACCTGTCGCATAAACCCCCCTTTTTTTAGCTCACTGTAATTTATCTCTTTCACCTCAAATTACCCCCTAATCTTTTCAAATGATGTGGATTTCTTCCTCTTCCACATAACTTTCATATATCCTAAATGATTTTAAAACAGGATTTTTTTCATCCATGAGTGATAATATGAGATAGCTCAAACTCTTATCAAAAGCAAGTCTCTTGTCCTCTTCAGATGGCCTTGCGGGTGTGGTGGGGTGGCTATGAAAATTGCCAAGTAATACCCAACCATTTTTCCGCATATCTTTTACTGCTGCAAACTGCTCAAGCGGATCCATTGAAAAATGCTCTGGGCTTTGGTCAACATTGGTAAGCAAATAAACCTTTTTGACAATTCTTTTTTCATCTTCAATAACTCCACCCAGAAGTCCGCACGCCTCTATAGGCAAGCTATTTAAACAATGAGTCAAAATTTCTTCATATAATGTTTTTGGTAATATTATCAATTTTTTTCGTCCCTCCTGTTTTTCAACGTCTGCTTTAACAGCTTTTTCTTTAGCTTTTTAAATCACACTGAGGCTGTTCATAGTCAATTAACTCTTTTATTGTTGGATTTGGCCCGCATATTTCACAGCTTTCTCTCTTGTTTATCTTTACTTTTCTAAATTCCATCTTCAAAGCGTTGTAAATCAGGATATATCCTGTTAGAAGTTCACCAATTCCAAGCAAATATTTAATTGCTTCTGTTGCCTGGATTGTGCCAATTATACCACCCATCACACCTAAAACTCCTGCCTGTCTGCAAGTTGGAACTGCATCAGGTGGTGGTGGGTTTTGAAAGATACATCTAAAGCACGGCCCTTTCTCTGGCACATAAGTCATGGTTTGCCCATCAAATCTTATGATACCTGCATGTGAAAATGGTTTTTTTAGCATTACACAGGCATCGTTTATTAAAAATTTTGTTGGAAAGTTGTCTGTGCCGTCGATTATAAAGTCATAATTCCTATCTTTTATGATATCTATAATATTGCTTGAATTTACCATTTCACGATAAGTTACTACTTCCACATCAGGATTCATTTGGTTTATCTTTTCCTTTGCAGAAAACACCTTTGGCTTGCCTACATCAGGTGTAAAGTGTATTATTTGTCTTTGAAGATTGGAAAGCTCAACTGCGTCAAAATCGACAAGCCCGATTGTTCCAACACCGGCAGCTGCCAAAAACATTGCAGCAGGGGAACCAAGTCCCCCAGTCCCAATGATCAAAACCTTAGATTCCAAAAGTTTTTGCTGTCCTTTTGCGCCAACCTCGTTCAGGATGATATGTCTTGAGTATCTTTCAAGTTGTGTATCTGTTAACTTCATAATAGTCCCCCTCCCATGAAATATAAAAACTCAACCTCATCGCCATCTTTTACTGTAACTTTATCATATTCACTTCTGGGGATAATTTGACCGTTGAGCTGCACTGTTACGTATTCTTTCATTGAGACATTTAAAGCATCTAACATCTCAAAGATTGTCATCTCTCTTTCAATTTGTACTTCATTACCATTTGCCTTAATTTTCATTCTTTTCTACCTCCCTCATAAATTTTTCATGTATTTTTAAGGCCCCATCTAAGTCTTATCTGATTTTCTAAAGGGCCAAATATTGCCTTTTCTACAACAAGTCCGAAAATAATTGTTACTATCATCACGCTAATGACCTGACTCATATCTGCAAGGTCTCTTCCAACCATAAGTACTTGTCCCAAACCTTTTGTAGCAAAGAGCATCTCACCTGCCATCAATGCTCTAAATGCAAACGACCAACCTTGTTTCATTCCTGAGATAACATAGGGAAGGCTTGCGGGGATTATTACATTTAAGTAAAGTGTTATACCTTTTGCACCCATTGTTTTTGCTGCTTTTATATAAAGTGGATTTACATTTTTAATGCCTGACTCAACTGCAAGTGTTATAGAAAATAGAGAACCAATTGCAGTTACAAATATAATGGCTTTTTCTGAAAGACCATACCATAGTATGGCAAATGGTAACCAGCAGACGCTTGGCAATGTCTGAAAACCAAGAATAAGTGGTCTTAAATTTCTATCTAAAAATCCGAACTTTACTATTGAAAGTCCAAGAATAATTCCCGCAATAAGAGAAATCAAATAACCTATAACCATTCTTTTAGTTGTTGCCCAGATTGCTATGAACAAAACATTGTTATCCAGAAGTCTTATAAAAGTTTCTGCTACTGATACAGGAGATGGAAACACATAAGGTTTCCATATCTTAAAAAGCTCAACAAAAATTCTATAGACCAATTCCCAAACTGCTATCAGAGCTATATAAAACAGTGTCCTTTTCAAAACTCCAATCGCTATCGTATTCTGCTTTTGCAATCTTTTCCACCTCATCTTTTAACTCTTTCATAATAGCAGATATCATATAGACTATGTCAGGATTATCAAGAAGTCGCGGCCTTGCAAGTCTTATTTCAAAAACCTTTTTGATTTTTCCCGGGTTTGAAGACATAACCACAACTTTGTCTGCTAAAAGAACCGCTTCTTCTATATTGTGAGTCACAAATATAATTGTCTTTTTAGTCTCCCACCAGATTCGCTGAAGTTCAAGCAGTAGGATATTTTTTGTCTGACTGTCAAGTGCTGCAAAAGGTTCATCCATAAGAAGAACTTCAGAGTCAAGCGTCAATGCCCTTGCTAATGCAACTCTTTGTTTCATTCCACCTGATAATTGGTGAACATAAACGTCTTTAAACTTAGTCAGGTGAACCATCTTTAAGTATTTAAGCGCCCTTTCATGTCTATCTTTTTTGGGCACACCTCGTATTTTCATACCAAATTCAACATTGTCAATTACTTTTAGCCATGGAAATAAAGCTGACTCTTGAAACATTACAACTCTATCTGGACCAGGTGACAAGACTTCTCTGCCGTTTAAAAAAATTTTTCCCTCAGTGGGTTTTTCAAGCCCAGCTATTATATTCAAAAGTGTAGATTTGCCACAGCCAGATGGACCGAGAATGCATATAAACTCTCCATTTTGTACTTCTAAATTTATTTTTTCTAACACATTTATTTCTTTGTTTTTTGATTGAAATCTCTTACTTACATTTTCAATCACCAATGCCAATTTTCAGTACACCTCTTTGTTTTTGATTCTATCTAAAATTTCTGTATTCACTAATTCTTCAATATTTGGTTTTCCTCTTAAGTATCCCAAGTCAAAATATGACTCAATGGCTTTCTCCAAAGGCTCTCTTTGTATTTCACTTGTAAGTTTGATATTTTTGAATGACTCATTTAAAACATCTTCGGGCAATGGCTTAGAAGTTATCTCAGAAATCTGTCTATTTATCATCTTGCATGATTTTTCAGGATTTTTTTCAATATAATCTGTTATCTCTAAATGTGCTATGAGAAATTTTTCTACAATATCAGAATGCTCTTTTAAAAACTTTGAAGTTGTTATAATTACTGTTGTAGGAATATCTATGTATTGTGCTATTTGGCTACCGTCAAGCACAACATTGGCATTTACTTCTTTTTTCAACCTTGTTCCCCAAGGTTCAGGAACAAGTGCTACATCTATCTCATTTCTGTCAAGCAGAGTTTTAATATCTGGATTTTCAGCTTGAATAATCTCAATATTTCCACCTTTGGTAGTATCTTTAAGTCCAGCTTTGTTTAATAAAAACCTTAATACAATATCCTGGGTATTCCCAAATTGAGGAACTGCAATTTTCTTGCCTTTTAAGTCATCTAAATTTTTTATATTTAAATCCTGCCTTGAGACCAGCATCATTCCTCCATTTGCAGCTCCTGCGATAATCTTTATTTCACCGTTTGTCTTTTCAAACCCGTTTATCGCAGGAATTGGCCCAATATAACCTATGTCAACCTCATCTGCTAAAAACGCTTCTATCTCGGCCGGACCTGCATTGAAAACCTTATATTCAACCTTTACATCTTTGCCTATCCTTTTTTGGAAAATGCCAAGTTCTTTCCCTACCAACGCTTGGGCATGAGTTATATTCGGGAAAAATGCAATTCTTACTTTAAGATTTTTGTCTTCTTTTCTTGCATAACATCCTGAAAGGAGAAATAACAAAGTAATTGGCAGTATAATTAAGGCAGCCACTTTATAATATCTTTTTATTGCCATTTATGTGCCTCCCTAATATCAACTATTTATATCAAAATACTCTGAATTAAAGTTATTTTTTTACCTCTGCCCACACCTGCTTTTGAGCAGAGGCAAATTGTTATTTTTTGTATTCTTAAATTTCTATCTAAATACTTGGTTATTAAAATTATAATATAGCATTATTTCCATGTCAATACCCATTCAAAAATTTATAATCCAAAGTTGCAACAACGATACTAAAGATTGTTAAGTACAGCTGTTATATAGGATTAAAAACATAGCTACCAAATAGCTCACGTATCAAACCAGAGACTAAATTCTACAAAATAGCCCCATCTTTATCGCTACTAAAAAGAAAACTATTTGCTATAATGAAGCATTCAAAAAACATGGCAGTAACACCCAGTTGGATTGAAAGCCAAACATGCTGCCTTACCCATCCTGCCTTCTCTTAAGATACTCTTTGTACCCTGCTTCCTCTAACTCTTTTGCCTTTTCTTCAACTTCATTTTTCATCCTCTCTTTGTACTCGGCTATTTTTTTTCTTATTTCAGGATACTTCACCCCTAAAATCTCAGCAGCCAAAATTCCGGCATTTTTAGCATTGTTGATTGCAACAGTCGCCACAGGAACACCTGCCGGCATCTGAACAATGGATAAAAGAGAATCAAGTCCATTTAAAGAAGATGTTTTTACAGGAACACCAATAACTGGCAAGTTTGAAATTGAAGCAACCATTCCTGGAAGATGGGCAGCTCCGCCAGCACCAGCAATAATTACCTCAATTCCCCTTTCCTCTGCCTCTTTTGCATATTTGACCATCCTCTCAGGTGTCCTGTGTGCAGACACAATTGTCATCTCATACTCAACTCCAAAATCTTCTAAGACTTTTGCTGCCTCTTTCATAACAGGCAAATCTGAGTCGCTTCCCATAATTATTCCAACAAGTGGTTTCTTCATTACATTTTACACCTCCGATTTTATTTTTAACACTTCCTTTACTTTCTTTGCCTTTTCTATAGCTCTTTCTAAATTATCGTCGAGTATTGTTATATGTCCCATTTTTCTGAAAGGTGCGGTTACTTTTTTGCCATAGAAATGAAAAGAAACACCTTCTATTGAAAGTGCATTAATCAACCCCTCTATGACAGGTGTCCCTTTGTACCCATCTTCACCTAATAGATTTATCATCACAGCAGGAGACAAAAGCTTGGTAGAACCCAGTGGCAAATCACAAATGGCCCGAAGGTGCTGTTCAAACTGACTCGTAATGCAGGCTTCTATGGTATAGTGGCCTGAGTTGTGCGGCCTTGGAGCAATCTCGTTTATTAAAATTTTTCTGTCTTTTGTCAAAAAGAGCTCAACTCCAAAAACACCAACACCTTGGAGTGCTTCAACTGCCTTGATTGCTATCTTCTTTGCTTCATCCTCTATATCCTTTTCAACTCTTGCTGGTACAATGAGCATATCGAGAATGTTTGCAATCTCATCAAAAACCATTTCTACAACAGGATATGAAACAACATCTCCTTTTTTATTTCTTGCAACAATAACAGCAAGTTCTTTCTCCACGTCTACAAATTCTTCTATATAAGATTCAGTTTTGAGAACTTTATTTATATCGTCTTTACTTTTTATAACCACAACTCCTCTACCATCATATCCGCCTTTTGTTGCTTTCTGAACAAGCGGAAAACCAAAGTTTTCAAAAAAAGATATATCAAAGCTCTCTACCCTTTCAAACCTCGGTACAGGAAGCCCTGCACTTTGTAACACCTGTTTTTGCTTCAGTTTGTCTTGAATTATCTCTAAGCAATATGGAGATGGCAGAATATTGTATCCCTTATCATAAAGTTCTTTTAGAACGCTTGTGTTAATATGCTCTATTTCATACGTTGTAATGTCACTTTTTTCAACAAGCTCTTTTAATTTTTCTGGACTGTAAAAATCACTTACAATCAGCTCGTCTGAAACTGAAGCTGCAGGACACGCAGCACTTGGGTCTAAAGAGATAACATAAAACCCCATCTGCTTTGCCTTTTGAGAGAGCATCTTCCCAAGCTGTCCACCGCCAATTATGCCTATTTTCATAAGAGGATAGCCAAAAACTCTTTTGTCCATTCTTTTCCCCCATCTCTCCTTTTAAAAGTGTAGCTGTTTTTAAAACTTTCAAAAAATGACCTCCTCATAGAATTAAGAATATTTTATCTTCAATTCCATGAGGAGGTCAACAGCTTGAAAGTATATTCTATTTAAAAAATATATTCTACTTTATCAACGAAACATAATCCTCTAAACTCCCGTCATCTAAGCAACATTCTATAATCTGTCTTCCAAGAGGATGCAAATCCAATGTTTTGAACTTGACAATCTCTTTCTTGAAGAAATCTGTCAAAATCTTTGCACCTTCCATATATCCTTCTTCACCAACTTCTGGCTGAAGGTCAACCTGAAGTAAAAACTTTGGAATATATGTTCCTTCAACCTTCATGTACTCAAGGGCATACCCTAAAAGAGGAAGTTTTGCTGGCTTTAGCTGATCGGACCTTAGTCTCACATTTCCTCTTTTTGCCAAGTACTCTCTTGTAATCCACTGAGGCATAAAGCCAACTTTATACGCACCAATGTATTGATTTGGAATGAGAATATACTGAGTTCTTGTAAATTGTAATATCTGCTCTAAAAGAAGGTTTGCCTGCTTTACCATAAGACCTGTTGCAAATGGCCAGTAAGAACCAACACCTTCAGAGCTCAAAGCTTCAGCCTGTGTTATGCTTGGGTTAGCATGGCCACGGGGACTAACAAGCCTCCATAGCCATGCCAGTGCAGGTGGTAGAAGGTGAAATATGCCTACTATTCCATACGTAGGTTTTGACTTTGTGCAAGGTGGTGTTCTTACCCCAAAACTTCGTATATCAACCTCAACAGGTTCATCTACAATATTAGGGATGAACCTGCGGGGTAAAATCACTCTCGGATTTGGACAAGGCTTGCCTGGTTCATCCATTGTATGCTCCCAAATAAGGCAAGTTGAACCAGGCACACCTTCTAAGTTTAAGAAAATAAGTGGCTCTGGCGGATGAATGCAAAGCCTTTCTAATTGCGGGTCTGTGCCATAATGAGTGATATTGTCAAGCCTTACAAACCAGCCTTGTTCTGCATCCTTTACAACCATTTTAGAACCTGTTTGAAGGCTGGGATGAACAAGAGCGATATCATCTGTAACAGGATGGATTTCACAAGACTCTTTTATCTCAAGGTATATTTTCTCTTTTGTAATAATGTTTTCGCCCAAAAGAACCCTGTTGTCTTTTTCTCTATGCATCTGCTGGCACATCTCGCTTTTGCCGCCACCGCTTGCACCTTCGTGCATGATTGTTATGACATTGTCATATGGCGTGACAATTCTGACAGTTGAGGCGTGCGCAGCTACCCAACCTTCCATCTCGCCAATGTTCAAAAGTACACCATATACGCCTTTTTTAGCGCTCGGCCCTGGATACAGGTTATACGAAAATATCTCATGAACACTGTTTACCCTATTGTGTACAACCACTTGCTTGCCGTTAAAATGTGTGTGTCTGAATGGTGGAGCAACATAAATTACCGCTTTCGGCTCAAAAAGCTCAATCTTTTCGAATTCACTTCTTGGAATAAACCCCTGAATATCAGCAAGTGCAAAACCAAAAAACGCAGCATTAAGCGGTGCTATCACAAGCGCAGGATAGCCGTGTTCTTTCCCACCAGCATAGAAACCATATACAATCAGTTCTTGTTTTTTTAACCACTCAAATGTTTCTTTTCTGACCTCTTCAAAATTATCTCCGTATACATCTTTATACCTTGGTTTATCAGTCTCACCTTCATCACCAATAATTAAACTATCAGGGTCTCTTCGTCTCATGTATACATCTGGATAATTAACAACAATGCCATTTTTGCACCTTGTGACAATTGCCTCAACTACTTCATCCTTGCCTTCAACCTCGTATTTGACCTCAAAAATCATATTGTCTTTTCCACCAAGTGATAGGTCAATAAAATCAGATCTTTTTTCAGGCATAGTTATTCCCTTGCAGCTATTTAAAATATCAAAAACTTCATCTTTTATTTTCAAGTTCAGTAATTTATTCATTGTAATAAATACCTCCTGTTCGAAATTTTAGTTATTCTCAATAAACTCTATTTTCTCAAGTACAAGCCTCAAGATGTATCTGTAATCGTCTACAGTTTCCTTTGTTTTCTTGATATCGTCAGAATTATCCTTCAAAAACTCTACAACATAACCTTCCAAACACTGCACAACAACCTTTAAATCTTTGAGAAAGTTTTTGTCTTTGTTTGTGTAAAAGGTAAGTGTCTTTGTGTTGAGGTGAAATACATCCAACAAGACAAGTGGCAATGCCCATATATCAACATAGCTCCCGTCCCAAAAGTATTTGTAAAAGAAGGTTGCTAAAAAAGGATTGGTTTCACAATAATCTTTAAAAAACTTCTCTATAAGTATAAAAAAACTCTTTCTTGTCAAAAGTTTTGAAGCCAAATCTTTTGTTCTGTGGAGGTTTACCTCATAAATCTCAGCAAACAATACAAATACCTCCTTAAGTTACATTTTCAACCTTAACACAACAACAAAAAAAGCCAATATTTGCAAAGCTTTTTGCCTTGCAAATATTGGCTTACCTTGCAACTGGCCTTTTTTCTGGCCCTTTGCTCGGTCTGCCAATTCCTACCTTAGGCGTTTTTCTAAGTTCTCGTTCAAAGTTATCACTATCACCTTTTCCCCATTGGCAGTGTTGACATCAGAGTATATTCCCGCAATGTCAACATCTATAACCTCTTTTATGAGTTTTTCTAACTCATCCTTTGCATTTTCAAAGAGGGTTGCTCTTACCTTCTTGATAAGCTCAACCCCATCTTTTGTTTGGGCAAGCTTTTTTTCTGTTGGACTTAAAAAGCCAAGTAATCTCACAACTATTATATCCTCTGTGATTATTGTCTTTATCTGTTTAGGGCCCCTGCCCATGTATTCCATCTCAAACTTGCTGACTGCTTCACTGATTTTTGCTTCTATTTGTCCTTTTGTCATCCCTTTTCATTTTTTGTTACCAGTTAATCTGTTTATAAGTATAGCAAAATGAAATTTGAATGTCAAGATTATTCAAAAATTTTTTGTAGTAAACTTTTAACAGATTGATATTAAAGCCATTTTGGACAACCAACCTGTAAATTTTGCAAGTTTACATTTTTATTTTTTCATTATTCAGCCAAAAAAATAGTGCTACCCAAACAACTTTTGGGCAGCACTATTTTAGATTTTTGTAAATCCTAAAAGAACTTTATTTCCTGCTTAAAATCTCATTTAAATCTTTTTCAGGATTAGATATTGGTTTTATATTGAACTTTTCGACTAAAACCTGCAAAATATTCGGTGATACAAAAGCTGGCAATGATGGACCTAAATAGATGTTCTTCAAGCCCAAGGATAGTAGTGTCAATAGTATTGCAACAGCTTTTTGTTCAAACCATGAGAGAACTAAGGTAAGTGGTAGGTCATTTACATCACAATTGAATGCCTTTGCAAGCTCAATTGCAATGACAAGAGCTGAGTATGCATCATTGCACTGACCAATATCCAAAAGTCTTGGAAACTCGCCAATAGTACCAAAATCCTTTTTGTTAAATCTGTACTTGCCACACGCTAAGGTCAAAATCAACGTATCCTTTGGCGTCTTTTCTGCAAACTCTGTATAGTAGTTTCCGCCTGGTTTTGCACCATCACATCCACCAATTAAGAAGAAGTGCTTAATTTGGCCGCTTTTGACTGCATCAATTATTTTGTTTGCAATGCCAAGCACAGTGTGATGTCCAAAGCCAACAAGTATCTTCTTTTCTTCTTCATCCTCTTGCCAGCCACCAAGTTCAAGCGCCTTCTGGATTATTGGCGTAAAGTCCTTTTTGCCATCTACTTCTTCAATGTGTGCAACACCATCAAATCCGACGACGCCTGTTGTGAAAATTCTATCTTTATAGCTGTCTTTTGGCTTTTGCAGACAGTTTGTTGTCATCAAGATACAACCTGGAATTCCATCAAATTCTTTTTGCTGGTCTTGCCATGCACCACCATAGTTTCCTACTAAATGTTTGTATTTTTTGAGCTCTGGATAGCCATGTGCAGGTAACATCTCACCATGGGTGTAGATATTAATGCCTTTTCCTTCTGTCTGTTCTAAAAGTTCTTTTAGATCTTTTAAATCATGTCCAGAGACAATTATAAATGGTCCTTTCTTCTTTGAAATCAAAACCTCTGTTGGCTGTGGATGACCAAAGGTTTGTGTGTGTGCTTCATCAAGTATCTGCATGCACCTGAAGTTCATCTTACCAAGTTCCATGTTTAGGTTAAACAGTTCATCTGCTGAGATGCTGTTGTCTAAGGTCCTTGCGAGTGCTGTAAAGAAGAAATTGTTTATATTTTCATCTTGCTTGCCAAGCCTTGCTGCATGATGAGCATATGCAGCCATTCCTTTTATTCCATATATTAGAAGTTCTCTGAGTGACCTTATATCCTCGTCAATCTCATCTGCCAAAATCCCAACCTTTTTCCCATCTTCAATCATCTTTTCTACATCTTCTGGTAGTCTGTAATCTACTGCAGCAGGTACGTTTTGTAAGCTACCCACCTGATTTTTGAGATTTTCTTTTACTGTTTGTGCTTCAAGGATATACTTTACAAATCTTTTCTCATCAAAGTTTACGTTTGTAAGTGTTGAAAACAGGGCATCCATCATGAATCTTGTTGTGTACTGATCAATTTTCTTTCCCTGTTTTAAAAGTTGGTCACCTAAGTAAGCAATGCCCTTTAGCTGGTACAAAAGAAGATCTTGCAAGTTAGCAACTCTGCTGTCTTTGCCACAAACGCCAACCCTTGTGCAGCCTTTTCCACCTGCTGTCTGTTCACACTGAAAACAAAACATCTCTGTTTGAATCATTTCAAATAACACCTCCAAAAGTTATCTATAGATTTTTACCCAAAATTTATTCTTTTATACCACCATCGGTGGTAATTGTAACCTCTGAATACGGTAAAATCTTTTGTGCCTGAAGCATAGCTTTTTTAACTATATTTGCAATACCAGTACAGCACGGCACTTCCATCTTGACAACTGTTATACTCTTGATTTCATGATTTTGGATTATCTCTAAAATCTTTTCATAGTAATATTCAATATCGTCAAGTTTGGGACACCCTATTATTGTAACCTTTCCTTTCATAAAATCCTTGTGAAAAGACGCATAAGCATACGCAACACAGTCAGCTGCAATCAAAAGGTGGCTACCTTCAAAAAACTTAGCATATGGATTGACAAGAGCAAGCTGCACAGGCCAGTTAATAAGCTCAGATGAATCTTGCACCTCTTGCACTGAAGGCTTAGCAGCTTCCGAAGGTGCAGCAGCTTCTTTTTTCTCAATAATCCTTTCTTGTGAACCCGGACACATACATGAAAATTCTCTCTTAGATTTAGTTTTTTCAATTCTCTCTTCTACAGCCTTTTCATTAAAAGGCTTCACATCTGCCTCAATTATCTCAATTGCCCCAGTTGGACAAACAGGAAGACAGTTCCCAAGCCCATCACAGTACTCTTCGCTCACAAGTTTTGCCTTGCCATCTACCAGCTCAATTGCACCCTCAACGCAGGCATTTACACAAAGACCACAACCATTGCATTTTTCTTCATCAATTTTGATTATTTTTCTCACCATATCCAATCATCCCTCTCTGTTTAGTTGCAATTATATTTTATATGGTTTAGAATATATTTGCGGTAACATATGTTACAGTTTTAAATTTTGAGAGGAGAAAATTTTATGAGCTATTCTAAACTATCCAAAACGAAATTATTTAAAGGTATAGAAGAAAATGATATCGAAAGGCTTTTGTGTGGCTGCAGCTTGGTCCAAAAGAGTTTTGAAAAAGATGAGATAATTGCGTTTGAAGGAGATGAATGCACTTCCATAGGAATAATACTTGAAGGAATGGTGGATATTAAAAAGGTCTCTACTTCTGGCAAAGAATATACAATAACAACTTTGCTTCCCGGAGATACATTTGGAGAAGCCGTGATATTTTCCTCATCAAATTTTTTCCCAGCGACAGTTGTTGCTAAGTCTAATACAACTATCTTGTTTATCCCAAAAGATACTATTATAAATCTCAGTAAGAAAAGTGAAAAGTTCTTGCACAACTTTTTAAATATATTGTCAGATAGAATTCTTCTTTTAAACTCAAAATTAAAAGAATCTACACTTATAACTCTGCGACAAAAGATCTGTAATTTTTTGCTTGAAGAGTTCAAAAAGCAAAAAAGCCTCAAGATAAAGCTTTCTCTTTCAAAGCAGGAACTTGCAGAAAAGTTCAATGTGCAAAGGCCTTCTTTGTCAAGAGAGCTGATAAAGATGAGAGAAGAGGGACTTATAGATTTTGGGGGAAAGGAAATTTGGATTAAAAATCTGGAAAGAATTGAAGAGTATTTATATGAAAATGCTTAAAAAATACCGTTAAAGAAAAAAAGAGGCTGTCACACCTCAATATTTGATATGCTCCCGAAATTGGGATATAATATTAGTTCAGCTTTTGATAATGTATCAAGCATTTAAGTAGATTGCTTCCATGGAAGCAATCTAAAACAAATTAGAACCAGAAAAATCAGAGCAATATATTCCAGTATTAAATTTTGTCCAGCTTTTGAAAAATTTGTGCGTGAAAAGCTTTGAAATGGTAATACCAAAAAATAAAGGTAGGCAAGATTATCCTGAATGATTTCTTACCAAGAGGGATGGTTCAATTTAAATACACAAAATTGTTTACAGACCCATAAGTGAAACACAATAAAATCTATTTTCAAAAGAAATACTGTCCTGATTTGAGAACTTGTTTATTGCTTGATAATCTTATGAACAAAATCAAAAGGAGTTATCGCTCTTGATGTAAGCTTTTTAAACTTATCATCTCTTGTTATTAACCACTCCGCCCTAATTTTTTTTGCACATCGAAGTTGTAAAGCATCTTCTAAATCTTTTATAGCTGAATTTTTCAAAGCATCTTCTACATCCTTTTTATTTATACTAACAAGTTTTACTATACCAAGTAATGCTTCAATACCTTGACGTGCTTTTTCATTTCCTAAATTTTTGGAGATAAAATAATAAATATCTGTTACAGCAAAAGAAGCAATGTACCCTTCCACAATGTTTTGCTCACAAAACTTTAATACTTTATAGGAATCAACGTCAAATGGTGATCTTTTTAATAAAACATCCAAAATAACATTAGTGTCAATTAGCACCTTCATACTTTTTTAGCCTCTCATTCCTTATTTGTTTTACATCTATCTCTTTATTACTGCAATTCTCCAGCAAACCATATAAAAAATCTACTGCAGAGGCATCACTCTTTCTAATTGGTATAAGTTTAGCAACCTGCTTTCCATTTTTTGTAATAATAATCTCTTCTTTCTCAGCAAGTTTCAAATATTTCCCTACTCTCATTTTAAATTCTGTTGCATTCACAATCATAGCTATCACCTCATTTTAAAGCTTAGCTATTTTTATTGTAACATAAAATAGTCATTGTTGTAAATCGCATTTTGACCAGTTGGACGGTTTCTTTTTTAAAACTTTTTTATGAAAAATTGAAATTCGGAGTAGTACTATTTTTTGAACATTCCAAAAATCATTGCTGAATAAATGATATTAACCCATATAGGCGAGAACCTGAATAGAGTATAATGAAAAATAAAAAAACATTCGATGTTGGTAAAATAAAGAAAAATAAGCAATGAAAGGTTATCTCAGAGGATGGTTAACATAGATGACTATATCTACTAAAAAAGAAAAAATAAAAACTTCTATTTGGAACAAGCAATTTCTAAAGGTATAATATACCAATTGTCTTAAGTGGTAAAATTTTACTCAACAACACTATTCAAAAGATAGCTTCAATTGTATGCACCATAAAACCTCTTTTTAAAATACAAAGCCACATTTACAAGCATGAGCATAACAGGCACCTCAATCAGCGGTCCAATTACAGTTGCAAATGCTTCTCCTGAACCCAAACCAAATGTTGCAACAGCAACCGCAATTGCAAGTTCAAAGTCGTTACTCGCCGCTGTCAAGCCGACAGTTGCACTTTCTGGATATGGATATCTCATCTTATATGAAGTAAAGAAAGTTATCAAGAACATCATTACAAAGTAAAAAGTAAGAGGTATTGCAATCCTTATAACGTGTAGTGGAAGTTCAACAATGTATTTACCTTTAAGAGAAAACATCACAATGACTGTAAATAACAATGCAACTAAGGTTATAGGACTTATTTTCTTTACAAAGCTGTCTTCATACCATTCTCTTCCTTTTTTCTTTACCAGTATAACCCTTGTTAATAGTCCTGCAATAAATGGAATACCAAGATAGATAAATACCGAAATCGCAATATCTTTCATTGAAATATGAAGAGCAATGTTTTTTGTATCAACACCAAAAATAGGTGGCAAGACTTTTATAAATACATATGCAAAAATTGAATATGTCAATACCTGCCATAGGGCATTCAAAGCAACAAGCACTGCAACATAGTCTCTATCTCCATCAGCAAGGTCATTCCACACAAGTACCATAGCAATACATCTTGCCAAACCTACTAAAATAACCCCAATCATATAGTGCGGATAGTCTCTCAAAAGCAAAATTGCTAACAAAAACATCACAACAGGTCCAATAAACCAGTTAAAAAGTATTGCTATTCCAAAAGGCTTTCTTCCTTGCCTCATTTTGTTTATCTCTTCATATCTTACCTTTGCAAGTGGCGGGTACATCATCATTATAAGCCCAAGTGCAATTGGAATTGAAGTTGTGCCGATACTCAGCTTATTTAAAATGTTTGCAAAGTTTGGGAAGAAATAGCCAATCAAGACACCTACAATCATTGCAAGCAAAATCCAAAGAGTTAAAAACCTGTCTAAAAATGAAAGTCCTTTTTTGTGATCCATTGTTATTTTGCACCTCCATAATATTCTTTTTTCACTCTTTCAATCAAATCTAAAATCTTCTTCTCTATCTCATCTCTGATTTTTCTAAACTCTTCAATGGGTTTTCCTGCAGGGTCGCTCAAGCCCCAGTCTTCTTTGTGTTTGCAAGGTAAGTATGGACATTCCACTCCGCAGCCCATTGTAATTAAATAATCTACCTCTTTGGGAATATCAAAAATTGTTTTTGGAAATTGATTTGAGATGTCAATCCCCTTCTCTTTCATAACCTCAATTGCCAAAGGATTGACTCTATCTGCTATCTCTGTACCTGCACTGTAGACTTCAATTAAGTCCTCACCATAGTAACGTGCAAAACCTTCTGCCATCTGGCTTCGGCAGGAATTCCCAACACACACAAAAGCAACTTTTGGTTTCATACCTAAGGCATCCCCCTTTTTTTTAACTTTTTGTAAAAGCTTTATTAGCTTCTTCTGTTGCTTTTTCACAGCTAAATCCATTTTTATTTTCTTCTTTTAGCTTCTTCAAATCACTTTTGAAAGGCTCTTCAGACGAAAATTTTGTCTTCAAAAACTCACAAAGCTCACCATATTCTCTGCAAAACTCCTCAGATACGCGATAATAAATCCACTGAGACGTTTTTCTGTAAGAAACAATTCCCCTCATTTTTAGGACCTGAAGATGTCTTGAAACATTTGACTGAGTAAGCCCTAAGACCTTTTCAATCTCACACACGCAAAGTTCGTTTTCTAAAAGAAGATTCAAAATCCTAAGCCTATTTTGGTCGCCCAATGCTTTGAAAATTTCAGCAAGTTTCATATCTTTCACTCTTCTCTTTCCATGATTATATTTAAATTTAATCATATAATATCAAATTGTTAAGAGTTTGTCAATAAAAATTATGTGAATTAGCTCGAATAGGTGTAGAGATATTTACCACAACGAAAGAATGTGCGAAGATACTAACGAGAAGGTTATAAAAAGAATTGAGGCTGCCTCTATCCTGACCATGAATATAATTAAAAAGTGTAATCTCCCATTCAAAAGAAACATTCAAAAACTACCAGGATGGGAGGGCAGCCTACTATAAATATTATATCATATCACGAAATAAGAAAAATATCTCCCGAAAAAGCAAGAGAATTAATTCGAAAAGTATTTGAAGTAAATAGCAAAAACGTATCAAAAACTGCTAAAATATTACCTGTATCAAGACACACTGTAAGAAGAGCAATTTACGGTCCTCTTGAGGATAAATCAAGAAAACCTAAAGCTTGTCCAAGAAAACTTTCTTCTGAGCTTGAAAATCTCATTATCCAAGAGGCTAAAAGAACAGGATTCAAGAATACAGACGTCTTTCGCTTTATTTATTCAGAAAATACGGAGTCAAAATAAGTGAAAACACGATAAAGTCAATTCTTAAAAGAAATGCTGTACCGAGAAAAACAAGGAAGACAAAAAAGGGAGAAAGAAGTTTGTATGACTACGAGACTCTTATTCCTTTTTCTGAGTTTCAGCTTGATACAAAGCATCTTTTAGATAAAGACAGCCTTCCAAAAGAAGTATATGAACACATTAAAAAATACAACTTACCGTGTTATGAGTGGAACATGATAGATGTTGCAACAAGAACAAGATTTACGGCTTACTCCTATGAACTGTCATCTGCTTTTGGCTTTATGTTTATATCCTTGGTTGCTTTGTGGCTAAGAATACATAATGTGAGAACCCCAATAAAAATCCGATTGGATAATGGAGAAGAATTTTGCGGAGGAAGTGAAAGAAAGTTAAAGGAGTGGAATGAGATGCTGTCATTTTTGGGAGTAGAATTAAAGCCTATTCCACCAAAAGCAAAACACCTGATGGGTATAATTGAAAATTCACCAAGAAGCAGATGATGAATATTTTTTGATGATTCACATGCTGAAAGATGTAAAACAAAAGATGATTTTCTTCAGAGAGCCCAGAAATGGCAGGATACATGGAATTTCTTCAGACCTCATAGTGGTAAAGGAATGAATGGGAGGACACCATTTGAAAAGTTCATAGATTCGAAATCTCTGGTCTCCTCCCACGTTTTTCAGTTTCCTACGTTACTTCTTGAGGACATTCTGAAGAAGGTAGGTACTTTCTATCCTATTTTCTGTAATAAATTAGGTGGTAAATATGTCTTCACCAAGTGCCAATTATGTGAATTAGAGGAAATGTTTTTTATAAAAAATTGTTGTTTTCAGTAAAACAATCATCCCACTAAATTCGGTACATATGGTTAAAATATAATTGATTGGGACAAGAGTGGAAGTTTATTCTAAAAAATAAAAAGTAAATTCTAAAAATTTGAAAATTTGAATTTTTAAACAACACTATGCAAAAAGCAAAAAATATTCTCCAAATTTCCTCTAACCGAAAAATGTCTATTTACAGTGTAAATTTCATTACAAATGTCACATTAAATTTAGCATGATTTACTTAATATCATCTTTATTTCATAGCAAAACTCATATCTTTTTTATTCATTCAACATTTGCTCAATAATTTCTGCTGCATCCTTTACAAACTTAGGACAAACTGTTCTAAAAAGATTATTCTCTTCAGCATACTTTCTGCCTTCAGGAGTGCTTATATCACACTTCAAAAGCTCGTTACAAATAATAGTTCCATTTTTTTCTTTAAATTTCTCTGCAAAATCTCTCACCTTTTTATAAGTAGTGACTTTTGCTTCTTTGTCTTTTGAATCTGTATTACCATATTTTAAGCCAATGAGCATAAAAGCTCCCGTTACAGCCCCACAAACGTGGCCTAAACTTCCCATTCCACCACCAAATGCACAACCAATTTTTAGAGCATCTTCTTTTTTAAAACCCAACTCCTCACAATAAGTAGAAAATACAGCTTGTGAACATGTAAAACCTTCCAGAAACTTTTCAACAGCAATATCTGCTTTGTTCATTAATTTCACCTCATCTTGTTATTTTCATAACAATTATAACATATTCTATTGAGATTTTTCAAAAAGAAATTTATTATATAATTACAAAGTTATAGGGAGAATTGGGGCGAAATAAAATGACAAGTAAAGAAGAAATTATAGCAAAGATATTTAAGGCCTTATCACATCCCGTTAGAATCAGAATTGTAAAACTTTTGTTAGACGAACCTAAGTATGTTTGTGAACTGCAGGAAATGGTTGAGTTTAGCCAACCAAATCTTGCTCAGCATTTGAGAATACTAAAAGATGCACAAATTTTAGCACCCGAAAAGATTGGGTTAAATGTTTGTTACAAACTCAAAAATGAAAATGTAAAAAAATTATTTGAAGTTGCAAAAATACTGGCAGATTCTGTATTAGAAGAATTACAACATGTAAAGGAAGAAAATATTTAAAAGGTTATTGACAATATTTGAATATTCGAATATACTGGATGTGAAAGGAGTTGTAACATGGAAGAGAGGATTTATAAAAGAATTTCAGAATATTTCAAAGCTCTTTCTCATCCAACAAGGATAAAAATTATTGAACTTCTTGCAAAGTCAGAGATGTGCGTTTGTGAAATGATGGCAAAACTCCAATTAGACCAATCTCATATTTCAAGGCATCTTATAATTTTAAAAAGCAATGGTATGGTTGAAGACAGGAGAGAAGGAAATAGGGTTTTTTATAGAGTAGTAGACAAGAATGTAATTGAGATTGTAGAAAAAATCAAAGAAAAATTCTGAAGATAATCGAAGTAGAAGTTTCAAAATAATTTTTTATTTTTTGTTATGTATATTTGATTATTCGCATATTTAAATTATAAGAGGAACAAAAATCCATCTTTTAGTGAAATAAAGAGGTGGACCAAAACACCACTTTATACAATTGGGGTATTGTCTTTTAATCTCAATATTATCAACGTATTTAAGGTTACGTCTATTATATAGCAGTACTCTCGAGCTTTTTAGGGGCTTTAAGTTCAGCCTTTAGGTCAAGTCGATTTAAAATTGAGAATAAACAACCTTTTGAAAGGAGGTGAAAATAGTGGCTAAAAACTGGTATCCTATTATTGACAAAGAAAAATGTATCCAATGCTATCAATGTGTCAATTTTTGCCCACACGGCGTTTATGAAATTGGTCAAGATGGTTATCCTCTTGTGAAAAATCCAGATAACTGTGTTGAATTTTGTCGTGGTTGTCAAAAAGTTTGTGAGAATAATGCTATAAAATATTATGGAGATAAGGAGTGATAGGAAATGGCAAAAAAAGGACTTTTACTATGCGTTTGTCAGGGTACGTGCCCATCATTTCACAAGATGGACATTTTTGAGGTTTTAAATAGTTTAAGAAGAGAAGGAATCTTTGAATGGGTAGGTTTACATCCTCAGCTTTGTTCTGATGATGGTGAAAAATACCTTAGAGAGCTTTTAAAAGGCGCTGAAATCGACCAGCTCTACGTTGCAGGTTGTGACCCAACCATGCAAAGAAAAATGTACAGGGATGCATTTGAAGCTGTAGGCTTCCCAAAAGAAAAACATATTGGTGTAGAAATCAGAAATATGGATACACAACAAGCGATTGAGGCTATAAAAAATGCCGTAAAAGCAAACTCTTAGTTTTATTAAAATCTTTTCCCCACCATTTTAGCTCAATTCAAGAAAGTTAAAATGGTGGGGATTTCTTATTTCTTTTGACTTTGTCAATTGACAATTTAGATAGCTTGAGAGTACTATGATCGTAAATAAAAGGGCGTAAAAAGGTAAACTCCTAACTTTTCCTTTATATCTGCTCAAATATTTAAACTTTTGTTACTGAAAAAGCAAAAAATCTTTATTTTGGCTTTATAGTAAATACTGGGGTGGATAAATGGAGAAAATATAGCACTTACTTTGAATGCCTGCTATAATAAGATTGTTTTTAGGGAATAAAAGAACCCAAAAGAAACGAGGCATCCTAATACTTTGCTTTCTCCATAAGAAGCTTTACGTAGCGGTTGTATCTATCTTTGAATCTGGTGCAAAGGTTGTGAAATTTAGAGGCAACTTCATCAAATGAAGAAGAGAGCTTTATTCTATCAAGTTCTTTATTAAACTGTGAGGCATTGGCTTTGGTCATGTATTTGCGAATATTTTTCTGAAGATGAACAATGTTAATGATAAAATAAAATCATCAGAAATGACACTAAAAATTCCCCACCTGCCACTTAAAAAGAAGCCTTCTGTAGTGTAGAATGGAAAGTATGGAAAAACTACAGAAGGAGAAGATAACAAGAAAATGTTGGGGGTTGCAATGCATACAACAATCTACACACTTTTCAAACGGGGATACAACAAAAGTCAAATAGCAAGATTGTTAGACGTGGATAGAAAAACTGTTAGAAAAGTAATCCATGACATTGAACAGAAGGGAGAAGTCGAGAGGAAATCAAAAGGTTCTGTATTAGATAATTACAGGGAGTTTATTGAGGCAAAGGTTAATAAAGGACACTCAGCAAAGAAGATACATCAAGACTTGCAAGCGGAATTTGATTTTGAAGGAAGCTATTCTAATGTAAGAAGATATGTCCAAAAGTTAAAACAAAAGATAGCAAATTCAAAGGTGTACATGGTTTTAACAACACTGCCTGCAGAAGAAGCACAAGTTGATTTTGGATATATAGGTAAGATAAAAGTTGATGGAAAATTCAAAAAAGCATGGGTATTTACAATGGTTTTAAGCTATTCAAGATATATGTATGCAGAGATAGTATTCGACCAAACAGTTGAAACATTTATCCAGTGTCATAAGAACGCATTCAAGTATTTTGGAGGAGTAGTAGAAGTTGTGAAGATAGACAACTTAAAAGCAGGTGTATTGAGCGTTGATTTTTATGAGGCGCAAATACAAAAAGATTATGCAAGTTTTGCGAGCCACTATGGATTTTTACCTCAGCCATGCAGGGTGTATACACCGACTGATAAAGGCAAAGTAGAATCAGCAATTAAGTATGTTAAGCAAAACTGTTTTTCTGGAGAAGAATTTAAAGATATTGATGAGGCGAGGGAACATTTAAAAAACTGGCTTGATAATGTAGCAAATGTGAGAGTACATGGCACAACCAAGAAAGTTCCCAAAGAAGTTTTCATCTCAGAAGAGAAGGAAAAGTTAATAGCTCTTCCTATTGAGGAATATTACATATCAAGAAGTTCAATTCACAAAGTAGCTACTAACTGTCATCTCATATACAAAGGGAACTACTATTCAGTGCCATATGAGTATGCAGGACGTGAAGTAGAAGTAGTTGAGATAGGCAGTTTTTTGAGGGTGTTCTTTGAAGGTAAAGAAATAGCCCTTCATCAGATTGTCAAAAACAATGAGAAGGGCAAATACGTAACCAACAAAGAACACTATCCCTCGTCTAAGAATATAACAATTGAGGATATAATGTCAAGACAGAGGGATAAAATGGCAGAGATTGGTAATTGGGCGTTGGAGTTTTTTGAGGAATTTATTAAACGGGAAGGATTTAAAAAATATGATTACAGGAGCATAAGTGGGATAATAGCACTAAAAGAAAGATATGGAGCTGAGACAGTAGACAATGCGTGTAAGAGGGCTTTAAAATTTGGAGGGCTAAGCTACAAAGTTGTCAAGAACATATGTGAAAAAGGGATAAGCGATTTACCTGAGTATGAAGACGAGAGCTATGTTAATGAGGAAAGAACAGAGCTTTACAGGGATATCAGGGAATATAACAAATTGCTTGAGATAGGGGAATTGCAAATATGAATGATCTTTTGTTGGGGAAGCTAAAGGATTTGAAATTATCCGGGATAATAAAAAGTTTTGATTTAAGAGTAGAAGAAGCTATTAAGAATAATTTTTCGTATCAAGAGTTTTTTGAGATATTGATAAATGATGAAGTGAGTAACAGGAGAATAAACAGTAATCAAAAGAGGATAAGCAAAGCGAGGTTTCCATGGCACAAGACATTAGAAGAATATAATTTTAATTATCAGCCTTCAATAAATAAGAGGTTTATATACAATTTGGCGACCTGTGAATTTGTCCGCAAGAAAGAGAATGTGGCCTTCATAGGACCGCCAGGGACAGGGAAGACACATCTTGCAATAGCGATAGGACTTAAAGCTGTAGCACTTGGATATAGAGTTTTGTTTACCACAGCAAATGAGATGTTAGAAGAGTTGTATATTTCAAGAGCGGATAATTCGTATCAACAAAAGCTAAAAAACTATGTTAATGTGGATTTGTTAATAATAGATGAGCTGGGCTTAAGGAAATTTAATCAAAGCAGTGTAGATGATTTTTATGAGATAATATCAAAGAGATATGAGAGAGGATCGATAATAATAACCACAAACAAAGTATTTGAAGAGTGGCCGAGGATATTTTATGATCCAGTTTTAGCGACAGCGATTTTAGATAGATTTGTACATCACTGTCATTTTGTGGTTATCAAAGGTGAAAGTTATAGGATGAAGCAAAGGGAGGGTGCTATCAAAGCTTTAACAGATGATTCCAAGAATGAGTCAAATTAGTTAAATAATGATAATTAAATTTTTTTTAAAACAGGTGGGGAAAAAATATTATCAAAAGTGGGGAAAAGGTATTGACAATAACATGAACAAAGCAGAGCTGGTGGTCAGCATGTGGATATACGGCTTTAAATGTTTCAATTATTCCCGGAAAATCATCGCTAACAATTATTAAAAACTCTCTTTTTAGCCCACGATTTATCAGGTCTTCAAAAACTTTGTTTTAAGTTGGCTCTGTTTTTCTTGCCAAAGAAGGTGTAAAGGCCAAAGATGTCTTTTTTACCTTCCATGTCGATGCCAAGAACTATATAACATGCAGCTTTTTTAACTTTTGAACCATCTTTAATTTCGCGGTGGTAGGCCTCAATTATTAATGCAAAGGCTGCTTCGGGTAATTCTCTTTGCTTGAAAAGCTCTAACTTGCTTTTGAGCTCATCTTTAATTTTATTTAGTTCTTCATAAGAAGTAAAGCAGGTTAAGGCTTTTGTGAGTATTGAAAAGAGAAAATTCTGAATAACCGTTGACAACAATGGACATAGTTTTGAGAGAGGATGTGGGGTCTGAAATCGCAAGTAGAAGTTCTTGGGAAGAATATTTTAAGGTTACCCATATAGGTGTGGCGAGTTTTCTATCATAAAAACCGCTGAGCTTGTCATCTTCGTTTTTAAGAAGATAGATTTGGCACTGAGGCAGCATAAGCTAGTTAAGTAATCTTCCAGCAATTTTCAAAAAAGGGCTGTGATGGTGTTAAAGCTTAGCAATACTGATTTAATACTTTTTCAACAGCAATATTTCTGAACATTTCATAATATGTTTTTTCATCCATAATTACCAGCCACTTGTGATTTTATTATACACTAGACACAATTTTATTTTAACATCCGTAATTATTAACTTTTTTTATTATGACATCTTAAATTTAAATCAAGCAAATTATTGATAGAATTAGAATTAAGCACTTTATCAGATGCCTCTTGTTTAGATGTTTTTGGTTGGGATAATAATGTTTTAGCATGGCAGGCATCTGAGTAAAGTGCTTTTTTTATTTCTAAAAAAAATATTGGAATTAACCATTCCAACATTTATTATAGAATTTTTTTAAAATTTTCTTGAAAAATTGAGGAGAATAAAATATAATTTTTAGTAGGCATATATATGCTTAATACATATATATGAAGAAATTTAATTTAAAATAAAGAATAAGGTGGTGAGAAAAGTGTGCGGGCACGAAGGTCATGATGGTAAAAAAAGCTGCCATTGCCCCGGTTTTAAATTGGAAAGGTTTATACAGCCGTGTCTTCTTTTGCTTTTATACGAAAAGCCGTCGCACGGCTATGAATTAATGGAGAGGCTTTCGGATTTTGGGTTCAACGAGTGTATAGATCCAGGAGCGATTTACAGGAATTTGAGAAAGATGGAGGAAGAGGGGCTTATAAAATCCGAATGGGATACACAGGGAAAAGGCCCTGCAAAAAGACTTTACGAATTGACCGAAGAAGGGAAGGAAGCTCTTTACAACTGGGCCGAACATGTCAAAAGGCAGATAAAAAGAATGGAGTATTTTTTGAAGCGTTACGGCGAAAATTTCGGTGAAGGAAGGTGAAATTTTGTTTACCCTTATTTTGTATATTATCTCTATAGCTTTTCTTATCGTTTCCCTTTATAAGGACAAAAAAAAGACCAAGATGGCCCTTATGAAATCTTGGAAATCCTTTGAAAACATTCTACCTGCTTTTGCGGGTGTGCTGGCTTTAATAGGATTGGTTTTAACGATATTGACTCCGGAGATTATATCAAAAATTATAGGAGCAAATACCGGATTTTTGGGAATGTTTATAACATCAATCATAGGGTCAATTACCCTCATCCCCGGCTTTGTAGCCTTTCCTTTGGCAGCATCTTTGATTCAAAGGGGTGCGGGGGTAATGCAGATAGCCGTATTTATATCAACCCTTATGATGGTAGGCTTTGTTACCTTACCCCTTGAAATAAGCTATTTTGGAAAGAGGGTGGCCATTTTGAGGAATGCGTTAAGCTATATATTTTCCTTTATAGTAGCCTTGATAATAGGAATGGTGGTAAGATGAAGTTTTTTAAAAGGTATGTGCTTTTTATTTTAATTATCCTTTTGGATGTAATAATCTTATTCGTAAATAAACAACTCGGAATCAAAATTTTTATAAATACTACGTCCAACTTCCTCAATATGCTTGGCGTAATACCGCCTATATTTTTGCTCCTGGGGCTTCTAGATACATGGGTGCCCAGGGAGACCATTATAAAGTACCTTGGAGAGAAGTCAGGGATTAAAGGGGTATTGCTCAGCATATTTTTAGGTTCTGCTGCAGCGGGGCCCCTTTACGGCGCCTTTCCGGTAGCTGAGGTAATGATAAAAAAAGGTGCCAAGTTTTCAAATATATTGATATTTCTCGGGGCGTGGTCTACCCTGAAAATTCCTATGTTTTTGTTTGAAATGACTTCCCTCGGCACTAAATTCGCCATCACCAGATGGATTGTGGATGTGATAGGCATAATATTAATTGCTGTTTTGACTGATAAATTGATAAATAGTGAAGAAAAGCAGAGGATTTACAGTAGGAAATTATGGTCTTAATATATTATTTTAAAGTATTTTTCGAAGTACAAGGTTTTAATAATAGACGAGATAGGATATTTACCTATAGGCAATGATGCAGCAAATTTGTTTTTTCAACTAATATCAGAAAGAATACGAAAAGAGCAGTACAATAATAACAACAAACGTTGTATTTTCAGAATGGGAGGAGATATTTGGTGGAGCGAGTATAGCAAATGCAATTTGGGATAGGCTGCTCCATCATTCTAATGTAATATCAATAAAGGGACCATCGTATAGATTACAGTCAAAAACAGCTTACTCTAGCAGTTCAAACCAGCAAAACTAAGTTAATTTCTTGTACATTATTATTTTCGATTTTTTGTTCATTTTGATATTCACATTTACAATGATTAGGATAGGTTGAAGATTATATAGATTATTACAACACGAAGAGGTATCAGAAAGCAATTAAAATGCATGTCACCATTGGAGTATCGCAACCATCTTCTTGGTATATCAAGATAATAAAGGTAGCACCAACCTCTGTGCTTGGTGCTACCTGAAAAAATTTTTATTATTTTCTCTGTCTACTTGACAGGGGGCAGTTCACTTTCCTGACAGCCTCAAGTTTGCTACTCAAACAGGGCGTCAATAAACTCTCTTGGATTAAATTCTTGGAGGTCGTCTATCTTTTCACCAACACCAATGAATTTCACAGGAATTTTTAGCTCATCACAGATAGAAACAACAATTCCACCTTTTGCTGTACCATCAAGCTTGGTAAGAACAATTCCTGAAATGTTTACTGCTTGGTTAAATTCCTTTGCTTGAATGAGTCCATTTTGACCAGTTGTTGCGTCAATCACAAGCAAGGTTTCTTTCTCAGCCTCTGGCATTTGCTGATTTATCACACGGTCAATTTTTTTAAGCTCTTCAATCAGGTTTTTCTTTGTATGAAGTCTTCCTGCTGTGTCAACAATTAGAACATCAGCCTTTCTTGCTCTCATTGCTTGAATGCCGTCAAACACAACTGCTGCAGGGTCAGCACCCTCAACGTGTTTTATAATATCGCACCCAACTCTCTTTGCCCAAACCTCAAGTTGGTCGATTGCAGCTGCTCTGAATGTATCTGCTGCTGCAATGATAACCTTTTTCCCATTTGATTTTAAAAGGTTTGCAATCTTGCCAATTGAGGTTGTCTTCCCAACTCCATTTACGCCCACCATGAGAATTATCAAAGGATACTTCTCTTTTAATTTGTTGGGTAGGTTTATGAGATTGAACATCTCTTCTTTTAAAAGATCTTTAACAGCTTGGCTATCTGAAATCTTGTTCATTTTAACTTTTTCTTTGAGGTTTTCTATAATCTTTTGAGATGTTTTTACACCAACATCAGACAGTACTAAAACCTCTTCAAGCTCATCAAATAACTCATCATCCACCTGTTTGAATGCTTTTAACAAATTTTCAACCCTTTCAGTAAAGTTCTTTTTTGTCTTTGAAAGTCCTTCTTTTAATCTGTCAAAAAACCCCATTTCTCATCATCCTTTCTGTATTTTTTCTAATTTGAGTGACAACACCTTTGACACACCTTGCTCTTCCATTGTAACACCATAGAGTATATCTGCAATCTCCATAGTAGGTTTTCTATGAGTGACAATTATAATCTGGCTCTGATTATTTAGATTTTTAAGAAACTGGGCAAATCTCTGAACATTTGCCTCGTCTAAGCTTGAGTCAATCTCATCTAATATACACAAAAGAGAACCTTTGAACATTAAAAATGCGAACAGAAGAGCTATTGCAGTTAAGGCCTTCTCTCCTCCAGAAAGAAGGTTTATATTTTGAAGCTTTTTGCCAGGTGGTTTTACATCAATGTCAACACCAAACTCCTCCTCACTTTGGATTAGTTTTAAGTCGCAGCTACCACCATTGAATAGTTCTTTAAAAATCTCTGAAAACAAGAACTTTATTTTTTCAAAATTCTCCAAGAATATATTTTTCATATTCTTATCAAGCTCATTTATAAGGTTTTTTAGCTCTTTGCTTGTCTTTTCTAAATCTTCAATTTGCCTTTCCAAAAACTCCACTCTTTCATTCAGTCTCTTTTCTTGCTCTATTGAATAAAGGTTGACTGGCCCAAGCTGTTCAATAGCTGAAGAGAGATTTACAATCTCTTCTTCTTTTTTTACTGACCACTCAATTTCCCCATCTGGCAAATTTATCTCTTCTTTGAAAAGATCAAAATATTTTTCTTTTATGGTCCCAATTTGATTCTCTAAGTTGTTTTTTTCAATAATAAGGCTATTTACTCTTCGCTCTATACTTTGAATTTCTTCGGATATTTTATTTGCCATCTCGGCTTCTTTAGTGCACACAAAAGCCAAGTTTGAGTGTTCTTTTTCCATTTTCTCAATCTCATCTTTTAGTTTGTCAAGATGATTCTTTTGGACCTCAACCACATGCGAAACTTCACTAATTTGCCCCTCAAGCTCTTTTATCTCTTGATCACACTTTAACTTCTGTTCTTGTTTTTTTGTCTTTTGATCTTCTAAATTTTTTAAGCTTTGCTGTGCACTTTCGAGCTTATGCTTAAAAATAGAAATCTCTGCTTCAATCTGATTTTTTTCTTCTAAAAGTCTCCTGTACTCATTGTCAAACAAGTTGTGATCTTCTTTTAATTTTCTAAGCCTTGACTTTAAATCCGAGGCCATTCTTTCAATCTCTGCTTTTGAATCTTCTAAGATTTGTATGTTTTTTCTGGTAATCTCAATGTCGCTCTGTAGGTTAGTTGTCTGATCATTTATAACCTTTTTTTCATTTTCTAAAGACCCTCTTTTTTGAATTAGCTGCTCTTTTTTATATTCACACATCTCAATCTCTTTTTCCATACCATCAATCTCGGAAATTAAATCCTTAATTTTATCATCTATTGATTCTTTTTTCTGATTCAAATTATATACTTCTTGACTCTTTTCTAAAATCTGCTTTTCCAAGCTATCGAGTTCAGATGTCAAATTTAAAACTTGAGTTTCTAACTCATCTTTTTCAACTTTTCTTTCAAGCAAAGAAAAGTCAGCTTTTTTTTCACCGCCAACGAAAATTCCACCAGGGTTTATAAGTTCACCAGAAAGAGTTACACATCGTGATCTATATGAAGTTTTTCTTTGATACTCTATAGCATTGTCAATAGTATCAAACACAAGCGTTCGTCCAACCAATAGCTCTATAACCTTCCTAAATTCCTCTTTTGCTTCTACAAATTCATCTGCAAACCCAAGGAAGCCTTCTGCTTTCACATCTTCTTTAGAAGACGAAATCACTACTGTTTCAATTGGAACAATTGTCACTTTTCCAAGCTTTTCATTTTTAGCAAGCTCAATAATACTCTTAGCGTCACTTTCATTTTTAACAACAAGATGCTGTATTGCATTGCCAAGAGCTGATTCAACAGCTTTTACATATTGCCTTTTTACATTGATTAAGCTTCCAACAGTTCCATATAAGTCTATTGGCAAGTTTTTTACCCTTTTGAATATTTCTTTTATGGTTTTACTATATCCTTCTAAATTCTCCTCCATTGCCTTTAATACATTTAGTTTCTCTTTTTTCTTTATCATCTCACTAGAAAGTTCATGTACTTTGTTTTGTACATCTAAAAGTTGTTTTTCTCTTTCCTTTATATCTTGTTTTATGTTATCAAGCTCTTTTGACAGTCTTTCCTTCTCAGCTTCCAACTTACTTTTTTGTAATTCTTTCTCTGTCTTTATCTTATCCAGTCTTTGAAGTTCATTTAAAATCTCTTTTTCTTCCTCATCTATTCTGTTTTCTCTTTCAAGCAAAGCGTTCTTGAGATGCAAAAGGCCATTTAACTTTTGATTATCTTTTTCAATCTGAGATATCTTCTCTATTAGCTCTGTTTCCTTGTTTTGAATCTCATTTTCAATCTGAAAAATCCCATCTTTTATATCTTCCAATTCTTCCAAAAGCTTGCTCTGTTTTTCGACAATCTGATTGTAAATATGATCTTTTTTAGAAAGTTTTTCTTTATAATCTGACAAAACTCTTACAATTTCGTGACCTTCTTCATCAATCTTTTTGAGGTCATTTGTTATATCCTCAAGGAGCTGAAATTTGCCTTCAAGCTGTTTTTTTAAAAATTTCAGTTTTGAAGTATTCTCAGCAAGTTCATCTTTCAGTCTACTGTAATTTTCTTTAGAACTTTCAAGTTGCTGAGTCAATAAATCAAGTTGAAGCTTCTTTTCGCTCAATCTTTTCTCAATTTCCAGTTTGCTATTTGTAAGCTTTTCAAGATCTTCTTTTAAACTTTCTATCTGTGCTTCTGTAGACTTGTAGTTCTCGCTTGCCAATTTATAGCTAAAAAGATACTTTTCTCTTTTTAAATCTGACAGCTTTCTATTCAGCTCTATGTATGCCTTTGCTTTTTCAACCTCTGGCCCTATTTCTTCAAGCTGAGATTTTAGCTCAAATATTACATCCTGAAGTCTTAAGATGTTCTCGTGAGTATTTTTTAGCTTCCTCTCAGCCTCTTCTTTTCTGTATTTGTACTTTGTAATACCACACGCCTCTTCAAATATTTTATATCTTTCAAATGGCCTTGCATTTATTATCTCATCAACTCTGCCCTGGGAGATAATTGAATATCCATCTTTGCCAAGACCCGAATCAAGAAAAAGCTCGTAGATGTCTTTTAACCTGCAGGCTGTCTTGTTGATAAAAAACTCGCTCTCACCGCTTCTAAAAAGCCTTCTTGTAATTACAACCTCTTCAAAATCAATAGGCAGTTTTCCATCAGAGTTGTCAAAGCATATAGAAACCTCTGCAAACCCCTGTGACCTTCTCTTTTCTGTCCCGGCAAAAATTAAATCTTCAAGTTTACTTGCACGCAAAAGTTTAAGGCTCTGCTCACCCAAAGCCCATCTAATTGCGTCAGTGATATTGCTCTTGCCACAACCGTTTGGTCCAACTATTGCAGTAATGCCTTTTTCAAACTCTATCCGTGTCTTTTCACAAAAAGATTTAAAACCATAGATTTCAAGCCATTTTATGTACATCTTTAGCTCTTCCCCCATAAAGATTAAAACAACAATTATTTTAGCAAAAATATAGGGACAATTCTATACCAGTGTTCAAAAGTCGAGTATTTTAGAGATAAAGTAAAAAAGGCAGGATTTCTAAATCCTGCCACAATAAGTAGTTCTAACTTTTGTGTTCTTCTTAAACTATCTTTAATTAAAAAGCAGGTACAACTGCACCTTTATGCTTCTTATTAATGAATTTCTTTACTTCCGGAGAATTCAACGCTTTGGCCAATTCTTTTAGTTCAGGTCTGGATTCATCACCTTTGCGAACTGCTAATACATTAACATATGGAGAATTAGCATTTTCAATAAACAACGCGTCTTTTGTTGGAACAAGTTTTGCCTCTAAAGCATAATTAGTGTTTATAACTGCTGCATCAACATCCGGTAACACTCTTGGTAAAGTGGCTGCTTCAAGTTCAACGATTTTTATTTTTTTAGGATTTTTGATAATGTCACTTACTTTGGCTTTAATACCGACATTTGGTTTTAGTTTTATTAATCCCGCTGATTGCAAAAGTAGCAAAGCTCTACCACCATTTGTAGCATCATTTGGTATAGCAATTGTGGCCCCCTGTTTTAATTGGCTAAGTTTTTTTACTTTTCGAGAATATATTCCCATTGGTTCAATATGCACTTTTGCAATATATGTTAGATTAAGACGATGTTGTTTTGAAAAATCCTCAAGATAAGGTATATGTTGGAAGAAATTAGCGTCTAACTCTTTGTCAGCCAGTTTGAGATTTGGCTGGATATAATCTGTGAACTCTACAATCTCTAATCTGATTCCCTTTTTCTCAAGAATAGGTTTTACAACATTTAAAATTTCTGCGTGAGGCACGGGTGTTGCACCAACTTTTATGGTTATTTTTTTCTTCACAGTAGTTTGTGTCTGTTTAGCAGAGGTATTTGCCTGCTTTGCGCCATACCCAACAAGTGAAACTATTAAAAGTCCAAATATTAATAATGTTATCAAAATTCTTTTCCTAATAAGTCTTTTCATAATTAAACCCCTCCTTCTACAATAAATTTTAATGTTACCTATTTCTTGATAGCCGTCGAACAAAAAAATCACCTACAAGCTGCGTCAACTGCACCATAGCAATCAAAATTGCTACAGTCCAAAGCATTATATCAATCATAAACCGCTGATACCCATACCTGACAGCCAAATCTCCTAATCCTCCACCACCTATAACACCTGCCATAGCCGAATACCCTATCAGATTTATAGCCGTAATAGTAATTCCTGAAACTATCGAAGGCAAGGCTTCAGGAATTAACACTTTTATTACAATTTGAAACGGGGAAGCCCCCATAGCCTGTGCCGCTTCAATAACACCACGGTCTACCTCTCTCAAAGCTGTTTCTGTGAGCCTGCCCATAAAAGGAATAGCTGCAACTGACAAAGGTACAATAGCCGCGGTAGTTCCAATTGATGTTCCAACTATCAGTCGGGTAAAAGGCATAAGGACTATCAAAAGAATCACAAATGGTATTGAACGAAATATATTTACAATGGTACTTAATATTTTATTTAAAATATCATTTTGAAGTATTTGCCCCTTGTCAGTCACCATAAGGAGCACACCAAGTGGTATTCCCAGCACTGTTGCTATAAGGGTCGAAATAACCACCATGTATATAGTTTGCCATGTAGAAACTAATAACAGCTGCAAAGTTTCAGACATTATCTATCACCTCCACCTCAAGCCCCAACTCCCTCAGATATCTTAAAACACCTTCAATTTCGTTATTACCTCTCAGTTCAACTATGAGAGTACCATAAGGTATACCTTGAATCTGATCAATATTCCCATAGAGCATATTGATATCCATGTCAAACTTTTTAATGATACTGCTCAAAATAGGCTCAGCAGTAACCTCACCAAAAAAGTCAATCTTGATAATTTTCCATTCCAAATGGCTACGGTGGAGGTTTCTAATTTTATCTTTTAATTCCTCTGGAAGTTCAGAAAAAGTCAAAGATCTTAAGAAATTTCGAGCAATTCTTGTCTTTGGATTTGCAAATATTTCAGTAAGTAGTCCTTGTTCAACAATTTGACCTTTTTCCATCACTGCCACTTTGTTGCAAATTTGTTTGACAACATTCATCTCGTGCGTTACCACTACAATGGTAATTCCAAACTCTTTGTTAATTTCTTTAAGAAGATTCAAAATAGACAAAGTGGTCTCCGGATCTAACGCTGAGGTTGCCTCATCACACAAGAGTACTTTTGGATTGTTAGCCAGGGCCCTGGCTATGCCTACGCGCTGTTTTTGTCCACCTGATAGCTGCGATGGATAGCTATTTGCTTTATTAGTAAGCCCAACCAATTCTAAAAGCTCTTTTACTCTACTGTCTATTGTTTTTTTGTCCAGCCCTGCAATTTCTAAAGGAAACGCTACATTCCCTTTAACTGTTCGGGATGACAAAAGGTTAAAATGTTGAAATATTATGCCTACCTTTTTTCGCATTTCTTTCAGCTCAGCAGGAGAAAGCTTTGTCATTTCAACCCCATCTATTTCTACTGATCCATAGGTAGGTTTTTCTAGCATATTTATACATCGAATAAGTGTACTTTTACCAGCACCACTGGGACCTATAATCCCAAAAATGTCACCTTTTTCTATGTTCAAATTAACATTATCTAATGCCTTGATAGCTATCCCATTTGAGTGGTATATTTTTGTAAGATTTCCAATTCTGATCAATAATCTTCCTCCTCTGAAAGTATGTTTTATAATGTCAGCTTCCCAATCAATTCTTCAGAAAAACTTTAGATACCTAAAATTATTTGCTCAATTATCAAGATCCAAGTCTATTTGAAGCATATGCGCACCATCTTCTATTCAATCTCCCACACCTCAAGCTGAAGCACATAGGACAATAGGACATTGAATTACACAATTACTTTAAATACAAGCCATAAAAATTACATTAAAAATTTATTAATATCAAACATCCTCAAAAAGAGCAGTTGATAGATATTTTTCACTTTAAATTTTTGAATTGTTGGGTATAAAGGTTAGTAAGATTTCTTGCAATTCTTGCCTTATTATTACTCCTCTTTTTTACTCCGAGTATTTTTATATGTTTAGTCAGTTGCTTTTATTTTAATATCTTAAAAAACATTTGTCAATAAATTTTAGAATAAAAAATTCCGATAATTTGCATCGAAATAGTATAGATTTATTTTGAAATACTTTCTTTTAACCTAACAACAGCTCATAATGAAATGTGCCTTTTTTCAAATGACTGTAAAACAAATAAAAAAAGCAGGTAGTTTATCTACCTGCCCACTTTAAAAAGTCTCCTTTGTTATCTTGCTTGGACTATGAACTTTATTGCCGTTCTCTCTTCTCCATCGATATTAATTTCTGAAAACGCAGGGATTACAATCAAATCAATCCCATTTGGTGCCACTTTACCTCTTGCAATTGCAATGGCTTTAACAGCCTGATTTACAGCACCTGCTCCAACTGCCTGAAGTTCTGCGCATCTTTTTTCTTTAATCACAGCAGTCAGAGCCCCTGCCACCTTCTGTGGTTTTGATGTAGCAGCAACTTTTAGAACTTCCATCCTTTCCATACCTCCTGAATATGGTGTTATGACAGCTTGTTCAACTATTCAGTTATATAATTCTACATGATTTAAAAAATTCCTTCTTGGCAAGTAGAAAATTTTTTAAATATCAATGCCCCAAAATTTTATTGTATCTTCTTATTATCATGTTTGCACAGGTATTTATAATAAGGACAATGATAATCAACAGTGTTGCCGTAGCATAAGAGTTCACTTTTGAAAGACCTTCAGAAGAAAGAATATACAAGTGCACAGCCATTGTCCTTGCCGGGCTAAATATGCTTGTTGGAAGGTTCAAAGAACTTCCTGCAGTCAAAAGCACTGCAGCAGTCTCACCTATCGCCCTTCCAACACCTAAAATTACACCTGTCAAAATACCTGGCATTGCAGGAGGTATGACCACTTTTGCAATCGTCTGCCATTTTGTGGCACCAAGGGCAAGACTGCCTTCTCTAAAGGACATAGGAACTGTTTTTAAAGCTTCTTCGGATGTCCTCACAATTGTTGGCAAAATCATTATTGACAAAGTAAGCGCACCAGACAAGATAGACCATCTAAATCCAAGAGCAATGACAAAAAAAGCAAAACCAAAAAGCCCATAGATAATTGAAGGGATTCCAGCTAATGTTTCAGTACCAAATCTAATAAGCGACAATATCTTCCCTTTTTTTGCGTATTCTGTAAGATAGATTGCAGCCAAAACACCAATTGGCGCAGCAATAATCACTGCTAAGATTGTAATGTAAATGGTACCAACTATTACAGGGAAGATTCCCCCGCTTTTTCCCATATCTTCAGGATACTCAGTGATAAACGATAATTTTATCCCTTGTATTCCATTTACTACAATGTGAAATAAAATTGCCAAAAGAATAGCAATTGTTATCAATGTAAATATTCCAATAATGGCAAACACAATACCCTGTATTATTTTATTTTTCTTTATCATCTTTCTTCACCAACTCTTCTTGCAATTACATTTGCAATTGTATTTAAAATCATGATAATCACAAAAAGTACAATACCAGTTGCAAAAAGTGCCTGAGCATGTTTTCCTGATGCATACCCCATCTCAATTGCAATATTTCCTGTGAGAGTCCTTACCTGGTCAAATATCCCTTTTGGAATCTTGGGACTGTTACCTGCAACCATAATTACTGCCATAGTCTCGCCAATTGCTCTTCCCATCCCCAATATCACTGAGGCAATTATACCTGACCTTGCAGCTGGTAAAATTACTCCTTTTATTGTCTGCCAGTGGGTTGCACCAAGTGCCAATGAACCTTCCTTATACTCCTTTGGCACAGACCTAATCGAAACTTCTGATATATTTATAATAGTTGGTAGAATCATAATTCCCAAGATTATTGATGAAGCCAAAACTGAAAAACCTGAACCGCCAAACATTTTTCTTATAAGCGGTACAATTACAACAAGCCCGTAAAAACCATACACAACAGAAGGAATACCAGCAAGAAGTTCAACAAAAGGTCGAACTGCCCTCGCAACTTTTTCGCTCACAAGCTCACCCAAAAATATTGCAGTTGCAATACCAATAGGAACTCCTATTATAATTGCCCCCAAAGTTACATACACAGAGCCAATTATCATTGGCAAAATACCAAACTTGCCACTCAAGGGTGCCCATTTTGTACCAAGAATAAAATTGAAAAGCCCGTATTCTTTGATTATTGAAAAGCCTTCTTTGAATATAAATATTGTTATCAACAAGACAGAGATGACAGAAACCACCGCAGCAAGGAGCAAAATTAACTCGATTAGGCGATTCTTTTTTGGCATCCCTTTCTTCTCCTCATTTTCAAAATTTTCTGCAAAAATCTATCTTGAATTTAATATCCAAAATCTTACTTAACTTTTATATAATGGTACTTTTCTACTATAGCCTGTCCTTTGCTACTGAGAGCAAAGTCAATAAAGTCTTTTACAAGTCCTGTTGGCTTGTTCTTTGTCAAGAATAGAAACGGCCTTTGTAGTTTGTACTTGCCGTTTTTGACATTCTCTTCTGTTGCCTCAACACCCTCAATACTTACAGCCTTGACAGTTGAGTCAACAACTCCCATCGAAATAAATCCAATTGCATTTGGGTCTTGTGAAATTGACTGCTTTACAGCACCAGTTGATGGCTGTACAACTGCAGAGTCTGTTATGCTTTCACCTTTCATAACAAGCTCTTCAAATGCACCACGTGTACCTGAACCTTCTTCACGTGTTACAACAACAATCTGTGCGTCTTTTCCACCAACATCTTTCCAATTTTTAATCTTTCCTGAATAGATATTTCTTATCTGTGACAAGGTAAGATTTTTGATTGGGTTTGAAGGATTGACAACAATTGCTATTCCATCAATTGCAATCTTGAATTCCTTTAGACCCTTTTCTTCTGGTTTTAGCTCACGCGAAGATGTTCCAATGTCAGCAACACCATCTCTTGCTGATTTTATTCCAACTCCAGAACCACCACCCTGAACCTCAATCTTTGTATCAGGATGCTTTTGCATAAACGCTTTTGCCAAATCGTCTGCCAAAGGTTGAACAGAGGTAGAACCTGCAACTGTAATTGACTTTTTAGAAGATGGGCCTTGAACAGTTGAACTTTTGCATCCAAACAGCAAAAAGCTTAGCATACTAATTATCAAAAACAGAGTAACAACTTTTTTGTTCATCTTTTCACTCCTCAATAAAAGTTTTTGTTTACAAAATATTTTTACCCTTTGTATCGATTCTTATATTTTTAATTCTATAATATCAATGTTAAATCAATTTAAAATGAACGTTAAATCTATGTTAAAAACACCTCACAGCCCTTTAATATCAATAATCACCTCTTTTTCATCAGCCAAAATTCTTATCGCATCTGGGTCTTCATATTCGTTTATGATCTTTATGGCATCTAAATTGTACCTTTCTTTTAGACGCTCAATATTTCTTTTCTTCTGCCCTACGAGTTTTGAAAAGTTTTTTGGATGTACAAAAATTTTAAGATCCTTTATGTTTTCCTCTACCAGGACTTTTGTCACCCTTCTAAATATTATTTCTGAATCAACAAGTTCACCAAATGAAGGATGAAATGGACCTGCAACCACCTTAGCGTTATAATTTATCTCTTCTGTTGGCTGAAGGCCTACCCTTATGACCTTCACATTATTGTCTATAAAGATTTCTTTTATTTGACTACTAATTAAAACTGCTTCCTCCAAAGACAAAGGTTGATACTCACCTTTTTTATACATCTCAGCAAGATACGTGTCCTCGATAACTAAGGTAGGGTAAATTCTTGCAATGTTGGGCTGATAATTGCATAAAATCTCAGCACTTTTTATATCTTTCTCAAGAGTTGAGCTTGGAAGACCTACCATAAGCTGCACACCTAACAAAAAATCAAATGATTTTATAAGTTCTATTGCCTTAACTGAATCTTTTGCAGTGTGCCCTCTTTTTGAGGCTTCTAAAACATCATCAAACATACTCTGTATACCAAGCTCTATTGTTTTTACATTGTAATCTTTTAAAAATCCCAAAATTTCTTTATCTATACAATCTGGTCTTGTGGAAATTCGAATACTTTTTATCTTTTCGAAGCTTTTTGCAAGCTCAAGAAGTTTTTGCTGCATTTTGATATCAATAGCCGTAAAATTCCCTCCATAATATGCAAGTTCTACATCTTCACCTTTATTTTTGCTAAGTCCCTCTTCAATCTGACGTTTTATTCTCTGCACAGTCACATCCTCTTTTTCACCTGAGATTATTTTCTGGTTGCAAAATATACACTTAAAAGGGCAGCCATATTGAGGAATAAAAATAGGAAGAATCCTGCACTTCAATCTTCTATCACTCCCAGCTTTTTAAGTGCATTTAAAGCTGCCTCTTGCTGCGCTTCCTTCTTGCTATTTCCATACCCTTCTGAAATTTTATTTTTTCCAATGTAGAGCTCTGACTTGAACCTTGATAAATTATTTTCAAGGTTTTCATAATCTATATATTTAATCTCAATATTTTTCTCTCTCTGAATAAATTCTTGAAGCTTTGTTTTGTAATCATAAAAGAGTTTTCCCTCAGCAGCCTTTTTAATAAACGGTTCTATAAGATTTATGACTATTTTTTCAGCCATCTCAAATCCTGATTCCAGAAAAATACCACCAAATATTGCCTCAAGCACATCCGACCAAATTGATTTGTTATTCTCAAAACCTTCTTTTTTTTCATTCTTTCCAAATACAATATACCTTTTCAGATTCAGCGTTTCAGCAACCTTTGAGAGTGTCTCACTGCACACAATTGTTGCGCGAAGATTTGTAAGCTCACCTTCTGAAAGCTGTGGAAAATGTTCAAAAAGGTATTTGCTCACAACAAGTTCTAACACTGCATCACCCAAAAACTCAAGCCTTTCATAGCAATATATAGCATCGTGAGTTGCTGATTTGTGAGTAAGTGCAAGCTTTAATAAACTCGGATTTTTAAACCTATAACCAAGTTTTTTCTCTATATCTGTCATTTCCGTACCTCTCATTGCTGTATTTCTCCTATCTTACACAAAATACTCAAAACACTCAAAAAATATAAATGCCCCAACTACTCGAGTACTCAATTGGGGCATTTAATATCAGTCTTCATATCTTTTTAAAACAAGCACTGCGTTGTGTCCACCAAATCCAAATGAATTTGTCATTGCATACTTGATACTTCTCTCTTTCCCTTGGTTTACTGTATAGTCCAAATCACACTCTTCATCTTTTGTAGCATAGTTTATAGTTGGTGGAACAAACTGGTTATAAACTGACAAAGCTGTAATGAGCGCCTCAACAGCACCTGCTCCACCAAGCCAGTGCCCTGTCATAGACTTTGTTGAACTAATTGAAAGCTTGTATGCATGCTCCCCAAACACCTTTTTGATTGCAAGCGTTTCAAACTTGTCGTTGTATGGTGTGGATGTACCATGTGCGTTTATATAATCAATCTCCTGAGGTTCAATTCCCGCATCCTTTATTGCTTTTTGCATTGCAAGCATAGGACCTTCGCCTTCTGGGTCAGGTGCTGTTATATGATATGCATCATCTGAAGCACCATATCCAACAACCTCAGCATAAATCTTAGCTCCACGCTTTTTGGCATGCTCAAGTTCTTCTAAAATTAGTATTGCTGAACCTTCGCCCATTACAAACCCGTCTCTATCCTTGTCAAAAGGTCTGCAGGCAGTTTGCGGGTCAGGATTTGTTGACATTGCCTTCATAGCACAAAATCCAGCAAACGAAAGCGGAGTTATTGCTGCTTCAGCTCCCCCTGTGATGATAATATCAGCATCTTCGCGCTGAATCATCTTAAACGCCTCACCAATTGCATGAGCAGATGATGCACATGCTGTTACAATTGTTTCATTAATTCCTTTAAAACCATAAGTTATGGCAATATGTCCTGCAGCAATGTTAGCTATCATCATTGGAACAAAGAATGGACTTACCCTTGAGGGTCCTTTTTCTCTCAAAATGTTTGCCTGCTCTTCTAATGTTTCAATTCCACCAATTCCACTTCCAATCACAACCCCAACTTTTGTCTTGTCGATATCTTCCAAGTTCAATTTGCTATCCTCAATAGCAAGCTTTGTTGCTGCCAAAGCAAAGTGTGTGAACCTATCCATTCTCCTTGCTTCTTTTTTATCTATGTAATTTGTTGGATCAAAGTCAACAATCTCTGCTGCAACCTTTGTTGGGTAGTTTGAAACGTCAAACTTTTCCACAACTTTGATACCATTTTTCCCAGATTTTATTGCATTCCAGAATGTATCTATATCAAACCCTAAGGAGGATATAACACCAAGGCCAGTTATAACAATTCTTCTTTTCAATGTAAGCAACCTCCTAAATTTTAAAGTTGAATACTTTACCCCTGCTTTTTTTTTAAAGCCAAAGCAGGGGCAAGTACTTTCTTATTGATGCTCTTCAATATATTTCACTGCATCGGCAACTGTTCTAATCTTTTCTGCATCTTCATCTGGAATTTCAATGTTGAATTCCTCTTCAAGCTCCATGATAAGTTCAACAATATCCAATGAGTCTGCTCCAAGGTCGTCTAAAAATGATGATTCAGGTGTGATTCTGTCCTCTTCAATGTCAAGTTTGTCAGCTATAATCTTCTTCACCTTTTCAAAGATTTCACTGTTCACAAAAAACACCTCCAAAAATTTTGGATTTTAAAATAATGCTCACTATAAGAATATTATTACATAATCATCCCACCGTCAACAACAATAACCTGCCCGGTAATATACGACGACAAACTTGATGCCAAAAACAGGGCTACATTTGCAACCTCGTCAGCCTCACCAAACCGACCAAGTGGGATGGAAGAAAGCATCATTTCTTTTACCTTGTCACTCAAAACCTCTGTCATGTCAGTCTTTATAAACCCAGGAGCAATTGCATTTACTCTGATATTGCGAGAAGCAAGCTCTTTTGCAAGCGACTTTGTAAGACCTATTATACCAGCCTTAGACGCAGCATAATTTGCTTGCCCCACATTTCCCATAATCCCCACAACCGATGAAATATTTATTATATTCCCTTCTCTTTGCTTTATCATAATCTTTGATGCTGCTTTTGCACACAAGAACGCCCCTTTTAGGTTAATAGCAATTACCTTGTCAAAGTCTTCCTCGTTCATTCTAAGAACCAAGCCATCTTTGGTAATGCCAGCATTGTTCACAAGAATGTCAAGTCTTCCGAACTCTTTTTCTATTTGTGAAAACATAGCATTTACTTCTTCTGAGTTTGAGACATCACACTTTATTATAAGTGCCCTGACTCCAAGTTTTTCTATCTCATCTTTTAGGCTTTGTGCCTGGGATTGGCTTGATGAATAGTTGATTATAACATTTGCACCATTATGGGCAAACTTTAAAGCTATCGCCCTTCCAATACCTCTTGAAGCACCTGTTATTAGGGCTATTTTATCTTTTAAAAGCTGCATACCCTAATTTCCTCCTACTTCAAAATCTACTTTTTGCTATTATAGATTTTTAACATCTTCCACCTTGTTTATGTTGACAATCTTCAAATCCTTTTTTATTTTCTTAACAAGTCCACTCAAAACATTCCCTGGACCTATTTCAACAAAGGTGTCAAATCCCTCTTCAATCAGCTTATTAACACATCCCAAAAAATTGACTGTTGTATACACCTGTCTTTCAAGAAGGTCTACAATGTTGTCTTTTGACAGATACTCTGCTGTAACATTTGACAAAACAGGAATTTGAGGCTCTTTAATATCAATCTCCAAAAGGTGCTTTTTTAGTTTTTCTCCAGCTCCTTTAATTAAACTGCAGTGAAACGGAGCTGAGACATTGAGCTCGACACACCTCTTTGCTCCCTTTTGTTTTGCTATCTCCATTGCAAAGTACACAGCCGCTTTATGCCCAGAGATGACAGTCTGGTCAGGTGAGTTTATATTTGAAATCTCAACAGTGCCTTTGCTACTTGCTTCTTGACAAACCTCTTTTACAGCATCTATTGAGAGCCCAATCACTGCTGCCATTGTGCCAATTCCTTCTGGTACTTCATTTTGCATGTACTCGCCCCTTTTTGAAACAAGCCACACTGCTGTCTTAAACTCAATACTTCCTGCAGCAACCAACGCTGAGTACTCGCCCAAGCTCTGACCAAAAGCAGCATCTGGTTTTATTTTGTCTTTCACAGCTTCATATATTGCAATTGAAGTTGTCAAAATTGCTGGCTGTGTCATCTTTGTAAGTTTTAGTTCTTCCTCTGGTCCATTGAATATAATGTTCTTCAAATCAAAGCCAAGCGCTTCATTTGCCAAATCAAAAATCTTCTTTGACTCATCAAAGTTTTGATAAAAGTCAAGTCCCATTCCAACAAACTGTGCACCTTGCCCAGGAAACATTACCGCAACCTTTCCCATTTGCTTTTTACACCTTTCCTTTCTATACCCATTTAATAACAGTAGATGCCCATGTCAAGCCACCGCCAAATCCAACCAAAACAACCTTATCGCCTTTTTTTATCTTTCCCTCTTCTACCGCTTCGTCAAGAGCGATAGGAATTGATGCTGCAGAAGTATTGCCATACTTGTGAAGGTTTACAAAGACCTTTTCCATAGGTATTTTTAATCTCTTTGCAGCACTTTCTATTATTCTTATATTTGCCTGATGTGGAATAAAAACATCTATATCAGATGAGCTGAGTCCCACCTTCTCTAAAACCTTTTCCACTGCATATGGCATAATCTTAACTGCAAATTTATAGACTTCATTACCTTCCATATAGATTTTTCTAAAGTTTGGATTTTCTTTTACCTGTGAATAAGTCACATCACTCAGTCCAAACGCATGACAGTGAAGCAAAAGCCCGTTTTCTCCATCGCTTCCAAGCTCAAATCCCAAAATACCTTGCTCATCACTGCTACTCAAAATTGCAGCACCAGCTCCATCGCCAAACAAAACACATGTTGACCTGTCAGACCAGTTTGTTATTTTTGAAAGTGCTTCTGCTCCTATCACAAGCGCGTTTTTGCAAAACCCGTTTTGGATAAACTGTGTTGCAATTGCCATCGCATAGATAAAACCAGAACACGCAGCTGAAATGTCAAAAGCAAACGCATTTTTAAGTTTTAGCTCCTTTTGAACAAGGCAAGCTGTTGAAGGAAAGAACATCTCAGGTGTGACAGTTGCAACAATCACAAGGTCAATGTCATCTGGTAAAATACTTGCTTTGTCCATTGCATTTTTGGCAGCTCTCACCGCCAAATCGGTCGTGGAAGTTGTGCCATCAACAATCCTTCGCTCTTTTATACCTGTTCTTTGAGTTATCCATTCATCTGAAGTGTCAACCATCTTCTCTAAGTCATAATTGGTAAGGATTCTGTCTGGAACATATCTTCCGGTTGAGAGAATCTTGACATTTTGAGCCATTTTTAGACCTCACTTTCGGCTGTGATTTCTTCTTTAAGTAACTCTAATACATTATTTTCATAAAATGCTTTGGCTTGGTTTATACCATTGAAAATGGCTTGGCCGTCAGAAGAACCATGGCATTTAATGATAATTCCATCTATACCTAAAAGAGGAGCTCCTCCTACTTCCTTGTAATCATACTTTCCTTTTAAGTTTTTTAAGTATGGTTTTAACAAAAGCCCACCTATTTTAGCTTTAAGGCTCAGCTTTGCTATGTCTTTTAATATATCAAAAAAGAGAAGTCCAAAACCTTCTGTCAGTTTCAAAACAATGTTCCCTACAAATCCATCACAAACAACTATATCAGGCGGTGAAAATGGTAAATCTCGTGCCTCTACATTCCCAACAAAGTTTATATTCTTTGCATTTTTCAGAATTTCATAAGACTGTTTAGAAAGTTCATTGCCCTTTGTTTCTTCTGTGCCTATATTCAAAAGTCCTACTGTAGGGTTGTTTTTACCAAGGACCTTGCTGACATAAACAGTTGCCATCTGGGCAAATTGCAGGATGTTAATTGGCCTACAATCTGTGTTAGAACCCACATCAATTAAAAGATACTGGCCACTTTTGTAAGGAAGTTTTGTGGTAAGTGCAGGCCTGTCTATACCTTTAATTCTTCCAACTATCAAAAGTCCGCCTGCCATTAGCGCACCTGTACTTCCAGCTGAAACAAAAGCGTCTATTTGCTTTTCTTTTAAGTATTGCAGGCCAACAACAATTGATGAGTCTTTTTTTTGCCTTATAGCTTTTACTGGTTCATCATCAAATTCTATTTTCTCTTTGCAATCAACTATCTCAACTCTTGAAAGGTCTTTTATCCTATCTACACACTCTTTCTCAATCACACTTTTATTCCCGAAAAGAACAACGTTGTCTTGACTATTTTGAGCAAGATATATCGCAACTCCTTCAATAACCGAAGATGGTGCATTATCTCCGCCCATTGCATCAATACCTATCTTCATAAACCCTACACTCCTGTCTGGCCTGTTTCTTTGTTTTCATCATCTATTGCAACAAGGATAAACTTACCTCTAAAGACCTCTTCATTGTTTCTTTTGATAAACACCCATACTATATACTTGTTATTTCTCTTCTTCTTTAGCTCAGCTCTGGCAACAAGCCTGTCATTTGCAAAGACAGGCGTTTTGTACTTGATATTTGCAATACCGATGAGTGCTGCTTTTGCGTCAATCACAGACATTGCAATGGACTCTGCAAACGCATAGATATGCTGCCCTTTTACCATCTGAGAATTTGAAAAGGTCATCCAAAGCTCTGGCTCAAAAGTGGCAATAGCATAGCTGCCAAGCTCTATGTCAATTATCTCACCAACAACATCCCGTGGTGAGATAGTTTTGAGCTTTCCAAGACTTTCTTTTGCCATCTCTTTTATTCTTTCTCTTACCTCTTTGATGTCCAATATAGCCCTGTCAAGCCTAATTGTCTGGACAGAACAACCAAACTCCTCTGCAAGTTCCTCATCTGTTATAAACGGATTTTCTTTTATTTTCTGTAGCAGCAACCTGTGTCTTTCCTTCCTGGATAACTTTGCCATGTCTTTATCACCATGATTTAATATTTGATATTAATATCAGGTATTAAATTCTTATGCCAATATTATATAAAAATATGACTTAATTTTCAATAACAAAAAAGCCACTTTTTGAAAGTGGCCAGGAAAAAGGTTTTAAATCTTTTCTAATTGACTTAATTTTTCTTTATAATCTTTAGCATTTACAATTGTGACAAGATAGTTATAAAAATCTTTTCCGATATCTTCTCTTGAAAGTGCAATTTCAACTGTTGCCTGCAAGAACCCAAGTTTGTTTCCAACATCATATCTTTTTCCTTCAAACTCATAAGCGTACATAGCCTCCTTTTGGGAAAGCTCTCTTAAGGCATCAGTTAGTTGAATCTCTCCTCCAATTCCTTCTTTTGTGTGTTCCAATATGTTTAAAATCTCTGGTGTGATTATGTATCTTCCTAAAACAGCAATATTTGAAGGTGATTCTTCCTTCTTTGGCTTCTCAACAAGGTCTTTTACCTTGTAAATTCTCTCTTCAATCTGCTTTCCTGCAACAATTCCGTATTTGCTAACATCTTCATCTGGTACTTTTTGAACACCCAAAATTGTTGTCCTGTACTCTTCGTACACCTCAATTAGCTGTTTTAAACAAGGCTTTTCTGATATAATTATGTCATCACCTAAAAGTACAGCAAATGGCTCATTGTCAATAAAAAGCCTTGCACAGTACACAGCATCACCCAAACCCCTTGGCTCTTTTTGGCGGATATAATGTACATTGTAATCAGCAATCTTTCTTATCATCTGAAGATTGTCAAAGTCCTTTTTGTTCTCAAGAGCAACCTCAAGCTCAAACGACTTGTCAAAATGGTCTTCTATAGCTCTTTTGCCGCGTCCTGTGACTATTAAAATGCTCTCTATTCCCGATTCTAACGCCTCTTCAACTATATACTGTATTGTAGGCTTGTCAACAATAGGAAGCATCTCTTTGGGCTGGGCCTTTGTTGCAGGCAAAAACCTTGTCCCAAGTCCTGCTGCAGGAATGATTGCCTTTTTTATAAGCCTTTTCATTCTACTTGCCACCCTCTTTAAATTTTTTGTCAAGAATAAAATTTAACTTTATAGTTATTATTATACCATATTTTACAACAAAAAAAATAAAGCACGACCATAAAAATTGGTCGTGCTTTATTTTCTCAATTATTCTTCGTCTTCTTCATCATACATGTCAAAGTCTTCATCATCAAAGCGGGACTGGAAGATTTCAAATACGTTTTCAAGCTCCTCCTCATCTTCTACACCAACATAGACCTCTTCTCCGTCTCTATCTTCAATTCGCAGTATGATGACCTCTGCCTCTTCGTCTTCCTTTTCAATCTCTTCTAAAGGAAGAAGGACTATATAGTCATTACCATTGTAATTGACCTTATCAAGCATTTCAAATGATATCTCTCTTCCTTCCTCGTCTACTAATGTTACAACATTGTCTGCAAACATATCCATATAATTTCACCTCTTTTCTAAATATAGATTATTGTAATACAAAAAATGGCACATGTCAACATGAAATTCATTTACAATATATTATCCCCACCAAATTTCATCATAACCATCATCCTCATCCTTTGGCCCTTCGTAAAAGTCTACAAAGCAAGTCTTACCAGTAGCCGTGTCAATCAGCTTTAACCTGAACATAAAATCTGGATGCTCTATCTTATCAACCGCATCATAGTCATAGCTATTTTCTTTGGCAACCTCAAACCCATACGCCTTCAGGTCAGATATAACCTCTTCAATCTCCCTCTCAAAGTCAATGTCAACCTCAGGAATATTTCCTTCTTTCAAAAGCTTTGCAACCTCTTCAATCTCACCTGTTTGATATCTAAAGCCTCTTTTTATCATCTCAAGACTACCCCTTTTCTAAAGATGGTTTCATTTTTTTAACAATATAATGATACCCTCATTTAGCTTTTGTTAAACAGATTTATTTTTAAAATATTCAATGGTTTTTTCAAGTCCTTCTTTTAATAAATATTTTGGACTCCATGAAAGCAGACTTTTTAGTAAACTGTTGTCAAGCGTGCTGTGCTGAATATCCCCTGGTCTTTTTTGCGTATATACAGCACTTTTTTGATATCCTGTCAAGCCTGAAATTATTTCAAATAGCTCATTTATAGAAACTCTTGTATTTGTACTCAAATTAAATGTACCTTTTATCGGATTTTGAAGTGCAAGATAATTTGCTTCAGCAACATCTTCTACAAATATAAAATCTCGAGTTTGATTGCCATCACCAAAAATCACAACATCTTTGCCATTTTGCATTCTCTCACAAAATATTGAAACAACTCCACCTTCTCCAAATGGGTCCTGCCTTGGTCCATAGACATTTGAATATCTGAAGATAACATACTCAAAGCCATAACTTTGTGCAAATCTCTCTATATACTTTTCTGCCGTGAGCTTAGATATCCCGTAAAATGACATCGGATTTTTTGGGTGATTTTCATCTATAGGAAGATACTGAGGCTCACCATAGACCGCAGCTGATGAAGCATAGATAAACTTTTTTATCTCGTACTTTGCGCAAAAACTCAATAAATTCAGCGTACCCAAAATATTTACGCTACAGTCCAAAATTGGGTCTTCCATTGACTTTGTCACACTTACCTGTGCTGCCTGATGAATACAATATTCAATTTTGTTCTCTTTAAATACATCTTCCAAGTTATCTCGAATGTCAAGTTTATAAAATTTGGCTTTTGGATTTATATTTCTAAGATCCCCTGAAATCAAATTATCAACAACACACACATCATAGTCCTTCTCAATCAACTTGTCTACAATATGTGAGCCAATAAAGCCTGCACCACCTGTCACAAGTACAGCCAAAAACTTACACTCCTTTTTAAAAAAATCATAAAAAAAGTATATCTCTAATTTAACTTAATTGCAAACTCTGATATAATATTAGAGATGAGAAATTTCAAAGGAGGCTTTGTTAATAAATAAAATGAATACAAAAAAGGTCATTCTCTACGGTTTACATATTCTTAAAAACCATTTTTTAACAACAATCATCTTTATCGCATTTATGTACTTATATTTCTCGCTTTTTAGAGGAACTATTTCCCAATTAATTAGCGGAATTGTTATTTCTATATTGTATCTGTATGGAAACTTTTCAAGCGGAAGATATCATGCAAAGAAAAGAGATGCTCTGCCTTTAAGTGCTGCTACACTGTCAATTATCATCTCTACTATTCCAAGTATAGTTTTTGCTTACCTTGCCTCTATAAATGTGTCTTTAAATGACAAAGGTCTTCTTAAAACACACTGGCTGAATGTAGTATATAGGCTCTGGAACTCACCATTTATTGGAATTTTCTCCTACGCAGATGAGGTCGCTAAAAATATGCATTCAAAATCTCCAATTGTGATTTCATACTGGATAGTAGCAGCTTTTTTGCCAGTAGCCTCATTCTTAGGTTATGCAATTGGAATCCTTGAGGCAAAAGGAAAAGTTAAACTTCCTGAATACTCTCTACTTCCAAAAAAGAAAGGCCAGAATAAAAAGCAAGGTAAAACCGGGAAATCCTATTAATGTACCAACTGCAAGGTTTATAATGTTAAATCCAATGTGAAGTCCGTATGGTTCAAATAAGAAATTAAAAAGCACAATAAAACAGCAAGTGAACAAAAATCTAATTAGAAAATCCAATATTTTCATCTTGTAATTTAATATCTTCCTTAAGAAATAGTTTCTTTAATCTATTTTATGTAAAACCAAAAATAAAAAGAACCCTCTTTTTTACTGAGGGTTCTTTTTTAGTAGTTTATACAAGTAGTTTAGCCACTTTTCAGCAAGTATCTGCTGGTAGATAGCAATCTCAATTAAATCCTGGTCTGAAGAGTAGTTAAAAAGAGTATTTGCACCTTCTAAAAGTCCTTTTACGTATCTGAGTAAGTACTCATAATCCTTTCCTTTTTGTTTTTTAATCTGCAAAAGCAGTTCATCATTAGATGCCTGGTTTGAAATAATGCTTAAAACTTCCATATTCATCTTTCAAACTGCCTATAAAATATTTCTGTTATATATTATGCACCAATATTTGCTTTGATATAACACTAAATTTCTTTTCTTCCTTCTATTGCTTTAAGAATTGTTACCTCATCTGCGTATTCAATATCGCCGCCAACCGGAATACCACGGGCAATTCTTGTCACTTTAATACCCATTGGCTTTATAAGTCTTGCCAAGTATGACGCTGTTGCCTCACCATCCACATCCGGGTTTGTAGCAATTATTACTTCTTTTACATTAGTATCAGCAAGTCTTTTTAGAAGAACATCAATTGTCAGCTGTTCAGGATATTTACCTTTGAGCGGTGATATTGCACCATGCAGTACATGGTAAAGTCCTTTGTACTCCTTTACCTTTTCAAGGGCTACAACATCCTGAGGCTCCTCAACAACACAAATTATGCTTCTGTCTCTTTTATCGTCACTGCATATATGACAAATATCATCTTCTGTAAAGTTGCAACATATTTTGCACAATTTTGTGCTATTTTTGGCACTTAAGATTGCCTCTGCCAATGCTTTTACATCTTCATTTTTCATATTAATTATATAAAAAGCAAGCCTCTGTGCAGTTTTTTGGCCTATGCCAGGCAGTTTTTCGAGCTGCTGGATAAGTTTTGAGATAGCATTTTCTTTTGCCTGCATATTATATCAACCTCATCTTAAAAAAGACCTGGAAACCCAAAACCTGCTACCTTTTGCATCTCTTCTTCTATCATTTTTTCAACCTTTCTAATTGCCTCATTTACACATGCAACTATCAGATCCTGAAGTGTTTCAATGTCATCTGGGTCAACAACCTCTGGTGAAATCTCAATACTTTTAATCTCCTTTTTACCATTTATAACAACCTTTACAGCACCGCCACCTGCAGTAGCTTCAACTTCTCTTTGGTTTAACTCTTCTTGTAGCTTTTCAATCTCCTCTTGCATCTTTTTTGCCTGTTTTTGAAGCTGATTTATGTTAAAACCGCCACCAAGTCCTGGAAACCTGTTTTTTGCCATGTTCTTTTTTACCTCCTCATTTTTGCATTATAGCTTCAACATTTGAAAATACTCATATATTATACAACAAAAATTTTGGACCCTTCCACATCTTTTTTTACAACTATCCTCTGGTCAAACGCGTCCATCAAATCCTCAATATGGGTTATTACAAGTATTGTATCAAATTGGTCCTTGATTTGATTTAAACACTCTATTATGTGGTCTTTCCCTTCTTCATCCTGTGACCCAAAACCCTCGTCCAAGATTAGCATTTTAATTGAGGCACCTGCTCTTTTTAAAAGTACCTTTGCAAGAGCTATCCGAATAGCAAAGTTGATTCTGAAAAGTTCGCCCCCTGAAAAAAGTTCGTAGTTTCTTGTACCATTTTTATCTGAAATCTCTATTTGGAGTGTTTCTATTGTCTTACCAGAGGCCATTTCCTTTTGTGTTTTAAAATCAATTGAAAAAGCCCCGTTTGTCAAAAGTTTTAAAAGCCGGTTTGCCTCATCCCTGACAAGTGGCAGCGTGTTTGCAATTATCTCATTTTTAATTCCATCAGGACCAGTTATGTCAATGATGATATCATAAATTTCTATTTCTCTTTTTATCCCTTCTATCTCTTTTTCAAGTACAAGCAGCTTTTCCTTTGCCTCTTTGACTTGGCTGAGCTTCTGCTCAAAAATGCCTATTTCTTTTAAGACAGAGTTTAAATCTTCTTGAAGCTGATTGATTTTGGTCTCATAACTATTTATATCTGATTTAATCTTTGTAAGTTTTTCGTCTAATGATTGAGAAAGCATATTAGATAATTCTTTGTCTATCTCTTGAATCTTCTTTGAAAGTTCATCTTCCTCCTTTTGATACTCAAGCATATTCTTTTTCAGATTCTCTGCCTTTACCTTGTTTATCTCTATTGTTTTTAGTAAATTTTGATATACCTCAAGCTCTTTTACCTTTTGTAAATGAGCATTGTAATCTTCCTCATTAAAGTTTAATCTATCAAGTTCATCCTTTAAATCTTTTAGTTTTAACTCAAGTTTTATTATTTCCTGCTCACAGACTTTTATATTTTGTTCATCGTGAAAAATTGAATCTTGTAAGTTTTTGATATTTTGTTTTTTTTGCTCTATTTTTGCCTTTAAATTTTCATATGCACCATGAAGCTTCTTCTCTTTTGTGCGTAAAACCTCTTCTTGTTTTACCTTTTCTTCAAGCTCTTGATACTCTTTTTTAAGGCTTGATAGCTTTGTATTTAATTTTTCTTTCTTTTCTTTGTACTCCTTCCCTTGAGATGCTATTTCTCTCTTAATATGCTCCTTTTCCTCTTCGCCATTTATCTCGCGCAAACATACAGGACATTTTCCTTTATTTGACTCAATTAACTTATAGCTTGTTGCAAGTTCTTTAAGCTTACTATCAACTACTTCTAAAAACTTCTCAATCTTTGTAATCTCCTCTCTTTTTACTTCTAATTCTTGCTTTAGTCCTTTAACCTTCTCAAGCTCTTTCTCAACGTTGGAAATCTCAATTTCTGACTTTTTTAACTCTTCATCATACTTAGAAAGCTCCGAGTTTTCGTTGCCAAGCTTTGCAGTAGTCTCTTTCACAGATTTTTCAAATATCTTTTTTTGCTCTATCTTCCCACTTATCTCCTTTTCAATAAGCGCTATGTCATTCTTCAGTTTCACAAATGTATCATAGTCTTTTTTAAGAGCTTCTAAATTGTTTTTGAGAGTCTCATATTCTCTTGCTTTTAAAGTTATTTCAGGTTCACTTTTTAGCTCATCTTCTATCTTTGAAAGCTCTTTTTTGCTATCTTCAATCCTCTGTTTTATATTCTCATGTTTTCTTTTAATCTCTTCTCTTTCTTTTTTCTTTTCTTCAATGGTCTTGAGGTTTTGCTCTGTTTCATATTTTTGAAATATAAGACTATTTAGCTCATTTTTAAGCGCATCTAACTCGCCTGCAATCTTCTTTGATTTTTCTTCAAGCTCTAAGATAGATGTTTTGATACTCTCTTCTTCACAAGTAATTTTTATCTTCTCTTCACTTTCCTTGATTTTGAGATCAAGCACTACCTTTTTTTCTTTCCTCTTTTCCTTTGCAAGCTCATTTATTCTGTCATACACGCTGAGGTTCAAAATCTTAGCTAAAATCTCGCGCCTCTCCTCTGGTGATGATAACAAAAAGTCTTCTGTTCGCTTTTGAGAAAGGTATGCCGAGTGTAAAAACACGTTAAAGTCTATCCCTAAAATCCTTTCCAGTCTGTTTTGTGTCTGGGTATAGTTTGCTTCACTAATTGGAATAAGCACATCGTTTTTCTTGATAAAAAGAGAAAGATATTTTTTCCCTCTTCTATCAAGCCTTCTCACAACCCTGTACACAAGCTTATCTATCTCAAACTCAAACTCAACCTGCATGTAATCTTTATGTGAGTTTATATACTCTGTCTCTGAGATTTTGCCCCGCTTGCCAGTCTGAAGCCTTTCAAATTCCCCGAAAAGTGCCCATGCAATTGCCTCTGCAATAGATGACTTTCCATTTCCATTTTTACCTACAATACATGCAACCTTGATATTTTTAAAGTCAATCTCATTGAAACTTTCACCATATGATTTAAAATTCTCAATCTTCAAATAAAGTGGTCTCAAAATTGATCCCCCACCTTTTTTAGTCACCTTGTACCTCTTCAAACAAGGATTTAAATGTCGCAACCACATCATCTTTGCTTTTTATATCTTTATACTTTGGGCTTGCAGATAAAAACCTTTCAAATGCAAAAATAGGATCTGATTTTTCATCAACCTCGACAATTCTAAAATCTCTTTTGGCATCAGTAACTTCTATCTCAATTGGGGCTAAAATGAAACACCTATCTTTTAAGTGCTCTTCTACTTTGGTCAAACTAAGTCTTTCTTTTAGCAAACTCTGTGTCCTTATTATAAGCTTTACAACCGATGCTTTAATGTTAGCAGATGAGTTTTCTTCTAATTTCTTTATTTTTTTGTCTATCTCTGAAATGAGCACTTTTTCTACATCACCATTTGCCTCAAACAAATCAATTTCAAGCTGATAAAAAGGCCTGACAACAACAGGCTTAAACTCAAACCAAAAATTTTCTCTGCCTATTTCAAATACCACAAAACCTTTTTGGTCTTGTGTTTCTGAAAAGTCTATTCTGTCAGGCGAGCCACAGTACACAACTGCCGGATTTTTGGAATTTAAAATCTGGGGCTTGTGAATATGTCCAAGTGCAACAAACTTAAGTTTTGGATGCAAAAGCACAGAAAGCGGTACTTTTACATCTTTCCCTATCATAATCATTCTTTCACTGCCAACTTCAGCTTCATTGACTGTAAAATGGCCTGCCAAGATTGTCGGTATATCATCTCTTGAGGAGTCTAAAACCTCTGTCAATTTTTCTTCGAAGAAATTTGCAATGTTTTGTTCAAGCTGCTCAATCTTCTCAGGGATTGTTTTATCTATAAACCTTTCAAGGTAAAGATAGGGTACAGCTATAACTCTGAGTTTTTCTCCCTTTATATCAAACACCCTTGTTTCAAAAAGCTTATCCATCACAACAATATTTTCTTGCTCGAATATTTCAAAAACCTTGACTGAATGATGTTTTGCCTCAAACGGGTGCATGTCATGATTCCCAGGTACTATTACAACCAATACGCCTTCTTTTGCAATCTCAACAACCCTTTTGTAGAACATATTTCGCAAGGTAGAGTTCGGCTCTCTGTCCTTGAATATATCACCAGTGATGAGCAAAAGGTCTATATGGTTTTGCCTTATATACTCTAAGATTCTATCAAATGTCCTGAAAAAATCATGAACACGCGACCCCAGCCCATCTGGAGTCTCTTTGCTATATGTTGTCACACCAAAATGAAGGTCTGCTGTGTGAACACCTCGTATTGGCATTTATATTTCACCCTTTATTTTAAAAGACTTTTTAATACTCCATATCTTTCAAAAACTCTTCAGAGGCTTCAAGTGCCTTTCTGTAATTGTCTTCAACATCGCTCTTTGGACTGTAAATCGAAACAAAATCATAAAAGCTCTGGTCATACCCTCTTGTTTTTATTGCAATTGGCATTGGAACAGCATGACCAATCACAAGTGCCTGCTGTTTTGAATCAAGAGACTCAACAATAGCCCTCAGTTGTTTACTATTTTTCATGCCAGCAAGCGCACTTGCAATGTCCGCTTCATCAGAAAGTGCTAAAATCACCCTTGTACCTATTTGTGAGGCAATCTCACTGTCTATCTGAGATGGACGCTGGTCTATGCACATAAGACTTACCTTTGCCTTTCTCATCTCTCTTGCTATTGTGCCAAATATTGTCTGTTTTGCAACATCCGGTGATAAAAATCTGTGTGCTTCCTCAATTGCAATAACAAGCGGTCTTGGTGCTGGATATTTTTTTCTGTTTGAGATGTGTTTTTCGTACATCTCCATGTATTTATTGTATATTCTTCTTGACAATACATTTGTGACAAATAAGTAGTTTAGGAGCTTGTCTCCTTTGCCAAAGGTTATGTCAACGCTAATTCCTTTTTGAAGATAATCAAGGATTATATCAATAGAATTTGTTCCAGGACTTCTGTCGTACTTAAGATAAGGAAGCTCTTTTAATACAGAAAGTTTTCTTATAAGCGCTAAAAGTGAACTTCTGTTGACAATAGCCTCACTGTCTTTAAACTCCTCAGCAAGCTCCTCACCATTTACCAAGATTTCCTGAAGCCAATGTCTTCCTTGGGCCTCTAACTTATTTTTAAGTGCAATCATCACTTGTTCAGCTGTTTCATTTAAGTTTAGCTCTTCAGAGATTGACAAGATGTCCTCAACCTCAACATCTCTCACATCAATCTCAATTGGAAGCACTCCTGCCCTGTTTACTGAACTGCTCTCAATTGTCATTATCTGCATTTTGTTTCCAAAAAGACTTTTTAAACCTTTTACATGATGGTTTTCCTCATCAACGCTATCTGGACCGTGGTCTGAGTGCGCATCAAATATCAGCAAAGACGCCTTATCAGAAAGAATAATCCCTGCCATTATAAGCCTTGCAATAAATGACTTTCCTGTGCCTGTTCGACCGTAAATACCACTGCTTCTTTCAATGAACCTGTCTATGTCAATACACACCTGCGTACTTTCGTCCATGTCCAGAACATTTCCGATAGGGAAAAAACGCTTTGGATCCTTTTCAAAACTTCCAAATACATCTTGGATATCATCATATGTTGCCTTTCTCACGCTTGATGCATGAAGAGGAATATTTCTAATTGGCTGGTTTTTACCTTCTTGCAAGTCAAATGCAAGAATAGGCTGGGCCTTAAATATTGTGTAAATTGAAGTTCCTCTTGTGATTCTATTTAAAAGAGAAAATTCAGTGCCTCTTGGAAGCTCAGTTAAAGATTGCTTGTTCATACCTTCTATGACCATATCAGTGAGCATACAATAGTACTTTTTCTTTTCTGTTTGGCTAACCAAGATGCTACCTATTCTTGTATCCTCAATGATAGAATCATCTTCAACCTTTATTGCAAGCCCTTCTAAAAATGAACCGCCTATGACTTTGCCAATCTTTTGCTCAGTATAAAACTTTTCTGGCATCTTTCATTCACCCTTTTTTGCTATAAGTGAGAAATTAAATTTTCCAGTCTTTCAACAATAGGAGTAAGAAGATTTAAGTCATATTTAAGATATGCGTTGAGCTCTTTCCCCATATGTTCTATGTACTCATAATCCTTTTCTCTTGCAATATAGGCAAAGTAGAGCATCCACGGAATTACCTCAACAATATCAACATCCTTTGCTTTTATAACAGAGTTTAGAAATAAACTGCTTTGTGTTGCCAAAAGTATATCCTTTTTGTCTGCTAACTCAACCATTGTGTGAAGCCTTATACTTCTGTCCGGAAGGCAGTTTATGAACTTGCCATTTGATATAAAGCCAAGGATTATGCACTTAAAATAACCTTTTAAAATCTGCTCAAGCTGCGGATAAAACCTTTTCAGCTCATCAGGTGTCTTCCACAAGGCCCGCGGATATCCTTCTTGTGATATACTTCCTATGTCATACCTTGTAACACACCCCAAGACCTTGTAGTTATCAAGCTCAAATTTTATAAACTGGCCGGCTGTAGGAATATTATCAAGGTCCTTTGCTTCACATGTAATTTGAGTAAAAGAAATGTCAATTATCTCACCAACTGCCATCACCAGCACAACTCCTTTTTTATACTATCCTCTTGACCTTATTATTCTTCTTTGCAGAATATGGCAAAATAGCATCTCCAACCCCCAAAAGCATATTTTCTATAGCTGCTTTGTCCTGATGTGAGATAGTAGAAAACTCATGAGCATGGGTAAGTGATATAGGATAACCAAACCCAACCTGGCACTGGTGATATATTGCACCGATACATTTTTTAAGCCATTTTTCATCTTTTGCAACATAAACAGGAATTTCTATTCGTGCAATCTCGTAGCCAGTTGCAAGGTAAACAAAGGTAATATCCATGTCTTCAAACTCGTCAAATGCTCTTCCTAAGGTGTAAAATACATTAGAGTGCTGCCCACTTCTTAGGTGCGAAAACAAAAATACATCTCTTATTCTCTCTATCTTTTCACAATTTCTCTTTTCTTCTCTGCTGCACTCCTTACAATCAATCCTCATTTTCTCACAGTTATATATCCTATAAAGATTAGAAATAATAGAGTTCTTTGGCATTGAGATAAAACCACAAACTGCTATGTTTTTTTGTTTTGCCACACTAAAAATCCTTTCAAGCTCAAGATTTGCTCTTCTGCCAAAGCGTAAACCCTGCCTGTCTTGTGTCCAATCAATGAGATTTCCATCATAAAGAACAAGTCTTAGCTCACTTTTTGGTAAAGAGTTTTCAACATACTCTAAAATAGCCATGTACTCTTTTGTTTGTCTTTCTCTTGAGATTTCTGATGGGCTTTTGATTGCCTGAGCTTCTTTTCTTGAGTAAAGCTCTTCATCAAGGTAAATGTAAGGATATGTTTGGTAATTAAAATTGCTATTTTCATTGTCATAAGTAATTTCTACACAGGCAATGTTCAAAAGGTAGTAAGGCTGTGAGATATGTCTGTCAATCTCTGTATTGCTGCCATCCACCGCAAATACCTCATAATTTGTCTGAACCTCACAAGAAAACCCCTTCATGAATTCATCGAAATTGCTATAATATGGAAGACAAAATAAGATTTCGTTTTTCTCGTCCTTCCTTGGAATTTTAGAAAGCACCTTTTCTATCTTTTGACCATCTAAAAAGCTCAAAAACTTAAAAACCTCATGAATATTTTCTTTTATCTCTTTTTCCTTTTCCAATATCACATTCTTCTTTTCACTTATCTGCTGGACTAAATTGTGTAAATCTAACATTTTCTCACATCCACTATCCCTAATGTAATCGACCATCATTAATCACTTAAATTATATCATTATAAATGAAATTTATCAAACATTTATTCGTGTAATAGAACCACAGCGTAAGCTGAAACTCCTTCCTCTCTTCCCTCAAATCCCAAACCTTCTGTTGTTTTCCCTTTTATGTTCACTTGAGTTTTTTCAATATTTAAAGCTTTTGCAATGTTTGTCTTCATCTCATCTGTGTATGGAGAAATCTTTGGTTTTTGGGCTACTATGGTTGTATCTATGTTAATTATACTCATACCCTTGTTTTCCAAAAGTTTTGAAACTTCTTTTAAAAGGATGATACTTGAGATATCCTTGTATTTCATATCAGTGTCAGGGAAAAGTCTTCCAATATCATTTTCGCCCATAGCACCAAGGATGGCATCAATTATTGCGTGAATCAAAACATCCGCATCAGAATGTCCTAAAAGCCCTTTTTCAAATGGAATCTCAACACCACCTAAGATTAGTTTTCTGCCTTCTGAAAAGCGGTGCACATCAAAACCAAAACCTACTTTGAACATTGCTCTTTAATCTCCCCTCTCATAAATTACTACACCCTCTTTTAGTATTTTCTCCTTAAGTGCCTGGCAACTCAATTTATTAAAATCGATTATATCTATCTTGTAAATCCCTGCTGCTTCGTCTAAGTCTGACATAAGGCCCGGTTCTATTTCTCCTTCTGTTAATATGGCTATATCAATATCTGAATTGTATTTATAATCTTCTTTTGCTCGTGAGCCAAATAACAATGCTCTTTTAATATTTTTTCTTTTTTTTAACTCCACCACAATTTTATCTAAAACATCTTCAGGAATTCCAAATCTCACTCTATCACCTCTTTCATCTTTCTCTCAAGGTCGCAAAACTTAGAAAAATATTTTTCTTTCACTCTTAAATATATCTGCTGAGCTATTTTTTCATCATATGTGTGAACAGTTAAATTCCTGTCTTCAATCATAGAAATCCAGGCATCTCCATCACCAATCAGTCCTGCTGAAAAAGCTTCTTTAAAAACTTTCCGCGGTGTGTTTACATCTGAAATTCCTTCTAATTCAAGATATGCTTTTAAAAGCTTCCAAGCAAGTTCATAGGTGAATTCAAACCTTTGAATCACTGCATCATACAATAGCGGATTTGAAGTGTCTTCTTCCAATGCTTCTTTTAACCGAAAAAGAGCTTTTTGATAGTCAGCCAACCTTTCTCTAACTCTTTCTTTATTCATAATAAATTCTCCTCAAAAAGTTTTTGCCTTGGATTAATTATATCACAATTTCAAAATGAAAAAGCCACAGATGGTTGCAATTATATTTCAAGTTCAGCAAACAAAAAAATTTGACATCCTTGCAGGTTAAATGATATTATTAAATAAACGCAAAAAGTGAATAGCTCATAATATATTAATAGATAGAGGCGCGTCTTTTAAGAGTAGGCAGGTGGATGTGAAAGAAGACACAGATGAAGCCTGCTGAAAGGAAAAGACGCCGAAGGGAGTTTCTTTCTTCTTGGAAACTTCCCTGGGTGCATGGAGAATATCCATGCAACTGTCACCAATTGAAAAATTGGTGGAGCGCTATCTGTTAATATATTGTATAGTCCATTTATACAATATATTAACAGAAGCTGGCTAAAAACCAGCTTTTTTTAGTTTTATTTGATTTTATACGCCGCAGTAAAGTAAAATATTTTTTAGAGGAGGTCAATTCAAAAATGGCAAGGAAAATCAAAATGGCAATAGTCGGCGCAACTGGTATGGTTGGAAGAACATTTTTGAAAGTGTTAGAAGAGAGAAATCTTCCTGTTGAGGAATATTACCTATTTGCTTCAAGCAGGTCAGCTGGCACAAAGGTTGAGTTTATGGGAAAGGAATACATTGTAGAAGAGCTAAAAGAAGATTCTTTTGACAGAGGGATAGACATTGCACTTTTCTCAGCTGGTGCATCTACCTCTCTTCACTTTGCACCAATCGCAGCTTCCAAAGGCTGCATTGTAATTGACAACTCAAGCGCATGGCGCATGGAGAAAGATGTTCCCTTGGTTGTACCAGAGGTAAATCCAGAGGATATCAAGTGGCACAAAGGAATTATCGCAAATCCAAACTGTTCAACAATTCAGGCAGTTGTTGTTCTAAAACCTTTGCATGACAAGTACAAAATAAAGAGGATTGTGTACTCAACATATCAGGCAGTTTCTGGTGCTGGCTATCAAGGATATTTAGATCTGGAAGAGGGTTTAAAAGGTGCACCACCAAAGAAATTTCCATACCCAATTGCAGGAAATGTAATTCCTCATATTGACGTTTTCTTAGAAAATGGGTATACAAAAGAAGAGATGAAGATGATAAACGAAACAAGAAAGATTTTACATGATGATTCCATTAAAATCACAGCTACCACAGTGAGAGTACCTGTATTCAATGGGCACAGTGAGTCTATCAATGTTGAATTTGAAAAACAATTTGATTTGGAAGAGTTAAAAGAAACCTTGAAGCACGCACCTGGTGTTGTTGTTCAGGACGACCCAGAAAATCTTTTGTACCCAATGCCAATTTATGTATCTGGCAAGGATGAAGTGTATGTTGGAAGGATCAGAAGAGATGAGTCTGTTGAAAGTGGCGTAAACCTTTGGGTTGTTGCTGACAATATTAGAAAAGGGGCAGCTACAAACGCTGTTCAAATAGCTGAAAAGGTAATTGAGTATTTCTTTAGTTAATTTTTTCAGTTTGACCATAATTTAAAGCTTTGAATAAATGGGAGGTTTTATTGCTATGCCGATTTTCAAAGGCTCAGGTGTTGCCTTGATAACACCTTTTAAGGACGAGGAAAGTGTGGACTTTGAAGCTCTTGGCAGGCTTGTTGATTTTCATCTTGAGCACAAAACAGATGCTATCATCGTATGTGGTACAACTGGCGAGCCTTCAACAATGCCAGATGAGGAGCATTTAGAGGTGATTAGATTTGTCATTGATAGGGTAGCTGGCAAAAAACCTGTTATTGCAGGTGTTGGCAGCAACCATACAAAACATGCTGTATATCTTTCCAAAAAGGCACAAGAACTTGGTGCAGACGGTCTTTTGCATGTAACACCTTACTACAATAAGACAACCCAAAAAGGTCTGATTGAACACTTTAAAGAAATAAACGATGCTGTTTCAATCCCTATAATTGTCTACAACGTGCCATCAAGAACAGGGCTAAATTTACTCCCTGAGACAATGAAGGAGCTTTCAAAACTTCCTAATATAAGAGCTGTTAAAGAAGCAAGTGGAAATATTACACAGGTTGCAGAAATTGCTATGCTCTGCCCTGACATTGACATCTACTCTGGAAACGACGACCAGATTGTACCAGTACTCTCTGTTGGTGGAATTGGTGTTATCTCTGTTTTGGCTAACATTCTGCCTGATGAGACGCATGACATTGTTGAGTATTTCCTAAATGGTCAGGTTGAAAAGGCAAAAGAGCTGCAGCTAAAGCTACTGCCAATTATCAAAGCATTGTTTATTGAGGTAAATCCAATACCTGTAAAAGAAGCTATGAATATGATGGGATTCAATGTGGGAAGGCCAAGACTGCCGCTTACTACAATGACTGAGAAAAATAGAGAAGTACTCAAAAAAGCTCTTATTGACTATGGAATAAACATAAAGGAGTAAAAAATACGTACTTTCTTTTTAAACACCTCTAAAAAACTAAGCATAAATGGATGTGATGTACAAATGCTGAGAGTTTTACTTAACGGTTGCAATGGCAAGATGGGTCAGGTTGTTAGCAAGGTTGTAAAATCCTATGAGGATATAGCAATTGTTGCAGGTGTTGATTTGAACACTACAAGAAATTTTGACTATCCTGTTTACAGTAATCCTTCTCAAATTCGAGAAGAGTTTGATGTAATAATTGATTTTTCCCTGCCAGAGGCTACACTTGCAATTTTAGAATTTGCAAAGGCAAAGAAAAAACCAGTTGTAATTGCCACAACAGGTTTTACGAGTGAGCAGAAAGCGAAGATTGTTGAATTTTCGAAAGAAATACCAATCTTTTGGTCAGCTAACATGTCACTTGGTGTTAACCTTGTTGCAGATCTTGTACAAAAGGCATACAAGACGCTTGGAAGTAAGTTTGATATTGAAATTGTTGAAAAACATCACAATCAGAAGATTGACGCACCCTCTGGTACAGCTCTTATGCTTGCAGATGCCATCAATGAGGTTGCAAACAATGCGTATGAGTACATCTATGACAGGCACACAAGAAGAAAGAAAAGAGCTCAAAATGAGATAGGAATTTTTTCGGTGCGCGGAGGTACAATTGTTGGTGAGCACAGTGTTATTTTTGCGGGCCCGGATGAGATTATAGAGATAAAACACACAGCTCTTTCAAAAGAGGTTTTTGCAAACGGTAGTATTAGAGCTGCAATGTTTATAAAAGACAAAAAGCCGGGTATATATAATATGAGTGATTTGATTAATTCAATGTGAGGTGTTTTTAATTTGAAGCCTGTGACAAATTTAAATGTCACCCAAAACGTTGCTATGATAACATTGGATAATGTCCCAAACAAAATAGATCTGATTGCCTCAATCTTCAACGAAGTGGCAAGCCATGGAATAAACATTGATATGATTAGTCAGACAGCTCCGTACAAAGGAAATATAAATCTATCATTTAGCCTTGACGAGGAAAATGTGCCAAAGGCAATCTCAGCGCTGAGTAAATTCAAAAAGGAGATTCCACATCTTAGAATTGACATAATTTCTAACCTGACAAAGCTGAGTATCTATGGTGAAGCTATGAGAGATTTGCCGGGCGTTGCAGCATCTCTTTTCACCACTTTGGCAGAAGCAGGTGTTGAGCTTAAGATGGTGACAACAAGCGAGGTTGACATTTCATATTTGATTGACCAGAAGGATGAGGAAAAGGCTGTTGAGATTATAAAGCAGAGATTTGGATTAGAGTAAACTTTTAAAAGCTGCCCAGATAAGAAAATTTCAAAGTGGGCAGCTTTTTTTAATATTGAATTTTTCCAAAACCCTTAGTATATTTGAAAATTAGAAAAGCTAAAAGCCCTCAAAAAAGAATAAGGGGGAGTTTTGCTTGGCAACAGGGGCAAAGTACTATCATTCATGCATAAACTGTGGTGGTATCAATTCAGATACAAGAAACCAAAAAGGACTTCCATGTGAAAAGTGTCTACCCTTTGAAAATGGCATGAATATCCTTGAAAGTTTAAAACAATACAATAGCCTCAAAGATTATGCCTACTTTTGGAATTTTCAAAATGAATATAAAGAGTTTGAAGACTTTTTTGTGTCAAAGGTTGGAAAGCCAATGACAGGATATCAGCGGCTCTGGGCAAGGCGGCTTTTACTTTCAAAAAGCTTCACATTAATTGCTCCCACAGGCCTTGGTAAGACAACATTTGGACTTGTTGCAACACTGTGGATGGCAAAAGCTGGCAAGAAGGTAGCTTTAATCTTCCCTACTGTATCACTTGTTGAACAAGCGCATCAGAGACTCCTTGAATTTGCTAATAAAGAGCCAAAAGAAAATGTTAAAATTTTGTCATATAAGTCATCAATGAAAAAAACTGAAAAGGATGAGTTTGAAAAAAGCTTTGAAAATGGCGAATTTGACATCCTAATTGTCTCATCGCAATTTATATCAAAGCGAAAGGACGACCTTGCAAAGAAGGTATTTTCATTAGTGTTTGTAGATGATGTTGATGCTATTTTGAAATCTTCAAAAAACATTGACACTCTTTTACAGATGATTGGTATTGACCAAAAGACAATTGATAAGACTTTTGAAAACCTCAAAAAAGGCACTAAGTATTCTGATCAAAAACTAAACGGCACACCTTCTACTTCATCGAAAGGTATTCTCATTGTATCTTCTGCCACTGCAAAGCCACAAGGACTAAAACCTCTTTTGTTTAGAGAGTTGCTTGGATTCGAAATAGGTAGATTTACATTCAGTATAAGAAATATTACAAATATAAGAATTGCTGAAAAGTCAAAAGAAAAGCTGCTTGAGACAATCAGAATTCTCAATGATGGAATCCTGTTATTTGTGGAAAATGAAGAAGAAGGCAAAGACGTGACAAACTTTTTAGAAAATAAAGGAATACCTGTTGGTAAAACGTGGGAAGATTTCGAAAAAAGTTTTGAGCAATTTAGAGAGGGAAAGCTCAAAATCCTATGTGGTATATACTCATACTATGGAAAGCTTGTAAGAGGCATAGACCTACCTTTGAGAATAAAGTATTCAATATTTTGGGGAACACCCTCGTTTAGGTTCTCAACAGATATTGAAAAGGCGCCCCGGTTTGTCTTAGAGAGAGTGTTTTCTGACTATCTTGAAGAACATCCCAAGCTAAAAAGCTTCTTTAAAAACATAGATAGATATCAAGTCGAAAGGTTAAGAGAGGTAGTAAAAAAATATATTCCTCAAGATAGGTGGGTTGCTTTTGTTAAAAAGTCCTTCCCAAACTTGAAAATCTCAGATGAGGGTCAAATATTCTTTCCTGATGTTTTCACATATATCCAAGGCTCTGGTAGAACATCACGAATGCTGGGTAGTTCTTTAACAAAAGGAGTTTCAATCCTATTTGAAGATGATAATCTACTTTTTGAGAGTCTTAGGTCAAGACTCATGTTTTTGCTTGATGAAGAGTGGAAAACCGAAAATGAGGTATGTTTTGAAGATTTGATTAAAGAGGTTGAAATGAGCAGAAATGAAACTTTAATAAACGAGCGGTCTTCAGATTTAAAGTCAAGGCTTATGATTGTGGAATCACCCACAAAAGCTGAGACAATCTCAAAATTTTTGGAAAAAGCCTCCACAAGAAGGTATGGAAGGCTCTCTGTATACGAATCAGTGACTCCAGATGGAATTTTGCTCATCACTGCCTCAAAAGGACATGTTTATGACCTTGATACAAAAACAGGCCTCCATGGAGTAGAAATATCAAATGGCAACTTTATCCCATACTATAACTCTATCAAACGCTGTACAAGCTGTGGCACACAGTTTACTGATGAGTACTCTTCGTGTCCCAAATGCGGCTCTGATAAGATTGATGATAAAAAGGAGATATTAAAGGTACTTCGCGAGATAGCAGCTGAAGTAGACGAGGTTTTGGTTGCAACAGACCCAGATGTTGAGGGTGAAAAGATTTCATGGGATATATCTCAGTATTTAAAACCTGTCAACCAGAACTTAAGACGAATTGAAATGCACGAAATAACAAAATTTGGTTTTGAAAGTGCTATAAAAAACCAGCGTGATTTTAATGCAAATCTTGTAAAATCTCAGATTGTACGCAGAATTGAAGACAGGTGGGTTGGTTTTGAACTGAGTTCAAAGCTCCAGAAAAATTTTCAAAGCTATAATTTATCTGCAGGAAGAGTTCAATCTACCATCCTTGGCTGGATTATAGAAAGGGAAAAGGAATATGCAAAAAGTCAAAAAGAATTTACCTTTGTGCGATTTGAAAATGGATTTGGATTTGAGGCAGAAGGCAAAATAGATGGCAACAAGGTATTGGTAGAGGTAGTAGAAGAAAATGAAAAAGAGCTTGAGACCATTTTGCCATTTAATACACCCACACTTTTGTCTTTTGCATCACAAAAATTAAACCTTAGCGTGCAGGAAATCATGGAGATTTTACAGTTTTTATTTGAGCATGGGTTTATAACCTATCACAGAACTGATTCAAATAGAATATCACTCACAGGTCAAAATGTCGCGAGATTATATTTAGAAAAGATAGGCAAAAAAGATTTGTTTGTTGGCCGAAGTTTCGGGTCTGAGGGCGCGCACGAGGCAATAAGACCTGTTAAGCCAATTTCACCTTTGGAGTTAAAAGAGCTGTCAAGCGAAAGGCTTGCTCAGGGTTTGACAGCTAATCACATTAAAGTATACGAACTTATATTCAATAGATTTTTCACAAGCCAGATGAAAAACCCTCTTATAAAATATCAAAAACTAATTTTCAGGTTTGACAAACAAGAAATAGAAAAAGAAATGCCCATTGGGGTGATAGAAGAGGGGTGGCTCTTGTTCAGTCCAATTCAGATTTTTTCAAAATTTGAAAGTGGAGAATACCAAATAACAGAAAAGAAAAGCTACAAGAAGCACACAACCCCTCTATTCACCCAAGCAATGCTCATTGATGAGATGAAACAAAAGAATATAGGAAGACCATCCACATATGCTAAAATGGTTGAGACCCTTTTCAAAAGAGGATATGTATTCGAAGATCAATATAGAAGGATTCGTTCAACTGCACTTGGAAGAAAAGTGTATTCTTACCTTGCACAACACTACCAAGATTATATAAACGAAGAGACAACAAGAGATCTTGAAAGACTTATGGAAGTCGTTGAAATGGGTGAAAAGGATTATCAAAATGTGTTAAGTAGCTTATATGAAGAGCTTACTAAAATTATACAAAGCTAAAGTACTTTCTCTGAATTTTTTGTTTGAAGCCTATTTTAAAGTGATAAAAATTATGGTAGAATAAAACAAAAACTATATTTTGGAAAAGCGGGGTGGCTTTTTTGGTAAAAAACATAAAACTCAGAACAAAGCTCATTTTGCTTTTTGCCTTCGTCTTTTTAGCTTTTATATTAATTTTTGAAATTTATCTTATTCCTTCTGTTACAAAAACAATTGAGTCACAAGTCGAAAGTAAGCTCAAAAACATCGTCCAAGTTGCAATTTCAATATGTGAAAGCCAATATGCTCTCCAAAAATCCGGGAAACTTAGTGAATCTCAAGCCCAGCAGACAGCAAAAGAAATTATCCGCGGTCTTAGATACAACAGCAATGATTACATCTGGATAAATGATTTACAACCAAAGATGATAATGCACCCATTCAACCAAGAGTTAGAAGGTCAAGATTTATCTGACTACAAAGATCCAACAGGGTTTAAGTTATTTGTAGCTATGGTAGATGTTGTAAAGAAAAAAGGAGAAGGTTTTGTAAAATATCAATGGACGAAGCCTAATTCAAACAATAATTTTCCAAAAATGTCTTATGTTGTATTATTTAAACCATGGGGCTGGGTTTTAGGGACAGGCGTTTACATAGACGATTTAGTTGCATATGAGAATAATATAAAAAACAGCCTGAGAATGATAACACTTTTTGTGCTTTTAATATGCTTTTTGATAATATTTCTAATAACAATTTCGATCAGCCGAAGACTAAAACAAGTTGAAGAATTTGCTGAGTCTTTATCAAAATTTGACCTTTCTTCAAATAAAGGCTTAAATACAAGCTATAATGATGAAATTGGCAAGGTTGCAAGAACTTTCAGCAACATGAGCCAAAACATGAAAGATATGATATCACAGATAAAACAGGTCTCTTTATCTGTATTTGAAGCTGCAAAGGAGCTCACATCTGCTTCAAATGAGATTGCAAATGTCTCTGAGCAAATAGCTTTAGCAATTTCTGATGTTGCAAAAGGAAGTACTGAACAGGCAAATTCTATTGAACAATCAAGCCAAAGATTAAACAAACTTTCAGAGGTTATTGAAGATATCTCTGAAAAAATGAAAGAGTCTTACTCCTATGCGCAGACAGTGTTCAACACAATTAATGAAGGAAACTTACTTATTAACTCCCAGGAAGAAAATATGAAAAACGTCAAAGAGATTTGGCAAAAGGTTGAAAGTTTGATGAATCAGTTTTCTTCTATGAGCACAGAGATTGTCCAGATAACATCTTTTATAAGCAACCTTTCAAAAGAGATAAATCTCTTGGCTCTAAATGCATCAATTGAAGCCTCAAGAGCAGGTGAGGCAGGAAAAGGATTCATGGTTGTTGCAAACGAGATTAGAAAACTTTCTGACCAGACATCAAGTTCAGCAAAACAGATAGGTAATCTTCTCAAAAACATCCAAGCAAATGTAGAAAACCTTACAGCAGGTTTTAGCAGTTTTGAAGATGCTCTCAAAAAACAAGATGAGATCACAAACGACACAAAACAAGCTTATAGTCAGATTATAGAACTTACCAAAAAGCTCACAGAAATATTTGAAGAAATAAACCAAAGTATTCAAGCATCAACACAAGATATCTTATCTATATCAACTGAAATCTCCAATATTGCAAGTATTGCTCAGGAGACTGCTGCAGCAACCGAGCAGACAGCTGCATCAACAGAAGAGCAAACTGCAACTGCCCAGACAATTGCAAGTACAATGAAAAGATTAGAAAGCTTAGCTGAGGATATGATGAAAAAGGTTGAAGTGTTCAAGGTATAACACTAATTAGGGGCTGGAAAAATATTATTCCCAGCCCCTTTAAACTCCCATTTTTAAATCTCTACTTGGGACTCAAAATCAAGGTCATCCTTGTACTTTTGCAATATTGGTTTTACATATTCCTCATAGTATTCTTTTACCTGAGATGGTGCTCTTCCTACAAACTTTTTAGGGTCTAAAATAGCTTCAATTTCTTCTTTTGAAAGCCCAAAGCTTGGATCGTTTGAAATAAGTTCAATCAGGTTGTTTTCCTTTCCAAATTCTTTGACATTTTGAGCAGCTTGCATAGAATACCTTCTAATCTTTTCATGCAAATCCTGCCTATCACCGCCACGTTTTACTGCTTCCATGAGTATATTCTCTGTTGCCATAAATGGAAGTTCTTGTTCAATATGCCTTTTTATCATATTCTCATACACAACAAGACCGCTTGCAACGTTGTGATAAAGATTCAAAATAGCATCGGTTGCTAAAAACGCCTCAGGGATTGCAATTCGCCTGTTTGCAGAGTCGTCCAAAGTCCTTTCCAGCCACTGGACAGAAGCTGTAAACAGTGGATTTTGAATGTTAACCATTACATACCTTGCCAAGGCACAGATTCTCTCACATCTCATAGGATTTCTTTTATATGCCATTGCCGATGACCCAACCTGTGTTTTTTCAAATGGCTCTTCTATTTCTTTTAAATGCTGTAAAAGCCTTATATCATTTGCAAACTTATAAGCGCTTTGTGCAATTGATGCAAGCATTGATAAAACTAAATAATCAAATTTCCTTGGATATGTCTGGGATGTAAGAGGAAAACTCTTTTTAAATCCCATCTTTTGACAAACAAGCTGGTCAAGCTTCTTAACCTTTTCTTCATCACCATCAAAAAGAGCCATGAAACTTGCTTGTGTACCAGTTGTCCCTTTCACACCTCTTAAGTAAGTGTGATCCATCACATACTCTAAAAACTGTAGGTCCATCACCAAGTCCTGGACCCACAGCATTGCCCTTTTACCAACTGTTGTTAGCTGAGCAGGCTGAAAGTGTGTAAAACCCAAAGTGGGCATGTCTTTGTACTTTAAAGCAAATTCAGACAACACCTTTATGCAACTGACAAGCTTTTTTCTAATAAGCTTCATTGCCTCATACATTATGATGATATCCGCATTGTCTGTCACAAAGCAGCTTGTTGCGCCAAGGTGAATAATTGGTCTTGCCTTTTTTGCCTGCTCGCCAAATGCATGAATATGTGCCATTACATCATGACGAAGTTCTTTTTCCTTTTGTCTTGCCACATCATAGTTTATGTTATCGGCATACTTTTTCATCTCTTCTATCTGTTGATCAGAGATATCAAGCCCCAGTTCTTTTTGTGCTTCTGCCAAAGCAATCCAAAGCTTGCGCCAAAGCTTAAACTTTGTGTCATCAGAAAAAAGTCTTTTCATCTCATCGCTTGCATAACGTGAATTAAGCGGTGTCTCATAAGTTTGGTGCAACTTTTCTCACTTCCCCTATTCTCTCTGTATTTTCTATTTCTAATTATACCTTTATTTGAGCTTTTCAACAAACCTCTTTATCCTAGCCAAGCCCTCTTTGATATTCTGCACAGATGTAGCATACGAAAGTCTCATATGATTTTCCATACCAAAGCCTTCGCTTGGAACAACTGCAACTTTTTCATTTTCTAAAAGAAGCTTTGCAAAGGTATTTGCACTGTCTATAACTTTCCCGTCAAAACTTTTCCCAATAACGCCTGACAAGTCGACCCAAATATAAAATGCGCCTTGGGGTTTTACGCTACTTAAACCCTCAATCTCATTTACAAGCTCATATATCAAATCTCTTCTTTTTGCAAACTCTTCTACCATCTTCTTAAGACTTTCTTGAGGACCGCTCAGAGCCTCATATGCAGCATACTGGGCAATTGAATTGGGGTTTGAGGTTGTGTGGCTCTGAAGGTTTGTTATAATCTTTGCTAAATCCTTGTTTGAGAGAGTATACCCAATTCTCCAGCCTGTCATTGCATAAGACTTTGAAACACCATTTACTATCACGGTCAGATCTTTTGCCTTATTACCAAAAGAGGCTGGTGATATGTGCTTTTGTCCATCATATATAAGTTTGTCATAAATCTCATCCGAAATAATGAATATTTCATTCTGTATACAAAGTTCAACAATCTCTTTCAGCTCTTCATATGTATAGACCATACCAGTTGGATTTGACGGAGAATTTAAAACAAGGGTTTTTGTCTTAGATGTGATATACTTTTGTAAATCTCTGCCACTTACCTTGTAATTCGACTCTTTTTGTGTCGGTACAACTACAACCTTGCCACCTGCAAGTTTTATAAGCTCTGGATATGTAACCCAATATGGAGATGGAAGAAGTACCTCATCACCTTCATTCAAGAGAGCAAAAAAAACATTCATCAGAGAGTGCTTTGCACCATTTGAAATGACTATTTCATCTGCAGAATAAGAAATTCCATAATTTTCATTATAATACTTTGCAACCGCCTCTTTTAAACAGGCAATCCCCGCAACCGGTGTGTACTTTGTGTATCCTTTAACAATGGCAGCAATTGCTGCATATTTTATGTTTTCAGGTGTGTCAAAATCAGGCTCACCCGCACCAAAACCAATTACATTTTCACCAGATTCTTTTAATTTTTTTGCTAAAGCGTCTATTGCTAAGGTTGGTGACGCTGAAATACTTAGCGCTCTTTGTGAATACTTCATCCTTTCTCCCTTCGCCCTTTCAACTTGTTTTTGCAATACTATATCATATTTATATGCATTTTTCAATATCAATGTTACGAAAAAATAGGATTTAAGATTGTAAAAACGCAAGTTTTAAATAAAAAAATTTCATTTTAGAAATTCGTAAGTAAAGCTAAAAAGGTTATTGTAAAGGATATCAAAAATCTCTTCATCGGTAAATCCAAATCTACTGAGCACCTCTTTTATTTTTGGCAAATCCTCGACCCCATTTATACCATCTGCAAATTGGTCTGCTCCGTCAAAGTCAGAACCTAAACACACATGTTTATGGCCAATTAACTGTGAGATATGTGCTATATGTTTTGCAATGTCTTCAAGCTTTGCAGAACTTTCACTTAAAAAAGGCGAATAAAAGCTTATCCCAATCAAACCATTAAAACTTCCTACAATCTTTATCTGATCATCCGTGAGATTTCGTGGGTGTTTGCACAACGCATAACAGTTTGAATGGCTTACAATAAACGGACTATTAATAATCTTTACAACATCATAAAATGTTCTCTGTGACGCATGGGCAAGGTCAACAATAAAGTTCATCTCCAAAAGTCTTTTTAAAATTTCTTTTCCAAAACTGCTTAGAGCTTCATCTTCATAAGCTCCGCCACAAAGCTTGTTTTTGTGATTCCACGAAAGCGTAGCACCTTTTACACCTTTTTCTTTCAATATTTCAACATCAAAAATATCATTGATAAATGAAATGTCTTCAACAATTACCAAAATATTTAGTTTATTCTCATCAATAATTTTTGAGATACCAACATTGTTTACATCATATTTATTTAGCAAATCCAGAATTGTAAAGATGTTCTCCATAAAATCGATATCTTTGCGCCTTGTATCCTGCCATATTGCCATGTACTGAAGTTTTAAATCAACTTGTTTTGCTCTTTTAAAGTCAAACTGCAATAAATTTTCATAAAGTCCTTCATTTTTGAAAAACGCTGCTGTTAATGTGTCATTGTGGGCATCAGCAAACACTGCTGCAGCTCCTATTAGCTTCTGGGGCTCTATTAAAATTCTATTATTTCCTCCTTTGTTGCAAGAACTACATTATCAAAAATCTCTTTTGCAGATGCTAAATGCTTTTGCTCATCACACTCTGGCTTTAGGTGTGTCAAGACTAAAAGCTTGGCTCCAGCTTCTTTTGCCACTTTTGCTGCCTGTTTTGGACTCATATGGTACCTCTTTGATTCCTCAATCTTTTCAACTTCCTCATCTGTATATGCACAGTTTAGCAAGAGCAAATCTGCACCGCTGCAAAACGCTGCAAAATCCTCTTTGTATCCTGTATCACCAGAGAACACAAAGGCTTTCCCTTCCTCTTCAATCCTAACAGCAAAACTCTTATATGGGTGCTGACCTTCAAAAAAGGAAAGTTTAATACTCCCTATTTGGGTTTGCAAGTTTTCTTCAATATTTTTTACCTTGTAAACACCTTTTCTAATTAAGTTATATTCCTCTTGTGGCTCAGATGGAATAAAAAGGTCTATCTCTTTGCCACGGGACGCAAAGTAGTACCTCAAAACCCCTAAATCACTTGTGTGGTCAGCGTGAAGATGTGAGCATATTATAAACGAAATATCATCATAGGTGATATAGTTTAAAAGCTTTGACAAAACACCACTTCCACAGTCAATTAGAATGTTTGCGCTCTCTGTTTTTAGTAGATAACCAGATGTAGCCTCATTTTTAGTAGGGTATGGACCTCTTGCACCCAAGATTGTCAAAATCATTTTATCATCTCCTTGTTATATAGTAATTCCAAAAACTCAGTAATTATATCCCTGTACTTTTCTTCTTCTACCAAAAAAGAGTCATGTCCATAATCCGATTCAATCTCTTTGTAAATCAAATCAACACCTGCTTCTTGGAGCCTATCTCTCATATATCTCATCTGGCTGATTGGGAAGAGGATATCAGAGGTTATGGCTATGAGCAAAAACTTTGCCTTAATCCTCCTTAGTGCCTCATCCTCACTCCCATATGTCCTTCCAAGGTCGTATAGGTCCATTGCACGTGTAAGATATAAATATGTATTTGCATCAAATCTCTGAACAAGTTTCATTCCTTGATAGTGTAGATAACTTTCCACCTCAAATTCTGTGTTAAAAGACTCAAAAAAGCTCTCAACAGGGTCTTTCATCCTTCGGTTAAACTTCCTATCCATTAGTTTGTCTGACTGGTAAGTTATCATTCCGAGCATCCTTGCAATAGAAAGACCTTGAGCAGGACCTGTCTTGTCATAATAATCACCATTGTTCCAGTTAGGGTCTGCCATGATAGCCCTTCTCATAACTTCATTGAAGGCAATTGACTGCGCATTGAGCTTAAGTGGCGATGCAATGTTTATAACACCGTCCATAAAATCCGGGTAGCTCACAGCCCACTCTAAAGCTTGCATACCACCCATGGAACCGCCAACAACGCATAAAATATGCTCTATTTTCAGTGCTTCCAAAAGTTTTCTTTGAACATTGACCATGTCTTTGATAGTTATAATAGGAAACCTTGCACCATAAGGCTTTCCTGTTTCAGGGTCAATAGAAGAAGGGCCTGTTGTCCCCTGACAGCCACCGAGAACATTTGAACAGATAATAAAATACTTGTTTGTGTCAAACATCTTTCCGGGGCCGACAAACTTGTCCCACCAGCCGGGTTTTGGATCATCTTCTGAGTGTTTCGCAACGTGTGAATCGCCTGTCAGGGCATGAGTTATCAAAATAATGTTGTTCTTTTCTTTATTAATCTCTCCATAAGTCTCATAAGCAACTGTAATGGGTCCGAATTTCTTGCCACTTTCTAATACAAAGTCCTTGTTGTGTGCAAATTTTACAAACTTTTTGTAGCCCTCTTCCCAAAACTCAAATTTCTCCAATCTCTTTTACCCCCACATTGAAGCTTATTTAAAATGCATGAAAGATTGCCCCTTACATCAATTTTTAACTTTTTATCTTGGAGCAATCTTTCATGCAGCAGATGATAGGTCTTATTATATTCTTTATTTTAAATTTTATTTAGTGCACTCTCAATATCATATATTAAATCATCAATATCTTCAATACCAACAGACAATCTTATCATCTCTGGCAAAACTCCAGCTGCCCTTTGCTCTTCTTCTGTAAGCTGCTGATGAGTGGTTGACGCAGGATGAATGATAAGTGATTTTGCATCGCCAACATTTGCAAGGTGTGAAAAGAGCTTTACATTGTTTATAATCTTCTTTGCTGCGCTATAGCCGCCTTTTGGTCCAAATGTAAAGATAGCACCAGGACCTTTTGGTAGGTATTTTTTGTAAAGGTCATAGTATTTGTTGCCCTCTAAGGCCGGATAGTTTACCCACTCCACTTTTGGATGATTGTTCAAAAACTCTGCTAATTTCATTGCGTTGTCAACATGCTTTTGCATTCTGAGCGAAAGCGTTTCAACGCCAAGTAAAATCAGGAACGAATTAAACGGTGATATACAAGCACCAATGTCTCTAAGAAGTGTAAGTCTTAGTTTTGCAATATATGCAGCATTTCCGAACTCCTTTGTATAAACAAGACCGTGATAACTTGGGTCAGGCTGAATTAAATCTGGGAATTTCTCGTTCCACTCGAATCTCCCCGAGTCAACCACAATCCCTGCAATTGATGTCCCATGTCCGCCCAAAAACTTTGTCATTGAATACACAACAATGTCCGCCCCGTGTTCAATTGGCCTGAACAAATAAGGTGTTGCAAATGTGTTGTCCACAATAAAAGGAATTCCATGCTTGTGAGCAATCTCTGCTATAGCTCCAAAATCAGGAATGTTTATATTAGGGTTGCCAAGCGTCTCGACAAATATAGCCTTTGTCTTATCTGTAATTGCTGCTTCAAATTCTTCTGGATAGTCAGGATTGACAAATTTTACGGCGATACCAAGTTTTCTTAATGTGTGAGCAAATAGTGTATATGTTCCGCCGTACAAGGTTGAAGCAGCGACAACTTCGTCTCCGCTTCTTGCAATGTTTAAAATTGCATAAGTGATAGCAGCTTGCCCTGAGGATGTTGCAACAGCTCCAACCCCACCATCCAGTGCTGCAATTCTTTTTTCTAAAACATCTGTTGTCGGATTTCCTATTCTTGTATAGATATTTCCTGCTTTTTTGAGTGCAAACAGGTCTGCTGCCTCTTCAGGTGTATCGAAAATGTAAGAGGTTGTCTGGTAAATTGGAACAGCTCTTGATTTTGTCTCTCTGTCAACAAACTGCCCTGCATGAAGTTGAAGAGTATCAAAACCGTATTTTCTTTCTTCCATCTTCTCTTTTCCCCTTTCGTTAATTTTATAATATCTTGGTTTTCAAAAAAGATAAAAAAATAGTCTTCCTGCAGATAAGCTACAAGAAGACTTTTTTCAAAATCTTCTTACTTCTTATCTGCCAGGTATTTTAAAAAATACCTGCTGGAATTGGCACCAAGAAAAAGGAAATAAGCCTTTTTCCGGTTGCCGGGCTTCATTGGGCCAGTCCCTCCACCACTCTTGATAAGAAGTAATTTTCTAATATTCAATTTTGTTGCTTTGATTATACCATTTAAAAATACATTGGTCAATACTCTACTTTTTAAATCTGAATTCTTGGATTTTCTTCAGACATTCTGTAAATTACAATCTTCCTTCCTATCACCTGCACAGGCTCTGCGTTTAGTTTTTCGCATATATAAGCTATCGCTTCTTTCGGCTCTATCTCACAGTTCTTCTCAAGGGCAATTTTTATAAGCTCTCTTGCAGAGAGTGCTTCATCTATTTGTTTGAGCACTCTTTCTGTAATCCCTTCCTTTCCAATTCGAATAATTGCATCCATTGTGTTTGCCATGCCCCTTAATTTTGCTCTTTGTTTGGATGTTAACAAGATATTTTTCACCTCTTTTTGAATTTAATTTTTGATAAAATACTTCTTTTTCGCTATTTATAAACTAAAACGGCAGAAAGGATTTTGCCTTTCTGCCGGCGTTTTTTATTTTTAGACCTCTACCTCTTTTCGAGACCTGCGCCGCTGCTTCTCGTACTCCGGATCCCCCTTTTTCCAACCGCTTCTTACCTTCTCAACCACCTTTTGTTTTGATACATCCACCACAAACCCGTTTTCCTTAAAACAAAAATATGTGGTATTACCTACCTTGCAGTTCCCACAATTGATGCACTCCATATCAGAAAAGATGACCTCCAAACCTTTTAAGAATTTCTTTTTGCTTGTCAATTATTTTAACCCATTTTTACTGTTTTGTCTATATCCATTTTTATGATAAATCTAAAACTTATTCATAATATTCAAACTCAACATCAAGTATCCTCACAATGTCGCCATCCTGGATTCCCATCTCTCTTAGCTTGTCAAAGACCCCAAGCTTGTTTAAGAAATTTTGAAAATACCTGAATGAGTCATGGTCATTTAAAACTATGTTTCTTGCTACCTTCTCTACAACTGTTCCTTCTACAACATATACACCGTTTTCTTTTCTGACAGTAAGCGGTTTTACATCCTTTTTCTTGTAGTATACAAACGTCCGTGGCTTTGCATCCTCTTCGATATTTTCAGCTGCCTTTTGCTGTTTCAAAAGTTCATAAGCTCTTTTTAAAACCTCTCTTATCCCCATGCCAGTTGCAGCAGAGATGGGATACACTTCATACCCCATCTTTTCAATCTCTTCTTTGAAAAGTTCAAAATACGCCTGAGCATCAGGAAGGTCCATCTTGTTTGCTGCGACAATTTGAGGCTTTTGGGCAAGTTCAGGGCTGTATTTTTTTAGCTCCTCATTGATTTTTATAAAATCCTCAACAGGCTCTCTTCCTTCACTTCCCGACACATCAACAATATGAATCAAAACCTTTGTCCTTTCAACATGTCGCAAAAATTGATGCCCAAGACCTGCTCCTTCACTTGCCCCTTCAATAAGCCCTGGTATGTCTGCTAAGACAAAGCTTTCACCCTCGCTAATATATACAATCCCAAGGTTGGGATACTTTGTTGTAAATGGATAGTTTGCTATCTCAGGTCTTGCGTTTGTTGCAACAGACAAGAATGTTGACTTACCAACGTTTGGATAGCCAATCAGTCCAACATCTGCTAAGACTTTTAGCTCCAAAATTACCCAAAGCTCGTCCCCTTTCTCCCCAACCTCAGCAAACCTTGGAACTTGCCTTGTGGCTGTTGCAAAATGGGCATTTCCTCTGCCACCTCTACCACCGTGGGCAACAATTGCTCTGTCGCCTTCTCTCGACAGGTCAGCAATTATCTCACCAGTTTCAGCATCTTTTATTACAGTTCCAACAGGAACCTTTATTATCAAATCTTCGCCGTCTTTGCCATGCATATTGTTAGGTCCGCCACGCTCACCATTTTGTGCCTTGTAATGTCTTTTGTATTTAAAATCAAGCAGGGTGTTCAGCTCCCTATCAGCAACAAATATCACATCTCCGCCTTTTCCACCATCTCCTCCTGCAGGACCTCCTGCTGGAACGTACTTCTCCCGCCTGAACGCAACTATACCATCTCCGCCATCCCCTGCTTTGACATAAATCTTTGCAATGTCCACAAACATGAATATCTCACCTCTTTTAAGAACAACTAAAAGATACAAAAAAAGAGACAAACCTCTTTTGTCAGTTTGCCTCTTTTTGAAAAGCGTTAAACCATAATAGATTTTTATTGAGCAGCAACCATCTCTTCAGCTGGAATAACAGACACAACTTTTCTTCCTCTCTTGTTTTCAAACTTTACATACCCTGTAACTAAAGCAAAAAGTGTGTCATCTCCACCACGACCGACATTCTTGCCTGGGTGGAATTTAGTTCCCCTCTGTCTTACCAAGATGTTTCCTGCCAAAACAAACTGACCGTCTGACCTTTTAACACCAAGTCTTTTTGACTCGCTGTCTCTTCCGTTTCTTGTTGAACCACCAGCTTTCTTGTGTGCAAACAGCTGAATGTCAAATATTAACTTCATCCTCTTTCACCTCCACTTTAACATATTTTGGATACTGAGATTCTAACTCTTTTAACGCTAAATATGCTGTTTGAAGAAGAAGCGAACAGCCCTTTGTTACTTCTTCATTGTTATTTAGCACTTCAAATTCTAAATAGCCTTCTTTTTGTTCTAACGAATGCTCAGCTTTCAATATCTCAATACAGCCATTTACATTTGCAAGTACTATTGAAGAGACTGCACTGCAAACAATATCTTTACCTTTCGGAGCAAAATGGCTGTGCCCTTTGACAACTATTTTATAATACCCTTTCTTTTGTGATTTTAAAAAAGTAGCTTCAATCATGGTTGACAATTTAACCTACTTACTTTGCTATTTTTGTTATCTGAATCTTTGTATACCACTGGCGATGTCCAAGTTTTCTGTGGTAACCTGTTTTTGATTTGTAAGTAAATACTATGATTTTCTTATCCTTTGCATGTTCTAAAACCTTTGCTTCAACATATGCGCCATCTACATATGGCTTTCCAACAACAAACCCATCGTCAGACGAAATTGCCAACACCTTATCAATCTTTACCACAGAGTCAACATCAGCTTTTAATTTTTCAACCTTTAAAACGTCGCCTTCCTGCACCTTATATTGCTTTCCACCTGTTTCAATTATTGCATACATCCTCTTTTCCATACCTCCTGCTTTTAAGAAATTTTTCAAATTCTGCCTGCACGCCGCTACGGGAGCATTTTACCCTTTGCGAGCGCTCATAAAACAACATTCAATATTATAGCATTGAATATTGTCCATTACAATAGCAAATTTTCCTCAAAACCCTTTACATCTTTATCATTTCGTTTCCTTGTAAAACCTCTCTTTTTCACTGTAAATACAGCCGCAATACTTTTGCATATAAAGTCCCATCTCTCTTGCTTTTTGCCTTCCTTCTCTAAATCCTTCCCTGAAATCTCTATAATAAAACTCAATCTCGTACTTTTTTGAAATGGCTTCTCCAAGTTCTTTTATAAGCTCATGCTTTTGATAAGGACTTACCAAAAGAGAGGTTGTAAAGGCATCAAACCCACTTTTTTTGGCAACCAAGGCAGTTCTTTCTAACCTCACAGAATAACAATAAATACACCTTGCATTTTCTCTAAAAGCACAGTTTCGTAAAAACTCTTCCAAAGGGTACTCATCTATCACAATAAGTTTTTTACCGCGCAGGTCATAAAAAATCTTTGCTGAATCTAATCTGTTTTTAAACTCTGTATAAGGATGAATGTTTGGATTGAAAAAAAGCCCAAAAACTTCATGCCCTTCTTCACTTAGCTTTTCCAAAGGGTACACACTACAAGGACCACAGCATGTGTGCATAAGTAACCTCATCTTTTATCACCACTTTCTTTGACATTAAACTTTATCTTTGCAATGTGATTTATAGCTTTTTGAGTGGCAACTCTTCCTCGCGCAGTCTTTACTAAAAAACCTTCCTGAATCAAATAAGGTTCATAGATATCTTCAATTGTCCCTTCATCTTCTCCAATGGCAGCTGCAATTGTAGAAAGTCCAACAGGTCCTCCGCCAAACTTGTAAACTATTGCTTCCAAAATATTCCTGTCAACAAGGTCAAGTCCATATTCGTCCACCTCAAACATCTCAAGCCCATTCTTTGCAACCTCATATGTTATACTTCCTGTGTGCTTTACCATAGCATAATCTCTAAGTCTTCTAAGTAGTCTGTTTGCAACTCTTGGAGTTCCTCTTGAGCGCTTTGCAATCTCTATGCATGCTTCTTTTTCTATATCGCACTTTAAAATGCTGGCAGACCTCATAACAATCTGGCTTAGCTCTTCAACTGTGTAGTAGTCAAGCCTTTCTATTATTCCAAACCTGTCTCTCAGCGGTGATGATAAAAGACCTGCCCTTGTTGTTGCTCCAATGAGTGTAAAAGGTGGCAAAGTCAATCTTATAGTCTTTGCGGACGGACCTTTACCAATCACAATATCAACCTTTTTGTCTTCCATTGCAGGATATAAAACCTCTTCGATTGTTCTGTTTAGTCTATGAATTTCATCAATAAACAAAATATTATTTTCACCAATATTTGTAAGAATGGCAACAAGGTCGCCTGCTCTCTCTATTGCAGGGCCAGATGTTACTTTTATATCAACTCCCATTTCATTTGCAATGATGTTTGCCAATGTTGTTTTTCCAAGACCAGGTGGACCATATAAGAGTACATGGTCAAGAGGTTCTTTTCTTTTTTTGGCAGCTTCAATAAAGATTTTTATTTTTTCTTTCACTTTTTGCTGGCCTATATAATCTTCAAGTGTCTTTGGTCGCAGTGACTCCTCATGAACATCCTCAATAGAAAATTTATTATCCAGTAATCTCTCCATTTTATTTCATTCCTCTTTGAATTTGTTTTTTCTCAAATCTTTGATAACTTTTTCAAAGCAAGTTTTATTCCATCTTCCAAAGAAAGTTCAGAAAAATCTTCGGATGAAAGAACCTGGTTGATTTCATCTATCTCATATCCCAAGGATAAAAGTGCTAAAGATATTTCCTCAAGCTTTTCATAAGTTTTTTCTTCTGTACCTGAAGTAGAAGCTACTTTGAACTCTTTCTTGAGTGTCTCTTTAAGTTCAAGAATTATCCTGCTTGCAGTTTTTTTTCCAATTCCTTTTACCTTCTCAAGTCTTGCCACATTTCCCTTTGCAATTTCCACAATAAGCTGCTGATAATCTATTGATGAAAGAATCTGAAGAGCTAATTTGCTGCCAACACCGGTTACCTTCTGAAGCTTTAAAAAAAGTTCTCTTTCTTCCCTTGTCAAAAAACCGTAACATTCAAGCTCTGATAAATTTTCGTTAAACTTTAGGCTAACATACACTCTCTTTTCTTTGCCTAAAAATTCAGAGAATTTTGTGCTATTACAAAATATTTTTATGTATATGTTATTGTAATTGAGGATAACATAATTATTAAATACCTCTTGGATGGTTCCCACAATAGAATCTATCATACTTCATCCTCCTGATAAAGTACCGAAGAGCTTGACAGTATATGACACATCGCAACAGCCAAAGCATCTGCAACATCATCTGGCTTGGGAATTTCAGAAAGACCAAGTAGACTTTTTACCATTTTTTGTATTTGAGTTTTATCTGCTCTACCATATCCAGTTATGGATTGTTTGACCTGCAATGGGGTGTATTCGTAAATACTTAGGTTATTCTGAATACATGTGAGAATAATCACACCTCTTGCCTCACCAATTGTGATAGCAGTTTTGGAGTTTTTACTGAAAAAAAGTTCTTCAATTGCAACAACGTCAGGCTGGTACAGCGAAATTATGCTACAAAGCTCAGTATAAAGATGTAAAAGTCTCATCGACTTTTTGAGACTGCTCGAAGTTTCTATTCTGCCATAGTCGATTACTTTAAACTCTGAGCCATTTTTAGACTCTATAATTCCATAACCAGTCAGCGCAATCCCGGGGTCAATACCAAGCACTCGCAACTCCTCTCAAATCCTTTCTTTATATTTCGAATTTTTACCCCTACAAACATTGATTCTTTATTCATTTTAGCACAATTTAATTTTTTTATCCACAAAATATATGCTTGCATTTTTATTCTTTTTAACTTATAATTATGCACTGAAGGAGGAAAGAATAATGGAATTTGTTGTTCGAAGAGCAACTTATGATGATGTAAAGGCTATAAAAGAAATAACAAAAGAGGCGTTTACAAAGTATTGTGAGCTTGCAGGTATTGACCCTGCCAAAAATGCGGCTGTGAATGAGACTGAAGAGGATATAAAAAGGGATATTGATACCAAAGAGGTTTATGTTGCTTTTATGGACGGAATAATTGTGGGCACAATCAGGGTTGAAATCTTTCCTGACAAAACAGCATATATTAGCCGTTTTGGTGTAAGGCTCAACTATCAAAACAATGGCGTTGGCAAGGCACTTATGAAAGTTGTTGATGAGAGACTCAAAGAGCTTGGGGTCAAAAAGGTTTATCTTCACACTGCATCTAAGGTAAGAGATCTGGTTCGATTCTACTATGCAAGGGGTTTTTATATTGTATCAACATCAAATGAAAATGGGTACATCAGAGCACTTCTGTGTAAAGAGTATGATGAAGAAAATTAAAGGGCTTTGCACAGTTCATTATAACGTGGAAATTTTTAACTTCTTATGTGCAAAGCCCCTTTGGGCCTTTTAATTTCTATTGTTAATCAAAATTACCTATAAAACTTTTCTGGCAGCCATTCTTTTTCAGCTTCAAACATCTCGTCTACCATCTGGCGTATTGTTCCTAAGTCCAAAACTGCACTTGTGAGAGGGTCCATCATAATTGCATGATAAACTGCTTCCCTATCACCTGTCAAAGCAGCAAGAACAGTTAGCTCTTGAACATTTATATTTGTTCTGTTCAAAGCTGCAAGCTGTGGAGGAAGATCTCCAACATAAGTTGGCTGAATACCATTTTTGTCAACCAAGCATGGCACTTCAACACAGCATCCTTCAGGCAAATTTGTTATCACATCCTTGTTTTCAACATTACCATTTATCACACTTGGAGTATTTGTCTCTATGGAATGGATGATAGTTGCACAGTATTCGTTACTTCTTTTCGGGTCGATGTAGTCTGCCTCTGCCATTTTCTTCAGGTCTTCAAGCAAAGTTTTCGCAGCATCTAAGCAGCAATGCAAATACATACCATTGTAATGTTCTTTGTGCCATGAATGGGTTCTATGGATTTTATTTATCCAATTGTCGCTCTTTCTAAAATAGGGAACATATTCAGACATGTGAAAACTTGACTCTGAAACATAATATCCAAAATGTTTTAGTATCTCGAATTTTGTAACATCCTGTGTATAGATTTCTGGGTCATTTGCTTTTTCTCTTATAAGAGGATATGCATCTTTTCCTTTCCACTCAAATTTTAAAAACCATGCCATGTGGTTTATACCTGCACACAGATAAGAAATTTCTTCCATTTTTGCCCCAATAATCTTTGCTAAAAATTCAGCAGTTCCTTGAACACTGTGACAAAGCCCTACATTTTTTATATTCGTAGCCTTATTTAACGCCCAGCAATTCATTGCCATTGGATTTACATAATTGAGCAAAAGTGCGTCAGGACACAGCTCTTCCATGTCCTTTGCAATGTCAAGCAAAACCGGTATTGTTCGCAAAGCCCTGAAAACTCCACCTGGACCTATTGTATCACCAACTGCCTGTTTTACACCATATTTTAGAGGAATGTAAATGTCATACTCGAAAGGTTTTAAACCTCCAACCTGTATTGTGACAATAACATATTTTGCACCTTTTAAAGCCTCTTTTCTATCAGTTGTAGCTTCAAGTTTAGTAGGATACTTTTCCTGTTCAATGAGCTTTTGTAAAGCTCTTCTCATAAATTCAAGCCTTACACTGTCAATGTCCATAAGCGCTATTGTAGAGTCTCTTAGCTCTGGATACGACAAAATGTCTCTTACCAAGTTCCTTGTGAAAACTCCACTTCCTGCACCTATGATAGCTATTTTGAGCATACTCTCATCTCCTTCCATGAATATATCTTTTATTTTAACCTTTCGGCCGCTGTATTTAAATTCTTATAATTTTGAAAGTTCTATCAGAATTTTATAAAACAAATAAGACAGCTTCTTAAATTTTATACTCTTTAAGAAGCTGTCTTGCCTCCTTAAGCGAAACAGTTAATTTTCCCTCTTCTTCAATCTGATAACATTCCATGAGAATTTGGGCAATATGGATGTTAAAACATTACCTTCTATCTTTGAATTTCCACCTTTGTGGGGCACAACATTGTCAGGCTTATCTTGAGTGTTCCCTTTGTAAATATCATCACTTTCATATACAATGTGCTCCACAACCTCAAAGTCTTCAAAACCATCAAGCTTAAATTCAACTTGCATCTCCTCTTCTAAATCTCTGTTGACTGCAAAGACTGTTATTTCATTCTTCTCCTCATTGTATGTTGCAACTGTTTCAATGTATGGAACATCAGTAAAGTCTTTTGAGTCATATTTAGGAGAATTTACCTTGGGAAGTAGTGCAACTCCATGCCCATAGTTTGCAGCATGCATGAAAGGATAGTATATTACCTGTCTGTAAGCAATTCCACCTTTTACAGTGGTAATTGGAGCAATTACATTTACAAGCTGTGCCATGCACGCCATCTTGACTCTATCACAGTGTTTCAAAAGTGCAATCAGCATGCATCCCACCAAAATTGCATCTTCGAACACATAATCTTCTTCAGCAATAGCACGAACTTGTGCCCAAGGCTGGGCTTTTTCGTCTTTCCCCTCAAGATGAGCATGGTACCATACATTCCATTCGTCAAATGAGATATTGACAACCTTTTTGCTTCTCTTTTTAGCCTTTACATAGTCAATTGTTGATATAACTGTTTTGATAAACTCTTCCATCTCAAGCGATTTTGCAACAAAGTTCTTTGTGTCCTTTTCAGGATTTCCATAGTACACATGTAGAGAAACATAATCTACAAGGTCATATGTGTGGTCCAAAACAATTGCTTCCCACTCAGGAAATGTTGGCATTTTGGGCCCCGAGCTTCCAGCTGCAACAAGCTCAATACTTGGGTCTACCCATTTCATAACTTTTGCAGCTTCTCTTGCAAGCCTTCCATACTCATATGCAGTTTTATGACCTATCTGCCAGTCACCATCCATCTCGTTACCAAGACACCATACTTTTATGTTGTGCGGCTGCTGATAACCATGCTGACGTCTCAAATCACTGTAGTATGTGCCGCCTGGGAAGTTGCAATACTCAACTAAGTTTCTTGCTGCATCAATTCCACGTGTACCAAGATTTACTGTCATCATAACAGAGGTGTTTGCTCTTTTTGCCCATTCAACAAATTCGTTTACACCAACCTCATTTGTCTCGATGGCTCTCCACGCAAGCTCAAGTCTTCTCGGTCTTTTTTCTTTTGGACCAATACCGTCTTCCCAGTTATACCCCGACACAAAATTGCCGCCCGGATATCTTACAATAGGAACATTCAGCTGCCGAACAAGTTCTAAAACATCCTTTCTAAACCCCATTTCATCAGCCTGCGGATGGTCTGGTTCATAGATTCCTGTGTATATTGCTCTTCCCATGTGTTCCAAAAATGAACCGTAGATTCTCTTGTCTACTTGCCCGATTACGAACTCCTTATCGTAGATGACTTTTGCTTTTTTCATGTTTCTTTTCATCCTCCCTTAAAGTTAGTAATGATTTTAAAAATTATTTTCGGAATTTATTTTCAAAGAGTCATACCCCGCAAACTTTTTTAACTCGTATGACTCTTTACAAGCTCTTTATTTTACTTTCTTCCCCCAAACCGCAATTCCTTTGTTGCTAAGACCAGTGAAGACTAAGGTGGGCTTCCAGTTCTCCCAATCCCATGCTGGTATGACCTTGACAGTTTCAACTTCATAAATCTTTTTGGTTTTATCTTTGCACCAGTTTAGTTTTATCGTATTTGGGGAAACAAATGTCCAAAAGTCGCTACTATTTTCAGAATTTATCTTTCCACTCTTAAGAAGAGTAATTTTTACAGGCTCCGATTGGAGATAATCATACGGGTCAAGCACTATCCTTTCCCAAATACCAACAACCAAGTCTTTAGACAGAACCTGTTCTTTTTCACCCGCATATCTCTCAGGTGATACAACAGGCCATCCATCATCTGTCCAAAGGATTTTCCGTACATGTAGATAAGGCCAATTTTTATCCAAAGCTCCTCTTGCATGATGGATTATATAATAATCATTCCCATCTATCAGTACAGAGTTGTGTCCTGGTGCAATCCAACCATCATCATTTTCGAAATGGTAACCGCCCAAAATCTTAGTTCCAACTTCAGAAGGGGGAGATTCAATATCAGTCATAAGTTTGCCATTGTAATCCACATAAGGTCCAGTAATTTTGTCTGACCTTCCAACACGAACATTGTAATCGTTAAACAGCGAATCATATGAGACAAAAAGATAATATTTTTTAAATTTTGGATTGTAAATGATATACGGTCCTTCGATTGCATCTTGAACACTCATATCTCTTCTTGCAATTAACTTACCAAACCCTTTTTCAGCGGGCTTGCCTGTTTTTTTATCAATTTTGATTATATATATTCCCCCAAAGAAAGAACCATACACAAGCCAGGGCTGACCATTTGCATCAAATGTAAGGCATGGGTCAATTGCGTTGACAACATCACCCTGTTTTGTTTTTATAACCTCACCTTCGTCTTTCCATGGCCCTTCTGGATTTGTAGCTGTGGCTAAACCAATATACGATTGATTCTTTCCAAATTGAGATGCAGCATAATAAAGGTAGTATTTTCCATTCATCCTTTTTATATCTGGAGCCCAAAGATTTGTTGCCTGGGTCCATTCATAAGCACCTTTTGGAATACCACCATAAACATAATCTTTTCCATTGAATACATATCCAACAAACTGCCAGTTAATCAAATCTTTTGATTTTCGAATTTGTATTCCTGGTTTTGGCACACCTCCAACTTTTACATCAGTAGAGTATATATAGTACCATCCGTTATCAGCTTTGATAATTGCAGGGTCATGAACATTGTTGACCGTCCACTTCTTTTCATCGTTTATAATTGACAGATCATATAAGGTTATTTTTGGAGGTGCTTTAGGGTAAGTTACTTTAATATTCTTGGTTGACGAAGCGCTAATATCTTTTTTACCTGCTAAGGCAAAGACTAATACATTTACTAAAACAACTATTACACAAAGAAGAATTAAAAGTCCACCTTTTAAAATCAAATTTTTATTTCCCACACTCATTTTAATCCTCTCCATCACTTTTTCGTCTTAATTCTTAAAACTGTAACCGAATATTTATCAAAAGTATAGTCAAAACTATTACTTATTCCCTTTATTTTCTTTGTCTTGGGAGTTATTAAATTTGGTTGCTCAAAGCTATTTTCATCTTCCAAATTAGAGGATGTTAGTACTATTGCTGTACCTTCTGGATTAATCTTGTCTTTAGCAATCCCATTTAGATTGATTCTAACTTTTCTATTTGAGGAAGATATATTGACTACTTTTATTATAATGTCATTGTTTGAATCTATTGAGGCATTTGCATAAATGTCTTTGATAATCATGTTGTCAACTACATCATGAATCAATTTCCCATCAAGATAGCATTTAATTCTATTACCATCCAATTCAATTTTGATATCATACCATTTGTTGGGCATAACTGTAACATTTGCTGATTTTCCAACAATATACTTTGTACCATTTACACATCTTTCAATGGCTGTTGTTGTATTTCCCCATCCTCCAATGTTCCACCAATAATAATTGTTTGAATCCTTTAATCCGAATATAATCAAGAATCCTTCATTACCACTTACTTTTCTTGCCTTAACTTGAATGGTATAATTGCTCCAATTTGAATCTCCAGCAACAGCGTAGCAGTTTTCAGCATTGCTTGTCTGTGAAAATATCCCATTTTCTATATTCCACATTCCTCTTACAATTTGCCATTTGCCATATGAGTCTTTAAAATTATCAGCAAAAAGCGTTCTTTTAGTTTTGTTGTCTATAACTTTAAAGTCTTTAAACTCGGCTTCTGTAATCCATGTACCAAGCCCGACCATGCCAGTAATATCTGCTGATTTATTAGATGATGTGGTTTTGAGAGTAATTGGTAATATATACTTTCCCTTATTTTCATTGAAAATTTTTTGAACATAATAATTTGGTGTTGCATAGGCCATTTCATTATTAAACTTAATAAGAGTTGGTTCCCATTGTGTGGCATATTGTTTTGCTAAAAGTGGTGCGTAAGATGCCATCAATACAACATCTGAATTTTTCTCTAAACCCAATAAATAAGCAGCTTCTGCAAGTGCAGCTTCTAAATTATTTCTCCTCCCAAGTCCATGCGCAGCATATTCCCCCACAAATACCTTTGGGCCTTTTCTGTCATATGTTGAGTATCTATCCGTATTCATCAAAAACCATTCGGGTGCCATATAATAATGCTCATCAATTATATCTGCCTTCTTCGTCGTTTTAGCCCATGTCCATGCATCATCAAATATCTTTCCACTTGGAGCAGGTCCAGCTGCAAAAATCACCTTTATGTTAGGATATTTCTTTTTGATTGCATCATAGAACTTTTCATATCTGATATAATAATCTGTCCCCCATTGTTCATTTCCTATGGCTATGAATTTCAAGTTAAATGGTTTCGGATGTCCTAACTTAGCTCTCACAGAACCCCATTTTGTTTTTATATCCCCATTTGCAAACTCAATTAAATCTAAAGCATCCTGAATGTATTCATCAAGCTTATTTATATCTACCATATCGCCATTTCTTGCTTGACAAGCCATACCGCAGTTTATAACTGGCACAGGTTCTGCACCTATGTCCTCACAAAACTGAAAATACTCATAAAATCCTAAACCAAACGACTGATAGTATCCCCATAAGTTTTCTATTGTTGGACGCTCTGAAATATCACCTATGGTATTCTTCCACCTATATGCGGTTGCCATTGTCCTTCCTTCTACTATGCAACCACCGGGGAATCTTAAAAAAGCTGGCTTCAAATCAGCAATAAGCTTTGCGATATCATATCTTAATCCATTTTTTCTATTCTTCCATGTTTTCTGAGGAAATAGAGATACCATGTCCAAATCTAATATTCCTTCTTTAGCTACTTTTATTACAAGTTGACCATCTGAAATTGTATTAGCTGCTTTAAAGGGCAGCTCATATTGTTTCCAAGCATTTGTTATTCCCTTTACTTCAACCTTTGCCCCTATCTTTCCATTGTCATCTTCAATGGTTGCTATAATGGTATTGATTTTGTTATTTGGAGATCTTGCATATAAAGATAACCTATAGAATTCTCCTGATTTAATAGTTATACCATTGTAACCATAGTTAACTATTTTTACGCCTTTGTCAATTTTATTTACCTCCACTCGAAGGTAATGTGGATTTTTACTGCTAATACTATCTTTGTCCTCTACAGAAAACTCAACTTTATCATTTCCTGTTGCGCTTATATCCCAACTTTGAAGACCGTCTGGAAATTCAAATGACCTATTTTGAACAAGCTCTGCATAAAGCCCTCCATCAGCACCTGAGTTTATATCTTCGAAAAAGGCACCATAGAGCATTGGACTAATAGCAATACCTTTTTTGTTTACATCTATTGATATCGATTCCTGGAAAATATTACTACTTGATGATCTTTCAGATGCTACGCTCTCTTGCTGCATCCAATATCCTCCTACTAAAATAGAAACTAAAAAAATTATCAAAACAAAAAAAATTAAATTTCTTCTTAATTTCATTTCCTATTTTGCACCTCACATGAGAATTTTTACCATATCCCGTGACCCAACGTTTTCTTAGATATTATATTCGCACTTATCAACAACACAAAATTGATAACAGAATTGAATAAACCCACAGCAGTTGAAAAACTCCATTGAGCTCCTATTAAACCAAGTTTGTAAACATATGTAGCAATAATTTCAGAAGATTCAATGTTTAAATTGTTCTGCATTAAATACGCCTTTTCAAAGCCAACAGACATAATATTTCCTATTCCAAGTAATAGCAAAGTAATTACCGTTGGCATTATTGCTGGTAAATCAATATATTTGATTCTTTGTAATTTTGTTGCTCCATCAATTATTGCAGCTTCATGAAGCTCAGGGTCCACGTTTGTTAAGGCAGCCAAATAGATAATCGCATTCCAGCCTATATGCTGCCAAATATCTGACCATACATAAACATGTTTAAAAAGCGCAGCACTACCCAAAAAATTAATAGATTCAAGTCCTATCTTTTTTAAAAGCAAATTCACTATTCCTGTTTGATCTGTTAAAAAAACTTGCAAAATTCCTACCATTACAACTGTCGAAATAAAGTGAGGAGCAAATGTAACATTTTGCACCACTTTCTGAAGTGGTTTATTAGGTAAATAATGCAAAAGTAGTGCAAATGCTATGGTAAGAGGAAACCCTACAATAAAACCATAAACACTGAGAGTCAATGTATTGAATAACAACTGACCAAAGTTATATGCAGTAATAAAATCATAAAAATATTTGAAACCTACCCATTTACTTTTAATTATTCCTATTAAAGGATTATAGTCTTTAAAAGCAATAATTACACCATACATAGGAATATACAGAAAGACAATTACATAAATTAAAGTGGGCAACAGCAAAATATATAATCCCAAACTATTTTTAAATTCTTTCAATGCAATTCTTTTTTTCTTTTGCTTTATTTCAAAAGCGCCTTTTGTTGGAATGGTTGTATCAGACATTTAGTATTCCCCTCTCTTCATCAACTGACTAAGCAAAAAATGTACATATTTGCTTAAGAGAGGCTGTCTCAAAAATGGATAAGACAGCCTCTCTCTATTATTATCAAACCACTGTAAATTGTTACTTTATTATTTACCAGAAGAGAATGCTTTAAGATTCTTCATAAATCTTTCATATGCGGCTTGATTTATTTTCAACCATTCTTGCAATTTCATCTTATTTAGTTCTTTAATGTATGCATTCCATTCTTTATCGATTGTACCTTTCATTATCCATTCAGCAGCTTTTCTATTTGCGTAATTTATCAAGTTGGTTTGAATCTGATTCATTTTATCAGCTTCATCTGCTGAATAGAATACTGGTGGCCATGGATCAGGATCTGCATATGGTGCTACATATTTTTTCATAAAGTTAACTTTCTGATCAGTATAGGTAAGTCTCAAGATCTTTGTATAACCCGGATCTTCAAAAACTGCCCAAGGAACGCTGTGTGCAGGGGATACTTTACAACGCCACTGTTGCTGATTCATACCAGCTGGTGGATCAGGAATATAGTACCACCCTTCTGGACTTTTCTTAAGTCTTACTCCAAATTCACCCTCAATAAGTTCAACTGACATCTTCTCATCATACATCGTGTCAATGTATCTAATCGCAACTTCAGGCATCTTACAAGCTCTTGTTATTACCGCACCCCATCTATCATATCCAGGATACGCCGCTCTGTACATAACAGGTTTCCTACCATTTGGTCCTTTGAGCGGAGGCATGTAATCATAGTAATCATGAGCTTTTTTGGACGAAAAATCATCATTTATATCCCATAAATCTGCATAACCAACAATGTAAGGCTGAGCGTTTAATTTTGAAGCTTTCTTAGCATAATCTTGGGTAAACCATTCTTTATCAATAAGTCCCTCTTTCCATAGTTTGCTCAACCATTTAATAGCCTCTTTGTATTCTGGCAATGTTCCTAAAAATACAACTTTTCCATTTCTAACATCAGCAAAATACCATCTCGCACTAACTCCAAACGAATCCATTAAATATCCCAATCCATGCATCTCCATCGGATTACCAATAGCTGTGATTGGTATCTCGTCAGCTTTTCCGTTCTTATTAGGATCTTTTGTCTTAAATGCTATCATCACCTTCTCAAATTCATCAATATTAGTAGGCATTTTAAGCCCCAAATCTTTAATCCATTTTACATTTATTACTCCAACTCCCATACCTTCTCTATACATCCATGGTCCTTCATTAACACGAGGAGTTGTATATATGTGTCCGTCAGGTGCAGTTACTAATGCTTTTGTTGCCGGATGTTTTTTGAATATATTTTTTAGGTTATTAGTATATTGATCAATCAATTTTTCTAACGGTTTAAAAACACCCATTCCACCATACTTCGCTAACTCAAAATCTGTGCAACCAAATATAATATCTGGTAAATCTCCGCTTGCTAACATTAAGCTCTTTTTCTCAGCAAATTGGCTACCTGGCATAATCCATTTAATATGCACATTTGTTAGTTTCTCTAATCTTTTGAATTGATTGTACTCATTATAATCCTTGGGCATATCTGCACTGTAATTATTTACTAAAATTGTAAGTGTTACTTTGTTTTTAACTATTGGAAAGCCAGTTTTGTTGAAATTGGATGATGCACTAACAAGCATCATTGTGGAGACAGCAATTATAGAAACAACAAAGCAAACAATTACACACCATGATAATCTCTTTAAAAACTTTTTCCTTCTCATTTCCTAAACCTCCTCCTCTTTTTAACCTTTAATAGCTCCCAACATAATACCCTTTACAAAATACTTTTGAACAAAAGGATAAAACACCAAAATTGGTAAACTTGAAATAATCATTATAGAATATTTAACAAGTTGTGCAGTTTTGAGACGCTGTGTTATATCACTTACATCTTGCATAGCACCTCCCATCGTTACCTGATTAGAAATTAAAATGTCTCTCAGAACAAGCTGCAGTGGATACTTTTCTGGAGATTTTAAATAAATTAGAGCGTCAAAGAAAGAATTCCATTTGCCAACAGCATAAAATAAAGTCATAACTGCTATAAGAGGAACTGATAGCGGAAGAGCAATCATGAAGAAAAACCTTAAGTCGCCACATCCGTCAATCCGAGCTGCTTCAATTAGTTCATCAATCCAACTGCCTTCATAAAATGACTTTGCAATAATTACGTTAAAAACTGATACGGCAGTTGGAATTATCATCACCCAGAATGTATCTAACAAACCAAGGCTTTTGACTAAAAGATATGTAGGAATTAAACCTCCGTTGAAGAAAAGAGTGAAAGTAAACATTAAAATTATAAACCTTCTACCGAACAAGTCTCGACGTGAAATTGCATACCCAGCTGATAATGTTAAAAAAACACCAACAACTGTGCCCACAATAGTATAAAGAATTGTATTTTTATATCCTGTCACAATTTGTGGATAGTGGAATAATCTTTGATATCCCAGAAGAGTAAAACCTTTAGGCCAAAACAACACTTCTCCTCTGTTCACTAAGTCAGGATCACTAAATGAAGCTATTATAACAAAATACATTGGATATCCAACTATTATTAGGACTAATAGCATTATACAATAATTGAAAACATCAAAGAACTTGTCGCTTCTAATTTGTCTTATTGAATGGGAATTCACTTTAATCCCACCTTCCTTACTTTTTAATTAAGATTCTTTTCATGGATTACGTGTTTTTTGTCTTATATCATTTCGTACCTCCTTATTTTGTTTTATTATTTTCTAAAATATTTGATTTTGATTTCAACTTTGTAATTACATTATATAAATATTTTTAAATTTTGTCAAGCATATTTCAAAAAAAATTATAGAACTTGTATATGTACAAGTAACTAAATAGCAAATATATTTAGTTTTTTAAAAATTTATTTGAATAAAACTGAAAATACTTCATATTCTATCTTGCAAATTATTTTAAAACCAGCTAAAATAAAAATGTTTAAATCTATAAAAAAGGGTGGAATAAAAATCATGAAACAAATAGACAATCTCAAAGAAGCAAAAATACTTTTTGAAGCCTTAGCTTCTGATGCAAGATTAGAAATTATAAACCTTCTGAGTAAGCATCGTGAAATGAATATGAACGAAATTGCGCAAAAACTTGGACTTACAAATGGTGCAGTTACTCAGCACATGAAAAAGTTAATTGCTGCTGGGATTGTTACAATCAGTGCAGCTTCAGGAAAACATGGCAATCAAAAGATTTGCCGTCTTGTTGAAGACAAAATAATTATTAATATTGTCACAAAGCATCCTCAAAAATTATATGAGTGCGAAATCAAAGTGGGTAATTATTCTATCTTTGAGGTTTATCCAACCTGCGGACTTGCTACAAAAGACAAGTTAATTGGAGAAGTGGATGACCCCAAATACTTTGCTCATCCTGAACATGTTAACTGTGATATTATCTGGTTTACAAAGGGTTATGTAGAATATATAATCCCCAATTTTCTGCGCCAAAATCAAAAAGCTGTTGAAATTCAGATTTCATTTGAAATTTCTTCAGAAGCCCCAGGTGTTAGTGAAAACTGGCCTTCAGATATATACTTTTACTTAAATGGAGTTGAACTTGGTTACTGGACAAGCCCAGGGGATTTCGGAGGAGAGACTAAAGGAATCTTTACACCTGACTGGTGGTTCCCTAACTGGAACCAGTATGGACTTTTAAAACTTCTTTCGGTTTCAGAAGATGGGACATATATAGACGGATTTAAAATTTCTAATGTCACTATAAAAGATATTGATATTGAGTCCAAAAATGAAATAAGATTCAGAGTTGCTGTACCTGATCACGCAAAGAACATTGGAGGAGTTACTCTTTTTGGAAGAAATTTTGGAAACTATGACCAGGATATAAAGTTCCGAATATTTTATGAGGAAGTGTGAACTACCATCCACCTAAAGAGGTGGAGGCTTCGTGAGAAGTTTGGTAACTTCTTAAGCTACCCTTATTCTAACAGGGTGGTTCACACACCCACTACTGGTTATCTGCCTTATAGCAGATTCACCAGCTACTTTCGCAAGTATGTTTATCGCTCCATCTATATCTGCATTAATCACATATCCACATTCATTACAAACATACAATCCCCTGTGCTTTCTATTACTCTTCCTTATAACTCCGCACCTGCTGCATTTCTGCGACGTGAAACTTTCATCTACCTCAACGTACCCGATCCCATACTCCTCACACTTTGATTTGAGTTTTTTCTTGAACTTATCATACGGTATAATCATAAAGTTTTGATTGTTTACTTTGCCAAGATTTATCTCTTGTTTTATCTCCTTCATTTTCCCTACTACTACCCAGCCTATTTGATTACTTAAACAATGCTTAACTATTAAGTTGACCGTTTGATTCAAAAAGTTCTCAATATTATATGTTGCCTTCTAAGAGAAATCTGAGCAAGTCTTCTACCAGATTTTATCCCCTGCTTGCTGTAAATTGACTGCAGTCTTGCTCTTTCCTTGTTGTACCATCGGTTGACTGATTTTAAATACCTGCCTTCTATCAAAAAGGCAGTCCCAATGGTATCAACAATAGCAGCAAAATTGTTTACTCCTAAATCTATCACTAAATATCTGCTCGGGTCAAGAATGCTCATCTGTTCTTCTTCCTCATACACATACTCAATCTCAAACCATCTGCCATGAAACTTCGGTATTATCCTGACTCCATTGAGCTTTTTGCCTGTAATGTTTTGTGGCAGTTCAAAATACAAGTATCTTTACACCAAACTCTTTCGCAAAACCCCTGCTAAGACTCAAACGTATCTTTCTGCCTTCCATTTTGAACTGATCCTTAGGAAAAACAATCTGGTACATCCCATCCTTTGGCAGATATTTTGGTATTGAAACTTTTTTATCTGTTTTCTCTTCTTTTTTGGCTTTCAAAAGACCTAAAAAGGATTTAAATGTTTCGTCTACAGAAATAAGTGTTTGCTGGGCAACCTGCGAAGGCAAAAGTCTGTAGTTTTCATTTTCCTTTACAAGATGATATACACTTTCATATCGCAGATATTGCCGAGTTTTGAAATAGTGCTGTCTTAAGTTATACAAAGCATAGTTGTACAGGTTTTTTGAAAAATGACACAGTATCCGCAGTAGCTTGTATGTTTGCTTATCACATCTTATGTGATTTATCTGTGTTTTGTACATTTTGCATCACCTAAAATATTATATCGCATTTTTTGTAACAATTCATCTCCATTTTGTAGAAGATGGAGTCTTCTTGCCTGATTTAAGATAAAACAAAAGAGGGGAATGTTCCCCTCTTTCGAGCTCTCAAGCTTTTAATTACTTTCTATGTAAACTATGAAGCTCTTACAACTTTTTTCAAAAACCGAATATCAATTTCATGTTCAACTGTCATGTCACGCAAATATTCAAATCCTTCTTTTAATCTTCCTGTCTGCTGCTCTAAATTGTCAAATCTCTTGTACACTTCATCTCTGAACATAATCATCTCTGTTCTAAATTCTGTCAAGAATGCAACCTGGTCATATACAGCATTCATTCTTCTTGTCAGCTCTTTGTCATTTTCCTTTAATATTACAATGTCTTGTTTGATAACCTGAACTTCTTCTTCTAATCTTGCAACCCTCTCTTCAAGTTTGTCCAGTCTCATCTCCACAATATCAAGTCTTTTTTCTACTTTGTCAAGTCTTTCCTCAACTCTGTCAAGCCTTTCCTCAACTCTGTCAAGCCTTTCCTCAACTCTGTCAAGCCTCTGCTCGACTTTGTCAAGCCTCTGCTCAACCTTGTCAAGTCTCTGTTCAACCGTTTCAAGCCTCTGTTCAACCGTTTCAAGCCTCTGTTCAATTCTATCTAATCTTTTATCAATAGTATCAAGTCGCACACTAATCTTTTCAAGGCTTGCAAATATAGCTTGCAGAACATCACTTTCTGGCATCTTTTACCTCCTGAAATTTCAAATTTTATAAAAAGATTATATCATATTTCTTTTACCAATTCCCTTGTATTCTATTCCATATCTTTCAAAGCCTGAATCTGCTCTCTTGCAAGTTCAAGAATGTGAGGATTGTGTCTGGATTCTTTACTTGATATAAGTTTTGAAAACCATTTTCTTGCCTCGTCGAGGTCACCTATTCGTCTCGAAAGCTCACCTATTAAATACATGACCGTTGCCAAATCTATTTCGTCTCCTGATCCTTCTTCATGTTCAAAAGCATCCTTATATGTTTGAAGAGCAAGTTTTTGAAACTCAAGTTCTTTTTCTTTATTTTGACTTAGTCTGTACAGCCATGAAATCCGAAGCAGAATTCCTGCAATCTCATATTTGTTGACTTTCCTTTTAGACGTTGCTGTAATTAAAGCTAACTTGTACAATGTAATGGCATCATCTACTGTTCTTTCAAACGGGATCTCTCTTTTTACCCACTTTTGTTGCACCTTTTCTTTTAACGACTCTATATCCCATTTGGTGAGCTTTCCAAAGTTTTTGTGCAAAGCTGCATAACCACATTCCCCGCAAACAACCACATCATACAAAAGAGGATTTACGCCTTTGTAGTAGACACACAGGTCTGTGTCTCTCTTCTCTACGTAAATTGCTGAACTTTTAACAAATGGCGCTTTAATAGTGCTCTGGCAGACAGGACAAGTCAGTAGTTTTTCGTAAATATCCATAAAAAAGCCCCCTCTTAGTTGTAGACAGAAGAATTTACAGTGGTATTCTCTTTTGTACCTACCAATATTATAGCATTTACCGGCTTGTAATAATCAATGGATAAAAGCTTTTTTTCTTTTAACTTGCCATTTTCATAAATTAGCATATAAGTTTTGACCTTCAGTCCATTTTGAGGCTTATTAGATAACTTTTGTACTCCCTTTGGCAACATAGGGTCGTTTTTGTATACCTTCTTATAAGGCACTTTTTCTAAAACTTCTGATTCAAATTTAACCACTTCGCCTTTATGAGTATTTTTACCATAAAAATTAATAGTGACAGTATTTTGAGAGGTATAACTTTCAAGATAGATTGGTGCGTTGGTTGTATTTTTAAATTTAAAATCAATTGAACCTGAAGCAATTGTAGCATCACGTCCTGGCGGCACATAAGAAATCAAAGCTGAGTGTGGAACTCTTTCAACTACTTTGAGCTGAGCCATTAATACTGCATTGTACATAGTGGTTGCTATCTGGCAAAGCCCCCCACCAACACCGTCGACAAATTCGTTGTTAACAATAACCTTGGCAATCTTAAAACCATTTTCAACTGTAACAGGCCCAATTACTTTGGATAGGGAAAACACTTCACCTGGCATTATTAAGCTTCCATTTATTTTCCTTGCAGCAATTCTAATATTCTCACTTCTTGCTCTGTTTGATGCATCAAACTTTGTTGTAAATGAACCAATCACCTCTTTAATCTTAGAAAGCTCATTTTTTGTTATTCTCGGAACGATCTGGACAAACCTTGCTCTGACTTTTCCTTCTTTCTTGTTTTTAATCATATCTTTCAATTTATTTATAAGATCATTATAATCAAGTTTTCTTCCCAGCTTTTCAGGTGTGATAACAAATTGATTTCCTACCTTTCTAATGCTCGCATTTACAGGAGATTCATAATACTTCTCAAAGAGTTCATCCACAAACTCTTTAAGCTTTCCTTCATTGTATTCAAATTTAAGCCTTATCACAACAGGATGATCATAGACTCTTCTGATCTCTCTAAACCGTCTTGAGATATTCCCTTTTCTTCCTATGGAATAAGCCTGCTCAATTGCCTCACCTATGTTTATTTTAATATCAAGAGATGCATAGTCCAGTTTGTACTCATTTCCATCAACTTCAACCTCAATCTTTTTGCTTCTCAACGGCTCAAGATAAGTATTTTCTAAAAGCTCATACGCCTCTGCCCTTGTCAAGCCTCCAACAGGTGTGTTTTCAATGTAAATACCTTTATAGATTCTATCTGTGTTCAAGACCTGCTTTACATTGCTATAAAGTGTATAACCCAAAATTCCTGCTAAAACCAAAAGCGCTACTACAATCCCAATTAAAACATATCTTCTCACTTCATACTTACCCCCGTCTTGAGATGCATTCAAACCCTTCTTCTAAAGCTCTACAATTTAAGTTATAAATTTGCTCAGTTTTTGAAAACTCTTTTAATACTTCTTTTGCTTCGGAGGTAGAAAACATTTCTTTCAACCTCAAGTACGCCCCAAGCATTACAATATTTGCAACCCGGACACTTCCAAGCTTTGATGCAATCTCTGTTGCAGCTATATAGTAAGTTTTTATATCCTCCCTTTTTGCTTTAATGTCAACAAGAGAGCTATTTATAAGCATAAGCCCATCTTTTTTTACCGAAGCTTCAAATTTTTCAAGCGATGGCTTGTTCAAGACAAACAATGTATCAGGATTGAATACAACAGGTGAGCCTATCATATCATTTGAGATTATAACACTGCAGTTTGCAGTGCCACCTCTCATTTCAGGTCCATAAGATGGAAGCCATGAGACATTGTACCCTTTTTTCATTCCAATGTGTGCAAAGATTTGTCCTAAAAACAACACTCCTTGCCCACCAAAACCAGCAATCAAAATCTCCTCTGTCATTTTTAAATTCCCCTACCTTTGTCCTTAAAGATTCCCAAATTATAATATTTCAAAACCTCATTTTCAATCCTCTTCATACTCTCAGCAGGTGTCATACCCCAATTTGTTGGACAGTTTGATAAGACCTCTATGATTGAAAATCCTTCCTTGTTCATCTGTACCTCAAATGCCCTTTTTATTGCTTTTTTGGTAAACTCAATGTTCTTAAGATTATGAATAGATGTTCTTGCAACAAAGGCAACACCGTCTAAAGGTATGAGCATCTCACACAGCTTAATATGATAACCTTGTACTTTTGGGTCACGACCATATGGAGATGATACAGTTACCTGACCAGGAATTGTAGTTGGCGCCATCTGTCCACCTGTCATGGCATACACGCCATTGTTAACAAATATGGCTGTGAAGTTCTCACCTCGAGTTGCTGCATGAATAACTTCAGATGTACCAATTGCCGCTATATCGCCATCTCCTTGATATGAAAACACAAGTGCATCAGGAATACATCTTTTTACGCCTGTTGCAGCTGCAGTTGCTCTTCCGTGAGCTGCAGCAACAAAGTCAAAGTTAAAATAGTCATAAATAAAAACAGCACACCCAACTGGTGCTACCCCAACTATCTTGTGGTCTTTATAACTCTCATCAATGACCTCAGCAATTAGTCTATGAATAATCCCATGTCCACAACCAGGACAATAATGCATGCTTTCCCCTGTCAAACATTCTGGCCTTTTATATTTCATACTTCATCTTCCTCTCAATCCAATGTGTGCACTTTTTACTTTTTAAGAGAGAAGTAATAACCTACAATCTCAGCTATTGTCGGAATCATACCACCTGTTCTGCCATAAAAATGGACATCTTTTTTGCCCGCAACTGATAGCTTTACATCCTCAAGCATTTGCCCTAAATTCATTTCCACGTCTATGAAAAATTTGATATTGTTAGAGTTTGCATACTTTTCTATACACTTTGTTGGAAAAGGATACAACGTAATCGGTCGTATAAGTCCTACCTTTTCACCAGACTGTCTTAGTTTATTTACAGCACTTTTCACTATTCTTGCACACATACCAAACGAAACAAATACAGCTTCTGCATCATCTGTCATGTACTCTTCTACCATGACCTCATTCTCTTCAATTTTTTTATACTTTTCTCTTAGCTTAAAGTTATGCTTTTCAAGCTCTTCTGGGACTATATAAAGAGAGTTTGTAACCCTTTTTGGTCTGTTTCTTTCACCTGTGACTGCCCATGGCTTTTGAACTTCTGGTCTTTCATAGTTTTCATCAAACTCAACAACCTCCATCATTTGCCCCAACATTCCATCGCCTAAAATCATCACAGGGTTTCTGTACTTGTCTGCAAGGTCAAATGCCTTTATAGTAAGGTCAACAGCCTCCTGGACAGAAGATGGAGCAAGCACAATCACTTTGTAATCTCCATGTCCGCCACCTTTTGTTGCCTGAAGATAATCCGACTGGGCAGCATTGATATTTCCAAGCCCCGGTCCGCCCCTCATTATATTCACAATAACACAAGGAAGCTCAGCCCCTGCCAAATATGATATACCCTCTTGCTTAAGACTAATACCTGGACCTGAGGATGAGGTCATAACCCTTTTACCACAGCTTGCTGCTCCATATGCCATGTTAATTGCTCCAACTTCGCTCTCTGCCTGAATAAAAACCCCACCGCTCTTTAGAAGTTTTTTAGCCATATACTGCAAAAGCTCTGTCTGCGGCGTGATAGGATATCCAAAAAAGCACTCACATCCAGCTCTCAGTGCCGCTTCGGCAATAGCTTCATTTCCCTTCATCAAGACCTTCAAAATCTATTCACCTACCTTAAATACTATATCTGGACAAATCTTGTAACAACTTCCACAGCCAATGCAAGCATCTACATCTCTTACTTCAACAGGGTTATAGCCTTTTTTGTTTATTCTGCTTCTGTCAATATATAGTATCTTTTTAGGACAAACTTCCACACACAGTCCACAGCTTTTGCACTTGTCGTATTCTATTTTTAGCTTCATTTATTTTTTCCCCCAAAAGTATTTCTTATCTTATTATATACCTTTTTATGGCATATACAAGAGAGTATTTTTTAATCTCTTCAAGTAGGTCTTGTTCAAATAGCTTTTCTTCTACAACTGTAAGGACATATGGGATATCTTTGGTATTTGCTACATCTTGGACAATCTCAAGGCTTTTTAAGATATTTTCAGGTTTCGTATCTGACAGTAGATGTGAATTATTTATAATTGCGGTAATGTTCATCCCCAAAATGTTTTCAATCTCCCTCATATTTTCCAAAATCTCTTCTTTTGTTGAATTAAAGGGTCTATAGATGTTAGCAACATAAAATAGATTGTATCCCTTTTTTGAAAATAGTTCCCTAAACTGTCCTATAACTGCACTGCCTATTTCATCCCCACCGACATCCACTATATTCACCGCATTTTGCTGATTTAAAGCTTCATATACTTTACCAGACAAAATTGGTAAGTCAATGCTCTTCCCTTCAAAGTGAGTTGAGATAAAGTTTATATTTTTTCTCTCTACGAGATCTTTTACACTTCTTAAGTTATAGTATAAATTTATGACATCAGCATCAATTAAATTCACATTGAAAAACTCACCAAGCTCTAAAGAGACATTTAATGCAATCTCGCTCTTGCCACTTCCTGCTGTCCCCACAAAGATATTTGTCTTCCTGTTGACAAAGCTCAAAGGCACTGTCATACACATAATTTCCACCCTCATCCCCGTCACAGATTTTCGCTTTTAAATTAGCAAATCCTCGGTAGCATCTCATAGTAAAGCATATCCAAAATCCTTGTCCCGCCAAAACTTGTCTTTAGATACACTCTCTTTTCTTTTGTATCCTCAATCCACCCAATCTCACACGCCTCTTTGTTGTACTTTTTCAAAATCTCCAGAGTCTTTTGTTTATCCTCTTTATTTATAACCGCCACAAACCTTCCCTCACACGCAAGATAATACGAATCAAGCCCCAATATATCACAAAGTGCCTTTACTTCATTTGATACTGGAACTTTGTCTTCTTCAATATATATATCCACACTTGCTTTTTGCGCTATCTCGTTCAATGCTGTAGCAAGCCCACCACGTGTCAAATCCTTCATATAACAAATTTCAACATTTTTTAAAAGCTCATTTATCACCCTATTTAAGGGTGCACAATCTGACTCTATCTTCTCTTCAACCCCAAGCTCGCTGCTGTGCGAATATATGCAGGCACCATGCCTACCTATATCACCACTTACAATTACAATCTGGCCACCTTTTATCTTCTCTATTGAAGGGAGTCTTTCTTCTTTTTCGCATACTCCAAATCCTGTTGTATTTATAAAAATCCCATCACAAGAACCCTTTTCAACCACCTTTGTATCCCCTGCTACAATCTCAACGCCAGCAATGTCAGCATACTCTTTCATTGACCTCACAATCTTTTGCAAATCCTCAATCGGAAATCCTTCTTCTATTATGAAAGATGCAGTGATGTATTTTGGAACAAGGCCTGAAACTGCCAAATCGTTCACAGTTCCACAAACTGAGAGCTTTCCTATGTCTCCACCTTTGAAAAAGTAAGGTTTTACCACAAATGAATCTGTTGTCACTCCAATCTTTTTTGAAGCTAAATCAAATATAGACGAATCATCACCTCTTTTTAAAATCTCAGAGCCAAATATTGGCTTGAAAAGTCCATTTATAAGCTCATACGTTTGTTTCCCACCATTGCCATGCTCCTTCTGGATAAACTTCATCTTCCTTTCCACTTCCCATACCTAAAATATGCATTACACGACCCTTCCTGAGATACCATACACGCACCTTTAGGAGAAATTGGCGTACATACCTTCTCAAAAAGAGGACACTCAAATGGCTTTATTTTCCCTGTTAAGACATCTGCACACCTACAGAGGCTATCTTTTTGTTTTGTGTTGTCATATGACATATCAATTGAATATTCGCGAAACTCATCTTTTATCTTCAAACCTCCGCCAGGTATCAATCCCAAACCCCTAAAAAACGCTGAAGTTCTCTCAAAGTACTTTTCAATATAACCTTTTGCAATCACATTACCTTCCTTTTTGACCACCCTTTTATATTCATTTTTTACTGTAAAATCTTCATTCAATATGTCCTGGGTAATACTTAAAAGTGAAAGAAGTATATCATAACCTTCAAACCCCGAAATTACAGAGGCAACCTTAAACCCTTCAACAAACTTAAAGCTATCTACTCCAATAACTGTCGCAACATGTCCAGGTAAAATTATGCCATCAACCCGTATATGGTTTTGAAGTAAGCTTTTAAGAGGCTCATCAATTGTCTTAAGTTCACATGCAAACTTGACATTTTTGAGCCCCTTTTCAATCACCTTCTCAAGGCTCAGGGCAAATGCAGGTGCTGTTGTCTCAAACCCGACTGCAGCAAAAATAACTTTTTCGTTATTTTCAAGATGTTCCACTGCATCCACAGGTGAGTACATAACCTTTATTTTTCCACCATTTGCCCGTGCTTGTGAAAGCGATTTTGAGCTTCCTGGCACTTTCAGCAAATCACCAAAGGTATAGATTGTCCATTCTGAGGAAAGTTCTACAAGTCTATCAATATAACCCTCATGCGTAACACAAACAGGACAGCCTGGTCCTGAAATAAAGTCAATGTATCCTTCAAATAAGGTGTGAAATCCATTTTTGTAGATTGAAACTGTATGTGTTCCACAAACTTCAATGACTTTTAGACTCCGTCCAATTTTTTCGATATTGTTTTTTATCTCCCAAATGAGTTCAGCTGTTTGCATCTTGTACCTCACCAAAGAGTTTTTCTATTTCTTCTGCTTCTTTTTGGTCTATCTTTTCTATTGCAATCCCAGAGTGTATTAAGATATAATCACCAATACTTACATTTTTCAAAAGAGCAATGTTTACCATCTTTTTGACACCTAAATACTCAACCAAAGCTTTTTTGTCTTCAAATATCTCAATTACCTTTGCTGGATATCCTAAACACATAATTTTAAAACTCCTTTAACAGTTTTTTAACAATTGAAGAGTATAATATACTTGTCCAGCCGAAATTCCCCCGTCGTTAATCGGAAAGACAGTGTTAAAGAAAACTTTAAATCCTTCTTCCTCTAACAATGAGACCGTTTTAGAAAGTAATAACTTGTTTTGGAACACTCCTCCAGAAAGTACTACAGTGTCTTTATTATAATTTTCTCTCAACACCTTTGCTACTTCAACAACTATTTTTGCAACTGTGTTGTGAAATTTAGCAGAAATTATTCTTCGGTCTACATTTCTTTTTATATCATGTATGATTTGTTGTAGTATATCCACAATATTTATCTCTATTTCATGTTTAAAATTCATAAGAAAAATATAAAACCCATTTTCATTGCGGTCAGCTATGCTTTCTAAAAGCATAGGAATTTGAGCTTCAAAGCTATTTTTCTCTCCACAGCCTAAGAGTACTCCAACAATGTCAAACAGCCTTCCCATGCTTGAGGTAAGAGGGTAATTGAAAGTCTGTGCAGTCTTGAAAATTTGGTGCAAAAATTCATTCCCACCGAAAAAGCTTTCTGCAAACTCAGGGCTAATTATTTTGGAAAAATAGTATGCAAGACGGACCGGCTCTTTTATTGCCTTTTGACCACCAACAAGAGGATAGTATTGTAAATGGAATACTCTTTTTGCCTCAAGCCCGTCAATCACAAACCCTTCAGAGCCCCAGATTTTACCGTCAAGCCCTAAGCCTGTACCATCAAATGCAAATCCAATACAGCTTTGAAGATTTTTTTCAAGCATACAAGAGTAAATGTGAGCCAAATGATGCTGGACAAAGACAACCTCTTTGTTTTGACCTTTTGCTATTTTTTGGGCAAGAGAGGTGGTATAGTAGTCTTTATGATAATCACATGCTATATAATCAAAGTCAAAATCGTAAAGTGAAATCAAATCTATAAGACTACCTTCGTAAAAATCAATGTACTCTTTTGTGTCAAGGTCACCAAGATACTGGCTCAAAATCACTTCATCTTCTTTTTTAAGTGCAATTGTTGTCTTCTCATGACCTCCAAGCGCAAGGATATTTTTGTCTACAGCCTTTTCTTTCAGTTTAAACGTAATGGGAGCAAAACCACGGCCTGACCTTATCAGCACAAATTTGTCTTTTAAAACAAAACCTACAGAATCATCGCAGCGTCTTACTATTTTTCTGTTGTGATACAAAACAAAGTCGGCAATGTCGCAAAGCTTTTCAAGTGCCTCATCTTCATCAATAATCATTGGAATTCCTGAAAGATTTGCTGAGGTTGCAATTAATAAATCTCTGTTTGTCTTTGTCAAAATGTAATCCAAAATAGGGGTATATGCTCTCATTATACCAAGTGTATGAAGACCAGCGTTTACATGCAGAAAATGGTCTGTCTTTCTTTCAAAAAGTATTATGGGACATCTTGGCGAGTTAAAAATTTCTTCTTCAGCTTCACTAACATTACAATACTTTTTAACAGTTTCAATGCTCTTGCACACAAGCGCTAATGGCTTTCCTTCTCGCTTTTTGCTTTGAAAAAGCCTTTCTACTACTTCTTTATTATAAGGGTCAACAACTAAATGAAATCCTCCAATCCCTTTTATCGCAATAATCTTCCCCTTCTCAATCTCATTACATACTCTGTCCAAAAGCTCTAAATTGTTACCGTCTATATGCTTTTTTTCTACAAATGAGTACAGAAAAAGGCGTGGACCACATATCGGGCATGTTGTTGACTGTGCGTTAAATCTTCTATTATCTGGCGTATAATACTCTTTTTTACAATCATAACAAAATTCAAACTCCTTCATTGACGTCCTATCTCTGTCATATGGCAAAGATTCTATCATGGTATACCTTGGTCCGCAATTGATACAGCTTATAAACGGGTTCATAAAATGTCTGTGGCCTTTGTCATAAAATTCTCTTTTGCACTCTTCACAAAGACCCAAATCATAAGGCACTATTGTTGAGATTTTGCCTTTGCTACTGTCTAAGATATAAAAATCACTTTCATCAAAATTTGGTTCTATTTCATACTTCTCAATTGACTCAATTTTAGCATTCCTGGGCAATTTCTTTTCAATGTACTCATCAATCGCAGCAGTACTTTTAAGCTCACCTTGAAACTCTGCCAAAACGCCCTCGCCTATGTTTTTGACAAATCCAACAAGTCCCAAATCTTTTGCCAGATTATAAATAAAGGGTCGGAAACCGACCCCTTGCACAAGCCCTCTGAAAATGTATCTATACCTTTTCATACTCATTTATCCCCTATTTTCGATTAAAGTATGAATTGAAGAGTTCTGAAAAATAGCTCTCAAGCTCAGTCAAACCCTCTAAAGTTTTAAATGAAACACCAAATAGTTTCAAATTATCACCTTTGATAGCTTTTAACCCTTTTATATACTTTTCCATGTCAAACCCGATAATCTCTACAACATCTATCTTCGACAAGACAACAACATCGCTACTTTCGAACATAATAGGATATTTATAAGGCTTATCATCACCTTCTGCAACAGATGATACAACAACTCTCATGTTCTCGCCCAAATCAAATGAAGACGGACAAATCAGATTGCCAATGTTTTCTATAAAAACAACTGTGGCTTTTTTTAGATTCAAACTTAAAAGAGCTTCATTTATACTATCTGCAACCAAATGACAAGCTCCGCCTGTGTTTATCTGTAGCACTTCAACTCCAAGTTTTGAAATCTCCTCAGCATCGATTGTTGAAGCAACATCCCCTTCAATCACAGCTAAATTGAACCTATCTTTAAATGTATTTATCATAGCTTTAATAAATGAGGTTTTACCAGCACCTGGTGAACCCATCACATTTATCAAAAACCATTTATTCTCTTTTGCAAGCTTTCTGATATTGTCAGCCGAAAATTCATTTCTCTGTAAAATGTCTTTTATAACCTTAATTTCCATCTCCATCATCTACCTCTATAGATTCGATATAAAATTCTCTACCATGCTCAGTGAGCTTACCTAAACTCTTGCATTTTGGACACAGAAAATCCTTTGTCCTCTCAAAAAGGCTTTGGCAAGAGTTGCAAAACAGTAAAGCCTTCTTTTGAACAATCTCCAGCTTGCTTCCCTCCAAAATGGTCCCCTTTGTCAAAATATCAAAGTAAAACTTTAATGACTCATCAATAATTCCGCTAAGTTCTCCAACAACAACTGTGATAGACAAAACCTTTTTAGGCTTTACTTCTTTTAGCTCGTCCTCAGCAATCTTAATTAGCTGCTGTGTGACAAAATATTCATGCATTTTTTAAGACCCTTCCTTTATTGGTTCCCAGCACCTGCAACCTTTGCCTCTTTTTCTTGTTCAAGCTGCTGTTCCTGCTGTTTTTGAATATAAAACTCCTTATAAGTTGTAGGTAGATTGAACTGCTCTTTTGAAATTAAGCATTTTTTGGGACAAGACTCAACACATACATTGCAAAGTACACATTTGTACTGGTTTAGCTGCCACATCTTTGCGTTTCTGTCAACTGTAATGGCATTTGCAGGGCACTTTCTCTGGCAAATACCACAAAAAATGCACTTGTCTATTTCAATCTCAAGACTTCCTCTTGTTCCTTTGAAAAATGGTCTTTTTTCCTTAGGATAAAGTCGTGTTGCAGGTTTTGAAAAAAGATTGTTTAATACATTTTGAAGCATCCCAAACATCTTTCCATCCATCCCTCTTTTTAGATTTTTACCTTTCTGTACATGAAATACACGGGTCAATTGTCAAAACAAGCATTGGAACCTCTGCAAAATCAATACCTTGTAGCATTTTAACAAGTGCTGGAATGTTAGCAAAAGTTGGTGTTCTTATTCTGAGTCTCTCTAAATTTTTTGTTCCGTTTGCTTTGATATAGTAAACATCCTCGCCTCTTGGCTGCTCAACCCTTGATATTATCTCACCGTTTGGAAAACCTTTCACAGGTGTTGATATCTCACCTTCTGGCATCTTTGAGATTGCCTGCCTTATAAGGTCTATTGACTGATAACACTCTCTGAGCCTTACTTTTAGTCTTGCGTAGCAATCTCCATCATACTCAACAACAGGTTCAAAATCAAGCGCGCCATATGCAGCATATCCTGTTGTTCTCAGATCCATATTGATTCCGCTTGCCCTTGCCATTGGTCCAACACAGCCAAGTTCATACGCTTCTTCTTTTGAAAGCACACCCACTCCCACAAGTCTTTTCTTGACTGTGTAATCATTCAAAAACGCACCTTCAATTTTTTTAAGCTCTTCTTCTAATTTTGCAAGGTTGTCTAAGATGAATTTTTGCTTTTCTTCGTCTATATCACGCCTTACACCGCCAATGATGTTTGTTGAGATTATAACCCTTGACCCTGCAGTTGCCTCCATCAGGTCCATTACAAGCTCTCTATTTCGCCAGCACTGCATAAACAGGCTTTCAAATCCGAACGCATCTGCCAAAAGTCCAAGCCACAAATGATGGCTGTGAAGCCTATGAAGCTCCGCCCAAATTACACGTAAATATTTAGCTCTTTCTGGAACTTCAACCCCCATCAACTCTTCAATCCCTTGGCAGTACGCAAGTGCCTGCTGGAAAGAACAAATTCCACAAACCCTTTCAACCACGTATATGTTCTGATTAATATCCTTTTCTTCAGCAAGCTTTTCAAGTCCTCTATGAACATACCCAATTGCAGGGATTGCCTCTACAACCTTTTCATCTTCTAACACAAGCCTCAGCTGAAGCGGTTCTGGCAATACAGGATGCTGTGGTCCAAACGGCACTATTGTCCTTTTACCCAAAGCTTTCTTACTCCCCTTTCTTGACCTTCACAACTGGCTTTTTACGCATAGGACTGTCAAGCTCATCTGTTATCATGAACTTTCCTTCATAGTCAATGAGAAGATTTTCAAAGTCTATGCCAAACAAATCCTTGATTTCATTTTCAACAAATACTGCAGCAAAATAGATATCTGAAATAGACGGCATCTTCTCGTCATTTTCTATTGTGACTCTCAAGTTTTTAAGTTCATAGTCCTTGTCAAAGTGATATATTATATCAAACCTGCCATCTCCCAAATCAACACAAGTTGCTGTGACAAACCTGTGGCCGCTTGATTTTAGTTCAAATACCTCTTTTCTCAAATCCTCTTTTTGTATCTCTTTAAGATTTTGCAGCATTCAAAATCTCACCCTTTTTCATATTCTTTTTCTTTTCCTCTAATATCTCAGCAGCTTTTAAAATCCCTTCCATAATAGCTTCAGGCCGGGGTGCACAACCTGGAACATACACATCAACTGGAATGACTGTGTCCGCTCCGCCCAAAGTGTTGTAGCATTCCTTGAAAATTCCACCTGAACACGCACAAGCTCCAATTGCCACAACTGCTTTCGGGTGTGGCATCTGATCGTATATATTTTTTAAAACCCTTGCATTTCTGTGGTTCACAGAACCAGACACAACAAGTATATCTGCATGTTTTGGATTTCCTACATTTATAATTCCAAACCTCTCAACATCGTATACTGGAGTAAGTGTTGATAAAATCTCTATATCACAGCCGTTACAGCTGTTACAATCATAGTGAATAATCCATGGCGATTTTTTCAACGCTTTCCTGAAAATCACTCTTTACCCCACCTTTATTTTTTTATAATACCCTGTATTTTATGTATACCCAAATTAGATTGACCAAAGCAAGCCCCAAAGCCATCGACCATGTAAGTCTTAGCATTATCTTCCATGTAAGTCTTGCTGAGATATTGTCAATCAAAATCTCTAAAAAGTAGCCCAAAAGCATTGCAATGATTGCAACTACTATGTTTTTTGCAAAGAACAAGCCTATGAAAAGAAGCAAAAGTACAAGTTCATACCAGTGGCCAAGTTCAATCAGGCCCAAAATAGGTCCTGCAAACTCTGTTGTGATACCTTTTACAATCTCCTGATGCGCATGGTGCGATGTTGACAAATCAAATGGAGATTTTCTAAGCTTTATTGTCAGTACATAGGTAAATGCAATGAATATAAATGGAAGCTCAAATATCAAAAAGTTGTTATGCTTTATCACATCATCTATTTTAAAGCTGCCTGTAACAAAATAAATTCCAATTATCATAGCAATTAAAACTGGCTCATATGCAAGCACAGAAATTAACTCTCTGTGAGCACCAATTCGTGAATAAGGAGAGTTTGTTGACATTGCTCCCAAAATTAGTGCTGTGACAGCAAACGCAAGTACAAATAAAATCAAAAGCAAATCCATCTTTAAAACAAACATAACAAGCGCAACCATGTTAAAGACTAAGAACAAAAATGCATAGAGAATCTGTGTACTTGAAACAACTATAGTCTCTTTTGAAAACAGCTTGAACAAATCATAAAATGGCTGCAAAATTGGTGGTCCAAACCTGTTTTGCATACGCGCAGTAATTTTTCTATCAATACCTGTCAAAATTCCACCAATGATTGGTGCTATTATTATTGTGAGTAAAACCAGAGCAATTTCCTTCACTTTAATATCACCCCAAACATTATAGCAATTAATGCGACTGAGATAATATTTGAAATTAATGTGATGTTGCTTTCTTTTATTAATGTCTCAAAGTAATAGTTTTTAAATTCAAGCTCTACAGACTCATCTTTTTCTGCTCTAAAGCTAAAGTTGTCATCATTCTCACACGACATATAAACCTTGACATATCTTTTTGGCCTTAAAAGTGTGTAGAGTATTACTCCAACTACAACTGCCAGAGCAAGTATCCCAAAGAAAACAAAGGGGTTGAATCCAAAGAAATCTTTTATATACAAATCTTTAAGAGCTCTGCTACTAACTCCCGAATACCTCGCAAAAGACGACTTGAAAAATGGCACAACAAACGCGTTTGTAAACTGTGTCATAAACACACTCACAAGTATTACAAGTATTGATATAGTAATCAATGGAAGGTGTCTCAAACCTTCAAAAACTTCAATCCTTTTTGTATCTTTCCCTTCTGAGAGAATCTTTCCAATAAACTTTGTCCAGAACACAACTGTAAATGCACTTCCAAGTATTATCTCAAGCATGGCAACAATGTTCTGGGTTGAAACTTCTATTGCAATCCACTTTGTAATCAAAACACCAAAGGGCGGAAGTAGCATAGACACACTTCCCAAAAGGGTAAGAAAAGCTACTATCGGCATTTTATATTTAATCCCATCCATATCTTCTACATTACGTGAGCCAATGCCCTGTTCAATTGAACCAACACATAAGAACAAGAGCGCCTTTGACACACCATGTAGTACAATTAAAAGTGCTGCTGCATAGATTGAATATACATTTGCAACAGATGACAGTGCAATTATAAGCCCTAAATTTGAAATTGTTGAGTATGCCAAAATCCTCTTTGCATTTGTCTGAAATATTGCCAAAAGTGCTGCCGCGACAAATGTAAACGCACCTAAAATGGCAACTATATTTGACAGCCACGAATCAATGTAAACAGGCGATAATCTCAAAATCAGATAAACTCCTGCTTTTACCATTGTGCTTGAATGCAAAAGCGCAGACACTGGTGTTGGTGCTACCATCGCGCCCAAAAGCCAGCTTTGGAACGGAAACTGTGCTGACTTTGTAAAACCTGCCAATGCTAAAAACGCAATTGGTATCATCAATATACTGCTATCTTGAGACCTTATAATTTCACTCAAAGCAATAGCCCCAGATTTATAGTACATAAATATTATACCTACTACAAAAGAAAGCCCGCCAAGGGAGTTTAACAAAAGCGCCCTTGTTGCATTCTTGATACTTTGTTCATTTCCATCATGTGAGATTAGCAAGAAAGAGCAAAGTGTTGTAATCTCCCAGAAAAAGTACACCCACAAGATGTTGTTTGACAAAACAAGCCCGTTCATAGCACCTAAAAAGAGCATTATTACTGCAAAAAATATGTTTTGCTTACTTTTTTCAAGGTGCAGATGTTTTTCGTGCTCATCCATATAGTTCAAAGCAAATATACTGATTAGGGGACCTATTACATCTATCAGCATGAGCATTATAAATGTCAGATGGTCAACATAAAAGACATTTTCAACCTCTAATTTTCCTGCCCTAAATTCAAATACAAACATCAGAACAAATTGCAGAGCTGCAAGAAGGCTTATGAGGTTATTTTTTAGCTTTAGACCTATCAAGAATATTACAGCAAGTAAGAAATAATCAGCAAATGTTATTAAATACTCCAAAGCAAAATTTAATGCATGAGAAAGTTTTACTTCTTTGTCACCCTGTAAAATGGCAAATACCATCAGCACAACCAGCACAGCAGACATTAAAAAAACAATAGCCTTTCTAAACGTGCTATTGTTAAATAGGTAAATCAAACCTGCAACTATGATTGGTATAAATATTAGCGATAAATAGATGTACTCCATATGTCCAATATTGCCCCTTTCTCTTTGTGATGATAAACTATTGCTATTAAGATTATAACACATTCTCGTGGTCTTGTATACAGTATGCAAAAGTTAATTTGTTAACAAAGTTCAGAATAGAAGAAAGCTTCTATCTCTTTTTTGTTCAACATTTCTGGTAAGAAGGTGATAAGGTTGATAAAATTGGCTGCAATCGACATAGACGGAACTCTTTTAGACGATAGTGGCAATATCCCTGAAAATAATATTAAAGCCTTGAAAAAAGCCTCAATGGAATACAGCGTTGAGATAGTTTTATGTACAGGAAGAGGGGCTTCTGCATTTGATATTGCTAAAAAGCTTGAAATTCTTTGCCATTTAATATCAGCAAATGGAGTCTATGTCTTTGATGATATGTTTTCTGAGCCCATTATAAAAAACTATCTAAAAGAGAATGCAAAGATAGAAATTTTGAGCTTTTTAGAGCAAAATCACCTTGATGTCGATTACTATATAGTTTTAGGATTTGAAGAGGATTTTCATATGATATACAAACTGAGAGAGTCTTATGATACATATTTTTTAAACTTTGTAAAAGGAAGAGAGCTTTTCAAACCAACATACCCACAGAAGAACCTTCTTGATTTTGTAAAATCTCCAATTAGCCATATTGGGATTGTTGGAAGGTATGAAAAGTTGAAACACTTAGCAAATATTTTGAAAAATCTCAGTAGCAGCATAAATATTATTTTGTATTATGCCTCTGACAACAAGAACTATGGGTTTTTAGAAATCCTTGATATTAACTCCTCTAAAGAAAAAGCACTTTCAAAATTTTTAGAAACAAAAATGATAACTCCATCAAACATTCTAGCAATTGGCGACAATTTTAATGACATTGGAATGTTTCAGCTCGCACAAATAAGCGTTGCAGTTGCAAACGCTCCTGATGAGGTAAAAAGATTTGCAAAATTTGTAACATCTGCTACAAACAATCAAGGTGCAGTCGCAGAAGCCTTTGAAAGGTTTGTGTTTAGCCAAAAGTTGTAGTATTAAAACAAAAAAGGCTGGCATTTTTTGAGTTCCAGTCTTTTACATGCCAGCCTTTTTGTTTTTATTTTCTATAGTTTGTATTTATAAACTCCACAGCACCAGCTATAGCCTTTGCAACTGTATCTTTGAAAGAATCACTCAAAAGAAGATTTAAATCATCTTGATTTGTACCAAATGCAACCTCAACTAAAACTGCTGGCATATTTGATGTCTTTAAAACAACCAGATTTGGCCTTTCTACAATTCCTTTGTTTTGCGTTCCCACTTCTTTAATTATATAATCCAACACAATCTGTGCAAATTGCTTGTCTGAGATAAAACTATTTAAATTCTTTTCCTTGTACAAGACCATTGTGCCACGGGTTTGAGGATTGTCTACTGCATTGTTGTGAATGGATATAAATAGGTCAACATTTAAGTTGTTTGCCACCTTTGTTCTGTCATAAAGGTCAACAAATTTGTCTGTCTCTCGCGACATGTAAACCTCATACCCAAGGCTCTTGAGCTTCTCTTTAAGCTTTAATGCTATATCCAAGTTAAAATCCTTTTCGTGGTATGTTACCTTCTTGCCATTTACAATTTTTGTATAAATGGCTCCTGGGTCAGACCCGCCATGCCCGGGGTCGATAAAGATTTTAAGTTTATTTTTAGGCTTTGGTTTTTGTGAAAAACCAATTATGATATTTTTATCGCCTTTAGTAACTGAAGCTATGTAGTCAGGATTGACTACAATAGTTATTATACACCCATCATCTTGATAAACTGAATATACACTTGTTACAATTGTACCTTTTAGGCTATAGACATCATCTGAGATTGTAATTGGACTTCTGCTTCCTATCTTTATTACATTGTTTATACTGTCATATGTACAATTTATGTCAGATATAAAAGGAGAGTTTATAACAAGCCCATTTGTCTGGTAAAGTTTCATATTACCATATTGATTTGCAAAAATAACTTCTAATCTGTTCTCAAGTTTATTCAAAACAAATACCTTGGCCCTTGTAGAAAATATAACCTGTGCATTGTTTTGGTCAATATTTGTTAGCACATAGTAATCTAATATTCCATCATTTACCTGAAAAAGACTTCCGTTATCAAGATTAAGCTGTGCACCTTTTAAGCTAAGGACCACAAAAGACTCATCTGCCCTGTAAATCTCACTTACAACCGTTGGCAAGATGTCCATCTCTGCAGCAGTAAATCCATCAGAGCTTGTAATATTAACCTTCTGAATCCTATATGGACTGTAAGACTCTTGAGCTGGAGTTGTGCCAATTTCTTGGCTATTGTTACCTGGACTATTTATACTACTGCTACTGTCTATATTCGTCTTATTTTCGACAGTTTTTGGCAAATCAATCTCGAGTTTTATTTGACTATCAACTTTACTAACCTTATAGCTTTTGATCAGACCTGCGTCATAGTCAATGACAACCCTTGAAAATGGCTCCCCGGTTGAGGTTTTATTAAGAGCATGTCTTATTCTTAAAATTCCACCTTTGCTAACCTGAATTACATTGTTCTCTAAATTATCAACTGTATTTAAAATATCAATTACTATTCTGTCTGGATTTGATAACTTGTAATCTTTGTAGATAGCAGGTTTTGAAGTACTTATTAGCAAAGTAAATTTACTGCTTTCAATTGAATACTTCAAATCAGAAAGATAAATAGTTTCTGCTCCAGTTTTTCGAACATCCCCACGCGATGCCAAAGTTTTTGACGAAGAAGCGTTTTTCTGGGTATTACTGGTTAAAGTTCTTTTTGACGTTAATTTAATGACCTTTTTTGTCTTATCTTCCTGATAGAAATACTTGAAAATTGAAGCTATGTCTTTTCCTAATATGTATGACTTTCCACTTTTAATAAAAGTCTTTCCTAAAAGAGTTTTCTTTGTTTTATTGTAATAGTAGTAGGTTTTGTCAATGTAAAACTCGTATGTATCCTTAGATTTTTTAGCTGTAACCTTTTTGGCTTTCGAGTCATAGGAGACAGCAAAACCTTTATATCTGAAAAAGTCTGCCAAAGCAAGGTAGACAGTTTTGTTATACTCCAAAATCTTGACAGAATCTACCTGCTTGCCATCTACAAAGAGCTTATAAGATGTGGCTGCAAAAACTGAGATAAGAAGTAATGAGAAAACTACAACGGTTGCTACTATTCTCTTTATTTTTTTCACTATGACCTACCCCGCAAAAAATGTCATTTATAGTTATATAATATCCCACCTTGTCGAATAAATCAATTTAAATATTTGGTAGAATACTATTGTATTTTTATACACATTGATGTATAATTATTTGCATAGCTAAAGTCACACTTTGAGGAGATGAATAAAGTTGATAAAGGCATCAATCATTGGAGCATCAGGGTATGTTGGAATTGAGCTAATAAGGCTTTTACTAAAACATCCAGAGGTTGAAATTTCATCGATTATTTCGTCAAGTAACAAAGATATTCCTATAGAAAAGACAAATCCACAGTTCAAAAAGATTTTGAATCTGACATTTAAAGAGTTTGATATTGATTTGATTAAAGAAGCAGATGTTGTTTTTTGTGCTCTTCCACATGGTGTGTCTCAAGAATATGTAAAGATGGCATACGACCTTGGCAAGGTTGTAATTGACCTAAGTAGCGATTTTAGATACAAAGACCTCTCTCGATACTCAAAAGACTACGGAGAGCATAAATACCCACAGCTTTTAAATGAAAGTAGCTACGGTCTTTGTGAGATATACAGAGAAGAGATTAAATCTTCAAAGATAGTTGGAAATCCAGGGTGTTATCCTACAAGCGCTATTTTGGGCTTAGCACCACTTTTGAAAAACAAGCTTATCCAAAAAGACAGTATCATAATTGACTCAAAATCAGGTGTTTCTGGTGCTGGGAAAAAGTCTGATTTTTCTTATAGCTTTTGTGAAGTTGATGAGAATTTTAAAGCATATGGGGTTGCAAAACACAGGCACACAAGTGAGATAGAAGAAAAATGCAGTTTTCTTTTTGGTGAAGATCTGAATCTTTCATTTACACCTCATCTTTTGCCTGTAAAAAGAGGAATTTTGTCAACCATATATGCAACCCTCACAAAGAGTTTGAATAAAAATGAACTGATTGAGATTTACAAGGAGTTTTACAGGGATGAATTTTTCATAAGGATATATGAAGATGGTTTGCCAGAGTTAAAGTATGTCACAGGGACAAACTTTGTTGACATTGGCCTTAAGGTTGATAAAAAGGCAAACAGAGTAATTGTAATCTCTTGTATTGACAACTTAATTAAAGGTGCTGCCGGGCAGGCAATACAGAATATGAATATTAAATTTTCCTTAAATGAAAAAACAGGACTTGTGACGGTTGGAGAGTATTTTTAAAAAAACTTTGTTAGTGGAGGAATGCTAAGTATGTATGAAGAGATGGACAAACTAATTGAAAAAGCAAGTATTTTGATAGAGGCTCTTCCATATATTCAAAAGCTCTATGGCAAGACAGTTGTAATAAAATATGGCGGAAATGCAATGATAAATGACAAGCTCAAAAACTGGGTTATGGAAGATATTACGCTTTTGAAATACATTGGCGTTAATCCAATTGTTGTTCATGGTGGTGGACCTGATATAAATTCAGTTTTGAAAAAGCTAAATGTTGAAAGCCAGTTTGTAAATGGTCTTAGAGTCACAGATATGCAGACAATGGAAGTTGCTCAGATGGTTTTGGTTGGAAAGACAAACAAAGAGCTTGTCTCAATGCTAAACCAAAAAGGTGGAAAAGCAATAGGTATCTGTGGTATTGATGGAAATCTTATTCAGGCAAGAAAGCACTATGAGATTGTAAACGGAGAGAAAGTGGACTTAGGGTATGTTGGTGAGGTTGTGTCAATCAATGCAAAGGTTTTGGAAATGCTTGCAAAAGATGAGTACATACCAGTGGTTGCGCCAATTGGCGTTGGTGAGGATGGTACAAGTTATAATATAAACGCAGATACTGTTGCTGCTGAGATTGCAAAGGCAATAAAAGCTGAAAAGCTCATGTTCATGACAGATGTTGAAGGACTAAAGTATGACAAAAACAGCCCTGAGATAATCTCAGCAATTAGCGCTGATGAGGTTTTAAAAATGATTGATGAAGGAAAGATTGACGGTGGAATGATTCCAAAGGTTTTGGGCTGTATTGATGCTTTAAAGCATGGAGTTAACCGTACTCATATTTTAGATGGAAGAATTCCTCATTGCATTTTGCTTGAGATATTTACTGACAAGGGAATTGGGACAATGATACATTTGTAATAAATCACTTTATTTGCTGACAAAATAGTTTAGGCTGCTCCTTTTTAGAGCAGTCTACTTTATTTATGACTTTATTTATGATACCTTACCCCTTTAATAATTGTAAATCCTCTATAAATCTGTTCATACACAAGAACCCTAAAAAGTTGATGAGGGAATGTGAGTTTGGAAAATGAAATTAGCAAATTTGCTCTCTTTTTTATAGCATCTGAAAGCCCATTTGAGCCTCCTATTACAAATACTATTTCCTCTCCTTTTGAGACTTTTCTATTTAACAATTCTGCAAATTCTTCAGAGCTCAGCTGAGTCCCCTTTATATCAAACACTACTACATACTGGCCTTCTTTTATGTGTTTTAGTATCTTTTCAGCCTCTTTTTCTAAAAGCATCTCAATGTTTCGGTATCTGTTCTCATCCTCTTCTTTTATTTCAATTTCCTCAATTTTTGTCCATTTTGAAAGCCGTTTTTTATACTCCTCTGCAGCCTCTTTAAAATACCTTTCTTTTACTGTTCCAATACAGATTACCTTTATCATATGTCATCCACTTTCGACAAGAGTTTGTCAATCAGGTCATTTAGTTCATCTCTGCACTTTCTGTACTTCTCAACGTCTCCACCGTAAGGGTCAACTACATCAAGATTTTCTTTGCTACCTAATACATACTCTTTTAGAGTAAAGACCTTATCCATTACACCAGGATACATATTGATTATTGCTTCTTTATGATACTTTTCCATTGTCAAAATTAAATTGCTTTCCTTTATCATATCTTCATTAATCAGCCTTGATACATGAGAAGAAATATCAATCCCAAGCTCGTTCATAACCAATACAGCGTTCTTTGATGCTTTTTGGGGAAAAAAAGCAGATAAACCTGCCGATTCAACCTCAATATCATCTATGTTCATTCTTTTCAGTTTATCTTTCAAAAGGTATTCAGCCATGGGGCTTCTGCATGTATTGCCAGTGCAAACAAAAAGTATCTTTTTCTTGCTCATCACAACACCTCAATTACATTGTTTGCTGATGCTTTAAAAAGCCTATTTTCAAGCGCAAGATATTCTACTCCAAATTCTCCCCATTCACAGATGATATAATCAACTCCAAGCTGGTTAAACTTCCTCAATAGAGAGAATAAGTTTCTCCCACATTCTTCATAGTCAAACACACTACCTAATATGAGTTTGTATTGAGATTCAAAATTGTGAGATGTCTCATAAAAGCAAAGTATACCAACTTTGTATCCTTTTATTTCTAAATCCTTTTTTATCTCATTTATCTTATCTATTCTTTTGTGAATTTTTCCCTTGACAACTATCATTTTTGCATCTGGTGCATAATGCCTGTATTTCATACCTGGTGCTTTTGGCGCAGATAAAATATTGCCTGTTAAGATTGAAGGATCATATTCAATATTCTCTAAAATTTCTTTCAAAAGCGAAAAAGGCACTGCACCTGGACGCAATATATATGGCTTTGATGTGCTCAAATCAATCACAGTTGACTCAAGCCCAAAAGAGCACTTACCACCGTCAACTATCACATCAACCTTGCCAAAAAGGTCCTCTATTACATGCTGGGCTTCAGTTGGGCTTGGTTTCCCTGATACATTTGCAGACGGTGCTGCAACTGGCACACCCGCTAACTCAATCAGCTCAAGTGCAATTTTATTGTTTGGCATTCGGATACCAACGGTACTAAGGCCTGCTGTTACATTGTCCGGTATACATCCTTTCTTAGGAAGAACAATTGTAAGAGGCCCTGGCCAAAATTTCTCTATTAGCTTGTAAACTCTTTCATCAGTAACCTTTGCACACATATCCAACATCTCTTTTGATGATATGTGCACAATTAAAGGGTTGTCTTGCGGTCTTCCTTTTGCGACAAAAATCTTGTCAACCGCCTCTTTTAAAAGTGCATTTGCACCAAGCCCATAAACAGTCTCGGTGGGAAATGCAACCAAGCCACCTTCTCTTAAAATTTGAGCCGCCTTTGAAAGTTTATTGTAATCAATCTTTCCTTTAGCATCAATTATCATAGTCACAGCTCCAACCACTCCAATAACAGTAGTGCAAAAACTATTCCAATCATATTAGAAATTGCACAAATTTTAAAATCCTCTTTTCGGCTATACTCTGGTATCATCTCGCTCATGACAACATAGAGCATTGCGCCTGCAGCTGCCATAAGACAGCCAGCCATCAAAAGCTTGGTAATAGAGCTTAATAAGCTTCCTATCAGACAACCAACCCCGGTAGGAATTCCAGATAAAAAGGCAATTTTAAGTATGTCAATATTCCTTCTTTTTGCAATCTTAAATGGAATAGCAAGCGCAAAACCCTCAGGTATATCGTGAATAATTATCATAATCCCAACTAAAATTCCGAATCTATGGTTGAAGGTAAAGCTGCTGCCTATTGCTAAGCCTTCTGGAAAGTTATGAAGAGCAATCCCAATCGAAATTAAAAACCCGCTTTTTATATATCTATTTTTTGCAAGAATTGAATTTGTATTCAAATATCTTTCAATTACTCCAATTGCTATATATGAAATAATTAAAACTGCTATGCAAGGCAGCAAGCTTGAAAGACTTATTGCCTCAGGAATAAGTCCAAAACTAATAAGACCTAACATTAGCCCTGATGTAAAACCTATCAAAATGTCAATTACCTTTTCATTCTTAAGGGGCAAAAATAAAGTAAAAGCTGCACCAATACATGCGCCCAATATTCCACATAAAAAAGCAAACAGGTTGAAAGTTATAAAACTCATTACATTTTTAGAGTGATGAATGTTCATTTAAATATTATGACAAAGTCCAAATCTTTATAAACAAAAAATACAAAATATTTACCTTGCCGGCTCTGCTTTGCTGTAAACAGTTCTTAAAATCACAATGGTAACTCTTCTGTTAAGAGCCCTTCCTTGAGGTGTTTTGTTTGATGCAATTGGCCTATATTCACCATATCCCACAACAGAAAATCTTTCTGGTTTTACTTTCGAAACTCTTAGAATTTCTTGTAAAACAGTAGTCGCTCTTGCAGTTGAAAGCTCCCAGTTTGAATAAAAGTACTTGTTATGAATTGGGACATTGTCTGTATGTCCTTCAATCCTAATATTATTATTCGGAACTTTTTCCAAAATTTTTGCGATTTCATGCACAACTTCTTTTGCCTGAGGCGTCAGCTGCGCAGAGCCACTGTTAAAGAGAACATCTTTAAGTAAGATTGACAGTCCTCTTTCTTCCTGTATCACAAGCACTTTGCCTTCAATACCATGTTCCTTAATAAGGCTTAAAACCTGTTTCTGGATATTATTTATAATCTCTTCTTCAGTCATTTGTCTATTTTTGGTTGTTCCACCAATATCAGTATTTGTCCCTTTTACATTCTTTCCTGAAAGTCCCTCTAAAATAGATGGACCAGAGTTTTCAAAGATATATGCAGTACCTTTTAAAACAGAGGTCAGTGATTCTGTAAAGTTTTTATACTTATCAATATCAATTTTACTCATTGAATAGAGAACTACAAAATAAATTAGTAAAAGTGTAATCAAGTCTGAATAAGTAATAAGCCATCGTTCATGATTTTCTTTTTCTGGTTCCTCAACTCTTCTCCTTCCCATCTATATCAACCCCCAATTGTAGCGCTTGCAGCCTCTCCAGCTTGCCTTTCTTGCTGCTTGCCTTCTGGGAGAATTCCACCTATTTTTTCCCTCAGTATTCTTGGATTTTCTCCTGCTTGGATTGATAAAAGTCCTTCCACAATAATTTCATTTAACATCTTTTCTTGTTTTGCTTTTGTCTTAATCTTTTTACCAAAGTTAAGCCATACAAGATTTGCAAAGGAAACTCCATATAAAGTAGCAACAAAAGCAACAGCTATTGCTGGTGCAACTTCGTCAGGATTTGATATGTTGCTCAAAACCGAAATTAGCCCCATTACAGTACCAATAATACCCATTGTAGGCGAGTAACCACCTGCTGCTTCAAAAACCTCTGCTGCAGCTCTTAGCTCATTTTCTGCAAGATATACCTCTCTATCTAAAATGTCCCTTATGACCTCACCTTCAATTCCATCAACAACCAACCCTAAGCCCTTTTTCAAAAGCGGATTTTGGATATTAGGGATCTCCTGCTCTAACGCAAGAAGCCCTTCCTTTCGTGCCCTGTCAGATAGCTGGACAAGCTGTTCCACAATCCCCGAAAAGTCTATCTTCTTGTCCATAAACACCATTTTCAGATGCTTTATTGCAAGCTTTATCTCAGACATTGGAAATGAAACCAACACAGCTGCAATTGTTCCTCCAAACACGATCATCGCAGCAGAAATCTGCAAAAGCTTTGCTGGATTACCTTTTTCAATTATAAATGCAGTCAAAAGCGAACCAAACCCCAAAATAAGCCCGCCAATTGACAATATATCCATCTTTCTTCATCATCCCTTTTTTTGAAATTTTGCACATACTATCATATTTATTATCGGCACCTTAGCCAACCTCTTTTAATCTCTCTGTCTGAAAATGTGTTATGAGTGCATCAATTATCTCGTCAAGGTCACCGTCTAAAACTTGCTCAAGCTTGTAAAGTGTTAGCCCTATCCTATGATCTGTCACACGACCTTGAGGAAAGTTGTAAGTGCGGATTCGTTCGCTTCTATCACCTGTTCCAACCTGGCTTCGCCTCTGTGACTCTATCTCCTTTTGCTGCAAGGACTGATAATAATCATACAGTCTTGCTCTTAAAATTTTCATAGCTCTGTCCCTGTTTGCATGCTGCGATCTCTCATCTTGACAGGATACAACAATTCCTGTAGGTTTGTGAGTTATTCTTACAGCAGATTCTGTTTTGTTTACATGCTGACCACCTGCACCACCTGCTCTAAATGTCTCAATCTCAAGGTCCTCTTCTCTTATCTCAACCTCAACATCCTCAACTTCAGGAAGCACTGCCACAGTTGCTGTGGATGTATGGATTCTTCCACCTGACTCTGTAACTGGCACTCTTTGAACTCTGTGAACACCACTTTCGTATTTTAGCCTACTGTATGCGCCTTTGCCACTTATCATAAATATGACTTCTTTAAAACCGTCAAGATCACTTTCGCTTGTTGACATCACTTCAACCTTCCAATTCTTCCTCTCAGCATACCTTGAATACATTCTGAAAAGCTCTGCAGCAAACAATGCTGCTTCCTCGCCACCTGCCCCTGCCCTTATCTCCATTATAACATTTTTTTCGTCGTTTGGGTCCTTGGGCAAAAGTAAAATTTTCAGCTCTCTTTCCACTATCTCTTTTTGTTCTTTTGCTTGACTTAACTCTTCTTTCACAAGCTTTTCAAAATCTTCATCAAGATTTGTATCTAAAAGCTCTTCAGCTTCTTCAATTGTCTTTATTATCCTTTTGTACTCTCTGAACTTTTCAACAATTGGTTGTAAGCTGCTGTGCTCTTTCATAAGCTTTTGCCACTCTTGATTGTTGTTGATTATCTCAGGATCTGAGATCTTCTTTTCAAGCTCTAAATATTTTTCCTCAATTACCTGAAGTTTTTCTATCATCAAATCACCCCTACTGTTATATTTTTACCCCAAAGTTGCATATACACATCTTTCTATATTGTTCAAATCATTCTTCGATTTTATATCAACATACCCTAAATCCTGCAAAATCTTTTTCACATGCTGGGATTGCCTATACCCTACCTCAAAAATAATATACCCGCCTTTTTTCAAGTATTGTCTGGCATTTTTAGCAATTTCTTGAAAGTAGTACAGTCCATTTTCTTTTGATAATAAGGCTTGTTTTGGTTCTTTTAAAACTTTTTTATCAAGCATTGAAATCTCATCCTCAGATATATAAGGTGGATTACTAAAGATTGCATCAAACTTGAGCGAAGGTGGAATGTTTTCAAATAAATTGCTTTTTACAAAATGAATTTTATCAAAAACACCATTTAATTTGGCGTTTTTTTTAGCAACCATTAAAGCATTTTCTGAGATATCCACTGCAATGACCTTGCAATCCAAAAATTTACAAAGAGCAATTGCAATACAGCCACTCCCTGTCCCTATATCTAAAAAATTAAGGTTTTCTTTTCTGTTAAAAAGCTCAATTGCAACTTCTATCAATGTTTCTGTGTCAAAACGTGGAATTAAAACATTCTCATCAACATAAAACTCAAGCCCCATAAAATATGCTTTGTTTGTACAATACTGAAGAGGAAAATCCATCGTGTATTTTTTAGCTGCAGAAATTATTTTTTGATAGTCCTCTTCTTCAATTGTCAAATTCTTTTCTAATATAGCCTGAGTTTTGTCAATGTTTAGTATCTGAGAAACCAGCAAGATAGCAATCCGTTTGTAATCCTCGCCATTTTCAGCGCAGTAATCCTTTAAAATATTCCTTACCTCTTCTAAAACACTACCCAGTTTCTTGTCTTTGCTACCATTCATCTAAGCTTTTATCCTCCGGAATGACCTCTTTTAACGCCTCAATTGCAACCTCTATCTGCTTTTCATCAGGCTCTCTTGTTGTTATGTTCTGAAGCCAAAGCCCAGGGTATGAAACTATCTTGGCAAGGAGGCTTTCGCTCTTTCCCGCCCATCTTATTATCTCATATGAAATACCAACAATAATAGGTAGTAGCAAAAGTCTTAAAATTGTTCTTATCAGCACAGACTGCCAACCTGATAATGTAAATACAATAATGCTAATGATTATCACAATAAACAAGAAACTTGTGCCGCAGCGAGGATGATGTGTAGAAAACTTTTTTATATTTTGGACAGTTAATTCTGATCCATTTTCATATGCAAATATTGTTTTGTGCTCAGCACCATGGTATTCAAACACCCTCTTTATTTCTTTCATCTGTGATGCAAAAAATAAATAGAAAATAAAGACTATTACTCTTACTATTCCTTCTATCATATTTTTGCCAAAGTTGTTTATATTAAACTTTTTAAAAATCTCAACAGACCACGTTGGGATATAAAAAAACAAGAGTATTCCTAATATGACTGATAATATAACTGAAAAGTAGATAGCAATATCACTAATCCCAATTTTCTGAAAAAATTTCTTTTCAAAAAGTCTGTCAAAAAAGTCCTTTTGTTTTTCTCTTTCCTCTTGTGGCAAATCTTGCATGGCAATGTCAGCTGATTTCATCAGAGCTTTTGTGCCCAAGAACATTTGTTCAAATAGGATAAAAATTCCTCTTATAAAAGGGATTTTCTTAAATTTGTTTGTGTCATCGACAGACAAATCCTTTACTTCTTTGTAAAGCTCTCCGTTAGGCTTTCTTATTACAATTGAAATCTTTTTTGGCCCTTTCATCATAATACCCTCAATCAAGGCCATACCACCAATTGTAGTTTTTTTCATACTCATCTTCCTATCTTTTAAGAATTTATAAAACAAAAAGGATTAGCACAGGCTAATCCTTTTTTATGTGCGCCTCTTAAACTCTATTTCTGGTCAAGACCATATTTCTTCATAAACCTCTCCACTCTTCCTGTTGTATCAACAAACTTCTGCTTTCCTGTGAAAAATGGATGGCATTTAGAACAAATTTCAACATGAATTTCCTTCTTTGTTGAACCAGTTATAAATGTCTCACCACATGCACATCTTACAACCGCATCATGATAATATGTTGGATGGATTCCTTCCTTCATTTTATTCACCTCCTGCTAAAATTTATGTTAAATTCTGTTATTTTTTTGAACTCATAGCTTTCTCACACCCATAAAGGCGCAAAAATATTTTACAACAGTTATGTGTCTTTTACAAGAGCTTTTTAGAAGAATAAAAAAACAATTTACAATAACTTCCTTAAAACTCTTTTAACTTTGGCTCTACCAAAGCAATCTGAGAAAAATCTTTATCGTTGTGAAGAAGTAGTAAACCATTTTCAATTGCTATTTGAGCAATTATCACATCAATTGTACTTCTTATATTGATTCCTTTTTTCATGCATTTAAAATATAACTCTGCAGCCTTTTCATATGACTTTTTACTATTTTTTAAATCATAGAATCTCTGGCTACTTAAATATTCCTTGAGCAGGTTGAATTCTTTCTCACCCTTCGCACCTTGCAAAATCTCCTGATACACTATATTACAAATACCAAACGGTATATTATTAGAAATTACATAATGTAACTTCTCAACTTTTTAATTTGCGTTTCCTTTAAAGTAATCTATCAATACTGAAGTATCAACTAAAATCATGAATTCAGCCTCATTTCTTTATAATCATAATCTTCTGCAAATGAAATTTTACCTCTCAGTTCTGACAATTTCTTTCGGCTGTGATTCTCAACAAACTCTTTTAAAGCAGTCTCAACAGCTTCCTTCTTAGTAGTTTTAACTTCTGCTATCTTCATCGCTTTTTTTAAAAGTTCATCGTTCAAAATTATATTTGTTCTCATCTTTATACATCTCCTAATGTGTATTCTAATACACATTAATTCTCCTGTCAATTAAACTAAATTTTTACTCCTCTCTAACTTTAAAACAGAGTATAAAAAATCCTAACACCATGCAGCAAAAAGAAATCAAAAAAAGAATATTTTTGCCAAGTGCATCAATAATTCCTCCGGCTATAATAGAGTTGAATGCAAAAAAAGGTCCCATTAAAAAGTTTCTAAGCCCTATATAAGCCGGCTGTTTTAATGGGTCTTTACAAAGTTTTGCAGCTAAATTGCTCTCATTTACATTTCTTGCACTCTGTGCAATACCAAATAGCCCCACTGAAAGATAGTAAATATTTATATTGCTCATCAAATATGTAAAGTAAATTGCAGGCAAGAATATGATAGCAGAAATTACAAGCGTACTTTTAAACCCATACTTTGAACCTATAATTCCCCACATCATATACCCAACTGTTTGAGAAAACAACAATATAGTTGTTGCAACCGCAACATGCTCAGTAGTTATACCAAGGCTATTTTTTGCAAATATAGTTTGAAAGCCAAACGGCATTTTACCAAGTGCACCAATAAATAAAACTGAAAACAGGTAATATGTAAAGTTCTTATCCTCTTTTAAGATCAAAAACATGTTTTTAAAATAGTGTTTATTGTTAATCTCCTTTTTTGGCTTTTTTTGTGGTATCTCCTTCATAAGTGAAAAAAGATAAAGTGAGATCATCATTATTAAAAAGGCAATGAAAAACAAAAGAGCATAATTATAAGGATATCTCAAAAGTCTCAAAATTTTACCCATCAAAAAAGCACCAAGCGTTTCGCAAAGTCCCCCAATTGACGACCTGATACCAAAGAATTTGCTCCGCTGTCTTTCAGGTATTAGTTTTAAAATCAGATTGAACCACGTAATATTCGCAAATGAAGCAAAAAATCCTTGAAGACTAAAAATCAAGTAGAACAGTACAACAAACAGAAGTTCATTCCTTTCAGCAAACAAAAACACATCAATGGCCAAAAGAAGCCACATAAGCCGCATTATTAAAGCCACTTTTATGAAATATTCTTTGTAAGTCTCAAGCATCTCAAGCTTTTTAGCAACAAGTATCTGGGGAGAGTTTGACAAAAGCACATTCAGTGTTGTCAAAAGTCCAATCAAAGTATTTGACTTTACATAATGTGAAATAAAGTAAACTATAACAGTTGAGACTGAGAGCATTCCGCTTGCAATGGCAAAGATTGCACCATCTGTGATTGACACAATTGAATTTTTCTTTAAATTCTTATACGCAAAAGTTTCAAGTTTTTTCAGCTCACGTTCTTGTTCCTCAGCTGTCACTTTAAATTCATCTCCTCACAAATTTTAAAAATATAGTCTTGAAATCTCCTGACTTCTTTTGATCAGCCTCAAACAGTAGATAAAAAGCAAAAGCTCATATATTCCAACAATTGCTAAAGCACCATAGACATTTAGCATCAATACAAAATCATAAAATCCATGTAGAAGCATTGGCAAAATTAGCGATACTTTAAAGTACCAATAGCTTCTATCAGCTGGTGCAAATCTTGCGAAACCCAAATAGTATCCCATTACAACCCCGAACATGGCATGAGCAGGCACTGCCATGATACCTCTTAAAACAATTACTGTAATAGCTTCTTGATATGATGTTTGAAATGATTGTAGTACATATCCCACATTTTCAATTGCCGCAAACCCTACAGCAGAAAAAACACAATAAACAATCCCGTCAAAAGGCTGATTAAAATATGGTGTATCATAGGCAACTCTCAGAACAACAAGCCTTTTAAAATACTCTTCTGTTAGACCTGCCACAATAAAGGCTTCAAATACAATAAAAGAAATTCTGCTTGAAGCAGAAATACTCCCATATGCCATCAAAAAGTATTCAACTGGAACTACAACAGCGCTTATAAGCACTCCCCATACAAAAGTCTTTAAAAGAAGGTGCAGCGGCTCCTTTTCAAATTTGTCTCTCACATATATATAAAGAGCAATAAACAAAGATGGTGCAATGCTGAGGATTATCAGCTTATAAGGAATCATACTAAGCATCCTCCACTATTTTGTATTTTTCTTCTATTTTTTGTGGTTATTTCTTATATAGTGAAATAGAAAAAGCTGAGCATAGCCTGCTAAATCTCCAAAAGAATCTACAAAGTCTTTAATTTGCTCTTTTGTTTTAAACCCATAATATTCTTTGAGTGCCCTTTTTACCCACACATCAATTGGAAACACATTGTATTTTTGCAGAGAATACAGCAAAATACAGTCGGCAACCTTATCACCAATTCCTTTTATAGTCTTTAAAACCCGCCTTGCTTTTTGCACCTCCAAATCAATTAGCTCATCAAAATTAATAAGTCCATTTTTTACTTTTTCAACAGCATCTTTTATATACTCTGCTCTATAGCCAAGACCAAGAAGTTTTAAACTATCTATTGAACTACTCCAGAGACTTTCGATTGTGGGAAAAGACCAAGAAACGTAGCCTTTATATGTTATTTTTTTGCCAAAGGCTTGACAAAGTCTTCCTATCAAAAGCTGAATTCTCTTTATGTTGTTATTCTGAGAAATAATGAATGAAATCATACATTCAAATGGTTCTTGGTTCAAAAGTCTCATGCCCCTGTATTTTTCAACTGCTTCTTTCAAAATGCTATCGTGACCAGATAACTTTTCTAAAATTTCATCATAGTCCTTGTCTAAATCAAAATACCAGTAAAAAGATTTTTTAAATTCATCAGGTGAACAATTGTAAATATCAAAGGTATCCTCATCCTGAGGCTTTATGAATATTATCTTTTCATCAACAACACCTATGTAAAAATCATCCATTTTCTTCCATCTAAAACACTGACCACTGAAGAATGTTGCATCAAAATCAATATGCACACCGCTTATCCGAATAAAATCAGTGTACCATTTTATGTTCAACAGCTTCATCCCTTTCGGCAATAAAATTTAAAAACAAAAAGAGCCAAGTACGTTTTTTGGCTCTATTTTTTAATTATTAGAATACAGTATTTTTTAAGGTTTATCAATATTTTTTTGATAGCCTGCTACTCCATTTGCAATTGCCATTGCCATCTTGATCTGAAAGTTATCATGTATTAGCATTGCTTCTTCTTTCGGATTGCTGAGAAAACCACATTCAACTAAAATTGCAGGCATTTTTGTTTCCCTTAGGACACAAAAGTTTGCAAACTTTACCCCACGGTTTACAAGCTTTAACATTTGAGTAATGCTCTTTTGCACCTCAAAAGCCAATAAAAATCCTTTTTTGCTATATTTGTAATAATATGTTTCAGCTCCTTCTGCAGTATCTCTCGTACTACTGTTACAATGAATACTGATGAAAATATCTACCATGTTTTCGTTTGCGATCTTGCACCGTGCTTTGAGGTCTTCTTGAATACTTTTTTGCCCCCATGGAAGTTCATCAGACTCTCTTGTGAGTATAACCTGGGCTTTTATACCATCTTCCAAGATGTATTTTAGCTTTTTTGCAATAGAAAGAGTAATATCCTTTTCCTTTGTCCCGTATTTCCCAATTGCACCAGGGTCCCTGCCACCATGGCCAGGGTCAATGCATACTTTCATTTTTTTCACCTCCTAAAAATCAGTTTATTTCAAAAGGCTTTTTTTGTTAAATTCAGAAAAACTATCAGAATAAAAAAAGTAGCTGCTTTTTTATTACAAAAAGCAGCTACTTTGCTTCAAATCTTAATTAGTTAGTTTAAAATCTCAAAAATTTTTAAAATTTTCTATTATTCACTACTTGTTAACTCAAATTTTATGGTAAATTCTTTAATATTGTCTTTATAAACTCCTCATTTGACTTTGTCCTTGCCAAGCTATTGATAATTCTCTCTGTTGTCTCAGCAGTACCAAGGTTAGAAAGTGCTCTTCGAATAGCATCAACTGCAGCCTTTTCTTCTTCAGACAGTAAAAGCTCTTCCCTTCGTGTTCCAGACTTGTTAATATCAATTGCTGGGAATATTCTCTTCTCAGAAAGTTTTCTATCAAGGTGAAGCTCCATATTACCTGTCCCTTTGAACTCTTCATAAATTACATCGTCCATTCTTGAGCCTGTCTCAATTAGTGCTGTTGCAAGAATTGTAAGGCTCCCACCTTCTTTGAGGTTCCGTGCCGCACCAAAGAACTTCTTTGGCTTGTGGAGAGCGTTAGGGTCAAGACCACCAGAGAGTGTCCTTCCAGAAGGTGGCTCAACCAAGTTATATGCACGTGCAAGCCTTGTGAGGCTATCAAGAAGTATAACAACATCCCTCTTGCACTCAACAAGTCGCATGGCCCTCTCCAGTACCATCTCAGCAACCTTGATATGGTGCTCGGGCGTCTCATCAAATGTAGAATAATGAATCTCTGCTTTTATGGAATCTTGCATGTCTGTGACCTCTTCAGGTCTTTCGTCAATCAAAAGAACAATCAAATGCAAATCATCATAGTTTGTCAAAATACTATTTGCTATTTTCTTTAAAAGTGTTGTTTTACCAGCTTTTGGCGGCGCTACAATAAGACCCCTCTGGCCTCTTCCAATTGGAGCAATCAAGTCAATTAGTCTTACTGCCAAATCGTTTGGCTCTTCTTTGTTCTCCAAAACAATTCTTCTATTTGGGAAAATTGGAGTCAAATCTTCAAAAGGTGTACGTTTTGCAACCTCTTCAGGTTTCATGTCATTGACGCTTTGGACGTACAAAAGCCCTGCAAATTTTTCATTTTCTTTGGGTAGTCTAATTGGACCTCTTATCTTGTCACCTGTTTTTAGATTGAATTTTCTGATTTGAGATGGTGAGACATAGATATCGTTTGGTCCTGGCATAAATGAGTCGTCTCTTAGAAAACCGTAGCCACCACCGCCACCTGGTTCATATATAATCTCTAAAACTCCTTCGCCTATACCACCTATCTCAACTTTACCTTCAAGTTCTTTTAATTCTGGTGGAATTTCAACAACCATCTTATCCTCTCTTTTTTCTTCTTTTTTTTCTTTCAGCTCTATAACCTTCTTTTCCTCTTCTCTTTTTTCCTCTGTCTCAGCAGCCTCTTTAGGTTCTTGTTCCTCTTTGGGTGCCTTCCTTTCTCCCTCTTGCCCTTGTTCTTGCACCTGTGTTTCTATTTCAGACGGCACTGCTTCGGCTTTGTTAGATTCTTCTTTATTTTCTATTTCTTCTACTACCTGTTCATTTTGAACATCTGCTGCTACAGATTCTTGCTGCTGAAGCATTTCACTTTTTTTCTTTCTTCCTCTTCTGCCTTTCTCTTTTTTCTCTATACCTTCTAATATTTGTGCGTCTTGTGGCGTTGTACCAATAAACTCTTTAATTGCTTCTATTAGCTGATTCTTTTTGAGCAAAGAATATTTTTGAATACCAAGACTTTTAGCAATCTCTCGAAGTTCAATGATCGACTTCCCTTTTAAAAACTCCTCAATCGAGTTAGGCACTCTTTTCCCTCCTTCTAACAATATTATAATTTTTTCTTGCATTTATATACTATTAACTTCTGTCTGGGGAAGTTAATCGCAAGAGATGAAGGCTAATCTGATATATTTTATTTTAAGAGTATAATATTATATTGTCAATAGCATGATTTTTAAATTTGAATTAAAATTAGTACAAAAATAAAAAACCCCCGAACGCTCTATAAGTTGCATTCGGGCAAGACCTTGAAATTTTATAAGCTTACTTTTCATCATAGCCGTTTGGATGTGTTGAGTGCCATTTCCATGCAGTTGAAATTATAACCTCTAAGCTATTGTACTTTTGCTCCCAGCCAAGCACTTCTTGTGCTTTTTTGGATGATGCAACTAAAATTGAAGGGTCTCCTGGTCTTCTCTGCCCAATCTCATATGGAATCTTTTTCCCAACAACCTCACTTGCTTTTTCAATTACCTCCATCACAGAAAAGCCCAACCCATTTCCAAGATTAAATATATCGCTTTTATTATATTTTTCCAAATATTCCAATGCTTTTAGGTGCGCATCGCACAAATCAAGGACATGTATATAATCTCTTATACATGTGCCATCTTTTGTGTTATAGTCATTGCCGTACACAGTGACCTTCTCGCGTATGCCAAGTGCTGCTTGAAGGACTATTGGTATTAAGTGAGTTTCAGGGTTGTGGTCCTCACCAATAATTCCATCCGGATGAGCACCAGCTACATTGAAATATCTGAGCGACACAAATTTTAAACCATATGCTCTGTCCATCCATTTTAACATTTTCTCAATTGCAAGCTTTGTCTCACCGTAAGGGTTTGTTGGCTCAGTTTTGTCTGTCTCAAGTATAGGAATGTTTTCTGGCTCTCCATAGACTGCTGCTGTTGATGAGAATACAAGTTTTTTAACGTTGTGCTTTATCATTGTATCTACAAGATTGAGTGTACCATAGACATTGTTATAGTAGTACTTTATTGGATTTTGTACACTTTCACCAACCAAGGAGGAAGCTGCAAAATGAATGACCGCTGAGATCTCATTTTCTGAAAAGACTTTATCTAAAAACTCCTTGTCCTTCAAATCACCCTTGTAGAACTTTCCACCAAGTACTGCTTTCGAATGCCCTTTTTCAAAGTTGTCAACTACCACAACATCAAATCCTTTTTCAAGCAAAACCCAAACCATATGGCTTCCTATATACCCAGCTCCACCTGTTACAAGAATCATCTAAATCCCAACCCTTTCTTAATCATTTTAGATTTCTATCTCTCTTGCTCCATCGTCAATGTCAAAGATATAAAAGTCAGGCTTTAGAGAAGTTTTTTGATAATAATTTTCTCCAACCTTTTTTATAAACTCATCAATAGCATCCTTGTGAACAATTGAAACTGTACAGCCGCCAAAGCCAGCACCTGTCATGCGACTGCCAATTACCCCCTCAATCTTGAGAGCTTCTTCAAAAAGTGTGTCAAGCTCAAATCCGGTCACTTCATAGTCATCACGCAAAGATACATGAGAGTCTATCATGAGCTTTCCAAAGCTTAAAAGATCGCCTTTTTCTAACACCTCAATCGACTTTAATACCCTGTCATCTTCATAAACAACATGCCTTACCCTTTTCAAGATGGTTTCATCTTCAATTAAGTCTTTATACTTTTCAAATGTGTCTCTATCCAGCTCGCCAAGGCAGGAAATTGTAAGCTTTTTTTGCAACATTTTAAGCCCTTTTTCACATTCGGCTCTTCGTTCATTGTATTTTGAGCTGGCAAGGCTTCTTTTCTTATTTGTATTGCTAATAACAAGCTTATAATCACCAAGCTTTAAAGGTACATACTTGTACTCCATAGTCCTTGTGTTTAAGAAAATTGCATGGTCTTTTTTGCCAAGGCTGGATGCAAACTGGTCCATAATTCCACAGTTTACACCAACAAATCTATTCTCGGCTCTTTGGCAAATAAAACTTAAAGCTACCTTATCAATGGGTTTTTCATTAAAAATTGAATAGACTGCAATACCAGTAGCACACTCAATTGCCGCAGAAGAAGAAAGCCCAGCACCGTGGGGAACTGTGTCATGAAAGAGCATATCAGCACCACCAACATTATAGCCTGAGTTCATAAGCTCTTTTATAACACCAAGTTGATAATTCCCCCACCTGATAGACTTGTAGCTATCTATATTCTCAATATCAGCTTCAACAAGCTCTTTTAAATCTGTTGCATAAAGTCTTATTTTGCTGTCATCTCTTTTTCTAATCAAAATGGTTGTGCCCACATTGAGCGCTGCAGGGAAAACATACCCACCATTGTAGTCTGTGTGCTCGCCAATCAGGTTTACTCTTCCGCTTGAAAAAAAACACCTTATCTTTTCATCCGTCTTACCATACACATCTTCGAACACCTTCAAAAGATCTTTGATTTCCATCTCTTTATTTGCCTCCTTGCATCTTGTCCAAAAATCTCTTGTACGCCTGTCTTAACTCTTCTGCCTTTTCTTCGGGCGATGTTGTATTGCACGGTGCCCATGCGCCTGTCTCGCTTGATGCATTGAACTTTTGTTTGTCTTTTGAACGCATCGGCGGATAAAATTCAACGTGAAAATGATAGAAGCTTGAATAGTCCTTGTCAACATTTACAGGTAGCTGATGAAAACACATCATATACGGAAATTGATAGTCAAACAAGCTGTCAAGTGTGCCTGTAGTTTCTTTCAAAATCTTTGCAAAACTATTCTTTTCATCATCTGTAAATTCTGATATTGTTCCAACATGGCGTTTTGGCGAGATAAACACACCGTATGGATACTCTGTAAAGAAAGGAAGGTATGTCACAAAGTGATCATTTTCGATTATTACTCTTTTCTTAAATTCCATCTCCTCTTTGTCAATTCTACAAATTAGGCACTCATTGTAAGAATTGTAGTGCAACTCAGCACTCTCAAGTTCGCGCAAAATCTTTAGTGGAATCCACGAATAGCCGTATATCTGCCCGTGTGGATGTGGCATTGTAACACCCACAACCTCGCCTCTGTTTTCAAAGATGAATATAAACTTTATATTTGGATCTTTTTTCAAGGCTTCAAACCTTTCAACCCACAAGTCTACAAGCTTTCGAATATGCTGAACGCTCAGCTCAGGTAATGTTATTGTATGATTTGGTGAGTACAAAATGACCTCACACTTTCCATAAGCAGGAGCCACTTTATAAAAATTGGTTGCCACAGGATCAGGTTCTGGTGGATTTTGCATAAGTGCCGGAAAATCATTGTCATACTCTAAAACGTCGTAAGTTTCTGGTACTCTGCCAGAACCAGGGCAAAAAGGACACCAGTCTTTTGGCATTTGAGGCCTTTCTTGCCTGTGTGATGCAATCATCACCCAGTCGCGTAAAAGTGGGTTCCATCTTAGTTCTGCCATCTTTTCTCCCCCATGTTTTTAAATTATTTTTTTAGCTTTTCTTCTATTTTCATTCTAAAAAAAAAGAAGTGCAATTTAAATGCACTTCTTTTTTATGTATTAGCATTTTTTTTAGATATATCGTAAATATATTTATCCTTTTTGTAATTCAACGGCGACACTCCAAATTTTTTCTTAAAAAGTCTGCTAAAATAATTCTGATCTTCTATCCCAACCATTTTTGAAATCTCTCCAATTGGAAGGTCTGTTGTCTCAATGAGTTCTTTTGATTTCTTCAGTCTTATGTTAATAAGATACTCCTTAAATGTTATCCCAAGCTGTTTTTTAAAAAGATAACTCAAGTATGTCGGTGACAGATACACCATCTTTGCCAAATCATCTAATGTTATATCTTCCATATAGTGGTTTTTGATGTATTCGATTATCTTTTCAATTGACGACAGTGAAGATATTCTGATCATCTCAGAGTCTAAGATGTACTTTGCAACAATGTGCATCATGTCGAGTACACTTTGTAGCTTTTCATGGTCTATATGAGTAAGGTTAAAAAAACTTCTTCTTGCAGCTTCAATATCAAGTGGCTGGTCTTTTATCTTTTCAAAAACTTCCTGCCACTTCTCTTCAGTTGGGGGCTCTAACAAAATCTGTCCTATAAAAAGTGCACCTATATAGCTATTATTGAAAAAAAGCGGTATTACAGCTTTAACAAGTCCCATATGACACCTGTAAACATGTACACCTTTCTTTTTCTGAGCAGTCTGTGCACCGGCTAAATCAGAATTTCGGCATGCTTCACCATTTTGGTAATACTGCTTCATTAACATACAAAATCCACATGTGCCCTTTTTCTTGTTCTCAACCCATTGATTGTCGGCTGTTAAGAAATTTGCCGATATTCCTGTGATATAAGAAAAGTTGTCCAAAACCGAAATCAAATCGTCATATTTGATAATCTCTTTGAAATCCATGCCAATTTAACACCCTTTATTATTTTTAGTCAATACAAACAATCTTAATACCATTCTCTGCCAAAACCCTTGCAGCAATTCCTGTACCGTCTACAAGCCTTCTTGAAAAGCTACCATCATACACCTTGCCAAAGCCACAAGAAGGACTTTTGGACTTTAAAAATGCAATGTCAGCGCCAAAAAACCTTGCCACTTTTAATGTTTCTATAGCTCCTTTATAAAAATTATCGGTAAAATCTCGGCCTTCTATATCAAGCACCTTACCATCTTTAATTTCACAAGGGTTTCTTGGGGTTGGAAGTCCACCAAGCTGCTCAGGACAAACAGGTATCAAAATATACTCTTTTTTGAGTCTTTCTACTATCTCACTTCTCAAGTTATTTGTTCCATCATATTTTGTATTAAGCCCTATAAGGCAGCTACTTATAAGCGCAAACCTCATCTTTTCCCCTTCTCTTTTAAAATTGCTTCTTCCATAAATTTAACTATACTGTACTGAATCTGCTTTGCACCCATGCCTGTTTTTGCAGAGAATTGATAGAATAGATCCTTTTCAATTCCAAGTTCTTTCGAAATAAGCTCTGTGTTTTTTGTAAGTTCATTATTAGAAAGTTTATCGCATTTTGTCAAGACAATCATAATAGGAATCTCTTTCTTGTCAAAAAAGCTAAGCATAATTTTGTCATCTTCTGTTGGAAGATGCCTTGAGTCAAGCAGCAAAACCGCAAGTTTTAGCTCTTCCCTTTCCAAAAGGTACTCTTCTATCATAACCTTCCATCTTTTCTTCTCCTCTTTTGAAACCTGAGCGTAACCATAGCCGGGAAGGTCAACAACTCTGAACTTGTTATCAATATTGAAAAAGTTTATTGTTCGTGTCTTGCCTGGTGTTGAGCCAACTTTTGCTAATTTGTCCTTAAAAATAGTGTTTATAAACGAAGATTTTCCAACATTCGACCTTCCACAGATACACATCTCAGGCATCTTTATAGGTGGATAGTCATCCTTTTTGACAGCAATTTTCTCAAGATTTGCATTTGACAGGTTTATCTTCAAATTCTCTTTTAACCCCCCTTTACTCTTTTATTGCAATTTTAAACACCTCATCAATTGCCTTGACAAAAACAAAGTTCATGTCCTTTTTAACATAGTCTTCCAGCTCGTCTACATCCTTTTTATTCTCATAGGGTAAAATCACATTTTTAATTCCAACTCTTTTTGCAGCCAAGATTTTCTCCTTCACACCACCAATTGGCAATACTCTTCCACTTAAAGTAATTTCTCCTGTCATTGCAACGTCATGTCTTACAGGTTTTTTAGAAAGAGCTGAGACCATTGCAGTTGCCATAGTAACTCCAGCAGACGGTCCATCTTTTGGTATAGCACCTTCTGGCACATGAATATGAATGTCATATTCTTTATAAAAATTCTCATCTATTCCAAGCTCTTTCGCACGTGCACGGATGATACTAACTGCTGCCTTTGCCGACTCTTTCATGACATCACCAAGCTGGCCGGTAAGCTCAAGCTTGCCACTTCCTGGCATAACCAGTGCCTCAACAGAAAGTGTCTCACCGCCAAAAGGTGTCCATGCAAGCCCTGTTACAATTCCTATCCTATCTTCTTCAATTAGTTCATCCCTTCTATATTTTCTTACACCCAGATATTTCTCCAAATTCTTTGTGGTAATTCTAACCATTTTTTTATTCTCTTCCAAAATCTCTTTTGCAACACGCCTGCAAAGCCTTGCAATCTCTCTTTCTAAGTTTCTAACACCTGACTCTCTTGTATAGAATGATATTATATCACGAATTACCGCTTCATCATATCTAATTTGAGACTTCTTAAGACCATTTTGTTCTATCTGCTTAGGGAACAAATATCTTTTTGCAATCTCAACTTTCTCTTCTTCAGTATAACCTGTAATTTCAATAACTTCAAGCCTGTCAAGAAGCGGTCTTGGGATTGTCTCAAGTGTGTTTGCTGTTGCAATAAACATCACTTCTGACAAATCAAATGGAATTTCAATATAATGATCACGGAATGCATAGTTTTGTTCACTGTCGAGCACTTCTAAAAGTGCTGATGCAGGGTCGCCCCTAAAATCCTGCGACATTTTGTCAATCTCATCTAAAAGTATAAGCGGATTTTTTGTCTTTGCCTGCCTGAGAGCATAGATAATTCTCCCTGGCATAGCACCAACATATGTCTTTCTGTGTCCACGAATCTCCGCCTCATCCCGAAGACCACCCAGAGAGATTCGTACATAGTTTCTGTTCAAAGCTCTTGCAATTGATTTTGCAATAGATGTCTTGCCAACACCGGGCGGTCCAACTAAGCACAAAATAGGACCTTTTAGATTATTTTTTAATTTCCTCACAGCGATATATTCAAGAATCCTCTCTTTGACCTTTGTCAAACCATAGTGGTCCTCATCCAAGACATTCTTGACGACATTTATATCAATTTTCTCTTCACTTTTTACATTCCACGGAAGGTCAATAACCCACTCCAAATATGTTCGAATAACACCAACCTCAGGTGAGTTTGGCGGAAGCTTCTCAAGTCTATCTATCTCTTTGTAAACCTTTTGCAGGTTTTCGTTACTCAGGCCTAATTTTTTTACCTGTTCTCTGTACTCTTGTGCTTCTGAAAAGAGACTATCTTTTTCGCCAAGCTCGCTCTGGATTGCTTTGAGCTGCTCTCTCAAGTAATACTCTTTTTGCATCTTGTCAATCTGTTTTTTAACCTTGAGGGTAATCTTTCTCTCTATTTCGATTATCTCTTTTTCTCTTAATATGAGCTCATATAGCTTTGTGAGCCTTTCTTTTAGGTCTACTTGTTCTAAAAGTAGCTGCTTGTCTTCAAGCTTGACAATTACATTCGCTGCAATAACATCAGCAAGCTGTCCAGGATTTTGAATTGTGGTAACAGATAAAATAGCATCAGGTGGAATTCTACTTGTTAGCCTTGCATACTCCTCAAATGCAGAAACTACGTTTCTTATAAGTGCTTCTAATTCAGGGTCGTCTAAATTACCACCGTTTTCTTTGTATTCTTCAACCTCTACCAAAAAGTATGGATCAACAGAAACATAGTCTATGACTTTTGCCCTGCTAAGTCCCTCTACCAAAATTCTTGACGTTTCGCTTGGAAGTTTTAACATTTGCTTAATCTTTGCAACTGTTCCATATTGATATAAATCTTGTGGGCTTGGCTCTTCCTGTTTTGGGTCTTTTTGAGCCAAAAGCAAAACCTGCTGGTCGCTGTTCATAGCTTCTTCTAATGCTTTTAGCGAGATCTGCCTTCCAACATCAAAGTGAAGCATCATGTATGGAAATACCACAAGTCCCCGCAACGGTATAACTGGTATAGTTCTTTTGGTTACAGCAATCATCAAAGCCTATCTGCCTCCGTTTTTAATTTTTGAATTTGAGGTGTATAATTATATTAAAAACCCAAAAAGGAGCTAAATTACAATGGAAAATCTATTAGATGAACTCATTCAAAATCCTATTATACCAGCTGTAAGAGATAAAGCAATACTCCAATCTGCCTTAAACTCTGATTGTAGAGTTATTTTTCTTCTTCACTCTACTATTTTAACCATTAGGGATGAAATTAGTATGATAAAACAAAAAAATAAACTTGTCTTTGTCCACATTGACCTCATAGAAGGAGTGGGAAAAGACGAAAAAGGGATTGAATTTCTTAAAAGTATTGGTGCTGATGGTATTATATCAACAAGGCAAAACCTAATCAACCATGCCTTTTCACTTTCTCTGCCTTGTGTACAGAGAATATTTCTGATAGACTCACAATCAATATCTTCAGGACTTAAAATGATAGAAAACTCAAAACCAACATTTGTTGAAGTGCTGCCAGGTGTTATACCAAAAGCAATTTATAAGCTTTCACAAAATACTCAAATTCCAATTATTGCAGGTGGAATGATCGAATCAAAAGAAGACGTAATGCAAGCATTGGGCGCTGGAGCTATTGCAATATCGACAAGCAACAGTAATCTTTTTTCTCTTCTTTAAAAAGAACTTTTTCTATTCACTTTCCTTGTTGCTATTACATCAGCACCAGTATCTAAAATATTTTTTACAACTACAAAACCAACTTTAACTGGTGCTGTAACTTCTATTTTTCTTAAAATTGCCATAGCGTCAAAAAGAAGTCTCTTAGGTATTGGCTTATCTGTTCTAACAGGCAAAAATTCTATTTCGCCATCTTTCACATGAATGGTTGTTGTGAGAATTCTTTTGGGCTGGGTAAACTCATCTTTTGCATACTCAAGACCACGGCTACATCCATAGCCGATATATTTTATCTCATTTCCTTCTTCTTTTTTCTCAATACTGCAGCCTTTTGGACACAAAATACACGTAATTTTGTCCATCACCCATATATCTCCCCTTTTAAGCTATTATCTTCAAGCTTCAAGATTATATCCTGAGAAAAGTCTATCTGGGATAGTATCTTTTCAGATAAGGTGAGGCTTTCCATCTCACCAGGTGTCAGGTGCTGCTTTTTTATTCTTAAAAGTTTTCTGCCTGAATTTATGAGTGTCACCACTTTGTTGTGATAGACATTGTCAACTCTATACCTTAAAATTGTAGGCTCTAAAAAGTTTTTGTTCAACCGCTGTGGCACAACATACTTAATACCACTTGATGCTATAATATTTGTTAGCTGGTCTTTTTGAAAAAGTTCTGGGGTCTTGCAAAAAAGTGCTGCGTACTTGCCAGCAGTCTCAGCCTCTAAAGTTACATTGTCAACAAGGTCATGGACATGCAGGACATTCCCACATGCAAAGATGCCACGCGCTGTGGTTGAAAATGTATTGTCAACAACAGGTCCACCTGTTGCCATATCAAGCAAAACCCCTGCTTTTTTGCTAAGCTCGTTTTCAGGAATCAGTCCAACAGAAAAAAGTACTGTGTCACATTCAATAAACCTTTCAGTAGCCGGAATTTCTTTAAAATCTTTGTCAACAGCTGAGATAGTAACACCTTCAACCCTTTCCTTGCCGTGGATTTTTACTACTTTATGAGAAAGAAGAAGAGGAATACCAAAGTCTTCTAAACACTGGACAATGTTTCTTCTGAGCCCTGTTGAGTATGGCATTATCTCAACAACTGCTTTTACCTCAATTCCCTCTAATGTAAGCCTTCTTGCCATAATAAGGCCAATGTCCCCAGAGCCAACTATCACAGCTTTTTTGCCTATTTTATACCCTTCGATATTTATAAACCTCTGAGCCTGTCCTGCAGTAAAGATTCCTGCCGGGCGTGTACCTGGTATCTGGACTGCACCTCTTGTTCTTTCTCTTGCTCCCATTGCAAGCACAATTGCCTTTGCTTTGAGCTTTTTAAGACCATGTTTGTTTACAATTGTAACCTCTCTTCCAGGATTTATATCTATTACATGCGTGTCTGTTAAGTACTCAATTCCACTTTTTTCAACCAATTCAATAAACCTTTGAGCATATTCAGGTCCTGTTAGTTCTTTTTTGAAATAGTGAAGACCAAAACCGGGGTGAATACACTGATTCAAAATTCCACCTAAAAATTTGTCTCTTTCTATTATCAAAACCCTTTTATCATCTAAGTTTTCGAAACTCTTCAGAGCTGCTGCAAGACCTGCAGGCCCACCACCTATGACTATTAAACTATACTCATGCATATTACTTTCCCCACCTTTTCTCAGTTAGAATATATGAACCCTTGCCAAACTTGGTTATTTGAGTTTTGCTCACGCCAAGTTCCCTTGATAGAATATCAATCACGCGCGGTGTGCAAAATCCGCCCTGGCACCTTCCCATACCTGCTCTTGTTCTTCTTTTGATGCCATCTATGGTCCTTGCACCTCTTTTTATTGCCTCAACAATTTCATATTCAGACACAAGCTCACATCTGCATACAATGTTCCCAAAGCTCGGATAAAGCTTAATCATTCTTTCTTTTTCTTCATCAGAAAGCTTTGAAAACCTTTTTATATCTTCCCTATAAGGATTAAAATTAAGATTTCTTTTCGCGTTAAGTTTTCTGCTTACCAGTTCAGCGATATACCTTCCTATTGCCAACGATGCGGTAAGACCTGGTGACTCAATTCCTGCAACGTTTATAAAGTTTTTGACATCTTCGTCTTCTTCAATGATAAAGTCATGAGTATCCGGTGTTGCTCTGATTCCCGAAAAGATTGTTATTACATCTCTCTTGCTCAGGCTTGGCAATACTTTCCTTGCCTTTTCAAATACCTCATCAAGCCCTTCTTGGGTTGTAGCTGTGTCATCCTTGCTATCTATATACTCAGAGTTCGGTCCAACAAGTACATTTCCATCTACAGTCGGGGTTACTAAAATTCCTTTTCCCTTTTCTGTGGGTACCTGAAAAATGACTCTGGCAACTGGCATCTTCTCTGGTTTGTCTAAGATGTAGTACTGTCCGCGTCTTGGATATATTTTGAAAAGCTTTGCTCCTGCCATTTTACTTATTTCATCTGCATGTACTCCTGCACAGTTTATTAAAACCCTGGTTTTTATAAAGCGGCTGTCCGCTGAATGAACCACAAAATAGTCTCCATCTTTTTCTATTTTGCAGACTTCAAAGCGGAATATCACATCTGCTCCATTTTGAATAGCATTTTCAAAAAGGGCGACTGTTAGCTTATACGGATTTGTAATTCCAGAGTATGGAGCAAAAAGTGCTGCTTTTATGTTTCTGCTCAAATTCGGCTCATTTTCAAAAACCCACTCTTGACTTTTTATCTCAAGTCCTTTAACGCCATTTCTCTTCCCTCTTTGCAGAAGTTCTTCCAACACATTTATCTCATAATCATCAAACGCAACCACAAGCGAACCAATCATCTTATACTCAACATCAAGTTCATTGCAAACATCTGCAAATATATTGTTCCCCTCAACATTGAATCTTGCCTTTTTGGTCCCCTCAATTGGGTCATAACCTGCGTGCACTATTCCAGAGTTTGCTTTGGACGCACCTTCTGCAACATCTTCCATTTTTTCGAGGCTGCATACTTTTAATCTGTAACGTGTTAGCTCTCTTAAAATTGACATGCCAACAACTCCTGCTCCTATTACAGCAACATCATAAATTCTGCTCATATTATCACCCTTTTCAAAATATGGTAAATAAAAAGCCTGCAAATAGCCCCTTTTTGAAAGAAGCTATTTGCAGGCTCTCCACATCTCTTGCCAAGGTTTATTTTAAGACAATTCAATCAAAAAATCAATAAAAATTTTCAAAGACCCATTACAAACTCTATGTCTGGTCCATGCTGGTCAGAACATTATCAAAATAGTTTATATTGCACCTTTTCCCGTCCCAGTGAATACAGACTTCACAGCTCATATCACCTTTGTGAGAGTAACCACCATCGTTAAACTCTGGGCAGAGTTTGGCAACTGCTCTTTGCTGTTCCTTGCTTGCCATGTTTTTTATCACCCCTGGCTTGGTCTTAAAATACTTTCTATAATAAATAACTTTTCCTGTGAAGATGGTCTTTTATACGTCTTTAACACAAAATATGTGCTATAATTTATCTTAAAGCACAAATAGTATAGTACTGTGAAGGAGGCCTTGAAAATGAGCAAATTTTTCATGCCAACAAAGGTCATATTTGAAAAAGATGGTGTTTTGAAGAATAAAGACCTTTTCAAGCTTGGCAAAAGAGCCTTCATTGTGACATCTCCATCTTCTCTGATGAACGGCTCCTTAGAAGATGTAACAACTGTATTAAAGGAACTTTCAATTGAATATTCAATATACAGCAAAATCGCTCAAAATCCAAGCGTAGAACAGATAGATGAAGTTTCAAAATTGGCAAGAGAGTTTTCCCCAGACTTTATAATTGGAATTGGTGGAGGTTCTCCTCTTGACTCATCAAAGGCAGTGGCAGTGCTGTGTGCTGAAAAAAATCTAAAAGCTCAGGACCTTTTTGACTCAAAATTTGAAAAGTGCTTACCTATAGTTGCAATTCCAACAACATGTGGTACAGGAAGCGAGGTTACTCCATATTCTATTTTGACTTTGAAAACAATTGAAAATAAAAAGAGCTTTGCATCAGAATTAATATTCCCGAAAATAGCAATCGTGGATTACAAATATCTTTTAACATTGCCACATAACGTTATTGTAAACACCCTCTTTGATGCTCTTTCTCATGTGATAGAAGGCTACCTTTCAAAATCCTCAGACCATATAATTGAAGCCTACGCTAAAAAAGCCTTAAGTCTATTTGCACGCTCAAAAGGTAATCTAAAAGAGAACGCTTTAAAAGAAGCTGACCTTGAAAAGTTTGCATGGATATCATTGATTGGGGGAATAATTATTGCACAGACAGGTACTTTAATTGTTCATCCTTTAGGTTACAACCTTACTTATTACCATGACATCCCACACGGAAGAGCCAATGCAATCTTACTTTCAAGCTTTTTGAGGCTTGAGAGCAAATATTTAAAAGAAGAAGTAAGCTTTGCTTTAAACTGCATGGGCTTTGAAAGCATAGATGAATTTTCTAAGTTTGTAAGATTTTTTGTTAAAGAATCTATTCCAAAATTGTCAAGTGACAGAATAGAATATTATGCAAAAAGAGCACTTGAGTCTAAAAATGTAGCAAACTTAAGACATGCAATCTCGCTTGATGAAATGATAGATGTTTTGAAATCTTCGGTTGAGTAGTCAAAAATAAATTCATAGTTATACAATCGACTTACAGGGGTATAATATAATCAAGGAAATTGTTCTTGTAAAGGAGATGTTCGAATGGCAAAGCTACTGTATATAAAGGCTAATCCAAAGAGCGACCAAAGTTCAAGAACATTTATAATCTCGGAACATTTTATAAAGGTATACAAAGAATTTCATCCAAATGACCAGATTATTACTTTAGACCTTTACAAAGAAGGAATTCATTTTCTTTCTCAAGAGGACATCAACGATATCTTCGCTCCAAAGACTGAGGCATCAAAGCATCATCCTATTTTGAAGTATGCCTATCAGTTTGCTGATGCTGACAAGTATGTGTTTGCAGCACCTATGTGGAATTTGAGCATTCCCGCAATCCTTAAGGCATATATAGACTACATCACAGTCTCAGGAATAACCTTTAAATACACAGAACAAGGGGCTGTTGGGCTCCTTCGTGGTAAAAAAGCAGTTCATATCATGGCAACAGGCGGAGAGTACAAAACACCACCATTTTCAGACTTTGAAATGGCAAATAGATACCTTAAAACAATCTTAGGATTCATGGGAGTGGAGGATTTTCAGCTAATTTCAGCTCAGCGGCTTGACATCGTAGGTGAGGATGTAGAAAAGATTATCTCAAATGCGTTGAAAGAGGCTGAGGAGATAGCAAAAAGGTTTTAAAAAGAAAATTTTGGGGACAGATTAAAACAGGGGCTGTCAAAAAAAGATAATTTGATAGCCCCTTTCTTGCAATACAAAGTGTTCGTTTATTTCATACTTTGATACAGTAATTAAATTTAAAATTATTCTTATTTCCCATATGAGACTGTCATCCTTGTTATAAAAGTATTCTTTTTTTCAAATATTTTTCGCAACTTTTTCTCTCTTAAATCATATTCAAAAACAGCACTTGGATAAGCTTCGATTCCTTCGCCAAACATCATTCTCTTTGCATCTTTAGGAATACCGATAAACCAGAGTTTTTTTCCATCATTACTTAAATAACCTGCTATCGGGGACGCAAACTCCTCAACAGGTGTATCTTTTATTTTTTTTAGCATACTTTCAGTTAGTATTGGCACTATTACTTTTGACTTTAGATCTAACTTGTATATGCCCGTTTCTCCCTTTTTTCTGGTAGAGTTTAGATAAATATTGGTTGCACTAAAAGTAATAATATTACTCTTTGGTACAAAACCTAAAGCTCCAATTGATCCTGCTTTGAGTTCAGTAATTTTCGTATATTTTTGATTTTTTAAATCAATGATGTAAAAAGTATGTTTTATTGAATCAACAGAGGAATTATCCTCATACATCTTTTTCTCATCCATAGATGAATAAGAGACAGTAAAAATATGATTACTACCAATCACTTTAATTTCATCAAATACCATATCAGAATTTATAGGTTTTACCATTTGAGCTTTTTTCTTTTCAACATCAAAAATCCATATTCTTGGTATTGGAGAACTCAATCCAACTCTTGATACACATATTTTCAAAGGTTTTTCACTGAGAATTTCAATATCTATTTCTCCAGCTTGATCATTAGTAACTTGGAATACTTTCTGATTTTTTAAATTCTTCACAAACAACTCCCAAGGCCCAGTTCCAATTGCATCAGCATACGCAAGCCATTCTTCATTTGTGGAAATATCACCAAAGGTCATGACTTCCCTGTTTTTAAGAATTAGTTCTTCCTTTTTCTTTTTAGGTATAACCTTCCACATATGAGTCTTTCCATTTTTATCATATACTGAGACAAGTAACTTTTCCACTACCTCTTCTTTGCTGGCTCCCCCTTTATTATAAATTCCTAAAGATAAGGATAGTAGCAATAAAATTGCTACTATCCTTATTACATCTATTTTTAACTTTGAATAGGCCATTCTATTTTCCCCCTAAAAATTCCTTTACTTGGATTATGAATTTTTGAAAATGCTGTTTTTACCATATCCAATATTCTACCTTGCACATATGGACCTCTATCTAATATTTTTACTGTTGTGCTTTTGCCATTTTCAAGACTGGTTACCTTTACCCTTGTCCAAAATTTAATTGTCTTATGTGCAGCACTTTCGCTATCCAATATAACTCCTGCTGCTCCTTTTTTTTCCTTCACCATTATACCATGAAATATAACCTGTTTCTGTATTCAACTTTATAGCACCCTGTTGCAAAATGTTATTACTATTTTCATCATCGTTTGCTTTATTTTCTATTTTTTCTGATTTACTATCATTAGTTTTGATTTCATCTAATTTCACTTCTTTTAAATCAATTTTCAAAGGTTCTTCTTGCCCCTGATGAATAACAACTGGTGCACCTAATGCGTCATATACAACTATCATTCCAGGCTCTACTTCAGGTAAATCCTCTTCAGGTAGCGGTTTACAATTTTCTGCTATTTTTTTGTCTTCTTTTGATAAAGAAACTAGATTATCACTGCCTTCAGACAAAATAATTAATTTTCCATTTTCATCAAATGTAATAATCGTGCCTGGTTTCATATAAGAGGGTATTTTATTATGGCTTTTATCTATTTCGTTACTATTCAAAGCCGTTGCAGCTAAAGAATTCCAACTACTTAACACTAAAAGCAAAACTGAACAAAAAGCAATGATTTTGTCAAAGTTCATTCTAAACATTTTTTTGGTAAACATTTACTATCTACCTCCCATTTTATTTTACATCCCTTCATGGGCGCCCATGAGAGGTTAATGCCATTGTAACATGAAATCTTTTTAAGTACAGGTTGCAATATTTTTTATATTCTTTTGTATATTATCTTATTTTCATATAAACTTTATTATTTAAAACAGGCAATATGCAAATTGTTATATTTACTAATATTCTCCTTGGCACTTTCACCTCAATTTTACTTTATTAATTTTCATCCTGTCAAACTCGTTTTTTCTTTTTTTTTAGTTAATTTTAAGCAATTTTTAGCTATCAGCTCTCTCTATCTTCAAATATCTCTAAATTTCTTAAATTTTCTCATGTTTTTTCGCAAACAAAATGCTGTCCCACCCCTTGGAAGCAGCTTTCTAATCCTCTTTAAAAAATTTTTAAGACTCTATCCTTTTCTATTCTCATCAAATTATTATACAAAATTTGTTATTTTATATCATCAATTTTATACTCTATTATCCCACTGTCACTTTTAAACTGAATGGAATTACCAGAAAACTTAATATCGCCAGTTCCTTTGTCCCATTTCACTCTTTTATTTATTACAATCTTTTCATCTTTAACTTTGCCTATATTAAGCTTCATTTCGTCTCCAGCAATTTATATCTTTCGTGTAGAATGCAATATCATTATCTTCTGAAATATAAGGACCTTTGAGGATACTCTCACTATCAGACGTTTCAAAAATGACTTGGTCATTTTCTCGAATAGGTGTAGAGATATTTACCACAGCGAAAGAATGTGCGAAAATAGTGAGGAGAAACTCATAAAAAGAATTGAGGCTGCCTCCATCCTGACATGAATATTAATTAAAAAGTGTAATCTCCCATTCAAAAGAAACTTTCAAAAACTACCAGGATGGGAGGGCAGCCTACTATGAATATTATATCATATCACGAAATAAGAAAAATATCTCCCGAAAAAGCAAGAGAATTAGTCCGGAAAGTCTTTGTGGCGAACAACAAAAACGTATCAAAAACTGCTAAAATATTAGGTGTATCAAGAGCTACTATAAGAAGAGCAATTTACGGTCCTCTTGAGGATAAATCAAGAAAACCTAAAACTTGCCCCAGAAAACTTTCTTCTGAACTTGAAAATCTCATTATTGAGGAATCTAAAAGAACTGGCTTTAGATACAGACGTTTGTCTCTTTATCTTTTCAGAAAATATGGCATTAAAATAAGCGAAAACACAATAAAGTCAGTTCTTAAAAGAAACGCTGTTACCTGGGAAAAACAAGAAAGACAAAAAAGGGTGAAAGAAGTTTATATGATTATGAAGCTCTCATTCCATTTTCTGAGTTTCAACTTGATACAAAGCATCTTTTAGACAAAGACAGCCTTCCTGAAGAAGTATACGAACATATGAAAAAACACAATTTACCTTGCTATGAGTGGAACATGATAGATATTGCAACAAGAGCAAGATTTACAGCTTACTCCTATGAACTTTCATCTGCTTTTGGCTTCATGTTTATATCTTTGGTTGCTTTATGGTTAAGAACACATAATGTGAGAACCCCAATAAAAATCCGAATTGGACAATGGAGAAGAATTTTGCGGAGGAAGTGAAAGAAAGCTAAAGGAGTGGAATAAGATGTTTTCTATTTTAGGAGTAGAACTAAATCCTATTCCACCAAGAGCAAAACATCTTATGGGGGTAATTGAAAATTCACATCGAGCAGATGACGAATATTTAGCAATAGATTCATGCTGAGAGATGTAAAAACAAAGAAGAATTTATTCAGAGAGCTCAAAGGTGGCAGGATACGTGGAACTTTTTTAGACCTCATAGTGGTAAAGGAATGAATGGGAGGACACCATTTGAAAAGTTCATAAATTCGAAATCTTTGGTCTCCTCCCACGTTTTTCAGTTTCCTACATTACTTCTTGAGAACATTCTGAAGAAAGTAGGTACTTTCTATTCTCTGTTCTGTAATAAATTAGGTGGTAAATATGTCTTCACCACGTGCCGACTTGGTCATTTTTATAAATCTTTTTTCTGCCTTTCAGAAAAGTTTCACTTTGAAATCACATCACAACTTACAATACCGCCCTTTATTTGAAATAATAGCTCAACCTTTTTATTTTTTAGTCTATAAATATTGGTATCAAAAATTTTATTAGGTACAAATGACTGATAGTTTCTGTCAATAAAATAAATTGCTTTATCATTACCATATATCGGCCAATAGGCATTACTGTCTTTGGGCACATCGTTAACAATCTCCAACTTTCCAGTATTAAGGTCAAGAATAACCGGTTTTGATCTAAACGGGTCAATAATAGAAGAATAATCCCCAAATTCTTGATATTCTGGTTCTCCCTGCGCAAACATGTATTTATCATTTGAAATAAAACATCCTGGTGAGTTGCACAATCCTGTATTTGTACTAAATTCCTTTACAATTCCGCTTTCCAAATTTATTGCTGATACCCATACATATGGTGGATCTGCTGGTGATCTGGTGCTTATTACAATCCATTTGTTATCACTGCTTATAGAAGTAGAGTATATTATTCTATAAACAACTTTTACTGAAAAATTACCAAATTTCTCAGACAGAAGTTTTTTCTTTGTATTATTTGATAAATCAAATAATACAAGTGATGTGGCTGAAGGATTTTCTTTACTGTTATTTTCTCCACACACTATGTATCTGCTATCACGCGAAATAGACGGCCAGCAAAATTTACCTTCTGCTATACGTTCTAATAAAAATTGCTTACTTTCTCCATTTCTATGCTCTTTCTGACATCTCAAAAGATACAATGCTTTGCTGGTTGCTATTACAAACTCTTCTTTTTCTTTATTTACGTTGATATATTCTATCCCTTCTTTTAATTGTTGTCGATATACCTCTTTTCTGGTTTTATAATCAACCACAATTATTTCTTTAAGATTACTGGTGTAAGCTACATGATTTTTTCCCCATGCAAAAAATCGACGTGGGAAAAGTGTAAAATTCTTGTTAATCTCAGCATCGGTTGTTTTGAATTTGAATAGCAAATCGTCATTTCCACGGCTGTCAACAAGTCTTCCCTCTAATGTCATTCCAAACAATATCTTGGGATTTTTCTTTTCTAAAACTCTTACATATCCAATTTTTGTAACATTTTGTTGATTATAAATTATTAAAAACCCAATTAAAAGCATTCCCACAAAGGCAACTATCTTAGCAAGTAACCTTGTTGTAGGCATTTTGTTTTTTGACTTCATTCTTTTTCACACCCTTTCACTTTTTTTTCATAAAAACCAATATGATATGAACTTTTATAACTGTTTTTATTTACAACTGTTTGATTGATTATTGAACTAATATTTCCTTATTCATTGATTTGAGCAATTTGCTGTTCACATACTCATTCTTCAAAAATAAATAAAAGCCCTCCTTGTGGCTAATTGTGAATATAGCCACAAGGAGGTTTTTTGATTTGACATAACCCACATATTAACTAACAACAACTTCTTTGGTACTTTAATTCACAAATGGGCATTTATATGCACCGTAGTTGCTTTCTACATACGACTTACTTCGTGCTTGGTGAATAACCCGATCGTAACCTCCTGTTGTGCTTTCATATACTATATAATTTCCATTCTGATCTCTTTTATAGAAAATCATTACATGGCTGCTGTTACACAATATATCGCCCTGCTGTAAAGAGGAAAAACTAATTTTAGTAGATATATTCATTAATCCAGTTGTGTTATATTTTTGAGACAAACCCCAGCACCTGCTTACAAATCCAGAACAGTCAACTCCAGCTGTTCCCCCTACATATCCAGGAGCATTTGTACAAACATTTCCAGCTGCATATCCATCTTTAATTTTGGTATCAAAACCAGAAAAAGAATCCCATCCGCCCCAGCAATACGGAACTTGATAGTAATACGTATTGTATGATGTTATGAAAGATGGTCTTTTCCATAAACTGGGATTTGCAACCTTTGAACCATCATAATTTTGTTTTGAACAATACCATTTGTAATTATTATATTGTTGAGCAGTTAGAATTATTTGGCCTCTGGTTATACTGGAAGCTATCGCAGCGGGTAAGGTTTTTTCTGCAGACTGCTCTGTTTCAATTTTGCTACTAATTGCATTTTCTCCACTTCCTAAAGATTTTGTGTATTCTATATATTGTTCGCTTGTCATCCATGAGTCAACCATTAATACATATACCCTCTTCTCACATGGCAACAAGACAAAGACGTTCCCATTATCAAGTACTACATCTTTTTGCGGCCAAGAATATTTAACATCCGGAATTTTTACGAGCCCTTCTATATTCTGTGTTTTTGAATTTAACTTAACTATCCATTCGCCATAATCATTGGTTATCTTCCAAAATTGAACAAAACCATTTTTCCCAATATAATAATAGGCACTGTATTCGTCGACAAGCCATCTCGGAAATTCGCTAACCTCAAGTGTATTGATGTAAGCCTTTCGATTAGAAACATTTGCTTTCCATATACATCCATCAGACGACATGTTTCCTTCTTTTTCTTCTGTTACGTATAAGTTATTCTCTCTATACTCACCATTTTGTCTTTTACCCAAAAAACAAGTTTTCATTTTGTCTCCAGCAAGTACTACAAAAGGCCCTTTTTCGCTTACTCCAAAGTAAGCAAATGGTTCTAACCGTATCTCTTTATTTAAAGAGGCAATTTCAATTGTGCCATTGTTTATTGTAATTAAAGTATTCAGACCAGCATTAAATAAATATATCTTGCCGTTTTTATCAACTGCCATACCATGAATCCATTGCCCTTCTGGTATATTAATTTTTTCAATTAAATCACCTTTGCTCTTACTGTATACAAGTACTCTATGATGAACATTATCAAGAATGTAGATTTTATCTCCTTTCACATCAAAAGCATTAGGTCCTTCGTGAGAACCATAACCCGCCATCCCTGTGTATTCAATACCTTCTTCGGATACAGGAATATTCAATATAGTCTTAAAATTTGGAAAATCATTGCTTTTGCTGACTGAAGGTATAGTAGCTGTAGTTTTTTGAGGCAAAATAGAAAAAACACTTATAATCATTAAAGTACATGTTATTAAAATTGCTACAATTTTTTTGTAGTTTTTCATACTCTATTCCTCCTACCTATTTTATTTTGCATCCTTTCATGAGCACCCATGAAAGGTTGATGCCATTGTAACTTGAAATATTTTAAGTATAATAAACAAATAGACAAATAATGGTAACAAACATAAACATGTTGCAATATTTTCTTTTTTATATTCCCTGGTATACCATCCTATTTGCATATAATCTATCTCATTTACGAGAGGCAATATGCAAATTGCTATATTTATTAATATTATCCTTGGCATTTTCACCTCAATTTTACTTTATTAATTTTCATTTTGTCAATCTCGTTTTTTAAAGTTAATTTTATGCAAATTTAAGCTATTATCTCTCTCTTTCTTTTAATATCTCTAAATTTCTTGAATTTTCTCATGTTTTTTGCAAACAAAAAGCTGCCCCCTTCTCTTGGAAGCAGCTTTCAAATTTTTTCGAAGTTCCTTTTATATTATATCCCTTTTTACTCTTATTAAAGTACTATACAAAAACGGATGTAGGAAAAATGCAGACAGAACTAACTCTATTACAATGCAGATATAAACTTCTATCAAAGCTAAAATTCTTAATAAAAGTACAGTTTATGGAAACATTTGGTTTGCCAACGAAATAAAAAAATATAAACTATGTCTTTAAAGATTCTTTAGGAAATAAACCAGCTTCGTAAATTTCTTGACATAATGGATCAGAAGCATAAAAACTACCTGTTTTGATATATGCATAAGCTCTACAGCCACCTCTACAAGTAGAGAGAAATTTACACATTGAGCAGACTCCTTTTAATTGATTTACATTGATATTTCTTATTTCCTCCATAACAAAACTGTACCAGCATTCTTCTATAGTTTTTTCTCTAATATTCCCAATAATTAATTCATTTATAGAGGTTGTTGAATAAAAGAAATAACCATATAAAGTAAACATAGTAACAAATGAAAAAAACCCCTTGTGTTATAATTTAATTTAAGAGAAAACCACAACAAAACACAAGGGGGAAAAGATATACTCATGAATATTAAAGCACAAAATAAGAAATTTTTAAAGCTACTTTTTGTAGTGAAAAAGGTTACTGAAGCTCTGACAAGGAGAATAAAGCACAATAGAAGAGGACGCCCAAGGAAATTTAATTTGTTTCAAATAATAGCTTGTCTGGTTTACAAAGTTAAGAAGGGGATAAAGAGTTTCAGAGAATTAGAATATCGAATAAATCAAGACACAGAGTTTAAGCAAGTAGTAGGTATAGAAGAAAGTCCGGACTATTCATATTTTGCGAAGTTGTCAAGAAAAATAGAAAAAGAATACATGCAAGATATAAAAGACATATTAATAGCTAAGATAGAACCTGATATGAGTATAGCGATAGTAGATTCTACACCTTTGAGAAGTGCCAAAAATGATTCAGAAGCAAAAATAGGTATACATATTACAATAGGATTTTACAGGGGATACAAATTACATCTTTTGTGTACAGGTAAAGAAGAAGTAATACCACTTTTCTGGATTTTAACAGGGGCAAATGAACATGACTCAAGACAAGAAGAGCTTTTATATAGGGCATGGGGCTTTGGCTGTGAGATTGTATTAGCAGATGCGGGATACGATTGTAGCAGATGGTTTAATATAGCAAATGAGCTTAAAGTTAAATTTGTTGCTGGGATAAACAAAAGAAACATGAAAGATAAAAACAATGTTAAGAATGTTTTTAGAAGAAATAACATAAGATTTTTAGAAACTGAAGAGGGCAAAAAGCTATACAAGCATAGAACAAAGATTGAAAGACTATTTAGTAAATTAAAAGGTGAATATAATCTTGAGAATGTAAGGCTCAGGAGGTTTAAGAATTATAAAAGGTATATTGATTGGATACTAATTACTTTTTTGTTTGAGCAACTTCTCAGAAAAGTAGAAGGTAAGAAGTTTTCTTTCGCATATGAATGGAATCAATAACTTTTGCTCATTTTATGTATTATTGGTAATAATTTTTATTCAACAACCTAAATTCATTTATATTTAATAAACCATCACATGGTGCTATATTCCCATTAGAATCAATTCCTATTATGTTTGGAAATGTACAGTAATAACCTTTCCCATACTTTCTTGTTGATAATACTTTTGGTATTAAACCAGGTGGTAAAATAAGACTTAGCTCGGTAGAAGTATTTTTACTTACAAAATATTCTGCTATATTACTAAAAATATCCATTTTTTCTTTTACTGATACATCTATTGCAGAACAAGCTCTTCCTGTTGGAAGTAATGGAATTAATGCATATGTATCAACGTTTAATTCACAAGCTAAATCATATAACTTGAAAATTTGATTTTTGTTATCTTCCATTAATGTCGTTGCCATTATCACTGTAGTATCAGAATTTTTAAAATATCTCTTTGCTAAATTTAATGCTTTTATTCCTTCTCTAAAAGCTCCTATTTTATTTCTTATTTTATCATGTGTTTCTTCTAATCCATCTATACTAACTTGAAAAATCTTCAAATTAAATTTTGATAATATTTTTATTATTTCTTCGTCGATAGTAATTCCATTAGTACTCACTGAAATTCTCAATCCTTTATTATGTGCAAATTCACAAATTTCTAATATGTTTTCATTTAGAAAAGGTTCTCCACCATTTAAATACAAGTCTAAACAACCTGCCTCATATAACTGTTCAATTATCAATTTAATCTCGTTAACAGAAAGTTCACTTTGATAATCAAAATTTTTATTTGCTACATAACAATGTTTGCAAGCTAAATTACATTTGCGAGTAACTTTAACCGAAGCAGATAATATGGGTATGCTACTGAAAATATCTTCACTATTTACAAACATTTTCAAAATTCACTCTCCTACTATACAATCCGGCGGGAAAAGACCCTCTTCATATAGTTTTTGGCACGTTGGAAATGGTGCATGTATATCTTTATAATACGCATACGCTGAGGCACGACAACTACCTGCACATGTACTTAGAAATATACATTTACTACAAACACCTTTAATATCTAATCTATTTAGTTCGGACAACTTTGAAAATACATTAGACCTTTCCCATATATCCAAGACAGAAGATTCTCTTATGTTTCCTGCAATATATTCAGGAAAAGTAAAAAAACCATCACATGGAGCAACATCACCATTTGCTTCAATACCTATGATATTAGGAAATGCACAACATACCTCAAATTGCTTATGCAGACCTTCTTCTCGTAAATCGGCAGGTACTAAAGCTGGCGGAATAATACTATTTTCTGCTAACTTGAATTTTCCTTTATATTTTCTATAAGCACTAAACAAATCATTAATTGCTAATTTTAATTCTTGCGAAGTTACATCTAGTTCACTATTAGCTCTACCAGCTACTAAAAGTAAAACTAAAGAATATATATCAACTTCATATTCAACTACAATATCAATTATTTTATTAATTTGATCATAATTTTCTTTCATAAGACAAGTAGCTATTGTCACATTTTTAAAATTCAACTCTTTTAATAATTTTAAAGCATTTATTGCTTTTTCGAAAAATCCATCACCTCTAATTTTATTATGAATTTCCTTAGGTCCATCAATACTAATTTGAAACATAGAAAAGTTTATATTTTGTATTTCTTTTAGTATATCTTTTGTGAGTAGAGAACCATTAGTACTTATTAATATTTCCATATTTTTATAGTACGCATATTGTAATATCTCTACTATATCTCCTCTTGCAAATGGCTCACCGCCTGTAAAAAAGATTTTCTTTACTCCAAATTCATCACTATAAACGTCTATTAGCTTCTTAATTTCTCGAGTAGTTAACTCATTATTAAATGGTTCACCTGAGTTACCATAGCAATGTTTGCAAAATGCATTACATCTTTTAGTTACTCTTATTGAAGCAGCAAGTATTGGTATATCACCTAATATCTCCTTAATTCCAATAGAAGTATCCACTAATTCCATTTATTCATCAATCCTTTCGATAAGATTCCCTTCTATCAATAAATTCAGGCAATTTTTTATATCTTCAATAATCATTTTTTTATCTTCATCAGATTGAGGCGTATATTTTTCAAAGAACTTTTTTACAATTATATTCTCATCTACAGGTTCTCTACAACATTCCCATATTTCAAAAGCTGTTTTGTTTAAAGCAATTCCATTACTAAATAAATATCCATTTTTAAATATTCTATAATCCACTTTTACTTGTTTATATTTAGGCATCTAAACACCCCCCATTTTAATCAGTATTTCAATATATCCTTTCAAAAAATAACAAAACAAAAACTGCTAAACCCGAAATTAAAATAAATACAGCACTTACAAACAAACCATATGAAATGCCTAAAACCTTTATAAAGTAACCAATTCCTATACCTGCTAAAATTTCGCCGCTCGCTTCTGCAAATTGAAAAAAAGATAATGTAGTAGCCCTTATTTCAGAATCAATAAATTTATTTAGATAACTTTGAAGATAAGGTCTAAGAATAACTTCTAATACAAAAAAGGACACTAAACATAAGTATGAGATAATATTTAAGTTTATAAAGATAGCAACAGTTAGTATTATAAACATTGAAATTTTTAGATTGCCAATTATTAATAAATCATTCTTTTTATTGTTAATCAACATGTTTTGTAAAAACATAAACGCAAGACCAAAAATAGCACTAATTATATATATATTGCTTATCCAAAAAACGTTGAATTTTCTATATTTTAAATATGTCTGATAAAATCTTTCTATACCATCAAATCCTATTGCAAATAAAAACATTGCTAATGACAATAACAATAGAGTTTTACTTGACATCACATAAGAAACAGATAATTTTATTTTATTTATTATTGACTTATTGATATTCGAATTATGAGATACTGGCAACGATTCAGGTACAAAAATACATGTTATTAAGGTAGCAATTAAATATAATACTGCTGACACTAAAAATGGCATAATAGTATTCATTTTGTACAAATAGGTTATAAAAATTGCTCCAATAATACTTCCAGCAATCAAAATAATGTACATTTTTCTCAACTCATTTTCAAGTTTATCGACTTTCCCTTTCAGAATCAAATGATCAGCTAACCATGCCTCTAATGCTCCAGATTCGAAAGAATCAGCTAATCCCATTATTAATACTGAAAATACAAACATATAAATTGTATTTCCCAATGAAAATAAGAAAAAAGCTATAAAATATAAAAAAGCTGATAAAAATAATGAAACTTTTCTACCATATTTATCTGCAAATGCCCCAAGAGGAATTTCTGTGATAAACCTAACTGTTTCCAAAACTGTACCTAATATACCAATAAAAAACAAAGAAATTTTGTTGTTTGACATATGCAATATCCAAATAGGAAAAAATAACCCTTTTGCAGTGCCTTTTAAAAAAATTGTTACATAATAAGCTAACATAAAACCCCCTCGCGTTTCTTGTTAGTAGTGGCAAGTCACTAAAAGTGACTTGCCACTAATGATTTAAACTTTGTGACCGCCCATTACTACTAAACCTCTAACTACCCTTTTAACAACAGGTTTAGAGTAATTTTTCATCATTAAATAGCACCTCCTCTCTTGTTAGAATATTTTGTAATGTTATAAAACGCTCATTATGAGCGTTTTATGTAATAATTTAGATGATCAAGTGTCAAATCATTCTTTTGTAAGATAAAATTGAACCTCAATAATTATATATATGCATGTTTTAATATTTTCTTTTTTATATTCCCTGGTATACCATCCTATTTGCATATAAACTATCTCATTTGCGAGAGGCAATATGCAAATTGCTATATTTATTAATATTCTCCTTGGAATTTTCACCTCAATTTTACTTTATTAATTTTTATCCTGTCAAACTCGTTTTTTTTTTTTTTTTTTAGTTAATTTCAAGCAATTTTTAGCTATAAGCTTTCTCTTTCTTCAAATATCTCTATATTTCTTAAATTTTCTCATGTTTTTTCGCAAACAAAAAGCTGCCCCCTTCTCTGGAGGCAGCTATCTAAATTGCTTTTTAAAAGCATTTTTAAACTATATCTCTCTTTATCCTCATCAAACCATTGAACAAGAACGGCAAAAGGAAAAATGCAAGCAGAACAAGACCTATCACAACACAGATTGAAACCTGCATTAATGTCAAAATCCCAGATGGCAGCATTGCCGCAAATGTGCCGGCTAAAATTATCACCGCTGATGTTACAACATGACCAATGTTTGCTGAGGTAAGTCTCAGTGCTTTGTTTATCTCCAAGTCTTTATATTCATAAAATCTTATCAGCAAGAACACACTGCAGTTTATTCTAAAGTATACTTTTCCTTTCCTTCTCTATCCATTTATCCTTAAATACAATCATATTATGACATAGAGCCTAATTTTTGTTCCTTTACGTATCTATACATTTTATCAAATTTACCCATAAAATTATATTACAAAAAAAGAAAAAATCGCCTTTATTTTTACAAAGGGACTTTTGTAGATTGCTGAAATAAAAATAACCTGCAAATCTTTGAAAATAAAGGATTGCAGGCTATTTAAGCTTAAGAAAAATTCTATAGCGAAAAAATACTCTGCTCACTTTCCCTGAGATTTTTGTTTTTTATTCAAAATTGTTCTATCGCCTTTTTACAGGTTCTTTTCTCCAATCAAAAGAGTCTTTAAAAATGTCTAATCTGTGACCATTAATTATAACTACATGATTATTTATCCATCTAACATCAGCTCTATCTTCCGGGTAATCCCAGTATATGTTTCTAATTTTTAAGCCACTTTTATAACACAGCTCTCCTCTAACTCCATATGCTGTTGTTGCACCACCATTGATTAAGTAAAATTTAATTTTATATTTTCCATCAGGGGATAAAGATTCACTTAAAAATTCGCCATGCGGAAGCATGTTCATATCAAAAAATCGCCAGCAGACAAATAAAGTAAATAATAATATGAGCATTAATATTGTCATCAATAATTTGATTAATATTCTTTTAAAAGAACCTTTGTTTACTTCAGCTGAACCATTAGATTTATAAACCTTGCTCATACCATGATATCCCTTTCCTAATTGCTTCTTGATCTTTCGGATCATCAAAATAGCTATTATACCAAGAAATTTTAAAATTTCCAGTTAATATTTGAGCAAGTCCAGCAGCTGAACATAAAACTTCTGCTGGAAGAGGTAATGATCTACCTGTATATCCATAATGAATATTACCAATATCTTCTCCATGTATATACTCTATCTTACCATCAACAACGATTTTATATAATTTATTCCATCCATATATTCTTTTGTAATCCCAATCACCACCTTCTCTTACTTTAGATGTCCAATATGCAACTTTTGCAGAATACGCTAAGGCAGCATTTCCACTAATAATTAATGTTGATAAATAAATACCGTTCAATTCATTTACATTAGCTCTGCACATTTCTATCAAATATACACGCTCTGGCTCATCTGGATCACGCTGAATAACAATTGAATTTTTATCGCTTTTTACACTTTTATTTTTTAGTTGTATATTTTTTGAAAGCTGTATACTAAAATCATCTTTTACTTCTATAATTCCTTCCTCTATAGCTAAGTTAAGGTATTTTATGCATTCTTTATACTTCAATATTAAATTATCGTCTTTGACTATATCTTTTATTGATTCATTGACAGTAATACTTCCATCATCATTAATCCTTAAATAATTTTTGGGACTTTTTAGCACAAGACTATTAATATTGAGCAAACTTTCTATCAATTTACTATCTTGCAATGTATAGTTGCCAACTATCTTATATTTTTCATCTTCAGCATATGACAAAGAGAAGTTAAATACATTAAATATAAATACAAAACTCGTCATAATACTTAAAAAAGCTACCTTCTTTTTACGGTTTTTCATATTCTTATTCCTCCTACCTATTTTATTTTGCATCCCTTCATGAGCACCCATGAGAGGTTGATGCCATTGTAAGTTGAAATCTTTTAAGTTACGGAAAAACAAATAAACATATAATAGTAGCAGACATAAACTTGTTGCAATATTTTCTTTTAATATTTTCTGGTATACCATCCTATTTGCATATAATCTATCTTATTCGCGAAAGGATATATGCAAATTTCTATACTTATTAATATCATCCTTGGTATTTTCACCTCAATTTTACTTTATTAATTTTTATTCTGTCAACCTCGTTTTTTTTTTTTTTTTTAGTTAATTTTAAGCAATTTTTAACTATCAGCTCTCTCTTACTTTAAATCGCTTTAAATTTCTTTAATTTTCTCAATATTGTTACACAAACAAAAAGCTGCCACCTTTTATAGGTAGCAGCCTTTTATTTTTTTTTAAAGATACTTTTTTAAACTATGTCCCTTTTTACCCTCATCAAAGTATTATACAAAAACGGCAGCAGGAAAAATGCAAGCAAAAGAAGACCTATCACAACACAGATGGAAACCTGCATTAATGTCAAGATTCCAGATGGCAGCATTGCTGCAAATGTGCCGGCTAAAATTATCACTGCAGATGTTACTACATGTCCTATATTTGCTGAGGTAAGCCTGAGTGCCTCATTTATCTCCAAGTCTTTATATTCATAAAACCTTATCAGCAAGAATACACTGTAGTCTATTCCAAGAGCTAAGAACACAACAAAGGTGAAAAATGGCACGCTCCAGTTAAGTGCTTCGTACTTGAAAATGCCTTTGAAAATCATCTCTGTGATAGAGAGTGCAAGGTAGTAGTCGACAAAAACTATTACTACCATCACACCTGCATTAAAGATTGACCTTGAAATAATGAACATGAGTATTAAAATGCTTATTATCATTATTAGTCTTAAAGTCTTGAAATCCTTAAAATAAATGCTTCTCAAATCGTGGTTGCTTGATGATATTCCTCCAACTCCCCATGAAACAAATTTAGTGTCTACAAACTCTAAAGAATTTTTCAAAACTTTTTCCACGTTGTCAACAACATCAATTGCTTTGTTTGTATATGGGTTTGTGTCAAGAATCAAGATTATCTTTGTTATTGTTCTATCTTTATTCATATATGAATCTAAAGCCTTTTTGAAGCTATTACTTTTTATAGCCTCTGGTGGAACATAAAAGATGTTTGTTGTCTTGTATCCTTCAAAATAACTCTTCATACTCTGCATAGAATTTGCCATCTTGTTAAGTGCATCAGAAATCTGCAAAAGCGCTGATTTTAAACTTGTAAACCCTGTCTGAAGTTCATCAACTTTTTTTAGAATCTGTTCTTTTTGTTTGTCAAACTCCTGAATTTTTGAATACATAAGATTTACACCTGAGATTATTTCCTTTTGCCCCTTGTCAATTTTGTTATAACCACTTACAACTTTTCCTTGAGCATCTGCAAGATGTTTGGTAGCTACAGCAATACTGTCAATCGAATTTGAGATAAAGTTTTAAAGAATTATCTGCCTCTGAAATTTGTAATGAAATCCTTTCACATTCAGATGAAAATTCTTTTAGCTTAAGGGCAAGTTTGCTGCTTTCACTTTCAATCTTCGATAGAATCTCTGCAGCCATAATATAATTGATACACTTTTCGCTTGCAAAATTTACATAAATTTATGGATGCTTTCAACTTTCTTTTGTTTTTAAATAAAACTACTTTCTTTGCTGAAAATGCACATTTTATATTACCGGTAATTGCTTTGTTATTATCTATTTTACCCAACATTGAACCAACAATAAATATACCCTTGCGCAAAAAAATAAATCTAACTTCTATAAAAATTGAGTCTACTATTGATATTTCGTCATCGTTCTATCAATCTAATTCATCGCTCTAATTCATAGATATAACAAAACAAATCTTTATTTAACTAATATTACTTCTGCCATTGTTGTAGGATCATTTATTGCTAAAAACCAACAACCCAAATAATTTATTTTATCAATATTTTTATCTACTTTTCCATTAACTTGAATATCAAATAAAAATCTATTGCCCTGTTTTGGATTAATCAATATAACATTCCAAGGAATTTTTAGCTGAAGTAAAAAGCTATCATCGTTTTTTGTTATTTGTACTTTATCAAGTATATTTTCTAATATCTTATCTTGATTAACATTATACTCACCTTCAATTATTCTTTTCTCCCCACTAACATCTTTGATTTTAATATCTATCATCTTTAATATTTGATAATTGTAAAAACTTAAAATAATTTCCATATCTTTTTTATACCAATGCTCTAATTCTGATGATGGTAATTTTATTACAATAATGAAAAAACTATAGTCCCAGCTAACTCCAATAGAAATATTTTCTCCATTTAAAATTATTTCATTCCTTTCATATGTTTCTGTATTCAACAAACAACATTTCAAATTATAAAATAATATATTTTCGCAAGATTTTCTAATTTTATATGGGCAAATAAGAAATATACCTTCTCTCAATTTAAAAATAGCTGTTTTTATTATGTCTGCTTTGTTACTAAAAATAAACTTTGAAGCATTATATTTCAATAACTCTTTAATAACTTTTTTTCTAAAACCTTCTTTTACATTATGAAGAGAGTTATGATAGACATTTTGGAGTTCAACTATATATTTTTGATACATTCCTTTAGGAAATATTTCTGAAATTAACTTTAATGCAAATAGAACTTCACCTACTATATTTAGTTTTTCGGCATTTTTTAATATCTCCTCCCAAACAATCTTATTTCTATACTTATTCTCAAAAAGTAAAATATCTATAAGTAGTAATAATCTTAAGTATGGCTCCTTCCCTTCTGTTAACATAGAATAATAATCCAAGATAAAATCCTTTGAAAAATGATATAATAAATATAAAAAATTATTGTTAACATCTAACCGATAGAAAATTTTCCCTTTAACTTTATATTGTTCTGCTTTATTTATCAATTGTTTTATAAATTCATTTTCATCATCCCAGTTACATGTAAATTTTAAATGAACTTCAATCGGAACATTAACTAGCATATTCCCAATAATTAACTGTTTGTTCATAGAAGGTAAATGATTATGTCCTCGTAGTTTTAAATCATAAACGTTAATTAAATTATCACTTACATGTAATCCTTTTTCATCTTTATATCCTAACTTACCTAAATGGTCTAATAATACTGGTAAATCGTCACAAGTAACTAAAATATCTATATCACTTGTTTTTCTAATTTCTGGGTATTTATATAAATCATAGCTTAGTAAAATACCTTTCAAAAACAAAACTTTTATCTTCGAACAAATTTCATTTATATTTAACATCTCGTTAAATATAATATCATTGATAAATTTTTGAAATTTTATTTTTGCGGTTGTTCTATTTAAGACTTCGTCATCTATATTATATTTTGAAAATAATACTCTATCTAGTTCGTAACTTTCAGCAAATTTATATAGAAGACTCTCATCTTTTATATAATTTATCAAGTAATTATATAAAACCTCATATACTTTCATTATATACCATTCTCCTCCTAAAATAAAATTTAATTGAAATCAATTTGATAAATTTTATTAAAATATCTCAATAAGTTCCTTTCATGAGTAACCATAATAATAGTAGTGTTTGGATCTTCTAGCAGACTGGAAATAACTTTTTTCCCCTCTTCATCTAAATTTGCAGTTACTTCGTCAAACAAATAAAATTGCCTCCCTTTGAGCATTGCTCTTCCAAGAGAAATTCGTTGTTTTTGCCCACCTGATAAATAAATTCCATTATCACCCGCACGTTTGTCTTTTATTTCTTCCAACATTAGTTTTTTCATAACGCTCTCTAAAGTATTTATTTCTTTGTTGAATTTCACCATCTTGATATTATCTTCCACTGAAAAGTTAAATATAAATGGCTGTTGAGAACAATACCCAATTCTTTCTCTTAAACTCTCTAAATTTATTTCCTTGAGTTCAATCCCATTAATGTAAATTTCACCTTCATAGTCCTCATAGAAACCTAAAAGAATTTTTAAAAAAGTAGTCTTTCCAGACCCATTTTCACCTATTATTGCTACTTTATCTCCTTTTTTTATGTCAAGAGAAATATTCTTGAAAATATAATCTTTATCAAACCTATATCCTATATTTTTTATCTCTACAATTTCTATATCCTTTGTTAGTACTTTTCCTCCATATCTTTCTGGAGAGTTTATTAAATCTAATATCCTCTTTGAGAATATTTTAAGTTTATAAAACTGGTTAATCGTATTAATGATGTAATTTATCATTCCCTTTATCAAAATTGAATATCCAGTTATTTTTATAAAATCTCCCAAGGAAATTTTATTTCTTAACATAAAATAACTGCCCAAAATATACATAAATAGCATTGAAATCTGAGAGAAAGTATCATCCATTGTCTTTAAAATAACTGAAGTTTTGATCTTCTCTTTTACATACTTTTCAATAAAGTCTTGGTAGCACTTTTTTATCATTTCCTTTATTTCCTTTTCTAATGAATGAACTTTAATATACAAAAAACTTTGAACAACTTGATTTTCTAATTCTCTTAATTCATCTTTCCTCTCCTGACCATATTTTGTAATTCTCTGGTTTTGTTTTTTTGTGATTAGAGGAATTATTATAGGAAGTAAAACTAATATAAAAGATAATATTGAATAAAAAATTTCTATTTTTATCATTACATATAGTACGTAAAGTATGAATATACAAGAAAACAAAATTTCAACAACATCCAAAATTGCAAATCTAAATAATCTTATATCATCATTAAATCTTGTCAGCACTTCACCAACTGTCAATTTATTTAATTTCAAAAGCTTTTGACACAAAAATTTTTTGTAGATATTAGTATCGTGTAGGACTACTACCTTCCCAAATAATAAAGCTCTATATATAGAAGATATGCACGGCAAAACAAAAATAACAATACACAGAATAAATAGAAGATTAATTATGTTGTTTTTCAATAAATAAAAATCTCTTTTTAATGCTGCATCCATATAAACTCCTAATTTTGATACCAAATATATGTCTACAATATTTTGTAGAGAAAAAATAATTATATCACACAACAATACATACCAATATTTAACCAAAAAATCCTTAACTAATCTATTTTTTTCTTTAATCACCATAAAAAACTACCTCGCTGTTAATAAATTTCAGCAATTTCGTTTACTGATTGGTTTTCGATTCTCCAAATTTTATTTACACAACTTGCCAATTCAATATTATGTGAAACAATTATTATTGTTTTTTCACTTTTACAAAGAATATCTTTCAAAATTTCTATACTTTTAGTATCAAGATAATTAGTCGGTTCATCAATTATTAAGATTGAAGACTTTTTCAACAACCCTCTTATTATTGATATTTTCTGTTTTTGCCCATCTGAAAGTTGATTAATTTTTTTTGATAAAATATCATCCAAACCAAACAAGTGCAGTAAACTTCTTTTTCTATCTTCCAAATTGTCTTGAATCATCATATTAAGGTTATTATCTATATCCTGTGTAAAGAAAGTAAAATTTTGAGGAATAAATGAAATGTGTTTACTGAAACTCTTAAAATCTACTTTTGAAAGTGGTACACCATTAATAAGAATATCACCTTTAAAAGATTCATAAAGTCCCATTATAAGCTTCAAAAGAGTAGTTTTTCCACTTCCATTAGAACCCATAATCAATATTTTATCTCCTTTGTTGATACGAAAATTTAATTTGTTGAAGATACTCTTAGAATTTTCATAGGAAAACGAAACATTTTTAAACACAATATTTTCAATTTCATTTATTTGTATCATATTCCCATATTGATCTTCTATATCAAAATTTAGTATTTCACTAATTCTTTCAAAAGAACTTTTTTCAACCCTCAAATTTTGAAAACCTTTTGCTGCTACTTTAAAATTATCAATTACAATAGGAAAAAGTGATATGAACACTACAACCAAATCAGGAGTTATTAATTTTTTATATAAAAATAAACCTAACATGATATATGTACCAAATTTTGCTATATTGTTGCATAAGTTGTAAAGTATATCTTCAATTGTTCCTACTTTTTCCATTTCATTTGCACATTTTTTGCTGACTTCTTCCAAGGAAAGAAATCTTAAAGAGGCCCATTCATAAAGATTATATGCTTTTATTACTTCAATTCCTTCAAAAGACTGTTTAATAAAACCTGTTAACTCATCATCTGCACGATGACTTTCCTCAACTATTTTATTCATATATTTTATTGTAAAAAACAGTGGAAATATAGGTAAAATCCAAAGACCAAAAAAAATAACTGAAAGAGAAAAATTTTTTAGACCCAAAAAAATAAAATAACCTGCTAAACATATTAAGGCTGAAAAAACTGAAGAATAATGAACATAAAAACACTTTACTATATCATTAAAGTCCTGCTCTAATCTATTTAAAATCTCACCTTGTCCATATTTTTCTATTAATGAATATTTGTTATTCAAAAACAACATAAATAACTTTTTCTTTAGTTCAATAATTCTATTCTCTTTAAAAAATTCAATTAACAATGAAAAAAATAATTTGCCAGAAATAATAATAAGATAAATTAAAAGAAAGGTAACTACATTACATATAAAAACCTCCATATCTTTTTGGATAGCTAATGAAAATAATTTAGCAAAGGTATTAGAAATATATATGTTTACGATACCCTCAATTAAATTTATAAAAACAATGAAAATAGTAGGTAATAACAATACTATTCTTACATAGTATTTAAAATTCATCCTTTTGCACCCTTCCCCAATAAATATAAGCTTATTCAATAATTCTACTCTGTATTGTTATATAAATTATCTAACAACCAATTACATGTTACTTTTGAATTAATCACTTTTTCTTCTAAATTTCAATCTGGCAAAAGTAATCTGTAATAGGTGCATTTATTGATTTATAACAAGTAATTGAGGTAGTATTGTTTTGATCTAAAAATACTTTTAAAGGTAGATTTTTATAATTATATACTAAGCAAGAAAGAATTAACTCCTTTTCTTTTTGCATTATTATTCTAAATTTATTGTTTTCGAAATGATATAGTTCCGGTATATATGCAACATTCAAAGTTTTATTGTAATTCTTTAATTTTGAAACGAATTAATTGTAATTATTTTGTATTTTAAAATTTGTTTTTATATCTATTAAGAAAGTTCTCACATTATTTTGCATTACATCTTTATAGTTTTGTAAATTTATCAAAGTCTATTAATTGAATTAACATAATCACACCTTACAATTAAATATACTACTATCAATTCATATCGTTAATGACAATTTAGTCATAATTTTCTCTCATAAGACAAGTGGCTACTGTCACATTTTTAAAGTTCAATTCTTTTAAGGACTTTAAAGCATTTATTGCTTTTTCAAAAAATCCATCACCTCTAATCTTATTATGAATTTCTTTAGGACCATCAATACTAATTTTAAATACAGAAAAATTTATATTTTGTATTTCCCTTTAGTATATCCCTTGTAAGTTATAACTACTATTGCTGATTAACATTTCCATATTTTGTAGTATGCATATTGTAATATCTCTACTATATCTTCTCTCTCTCAATATACCTTTGATTTTCTCAAAATATCTCGCGATTTCTTTAAAATTCGCTATCGAAACAAATAATTTTGTTCTTGATATTGTTATTATTGCTTTATTCTACCATACCCAGCTTAGACTCAGCCTCTCTATTGTATTTATCTTGTTGCTCTACCATATTACGGCGGGTATCTATCCACAACAACCATGGTGTTTACCCTCTCATGTCTCTCAGGGTCTTTTCTCACTTGCCCTCAATTCCCTCGTCCCATCTACCATGGCGTGGACGTCAGTTATGCTCGTATGCAGGGTCTTCGCCCGTATGGAGGATGTACTCTGACCACCCGCTCACATTTTTCAATCTACTTTCTATAAAAAATCATTTAATCCTTTCTCCTTCATTTCTTAACCATCAATACATTTTCTAAGATGTGAACTATTATTAAAAGGGGCGCTTTGCTACTCGACATGACTTAATCTCCTCGCAAAGCTAAGAATTTCTTTACCCCCTCAAGATGTGAATCACTCAAACTATTTCTCCTGCTTTAAACTAAGAATGTTCAAGCAATTTTTCTCACTTCGCTTCACTTCACGCTGTCCTTGCTAAAGCCTCTCTCTTTATATCGCTCAACATCTTGTTCCCATCATACTTTACGCCTTTTTTCAAAATCGCATAAAACACCCTTATCAATTTACAACACAGTGCTATTAATGATTGCTTCTTCTTCAAGGGATTGTTCTCTCGCGTGGTGTAATACCTGTGCAGCTGCTTAAATTCTTCATTCTTTGCTACTATTGTAATCATGGCCTTGAACAAGCTACTTCTGAGCCTTCCTCGCCCTCTTTTACTTATACACGTCTGACCCTTGTACTTGCCAGAACTATTCTCAACTATATTGAGTCCCGCTAATTTCTGTATCTGCTTCGAATCCTCATACCTCTTTATATCTCCAACCTCTGAAATAAATCCAACTGCTGTCTTCACTCCAACACCTTTTATTTCAAGAAGCTTATCGCCATTCGGCACCTCTTTCAAAAGCTCTGCCATCTCGGCTTCTATCTCTTCTACTTGCTTGTTTAAAAGCTCATATTCTTCAAGCAAATATTTTATCTCTTGTCTTGCCAGCTTTCTACCTTCTTTTTTACCTATACTTCTTTTGGCAGCTTCTGTTAAATCCATCGCCCTCCTGCGACTAATCGCTCGCTTATCTACTTTGTCACGCCAGTACTCTATAATCCCTTCTACTTCCTTCCCTACTACATCACAAGGCAATGGCATTTCTCTCAGCGTCGCTATTGCTGTCTTGCCTTCCCAATCAGAAAATACTCCTAAAAACTCTGGAAAATATATATCAAGCCAATTGATTATTTGATTTTTTAAAACATTCAGCTGTTTTTGAAGCCTTTCATATATGTTCATCGCTACTCTCATCTCAGCATATATACCCTCGGGTATATTTGGTTCTGTGTATCTTCCATCCTTCACAAGCATTGCTATCGTCTTCGGATCCTTTATATCACTCTTAGTTTGCGTGTTATCATCAAGCTCCTTGCTCCTCTTCACGTGAAAAGGATTCACTAATACCACTTTTATGCCATTCTCTCTTAAGTACTGCTCAAAGCACAGCCAGTAATGCCCTGTAGGTTCTATCCCAACTATCATACTCTCCTTGCCATTTGCTTTCATTATCTTATTTGCCCAATCCAGAAATTTTTCCATACCTTCTTTCCTATTCTCAAATTCTATTCTCTTACCAAGCTCCACTCCTCTGAAGTCAAATGCTCTACCAACATGCCTTTCCTTTGCTATATCTACTCCTACAACTAAAGTTCTTTCTGTGACTTGTAATATCTTTTCATTTTGTGTATACTTCAAAGAGGGTACCTCCTTTGTTGTGTTTTTTCGTAAGTTGTACAACTTACTTTATTAATTTTATCAGGAGGTACCTTATCTTTTCAAATCTCTTTTCTCTTCATTTTCACTCATTTTCGTTCATTACAGGAATGCTCTCGTATAATATGATTATCAAATCACTTAAAACTTCATATCTCAATTGGTACATTTAATTATCAGTACCAATTGATTACTGGAAATTCATTTTGATAATGCACCTTTCTTAAAACACTCATTTCTCAAAAATTGAATATTAAAATTGACTGCTACAGTTTAAATTTGCCCTTTATCTTTGGTAAACTAAAATCAGAAAAAGTTTAAGCCTGATTTAGTTTATTTGGATATATTTTGAACACCTCCTGCTGGACGTGCTTTGACATCTGCACGCCACAGCTTGCGAAAGACTGAACCCCAAAGGATTACATGAGTAATGTTTACTCGTTTGCTGTGCACGGTCAGGTTACCACATCTGATTTGAGCATATCAGATGTGTGCACCCTGTAAACTGCTCCGTAGCTCTAATATCGGCGAGGCTGCATTACATGTAATCCCCAAGGATAAAGGGCTTAACACTTTTTCTTACCACTACTTGCAAAAAGGAGGTCTTCAAATTGCCAAATACTTTAATCGTGGGCATTGATATCAGTAGTCAGTCAAATTCTATCTTCTTCATCGATGATGCCGGTAATCACTTGATTAAAAAACCTTTTTCCTTGCCTAATGATCAAGAAGGCGCTAACGAATTAATCAAAAGAGTTATTGACTGCCTCAGCCAGTATAATCTATCCTGTATTAAGTTTGGCATGGAAGCAACTTCACATTACGCTTGGCATCTGCACTTGTATCTTGCTTCTTCATCTGAACTGCTGCCATATAAACCAACTTTTTATGTTCTCAACCCAAGCATAGTCAAAGGCTTCAAAAAAATCTACACTTTCTTGCCTAAAACAGATAGCATCGATGCAATTATCATCGCTGAATGTGTCAGGTTCAGCAAACTCAACCCAACACCTTTGCCTGATTTTAAATATGCTGCACTACAACGCCTTACCAGAATGCGCTATCATCTTGTTCACAATCTAACTCGCGAAAAAAACAGAGCTCTCAATCTCATATACCTTAAATTCTCTACTTATTCTCAAGACTGTCCATTTTCAGATATCTTCGGTAAAGCTTCTTGTGCTATCATCGAAAACTTTACACCTGATGATATCGCTTCTATGCCTTTAGAAGACTTAATTAAATTCGTATCCGATAACGGCAACAATAGACTCTCAGATGTCAATAAAATCGCTGAAATACTTAAAACCGAGGCTCAAGCGTTCATACAGATTACATCCTCTGTTGGCTGAGGCAAATGACTTAGCTTTGTCTATGACCCTTGAAAACATTAGATTTATGCAAGAACAACTTAAAAAACTCGACAAAGAAATCTCAAAACTTCTTAAAGCTTTCTCTCAAACATTAACAACCGTCCCTGGCATAGGAGATGTTCTTGCAGCCGGCATCATCGCTGAAATCGGTGATATCAAGCGCTTCAAAAATGAAGCTGCTTTGGCAAAGTATTCTGGCCTTGTTTGGACTCAGTACCAATCAGGCAACTTCAATGCCCAAGATGTCTCATTAGCTAAGTGTGGTAACCAATACCTGAGATACTATCTTGTTGAAGCTGCTAACTGTGTAAGGGTGCACACAGTACGCTACAAAGCCTTCTACAACAAGAAGTTCTCAGAGGTTACCAAGCATCAGCATAAACGTGCCCTCGTCCTCACCGCAAGACGCTTAATTCCTTTGATCTTTGCAATGCTCAGCAAAGGTCAAATATATCAAGAAAGAGGTGATGTTTACAATACTTAGTTAGTCCCAATTTTTTAATTTAATAATCTTTCCCAAACAAGCTGCCAGTTAAATTTTTCCATGCTGAGCGGCTCGGTATTTTATTGTCTTTTTTGCCCTAATTATCTAAAAAAATTTTTTAAAAAACCCCCTTGACATTATACCGTTTGTCTTTCTATTAAACTATCAATGTCTAAAATCAGAGCAATACCACCATTCCCCAAAAGTGTGCATCCTGAAATTCCTCTTACCTCACCAATGATTTGAGGAAGTGATTTTATAACAACTTGCTGCTGAGAAACCATTTGGTCAACCAATAGCACAGCCACCTTGCTCCCATTGCTCACCATAACTCCCAAATAAAATGGTCTTTCGTCTGCTAAGGCTTCTTTGTGGTAGAAGACTCTTCGCAAGTCAACAACATTATAACAAGCCCCTCTTTTGTATATAAATTGACTATGCCCTTCAGTAACTATATCTTTTTTTTCAACTTTAAATGTCTCTACAATAGTAGACAGAGGTAAAGCAAATATTTGTTCATTTACCTTTACAAGCATCCCATCAATAATTGCTAAAGTGAGTGGAATTCTAATAGTAAACTTGGTACCTATATCTTTTTGAGAGTCTACAAATATTCTGCCTCCTATCTTCTGAATATTGTTCTTAACAATGTCGAGGCCAATTCCTCTACCTGAATATTCAGTTGCCTCTTCTTTAGTAGAAAAGCCTGTTTGAAAGATCAAGTCATATACAAGCTGATCATCCACATCGCTTTTCTCAGAGATAAGTCCTCTTTCTAAAGCCTTTTTTATAATCTTTTCTTTATCAAGTCCTCTTCCATCATCTTCAATAGTTATTAAAACATCAGAGCCACTACTTTTAGCACTTATAAAGATATTGCCTTGTGGTGATTTACCTTTTTTTAGTCGTTCTTCTTTTTCCTCTATACCATGGTCAACTGCATTTCTGATTATGTGAATTAGTGGGTCTGTCAAATACTCAATTAAAACCTTGTCAAGCTCTGTTTCCTCACCACTTATCTGTACCTCAACCTGCTTATTTAGTTTTGCAGACATCTCAACTACAATTCTCTTTAGCTTTTGAAATGTATTAGAAAGAGGTACCATTCTCATAGACATAGCTATTTCCTGCAGGTCTCTTATAAGCTTTGACATTTGCAACGTTATACCTTTAAAACCCTCACTCTTTATCTCTTGTATATCAGGATGCTGTGTTAACATAGAAAATGTTACAACCATCTCACCAATTAGATCAACTAACCTATCTACTTTTTCGACATTGACATTGATAAGCCGCCCTGTTGACTGTACGTTCTTTATAGTAGACTCTTCCTTTTCATGATTCTTTTCAGAAATATTCTTTGCATCTTTTGTCTTTTCCTCTACCCTAATGTCTTTAATCCACACAAAATCATTAAAAAGACATAAAATGTCATCTTTACTAAGTGAGGTTTCAATTACTATTTTAAAACCTTCTTTTTTTATCATCTCAGCAGTTGAAGCATCAACCTCTATATTTGGTGGAAAATACTCTAAAACATTTACATATTCTTTTAGCTTCTGAACAATCAAAAATGCACGCAAATTCTCCATTTCCCAGCCATCTTCAAACCACATAACAATTGAGTACCTTTGGCCTTTCTCACTTTTTGCCTTTTGTTCAGTTTCTTGTAAAATACCTTCTAATTCTAATAAAACGTTTTCAATATCTTCATAAGAAGATAGTGGTAATGTATTTTCAATTGAGGCAACTTGCGAATTCATAAAATCAATAATTTTTAACATACTCAAAATAAATTTATCGATATTTAATGTTAAAATGCTTGAAGATTTTAGATTTACAAAGATGTCTTCTACCTTGTGGCAAACCTCTGAGATATCTTGATAACCCATCATGGCTGACGAGCCTTTTAAGGTATGCAATAGTCTTAACGCTTCTTCAACAGCAGATTTAAATTCTATATTTCCTTCTTTAAGTTCTACAAATACCTTTTCTAAACCATTTATAATTTCCCTTGCTTCAGAAATAAATATCTCAAACATAGGGTCTTTATTTAACTCATTCACACTGCCACCTTCTTTTTTACAGAGAGTTTAGCAGTTTTACAAGATGTTCTTCCTTGTAGGGTTTCACAATAAAGCCCTTTGCCCCGTTTAGAACCGCTTCTTTTACTTTTTCTTCCTGTCCAAGCGCTGTTATCATAACCACTTTTGCATTTCTGTCAATTTCCATAATCTTTTTTAAAACCTCTATCCCATTCATCTCCGGCATAGTAATATCAAGTGTGACAATGTCAGGCTTGAGCTCAGAAAACATTCTTAAACAGCTCTTCCCATCACAAGCCTCGCCAACAACTTCAAATCCATACTTCTCTAATGTATGTTTTAACGAATATCTAACAAATGCTGCGTCATCTACAATCAAAACCTTTTTCATGAACCTAACTACCTCCCCGCAGCAAAAAATTCCCTATTTTAATATTTACCCAGCTTATTTGTATAACAAACAAAAAAATCCTACACCGCTTTTAGTTTGCGATGTAGGAGCTACCTCTTTTTACATTATCTCAATTATATCTCTAATTATTTTTATAAACTTTTCTTCAACTGCCTTTGATACTTCAATTACCTCTTCATGAGAAAGCTTTTTGTCTAAGATCCCAGCAGCCATGTTTGTTATACACGAAATACCAAAAACCCTAATTCCCATCTGTCTTGCAGCAATGACCTCTGGAACAGTTGACATGCCAACTGCATCAGCACCCAGTATTTTGAGCATTCTTATCTCTGAGGGTGTTTCATATGAAGGACCTTTTAAAAATGCGTACACTCCTTCTTTGTAGTCAACTCCATTTTTTTTGTAAACATCCTTTGCCTTTTCAATTGTCTCTTTGTCATATGCATATGTCATATCAAAAAATCTTTCGCCAAAATACTGAGCATCTTCACCTATTGCAGGGTTTTCACCAGAAAGATTGATATGATCTTTTATTACCATTAAATCCCCAGGTGATAAAAATTGTGATATTCCACCTGCTGCATTTGTCACTATTAGATTCTTTACTCCAAGCAAGCCTGCAACTCTTACTCCAAACACAACCTCTTCAACCTTGTACCCCTCATAAAGATGAAATCTCCCTTGAAACGCTAAAACCTTTCTACCTTTGACATCTCCGAATATCAAGTTCCCTTTATGTCCCTTTACTGTCGAAACAGGAAAATGAGGAATTTCAGAATATTTTAATACAATCTTATCTTCAATTGTCTCTGCAAACTCCCCAAGGCCACTTCCCAAAATTATTGCAATCTCTGGAATTTGAGGAAGGTAACGTTGAATAAATTCAGTAGCCTCTTTGACCTTTTGGTAATACATAAAATCACCTCAATTTTTATAAAAATTCCAATTAAAATTATATCAAAATTTCTTTTAAAAAGCTCTCTCCGTTTCGCAAGGCTTTAACTTTCAAATACTCAGCAACTGTCTGACCAATATCAGAAAAACTCTCCCTTGTTCCAAGATTATAACCTTTTTTAATTTTCTCTCCATATATCAAGATTGGCACATGTTCACGTGAATGGTCTGTACTGGGCGTTGTTGGGTCACACCCATGGTCAGCTGTAATTATAAGAATATCGTCTTTTTCAAGCTTTTCAATAATCTCAGGAAGTCTTTCATCAAACTCAAGCAAGGCCTCAGCATACCCTATTGGGTCATTTCTATGTCCATAGAGCATGTCATAGTCAACAAGGTTAGTAAATATAAGCCCATCTTTTGCCTCATCCATTGCCTGGAGGGTTTTATTAACCCCATCCATATTCCCCTCTGTGTGAATGCTCATGCTCAGGCCTCTCTTTGCAAATATATCTTCAATCTTGCCAATACCTACAACTTCAAGTCCAGCTTCTTTTACATTATCGAGCAGTGTCTCATAAGGTGGCTCAACTGCAAAGTCTTTTCTGTTATAAGTTCTGACAAAACTATTTCTGTCTTTTCCAATAAAAGGTCTTGCAATAACCCTTGCAACAAGCCATTTACCAACCAACATTCTTCTTGCTATCTCGCATATTCTATAAAGCTCATCAAGAGGAATGACATCTTCATGAGCAGCAATCTGAAATACAGAATCTGCTGAAGTATACACAATAGGGTAGCCAGTTTTCATATGCTGCTCTCCAAGCTCTTTTATTATTTCAGTACCAGATGCCACTTTATTTCCCAGCACTTTTCTGCCAATTTGTCTTTCAAACTCTTCAATAAGTTCTTCTGGAAACCCCTCAGGAAAAGTTTTAAACGGTTCTTCCAACACAACCCCTGCTATTTCCCAATGTCCTGTAATTGTATCTTTACCTTTTGACTTTTCCTTGCTCTTGCCATAAACACCAATCGGATTTGGATTAGGTGGTGTGCCTTTTATGTCTGTGATATTTCCTATTCCAAGCTTATACATATTTTTGAGCTCTATGCCACCAACAGCATATGAAGTATTTGAAAGTGTGTTGCTCCCCTCATCGCCGTATAATTTTGCATCCCCTAACTCACCAACGCCTACACTGTCAAGTACAATTAGGACTACCTTCATGATAGAAAATCCCCTTCCCAGAAAAGTAAAAATTCAGTTTAATCTTCTGTAACAATTGCAATACCAGAACTTGTACCAATCCTGATTGCACCCGCTTCTATCATTTTAAGTGCATCTTCATAGGTTCTAATACCACCTGAAGCTTTTATCTTAACTTTATCACCAACCACTTTTCTCATCAAAAGTATATCCTCATACTTGGCACCACTTTTGGAAAAGCCTGTTGAAGTCTTTACAAAATCAGCTCCTGCAGCCATCACTATTTTACATGCTTCTATCTTCTGTTGGTCACTTAACTCAGATGTTTCAATAATCACTTTTACAATCTTATTTTTATACCCCCTTGCAATATCAACAATATTTTTTATCTCTTCGTATACATAGTCTACATTTCCTTCTAACAAAGCTCCAATATTTATAACCATGTCTATTTCATCTGCTCCATCTTCAAATGCTTCTCTTGCTTCAAATATCTTAGTTTTCATGGAAGTTGCACCAAGTGGAAAACCTATCACAGTTGCAACCTTAACCGGTGAGTCTTTTAAATACTCCTTGCAAACCTTTACATAGTATGGATTGACACAAACTGAGGCAAAAGAATATTTGAGCGCTTCATCACAAAGCTTTTTTATGTCTGCATGAGTAGCATTTGATTTTAAAAGCGTATGATCAATAAACTTTGCTATTTCTTTTTTTGTCATTTCTAACCACTCCTCATAAAATCTTACATTTCATATATACCATCTTTTGTTATTTTAGCAAATATGACCTTTCTCTTCTCTACATATTCTCGTGAGAACGTAAAGGCATCTTCCACATCTGATATGACCTCATTTAGTTTTCTTTCATCGTTTGCATAAATCCGCGCATAAGGCTTGCCTTTTTCAATCTTGCTACCTATCTTGCCAAACAGCTCAATTCCAACTGAGTAGTCTATGACGTCTTCTTTTTTCTGTCTACCGCTGCCAAGTTTTAAAGCAGCTATTCCAAGTTTTAACGCATCAATATCCTTTATATATAAGTCTTCTTCGCATTTCAGTTCATAAACATATTTTGCCTGGGGTAGCAGTGAATAATCATTAACAACTTCAGGATTTCCACCTTGGTTTTGAATTATCTCTTCAAATTTTTTGAGTGCCCAGCCTTTTTCAATGCTTTCAATAAGTCTTTCTTTTGCTCTTTCTCTATCTTTCTCAATACCCGATAAAATCATCATCTCTGTTGCAAATTCAATGCAAAGGTTTCTCAAATCCTCATGTCCTCTTCCTTTTAATACTTCTATTGCTTCAATAACCTCTAAGGAATTCCCTATCATCAGTCCAAGCGGCTGATTCATATCAGTCACATATGCCACTGTTCCCCTGCCAGCCAAATTGCCAATTTCAACCATAGTGTTGGCAAGTTCTTTCGCATCTTCATAGCTTTTCATAAAAGCACCTTTTCCAAATTTGACATCAAGAATTATTTTATCAGCCCCTGCTGCTATCTTTTTGCTCATAATAGATGATGCAATGAGTGGAATTGACTCAACCGTTGCTGTAACATCTCTCAGAGCGTAAATCTTTTTGTCAGCAGGAACAAGGTCCTTCGACTGTCCAACAATTGCCGCCCCAACTCTGTTGACAGCTTCAATAAATTCATCTTTAGAAAGTTCTGTCCTAAACCCAGGGATTGACTCTAACTTGTCAATTGTGCCACCTGTGTGAGAAAGTCCTCGTCCTGACATCTTGGCAACTTTCACACCAACCGAAGCTGCAAGCGGTATCAATACAAGAGTTGTTGTGTCGGCTATTCCACCACTTGAGTGTTTGTCAACCTTTATCCCCTCTATTTTACTCAGGTCTACCATCTCACCTGACTGAGCCATTAGCATTGTGAAAGTAGTCAGCTCTTCTTTTGACATTCCTCGAAAATAAACTGCCATCAAAAATGCTGCCATCTGATAATCAGGAATTTCATCATTAATATACCCATTTATTAGAAACTCTAATTCATCCTTATTAAGCTCAAACCCATCTCTCTTTTTGCGTATAATTTCAGTTATCAACATAAAAATCTCACCTTCTTATTCATCTTTAAAGATTTATTTTGTAAACAATTTTAAAAGCTGCTCTATAGCAAAAGCACCTAAGAAAATCCCAAAAATACCCGCAATTCCTGCCAGAGCATTTGGTGCAGGAATAGGTAGCTTGAGAATCTTAAATATTGCTCCAACTATAAAACCTGTGAGAAGCGAAAGAAGTATTGCCTTCAACCTTTGTCTACCCTCCTGAAAATCATTTTGTTTGACACTCTATAAATCAAAGCCATAAGGTAAAAGTTCTTTCGCGTTAGTTTCGATGATTTTAGTCATATCAGAGTTTGAAAGATATATTGTAGAATCTTTTGCAAGCTCAAGTATAACCTGCCTACACGCACCACATGGCGAAATAGGTTCATTTTGAGGACCGATTACAAAAATAGCCTTAATATCTTTGTGACCCTCCGAAATTGCTTTGAAAAGAGCAACTCTTTCAGCACAGATTGTCAGAGAATAGGAGGCATTTTCAATATTACAGCCTAAATACACTTTTCCACTTTGTGTTAAAACCGCTGCCCCAACTTTAAAGTTTGAATAGGGTGCATAGGCCCTACTTTGCTGTTCTTTCGCTAAATTCAAAATACTCTTTAACGTATCATCAATCTCGGTTAAGTATTTCATCTTTTTATACCCTCTTTCTTACAATGTAGAATCTAAACTTTTTGGGTGAAAAGAAATTTGAAGAATATAATATAGGAGTATCACTTTGGTCAAAATGTATTTGGTCAAGCAAAAGTACGACATCGTTTTTTTCAAGCTCCAACTTTTTATATACTCCATTCTTCTCAGCAAGCATTGGAATTATATCAGAGACTGCATATGCAATATATATTCCCAAATTATCATTTAAATAGTCAAAAAGTGACTCTCCTTTAAATTCAAATTTCTCACCAAAAAGCTTAGCAGGAAGTCTATCTATGCAGTATACAACTGGTATGTTGTCGGCAAGTCTTACACGTTCAATTTTTATAATCTCTTCATTTTGATTAATTTTCAACATATGTGCTTCTTTTGCATTCGGGTAAGTCCGTGTAATAATTACATCTTTTGTATGTGGTTGATACCCCTGCTTTTCCATAAGTTTTGTTATGCTTTGTAGTTCTTCCATACCTGTTTGCAAAATTGGTCTTGATGCAACAAAAGTGCCTATTCCATGTTTTCTAATAACATATCCTTCCTCTTCTAATATCCTCATTGCCTCTCTTAAAGTAGCCCGACTGACACCAAAAAATTTTGCAAGTTCTACCTCAGACGGAAGCTTATCTCCCTCTTTGAATTTTTCTTCGATAAGGTGCTTTAACTTTCGCAACACCAATTCATACCTGGGTGGATAAACAACGCTCTCTGCACTCTCCACAGTCCACCCACTCCTTTCTCTTATTTTTTAGGCCTGTAAGGAATACCGTCAGCAGCAGGTGCAACGCTCTTCCCACCTATTCCAATCAGTGCTAAGATTGTAACTACATAAGGTAACATCATGATAATGTTTTTTGAAATCGAAGACTCTTGCAATGTATAGCTCAGGGCTGTTGCAAAACCAAACAAAAGTGATGCCAAAAATGAGCCAACAGGTGTCCATTTACCAAATATCATCGCAGCAAGTGCTATATAACCTCTCCCTGAAGACATTTCAGGAGAAAAGCTATTTAATACTCCTATTGAAAGATATGCCCCACCAAGGGCTGAAAATGCTCCACCAAGAATTACACCAAGATACTTCATTTTTACAACATCTATACCAGCTGTTTCAGCAGCTTCTGGATTTTCACCAACAGCTCTTAGTCTCAGCCCAACAGTTGTCTTGAACAAAAACCACTGGCTAAGTATTATCAAAACAAACATTATATAAACCATCACATTTTGACCGCTCAAAATCTGACCAATTATAGGAATCTTATCAATAACAGGTATCTTAACATCAGGAAGTTTTGGTGTATCAAATGGTGTTCCTTCAGGACCATATATTGCATTGAAAAGATAAGCAGTGATACCTGATGCAAATATGTTAAAAGCCATACCAAGAACTATTTGGTTTGCGTACATCTTTGCAGCTGCCCATGCAAATACATATGCTACCAAAATACCTGAGATTACTCCTGCTAAAAGCCCAAGCCATGCATTGTGAAAGTATGCCGAAAACGCAACAGAAACAAATGCAGAAATTAGCATTATCCCTTCCATAGAAATATTGACAACACCAGCTCGTTCAGAAAAAGTTCCGCCAATTGCCGGAAGTGCAAGCGGGACTGCCATTGCAATGGTTGACGCCCACAAATATGGATTTGTGAAAATACTGAGTATATTCATTTTACTCTTGACCTCCTACCGGTTCCAACTTTGATTTTCTGGTTTTAATCTTTTCCATAATAACCCTGTAAAGTTCTTCAATTGCAATAAAGAAGATTATGAGCCCTACAACAACATCAGCAAGCTGGCCGGAAATATTTGTTTGCATCTGCATCTCCTGCGCGCCTGTTGAAAGTCCTGCCAAGAAAAGTGCTGCTATCACAACACCAATTGGATTGTTATTTGCAAGAAGTGCAACAACTATAGCAGTATAACCATATCCTGATGTAAAGCTATCATATAGTCTGTGCTGCACCCCCATTATCTGAACAGCTCCTGCAAGACCTGCAAATGCACCTGAAAGTCCCATAGCTAAAACAAGTTTTCTTGCAACATTTATACCTGCATATCTTGCAGCTTTCATATTAAAACCTACTGCTCTGAGTTCATAACCTATTGTGGTTTTGTACATGAGAATATAAACCACCACAACTGCTAAAATTGCAATAAAAAGTCCACTTGACAGCTGTGTATTTGGCACTAAAATACTTAGCTTTGCACTGTCTTGAATTAGCGGCGATTGAGGTATTGTCCCTTTGTCCATCATCGGCCCGCCTTCTAATAGATAGTGGCTAAAATAGATAGCTATGTAACTCATCATCATAGTTGTAATAACCTCATGAGCACCAGTGTAAACCTTTGCCAACCCCGGAACAAGTCCACCCCACAGTGCACCTGCTATCATAGCACAGACAATTATAAAAGGAATGTGCAGATACCATGGAAGACCTTTTATCTGGTACCCAAGATAAGTCGCAACAATTGCACCTATCCAAAACTGTCCTTCAGCACCAATATTAAAAAGCCCAGAGGAAAATGCTATCGCAACACCAAGGCCTGTTATTATCAGTGGTATTGCATTTGTCAATGTTGTTGCAAAGTTCATTAGATTCCCATATGCTCCGCTAAAAAGTGCTATGTACGCATAAATAGGATTTTGTTTTGCTGTGATTAATATCACAATCCCGCCTACAATCATTGATATAAAAATAGCAATAAGTGGCATTAAAATACTCTGTAAAGCTTTTTTTACCATCACCATTTTAAGCCTCCTTCTTTTTCTTGCCTGTCATCAAAAGTCCTATATCTTCTTTTGTTGCAGTTTTGCTATCTAATATATCCATAATTCTTCCAGAGTACATCACAGCAATCCTGTCAGACAGGTTCAAAATCTCGTCAAGCTCCAAAGAAACAAGTAGTATTGCTTTACCACTGTCTCTAAGCTCAATGAGCTTTCTGTGGATGTACTCAATCGCACCCACATCCATTCCTCTTGTTGGCTGAACAGCAATTAAAAGGTCTGGACTGCTTGAAAACTCTCTTGCCAAAATTACTTTTTGCTGATTGCCACCTGAAAGATTCTTTGCAAATAGTCTAAAATCTGGTGGACGCACATCAAATTCATGAATGAGTTTATCAGCCTCAAGAGTTATAACTTTGTAATTTAAAAATCCTCTATTTGAATATGGCTTTTTGTAGTATCTTTTAAGCACAATATTTTCTGCCACTGTAAAGTTCAAAACAAGTCCATCCTGTTGCCTGTCTGCTGGAATATAAGCAATTCCTTTTTCATAACGTTTGCGTGTGGGAAGGTTTTGAATCTCCTGTCCATTGAAAATTATCTTTCCTGTCGAGGGAATAAGTCCAACAATAGCTTCTACAAGCTCATTTTGACCGTTTCCATCAACACCTGCTATACCAAAAATCTCTCCGCTTCTTATTTCAAAACTTACATCTTTGACCTTTTCAACACCGTTTTTCAATTTAACTGTCAGATTTTCAATCTTTAAAACAGTCTCACCTAACCGCGGTTCACTCTTTTCAACCACAAGTTTAACCTCTCTTCCAACCATCAAATTTGCAAGTTCCTGTTCGTTGGTTTCTTTTGTATTCAAGGTCTTTATTGTCTTTCCTCTTCTCATAACAGTAACCCTATCCGAAATTTCCATAACCTCATCAAGCTTGTGGCTTATAAACAGTATGGATATTCCCTGAGCTTTGAGGTTATTTATAATTTTAAAAAGCTCTCTTGTCTCTTGAGGTGTGAGCATTGCCGTTGGCTCATCAAGTATCAAAAGCCTTGCATCTCTGTAAAAAGCCTTTAATATCTCTACTCTTTGCTGCATACCTACACTTAAATCTCCAACTTTTGCTTTTGGGTCAATTTCTAAATTGTATTTCTTTGAAATTTCAAGAATTTTCTTCTCAGCTTCCTGAACATTAAATCTAAAACCTTTTGGTTCAAATCCCAAAACAATATTTTCAGCTACCGTAAATACAGGTATCAACATAAAATGCTGATGAACCATTCCTATTCCTTTTTCAATCGCTTCATGAGGGCCTTTGACCTCAAGTTTTTTACCCTCAAAATATATCTCTCCAGAATCAGGTTCATAAAGTCCGTAGATTATATTCATTAAAGTAGACTTTCCTGCCCCATTTTCACCAAGAATGGCATGTACTTCGCCTTTTTTAACATTTAAATTCACATTATCATTTGCCAGAATATTACCAAATCTTTTTGAAATACCTCGTACTTCTAAAATATATTCCATTTTCACGCCCCACCTGTCTTTACAATCTTTTTATTATTTCAATAATAACAGTTTTGAGTTTTTCTATATTTGCAGAAAACACTCTCAAAACCTCTTCATGTGAAACAGGTTTTATATTCGGGTCATCTTCCAAGCCAGCATCATAATCTGTCACAAGAGTTATATTTAAATACTTTATTCCAAGCTCATTTGCTAAAGCTACCTCGGGATACTGAGTCATTCCAATAACGTCAAACCCCATCTTGGAGTACCATCTGCTCTCAGCTAAAGTAGAAAATCGCGGTCCCTGAATAACCACACACGTACCTTTTTTATGAAATCTGTATCCAAGTTCTTCTAAAACATTGATTGCAATTTCTCTCATCTGTTCATCATAAGGCTGTGCCATTGAGGTGTGCTTTACATCTCCAATATCCGAAAATGTATCCTCCCGTCCCCATGTTCTGTCAACAAACTGGTCAACAATTACAAAATCACCCGGCATAATCTCTTTTTTTAAGCTTCCACACGCTGTTGTTGAAATAATCTTATCAACACCAAGTTCTTTTAATGCATATATATTTGCCTTATATGGCACTTTATGAGGAGGGTAAATATGGGTTTTACCATGCCTCGGAATAAACGCAACTTCTTTCCCTTCTACTTTTGAAATTGCTATTTTATCACTTGGTTTGCCATACGGGGTTTCAATCTCTATCTCTTTAACATTTTCCAAAAAAGAGTAAAATCCAGAACCACCTATTATCCCTATCATAACAGATTAGATCTCCTTTCCATTTATATCAATAAACACATATATTGTCAAAAGGCCTGCTGCGGTATAAGCTTTTTCCAGCAGGCCTTTAAAACTTATATGGTCATTACTTTACTTCCGTTGGTATCTTTATCTTACCAGCTTTTATATCAGCAATTACCTTGTTTATTTTGTCGCTCACACTCTTTGGAACACCTTTCATAAATGGTGCAAGCCCAACACCATTGTTTTTCAACTCGAAGTAAAGGATACCACTTTTGAATTTTCCATTTAATGTATCCTTTATAACGCTATATGTTGCAACGTCAACTCTCTTCATTGCAGAGGTAACAACAGTGTTTGGCGCCACATAGCTCTGGTCTGAGTCTACACCAATTGCATAAACTCCCTTTTCTTTTGCAGCCTGGATAACACCAAGACCTGTCTGCCCAGCTACCTGGAATACAAAATCTGCACCCTGTGCTATTATAGAAAGCGCTACTTGCTTACCTGATGCTGGGTCATCAAACTTACCAGTATATTTGATTATAACTTTTGCTTTTGGAATCTCTCTCAAAACACCAGCTTTAAAACCTGCGATGTATCTGTCAACAGGTGGAATCTTCATACCACCTACAACTCCAAATACATTCTTTCCAGTTGTTTTGCCAAACTTGCCTTTCTCCAGCAATGCTGCTGCAACACCTGCTAAGTAGCCTGCTTGTTCTTCTCTGAACATAGCTGAGGCAACATTAGGAAGATTAGAAATCTCAGAGTCGATAATTAAAAATTTTGTCTTTGGAAACTGCTTTGCAACTGTCACAACTGAATCGTGCATTAGAAAACCAACTGTAATAATTAAATCATAATTAGCTTTTGCAAGTTTTTGTAAGTTCGGAATATAGTCTGTCATCTGCTTTGATTGAATGAGAGTTGTCTTGATTTTGAGTTCTTTCTCTGCCTTCTTTAAACCCTCATATGCCGACTGGTTGAAACTTCTGTCATTGACACCACCAACGTCTGTAACAAGCCCTACCTTAAAAACTTTTTGGGATGTAGACCCATTTGCCATGTTCCAAGATACATTTAAGCTTAACAAAAGTGCAGCAATCACAACAAGACTTAACACTGCATATAGCCTTTTCTTCATATTCTTCATAAAAAGCAAACCTCCTTTTTATTTTTTAGATGTCAGACATCTAACATCTGACATCTGACATTACTATTTTATAATCTTTGTTCAAAAAAGTCAATATGAAAATTTGTAAATTTGTGAACTATAATATAAAAGGCTGCTTTATTGGGTCGCAGCCCCTTGCTACAATTATTGTTTTACATATACAATTCCTTTACCTTCTCGTGAGCCATGTACTCTAAAGTGTCATCTAACTTCTCGAATTCCAAAGCATCAAAAGCATACTTTCTTTCAAGAGCTTTTTTGAGTATATAATCTGCAATATGTGGATTTTTAGGAAGAAGAGGACCGTGCAAATAAGTACCTATAACGTTTTTATAAATTAGCCCCTCAAACCTGTCCTTTCCGTTATTGCCAAAACCTTTTAGGACCTTGCCAAAAGGTTGATAACCATGATATGTCCTACCACCGTGATTTTCGTAACCTACTACTGTTTTTGGAAAAACATCTAATGTTGTTTCAATGACTATATTCCCAATTAGCCTTTTGTTTTCAGACTTAGTATAAAAGCCCAATACTCCAAGTCCTTTTATTACATTTTGGTTTGCATCAATATAAGCCTCCCCTAAGAGCTGATACCCTCCACAAATTGCAAGCAGGCAAACTCCATCTTCAATCAGACTTTTAAGCAAATCTTTTAAGTTTAGCAAATGACTATACATAATTCCTTGCTCCCTGTCAGATGCCCCTCCAAGTAGGATTATATCTGCACTTTTTAAAATATCCTCGTTAGAATTGAAGTTATATTCAACAATATTTGCCTTCATACCTCTCCATTCACATCTTTTTTGCAGCGTAATGATATTACCTCTATCACCATATAAATTTAAAGCTTCTGGAAACATATTCACAATGTTTAGCTCCAATCCAATCACCTCATGTTTTTTTCAAACTCTCTACTATTTTCTTTGTCTTAAACAAAGCTGTATATGTGGGAAGAATGTAAATCTTGTGAGCTTCTTCTAATGAAATTACTTTTTTCAAATCTTTTTCAAAATCAATAAACTCAAAATCTTTTAGTTCAAAACTACTGTACTTAACTCTCAGCGCCATATCCTCTTTTCTTTTACCACCAAAAAATAAAGCCCTAATATTTTTAACTTCACTTAATATGTCAAAATCGGCATCCCAAATCCATGAGACATCTTTTCCATCAGCAGCGTTGTCATTGAGAATAAAAACAATTGCTTTAGGGCAAGGGTCATCTGCTATTACTTTCAGTGTCTCACTCATACCAATTGGATTTTTGACAAGAGATATGACTACTTGTTTGCCATATACTTCAACTTCCTCCATGCGGCCAAGTTTGTTTGTAAAAGTCTCAACCCGGTCTTTTATTTTATTCGTTTCTATCCCAAGTAACATAGCAACAGACATCGCTGCACAGACATTGTAAAGGTTATAAATGCCCCCTACTTTCCATCTAATATCTTGAATTTTTGTGCCATTTTCTCTATCCATAAAGTCAAATACAAAACTGCCATCTTCAGACTTTATATTCGTAATCAAAAACCTGCTTTCAGGATTTTTATATCCGCACTGAGAACAAATGTATTTTCCAAGATGTCCAACATTATAAAACGTATACTCAAGCTGGCTATTACAAACTGGGCAAAACCATGAATCAAGTGTAACATTTGCTAACCTGCTGAGCGCATTTTCATCAACACTATAAAATACCTTTTTTTCTCCGCTGTAACTTGCTAAATTTGGATCATCTGCATTGATAACTGCCAAAGCTCCATTTATATGGCTCAATATTAGATCTTTTACTCTGTCAAGTTCACCATACCTGTCAAGCTGGTCTCTAAAAACATTTGTTGTCACAAATATATCCGCTTTTAAATCCTTTGTAACAACAGGTAGTGATCCCTCATCAACCTCAAAACAGGCTATCTCATAGCTTTTTTTGAGGTTATTTATAAACGCACTTATTATCCCATTTACCATGTTAGAACCTTTTAGATTTGAAAGAATGGTTTTGTCAGGACTTATTATCCAGTTTATAAGGTTGTTAGTTGTTGTTTTACCATTTGTACCAGATACAAGTATTTTAAATCTGCACCTTCTGTCAATCTCCTTTAAAATATCTGGGCAGATTTTATAGGCAATCTTGCCAGGTGCACTTGTCGCATCTTTTCTTAAAAGCTTGAGCAATAGTTTTGCTGTTATTCCTGCAAAAGTGGCTAAATAAAATCTTAAGTTTTTCAATATTTTTCATCCCCTTGTCTACAAATACTTCATAAAGATAAAAAGCAAGGCTTTGCCTTGCTAATTTCCCATATCTTAAGCACGTGGATGTGCTTTTTGATAAACCTCTTTTAGCTTGACATTCGCAACCTGAAGATATCTTTGAGTAGTTGAAATATCAGCATGCCCAAGCATCTGCTGGACAGCTCTCACATCTGCTCCATTTTCAATTAGATGTGTTGCAAAAGAATGCCTTAATATGTGCGGAGTTATTTCCTTATTTATACCTGCCACATTAGCGTAGAATTTTACAATTTTCCAAAATCCTTGCCTTGTCATCCTTGCCCCATTGAAGTTCAAAAAAAGAGCCTCCTGTTCTTTATTTCTTGCAAGGTATGGTCTTGAGTAGTTCAAGTATTTCTCTACTGCCTCAATTGCATACGAACCAATTGGAATTATCCTATCTCTTTTTTTATTTCTGCATATAATATAGCCATGTTCAAGGTTGATGTCAGAAAGATTAAGACCAATTAGTTCACTTACTCTTATACCTGTTGCGTACAAAAGCTCAAGCATTGCCTTGTCCCTTATACCTTTTATATCATCTTCTCGTGGACAGCTCAAAAGTTTCTCTACCTCATCTTTTGTCAAGATTTGGGGAGGTGTTCTTTCAAGTTTAGGCGGGTCAATCTCTATTTTCCCTATGTCTACAATGTTCCGGTCCTTTAAAAATTCATAGAATACCTTTAGCGAAACAATTGCTCTTGCTATTGTGCTGTTTGACTTTCCGCTTTTTTGCATATTGATAATATATGTGATTATAGTAGCCTGTGACGTATCTTCAATCTTCATCCCGATGTTATCCAAAAACTCTATGTATTTCTTTATATCTCTCAAATAAGACATAACTGTATTTTGTGAAAATCTCTGTTTTTGGCATAGATGTTCATAAAAAGCCTCTACTATCTTCATCTATTTTCAAATCCCCTCTATATATAAATTCCATTTATAGATCTTAAATCAAATTGCATGCAAACCTCGAAACAAAAGCATCTATCACAACTATGCCACATATTAATAATACCACTATTAGACCTACCACAATATTAAATCTTTTTTCAAATTTGAACAATCTATCCCTAATTAAATAGTTGGTAAATGAGTACAGAATAAGTATAATCAAAAATATTAAAACAATCAATTCTTTTAGTAATATGTAAGTGAAAAAGAAACCTATAGCATGAAACTTGTAGATGGTGAAAAAAGCGCCTATTGTTAGCCCAAACACAAATCCTTTTAAAATAATCATGCCTATATTTAAAATTTGCAAGTATTTATTTAAATTTGATAGTCCCCATATTGTAAGATACAATAAAATAGCAGATATCGAAAAAAAGATTACTTTATTCCAGTACAAATTATCTGGAGTTTTCGCACTGTTTATTGAAAGTACTATAAAATTTTTGAGTTCGTCTCTTCGAGCTTGGCTGAGCAAAAAATAGAAGTTTATACCGGTAATTACGCCTCCTAAGTAAAGTGTTAAAATAGCAAAAAATAGTAATTTTACTTTTTTTCTCATTTTCTTATTTTTGCTTGCGTTTATTTATAGTAAAATAATATGTCAATTACAAGTCAGTTATTACCTACTAATGAGAAAACATATCCTTTAGATTTAAAATAAAAATAGTTTACACTTTTGTAGAAACCATTTATAATCTTTTTGTCAATCCTTAGTGTTATTTTACCATTATATAACTTCAAAATAGTCTCATCATACTTAAAGAGAACCTTAACCATATATTTGTCTTCTGGTAAAAAAAACTGTTTGCGAAACTCAACTGTCAAAAAAAGAATGAGAAAAATCACTAAAAGCAGCAATATACCTGCTCTTGCTGTTCTGACAAAGTACTTATGCTGAAGGTATCTTTTGTATCTACTTTTTCTCAAAAGTTTCACCTTCCCATAATAGTGTCATCAAGAGCTTTCGCAACAATCTGGCAACTTTTTAAAGCTTCATTAAGCAGATTGCCGTTACTACCAATTTCAATTATTAATGCATATGGTGATATATGCTGGTTATACCTTGCTGCCGAAATATTTATTGGTCTTGTAATCTGCGGGCAAACTTTCATGAGATTCTTTTGAAGATGAACTGCAAAAGTAAGATTCTCTCGCCAAAAAGGATGGTAAAGTCCGAGCTTGTCTGTACCCACAACAAGCATAACCTTTGCTAACTCCTGCCCAAATGCAACTGTTGAGACTTTTATTTTTTTTGAGCCATCTCCTATTGCGTCCCTGTGCAAATCTATGAAAATCTTTATATCAGGATGTTCTTTTTTATATCTTTCAATTATTTTCAATGACCTTGCATAAGAGCCTTTATATTCAGGATAGTCATTTATGTCCTTGCTGTGATAAACCTTGTAACCATAGTCTTTTTCAAGAATCCTTTTGAGCTCTTCCCCCACTCTAACCACATTGTAGTTAAAATCTAAGGTTCTATCAGTTGTTCCCCGGGTGTAAATAAGATTTTTTGAGGGGTTCTCATAGCTTTCAGTTGTATGTGTGTGATAAATAAGAATTGAGGGTTTTATTCCACCATAAATCTTAAATTTTGTGTTAAGAAACTTAGTTATATCTATTCTATATTCTGTTTGATTCATAACCTCAATGTTGTAGGAAATAGAGCCATTTGGCCGAATATTCTTTAGATATTTTTGAAACTCTATATTATCATCAGCTTGATTTTCTTCAGATGCTTTAGAATTATCTTGCCTTTCTTGGTCATAATTTATTACAATAGCATCGTCTTCATAAAAACTTTGTTCTTCAAATGTTTGAGTTCTATTGAAAGAAGCAAAAAGTGGATGAGAAAACCTCATCAAATTTTCTATTTTGATTAAATTACTAATATCCGTTTTGCTTGCCAAAAAAGGTGTGTTAAAAATAATTAGTTGCTTAGAATATTTGAAGCAAAGATCTAATAACTCTCTATTTGAAAAAACAAACTTATTTACTAAAAGTTCTATAACCAATAATATGGCAATAAAAACAACATACCAAAATCTTTTCAAATCAATAACCTTCACCATCAATACAAATCTCCTCAAAAGTCTGACATAAAAACTTTCTTGTAAAATCTCTATTCACACAAAAAAGAATTTATTCCTTCTTGGTAAAAACCTCAATTGACATATCTAAACTGGTCATTCTCTTTCACCTCTGGATGAATTGCCATATTGATACCATCAGCAATTACTGTAGAGATATTCTCAACAATCCTGTCTATGTCTTTGGGAGTGACAAATAAATTTCCATAATATGGAAATATAACCTCTTTGATTAGATTAAACCTATCTTCATCAGGTATGCTCTCAAGAAGCAAGTACAAAGGCGAAGATCTCTCTGTTTCATTTTTGAGTCTTTCAAGTAAAAGGTCTATTGCATCATTTGCAATAATTGCAGCGTCAACAACCATAGGAACACCTATAGCAACAACCGGAACACCAACTGTCTGCTGTGTAATGCCTTTTCTTTCATTGCCAATTCCTGAACCAGGAAAAATGCCAGTGTCTGCTATCTGTATAGCTGTTGAGATTCTTTCTAGTCTGCGTGACGCCAAAGCATCAATGGCAACTATCAAATCAGGATGGATTTTTTGAACAATCCCGTGAATTATCTCGCTTGTTTCAATTCCAGTAATACCCAAAACACCTGGAGAAATGGCACACACAGAACGAATACGCCTGTCTTGGACTTTTTCAGGTACAAACTCAAATAAATGACGCGTAATTAAAACCTTTGAAACAACTTTTGGTCCCAGTGAATCAGGTGTCACGTTCCAGTTACCAAGCCCCACAACAAGGATTGTGCTTTTCTGGGATAATCTCATTAAGCTTTCTAACTCCTCAGCTAATATCTTTGATACCTTTTCTTGTACTTCAAAATCTTCATCACGCAAGCCATCTGCTTCAATTGTAATGTAGTTCCCCATAGGCTTTTGTAAAATTGCCTCACCTTTGACTGAGTTTATTTTCACTTTGGTTACCTTTATTTTATCATCAAACTCTTTTCTCTCTTCAACTTCAACACCTTCAATTTCTCTCCCCAAACCTTTTTGAACAATTTCTCTTGTTTCAAGTGCAAGGTCTGTATGAATTTTAAACATTGATCGCTCTCCTTTACAAAAACTTTATTCTGAAATATTATTATCAACACTTTTGAAATTATTAAACCTTAAAAACATCTCAAAAGGGAACTGCAGCAAAATGTTTTGCCACAGTTCCCCTTTTTTAAAAAGGGGTTATTGCTTTTCTTTCAAGGCTCTTTCTGCCATCTCTATAGCTTTTCTGACGATGTTACCACAGTCGCGCGATTTTACCTCTCCCCAACCATACTTTGTGACTACATCGTACACTCCAAGTTCTTTTGCTATCTCCATTTTAAGTTCTTCTGACATAACTTTTTGCCTTGCCAAGCCAATAACCCCCTTTGCGGTTTTGTCACCGCAATCTTTAATATGCCCAAGAAAATATCCTTTTTATTAACACATTTTCTTACATTGATAAAATACCATTTGGATCTTTTATTATCTCTAAGATATTTTCTTCCTTACCTGTAATCGCATTAATATAGTCTGCAAAATATTTTCTGTCATATTTTCCCATAAATTCATATGTGAAAACCTCTCTGCCCGACTCAAGTGGAATTATGCTAAGTGACACACTCTGAATATCAAAGTTCTTGCTCACAAGTTTTCTTGCTTGTGCTTCAGTTATTGTTGGTTTTGGAATTTTCCTGTTGGTATGAGACATATAATATGCTGTTGCGTCAAAACCAACCACTTGCCCTGTATCAAGTGCTATTCGCACCTTAACCATGTCAGGATATATCTTTACACCATTTTGCTGATAGATATAGTTTATAAGTGCTGTGTTGTCTTGTTTTAGATAAAAAGTATCTATCATGTTGGTAAATCCTTTGCTCTTTAAAAATTTCAAAGCATTTTCTTTTGCCCTTGAAACACCAATCTTTGGTGCAGAAGTAGCTCTGTTATCTATCATCCAGATAACTTTACCACCTTTTTTAGAAACTGCTACTGTGATGGTTCTATCTCTTGCCCTTCTGTCAGGGATTATCTCAAAGTTAAAGGTTTTAATCTTATCACCTGAAAGCCCCAAGTAGCTAATCATGTCAGCTTTTTTGATATTCAAAAAATCAAGTGCAATTTTCTTCGCCTCATCTCTATTGATTACATTATCTGGGAGTCCTCTTGGTACCTGCCTTGCAATGTGGTCAGAAAAAGGCCCATCATATATCAGCGTTGGATAGTCTTTAAAACCTGCTTCTACTGCAAGCATATGGCTACTGGTGACATTTTGGCTAATCCTTCTAAACCTTGACGTTCCAACTGTTCTGACCTCACCCCATCTAAGTTTCCCCTGGCTTATTTCAATTGCAAGTTCATTTAAGTTTTTACTGAGCTTATCAGCGTAGCTGCGAAGTTTTGCAAGTTGTATTCTTTGTTCTTTGGTTTCCTTTTTGCCGTTCATAAGTTGCTTAGAAAGCGAAAAACTCAAATCACCAACCTGGGTCAGATACTTTGCTGTCCTCTCAAGTGCAACGTTGTTTTCTATTGGAAGCTGACCAAGGTTTTCCTGTGCAGCAAAGGCATTTCGCCAAACCTCTGTATATAAAGCTGCTCTTTGTCTGTCATCGCTTGATATTTCAACCTTTGACAAAAGTGCCTGAATATTTTGAACATACCCCACCATATCAAAAAAGGCCCTGTGCCACATATTAGTAAGGTAATTGTGATAGTTTGCTTTACCTCGATACTGATTTACTCCCCAAAGGGCTACAATCACTAAAACTCCAATTACAACTGCCATAATACTCCAAAGTCTCACACTCTTAAGTCTTTCTCTTAATTCCTTATATCCGCCTAAAATACTCAAATCAAAATCACCTCTTTAAGTTTTATAAAATTTGAATCTATGGAGTTTAAACCTGCTATTTTGCAAATCTGTGTTTACCAATTACAAGCACAACCTTTCTACTCCATATCCATTTATTTGTAGTCTTTGCAGGATTGTAATAATAAATACATCCATTCGTTGGATCCCAGCCATTTAGCGCATCTCTTGCAGCTTTTAGTGCAGTGGGTTCAAGCTTCGCATTAATTTGTCCATCTGTTACAGCCGTAAAGGCACCAGGTTGGTAAATTACACCACTTATTGTCTTTGGAAAACCCGGATGCTTTGTTCTATTGATTATAACCGCTCCAATTGCTACCTGACCAATATATGGCTCACCTCTTGCTTCACCATTTATAACTCTTGCTAATAAATACAAATCTTTGTTTTGATAATTTGTTGATGCTTGAGTTGCAAGAGAATCCTGCTGCAGTTCTTTTTCACTTTTCTCAAGGGCTTTTTCAAGTCTTCTTTCAATTTTTTCATCATTTGCCCTTTTAATATCATAAATAAACTTTGCAGAGTAGATACTTAAGAGAAATCCTATTATCAATAAGATAATGAAAATGGTATATTTTTTTAGTAGCTTGCTCACCTTTCCAAAACCCCCAAGTCAAAAATCTTTTTAAAATTATTTTTTGTAAGCTTATTTTTATTATTCAGCTTTGTGATAAAATAAATTTAAAATTAAGTTTTCAATAGAGAAAATGAGGTAAGAAAAAACATGAACATTTTGATACTGAGTCTTGATGCTGGTGGTGGACATTTTGCTGCTTCAAACGCATTGAAAACTGCATTTTTGCAAAAAGATCCCCAAGCCAAAGTTGAAATTGTAGACACCCTTAAGATTATAAGCCCAATATTAGATAAGTTGGCTGTTGGAACATATTTAAAAGCTATTAAAACAGTTCCATTTATATACGGTCTTGTTTATGATTCAACAGACAAAGACCCACCTACACGTTTTAGCAAGGCAATTTATGAAAAATTTTATTTTGCATTTTATAAGCTTTACAACATTATTTCTGAACTAAACCCTGATGTAATAATTGGAACTCATCCGTCACCAATTGATATGGTAAGTCAGCTAAAAAAACGTGGAAACATAAATGTCCCTATAATCAGCATAGTTACAGATTTTACAATACACCCCTATTGGATTAATGAGTATGCAGACTATATAATTGTCCACCATGAGAATTTGGTTTATGAAGCGGTGAAAAAAGGAGCCTCAGAAAAAAAGGTAATACCTCTTGGTATTCCCATTAACCCTTCTTTCTCAATAAATTATGAAAAAAAACAAATCTTATCTGAGCTAAACCTTGAAGACAACCCAACAATCTTAATTATGGGTGGAAGTTTAGGGCTTGGAAATATTGAGGATATAGTTGAAATGGTTTGCCACATATGTGACGAGAGTTATCAAATAATTGTTGTTACTGGGAAAAACAAAACATTAAAGAAATCATTGGAGGAAAGAAATTTTGGAAGAAAGGTAGTTGTATTTGGTTTTATCAGCTTTATAGACAAGCTCATGGCAATAAGTGACATTTTGATTACAAAGCCTGGTGGTCTTACCTGTGCTGAAGCACTTTCTCGTAAACTTCCAATGATTTTGATATCACCAATTCCTGGACAAGAAGAGAGAAATACCTTTTATCTTATAAACAACGGCGCTGCCGCTTATGTAAGAAATATTGAAAGCTTTGATATAGTTTTTAACCAAATAATAAACAATCCTCAAAGGCTTGAACATATGAAACTTGCGTGTTCATTTTTAGCAAAGCCAAATTCATCAAATGACATTGTGGAATTTATAAAGGGAATGGTGCTCTAAAAGGCCCCATTCCCCTTTCTATAAAAAGATTTCTCTTTTTTATTGTGGTTGTGGCAAAAATCTTGCTGGGTTTTGGTTCTCACCGTTGTATAAAATCTCAAAGTGTAAATGTGGTGGGTCCATGTATTCTATATTAGAGCTTGTCCCCACCTCACCAATTTTTTGCCCTTGCCTAACTATGTCTCCAACTTGGACATATTTTAAATCTTTCAAGTTAAAGTATTTTGAAATATATCCATCACTATGGTCAATTACAACATATTTTCCATAAAGAGGGTCTTCGCCCAAGTCAATTACAGTGCCGTCAAAGCAAGCTTTTATATCGCTACCTTCTTCTGCTTGAATATCAATGCCTGAATGTTCTGTCCATTCATCTAAGGTTTTAGAGTACACAAGTGACTGGTCAGAAAACTCTCTGATTACCTTGCCAGAAACAGGATATATAGGCTTGAACACAAGAGGATTTATTACTTCTATTTCGTCTCCTAAGCTATTTCTTCCCTGATTTTCCTCTGCAGTTGTATTAGCCTTTTGTTGTGCATGCTGTTGTTTATTAGCATTGCTTGCGGCGTCATTCTTAGTTGTTAAAGAACTTTCATTCTTTTTTGAACTGTAAGCTGAGTTTGAGCTATGAATACTTTGGGTATTGTCTTCTGATTTCCTTTGAGATACATTTTTATTTCCTGTTTTTTCAGTTGTTGCAGGGCTATTTTTTAATTTATCTTGTTTGGTCACTTCTTGCATACCAACTTGTGGAATTGCATTAGAGGTATCGCTGTTGTTCAGGCTTACATTATTATCTTGCTTTTCTTCAACCTCATACTTCGTAAAATCAGTAGTTGCAATTGTATAAATTGAAAAACCAATTACAAAAAGACAAACAACCACAATTATATAAAATCCTTTGGTGTCAAAAAAGTTTATCAATCTTTCTTTCCAATCCTTTTTATTCATCTTGACTTTGCACCTCCTTCCATATAAATATTCTTGCCAGCTATTTCTCAAACTATACATAAATAACATCTTAAATATCCATATTTTTTCTTTGAATATTAGAAGAGGATTTGATATGATTTATTTAAAAATCAGTTATGTCAACTTAGAATGAGGTGCAAACAATGGAAAGGCGAAATACAAAGAAAAGACTATTTGGAAAGATTTCATCTACTTCAAAAAAGATTTTGTTAATCATAGGAACAATTTCTGTTATAATGCTTTTGCTTGGTATAAAGTTCTATTTTCTATCTTTGCACTATGTGTCTGATAAGATTGATTTAAAAACTTTGTCACAGGGGCTTTTGCAAAATTCACTTTACATATTCATAGAAGGGTTGGCAGCTGCTATTATAATTGACTACTTGGCAAAGACAAAAAATTAAAGGGCAAAGCTATTTTGAATTCAGCCTTGCCCTTATTTTCTTTGTAAAGTGTTTTAAAAGTAACTTTTTTAGGTTCCTTTATTATTGAACAAAAACCTTTTTATTTTGCTGGCTATACTTTTAATAAATATAAAGTAACCCTCAGTGTCAATTTCATAGTTTGGCATCACATTTTTGGTAATGACTATTATACCAAGGTTTCTTATCCCATTTTCATAATCCTGATAGTAAAGCTCTTTAATTTTCCCTCTTTTATCCTTTACCTTCACCCACATATAAATCTGGGCATCTGAAAATATCCTCTCAAGTTCGTTTTCTGATTGAATTAAAACACCATTTATAGAAATCAATGTGTCACCCGGTCTAATTCCCATCTTTTCAGCAACGCTATTTTCTTCAACATACAACACCTTGATTGTATTCTCCTCTGCCTCAAATATTGATTTTCCCTCTTTTTGCTTTTTTTGCTGAAAAAGTATTATGCTCTCATGAGCAATAGGTGCAAACAAAGCTGCAATCCATTTAAAAGCATAGATTCTATATGAAAGTGCACTTAAAACAAAAAGTACAATGCTAAATATACTTAAGGTAAACGCACTCTTTTTGCTAATCACATGTGGCTCATCAGAAACAGCCAAATCGCCATAACCAAGTGCTGCTACAATAGGTGTCAAAAGAAGCAAAGTAGTAGGAGTTACCTGCTGGGGTTTGAACAAAGGCCACCATGAAGGTTCAAACAAATTAATCTTTACTGTGGGTGCAGATACCTGAAAGTTAAGCGCAATAATAACCATCGGAATAGCCCAAAACCTTTGCATAAGGTAAGCACCTGTAATCGAATGGTTATCTAAATACCCGGTAGATTCGTCCTTTTTTCTTCGTTTTATTACAACAGGTATTGCTCCTCTAAAACCGTCTAAAAATATTAAAAGACTCTCAACAAAATGCAAAATTGCAACAATTAATAGTATCCCAGAAATATCTACAGCTGGTTTTTTAAATATCAAAGATACTATTGAAATAATTCCTGCTGAATATGAAAAACAAAGATACCTTGGATTTATAAGAGCAAGAATCAATGCAATATACCAAAGATAAAGAAAGCTATCTACATCAACCACTATTCCAAAAAATAGAACAATTAAGCTCACTATATACCCACCTACAAGCCCTGCAATAGACGACTCAATCACTTTGTAAATTAATGTCCTTCGATTATAGCCCAACACATTTTGCTCAAATTCTTGCTCTCTTTTGTATAAAAACGCTATTAAAATAATTATTACCCAGAAATTCCAACTAAAAAGAAGGCTAAATATGTTAAGCCCTGTTAGCTCAAATATCTGCCAGAAAAACTTAAACATAAACTGCACCTCAAATCTTCTCAAATGCTACTTTTTAGAATTTCAATTGCCTTTTTAAGCTGCAAGTCCTTATTCAGTGGCACGTTCATTTTGTCCTGATACTCTTTTGGCTGTAAAACCTGAATGTCAGGTTTTATCCCTTTCTTGTTGATATATGCACCGCTTGGAAGCAAGTATTGACTAACTGTTATCTTTATTGCTGACCCATCACCAAGTTCAAATACCTGTTGAACTACACCTTTTCCAAAAGTCTTCTCACCTACAATTTTAGCTCTTTTTTGGTCCTTTAAACATCCGGCTAAAATCTCTGAAGCAGAGGCTGAATATCTATTTGTCAAGACAACAAGAGGTGTTACAGTGTCTCCATTTTTATACGATTTAAAATACTGCTTGTTATTATATCTATCCTTAAGATAGACTATAAGCTCTCCTTTTTTGAGAAAGTTGCTTGCAACATCAACAACAGACTCTAAAAGTCCACCAGGGTTAAATCTAAGGTCAATAATAAGAGCTCTGCACCCGCTACTTTTGAGTTTATCATACGCGGCCATAAAATCTTGTGGAGTGTTTTCGTCAAAGTTTGTTATCTTTATATACCCTATGGTATTATCAAAGATTTTGCTACTCACTGTCTTTATCTTTATTTCGTCTCTAACTATCTTAAAATCTATTGGTTTTGAACTGCCATCGCGAAGAACTGTAACAGTAACAGGTGTGCCTTTGGGTCCTCTCATAAGACTAGCTGCTTTGTCAATATCCTTTGCAGTTAGACTAATGCCATTTACCTTTATAATCTTATCACCCGGCTTTATACCTGCCATATATGCAGGCGAGCCCTCAAAAGAGGTTACAACTTCTATATAATGCTCACCTGGCTCTATTTTAATACCAATTCCAAAGTATGTTCCTTTGCTCTGAATCACAAACTCGTTAAATTCTTTTTTTGTAAAGTATTCGGTGTAAGGGTCATTCACACTTGCAGCAATCCCATCAATTGCACCATCTATTAATTTTTGGTCGCTAATATCCTTTGGTTCATAATAGTACTTTTTTAAAAGCCAGATAACCTTAGAGAGCTTGGGATTTGTTACCAAATTATTGGTATAAAGTGGACTTCCAAAGTAAAGATATGTTGTAAAAATATATGTTGCCACTGCAGTTATCAAAATTATTGCTATAGTATTGAGTCTTTTTTTCATGTTTTCTTCAGCCCCTTATTTCAGATAATTCAATGGGTCGACAACATCGCCGTTGATTCTCACTTCAAAATGAAGGTGTGGACCTGTTGAATATCCGGTTGAACCAACATTGCCTATGCATTCGCCTTTCTTCACCTTTTGCCCAACAGAGACATTTATTGAAGAAAGATGAGCATAAAGCGTACTAATACCACTTCCATTGTCTAAAATAATGGTTTTCCCATATCCAGAAACCCATCCAGCTAAGATCACATCACCATCAGCTGCTGCTAAAACCCTTGTACCATAAGGTGCAGCAATGTCAATCCCTGTATGCATCTTGTTCTTTTTCAAAATAGGATGAAATCTCATCCCAAAATATGATGATATATCATAGTAACCCTCAAGTGGCCATAAAAGCTTTCCACCTGAATATATTCGCTTTGTCTTTTGTCTTGCCAAAATCTCTTTTATCTTTTTGGAAAGTTCATTCGAAACTCTTTCCAGTTCATCAAGCATATTTTCTAACTTGTCCTGCTCTTTTTCTAAGTCAGACAAAAGCTTCTTCTTTTCTTGTTGCTCAGCAATGAGCGAATTTTGATATTTTTCAAGTTCTGCTTTTTTGTTATTCAAATCTTGTCTTAGCAAAACTAATTCTGCCTTTTTCTTTTTTATATTCTCAATAGATTTTGTATACTCATTTAGTATTTGCTTATCATACTCAATTATATCGTTAAAAAGATACATTCTTGTAAAAAAGTCTGACAAATTTTTCGAGTCAAGCAAAATCTCTATGTACGAAACCGAAACATTGTTCATCTCATATATTGCTCTGATTCTGTCTTTGAACTTTTGGTAATATGCCTCCTTTTTTGCCTGCTCATGTTGAAGTTGCTCTTGGGTATCTTTAATCCTGTTCTCAACAATAAGGATATTGTTTTTTAACAAATCAATTTGGCTTTTTGTTTTGTCAATCTCCCTGTCAATATCATCTATCTGATCTAAAACCTGTTGCTGTTTATTTTTTATTTCAGTAATCTTTTGCTGAGTCTTCTTTTTGTTTTTCTCAACAGATTTGAGTTTGTTCTGATAATCTTTCAGTGTATCAGATATAGCACTTTCAAAAAACAAAACAAAAACCAAAAATAAAATTACAATTTTAAGTTTTCTCACCAAAGTAAAAAACCTCCTCTTCAGAAAAAAGAGGCTATATTAAGCTTTGAGATATCTTCTTAGCGAAATTAGACTTCCTAAAATGCCAACCATGCTTCCAGTTAGAATAAACAATCCTAATATCTTGTACTTATAAGTAGAGATATTAACAAAATCCACAAAGGCGATTGTTTGCGAGAGGTACTTTATCGAGTAATGATATATTAAAAGCACTACAGCATATGCAAAAGTTGCTCCCAGTATTCCAATTATAAAGCCTTCAACAACAAAAGGACCGCTTATAAACCGATTTGTTGCACCAATATATCTCATTATAGAAATTTCTCTCCTTCTTGCAAAAAGGGTAATCTTTATTGTATTTGCTATTATAAATACTGCTACCATGTACAGACCTAAGATCAAAGCTATACACAAGATATTTAGTATTTTCATTATCCTCTTTAACTTATCAACCGTTTGAGACGGAAAGTAAACCTGAGCAACTCCTTGTAAATTTTCTAATGCTTTTGCAAGCTCTTTTGTGTATTCTATTTTTACAGGACTTACAATAAAATAACCCCGAAGAGGATTGTCTTTTTCAAGTCCCTCCAAAAGAAAAGAATTCTTTCCAAGCTTTTTTTTGAAATCTTCAAGCGCCATTTCAGGACTTATATAATCATAACTTCGAACCTGTGCATTCTTTCTCAAAAACTCTTCTATCACAGGTACTTTATCTTCTTGACCTTTATGGAGAATTACTCTTATATCAACAGTCTTTTCTATTTGCTCTGAAATATACTCCAAATTCAACGCAATTGCAATGAAAACCCCAACCACAGTTAAGGCTGCTACCACTATTGAGATAGAAGCAGCAGCCATGGTCTTATTTAAAAATATATTCTTAAATCCATCTTTGCAAAAGTACTTGAACGTCTGAAGTCTCATAGCTGTAAACCCCTTTAGGTTGGTCTTTGACAATCCTGCCGTTGTCAATTGCAACAACTCTTTTTCTCATGCTATCCACAATCTCTTTTGCATGTGTTGCAACTAAAACTGTCGTACCCCTTTTATTTATATCCTCTAAAAGTCTCATTATCTCCCACGAGGTATCAGGGTCAAGATTTCCAGTTGGTTCATCAGCAACTAGCAACGAAGGCTTGTTGACAATTGCTCGCGCCAAGGCAACCCGCTGCTGCTCACCACCTGAAAGTTCGTGCGGGTAACATTTTGCCTTGTGCGCAAGCCCAACAAGCGACAGTACAAAAGGAACTTGCCTTCTGATAAGCTTTGAAGGTGCCCCTGTTATTTGCATAGCAAACTCAACATTTTCATACACAGTCTTGTTCGGTAAAAGCCTAAAATCCTGAAATACAATGCCAATCTTTCTTCTGTAATAAGGTATTTCTCTCTTAGAAAGTTTATTTAGATTGTACTCTCCAACGATTATCTCACCTTCGGTTGGTTCAATCTCTTTTAAAAGAAGTTTAACCAACGTAGATTTCCCCGCACCACTTGAACCTACTATAAATACAAACTCTCCTTTTTCTATTGTCAGGTTTACTGAACTGAGCGCAAGTACCCCATTAGGATACCTTTTGCTCACATTTATAAACTTTACCATCTAAATTCACCTGCAATATTCTCTAAAATGTTATATTCCCCTTTGTATATTCAAGATATTGATTCACAAGCATAGCCATCTTAAAGATGATAGCATCCTCAAACTTTCTCAAATCAAGCCCTATCATTCTTTCAATCTTATCAAGCCTGTATACCAACGTATTCCTGTGGATATAAAGCTGTCTTGCTGTTTCTGACACATTTAAGTTGCACTCAAAGAACATCTCAACAGTCTGTATTAGCTCTGGATCAAAGTCAGAGAGTTTTACGTCCTTGAAGACTTCTTCTAAGAACATCTCACAAAGCTTTGTTGGCATTTGGTATATGAGCCTTCCAAGCCCAAGTTTGTGATAGCTTACTATATATTTGTCCTTTTCAAATATATAACCAATTTTTAGCGCTGCTTCAGCTTCTTTATATGACATCGAGAGTTCTTTTATATCATCAACAACTGAGCCAATTCCAATATATGCTTTCAAAAGAAGCTCTGAGTTAAGAGTATCAAGTATAATCCTTGCTACCTTATAGGCGTCCTCATCAGTAGAACCAGGCTTTAACTCTTTTATGAACACAAGTATGTTATTGTCAAGCTGAATAATGAAATCCTTCGTGCTCTTTGGAAAGATGCTTGTCAAAATCTCTCCAACATTAATATCTTTGATTTCTTTTGCATTTGGAATATATATAGCAAAAACAACCCGTGTCGCACCTGTTGCGATATGCAGTTCTCTTGCTTTTGTGTAAATTTCACCTGGTAAAATGTTATCGTACAATAGATTCTTGATAAACAATTTCTTATCATAAGCAGAAGCAGGCTCTTTTGCCTTCATCACAACAAGGTTAAGCATGTCCAAAAGCTTTTCAGCATGTGGTTCTGTGTTGTTTATATACAGTACATATGTGTCTGTTTGGGTTCTAAAAACCTTATATGTGCGTCCTTCAAAGATTTCAAGATCTGTGTCTGTTTTTATCATGTCAATAGCAACAGTGTTGATTCTATTTTGAGAAAGTGGGTTTGAACTATAAACAACTCTTCCATCAGCTTCTATATATCCGAATTCATCCTCGATGATATCTTTTGCTTGCTCTAACACATCAATCACCTTTTGTGTCATCATAACGTTATACCTCACCCTTTTCTCAATAGTATTTTATACATCTATTATACTTTTTTTCTTTGCGATTGTAAAAGGTTTTTGAAAACAAAAAACCCCTGCCACTTTTAAATGTTGGCAAGGGCTTATTCTTCTTTTGCTTAGTGAACAATTGCCTTTTCTGTTTCTTTGTCAAACAGGTGAATTCTGTTGGCATCAAATGCAAGTTTAATCTTGTCACCAGCTTTTGTCTTTGACCTTGGGTCAACTCTTGCAATGAGGTTAAGACCATCAACAACTACATAGAGAAGTGTTTCAGAACCAAGCATCTCAACAACATCAACATGGGCATCAACAACAGCATCCTGAGCTGTCTGCAGGAATATCTCTTCATCGTGTAAGTCCTCAGGTCTGATACCCATTATAACCTCTTTACCAACATAGCCAAGCTCTTCAACCTTCTTAGCCTTTCCTTCTGGAAGTTTTATTGCATTGTTACCAAATACAACGTACAAGTTCTTATCCTTTTGCTCAATTCTTGACTCAATGAAGTTCATCTGAGGTGAACCAATAAAGCCAGCAACAAACAGGTTTGCAGGTTGCTCATACAAAACTTGTGGAGTGTCTACTTGCTGAATAAATCCATCTTTCATAACAACAATTCTTGTACCCATTGTCATAGCTTCTGTCTGGTCGTGTGTAACGTAGATGAATGTTGTTCCAAGTCTCTTATGAAGTTTAGACAGCTCTGTTCTCATCTGGACTCTGAGCTTAGCGTCCAAGTTTGAAAGAGGCTCATCCATCAGGAATACCTTTGGCTCTCTGACAATAGCACGCCCAAGCGCAACTCTCTGTCTCTGACCACCAGACAGAGCCTTTGGCTTTCTGTCAAGCAAGTGCTCAATGCCCAAAATCTTTGCTGCCTCATGAACACGTCTCTTTATCTCATCTTTTGGAAATTTTCTGAGTTTAAGACCAAATGCCATATTCTCAAAAACAGTCATGTGCGGATACAAAGCATAGTTCTGGAAAACCATTGCAATATCTCTGTCCTTTGGAGGAACGTCATTTACCAGCTTGTCCCCTATGTAGATTTCGCCCTCTGTGACCTCTTCAAGTCCAGCAATCATTCTAAGAGTTGTTGTCTTACCACAACCAGATGGTCCAACCAATACTATAAATTCCTTGTCCTCAATGTCAAGGTTAAAATCAGAAACAGCTGTAACACCACCAGGATATCTCTTATAAACACCTTTTAATCTTACACTTGCCATTAAACTTTTACCTCCTACATAGTATTGTATATTAATTCGCAAAAATTTTCTTCTAATATAGACTATACAATTATTTGCGACTAAAAACTATTGATTTTTTAAACAAACTTTTCAAAAACCTTTTAGATAACATGTCTAAACTATCTTACCAAAAACAAAGGCTGATAAGGAGTTGTACCTTATCAGCCAATTGTTACTATTGTTGTGATTTGGTTGCCTCTTCAGCACCTTTTCTAAACAGTCCTAACACAAAGATGAATATCGCAGCGCCAAGTATGGTTGGAATAATCGGAATTCCGGCTATAACAGGACCAAGTTTTCTGAAAAATGGGATATATGCTCCAATCCATGAACCAACAAGCCCTGCAATCATTGCTCCAATAAAACCACCTGGCATCTTGTACTTGGTTAGTGCATCACCAATATAACCTGCAATTGCTGCAACAATCAGGGTCATTATAAATCCGAGCATCAGCTTTGACCCCCTTTTTTAAAATAGCACCTCTACTCTTTAGTATGATTACTTTTATCGAATTTAATCACTTGATAATATTACCAATAATACCCCATCTTCTACCTCAACAATTGCTTCATCTTCTATAATAACATTTGATACACCATAGGGATTGCCAAATTCCATGCTACCATCTTTTAGTTGATAATACAAACCTTTAGTTGAGATACCTTTTACTGTTTTTGTATATGGTAGCAAAGATAGAATATGTCCTTTTTTTCCTTCTATTTTTATCTTGTCTTTTGTCATTGTAATGATATTATTATTATCAACAATAAGACCTTTTATATTGCGTTCAAGTAGATAATATAAAAGTGTGATGTTTGCCAGCACATGGTCAATCCTTCTTCCTGTGCAAGAAAGCATCACTATCTCATCAAAACCTCTTTCAACTAAGTACTCAACCGCAATCTGGGTATCAGTTTTGTCTTTTTCACGTGGAAATTCCATAATTTTTACATTTCTACACCTAAAATATTCCAAAACATCTTTGTCAACAGAGTCAAAGTCGCCTAATATCAAGTCTGGCAAAAAACCATAGTTGTATGCAACATTCGCGCCGCCGTCACAGCAAATAACAAAATTTGCCGTTTTTAAATATTCTTCATAAAAAGCCTTATCTTCCACACTGCCGTTTGATATAATAATCGCTCTCATCTCAATATCCCTTTCCATATTTTTCCAAATTTTAGAAGAAACTTAGCTGGCTTGTCTGAGGTAAATCCTTTAAAACCTTGTACTGTGTCAATATCTCAATTACCTGTTTATTTAGTTTTGCTCTTCTCTGAAGGTCATCAATGGACAAAAATTTTCCTTCCTTTCTTGCCTCAACAATATTTCGTGCAGCAGCAATTCCAACGTTCGGCAAGGCATTAAATGGAATCAAAAGTCCCCCATCTTTTATTATAAACTTTTCTGCATCTGATTCGTTCAAATCAACAGGATAAAACTTAAGACCTCTTGCTAACATCTCATTTGCTATCTCAAGCACTGTCAGAAGGTTTTTGTCCTTTTGAGATAGGGTATTCATTCTATTCTCCATGTCTCTTATCTTTTGTCTTATGAACTCTCTTCCCTTTAATATGGTTGCATAATCAAAGTCATCTGCTCTGACTGTGAAGTATGTTGCATAGAAAGCTTCTTTATAATGAACCTTAAAGTAGGCAATCCTAAATGCCATCATGACATAAGCAGCAGCGTGAGCCTTTGGAAACATGTATGTGATTTTCTTACAGCTTTCTATATACCACTCTGGCACACCGTAGCTTCTCAAAAGCTCTTCGTCTTCTGGTTTTAAACCCTTCCCTTTTCGAACATCCTCCATTATTCTAAAACTGTCTTTCGGCGGAACACCTTTTTGAATAAGGTATAGCATTATGTCATCACGAGTGGAGATTACCTCTTTTAACGTTGCAATGCCGTTTCTGACAAGGTCCTGTGCGTTATTTGTCCACACATTTGTTCCATGGGAAAGCCCTGATATTCTAACAAGCTCAGCAAACGACTTTGGTTTTGTCTCTATCAGCATCTGTCTTACAAATCTTGTCCCAAATTCTGGTATGCCAAAAGTCCCAACTTCACAGTCAATATCCTCAGGAGAAATTCCAAGCGCTTCTGTACTTGTAAAGATTGACAAAGTGGCTTTGTCATCAAGTGGGATTGATCGCGGGTCAACTCCCGTTAAGTCCTGAAGCATTCTTATAACTGTAGGGTCGTCATGACCAAGTATATCAAGCTTTAATAATCTTCCAGAGATTGCATGATAGTCAAAGTGGGTTGTAATTACACTTTTGTCCTCGCTATCTGCAGGATGCTGAATTGGTGTAAAGTCGAAAATCTCTTTGTCTTTTGGAACAATCATAAGCCCACCTGGGTGCTGGCCTGTTGTACGTTTAACACCTGTGCAGCCCTGCGAAAGTCTTAAAACCTCTGCCGGGTGCAAGCTCAGTCCTTTTTCCTCTGCATACTTTGTAACAAACCCATGTGCAGTCTTTTCAGCAACAGTTGAGATTGTACCTGCTCTGAAAACATAACCCTGTCCAAAAAGATCTTCTGTGAACTTATGTGCAATGGGCTGATACTCACCTGAGAAGTTCAAATCTATATCAGGTTCTTTGTCACCATCAAAACCTAAAAAAGTCTCAAATGGTATATCATGTCCGTCTTTTCTAAGTTTTGTACCACACCTTGGACAGTCTTTGTCCTCAAGGTCATAACCACAGCCAACTGTTCCATCTGTCACAAACTCAGAATACTTACAGTTTGGACAAACATAGTGCGGTGGCAGTGGATTTACCTCTGTAATTCCACACATCGTAGCAACAAGTGATGAACCAACAGAACCACGTGAACCAACCAAGTATCCATCTGACAACGACTTTGACACAAGCTTTTGCGCAATCAAATACATCACAGCAAACCCATTTTTTATGATAGAATTTAGCTCTTTTTCAAGTCTCTGCTTAACAATCTCCGGAAGCGGTTCTCCATATATCTCATGAGCTCTTTTCATTGTCATGTTGTAAATCTCTTCTTCAGCGCCTTCAATCTTTGGCGGGAATGTCTCATCAGGTATTGGTTTTACATCCTCTATCATATCAGCAATTTTGTTGGTGTTCTCAACAACAACCTCATAGGCTGCTTCTTTGCCAAGGTATTCAAACTCTTTTAACATCTCATCAGTTGTCCTAAAGTACAAGTAAGGATCATTTTCTACATCATTATATCCCTGGTTGTGCTTTAGAATTTGCCGCAAGATTCTCTGATGAGGATGGCAATAATGTGCATCAGATGTTGCAACAACTAACTTGTTCACTTTTTTCCCAAGTTGATATATCTTTTTGTTGATTTGTCTGAGCTGCTCTTCATCTTTTAAATATCCTTCTCTAATCAAAAAAGAGTTATTCTCAACAGGCATAATCTCAAGAAAATCGTAAAGTGATGCTATCTTCTCAAGCTCCTCATCGCTTTTCCCTTCCATAATCGCCCTGAAAATTTCTCCTGACTCACATGCGCTTCCTAAAATAAGACCATCTTTCAGCTGTATTAAGACACTTTTGGGAATTCTTGGACGTTTATAAAAATACTCAAGATGAGAATATGAAACAAGCTTATAGAGGTTCTTGAGCCCCTGCTGATTTTTTACAAGTATTGTGGCATGGTAGCTATGCGATTTCAAATCTGCTTTTGTATTTGTCTCAATAGCATTAAGTTCTTTTAAATACTTATATCCTCGACTTTTTAATTTTTCAATCAGGCTTATAAAGATTTTTGCAGTAGTTTCAGCGTCAGAGTCTGCTCTGTGATGATGTTTAAGTTCAATATTTAGAAATTCTGCCACTTTGTTTAACTTATGCGAAGACAAATCTGTAAGCACCCTTCTTGAAAGCTCTAATGTATCTATATATGTATAGTCAAAGATAAGACCACATTCTTGATAAGATCTCTTCAAAAATCCAATGTCAAATTGTGCATTGTGTGCAACCAAAATGGCCCCACTGCAGAACTTCTCAAATTCCAGTATAGCATCTGAAAGCTTTGGAGCACTATCTACCATATTCTGGTAAATGCCTGTTAGTTCAGATATTCTAATAGGAATCTTTCCTTCTGGGTCCACAAATGTTGAAAATCTATCAACAATCTCGCCGTTTTCTATCTTCACAGCTCCAATCTCAATTATCCTGTCTTTTTGGTTGTCAAAACCTGTTGTCTCAATATCAACAACTACGAAAGTAGTGTCTAAGCTCTGGTTTTCTTTCGGATTATATACAACAGGTACACCGTCGTCAATCAGATAGCATTCCATTCCATATATAACCTTAACACCTTCACTTTTACTCACTTCCTGGGCTTCTGGGAATGCTTGTACAACACCATGGTCAGTAATTGCAATTGCCCTGTGTCCCCACTTTGCAGCAGTCTTTATAAGCTCTTCTGCTGAACACACAGCATCCATAGTAGACATCTTTGTGTGGGCGTGAAGTTCTACCCTTTTTACCTCAGCTGTGTCAAGCCTTTCAGGTTTCACAGCTCTGTTTACATTCTTAGCGTTTACAACAATTGCCTTTTCGAACTCATCAAACTCAACGTTTCCTTCAACTTTTATATAATCTCCCACAGAAATTGAAGTTGGGATATTGTCTTTTTTGGCAACAATTTTGACATAAGTAGAGGTGTTGTAGTCTGTGACATACAGTTTGTAAACGAGTATATTCTGGTTTTTTGTCTCTTTTATCTCAATATTGAAAACTTCACCCTCAATTATACACTTGCTGCCTACCTTTATTAAAGAAATAGGAGTTATTTCTTCTTTTTCGTTAATTCTTTTGCCAAAGATGACATCTGGATCTTGCTGAATATCTTTTTTATCGGCTTCTTTCGCTTCCTTTTCCTTTCTCTTCTCTTCAGACTCTTTCAAATAGCTTTCAATTTCACTATCAAAGTCAAAGTGAATATAAAAGTCTTTAATCCTAAACTCAACATCACACTTGCAGCCAAACTCTTCACTTAAAATATTCTTGACAAGCACATCTAACCTTCTTTCAAGCATTATGTCTCTAATCCCATTAGGAACTAAAAATACGAGCTTGTCATCTTCTAAAGTAATCTCGCACTCTTTCAAGAATGCTTTGAGCCCATTGCATTTTTTTGATATCTTATAGACCAAAAACCATTTGTGTTTCTGTAAAAGTTCTTTTATATTCGCAACCTTGTTATTCAGAAGTTTAACCTCTACATCTTCGCAAATATCCAAGGAATTTTTGAATCTACTTTCAAGTTCAATTAAATTTATTTCATCTAACCCCTCAATATCATCAATGTATATTTTCAGACACTTATTCGCTTTGTCAAACTCAACCTTGACAGGTTTGAGTGGTAAATAAGCTACCTCACTCATGCCTCATCCCTACTTTTTTTGAGATTGACGTATCCTTTAATTATTTCTCTATACATCTTCATTCTGTGCTGAGCACCTTTGAAAAATCCCAGCTTTTCCTCTTTCATAACATGGGAAACATGTGGCAGTTCAACTGTCAAAACTCTTAAGTTCAGTTTTTTTGCATATTCTGTCAAGATAATCTCAATTGCATAGCCCAAATCTTTAATGTCTTTTCTTGATTCTAATATCTTATCAAAAACCCATCTTTTTATTGATCTTTGACCAGACAAAAAGGGTGAAATCTTCTGAGCTAAATCTGTAGAAAACCTGCCTTCAGAAAATATCCCTATTGTCATATCAGCTTTATCTTCTAAAACAGGTAAAATAAGGTTTTGAACATCTTCAACCTTGAGATTTATAAGGTCAGCATCAAGCATTAAAACTATGTCACTTTGAGTATTTTCAACACCGTAGAAGATCGCATAGCTTTTACCCATATTTTGGTAAAGTTTCAAAACATGTGCGCCCTTTTCTTTTGCAACCTCTGCTGTCTTGTCCTCAGAGCCATCGTCTATCACATAAATTTCATCAACAAGCTTGCATTTTTTCACAACCTCTATAACCGACCCTATCCTTTTTTCTTCATTGTACGCAGGAATCAAACAAACAACTTTATTATTCATCATTTCACCTCATGTTTTATCAAAGAGAATAAATCTCTCGTATCAGCTCATCAACAAGATCATCTTCTTTTACCTTCTTTACAATCTTTCCTTTTTTAAACAAAAGTCCTTCTCCAATGCCGCAGGCAATTCCAATATCAGCTTCTTTTGCCTCACCAGGACCGTTTACTGCACAGCCCATTATTGCAATGCTAATGTCTAAATCCAAATTTCCAATTCTCTTTTCAACCTCATTTGCAATCTTGATTAAATCTACGTTACACCTTGCGCAAGTTGGGCATGAGATTATATTTACACCCTTTTTTAATTTTAACCCCTTTAGAATCTCTTTTGCAACAGTTACCTCTTTTTCAGGATCATCGGTAAGAGACACCCTTATTGTGTCTCCAATACCTTGAAGAAGCAGATGGCCAATTGCAATACTTGACTTTACACACCCTGCAATAAATGTCCCTGCTTCTGTAAGCCCAACGTGAAGTGGATAGCTTGTCCTTCTTGACAAAATTTCATAGCTTTTGATAGTTGTCAAAACGTCAGATGACTTTACAGATATTACAATATTGTCAAACTCAAAACTTTCCAAAAGCCTTACCTGGCTGAGGGCTGCCTCAACAATTGCTTCAGGCGTTGGTGACTTGTATTTTTCCAATATCTCTTTTGGGAGAGAGCCTGAGTTTGCCCCAACTCTGATAGGAATACCATACCTTTTGGCTTCATCAACTATTTTCTTTACCTTTTCAGGTCCTCCAATATTACCAGGGTTAATCCTTATCTTATCAGCTCCATTGTAAATAGCTTCAAGTGCAAGTTTATAATCAAAATGAATATCAGCAACAATCGGAATATGAATCTTAGCCTTGATTTTTTCAATAGCTTTTGCACTTTCCATATCAGGTATTGCAACTCTTATTATTTCGCAGCCCAAACTTTCAAGTCTGAGTATCTGCTCAACTGTCTTTTCAACATCTTTTGTCTTTGTATTTGTCATTGACTGAATCCTAATTGGCTCACCGCCACCAATATAAAGATTGCCTATCTTTATTTTTTTTGTCAAACATGTCACCTTCCGGGCATTATGATGTTTTTGATATCATTGAAAGTGACAATTACAAGTAGTAAAAGGAGCAGCACAAACCCAATTGTATGAATCAGCGCTTCCTTTTCCCTGTTAAATGGCCTTCCCACTACTGCTTCGTATAAATAAAACACAAGTCTGCTTCCGTCAAGCGCAGGGAACGGAATGAGGTTTATAACACCAAGGTTTACTGAAATGAGCTGCATAAGCCACAAAATGTTTAAAAGCCCGCTTATAAAGTTTTGCTTAAACCCAGCATTTGCCGCCTGCCCAATTGCTTTTACTATTCCAACAGGTCCCATTACCTCAGACCCAGATACCTTGCCCGACAATATTAAAACAACTCCATAAATAGTCTCCTTAATCTCAGCATATGTGGCAAATATGCTATAATAGACGCTATTTAAAAAATTCTTCTGTGAAATTTTGGGTGATATACCTATTCGCTTTGACTTTGTATTAGGATCATATTTTGGAGTAACAAAGAAACTGTATTCCTGACCATCTCTTAAAACTTTAACTTCAAGAGGTTTGTCTTTGTAGAGCATATTATGAACTGCTAAATAGAAGCTTACCTGGTCCCATACAAATACACGATTGCCATCAAGTTCAATTATTCTATCTCCTGGTTTTATTCCTACTTGATATGCAGGCATAGTAGGCTCAACTTTACCAATTATATTTGTTCCAAAACCAACAAAATAGCCTATACCCATCATGATGACAATTGCAAGGACAAAATTCATCAATGGACCCATTAACACCATCAAAATTCTCTTATGAACTTTTGCTTTATTTAGTGCACGTGGATGGTCTACTTCCTGGTCCTCACCAAGAGGTCTTACATAGCCGCCTATTAAAAAAGCTCTTACAGAATATTCTGTCTCTTTACCTTTGATGCTAAAAATCTTTGGACCAAACCCAATGGCAAACTCTTCTACAAGTACTCTTGATAATTTGCAAACAATAAAATGACCAAATTCATGAATAAGTATCACAATTGTGAGGACAATTAAAGCTATCAAAAGATTTATCAAGACATCTCACCTTCCACTATTTTTTTGAGTTCCATCCTTGCTATTTTATCAACCTCTAAGATGTCCTCAATTGAATTGATTTGTTGTGGCCTGTGGTTCTCAACAACCTTTGCTACATAATTCATCATATCAACAAATGTTATCTTCCCCTCCAAGAAAAATTTAACTGCTTCTTCGTCAGCCGCATTTAAAACAACTGGATAACTTTCCCCTTTTTGTGCACAATCATATGCGAGCTTGAGCAAAAAGAATGTCTCAAAATCAGGCTCTTCAAATGTAAGCTGCTTTAATTTGCTAAAGTCAAGAGGCTCTATTAAACAGATACCCCTTTTGGGATATGTTAAACTGTATTCAATTGGAAGTCGCATATCTGGATTTGAAATCTGAGCTTTTACAGATCCATCAACAAACTCCACCATTGAATGTATAATACTTTGGGGATGTATTACAACATCAATCTCATCAGTTTTTTTGTCAAAGAAAAACATTGCTTCAATAACTTCAAAACCCTTGTTAATTAGCGTTGCAGAATCAACTGTTATTTTTTTCCCCATTCTCCATGTAGGATGCGAAAGCACATCTTCTATTTTGACATTTTTTAGTTGGTCTAATTTTTTACCTCTAAATGGTCCGCCTGAGGCTGTCAATATTATTCTTCTGACATCCTTTTTATCCTCACCCACAAGACACTGAAAGATTGCACTGTGCTCTGAGTCAACAGGAATTAAAACATAGTCTTGGTAGATACTTGATTTATCCTTGATTATCTCTTTTATGATTTTTCCGCCAACAACAAGTGTCTCTTTGTTAGCAAGTGCAACCTTTTTACCTGCTTTTATTGCTTCAATGGTTGGAACTAACCCCGATATTCCCACTAATGCGTTTACAATAAGGTCAGCATTTTCATAAGTTGCAAGCTCAATCAGTCCTTTTTGACCTGCTACAACTATCTTGTCAGGAAATTGCTCTTTTAAAATAGAATAATTCCTATCATCACCTATGCAAAGAATCTCAGGATTCAGCTCTTTTGCTTGTGATATAAGCATTCCAATATTCTGATATGCAGAAAGTCCTACCACATTTATTCCTAACCTTTTTGCAACATCTATTGCTTGACGTCCAATTGAACCAGTTGACCCTAAGATGCAAATCCTTTTTGTCATATCCTTCGCTCCTTTAAAAAGTAGTATCAAAATATTCCTATCTTAGCAAGAAGATATATTACTGGTGCAACCATTATCAAGCTGTCAAACCTATCAAGAACACCACCATGTCCCGGTAAAATATAGCCAAAGTCTTTTTTGTTCTGCTCTCTTTTTAGCATAGAAGCAAACAAATCACCCGTGTGAGCAATAACAGAAAGACTCCCACCTGCAATCAAACCAGTTATAAAAACTTTAAAGTCAAACTTCGCGTAGCACAAAATACTTAAATAAAACCAAACGGCAATTATACCACCAATCATCCCACCAATAAATCCTTCTAAGCTCTTTTTGGGACTTATACTGCTCCACATTCTTCGTTTGCCAAATGTTATACCAATAAAATACGCAAAAGTATCAGTTGCCCAGCATACAAGATAAGGAAGCCAAATAAGTTTTTTGCCATTTTCAAAATTATAAAGGGAAACCAAAAAGAAAATAGGTAATACCACGTATATGAAGGAAAAAATAGAATATACTATGCTCTTTGCTGCAACCTCATTTTTGAAACTCTCTATAAACGCAAATAAAAACAGAGTAATGAAGAGTATAAAAGTCTTCTGCGAAAAATCAACTGGAATTATAAAAAAAATAATGCTCGCAAGCATGCTCAGATACATCATGTACTTTTCAATTTTATAAACTGACAAAAATTCATAAATCCCAACCACTGCGACAACAATTCCAAAAACTTTGAGTGGAATACCACCTAAGATATTTACTGCAGCAACTAAAGCTATACCCCAAATAGCTGTAATTATCCTTTGTTTCATAATCTTTCCTCCACAAGCTATTTTACACCACCAAATCTTCTTTCTCTCTTCTGATAGTCTTCAATAGCCTTTAAAAGATGTTCCTTTCTAAAGTCTGGCCAAAGCACATTTGAAAACCAAAACTCGGTATAAGATATCTGCCACAAAAGAAAATTAGAGACCCTCATCTCGCCACTTGGTCGAATCAAAAGGTCAGGATCAGGAATATCCTTTGTATAAAGATAGTTTCTAAAAAGCTCTTCATTAACAGCTTCGATATCAATTTTACCACTCTTGATATCCAAAGCCAAATTTTTTGCTGCATTTACAATCTCGCTTCTACCCCCATAGTTCAAAGCTATAACCACACAAAGTCCTGTTTTGTCTTTTGTCCTCTCCTCGGCACTTATAATTCTCTCTTGAATATCCTTATCAAGCTTTGAAATATCTCCTATTACCCTGATTTTTATTTGCGTTTTATTGATGAGATTCTCTATCTCTGTGTCAAAAAACTCTCGAAGAAGATTCATAAGATTTTCAACCTCATCCTTCGGCCTTTTCCAATTCTCTGTCGAAAAAGCATACACAGTAAGATATTTTAAACCAATTTCATCAGCAAACAAGACTATCTCTTTCAACTTTTGCGCACCGAATCTGTGACCAGCTGAACGTGGCAGTCCTCTTTTTTTTGCCCACCTACCATTACCATCCATGATAATTGCAATGTGTCTTGGCATTTTTTCTTTGTCAATTGAAATCTTCTTCTTTTTAAAAAAATCAAACATCTTTTTTAAAAGCCCTCTCTTTCTCTTTTTGCAAAACTCTTTTTGATCTAAAAAAATAACGGGGATTTTGAAAAACCCCGCCAAATATCTTTTTAAACTTATACCTCCATTATCTCCTTTTCCTTTGCACTTAAAAGCTTTTCAATCTGTTCTATGTATTTGTCGTGAAGCTTTTGTACATCCTCCTCAGCGTCTTTCAGGTCATCCTCTGTAATCTCATTGTTTTTCTTCATCTTCTTGTACTCATCAATCGCCTCTCTTCTAATGTTTCTGATTGCAACCTTTGCGTCTTCTGCCATCTTTTTGACCTGTTTTACAAGCTCTTTTCGTCTCTCTTCAGTAAGTTCAGGGAATATAAGCCTTATTACCTTACCGTCGTTTGCCGGATTTACGCCAAGGTCTGCCTTCTGAATTGCCTTTTCAATTTCTTTGAGCATTCTTGCTTCCCACGGCTGGATGACAATCATTCTCGCCTCTGGTACAGTAATGCTCGCAAGCTGAGGAATTGGAGTAGGAACACCATAGTAGTCTACCATAACCTTGTCCAAGATATGAGGATTTGCTCTTCCTGCTCTGACTGTTGCAAACTCTTCTTTTAAAGTTTCAATTGCCTTTTTCATTTTTTCTTCAGCAATTTGAATAGGCTCTGGCATATCACCTTTCCTCCTTTACATTTACTAATGTGCCAATGTTCTCACCCATCACGGCCTTGATGATGTTCCCCTTTGCAAGTTCAAATACCACAATTGGAATTTGATTATCCATGCACATAGATGTAGCTGTTGAGTCCATTACCTCAAGTCGCTGATTGATGACATCTAAGTAGGTTATAAAGTCGTACTTTTTAGCATTTGGATTTTTCTTGGGGTCACTATCATAAACACCATCAACTTTTTTAGCAAGAAGTATTGCCTCAGCATCAATTTCAGCAGCTCTCAGTGCTGCTGCAGTGTCTGTTGAAAAGAAAGGATTACCTGTTCCACATGCAAAAATTACAACCCTGCCCTTTTCTAAGTGCCTGATTGCACGTCGTCTGATATACGGTTCTGCAATCTGCCTCATCTCGATTGCACTCTGGACCCTTGTAGGTATTCCTCTTTTTTCAAGGATGCTCTGAAGTGCAAGTGAATTAATAACAGTCGCAAGCATTCCCATGTAGTCAGCTGTTGCCCTGTCAATATGCTCAGCACTTCTTCCCCTGAAGAAGTTGCCACCACCAACAACTATGGCAACCTCAACACCAAGCTCTCTTACTTTTGCTATTTCTTCAGCAATAGATTCAACAACCTCCCAATCAATTCCAAAACCCTTTTCTCCTCCCAATGCTTCCCCACTTAATTTTAATATTACCCTTTTGTACTTTGGTTCAACCATTTTTTATCTTCTCCTTCTCCATGATAATATTTTACAAATAAAAGCACATCTTTATCAAGAGTTTTTGCTCAAAAAAAGGGAACACCACTTTAAAAAATAGTGTTCCCTTCCCTTGCTATTATTTAAAAATTAGCAAGAAGCAGCCTTCTCAATTCCCTCTCCTCTTTCAAATCTTGCAAATCTTCTTATGACAATGTTTTCTCCAATCTTTGCTATCTTCTCTGCAAGCAAATCCTTTATTTTCATGTCAGGGTTTTTAATCCAAGGCTGCTCAAGCAAACATACCTCCTCAAAGAACTTTTCAAGTCTTCCTTCAATAATTCTGTCAACAACATTTTCAGGCTTTCCTTCGTTTAGTGCCTGCTGTCTTAATATCGCCTTTTCTTTTTCGATAACCTCCTGTGGAATTTCCTCTCGTGAAACATACTTAGGATTTGCAGCTGCAATCTGCATTGCAATATCCTTTGCAAATTGTCTAAATTCTTCATTTCTTGCAACAAAGTCTGTCTCACAGTTGATTTCAACCAAAACACCAATTCGGCCATTGCCATGGATATAGCTTTCTACAATGCCTTCTGCAGCAACTCTTGAAGCCCTCTTTGCTGCCTTTGCAAGACCTCTCTCTCTTAAAAGCTCAATTGCCTTTTCCATATCGCCATTGGCATCTTCTAATGCCTTTTTGCAGTCCATCATTCCAGCACCAGTTTTTTCTCTTAGCTCTTTTACCATTTCAGCGCTAATCATATCAAAAATCCCTCCTAAAAGTTATACTAAAGGAACAAAAAGGATTATTCATCTATAACATCATCATTACTATCTTCAACCTCTTGAACCTCTTGATCTTTAACCTCTTCCTTTTGCTCTGAAGCAGGTGCAAACTGTTCCCCTTCTCTTCCCTCAATCACAGCATCCGCAATCTTAGAGGTAATGAGCTTTACTGCCCTTATTGCATCATCATTTCCAGGAATAACATAGTCAATTTCATCAGGGTCACAGTTTGTGTCCACAATAGCAACTATTGGTATCCCAAGTTTTCTTGCCTCAAGCACTGCATTTCTCTCTTTTCTAGGATCAACAATATACAAGATATCAGGAATTCTTGGCATATTCTGGATTCCACCAAGGTACTTCAAAAGTCTTTCTTTCTCTTTTCTTAAAAGATTCACTTCTTTCTTTGGTAGAACATCAAATGTGCCATCTTCTTCCATTCTCTGAAGCTCTTTTAGCCTTTCAATTCTTGTTTTGATTGTTCTAAAGTTTGTTAAAAGTCCACCAAGCCACCTTTGATTGATATAGTACATACCACATCTCTCAGCCTCTTCTTTGATTGTCTCTTGAGCTTGCTTCTTTGTGCCAACAAAGAGAATAATCTTGCCTTCCTGAACTTGGGACTTTACAAACTCATAAGCCTCGTCCATTTTCTTTACAGTCTTTTGAAGGTCGATGATATAAATACCATTTCTTTCTGTAAAGATATACTCTGCCATTTTGGGATTCCATCTGCGTGTCTGATGACCAAAGTGAACACCTGCTTCTAAGAGCTGTTTCATAGTTAAAACTGGCATCTTTTTTAACCTCCCTCAATTCGGTTTTTCTTCGAGTCGGATAGAAAGAAGGCAATCTTGCCTTCCACCGAAGATTTCCGACTCTGTTTTTTTACAAAGCCGACATTATTATAGCATATCATTTTAAATGTAACAAGAAAAATTATTTAACTTACTCCTAAGGAGATAAACAAATGAATATTAACATGCTTAAAAATTTTTGTTATAATCTTGTTTGCAAAACCCCCCAAATTTTATTTTGAAAGTCTATATCCAAAAAGGGGTCTTGGCAAAATGGCCAAGACCCTTTTTTTAACCATTGAAGCTATTTCATTTTATATCTTCTCCAGAATAAACCCTTTTTCTTTTGCATCATGCTGGGTAAATACATCTCTTGTGTCAATTATGATAGCTCTTGAAGGGGGAATATATTCAAAAATCTTGTCAAATTCTATTCCATGCTGTCGTGCTAAAATGAGAACAATCTCAACATCCTCTAAGGCTTCTTTCAAACTCTTTACTTTAAAGTCATATTCTTTTTTCACAGCAGGGTCAAATGCTTTTACCTCAACACCACGTTGTCGTAACATCTCAATAATTTCAAGTGCAGGACTGAGCCTATCGTCCGAAGAATAATCTTTCATTGCAATGCCAAGCACAGCAACCTTTCTCTTAGCGCCATACTTTTCAATTGTATTTATCACAAGATCAGAGATATAGGCAGGAATTCCTTCGTTGAACATTCTTGCAGTCTTAGATAGCTTGAGTTCCACTCCCATCTCCTCTGCCTTTGCATTCAAATAATAAAAAGCATTTGGTATACAAAAACCACCCACACCAGGGCCTGGATAGAGCAAATTCACCCTTTTGTGTGTATTTGCAACCTTGATGACTTCAAATATATCTAAATTCATAGCCTTTGTGAATCTTTCAAATTCGTTCACCATTGCAATGTTTATATCTCTTTGAAGATTTTCAATTACTTTAGCCGTCTCTACAACTTCAAATGAAGATGCAACAACAACCTCTTCTTTGCAAATCACCTTTATCAAATCAACAGCTCTTTTTGTGCTGACCTCACAAAAACCAGCAAGAGCTGTGGGCATGTTCTCAAATTCTTCAAAGGCTCTGCCCTCTGCAATTCTCTCAGACGCATAAGCTAAATAAAAGTCCTTGCCACACTTTAGGCCACTTTCCTCCAATATAGGAAGAAATACATTTCTGGTTGTACCAGGTACAACAGTTGATCTCAGAAGGACAAGTTGATTTTTCCGCAGATTATTTTTTATCTCTTTGGCACATGAAATCAAATACTCGTAATATGGTTTCCCACCATAAACTGGAATTGGCACAGTAACTATAATATCATCGCAAGCTTGCATTGCCTCTTTATAATCAAGCATTGGTACAAAGTTTCCACTCTGAAGCTGATCTTTTAAAATCTCTTGAATTGTCCTTCCTTTATAACTTTCCAAATGATGAGTTTCCCCTTTTTGAAGCTCACTGATTAGCTCTGGATTGCTGTCAACCCCATAAACTTTATAACCTTTCATTGCAAAAGATAGAGCAAGCGGCAGTCCTACATATCCAAGTCCAATTACACATACATTATTCAATATATATCCCTTCCCTCTTTAGTATCTCAATTATTTGGCTTACTCTACTATCCCATGAGGTAAGCCTTGCGTACTCTACTCTTTTTAACATCTTTTCATTGCTGCTCTCTTTGAGCTCTGACATTGCTTCTTCACACTTTTGCAATATTTCATCATAGTCTTTTCCAATATAAACAACATCCGAAAACTCTTCAACCTGAGGCATTGAGGTTGAGACAATCGGCTTTCCAGTAGCTAAATACTCATAGAATTTAAGTGGACTTACATTTTCTGATAATTTATTAACTCTAAAAAGGTTCAAACAAACGTCAAATTGCGCAACATACTGGGGCAAAATTTGATGATCTATCCTTCCCAACATATACACATTTTTGTATTTTTTGAGATTATCTACACTCACGCCTGCACCAACAGGACCAATCAAGACAAACGACCAATCTTTTCTTTTGGATGCCAAATACTCTATCAGCTGTGTATCAATCCATGTATGGATGACACCTACAAAGCCAAAGATAGGATGGGGAATATTTTTCATACTCTCTGGCACAGGAGCTTTTGTTGCTGCCTTGTTAAAATGCTCAAACTCCGCTCCATTTGGTACAAGGTATGTTTTCGAATTTAGGTTTTTGAGTTTGTTGTAAAGACCTATTGTTGTTGTAAAAACCACATTACTCTTTTTAGCAAGCTCATCTTCCATTTCCTCTACAACCTGTTTGTTAATAAAACCTTGAAACTCTGAATGTTTGTCTATACAGTCATACACTAAAAATCCATAAGGAAGATACTCCAAAAGGTCAACTGTGTTTGGCATATACGTCCAAATAATGGGTGACTTTAGATCAAAGTTCTGATAGATAACCTCTTTCACAAACCTTGCTATCATTTTTTGATTGAATCTATTAATTGACCTTTTTTTGTTGTAAAAAGGCATAATTGGAGGCAAGGCAAAGACGTATAGCTTTTCTTTAACTCTCTTGGGAGATTTTCTAAACTTGGTCAAATACGGCCTCAGGCTTGGGTCTTTTAACGGCCCTATATAAGTTACTGGTGGGTCTAAGTAAAATATTCTACAGCTTTCCGGCATTCTTTTCATTATCTGCTGTTTTCGCGTAGGTATTGGTTCCCATGGTGTTGTTGAAAAACAAATAATATCAATCATCCTTTATCATCCTTAGCTTATAACAGCATTTTTATTACAGATTTTAAGATACAACATTTTTGACAAAATAGTCAACAAAAAATTATAAAATCTCTTGACCAACCAAAATGATTTGTAATACTATGGTTTTGATAAATCTTATGTGGAGGGAGAAAATAATGAAGATTGTAGACCAAAAGGGAAGGCTATTTGGCATTATCAACATTGTAGACCTTATCTTAATTGTGCTGATTGCAGCTATTGCATGGGTAGGGTTTGTCAAAATTTCATCGCATGGAAAGGCATCTGAAAATGCATCACAAGACGAATTTGTAGAAATCAAATATGGCGAAGCAATTATCAATGTGAAGATTCCTCTTGTTGACCCTGTGATGGCTGAGTCTTTACACAAAAACGATTTTCTGGTGTCTGGAAATACCTTGACAAAATCGTATATACGAGATGTCCAGATAAAAGAAGGAGTTTATGAAAGAACATCACAAGAAGGCAAAGTTGTTGTTGCAACTCATCCGTATAAAAAAGATGTCTATGTTACAATCTATGGGTATGTGACACTTGAAGGGGCTACCATAAAATTAGACAAGCAAACAGTGAGAGTTGGTAAAACCTTTTATGTCAAGACAAAAACTACCGAGCTTGTTGGTGTTGTAACTGGTGTTAAAATTGTAAAAGAATAGGGATGTGAAATGATGATAAGAGAAAGTATTGCTTATAAAATAGTGGTATTCATTTGTAGATATTTAAAGGAAAGTAGGATTTATGAACTTGTATCCAAGCTCTTTTACTTTTCCCAATATTCTATAGTATTTGAGCTTTTAGGAAAAGAGGAAAAACAAAAATACATAAGCAGCTCTTTTATCTTGAGGGCTGTGAAAAATTTCTATAGCTTTTGTATTACAAAAGCTTTCAATGTGTTTCAAAAATTTAAGAGGTTTTGGTCAAATAGCTTTTTGCTCGAGCTACTTAAAAGTCAAATAACTCTTTTTAAAAAAAGACCTATTTTCATCTTCCCCTTTTACATCTTTGTATTCTACCTTGGTTTTTTCATTGGTGATGCAATCAAAAATAGACTCTCTCTAACCAAACTTGTAATCCTATTTGTCCTGCTACTCATAAATCTTCTAAATTTTCAAGTAAGTATCGGTAAATATGTACAAAATAGTTTAATCTTGAAATTCTTTAAAGAAATTTTCTCTTAAAAGAAATTTGTTGAAAGGTGAAACAAAAATGGTTGAAAGAAAGAGTCTGTACATTGCCTCCTTTTTGATATTTTTACTGGGGCTTATAGGCAGTCTGGTATCGTCGAAAATTGCACTTTTGGGAGTAGGTTTATTTCTACTTGCATTAATTATATTTGAAGACCCATCAAAGCTCTTGTATGGTGTTGTACTTTATGCGTTTGTAGATTTTGTTTTTAGAAAAGAAGGTGTACTTGGAAATTTTGCATCTATATGGGATGAGGTACTTTTTATATTGATTGTCTTTGCGTTCATCCTAAAATCAATTTTGAATAATAATCCCAAACTGAGAGTATCGCCATTAGATATATATATCATTGTCTTTTTAATTGTTTGCATTTTCTTGCTCTTAAAAAACTCGCCAAATATGAGAATTGCAATTGAAGGATTTAGAGTATATGCTGAATATGCTCTGTGGTTTTTTGTAGGTTTGAATTTACTTAAAAATACTCTTCAGTTCAAAAGATTTATTTCTGTTTATATCTTTATGATGTTTTTGATATCTTTATATGGTATTTACCAGTATATAATTGGAGTTGAAATTCCATCAAGCTGGATTGATAGTAGTTTTGAAACGTATATAAGAACACGAGTCTTCTCAATCATAGGAAGCCCAAATGTTTTAGGAAGCTTGCTTGCAATGTCTATACCATTTGTCCTTCCTTTTGCGTTATATGAAAAGAGTATTTCTAAAAGGGTTTATTATTTTATAGTCTTAATCTCAATGATTGTTTGTCTTGGATTTACATTTTCACGAGGTGCATGGCTTGCGTTTTTAGTCTCCATGATCTTATATGGATTTTTTATCGACAAAAGAGTTTTAGGACTGCTGTTTTCAATAATAGTTTTAGTCCCAATTCTTGCTCCTTCAATATTGATGAGAATACTTTATATGCTAAGCAGCCAGTACGCAAAAAGCAGTGCAAGAGCAGGTAGGATTGCACGATGGACAAAGGCTTTTGAGATTTTAAAAGAAAACCTCTTGTTTGGTGTTGGTTTTGGAAGATTCGGAGGAGCTGTTGCAAAGAGAAACATCGCAGATGCATTTTACGTTGACAATTTCTATCTTAAAAGTGCTGTTGAAATGGGAATTATTGGAGTCATCATCATGATATTGACATTTGTGATGGGACTGCTTTTAGCAGCAAGAGTGATTAAGCATTTACAGTCAAAAGAACTCAAAAAAATAGGGAGTGGCATTCTAATTGGCCTTGCAACTGTTTTGGTACACAACATTGTTGAAAATATCTTTGAAGTTCCAATGATGACAACCTACTTTTGGTTGTTTTTGGGATTTTTATTTGCTTTAAAATATATTGACTCTGAAAATATTACACATTCTAAAGAAGATTACTTACTTGAAGACGGGGGAAGCTAATGATGCCATTTGACGGAGTTGTTCTCTGTAGACTTAAAAATGAACTGAAGCTTGAACTTGTTGAAGGAAAGGTTGAAAGAATTTATCAACCTAATCAGTTTGAAATAAATCTTTATATATACAAACTTGGCAAGACAAAAAAACTGATAATCTCTGCAAATCCGTCGCTTCCAAAAATATATATTACAGAGAAACAAAAGAAAAATCCTGAAGTTGCACCAAACTTCTGTATGATTCTTCGAAAAAATCTGCTTGGTGCAAAAATTACTAACATCTATCAAGAGGGTTTGGAAAGAATTGTTAAAATAGAATTTGAAACAAAAAATGAGCTTGGAGATATCGAGAGAAAATACATTATATTTGAGATGATGGGAAGACATAGCAACATATTTTTAGTGGATTCAAATAACAGAATTATTGACGCAATAAAGAGGATGTCTTTTGAAAATTCTCCACGTAACATTTTGCCAGGAGCTAAATATGTATTGCCACCAGTGTTAACAAAGAAAAATCCTCTTGAAGTTACATTTGAAGAATTCTCTTCATTTTTTGAGAACTCTAACAAATCTTATGAAAACATTCTTATTGACAATTTGTCAGGAATTAGCAAACAGTTTGTAAACGAGGTCATGTTGCATGCACAAGTTTTTAAAGAAAGTGTTGAAAAAAACGAAGTTATCAAAAGGATTTTTGAATCTTTAAAAGAATTATTATATTGTATAGTAGAAAAAGGTGAAATCCTACCAACATTGTACACAGATAAAGGAAATGTAGTAGATTTTTATGTAATTGATTTGAAAAGCTATTCAAACTTTTCAAAAAGGTTTTTTACAAGCCTCAACAGCTGTATAGATGAATACTACTCAAAAAAAGAAGAACATACCATTTTCATTGAAAAAAAACAACATCTTCAAAAGATAATTGAACAAAATTTAAAGAAGCTAAGTCAGAGGTACGAACAAAACCTGCAAAAAATAGATGAGGCAAAAAATGCTGAGCTTTTCAAGAAGTACGCCGACCTAATCTTAGCAAACCTATATCAACTAAAACCCACATCTGAAGACTTCATTGAAGTTATTGACTACTACAGCGAGGATTTGCCGCAAATTAAGATTCCAATTGAAAAAGACAAAGACCTGAAGCAGAATGCAGAGAGGTATTATAAACTTTATAACAAATTAAAGAAAGGGGAAGAATACGCTAAAGCTGAAATATCAGAGATTGAAACTGAATTGGAATTTTTGTATAGCTTAGAAGCTCTGCTTGAAAAAAGTACAGAGATCGAAGACCTTTTGAGCATCGAAGAGGAGTTGGAAAAGGAAGGATATGTAAAAGCCCAGCCAGAGCCTAAGAAAAATGAAAAAAAGAAAGATTCCAAAAAACCAAATCCTCATCATTTTGTCAGCTCAGATGGTTTTGACATCTATGTAGGAAGAAACAATATCCAAAACGATTATCTCACATTAAGGTTTGCATCAAGCAATGATATCTGGCTTCATACCCAAAAAATCCCAGGCTCACACGTCATAATCCGAACAAACAACAGAAGCGTGCCTGATAGGACTTTGCTGGAGGCTGCACTACTTGCTGCGTATTTTAGTAAAGCGAAAAACTCAACCAAGGTACCTGTTGACTATACTTATATTAAGCATGTTAAAAAACCGCCCAAATCAAAACCAGGGTTTGTTATATATGAGAACTTTAAGACTATAATTGTTGATTCACCTACAGCTATAGACGGCTTTAAAAAAGTAGAATGAGAAACGGCTTCAATTTTTAACATTAAAATAAACTGAAAATTTAACAAAAGCGGGAGGGATCTGAAATGCCAAAAGAGGGAAATTGTGTAATAGCGCAATCGGGGGGACCAACTGCTGTTATCAATGCCTCGCTCTTAGGCGTAATTGAAGAGGCGATGAAGCAACATCCAATAAGAGCTATTTATGGTGCAAAAAATGGGATAATTGGCCTTATTGATGAGGAGCTCTATGACCTCAGAATGGAGGACCCTGAAGAGTTAAAGCTTTTAAAAACTACGCCTTCATCGGCCTTGGGTTCTTGTCGATACCAGCTAAAGCCTTTTGAACACGATGAAAAAGACTACATTAAGATTTTTAATGTTTTTGAAGCGCACAATATAAGGTATTTCTTCTACATTGGCGGAAATGATTCAATGGACACTGCTGACAAGCTCACACGCTATGCAAAAAAGATTGGTTATGATATATGCATAATAGGAATTCCAAAGACAATTGACAATGACCTTGTCATGACAGACCACTGCCCTGGCTTTGGAAGCGCTGCAAAGTACATTGCTACATCTGTCATGGAAATAGCAAGAGATGCTGTTGTATATCCAACAAATATTGTTACAATAATTGAAGTAATGGGAAGGAATGCCGGGTGGCTTGCTGCTGCATCAGCCCTGGCTGCGAAAGATATTGGTGCACCTGACCTTATTTACCTACCTGAAGTACCGTTTTCTGTTGACAAGTTCTTAGATGATGTCAGAAATATACACAAGAAGACAGGAAAAATTACAATTGTAGTATCAGAGGGTATCAAGGACAAAGAAGGAAAGTACATTGCTGATATGAGCCACAAGTTTGGAATAGACGCATTTGGGCATGTACAACTTGGTGGTGCAGCGTTTGTTTTAGAAAATATAATCCGTGAAGAGGTAGAAAAGAGAGTAAAAGCTATCCAGTTCAATGTCCTGCAGCGAAGTGCTGCACATATCATGTCAAAGACTGATGTTGAAGAGGCATACATGGTTGGAAGAATGGCTGTAAAGTATGCAGTTGAAGGTGCAAGTGGATACATGATTGCAATTAAACGTGATAGTGATAGTCCATATTCCAGTTCAACAGAGCTTGTAGAGCTTTATAAAGTTGCAAACGCAGAGAAATTAGTACCTCTTGCATGGATTTCTCATGACGGAAACTATGTAAAAGAAGAAGTTCTCAATTACATCCAGCCTCTAATTGAAGGTGAAGTTGAGATCAAATTTGAAAAAGGACTTCCTCGATATGCAAAGCTCAGAAAGATAATGGTGCCAAAAAAGGTTGTCTAAACTTTGAAAAAGTACTAAATTGAAATAAAAAAAAACAAATGGGTGCTACCTCGGAAATATCACCGAGGTGCACCCATTTTTTTAAAATTTAATTCTCTATTTTGCCTGTTCTATTTGAGTAGCTTCAGAGCTGTTGCTTTTCTCTTTTTTGGTTATTACAGTCTTGTCATCTACATAGTCAACTATAAACTCATCACCTTGTTTTATCTGCCCTTCTAAAATAGCTTCTGAAATCTTGTCTTCTACCATGGTCTGGATAGCTCTTTTAAGTGGCCTTGCACCAAATAGCGGATCAAACCCCTTTTTAGCTATTGCCTCAATAAGCGCAGGTGTAAATTCTGCATAATACTCGCTTGATTTTATTCTTTCCTTTAAGTTGTTGAGCAAGATTTCAACTATCTTTTTGACATCTTCCTCATCTAATGGATGGAATACTATAATCTCGTCTATTCTGTTCAAAAACTCTGGTCTAAAAGTCTTCTTCAGCTCACCCATAACACTTTCTTTTATCTGCTCATACGTTCTCTGTTTTTCGTCCTCGGATGTTGAAAATCCTAACTTTTTCGGATTTGTAATGAGCTGCGCACCAATGTTTGATGTCATAATAATTACTGTGTTTCTAAAGCTTACAGTTCTGCCCTGAGAGTCGGTAAGTCTACCATCGTCAAGTATTTGCAAAAGGAGGTTAAAAACATCAGGGTGAGCTTTCTCTATTTCGTCAAACAGGACAACCGAGTATGGTCTTCTTCTAACCTTTTCTGTAAGCTGTCCACCTTCTTCATATCCAACATATCCAGGGGGAGAACCAATTAGCTTTGATACATTGAATTTTTCCATATATTCTGACATGTCAATTCGAATAAGAGCATCCTCTGTTCCAAACAATGCTTCAGCAAGCGCACGACAAAGCTCTGTCTTACCAACACCAGTTGGGCCTAAGAATATAAACGAACCAATTGGTCTTTTTGGATCTTTTAGACCAACTCTTCCGCGCCTTATCGCTCGTGCAACAGCTCTTACAGCTTCATCCTGCCCAACCACACGCCTGTGTAAAACCTCTTCTAATTTCAACAGTCTTTCAGATTCATCTTCTGTAAGCTTGTTAACAGGAATACCTGTCCAGCTTGCGACAATGTACGCAATATCATTTTCAGTGACAATTGGCTGAGCCTTTTGCTGGTCATTAGTCCACGAATTCTTAACCTTTTCAAGTTCTTGGCGAAGTTTTATAATCTCATCTCTTATCTTTGCTGCTTTTTCATACTCTTGAAGCCTGATTGCTTCCTCTTTTTCCTTTTCAAGCTTTTCAATCTTCTCTTCATGCTCTTTTACATGAGGCGGAAGTGTGTACATTTTAAGTCTCACACGCGACGCAGCCTCATCAATCAGGTCTATCGCCTTGTCTGGCAAGTACCTGTCTGTAATATACTTTGTGGAAAGATCAACAGCAGCCTTGATAGCCTCATCTGTAATCTTAACACCATGATGAGCCTCGTACTTGTCTCGAAGCCCTTTTAATATTTGAATGGTCTCTTCTGGTGTTGGCTCACCAACCAAGATGGGTTGGAACCTTCGCTCTAAAGCTGCATCTTTTTCTATATGTTTTCTGTACTCATCAAGCGTTGTTGCACCAATGACTTGAATCTCACCGCGTGCAAGTGCCGGCTTTAAAATGTTTGACGCGTCAATTGCACCTTCTGCCGCACCAGCACCAATGATAGTGTGCATCTCATCAATAAAGAGAATGACATTTCCTGATTTTCTAACCTCTTCCATTGCCTTTTTTAGTCTCTCTTCAAATTCGCCCCTGAACTTTGACCCTGCAACCATTGCAGAAAGATCCAAAGCAACAACCCTTTTGTTTCTCAAAAGTTCCGGAACATTTCCTTCGACAATCTTTTGGGCAAGCCCTTCAACTATTGCTGTTTTACCAACACCGGGCTCACCAATTAAACATGGGTTGTTTTTTGTCCTCCTCGACAAAATCTGGATAACTCTTTCTATTTCTTTTTCACGGCCAATAACAGGATCAATCTTGCCCTCAAGTGCAAGCTGTGTCAAATCCCTGCTAAATTGATTCAGAGTTGGTGTATTTTGTGTCTGGAAATTTATCTGCTGTTGAGGCGATACCCCGCCCATATTTTTAGCATCCTCGTTCAAAAGTTTCATGATTTCTTCAAACAATTTTTGTGGGTCGACACCCAAATCCATTAATATTCTAACAGCAACACTTTCGCCCTCGCGCATAATAGCAAGCAAAATGTGTTCTGTGCTAATATATGTGCTGCCAAGCCTTCGTGCTTCCATAAACGCAATTTCAAACACCCTCTTTGTCCTGGGTGTAAATCCTGTTGGCGGCTGCGGAAGCTGATAATCACCTCTGCCAATTAGCTCTTCTATCTCGTCAATCACCTTTTCTTCAGTAACACCCTGGCTTTGCAAAACTCTTGCCGCAATACCGCCACCTTCTCTAATCAATCCCAAAAGTAAATGTTCTGTCCCAACATAGTTATGACCAAGCTCGGCAGCAGATTGCTGCGCAAGCATTATCGCCTTTTCTGCTCTTTCTGTAAATCTTCCTTGGAACATTTTTTAAAACCTCCTTTAGTCTAAAATTTTTCTTATAAGCTCTGCTCTTTTTATGTCCCTTTCCTCGGGTGTCATTTCCCTTCCAAAATAGTCTTGTATCATAGCTGGTTGAATCAAGTTAAGAAGCACATCTATCTTGTCTATTGTAACCTCTTTTATAATACCCATACTGATACCCATTCTCACGTCTGAAATTAATTTTAGTGCTTCATTCGATGAGATATTTCTTGCATATTTCAAAATTCCAAAAGACCTGTATACCTTATCTTCGATAAATGCTCTGTTCTCATTCAAAAGTTTTAGTCTTGCTTGACGTTCTTGCTCAATTATCTGGTTTGTGATTGAAATAACATTTGCAATAATGTCTTCTTCTGGCTGCCCTAATGTAATCTGGTTTGAAATCTGATAAAGATTCCCTACAACCTCACTTCCCTCACCATAAAAACCTCTTACAGCAATACCAAGTTTCGTTATTGTCTCAATGATTTCTTTCATATAGCCAAGAAGGGTAAGTGCCGGAAGATGAAGCATGAAAGACGCTCTCAGTCCTGTTCCAACATTGGTGGGACAGGATGTAAGATATCCCCATGTTTCGTCATAAGCATATGGAAGATGCTCTTCTAAAAAGTCATCAATCCTATTTGCATCCTCCCAAGCCATCTGGATGTTCTGTCCTCTGTACAACACCTGGATTCTTAAATGGTCTTCTTCGTTTATCATGATGCTTATATTTTCATTCTGGTCAATTGCAACAGCACTTTTTATCTTTGATGAGACCAAAGCAGGTGAGATTAGGTGTTTTTCAATCAAAACCTGTCTTTTTAAAAGCGGCAATTTTCTTATTTCATAAAAATCAAATTTGTATTGCTTATTTCTTGAAATCACATCTCTTACCTTATCTATTACAAGGCCAGCATCATAATCGTTCATTTTTATGGTAAAGGGAACATCTGAAAGATTTCTCGCAAGCCGAATTCTGCTTGTTACAACAACTTCATCCATTTTACAAATCACTCCCGAGCAAGTTTCTTCTCAAGTTCTCTTATCTTGTCTCTAATCTCTGCAGCCTTCTCAAACTCTTCATTTTTTATAGCTATATTTAACTCTATCTTAAGCTTGTCAATCTCCCTTTTGATTGCAATATTTTCACCCATCTTAGTGGGAATCTTTCCAACATGCTTTGTATTGCCATGGATTCTTCTGAAAATAGGATAGAGTTTTTCTGAAAAAGAGTTATAACACATTGCACAGCCAAATCTACCTGTTCGTTTAAATTCTTCAAAAGTCATGCCACAACCCTTGCATGTAATTTGTATCTCAAAAGAAGGTTTCATTACCTGACTGCCAAAAGCTGGTTCTAAAATTCCGGCTAAAAAGTTAGTAACCGAAAAAGGTGTATCAAATTCTATGGTGCCTTTTTGCTTTGCACACACCTCACAAAGATGCATCTCTGTCTTAACGCCGTTTATAATCTGCGTATAGTGAACAGTTGCTGGTCGCTTGCCGCAATTTTCGCAAAGCATTATAAAACTCACCATCCTTTACGAAAACCTCTACTTATAAATATTACCCATTCATAAGAGAAATTATCATAGCTTTTAAAATTAACATCCTTAAAGTATCTTTCAAAGGTTGATTTATGGGTAGAGACTTGTCATTCAGCGCTGCTTTCATCAAATTTGCTTCTCTCTGAGTTATAGCACCGTTTTCCAACAAGCACTCAATAATTTCGTTTGCTTGATGCTGAGTAACAGGAGAATTTATGTTATTTAGGATATTCTCAAGCAGATTTGAACTATTTTCAAACTTTATCTTTACTATACGTATTGAACCGCCACCACCGCGCTTGCTTTCTATATAATATCCTCTTTCGATTGTAAAACGTGTTGAAAGAACATAGTTTATCTGTGACGGTGCACAGTTGAAAAAGTTTGCAAGCTCATTTCTCTGAATCTCAACCTCACCATCTTTTTTTTCAATTAGCTGCTTTATAAATTCCTCAATGATATCGGACAGTCTTGGCATAAAAACCTCCCCCGTCTTAAGACCCGTGTTGACTTTGACTATCTTTGACCTTGCAATTATATTTTAATATATTTTCTTTTGAAATGCAAGATATTTCTTGTTGTTAAAATGTGATAAATATATTATAATGTCTTGTATAAAATACTAAAAAGAAAGGACCATCAAGCCGTTGAAACTCAAAAAAATCTTGGCAGTGATCTTGCTTACTTTACTTGCAATTGCGCTGGTAACATCTGTAGCTATAAAAACTGAGCAAATACTCACAAGTGTGATTTTAAAAAGCCGTCACAATGCTGAAAAAACTGCCCCTCCATCTTCTCTTGCTCAAAAAAATTTTAAGGTTCAGCCCTTTAATATTATATCAAAAAATTTAAATGAGGTAACCAATACAAATAAAAGCACAGCACAAAAATTTCTAGAGCCAGTAACCAGATCAGTTTATGAGACAACTAAACCTTTTAGTCCGGTATCAGATCTACATGATACATCAAATATTAAAAACATCTCTAAAAAGGTTATATACCTAACAATAGATGACGGACCATCATCTGAGACACCTAAGATACTTGAGATTTTAGAAAAAGAAGGTATAAAAGCTACTTTCTTTGTTGTTGGATACAACTGCGTAAAATATCCGAACTTCCTCAAGCAAATTTCTCAAAAAGGTCATTTAATTGGCAATCATTCGTACTCGCACAAGTATAAAGTAATTTACAAAAGTTTCAAAAACTTTGTTGACGACTTTAACAAGGCTCAAGATGTGATATATCAAATTACAGGGATAAAGCCGAAATATTATAGATTCCCCGGCGGGTCTTTAAACAAAGTATCACCTCAAATAAAAAAGTTTTTTGACAAAAACAAGGTAATATACATTGATTGGAATGCTATAACCGGTGATTCATCAAAGAATCATGAAAAACTCACTTATAAAGATATAATCAAAATGACTTTTGCAACTATAAAGAATAAAAATCAAATAGTGCTTCTTATGCATGACAGTCCTACAAAGAAAAATGTCATTGAAGCCTTGCCCTATATAATAAAAACTTTAAAATCTCAGGGTTATGTGTTTGAAACAGTAGACAAAATGCCAAAACCTTTGCAATTTAAAACAAAAACAAAAGCCGCATCGTTACACTGATGCGGCTTATTTAGCCCCATTTTATTTTAACCTGCAGCAATTTACCTTGTTGCTCTTATCTTAGAAAAGCAATCACTGCAGTATATGGGTCTGTCATTTCTTGGCTTGAACGGAACCTTCGTCTCTTTTCCGCATGCGCTGCAAACTGCATCGTAAAGTTCACGTCTTCTTTCCTGTCTTGAATCTCTTCTTTGCATAGCCTTTCTCTGGTCTCTACACTCTTTGCATCTTGTTGGTTCGTTCTTGAACCCTTTTTGTGCATAAAATTCTTGTTCACCTGCTGTGAACACAAACTCTCTTCCGCAATCCTTGCAAACTAATACCTTGTCTTGATACATTCTAAAATTCCCCTCACTTCATGGATTTAGATTTTTCTGACGTCTATTGTTCACCCTGAACAACCAACGTCTTTTTAATTATAACCCTATTTTCTCTATTTGTAAATAGCAAATTGAAAAAATTTTTTACTCCTCCTCTTCCTCGGTCATTTGAGCCTTTGCTGCCTCAATTACCTTCTGAGCGATGTGGCTTGGTACCTCTTCATACCTAACAAACTCCATTGTAAACCAGCCTCTGCCCTGTGTCATAGACCTCAAATCTGTTGCATACTTGAACATCTCAGCAAGCGGTACCTCTGCCTCTATCTTTTCCATGTTCTTATCGACAGGCTCCATTCCTAAAACTCTCCCTCTTCGCCTGTTCAAATCTCCCATTATGTCGCCTGTGTAACTCTCTGGTACAACAACTTTGACATTCATGATAGGCTCAAGAAGCACTGGGTTTGCCTGTGCCAAGCCTTTCTTGTACGCAAGAGAGGTCGCAACCTTGAAGGCAAGCTCTGAGGAGTCAACAGGATGGTATGAACCATCAACAAGTGTTGCTTTGAGGTTCATGACAGGATAACCTGCTAAAACACCCTTTTTAATGCATTCTCTCAATCCCTTTTCAACAGCCGGTATATACTGTTTTGGCACGGCTCCACCAAAGATCTTTTCCTCAAACACTAAATCTTCTACCGGACTTGGCTCAAATTCAATAAATACATGTCCATACTGACCATGCCCACCTGTTTGTTTTTTATACTTTCCTTCACTTTTAACCTTTTTCCTGATGGTCTCTCTATACGGAACCTTCGGCTCGGACAATACAACAGATACACCAAATTTATTTTTTAGCTTATTTACAATCACATCAATGTGAAGCTCGCCAATCCCGTATATGATGTTCTGGCCTGTTTCATTGTTCTTTTCAATCTTAAATGTCAAATCTTCCTCCATCAACCTATGAAGCCCATTTGAAATCTTCTCTTCATCGCCCTTTGCCTTTGGTTCAATTGCAAGCATAAGCCATGGACGTGGAAATTCAATTGTTTCAACTTGGAGTAACTTGGATGGGTCACACAAAGTAGTATTTGTAAGCGTAGATTGCAGCTTTGTCACAACTCCTATATCACCTGCTTTTAGCTCTGCAGTTGGTATTTGTTTTTTGCCTCTTATAACAAAAAGCTGGGAAATCTTTTCTTGTCTGTCTGATGAGGTGTTGTAAAGGGTCATATCAGGTCTGAGGGTCCCAGTTAAAACCTTGAGAAATGTAATTCTGCCAACAAATGGATCAGCAACTGTTTTAAATACAAATGCGCAAGCTGGCAAACTTGTATCTGGTTTTAACACAATTTCACTATTGTTTTTTACATCTTTTACCTTGAATTCTTTTTCTGCTGAAGAAGGAAGAAGTCTTACAATTGCATCTAAAAGCTCTTTAACTCCCAAATTTTTTGAAGCTGAGCCGCACATGACTGGAAATACTGACCTTGAAAGTACACCCAGCTTCAATCCCCTGAAAATTTCATCTGTGGAAATCTCCTCACCTGAAAAATACTTTTCCATAAGCTCTTCATCGTTTTCTACAGACGCCTCTATTAAACTATTTCTGAGCTCCTCAACTCTATCAATCAACCCGCTCGGGATTGGAACTTCCTTTGCGGAGTTGTTCTCATACACATATGCCTTTTTTGAAATGATATCTACCAAGCCCACAAATTTACCATTTTCAATTATTGGATACTGAATTGGAATTGCCTTTAGAGTCAAGACATCAGCAATCTTTTTTAGTACCTTTTCAAAATCAGCATTCTCTTCATCCATCTTATTTATAAAAATTAAAACTGGCAACTTTTTGTTTTCTGCAAACTCCCATCCTTTTTCTGCACCAACTTGCACACCTGTCTTTGCACCAATTACTAAAATTGCAGACTCTGCAACATGTATAGCTTCACAAACCTCACCCACGAAGTCAAAATAACCTGGCGTGTCAAGCACATTTATTTTGTAATCTCCCCACTCAAGTGGCTCAACTGTCATTGAAATAGAGATTCGTCTTTTTATCTCCTCAGGGTCAAAGTCAGAAGTGGTTGTACCATCTTCTGTTCTGCCTATTCTGTCAATACACTTTGCATTAAAAAGCATACTGTCTGTCAAAATTGTCTTTCCATCTCCGCCGTGTCCAAGCAAAACTACATTTTTAATATACTGCGGAGCATATTCTTTCATATTACATTCCCCCTTGAATTTTGACTATGAGAAATTTGTAGATATTAATAAGATATTCTACATCAAAAACGAAAATCCTTTTTAAACTTAATATTCTCATAGACATTTTTGAAAAAGTTCAATGTTTTAAACAAAACAAATTTTAAAATACTATACAAAAACACTGTTGATTAAATAAAAGTATTTCTGTAAAATTTTAATTAGAAACATCTTGATTTGCATCAATAAAACACTGAAAAGGAGTAGTAGAAAAAGATGAGAAAAGTCACAATTGATGAATTGCAAGAAGGTATGAAGCTTGCAAGAGACGTGTTTACTGAAAATGGCAAGCTTTTGCTCCCCGAAGGATTTATCATAAAGCCATCATTTATTGAAAAACTAAAGGAATACAATATTGACAGTGTTTATGTTGAAGATGAAATAACAAAAAATTACGTAAAGGAAGAGATTATTTATCACGAAACATTTATTGCAATTCAAGATTTGATGGTCTCAGCAAAGACAGGTGAAATTGTTGACCCCTTTGTTGCTCGTGAGATTGTTAATGATATTGTTGCCGAGATAATTGAAGAAGAGGATGTATTTTTGAAGATTGTTGGATTTAGAGATGTTGATAATTATACATATTTTCATTCAGTAGATGTTAGCATCTTTTCTGCGATAATAGGAAAGCTTTTAGGTTTTGAGAGAAAAAAGATAGAAGATTTAGCCTTAGCAGCTTTGCTACATGATTTTGGTAAGATGAAGATTCCTCCAGAAATTCTGAATAAACCGGCAAAACTTACAGACGAAGAGTTTGAAGAAATGAAAAAGCACACAATCTACGGATATCAAATGGTTAAAAATATGGAAGGGATTTCAGAAGAGATTGCAGAAGTAGCACTTTTACACCATGAAAGGCTTGACGGGTCAGGCTATCCACTAAAATTAAAAGGTGATAAGATTCCTATTTTTGCAAGAATTATAGCAATTGCAGATGTGTATGATGCTCTTACAGCTGACAGAGTTTACAAGAAAAAGGTGGTGCCCACCAAAGCAGCTGATTACCTTTTAAAATATGCAGGAGTTCAGTTTGACAAAGAGATTGTACAAAAGTTTTTGAAGATGGTTGTGAAATACCCTGTTGGATGTTTTGTTGTTCTTAACACAGGTGAAATTGCAATCGTGTATGAAGAAAATCCATTCAATAAAACAAGGCCTATTGTCAAAGTGGTTGCACGGAAGGAAGGCCCACCAGTACTCACCCCATACTACATAGACCTTGCCCAGGACCAAAAGAGAGAGATTATTGATGTTATAAATTACTAATACAATCTTTTTTTTTATTCCTTTTTGCTAACAAGACTGATATAAGGTACTGCATTTGTGCTATAGCTTGAGGTCTGTCCTTTTATCAATTTAAAATACCCTGCAGAGGCTATCATCGCTGCATTGTCTGTACAGTATTTAAAATCAGGTACGTAAAATTCTATTTGATGCTCACTACATCTTTTTGAAAGTTCTTCCCTGAGTTTTGAGTTAGCAGCAACCCCACCTGCAATTGCAACTCTTTTTATGTTTGATTCAAGAGAAAGCTTTATTGTCTTTTCTACCAAAGTGTCAACCACTGCCTTTTGGAATGATGCTGCTACATCCTCTACCTTAAAGTTCTCTCTACGCTGGTTTAATGTGTGCACATGGTTTATAACAGCAGATTTTAGCCCGCTAAAGCTAAAATTGTACTCTTCCACATCAGCTGAAGGGTACTTATATTTTTCTTCATTTCCATGCCTTGCAACTTTATCTATTGCAGGCCCACCAGGATACCCCAAACCCAAATACCTTGCGATTTTGTCAAACGCCTCGCCCGCTGCATCATCTCTTGTCTTTCCAATAACTTTATATCTGTCAAAGTCTTCTAAAATAATCAGATTTGTATGCCCACCTGAGACAACCAAAACTATTAAAGGTGGTTTGAGCTTAGGATAGGTAATGAAATTTGCGTATATATGTCCTTCTATATGGTTTATAGCAATAAAAGGTATCTTTCTGGCATAGCTTAGTGCCTTGGCAAACGAAAGTCCAACAAGAAGAGAACCAACAAGCCCAGGCCCATAAGTTGCCGCAACTGCATCTATTTTATCAATATCTATATTTGCCTCTTTTAGAGCCATGTCAGCTACATACGAAATCTTTTCAACATGCTTTCTTGAAGCTATCTCTGGAACAACTCCACCAAATTGATTGTGAATCTCAATTTGAGAATATACAATGTTTGACAGAACTTCTCGTCCATCTTTTACAATAGCAGCTGCTGTCTCATCGCAGGATGTTTCAATACCAAGTACAAGCATCTATAACTTGCATCTCCCTTTCTCAATGTTCTTTTGAGTAACGTTTTTATTATACCAAATTTTTAATTTGGTTTTAATAAAATATAAGTCGTATTTCTGGTATAATATAAGAGTCTATTAAAATTTTCAAAGGAGGCATGAGTTTTGAGCGCTTTTCAAGCAATCTTTTTGGGAATACTTCAGGGTTTGGGAGAATTTTTGCCTATTTCAAGTTCTGCTCACCTTATTATATTCCCATGGATCTTTGGATGGAAGGAACACTCACTGGTATTTGATGTAGCTTTGCATTTAGGTACTCTTTTGGCGGTACTTGTATATTTTTGGAGAGACTATATCGAGATAATAGTAAAAGGTATTACACAGCCAAAATCAGACCAAGGAAAACTTCTGTGGTTTATAATAGTAGCAACAATTCCAGGAGCAGTGTTTGGATACTTCTTTGAAAACATTGTTGAGAATGTGTTCAGAAAACAGTACCTATTAATTGCTATGGTACTTGCAGTTTTCGGGTTTATTTTATACTATGTCGATAAAACTGCTAAAAATAAATTTACTCTTTCGAATATGAACATCTTGCAAGCAGGACTGATTGGAATTTCACAGGCATTTGCACTTTTTCCGGGAATATCTCGTTCAGGCATTACAATGACAACAGGGCTTTTACTGGGGCTTAAAAAAGAAGCTGCTGCAAAGTTTTCTTTCTTGATGTCAGCACCAATCATCCTTGGAGCTGGTGCTGTATCACTTTTGAAAAACATACATGATGTTTCAAGCCAGTTTTCAAGCTTTGCAATAGGATTTTTTACTTCTGCAATTGTTGGATTTTTAGCTATACACTTTTTGCTTGACATTGTGAGAAAAAGTGGATTTAAGATATTCGCTTACTACAGATTCTTACTTGCAGCATTTATTTTAGTTGTCTTTTTTTTAAGAATGTAGACAAGAGCATCATCATAATTACTCCAATACCAAGATAGCCCATAAGAGAATACAGACTTCTTAGAAGCTGCTCAAAACCATTAAAACCCAAAAGTAAAGCTGTAATCATTATGATATTTTGAATTTCTGAACTTTTGATAGAATAACAAAGTCCCACATAGTTTGCCAAAATTGTTGTAAGTATCTCCAAAAATGTACACAATATAAGGATGGCTTGTAATACATGATTGTCAGTTGCCTTCAAAAGTGGCATCTGTGAGGTTTGAGAAGAAGGATTTGAAAGTATAATTATGTTTATGAGATTTAACAATATAAAAATTAAAATAGAAGCTATGATAATACCAACTTTTAGTTCTCTGTTTTTAAACCTATTTTTTAACTTATATATTACAGGAAATGCTAAAAGTGAATTGTATGTTGCATATAATATCGGTGATAGAGGGGTAGAGTGAAGTTTTTTCAAAGAATCTGTGAGTACATCAAACTGTAGTAATACCTCTTTAGAAAATGTGTCTTTTAAAAAAATTATAAAAATAGTACTAATTAGCAAACTTACAACTACTTTATTCACATTAATTACAGAAGCAAAACCGTGGCTGTAGATGACAATACTCAAAACAAAGCAAAGAATTGTAAAGAGATACCTGTTTACCCCCAAAAATTCGAAGCCGAGCTGTCCAAAAGCTGAAAACATTACAATTAAAGTTACAAATGAAAATAGCATGATATACAACCTTAAAACTTTATTTAAAATACCATTTTCAAATACAGTGTTTGAAAAGTATAATAAAATCAAAAATATTAGAAATGATGCTACACTGATATACCAAAAACTGGTTGATTTATACTGAGAAAAGAAATAGAAAACCTCTTGACCTGTTGAAAAACCAGCGCCAATAATTGAGCCGAGAATTGTTGATGCAATTGCAAAAAATATTGTCATAACTTTGTGTTCTCCTACATTCTTTTTCTCAAATTAAATGTATTATACTCTTTTATTTAATATGAATATAAACCTACTGGAGGAAAAAAGGAAATGGAAGTTCTAAAACAAATCTTTATTTCAATTGCAGAATATTTATCACAATTTGGATATTTAGGAATATTTATTGGTATGACTCTTGAGTCTGCATGCATTCCTATTCCTTCTGAGATAATCTTACCACTTGGTGGATATTTGGTTTATAAAGGTATTGGAAATATATTCTCTATGAGTTTAGTAGCAACACTCGGTGGTTATGCAGGCTCTGTAATTGCATATCTAATTGGATATTATGGGGGTCGACCCTTTATCCTAAAATATGGGAAATACTTCTTTATCTCAAAACACGACTTTGAAAGAGCAGAAAAATTCTTTCAAAAAAGAGGAGAGATTACAATATTCATAAGCCGTCTTTTGCCAGTAATAAGGACGTTTATCTCACTCCCTGCTGGAATTGCAAGGATGAACTTTGTTAAATTTTCTGTGTATACAATCTTAGGTTCGTTTCCTTGGTCTTTAGTATTTGTGTACCTTGGCAAAAAGCTTGGAGACAACTGGAGAACAATTGAAGAGCATCTAAAAGGCTTAGATTATTTTATCTTGGCTGTTTTGATAATCGCTATTTTAGCATATGTAATTATCAAGCTGACACGGTCTAAAAAGAGGGTTGATGTTGAATAAATATTAATATTGGTGTATAATTATAAAAAATTTTATTGGCGAGGTAGTAAAAGATGAAGATAGATGAGATTATTTCTTATGATAAACAGTACTATGTAAATATTTTTGGAGACAGAATTCCAATTGCATTTGAAAAAGGAGAAGGCTGTATACTTTATGATACAGAAGACAGAGAATATCTCGACTTTATCTCTGGAATTTCTGTGTGCAATTTAGGACATAGTCATCCGAAATTTGTTGCAGCTTTAAAAGACCAAATTGAAAAATTAATACACACATCAAGCCTTTTTTATATAGAAAATCAGACCCTTTTGGCTAAAAAACTTTGTGAAATTTCACCTTTTGACAAGGTATTCTTCTGCAATTCAGGTGCTGAGGCAAATGAAGCTGCTATAAAGCTTGCAAGAAATTATTTTTACAAAAAAGGAAGCAATCGATATAAAATCATAACACTTATAAACTCATTTCATGGAAGAACTTTAGCAACAACTGCTGCAACAGGACAAAAGAAGTATCAAAAACCATTTGAACCAATGCCAGAAGGATTTTTGAATGTTGAAGCTGATATTGAGAAAATAAGAAGTGCAATAGATGACAAGACAGCAGCTATCATGATTGAGCTTGTGCAGGCAGAAGGTGGAATTAAGGTACTTGAAAAGGAATTTGTGAATGAAATCTACAAGCTCTGCAAGGAAAACAGAATTTTATTCATAATTGATGAAGTTCAAACAGGAATTGGACGATGTGGAAGCCTGTTTTGCTTTGAGCAGTATGACATTGTACCAGATATAATAACACTTGCAAAGGGACTGGGAAATGGTGTTCCAATTGGTGCAATGCTTTGCAAAAAAGAGGTTGCAAGCTTTGAACCTGGTGAGCACGGTTCTACATTTGGCGGGAATCTTTTAGCAACAAGAGCAGCTTTAGAGGTATTGAAGATAATTGAAGAAGAAAATATAATCGATAATGTAAAGAATATGGGAGAGTATTTAAAACAAAAGCTTTGGGAATTAAAAGAGTCTTTCAAATCAATTGTAGATGTCCGTGGTTTGGGGCTATTGATTGGAGTGGAATTTTCTTTCCCTGTTAAAGATATGGTAAAAGAGCTTGCATTAAATGGGCTTTTGACAAGCAGTTGCGGTGGGGGTAATGTTGTAAGGTTTGCCCCGCCCTTGATTGTTCAAAAAGAACATATTGACAGAGCGATAGAAATCTTCAAAGAAGTGGTGAAAAGGTATGACAACATGGGAAGAGCTTGAAAGAAGCTGTCTTTCTTGCACAAAATGCCCAATTTCAAAGGACAGGACAAATGTTGTAATTGGAGATGGCAACAAAAACGCAAAGCTCATGTTTATTGGCGAAGCACCGGGTGAAGAAGAAGACAAACAAGGGAAGCCGTTTGTTGGAAGAGCAGGAAAGCTTCTTGATCTTGCACTGGATGCTCTTGAACTTTCACGTGAAAATGATTTTTATATATGCAACATCCTGAAGTGTCGACCACCCAACAATCGTGTACCTACAGAGTATGAGGCACAAAATTGTCTACCATTTTTACGGGCGCAAGTAAAACTTGTGCAGCCCAGAATAATAGTCTGTCTTGGCGCAACTGCGATGAAGTATATCCTTGGTAGAAATCTTAAAATCACCCAAGACAGAGGTAAGTGGTTTCAAAGAGGAGAGTTTCACATTATGGCTACATACCATCCAGCGGCACTCCTTCGCGATCCCAGCAAAAGAGAGGATTTTTACAGGGATCTGAAAAGTGTAAAAGAGAAGTTAAAAGAAATGATTCAATTTTAAAAGGGCTGTAAACAACCTATGCAGAAGTGTTTACAGCCCTTTTAAATTTTATGGAATTTTAACTTTTAAGACATTACCTCCAACTATTCTATCAGTATAAATTGCATAAATTGTTATATAGTAGTAATGCCCTCTCTTTATCTCCTTATATTCATTGTTTATTAAATACTTATCCTTTGCTTTTACATTTATTGAGGTAATATTTCTATCAGTTATTGTTGCCAGCAAACCATCTTTTATATAGTCAGGCGTTGAATTGTTTTCTGAGATAACTATTTTATATCCTAACAATTTATCATTATCTATTTTGTTCCATCTTAGAGTTATATATCTTATACCAAAAAATTTTTTTATGGTCTTCGCTTCAAGTTTTGGCCTTAGCTTTGCTATGTCTAAGTTTGAGTAATAAACTGCTTTTACACTATTGCCCGCAACAAATCTGTCTTGATACTGGGCAGTCACGCTAAAATAATACTCCTCACCATCTCTTAAATACTCACCAAAGTCTCCTCCCTTATAAGGTATAGTATTGTCAATTGTTATTTGGGTCGTATTCTTATCATTAATAAAAACAAGATAGCCATTATCAGGATATTTTGGTTCCTTATTTTTCTTAGAAATTACTACATAGTATCCAATTAACCTTGAATCATTTATTGGTTGCCAGCTCAGGACAAATTTATTATCTTTATACTCATACTTCACATAGGGTTTTTCAAAATAATTAGGTACTACTGGCATTCTCAGTTTTATCGAATTGCCTTTTACATACACATTGTTGTCATAAATAGCAGTCACACTAAAATAATACTCTTCTCCACTTTTTAAGTAAACTCCAAAATCACCATTATTATATTTTGAGTCCACGCTTATTTCAATGTAAGTATTATCTCTGTTATTGAATATAGTGAGATAGCCATCCTTAGGATACTCAGGTTCAATATTGTTCTTGGAAATAACAACTGCATATCCTTTCAATCTTGTGTCGTTTATCCTATTCCAAACCAAAACTACTTTATCGCCTTTTGTGTATCCACTCACATTGGGTTTTTGATAACCGAGCTGCTGATTATTTTGAGCTCCATTGTTATCGTCATAAGTTATCTTTTCCTCTTTGGTATTAATAACATTATAAAGAAGCATAGCTGCTTGGGCACGTGTAAGAACACCTTGTGGGTCAAACCTTAACTGATTAGAATTGGTAACTGGGTTACCTACCATAATGCCTTTTGAAATTGCTATTGCAATATATTTCATTAAATTAGGCGATATTTGGTCTTTGTCAATGTAATTATTTAATATGCTCATATCTACATTCTCATTTTGTAAACCTTTTGCCTTAACAAGCGCAACTGCCATATCTTCTCTCACTGCATAATCAGAAGGTTTAAAGTAGTCACCATTTGCAGTTCTAAATCCTGTCAAATAGTATTTTGCACTTTCAACATATGGATAAGCCCAATGGTCCTTAGGGACATCTTTAAAGGATGGCGTATCTGTTACTTTTATTGGTAGATTTAGTGCTACCACCATTATTCTTGCAAATTCCGCACGAGTCACAGGATTGTCAGGTCTGAAAGTATTGTCTGGATAGCCCGTAATAATTCCTCTTTCAACCATAAACTTTACAGCATTATAAGCCCAGTGATTTTGCGGTAAATCTGAAAAAATAGGACTTGATGTGTCTTGAGCAAAAGCAATTGCAGAAAAAATTTGTACAATAGCAAAAACCAACATCACACATATCAGCAATAGACGTTTTTTAAATACTTTCATCCTCCTCTGAACCCCTTTCTTAAATTAATTTTGCTTATGATACTTCCATTATAACCATAATTTTTATAATTTATATTATCAAATGATTACAAAATTGTGTAATTTATTTCTAACCTTATTTTTGATTGATTTACCAACTAAATTTTGCGATAATTTTAATATAGCGACTTTCTCAAAGTGGTGACTCTGACATTATGATTGAACTTTATGATCAAATTTCAAAACTCCGAAATATTCTTGAGAAATTAAGCTCCTATGTATTATATGTTTCAACTGAAAAAAATATAGAGGATATTCTCCTTCAAACCATTGATATATGTTTAGAACTTACAACAAGTGATGGTGCCACAATTTATCTTAAAGAAATGATAGAAAACGAGGAAAAACTTGTAATCAAAGCTACAAAAAATCAATCAGTCAATTTTGAGTTCTACTTGGGATACTCACTGCCCATAAATTCTATTAGTTTAGCAGGATATGTTGCTTCTAACCGCAAACCTGTGGTTATAAATAACACTTTATCTTTACCTGAAAATCATGAATATAGGCAATTCAAATTTTTTGACAGGAGTTTGCATTATATTACAATTAACACTATAACAGTACCAATTTTTGATTACACAAACAGTGTTATAGGAGTTTTGCAAGTTGTTAATAAGAAGGCAAAACCTCAATTAAAACTTGAAGAAAATAATGCTCATCTATTTACTATTGACTATACTGATAACGATGCAAGAATAATATTAGCAATCTCGGCACTTTTAGGAATCATTTTAGACAGAATTTGGCTTTATCAAAAAAATGATCAACTGATAACAAATACTCAAAAGATGCTAAGTAATATTTTCGACTCGGTAAAAAAATCAATTTTGACTTTAAATGATATAATGCTGACAGGTCAGCAAAAGTTCATAGAGTATCTTCAAGCTGAGAAAAGAAAAAAAGTTCTTGAGTTTAAGGAAGGACTTGAACTTTGTAAAAAACAAATTGAACTCTCAAAAGTTACTGAGACAATTATAACTGTATGTTATTTATCAATCGAAACTTCAGATAATAAAGTATCAAATATATTCTATGAAGTACTTTCATCAGAAATAAGAATATATGACATTCCTGTAATGGTAAAAGAAAATGAGTATGTCCTTCTACTTTACAACGTTGACTTGATAAAAGCTAAAATGATTGCCAAAAGGATAGAAAGAAAAATGATTGAAAAGGCAAATTCACAAAACTATAACTTTTCATTCAAAACCAAATGGAGTTTCTATGAAATAAAGCCTTCAGAAGAAAAAACTCTTGAGGAAATATGTGAAGGTTTAAAAAGTACTGGGGCAGAGCTTTAAATTGCTTTTAAGCTGTTAATTAATAAATGGTGGTGAAGAAGAAAAAATGTCAAAGGAAAACCCTTTAAAATTTCTGGGAATTGGAAGTGCTTTTAATCCTAATTATAACAATACCTCTGCTTACTTTGAATTGGAAGATAATCTTTTTTTAATTGACTGTGGTGGAGGTATATTTAACTCCCTTTTGAGTTTGAAACTACTTGAAAAATATCTACATTTAAATGTTTTAATAACTCATACACACCCTGACCACATTGCAAGTTTAGGTCAATTAATCTTGTATTGTTATTATCAACTAAGCAAGAAAATAACTCTTATCTTTCCTCAACCTGAAATAATATCAAATTTACTTGACTATATGGGTATCAGAAATGAGATATACACTTTGAAAACCCCTCAGGACTTTGTTAACTATCTCAGTAAACTTACGGTAATATCCTTAGAACAAGTTCATGTAAATGAATTGCCTTGTTTTGGATATCTAATTTACTTGAATAATGTAACATTTTATTACAGTGGGGACTCAAAATCAATTCCTCTTTATATCCTAACCAAATTTTTGGAAGGCGAAATAGATTTTTTATTCCAAGATACTTGTTCAGAAAATCATAACCATCATCCCCATCTTTCCATAAAGGAACTTTCAGAACAAATACCACCCTCAAAAAGAAAACAGGTTTATTGTATGCATATTGATGAAAGGTTTGATGTAAATTTAGCTAAAAATTTAGGTTTTAATATACCTCAAGAAATTGTAGCTGAGAGGGATGCAAAAAAATGATCGAATATAATAATCCCCAAGATTTAAAAAGACTAATCAGAAAACTCAATAAAATTGGAATTACAATTTCACGGGAGAAAAACGTCGATACCATTTTAGAAATGATCTTAAATGAAAGCATTGACATCACAAATAGTGATGGTGGTACCCTCTATATCGTAAAAGAATTCGAAGGACAAAAATATTTAGTCATCACACTTGCCAAAAACTACTCAGTTGATTTCAATTACATTGGTTATAAAATACCTATAGATAATCAAAGCATTGTCGGATACGTTGCCCAAAATGGCATTCCTGTTACAATTAACAACATTCAAAATATCCAAAATTCTCACCTGCAGCAGTTTAAACTTTTCGACCAAGCTTTACATTATAAAACCCTAAATCTTATGGCAATACCCATGATTGATTATCAAGGCAATGTGATTGGTGTTTTGCAGATAATAAACAAAAAGAAAGACAAGTCCATTAAGCTAACAGAAGACAACATCTACCAAAATATTGTTGACTTTACAAAAGAAGATGAAGAAATTATTTTGTCACTTGCATCTCAAGCGTCTTTATTAATTGAACGAATTCATCTTTACCAAAGGATAGAAAAAAATATTGCAAACACTCGTTATGCTCTAATCAGTTTATTTAATTCTATGAAACAAGTGATTGCAAACTTGAGTGAAGATATTTTAATTGAACAAGAAGAGTTTAAAAAATATGCATCTTTGGACGACCTGACAGGTCTGTTTACGCGAAATGAAGGAATGATTTATTTAGAAAAGCAGATACAACTCTCCAAAATGAATGAAACACACTTTGTTGTTTGCTTTATTGATGTCGATGGATTAAAACAAGTAAACGATACATTTGGCCACCAAATAGGCGATGAACTTTTAAAAAGCTTTGCTCAAATTCTAAAAGAAAGTATCAGAAGTTATGATATAGCATTCAGATATGGCGGAGATGAGTTTGTGTTGATACTTTATAAAGCAACAATAAGAGAAGCTAATATTGTTCTTGCAAGAATCCAAAATAAAATCGACGAGTTTAACGCAAAAGTCCAAAAGCCCTATAAGATTCAAATAAGCTATGGATTTGCTGAATATTCCCCAACTTCCAATTTGAACTCCGAAGACTTGATTAAAATAGCTGATGAGAATATGTATAAGGTCAAGAAAGAAAAGAAAAAAAGTCGACCCTCATATTAATTATGAGGGTCGTTCAAAATATATAAAGGAGTTCGAGGGGTTATGAGGATAGAGGGATTATCTTAGAATGACCATACAAACCTTGAAAAATGATCTGTTTTTAGCTGTTGTTTTTTAAGTTTGACATAAATATTCTTCCCCGCAGACCTATCATAGATGTACCCTTCATATCCTTCACATCTTAGGTGCACATCTTTTTTGAACTTAGCATCTGGTGAAAATTCAATGTACACAGTTCCATTTTCAGCATATATCTGTGCATAAAAGGTAATTGCATCTATTCCATCAGGTAGCGAGTCTTTCTTAAAATCAATTTCTACAAAGCCTACCTGGAATTTTCCTCCTTCATTTGTTACAGTAAAACTACCACTAAATTGAATAGGAGTTTCATCTTGTGCAAAAGCAATGCTACTCAAACCCAATGATAAAATAAATACCAAAAGTATAGCAATTGACCATTTCTTCAAAACATGAAGCTTCATAACTTTTTACACCCCCTTTAAGTTGAGCAAGCAAAGCCTTGCTCATTAATATATCAAAAGGCACCTGACATTTTAGCCAGGTGCCTTTCTGCCAAAGGTAAATACTCTTTTTACTCCCTTTACCCTTGGACATATGTTTCGGCAGCCTGGCGATCATAGGAAAAGGTAAAACCCTTTTCCGACAGACCCATGGCTTTGCGCCCCTGCCTTTCGACAGGTTTGCCTTTATCGACATATGCTTCACTTATTTTTAAAAGCTCTGTTCAAATTAGCATTCTTTGTGTATAATTTTTATGTGGTTTTCTAATTATATTATCGCATAAATTTTTAAATTTTCAATAGCTTTTTAAAAAAATTTTTGGGTTGTGAAAAACTATGATTTGTTTTAACTGTGGCAATAAAATTCAATCTCCTAATGCTGAAAAATGTATCTTTTGCGGAATGAAATTTAAGGGTGTGTGTCCATCTTGCAATTCATTATTACCTACCTACATTAATTTCTGCCCTAATTGTGGGGAATTTGTAAGACAAGGTGAAGCTAATCAACAATCTGCTGACGAACTAAAAAAGGTAGCCGTGCTATTTGCAGATATATCAGGATTTACTAAGCTTTCCGAAAAAATAAGCCCTGATGAGGTTAATAATATAATCAATGAATTTTTTGAATATATTTTAAAGCCTGTTTATTACTATGAAGGTACCATAGATAAATTCATTGGAGATTGTGTTATGATACTATTTGGTGCAAAAAGTTCTCACTTGGATGACCCAAAGCGTGCTGTGTTGTGTGCTCTTGAAATGTTAAAGCTCTGTAACGAGTTTTCAGTACAAAAAAATTTAAAAATATCAATGAGTATCGGCATAAATTATGGTATAGTTGCAATTGGCAAAGTCGGAGGATATTATGAAAAGGATTATACTGTTATTGGTGACGTCGTTAATGTTGCTCAAAGATTACAAGCAGCAGCGCCTGAGAATACTATTTATGTATCAGAAAGTATTTATAGGGAGACTTTTGATTTATTCCTATATTCAGAGGCAAAAGAAATTTATGTTAAAAATAAAAGCAATCCCATAAGGTGTTATATACCTTTAGAAATTATCAATGAAGCTACAACATTTGATGTAATTTCTCGTATCCAGGATAGCTATTTATCAAAACTATTTAATATAATCGCATCAAAAGATACAAATAGCGTTCTTTTACTGGGGCCAAACGGTGTTGGAAAAACTTCTCTTTTAGAAAAATTAACTAATCATTTAGTTGCAAACAATATAAAAACGTATTACATTAGATGCAGTTTTAATAATTATTCGCGTCCTTACTTGTTAATTTCGCAAATAATATGTAAAGTATTAAATGTAAGTGTAGACGATGTGCAAACCATAAAGCAACATCGATTAATCTCTTTTCTTGACTTTTTATTTAAAGATGACTTAGAAAAAAAAGAAACCTGTTTCAAATTTCTTTCTATCATTCTGCAATTAGATATCGAGGATGATTTTAGAAATCTTGTTTCATCCATGACCCAAGAAGATTTGGAATTTGAAATTCGGCAAAATGTACTTCTATTTTTTGATGCTTTTTTGAGCTCAAATTTTTCTATTTTTTTAATAGATGACATCCATTATGCTGACATTGAATCAATTCAAATCCTGGAATATTTAAAGACAAATTTGTATTGTGATAAAGTAATCTTTATTATAACTTCAGAAAATGAAAGTATCCACCTTAATGCCGAAAAAACCATCTATGTGCAGAAATTGTCATTTCAGGAGACAGAGGAATTTCTGAAATCTTTCTTTAATGTTAATACTGTTGATGAAAAATTTACTCAGCTAATGGTGGACATATCAGAAGGAAAAATTTCTTACCTTCAAGAGGTTTGTAGATGGCTTTATTTGAATCATCAGTTGTGCATTCAGAACAATAAGCTGTTTCTTCAAAACACTAATATAAATGCTTCAGAAATATTTTATAAAATTGTTGAACACAGACTTTCTCAACTCGATAAGGAATTAATACAATTTTTGAAAATAGCTGCTATTTTCGGACAAAGATTTAATTTACGTATAGTATTAAATGTTCTAAAACCTTCAAAATCTGAAAATGATATCATCTTAACTCTCTCAAAAAGTAATTTCATTAAATTTGTTGACATAACTTATCAATCTTCAACAGCAGACAAAATCTTCGAATTTGCAAATAATATTATTTTTGAAATAGTTCTGAGGTCAATACCAAAAAGTACTAAAATAAGTCTTCATCTTAAAATAGCCAAATCTATTGAAAAACTATTCAGAGAAAATATTAGTTATTATTACGAACCCTTGATTTATCATTACCGTGAAGCGAACGATATAATAAATTCTTCCAAATATTGTATATTACTTGCAAATTATTATAAAAAGCAGCTTTTGTATAAGTACGCAGTAAAATACTTTAAAATTGCAATTGAAATGTTAGAAAATTACAATCAACAAAAAAACAATCTATATATAAGAGCGCTTGAAGAATTATCAAGTTTAGAAAAGCAAATGGGTAACTATGGTGAAGCTCTTAAGTATTTAAATATCTTAGACAGTATAGCAGATGCCGAAAAAAGTCTATTTATAAAATGCGAAATATGTGAATGTCACATTCTTACCGCTGACTTCGCTAAAGCGAAGGAAATACTCATAGGGCTTGAAAAAAATATTGACAGGAATAGTACCTTATATTCAAAATTAGTCTACCTCAAGAGTCTATTTCAATGTTATACTGGGGCTTCAGACATTAACCAAATTTTGGAAGAGGCAGAAACTATAATAATGCAAGATAATGAGATTGAGAATCTTGTGAAAATCTTTAATGTAGTTGCATATACATTTTATAGAAACTATGGAGATATTAATAAGGCAATAAATTACTTACAAAAAGCTAAATCTGCCGCAATTAAAACTAATAATATTGGTTTACGTGTCAAACTTACCAGTAATCTTGGTATTCTTTATTTTCAAACTGGTCAAATTAATAGCGCAATACAAAATTTAACATTAGCCTTAGAAGAAAGCAAAAAAATTTCCGATAGACATACACAAATTCATATTTTGATAAATTTAGGGATAATTTATACAAAGAAAGGACTTCTTAAAAAAGCATACGAATATCTAAACCAAGCTTATGAAAATGCTGAAAAATGGAATTTCTCGTATGAAGAATGTGCTTGCCTACTTAATATAGGCGAAATCTACATTGAAAAAGGTTTATTAATACATAGCTATGAATTGTTTTTAGCCTCACTAAATATCAGCGAAACAAAAATGTTTACTGCCGAAAAAGCTTTGAGTTTTATAAATCTCGCAAAAGTTTTGATCCTTATGAAAAATTGGCAAGCTGCTGACGAATTTCTTAATAAAGCAACAAGTTTTATTGAAAATTTAAAAGACATAGATATATCTTATGAATATCATCTAACTAAGGCAGAGTTTTTTTTGTTGTCAAACAATTTTTTGGATGCAGAGAGAGAAATTGATATTTCATTAAAGTTTGCAGAAAAAAACATATTCAGACAAATAGATTGCATAAGAAAGAAAGGGGAGATACTTTCTGCTGCTGAAAAGTACAGTGAAGCAATAGAATGCTTCAAAAATGCAATAAAACTTAGTGAAACAAGTGGTTCTGCCTTAGAACTTGCAAAGTGCTATTTTCTCTTAGCAAAAACTTATTTAAAAACTTCGCAAAAAGACCAAGCAAAGTATTATTTTGAAATGTCAGAAAAATGGAGCAAATTAATTGATGATGAGTGCAGTATCAAGACTGAAATAGCTTCATTTAAAAAGTGTTTGATAAGTTAAATCAACTGCATTGTTTGAGCAGAAGATATTTTACTAATGTAAAATTTCCTTAAAAAGCAAAAATTAACATCTCAATTAAGCATGAAATAACAGGAAAATAGAGTCTAACTAATCAGAACTTGTATGAATACGTAGGGAAGATGGAAGAACAAAGAAACACTATGAAGACTATAAGATAAACCTAAAAATAGAAATAGGCTACACAAACTAATTTTATGACGAGATTAAATCAAAATTCGTTATAAAAAGAGAGTTATAATCAGAAGTATTTACGGGTATACAGAACCACAAGATAAAAATAAAGCCATAGCTTCGTATACATATTTTGTAAAATTTTATATCACCAATATTACAGTTCGAAGCTATGGCTTTAATAATTTTTATCCGTTGCATTTTTAATTTGCAATTAACAATTTTTTGTCATTAAATAATTTTCTATAAACCTATTATTTTGGTTCTTGCCCCCATATCAGCACACCATCTATATACGCCGTTACCTTCTCATTCTCTCCATAACTCGTCATGCTCTGTAACCATGACCAGTCATTCCCCTGATTGTAATTGCTCCAGTCATCCTTGTTAAACCTTATCTGTATCTCTCCTGTATCCTTCCCAGGCTGCAACTGCCCCGCTCCACTCTTAAATCCTATCTCTAAGTAATAGTCCGCTCCACTTACGCTACTGCTCAGCTTCACAAACTTGAATGTTACATTGCTTGCCCCTATCTGTGCCCAGTCTGATATCGCACTCTGTGCCCTGTCCCCATCTACTGTGTACCAGTACCTTATCGTTACCCTGCTCAAATCTATGCTACTGCTTCCCGTGTTCACTACCTTCAACCATGGCCTTATCGTGTTTGTCGTGCTGTTTGTCTCCTTGTTAGCATACAGTACCTTTATCTGCCCGCTTGTCGCAGGTGTGCTAACAGGTGTAGGCGTCGGTGTCGGGGTTGGGGTTGCTGTTGGAGTCGGGGTTGCTGTTACTGTTGGTGTCGGTGTCGGGGTTGGCGTCGGTGTCGGTGTAACCGTCACCGTCGGCACAGGTGTTGGTGTTGGGGTTGGAGACGCAGTTGTTGTTGAAACTGGCGCTGATGTTGGAACAATAGCACTGTCAGCAATTTCTCCCCATTTTATACCTAAGCCGTTGGTAGCAACGAATACTCTTCCATATACTCTCGGGTCTCCAGTAATGTCAGCATTAGCGCAACCAAACTGATTATTTTCGTCATTTATTCTCACCCAGCTCATTCCTGCATCATCAGATCTAAATATACCTCTGATTCCGTTAATTTTAGCATATGTGTATATCGCTGGGTACGTTTTCCCCTCTGCGGGTTTACCAAATCCAATGCTTGCTGCTTCATTGACATTTTCTATTTTTGTAAATGTATAGCCACCATCAACTGAACGCCACATTCCATTATCTCCAACTAACCATATATCGCCTTCTCGACCGGGAACAGCCTTAAAATTGCCGCTTGTTGGTAAACCAGTAGCTGGTGACTGAATGAACGTTTTACCTTTATCGTTGCTAATGTAGAATTTTCCATCTTTAAAAGCATAAAACTTGTTTGGATTAACTCTATCAGAGTATACTATTGCTCCTGAAGGTACATTAGCACATTGATTCCATGTATTCCCATTATCTGTAGAATAGCACACTGGTGCTCCTTTTGGCGCCCAAACGACAACACTACCATCAGCAGCTGCAGCAACTGTTCCACCTTCTGTCATTCCTTGAGGCTCTTGATTACCCTGGAACCATGATTTTCCACCGTCATATGAAAAACCAATTCTATTTGTATTTGGGTTCCATTTTTTATCTACATTTCCTACGCGCACCATAAAGTTAGGATTTAATTCAGCGTAATCTATATCTGTTGTTGACCCCATATTGGGCTGAGTATATGTCCAACTTGGTGCCTTTTCTAAATCATCGTGTCTAAACCCTGCTATATCATATATTGCACTAAACAAATGTGGTCCAACTGGAGGACTTACTAATGCTGCAACAGAAGTTTCCTCTATTCCAATTCCCTTTACCTTGATAGTTATCTTTTCTCCTCTATCCCATTTCGTCAAATCATCAGAACCATATAATGTAGCACCTGTACCATACAACATTCTATCAGAATTAAAAGGATCTATTTCCAGGGTTGCAACCATCCATCCAAGTTTAGGACTTGTCTCAGGTGGAACTGGACTTGTTATACCAAAGTTTAACCACGGAGCTGCCGAAATATCCATTGTATAGTGCAACGTTCTGTTAGGATATCCAGCCCATTCCCATATACACTTCCATGTTTCACCACCGTCCGTACTACGCCAGATATAAGTATCAGGCCACCATGAACTTAATGCCGCAACCATAACTACCTTCGGGTTCTGAGCATCAATAGCTAACCCACCATAACCAAAATAAGTATCTTTTGCTGGCATTGGGCTTATATTTTTCCATTCCCCAGTTTTAGTATTATATCTCCATACTTCACCATAATCACCATTATATGGCCCCTGCGTGTTACTATAAGTTATATATAGCATTCCATCTGAACTTAATTTCGCACGTTGTGGAAGTAATCCTGTTGGTTGCCCTGGTAATGGTTCCCACGTTTGCCCACCATCTTTTGTATAATAAATGCTTGTATTTTTATCTGCAACACCTACATATATTACTTTACTTCCCTCTCCTGGTTTTCCGCTTGATGGATCAAATACAACCCACACAACGCCTGTGATATGATTTAAATAATCGTTTGGACAATTAGGATCTTCGATATATGTCCCTGGATTTGGAAAGCTATCAACTTTTTTCCACGTAACTCCATAATCGGTGCTTTTCCACAATCCATTCCCTTCTCGTGTACCTAAATATAGGATACTATTGTTGTTCGGATCAATTGCTAACCTCTCTCCCATATTACGACCCGGCATATTGCCACCCAGTTTGAACGGCAAAGGAGTTCGTTCAAATGTATTACCTTTGTCTTTTGAACGTAAAAGAACACCGTTCATGTTTGTCCAACTATTCGTGTAAGTACCAGCAGCAATGTAGAGTCGATTTGGATCTACAGGATCTGTTGCTATACTTTCTACGCCTAATAAATTCCACTCATCAAAACTAACCCAATTCATAAGCTGTGTCCACGTATTGCCACCATCTGTACTTCTGTAAGCACCACCAATATCTGTTCTTACATAAACCAAGTTTTTTTCCTTAGGATTAAAAACTATTCCCGTAATAAAACCGCCGCCACCTTCAATTTTTACATTTTTCCAAACGTATTTTTGAGTGGCAACTGTACTCTCTGCCCTCACAGGAATAACTAAACTGTAAAGAGTTGTACACAGAAAGATAAGTCCAACAATTAACGCTATACCCCTTCGCATTTTAACCCCCTCTTTTCTCTTTTTTTAAATAGGAAAGTATTTGAAGCTTACATGTTACATGTACAATTTTAACTTCCTTTTTATCACCCCACATTTGTCACTGTGTTGTTTTAGATTTGATACATTATTCTTTTTAATAACATTTTATACTTTTGAACTGCGCTGAATCTATAATTATCTTGCAAAAAATTATAACAATATTGCTCTTAATGCACTAACAATTGTTGGACTTTTCTTATCGTATATGCAATGTGTAAAAAAATTAGAATTTCATTTATAGATCTTTTACTCTGTCTTTATAAATGTTGATCTTTGACATTTTTTTCAAGTTCTCAATATACGACTTGAAAACTTCATCCTTCTTTTGTTTTATTAACTTGGTTTGAATTTCTCCCTTCACTTCATCAAAAGGCATATACTTTTCATCAATTACTTTTACAATGTGATAACCATTAACAGTTTTAATAACGTTGCTAATTTGACCAACAGCTAATTTGAATACCTCTTCCTCAAAAACACTACCGTACTGTGCTTCTTTTTCACCTTTTCTAAAGTAATCAATTATTCCTTTTTTTCCGTCTAAACTTTCAACTTCTGAATACTTTTTAACTAACTTTTCAAAATCCTCTCCCCTCTTTAACTCTGATATTACCTCATTTGCTACTTTCCTTTTTTTGGCATCCTCTTCTGCATTTTCTACTCTCAGAAAAATGTCCATGACTTTTATTTTTCTAAACTGACTTTTATTAGCATTATAATACTTAATCACTTCTGAGTCACTAAGTGTTATTCTTTCTGTAACATATTTATAAAGTTTATTAATGATTCTCGTCTTTTGTAAGTCTCTATAAAAATGATTTTCGTCTGAACCAATCTTTCGGAGATACTGATTAAAATAATTTCTCATTTCCATGTTTCTTTTCAACTCTTCAATGTATTTTCTTATTTCATCTTCTTCTTGTCTGGTAAGATAAATATTTTTTCTCCTTGCTTCCTGCAAGCATAGTAATTCTTCAATTAAAATCCTAAACAATTCATCTTTCAATAACTCTCTATATGTTTTTCCATTAAACACTTGATCCAAGATATCCGTACGTGATGAAAATTGAATTGCATTTTCCTTCAATGTATTAAACCTTATTTTATACTCCCTTTTAGTGATTTGATCACCATTTACCTCCAATACCACTTTATTATCATCAATCAATTTTACAATATGATCCTTTAAGATAAACAGTAACAATATGATTGATACAAAAATTATACCGGTTATTAAAATCAGACTTTTTCTATTCATATAATAAGCCTCCTAATATAGTATATTTTAGCTATTCTCTACTTAATAATCCAGTAACTTTAACATTATTTTTTCAGTATAATGACTTTCATTCCTTTATCTATAGTATATGCCCATATATTGTCATTTATTTTCATTACAGAAAATGTTTTAAACTTATAAAAGTACTTTTTATTATTCACAATTACTATTAGAAACCAAATGTCATTTTGTTTAGCAAATATATAATTCTTTTTATGAATCACAATTTGGTCAAATTTCGGTTTCAAAAGTATCTTCCCTGTTTTTTTCATTACACCCCATTTTCCATTTTTTAGAAAAGCGATATACTCATCTTTTACTTGACCAATTAGATCATATTTTGGGGGTATTAAAACCTTCCCATCTGTCTTTACTATTCCCCATTTTTTATCAAGATAAGTCACAATTATGTCTTTATCAGCTATCCAAATTGAATCATATTTTGGTTTAATAACATATTCTCCCTTCTCAGTTATTAATCCCCATTTTTCTTTAACCTTAACTGCCGCAAATCCATTGTTAAATACTGATATATCTTGTGCTTTTATGTCAATCGTTTTTCGTGTATTAAGATTTAATAACGTGACCACGCCATTATTTTGTTTTATCGAAATTATTTTGTTTGAAGAAACAACTACTGAATCTCTTTTAAAATTTTTAGGTAACATTTTGCCGTCAGAAAACATAATATATAACTTTTTGTCCTTTTTTAGTTCAAACCAACCTTCATTGTGGACCCATATTTCATCATATATGGGTGGACAAATTTCTGATAATGTTTCAAGATTTAATACACCCCACTTATGATTCCTAAAAACTGGCAGCAACTTTCCAATGTTTAACGAATAGTTGCTGTAGTTTTCTTTGCTCTCTTTTTTATTTACTACTGATATAACTTTATAATTACTCTTTTCCTTGGCAACAAACGCACCTTTGTAATTTAAAATTTGTACTTCGTTGTATTTAAAAGGAATAATCTGATTGCCCTTTTTATCAATAATACCCCATTTATTTTGCATTTTAGCTTGAATCATTTTATTCGGATGTATAATTATATCTTGGTACTGAGGCTTTATAGTAAAATTACCTGACTTATCTATAATTCCCCATCTGTTATTGATGCACACAGCTGCTAACTGATTTGTGAACGCAGATACATTGTCAAATTGAGGTTTTATTCTAATCTTTCCATAAATATCGATAAACCCCCATTTATTTCTAATCTTTACTGGAATCATTCCCTCGCTTTCTAACAGGATTCTTTCGTATATAGGTTTTGCTATAATTTTTCCTTTTATATCCATTACTCCCCATTTGCCGTTCTTTTCAAACATAGCCAATTTACTATTGATGTATGCTACATTTTGATAACTTTCGTTTGAAACAGCGAAAAATTGGCCAGCAATATTTCTCTTGGCTACTATTAAAGTTGTGCCATATATTATGAACACCACCAGTGATAAAATTAATATTATTATAAGACTTCTTACAATAGGCAACTTTAAAAGTTCCTTAGGTTGATTTTTCGTTAGCTGTTTTTTGACTGTTTTGTTCTTCTTTTTGCGTTTCATTTTTGTGCCCCCCTTTTGTATTATTTTTTGCTTTTGTATTTTTACTCTCTAACACCTATACCTTTTTTTTCTTGCATTTCAGTAGGTTGTGAGTAATAACGTAAAGTATCACGATGAGAATCATAATATTTGCTATTGCCACTAAAAAGTTAGAAAATTCTCTTTGTACAAAATAAATATTTGACAGAGAAAGGTCTAAAACCTTAGATATATTCATAAATGATAACAACGATATAACCACTGCCCCACTTAACAATATTATGTCATTACTCATCAAATATAACATTAGGCAAAATAACCATGCAAATATAGCATACCTCTCATGCATCCCAGTCATAAAATTATATGAAAGTAAACCAACTATTAAACCACCTTGCATAAGATACTTTAGTTGGACTATTTTATCGTTTGTTTTATTCAATCCAAGGCCAAATTGTACTAACACCAAAATGTAGGCAATTGCCAATACAATTAGATTTATGAAATTGTACATACCGCCTATTTTAACCCAGTTAAGACCCGCAGCGTAATAGATATTAAATGCATTTACTGTATAGTAAGGATATTCTCCTGCTACTTTCGCAAAAAACGCAGGAAGCCATAATATATCTTTATAAGGCATAAAAAGAAAATATAAAGCACTACTTAGAATGCCAAAAGAAATTATTTGTTTTATTACGTCCTTTGTATTATTTCTTATCCAAAGATTGTATATCCAGTACAGTATTATTAGTGGTAAATATAAGATAAATTGGGGTTTAGTGAATAATAAATATGCTGTTATACATCCAGCTAAAATATGAGAATTATAAACTAAACTTACAAATAATGCAATAAATAACATTAATACAAAGTTGTCGCTTTGACCCCACAGTGAGGAAAGCATTATTAGTGCTGGATTAAATAAAATTACTATACTTTCCACTCGCGTTAGTTGACTTCCAAACTTCCGTTTAAGTCCTAACACCATTATTATAATAGCAATATCGGCTATAATGTTCGGTAATTTGATAAGTAGTTCTTCTGAAATAGAATAGGAAACAATTGAAGCAATGTTTTTAAATAATGCTAAGACAATTAAATATCCTGGTAAATAGTCAATAAAAATATTCTTTTCATAAATATTTAACATATCGTTTGAAACAATATTCATCCATGCCTTAAAACAGTTCACATCTATTGGATGTCCTGATACCGCCCTACCTAAAGCTAATCTAACAAAAAATGCTACTATTAACATCCATATTAATTCTACTTTTGTAATGTATGACTTTTTACTACAAAAAATCAAGTAATAACTGTATAAAATAATTCCAATTAATGCTGTAATACCTACTATTATCCTATCTGGTTGCCTGCTTTTAAATATTGCTTCACTGAAATTAAACATCCACCAACTAAATAATAATATTGTAATTAGGATACTATACACTATAACTACTCCAACTTTTTCATTTGCAATGTCTAGCTTGTTTATTACTTCAAATTTTTTATTTGTCATCTTGTTTTTCATTCTCCTTTTTATGCTTATACTATTATGCTAAAATATCCAACTTTTCATTATTCTTAATAACTCAATGTACTTAGCTGATACTGTTAAACCGCTCACAGCTGGATAGAATATGACAAGCATAATCAATCCCAAAACACTTAAAGTAATTGCAACCTTCTTTTTTAAACTTTGCTTAAGATTTAGATTATCAATTACCATAACTACTGCTATATAAAGCCATGGTAATGCAAGGTAATAATGATATATGAATTTAATTCTGTTTATGAAAATCCAAGGAACAATTGAAGATACATAACTTGCAATTACTATAAAAAGGCTCAAATTGTTTTTGGGATTTTTGGTGGCAACTACCAATAAATATACCATTGCTAATAACCCCAAGCCCCACATAACTGGATTACCTAAATACGCAATAGTCGAACGCAAATTCATTGGCAGCGAATTATCATAATAAGCCCATAGCGGTTTTGTTGATAAAAGCCATTGATACCACTCAGAAGAAAATGGATGCGTTGCTACTAATGTTGAATGGTATTTCCATATATGTTTTTGTAACATTATAAAATCACTTATAATTGCCCATGGTAAATTGTAATATGGATACTTTATAGTTATTGGTAAATACGTAAGATAATAAGGTATTGTGAAAGCTAAAATAGACAGTACACCTTGCTTGACTGTTTTTAAAATCCAACTTTTGTTATTATTTTCCATAATATTATAAACCTTGTAACCGAATGAAATAGTTAGTACAGGTATAATTGGATACAAGGCATTCCATTTACATGCAAAAGCCAACCCCCCAGCTGAAAAGGTCAAAAAGTATACTATATCTGTCCTCTCTAATTTTTCTCTCATGTGGCGCATATTATTTATGTATGACATCCCAAAAATAGAACATAAAATAACAAAAAACAAACTGAATGTGTCAATGTTTGCCGTCCTCGATAAACTATTGTGCAAAAAGTCACTTGCCAGCAGTATAGTAACTGCTATTCCGCACCAAAATGATGGTTTATACAGTTTTGTGAGTAAAATTAATATAAGAACTAACACAATTGAACCAAAAATTAAGTTAACAAATCTCCACCCAAATGGATTTACTCCCCATATTGCCATTCCGATTGATATTAACCACTTACCCAATGGCGGATGGACTAAATCATAGGGAGGCAATCCCTTTAAAAGTTCATAAGCAGTCCTCGCGTGATATATTTCATCAAAATATGAACTGTAACGGTAATTTAAAATTGTTCTCATTTTTGACTGTTCATCAACTATATTGTTAGGATTCCCTATATATTTTGAACCTTTTAAAATGTTAATTACTGCTTTCGATAAGTTTAAGAAATTTTTGTAATCCTTCCGTGCTGCAATTTCTTTGATCTCAATATTATTTCCGTGTGTTACAATGATGATTTTGTCAACAATATTGTTCACTGGTACAATTTTCCCTTGGAAAAAAGCAGCTTGAACAGATTGCTGTAATACTATAGAGTTATCTTTTAAAAATTGTATATCAATTTTTCCATCGCCATAACCAAAATAGGCAAAGAAATCCTTTATAAATTCTTTTGCAATAGAAATTTCAATGATGCATCCTTCTTCCTTAGGAGCCCAATATGTCACTGGAATATCTCTTGAACCAATCGTAATGACTTGTAACGTAAAGTATATTGTTGCAATTAGTATCGTGAAAATTATTAAACTGTTTTTATTTTGCATTAACTTTTCACTCCTTTAATTTTTTGCATGGAATAGTTTAATTTTATGTTGACATTTTTCTAAAATGTATGTTATTAATAGAATACCATTAATGATATTAAATGGTTATTTCCCAGCCAATTGTCCAAATAATTTAATATTACTGTTTTTACAACATGTTTACTGATAAAATCAACAGGGCGGGCGTACAGAAAACCCACCCTGTGAGTTTAAAAGTAACCAATTTTGCAATTTATCACTTTGAATTATTCATGCTTCTACTTGGTACCAATTGCATTAGTTTTATACCATTGTCCCCATGGAGTTGGATTATTGGGGTCCCAGTTGTTTACCATGTCCAAATACCCCACATAACTCGAATTTCCACACCACGACCAACTAAATAATCCTATCTTGTACTGTTTTGCATACCTGACAATAGCTTCTTCATCAGGATCACCATCTGTGTGCTGATGTCCAAATTCCCCAATAACCAATGGTAACCCCTTATCAACAAATGATTTGATGTATTCTTCGACCTTGCTTGCTGTATTGTATACACCATACATATGAATCGAAAATACCAAATTGCGCAGCGGATCTGCTTCCATTATGCTCTGAGCATTATCTCTCATAGTATTAGACCAATCCTGACCCCAGTTCGGCGCATCCACCATTATCATGTGCTTGAATCCCGCATCCCTCAGCGCTTTTATAGCATTCTTCGTGTCATTAACCCAGTTTTGATAGTTATTGTTCCCATACGGCTCATTACCAATGTTTATAATTACAAAATCTTCGTTACCGTCTAATACGCTCTTTATCTCCTTCCAATATTCCACCGCTTGTGCCAATGAACATGCTGCCCCGTCCTCACCATATCCTGTCGTGTCGTGAACTTCTAATACAATAGCTCTGAACCCAAGACTTCTTGACAATGATATAATATTTGCCACTTCACTTGCTGGTATCTTCGTCCATCGGTAACCATTACTTAGCACTACCCTCACAGAGTTCATACCCCATGACCTTATTCCTTGCAATGCCGTCTCCAGTTTATCTCTGTACCAGCAATGTGCGTGATTGGTTCCTATCAATGTGCTTGTGTCAATTTTTGCTACTCCATTACCCGGTGTTGGTGTTGGAGTTGGTGTTACTGTTACTGTCGGCGTAGGTGTCACTGTCGGGGTCGGTGTTGGTGCAACCGTCACCGTCGGTGCAGGTGTTGGTGTTGGCGTTGAACTTGAGGATCCCTCTGGTTCTTGTCCCCATACCAGCACGTTACCTTCATAAGCTGCTATGAATTTATTTTTACTAAGTTCTTTTGTTAATCCTGCATACGATGGGTCATTAGTTGGATCCCATGGAACGTCTTGTGGTACAGAGATCTTAAATTGAGCTTGTTTTTTGTGTTCTACTTCCCCACCTGGATATATTTTTGTTCCTGTAAAATCAACTAATATATAGTAAAGGTTTTTTGACGCATTCCATACATATGGTCCAGATATCTTTCCACCTTCTGAATAATATGTCTCCACTTTAACAATATCAGGACCATACCCAGCCTTGATTAACTCACTTAGGTCAATAAAATACTTAAAGTTTAAAGTATCTGTGATTCGTGGGGGCCATCCTGTTCTGTTATAAATGTATGAAATTATTTCAGTATAGTTTGCACCCTGTGAATTACCAAACTTGGATTCAACAAAAATTTCATCATTAGTTGGCTTTTCGATAGCCTTGAAATTAGGTATTGGGTCTCCCCCATACATAAGGTACATTTTTGCTAGAGCACCCACAATACCAGCATTGTAGTCACAAGCCACCTCGTTTTGTACATAGTCAGTAATATCATCATTGTAACTATCATCAGAGCCTGGTCCGCCTACTAATGCACCATAAAGTATGTGTCGATGATATTCGGGTATTCGCATACTGTTCGCCCATGAACTATGTGCATTTCTGTGATGTGGATGTTGTGGATAATTTTGCCCAAATCCTACCAAAAAACTTCTTCCTGTTGAACCTAATGCATAATTAATCTGACTCTCACCAAATTTTAGATAAGCTGTTCGCTTATTTTCTGGACATCCCGACCAATCTGCATAAACAAACGCTAAGAAAGCTGCAGTTGTAGCATACCTAAGTGAGCCCCACCCTGTTAGCCATGCAAGACCTTTAGGTGTATATGTTATGTTATATGTCCAATGATCAAGATTTCTTTCAACAGCACCTTTATATATGTCTTTATTAGTAATCTTTGCCAAAAGTAATATTGCTCCGTATCTTACATCATCCCAGCACTGTGTCCATGTATTTGTACCACCAGCATATTCTGCCATAAGCGCCTCAGCTTTATCCAAATATGATTTGTCATTTGTCGCAACATATAACCACACTGCCGCCCAGCCAAGATCATCAATAAAACCACCTGATGTGTAAAAGCCGGTTGCTGCGGTATACCCTGCATCGCTACGAGTTCTATCGGCAAAATCAAAGAGTTCTATCGCATGCTGCAAATATGTGTCTGCCTTTTGACTGTTTCTTTCACGTATAACGATTGAAGCTGCAGCTAAGGATGCTGCTGTTTCTACAACAACTGAACTTGCTGGATTATTTAAATCACACTTGTATGCAGGTCGTTTCATTTGCATAACTTCAGCTGGTCCCCAGAAGTTATGATCTTCAATTGGATCACCAACTTGATAGTAGTATACATACTTTGATGGATGGCATTTTACAAAGTAGTCGTTTACCCATTCTATCTGGTTAAGTATATGTTCAAGCTGGCCACTTTTCTCAAATGCTGCTTTATACTCATAAACTGCCCACGAAAGCATTGAAGCACTGTATGACATTGGTAGATTAAACTTTACATGATCGCCTGCATCATGCCAGCCACCAGTAAGATCTAAACCTACATCTTTACCATCATTTAGACCAGAATCTCCTCGCCAGTTGTTACGGATCCATGATGGCAGTTTACCTGACATCTGGAATTCATAAAACATAATCGCTTTTTGAAGAGCTTCACCATAGTTAAAGGTTGTTGCTGCTTTTACATCACTGTTATTGTATCCTGAAAATAGAAAGAAAATCTGCAATAGAAATACCACAGCAACACACAATGTTATCCTTTTTATTGCTTTTTTTAGTTTAAGCATTTTTAACCCTAACCCCCTTTTTTGATTTGATAGTTAATCTTAATTAATCGTATTAGATGGCATAATTTCGAAACTCATATTTAGTTCCCACAATAAATGTTTAATAATTACTTAGTTTTTAGCCGTTTTCTATCACCCCCTTCTTCCCTTTAATTCGCTTGCTTAATGACTTTAACTATACAAGTCCCCTACTGACCTTAAATTTTTTTCATATATCCACAAATTCCCATTTAACGTATATTATCATTTTGTAGCTGGAACTGGCTCTGGTTCATTATTGTTGTAATATGTTGTAATATTAATGTTTTTCCCATTTGTACCTAAGGGTCGCTTGTGATCTAATCCAACAAACCTACCTTGACTGTCTTGCCAAAGAGCCGGTTTCAAAAATGAGTACTTTTTCTCATCCCATGTCGTAAAATCGTATCCAACCAATCCTCCAGTGTCACCTGAGTTAGCATTAAAGCACCAAAATGTGTGATGAATATGATTTTCTATGATATAATCTCGTAGATACTTCATCCACTTTTCGTTATCGGCTCCATCCAGATGACCACCCCACTCACCTATCAGAAGAGGCGCAATGTTTTCTTCCATAATGTACGCCCAATTCGGACGCCAACAATCTTGTAGTAAAGACTCTTTTGTGAACCCTGGATAAAACCACGGCTGCTGGTAAACAGATGGCCCGTAATCATGTGGTGAATATACTACTTTATTTTGATATTTACCCAGATTAATAGGATACTTTCTAACACCTCGCAAGTTACCGCCCCACCATGTTGAATAGTAGTCGCTGGAGGATTTTGATGTCCATGTAACGTCGTCCTTTGGATAGGCTTCGATTCCTTCAATTACAATTAGAAGGTTTGGATTTATATTCAGTATACGTTTTGCACATGTTTCAGCTGCATATTTCCAATTATTTATATCTGTTGAATTATCCCATTTCGCAAATGTTGTATCTTGCCATGGTTTTCCATGTGGCTCATTTTTTAGGTCAAAAGCTATAATAGTGTCATCATTTTTATATCTATTTGTAATCCACTCGCACGCCTTATAAAAATCCTCTGGAGTAAATTTTTCATCATACCATACTGGATATATATGTCCCATTGCGTCTGTTTTTATGCTGTGAATATCCAACATAATTTTCAAACCAACTTCTTTACATGTTTGTACTACTATGTAAAATACTTCCAGACTGTTTTTGCCTTCAAGCTCTGGATTTACGTAGTAGTTTATATTTGGTTTTGGATAAATACCTTGCGACCAGTTCAATATAAGCTCTGCAGATATTGGAACTCTTAGCAAGTTAAAGCCTCTATTGGCTATTTCAGCAAGAGTATCTTTCAGATTACAACTCCATACACCATCAAATACATTTGTACCAGTATTATATCCAAACCAGTTAATACCTGTTAACCATACTGGTCTACCGTCTTTATCAACTATTTTGTTACCACTTACATAAAGCCAATCATCATTTGTATCATCAGGAATACTCGATGTTGGCGTTGGATTTGGAGTTACTGTTGGCGTTGGTATTGCTGTCTGCGTAGGTGTTGGCGTCGGTGTTACCGTCGGTGTTGGAGTTGGTGTCGGCGTCGCTGTCGGAGTCGGTGCTGGTGTCGGGGTTGGCGTTACTGTCGGCGTAGGTGTCACTGTCGGGGTCGGAGTCACGCTTGCAGTAGGCGTTGGGGTTAATGTTGGAAGTTGAATCTCTGGCGGAGTTGGTAAAGTTGTGGTTGTAGGAACTATGGATGGATCTATCAAACTCCAAAAAGCATATTTGGACATATAGTTTTCATCAAATAGCAACGGATAATCTTTCTTTCCGTAGTTTTTGCTTAGCCATGAATAATCACCTTTTAATCCCCAAAACGTAACATTTGTGACTACATTCTTATATTTTTTGAATAAATCAAACAATTCTTTATATCTCTGGGCTTGCTTAATAAGCAACTCTCTTGGAGGGACAGCATAATTAGTGCTTGACCCCCACTGATAAAAACTCATATCAAGCTCTGTAATGTGAATCTCTAAGCCAGGTATTGAGCTAAACAACTTTATTGTATTCTCTATCTCACTAATTGATGGCCAATCTAAATTTATATGACACTGTAAACCCACTCCATGAATTGGAACTCCTTTTTCTTTCAAACTCTTTATCAGGTTGTATATAAACTGTCTCTTTTGACTATTTTCTGTATTGTAATCGTTGTAAAACAATTTTGCATTAGGATCTGCTTCATGTGCCCATATAAATGCCTTCTCAATATATTCAGGTCCACATATGTTATACCAATTAGATCTTCTGTATCCATCACTTTGACCCTCATCTATAGCTTCATTCACCACATCCCAAGCATAAACCTTGCCTTTGTACCTTCCAACCACATCGTAAATATACTGTTTTAATCTGCTAAGCAATGCGTCTTTACTCAATGTATTTCCATTAGAGTCTTTAAAAAACCAATCAGGTGTTTGCTAATGCCATACAAGTGTATGACCTCTTATTGTCATGTTATTGCTTATCGCAAAATTCACAAATGAATCTGCTTTGCTAAAATTGTACGTATTTTCATTTATTAACAATTCAGAAGGTTTCATTTCATTCTCTGGTGTAATGCTGTTGAAATGTTTTAAAATAAGCTCCTTTTCCATCTCCGAAGCAAGGCTTGTATTTCCAAAAGCAACTCCAATTCTGAAATCATCTCTGTATTTCTCAACTAAGTTAGGTATCTCCCATTCAGGTTCAGCTAACTTAGATGAATCATATATTTTTAATTCATCAACCGAGAATGATAAACTTGCATTTTGAGCTTCTACATACAGTATTAACTCATTTACTGTAACACCTGCTGGAACTGAATAACTTCCGCTGAGCTCAACCCAAGTATTACTTGGTATATCCTTGGTATATATCAAGTTTTCATAACTTGTTGTAGAATCAGTTGCAAATCTCCTTTGCATAGTCAATGACATCTTTTGTGTAGAACCGCTGTTCTGATATACCCAAACGCTTATCTTATATACTTTCCCTTGCTCCAAAATAGTGTCAACAGGAATTTGTGCTCCATGCCAATTAGATGTACGCCCACTAACGTACAGACTGTACTTACCAGAATACGCAACTGAACTGTCAGCCTTTATTGTTACACCACTTCCCCTTGCCTGCCATCCCTCAGTTGTACCGCTTTCAAATCCAGTGGAATGTATTACTCCACCTGACAAATAGCTGTTCTCGTCCATTATACGAATACAGTCAACATTGAAATCTATTCCACTTTCCACAATAGTGTGTATCACAATTACCAAATTTTTTACATTGTTTAAATTTGGATTCCACCTGCCAACAATCTTTTTCCAATAATTTGGTACCGCTACAACCTCGCCTAATAGAGCACTTTTTACTCCACTTCCATCATCATAAACTGCAGAAATGCCGAAAGCGACTGGTTTTTGATTGTTGTGCTTCACATATCCTGATATCACCCATGTGGTTCCATTTTTAATAATGTTCTTAACATCAACAGCCACACCGCTTCATATTGAATTCCTGTTCGTAACTTTAATACTTTTCTTTCCATTATATGCGTCGTTTTCGTCAATCGTAATATTCGAACCAGCGTACGCAAAATATGAAATTGTTTCATTTTCTTCTTCAAAGTCCAATGCATATGTTTCTGCATTTACATTCTCTTGAAATAGGCTAATACCTATTAATATATTAAATAAAAATGTTAGTATTACTAATATCGACGTAATTCTATTCATTGGTTTTTTTGTTTTTATCAACAGCCTAACCCCCTCTCTTAAATTCAACGCTAATGAGAGACATAATATTACTTAATTCTTTCATTTTTTTTGGAATGCCATGTTCATTTATAACTATGAGGAGGTGGTGGTTCTCAATACCACCCCTCCTCATAAGCATATCCATAAATTTTTACATTCATCTTCTTTTTTACAGATTCTTACTGATTGCCGAACAGAATTTCATATGTTGCATTAGCAATTGCTATGTCACACTGTGCCCAGAACCTGTGATATCTGAACTCCGGTACCTGCCCTGACTTGTATGCCGCCTCTAACTTCGGCCAATCAGGATCTTGTTTGTACTTGCTCCTTATGTCTATAAACTTAACTCCACTCTTTATTACATCTCCATTCGGCATCTTCCCTGTCCAGCCTGCCGGAATGTATACCTCTTGCTCAAAGAACCTCTTGTAATCCGCTCTCTTCTCTGGCGCTGATAAACCTTTCTCATCCCTGTACAACTTCCACATCCTGTCCAGCAATTCCTTCGCTAAATTCTTCGCTTCCTCATCAAATACCCCATACTTCTTCGTCCCTGCACTGTAATAAAGTAGTGCATTCGCAAGTGATGCCGTTATTCCTAAATCCGTACCATAATCTACTACCTTCACATGCAAGTTCGGATTACCTGTATATGTCCCATTCCATGTGTCTGGCTGCCCACTCCAATCAAGCGTCGATGGTATCGCAAATGTACCATCACTGTTCAACTTCACTACACTCTTTATCCAGCTTACCCACTTCTCAAGCAGTGCTCCTGCATCCTTATCCCCTGTCACATAGTAATACTCCGCTACCCTCTGCATCGACCATGCCTGAAATCCAAACCATGTATTGCTACCCGGGTCCCTATACACAGGGTTCGGTTCATACGCCATCCCATAAAATGTCGCTGTACCTGCCGGATATTTCTCGTACCTGCCATTCCATGAATTTGTCGCGCCTCCTGCTATCGCTCCCTCCGCTGACTGCAACCACCTGTAAAATTCTATCTGCCTCTTCAAACTCTTCGCCCAGTCACTCGCTCCGTTCGGTGACTTCGGCTTCATATCACTATCATTTGCTAATGCCCATGCAGCCATCGGATTCTGATATCCAAAGTGCGCATGACTGCAACCTATCTTCCATGACCATGCACCATCAAGTGCTCCGCCCCATGCATAATACCATGATAACAGATAATGTGCACTGTCATACCCTGTTCCTCCAGCTGCATTCTTGTCCTGACATCCTAATGGCTTGAAATACTTGTCAAACATCGCATACCTCAAATAGTCTCCCATCTTCGCTGCCTTCGCTACATAGCTGCTTATCTCATTAAACTTACCTTGCTCCTTCGCCCATACCTTCGCCCAGTAAGTAGCCTGAATAGCTCTCGCATCCGCATCCGGTGCGTTCGTATACCTCCACTGCTTCGAATAGTTCTGATCCTTAATAAACAGATCTAAAAATCCATTCGGTCCGCCCCATTTGAATTCCTCCCAGCTCGGATGCGGTACAGTCTCCCATACAGACTCCTCAGGCCCTCTCTGGAACGTGTTGATAAATGATGCACGGCTCACTCCGTCCCCTCTCTTGCCATATCCATACCAGTTGTCTACGTCCATCAACCAGTGCATACCATACATCAATGTGCTACCATATGTGCTCACAAGCTCATTATGCAACGGATCCTTCCCAACAGGTACATTAAACTCAAGCGGCGATGGATACTTGTCCGGTGTCTCCCACTCACCTGCATACGTCGCTGGCTTGTTAGGATCATATGTCCTCATCGGCTGATCTTCAGCCGACGGTATCATATACTTCTCTAATGTGTCCCATGCCGTCTTAAACTTGCTCCAATCACCTGTTAACTTCCCATACACTGCCTCAAGCCATACATAGTACGAAAATGCTTCACTCGTGGTCAAATGACCATAATCAGGTGCTTCGCATATCAATGTCTCTATCGAATGATATGGTATCCCATCCTGGTTAAAATACCCATTCGCAGGATCATGTATCTTGTTCCACAACCACATAAACCTCTGCCCATATTCTCCAAGACCGCTAGGTGTGCCGCTCGGTGTAGGTGTAGGCGCAACTGTCTGCGTCGGCGTTGGAGTTGACGTTGGGGTTGGAGTTGGAGTTGGGGTTGACGTTGGTGTTGGTGCCGGGGTTGGAGTAGGTGTTGGTGTTGCTGTAGGTGCTGGTGCAGGTGTCGCTCCACTCGGCTCCTGTCCCCATACCAGCACTCCATCTATATACGCCGTTACCTTCTCATTCTCTCCATAACTCGTCATGCTCTGTAACCATGACCAGTCATTCCCCTGATTGTAATTGCTCCAGTCATCCTTGTTAAACCTTATCTGTATCTCTCCTGTGTCCTTCCCAGGCTGTAACTGCCCAGCTCCACTCTTAAATCCTATCTCTAAATAATAGTCCGCTCCACTTACACTACTGCTCAGCTTCACAAACTTGAATGTTACATTGCTTGCCCCTATCTGTGCCCAGTCCGATATCGCACTCTGTGCCCTCTCCCCATCCACCGTGTACCAGTACCTTATCGTTACCCTGCTCAAATCTATGCTACTGCTACCACTATTCACTACCTTCAACCAAGGCCTTATCGTGTTTGTCGTGCTGTTCGTCTCCTTGTTAGCATACAGTACCTTTATCTGCCCGCTTGTCGCAGGTGTGCTAACAGATGTAGGCGTCGGTGTTGGTGTTGGAGTCGGGGTTGCTGTTACTGTCGGGGTCGGTGTCGGCGTTACTGTCGGCGCAGGTGTCACTGTCGGCGTCGGTGCAACCGTCGCTGTCGGTGCAGGTGTAGCTCCACTCGGCTCCTGACCCCATACCAGCACTCCATCTATATACGCCGTTACCTTCTCATTCTCTCCATAACTCGTCATGCTCTGTAACCATGACCAGTCATTCCCCTGATTGTAATTGCTCCAGTCATCCTTGTTAAACCTTATCTGTATCTCTCCTGTGTCCTTCCCAGGCTGCAACTGCCCAGCTCCACTCTTAAATCCTATCTCCAAGTAATAGTCCGCTCCTTCTACACTACTGCTCAGCTTCACAAACTTGAATGTTACATTGCTTGCCCCTATCTGTGCCCAGTCTGATATCGCACTCTGTGCCCTCTCACCATCCACCGTGTACCAGTACCTTATCGTTACCCTACTCAAATCTATGCTACTGCTACCACTATTCACTACCTTCAACCACGGCCTTATCGTGTTTGTCGTGCCGTTTGTCTCCTTGTTAGCATACAATACCTTTATCTGCCCGCTTGTCGCAGGTGTGCTGACAGGTGTAGGTGTTGGTGTTGCTGTTGGTGTTGGTGTCGGGGTTGCTGTTACTGTCGGGGTCGGGGTTGGCGTCGGTGTCGGAGATGATGTTGTTACCCCAGAAGCTTCAATTACTGCCCAGTAGGCTGGCTTCGCACTATAATCTTCAAAAAACAACAACGGCCAATCATTCTTACCGTAGAATGATCTTAACCACGAATAATCATCTTTCAATCCCCAAAAAGTAACACTTTTTACTACATTTTTGTATTTTTTCAGCATTGTAAATATCTCTTTGTATTTCTGAGCCTGCTTTTGAAGTAAATCCTGTGGTGGTGTGGAATAATTTTCACTGGAGCCGTAGTTGTATAAGCTCATATCAAGTTCTGTAATGTGAATCTCAATACCTGGTATTGAACTAAATAACTTAATACTGTTTTCTATTTCGCTAACAGATGGCCAGTTAACATTTATATGACATTGCATGCCAATACCATGAATAGGTATACCTTTAGATTTCAGGTTTTTTACCATGTTGTATATAAATTCTCTTTTCTTAGAAACCTCGGTATTGTAGTCATTATAGAATAGCTTTGCGTTAGGGTCTGCTTCATGAGCCCATATAAATGCTTTTTCAATGTACTCAGGACCACAAATTTCATACCATGTCGAACGTCTATAACCATCTGACTGATTCTCATCGATAGCTTCATTGACAACGTCCCATGCATACACTTTCCCTTTATATCTTCCAACAACATCATAAATATATTGCTTTAGTCTTGCTAATAATGCATCTTTGGATAATCTTTGTCCATTGCTATCTTTAAAGAACCAATCAGGTGTCTGATTATGCCAAACTAATGTATGACCTCTTATACCTATCTTGTTTGTACTCGCAAAGTCAACAAAAGCATCAGCAGTACTAAATCTGTAACTTAGCCCAGTACTTGTCTGACCAGCTAATAAGCTTTCCGGCTTCATTTCATTCTCTGCCGTTATACTGTTAAAATGTTTCAATACCATTCGTTTGTCAGTATCATTGCTCAAACATCTTGCAGGTATTGCCACGCCTATCATAAAATCGTCTTTATAACTCTCACATAAACTTGGAATACTCCAGTCCGGCGCAGCTTGAGTTTCAACTGGAAAATAACTCATTGCACCAACCAGAGAAATACTAGCAATAAACACTATTAATACAACTCGAGAAACAATTCTAAATAGATTTCTTTTCATTTTATCCACTAACCCCCTCTTCTTATTTTTAAATTTTTAATTTTACATTTTGTCGAAAACAAATTGGCGACACTATTTAATTGTTCAATTTTGACACTATATGTTACCATTTTTTTGAAAGCTTATTTGTAATTACGAAATTCTTAATATGAGCAAAACTTTAAACAAAGGCTCTGGTGCTGCCGAAAGTCTTACATCACATCGTGCAGCGTAAACCTAAATATTTTTTCGGCTTTTATTTAAACCTTTTTTCTTATGTTAATCTTATATATACCATATGTGGCACATTGACTTTATAGAATTGATCATCATTAAAAACTCAGTTACAGCTTTTTCTTCCACAGTATCTAATTTTAAAAACCTTACTTTGAAGTTATCACTCTTTTTTCCAAATTTTAAAGCTTCACATTTATACTCTCAGTCTATTTAAAATGGCAATACTCATTTAAAAATATTTCAACCTCTGTACAAAAATACTATCAACATATTTGACACAATTCTTAAATACAAGTTACAACATCAATTGCCATTTTGGCATTACACCAGAGCCCTCATAAAAACCAAATTCCTTATGAATTTTTTAACATCATTTCGTATAATTATTATGCTTACATTGAAATCTAACGTAATACTATGTGATACACCGTTAAATTTGGAACCTCAAGTGTAAATACATTGTTCTCAATATTATCTATATTCCCCATCTTCCTTACAGCTGGGCTGTTGCTGTCAAATCCATATATTTCTGCTTTTGTATATTTCGTTGTGCTTGTTATGTTTATTTTGACTTGTAATTTTTGATCATAGTTTCTGTTTATGAGTATAATATGAAGCTCAGAATCATCCTGTCCATTTATTGAGGCATAAACTGGCATATTTTCAACATCACTCGTATTTGCACTTACATTTGTATTGCCATATTTTGAGCCTTTTCCATCATAATTAAGATAAATGTTATATGCAGCTGCAGCATAACTACCAGAATCGCCCCATCTTGCCGCAAAGTACACTCCATATTTACCAAATATACCAAGTACATCTGCTAAGGCTATGCCACCAGAAATATGATTTCGCCCGCCATAGTCAAACTCGCTTATAGCTAATTTAGTACCAGGAAAATATTTTTCAATGTCCGCTTTTATGTTTGGTATAATTGGCAGATAATCTGAAAACCACTGGTTTATCCAGCTGTTCTCACCAGCCGTAACTTGTCCTTTCACTGATGTTTTATATGTCGGGTCCCATAGTGTTCTCGGAGCTTGCATCCTAGCTATAGCAACTTCTTTTGAAGTGTCATTTTCACCATCAAAGCATATGCGAATGTTATTGCCTCGTGCTTCTGGATACCAATGTAAATCAAGCACATCCAATAGTCTTTTGCCAAAACTGTCTGATGCCTTTTTCATCTGTTCAAGATACCAGCTAATAAACCATCTGTGTTCTCCTTTAACCTGATTCCAATCAGGTGCATCCTGTAAACTATAATAACCCATAAACCCATATGATGCATATCCAAAAACTTCAGCTGAAGGATCAAGGGTTTTTATAACTTTTGCCAGTTCAACAGATTTATCAATCAGCTCTTTGCATGTTACTTTATTAGGATGTATACGTGGATGTGTTGATGCCCACAAATCAGGCTCATTATCAAGTATATATCCTTTTATCCCGGTAGGTGAAGAAGCCGTTCCGTATTTGTTGATCAAATAATTTATGAACTCATCCATATAAACAAAGTTATCATTCAAGTCTGGATTTAAAGATAGTGGAGCATCTTTTTTAAATTTCACTTCTGCCCACCTATTAGATGGAGCTGTTTCATTTTCACTAACTGTGCCATAATTATCTTTTGACACATATCCTGCCATTTGCAAAGTTACAGCAGAATAAGCATTATTTTTAAGGGAATACTCATGAAATTTAGATACCACTGCTGCTGGAACCTTTGCATCTTCACCTGAAATTCCCATACTCCAGCATAAATAGTCATCACTTGAATGATACCAATCATTCCCTGCATTTGAGAAATTGTTTTCCCAATTATATCCTGTTAGTCTATTTCCACCTAATCTTCTTGCTGGGTGCACAACCCCCTCAATATCTTGGTTCGCACCATATATATACGGGCTAATTTGCGTTCTTCCTGCATTTGTATTTATTGTAATTTCAACAACAGATGGAGATGGCGATATTGTCGGTAATGGTGTTACTGTTGGTGTCGGTGTCGGGGTTGGCGTTACTGTGGGCGTAGGTGTCACTGTCGGCGTCGGTGTTGCTGTCGGGGTCGGTGTTGGTGTCGGTGCAACCGTCACTGTCGGTGCAGGTGTCGCTCCACTCGGCTCCTGACCCCATACCAGCACTCCATCTATATACGCCGTTACCTTCTCATTCTCTCCATAACTCGTCATGCTCTGTAACCATGACCAGTCATTCCCCTGATTGTAATTGCTCCAGTCATCCTTGTTAAACCTTATCTGTATCTCTCCTGTGTCCTTCCCAGGCTGCAACTGCCCAGCTTCACTCTTAAATCCTATCTCCAAGTAATAGTCCGCTCCACTTACACTACTGCTCAGCTTCACAAACTTGAATGTTACATTGCTTGCTCCTATCTGTGCCCAGTCTGATATCGCACTCTGTGCCCTCTCCCCATCCACCGTGTACCAGTACCTTATCGTTACCCTGCTCAAATCTATGCTACTGCTACCACTATTCACTACCTTCAACCATGGCCTTATCGTGTTTGTCGTGCTGTTCGTCTCCTTGTTAGCATACAGTACCTTTATCTGCCCGCTTGTCGCAGGTGTGCTGACAGGTGTAGGTGTTGGTGTTGCTGTTGGTGTTGGAGTCGGGGTTGCTGTTACTGTTGGTGTCGGTGTCGGGGTTGGCGTTACTGTGGGCGTAGGTGTCACTGTCGGCGTCGGTGTTGCTGTCGGGGTCGGTGTTGGTGTCGGTGCAACCGTCACTGTCGGTGCAGGTGTAGCTCCACTCGGCTCCTGTCCCCATACCAGCACTCCATCTATATACGCCGTTACCTTCTCATTCTCTCCATAACTCGTCATGCTCTGTAACCATGACCAGTCATTCCCCTGATTGTAATTGCTCCAGTCATCCTTGTTAAACCTTATCTGTATCTCTCCTGTGTCCTTCCCAGGCTGCAATTGCCCCGCTCCACTCTTAAATCCTATCTCCAAGTAATAGTCCGCTCCACTTACACTACTGCTCAGCTTCACAAACTTGAATGTTACATTGCTTGCCCCTATCTGTGCCCAGTCCGATATCGCACTCTGTGCCCTCTCCCCATCCACCGTGTACCAGTACCTTATCGTTACCCTGCTCAAATCTATGCTACTGCTACCACTATTCACTACCTTCAACCATGGCCTTATCGTGTTTGTCGTGCTGTTCGTCTCCTTGTTAGCATACAGTACCTTTATCTGCCCGCTTGTCGCAGGTGTGCTAACAGATGTAGGCGTCGGTGTTGGTGTTGGTGTTGCGGTTGCTGTTACTGTCGGTGTTGGGGTCGGGGTTGGAGTTACTGTCGGCGTAGGTGTTGGTGTAGAAGATATGCCAATTGCATTGGTTTTATACCATTGTCCCCATGGAGTTGGATTATTGGGGTCCCAGTTGTTTACCATGTCCAAATACCCCACATAACTCGAATTTCCACACCAAGACCAACTAAATAATCCTATCTTGTACTGTTTTGCATACCTGACAATAGCTTCTTCATCAGGGTCACCATCTGTGTGCTGATGTCCAAATTCCCCAATAACCAATGGTAACCCCTTATCAACAAATGATTTGATGTACTCTTCGACCTTGCTTGCTGTATTGTATACACCATACATATGAATCGAAAATACCAAATTGCGCAGCGGATCTGCTTCCATTATGCTCTGAGCATTATCTCTCATAGTATTAGACCAATCCTGACCCCAGTTCGGCGCATCCACCATTATCATGTGCTTGAATCCCGCATCCCTCAGCGCTTTTATAGCATTCTTCGTGTCATTAACCCAGTTTTGATAGTTATTGTTCCCATACGGCTCATTACCAATGTTTATAATTACAAAATCTTCGTTACCGTCTAATACGCTCTTTATCTCCTTCCAATATTCCACCGCTTGTGCCAATGAACATGCTGCCCCGTCCTCACCATATCCTGTCGTGTCGTGAACTTCTAATACAATAGCTCTGAACCCAAGACTTCTTGACAATGATATAATATTTGCCACTTCACTTGCTGGTATCTTCGTCCATCGGTAACCATTACTTAGCACTACCCTCACAGAGTTCATACCCCATGACCTTATTCCTTGCAATGCCGTCTCCAGTTTATCTCTGTACCAGCAATGTGCGTGATTGGTTCCTATTAACGTACTCGTATCTATCTTCACTACTCCATCATTAGATGTAGCCGCATTAACTTTGGGTAAATTCGTTACATTTGCTATAAACAAAACGTTAAATAAAAAAACAACTGTACATAGTATACTCAACCATTTCTTCCCTATTTTTGCTTTTAGTCTCATCTTAAATCCTAACCCCCTCTTTTTTATGCATTTTTGCCATTATACCTCTTTATTTTTTGTACTATTTTTTGAACACCTCTATACAGGATTTTAGCGAGGCAGCACACCATACCTATAAATGTGCTACCCCGCTAAATTTCTATTTACCTACTTATTATTGATTGCCGAACAGAATTTCATATGTTGCATTAGCAATTGCTATGTCACACTGTGCCCAGAACCTGTGATATCTGAACTCCGGTACCTGCCCTGACTTGTATGCCGCCTCTAACTTCGGCCAATCAGGATCTTGTTTGTACTTGCTCCTTATGTCTATAAACTTAACTCCACTCTTTATTACATCTCCATTCGGCATCTTCCCTGTCCAGCCTGCCGGAATGTATACCTCTTGCTCAAAGAACCTCTTGTAGTCCGCTCTCTTCTCTGGCGCTGATAAACCTTTCTCATCCCTGTATAACTTCCACATCCTGTCCAGCAATTCCTTCGCTAAATTCTTCGCTTCCTCATCAAATACCCCATACTTCTTCGTCCCTGCACTGTAATAAAGTAGTGCATTCGCAAGTGATGCCGTTATTCCTAAATCCGTCCCATAATCTACTACCTTCACATGCAAGTTCGGATTACCTGTATATGTCCCATTCCATGTGTCTGGCTGCCCACTCCAATCAAGCGTCGACGGTATCGCAAATGTACCATCACTGTTCAACTTCACTACACTCTTTATCCAGCTTACCCACTTCTCAAGCAGTGCTCCTGCATCCTTATCCCCTGTCACATAGTAATACTCCGCTACCCTCTGCATCGACCATGCCTGGAATCCAAACCATGTATTGCTACCCGGGTCCCTATACACAGGGTTCGGTTCATACGCCATCCCATAAAATGTCGCTGTACCTGCCGGATATTTCTCGTACCTGCCATTCCATGAATTTGTCGCGCCTCCTGCTATCGCTCCCTCCGCTGACTGCAACCACCTGTAAAATTCTATCTGCCTCTTCAAACTCTTCGCCCAGTCACTCACTCCGTTCGGTGACTTCGGCTTCATATCACTATCATTTGCTAATGCCCATGCAGCCATCGGATTCTGATATCCAAAGTGCGCATGACTGCAACCTATCTTCCATGACCATGCACCATCAAGTGCTCCGCCCCATGCATAATACCATGATAACAGATAATGTGCACTGTCATACCCTGTTCCTCCAGCTGCATTCTTGTCCTGACATCCTAATGGCTTGAAATACTTGTCAAACATCGCATACCTCAAATAGTCTCCCATCTTCGCTGCCTTCGCTACATAGCTGCTTATCTCATTAAACTTACCTTGCTCCTTCGCCCATACCTTCGCCCAGTAAGTAGCCTGAATAGCTCTCGCATCCGCATCCGGTGCGTTCGTATACCTCCACTGCTTCGAATAGTTCTGATCCTTAATAAACAGATCTAAAAATCCATTCGGTCCGCCCCATTTGAATTCCTCCCAGCTCGGATGCGGTACAGTCTCCCATACAGACTCCTCAGGCCCTCTCTGGAACGTGTTGATAAATGATGCACGGCTCACTCCGTCCCCTCTCTTGCCATATCCATACCAGTTGTCTACGTCCATCAACCAGTGCATACCATACATCAATGTGCTACCATATGTGCTCACAAGCTCATTATGCAACGGATCCTTCCCAACAGGTACATTAAACTCAAGCGGCGATGGATACTTGTCCGGTGTCTCCCACTCACCTGCATACGTCGCTGGCTTGTTAGGATCATATGTCCTCATCGGCTGATCTTCAGCCGACGGTATCATATACTTCTCTAATGTGTCCCATGCCGTCTTAAACTTGCTCCAATCACCTGTTAACTTCCCATACACTGCCTCAAGCCATACATAGTACGAAAATGCTTCACTCGTGGTCAAATGACCATAATCAGGTGCTTCGCATATCAATGTCTCTATCGAATGATATGGTATCCCATCCTGGTTAAAATACCCATTCGCAGGATCATGTATCTTGTTCCACAACCACATAAACCTCTGCCCATATTCTCCAAGACCGCTAGGTGTGCCGCTCGGTGTAGGTGTAGGCGCAACTGTCTGCGTCGGCGTTGGAGTTGACGTTGGGGTTGGAGTTGGAGTTGGGGTTGACGTTGGTGTTGGTGCCGGGGTTGGAGTAGGTGTTGGTGTTGCTGTAGGTGCTGGTGCAGGTGTCGCTCCACTCGGCTCCTGTCCCCATACCAGCACTCCATCTATATACGCCGTTACCTTCTCATTCTCTCCATAACTCGTCATGCTCTGTAACCATGACCAGTCATTCCCCTGATTGTAATTGCTCCAGTCATCCTTGTTAAACCTTATCTGTATCTCTCCTGTGTCCTTCCCAGGCTGTAACTGCCCAGCTCCACTCTTAAATCCTATCTCTAAATAATAGTCCGCTCCTTCTACACTACTGCTCAGCTTCACAAACTTGAATGTTACATTGCTTGCCCCTATCTGTGCCCAGTCCGATATCGCACTCTGTGCCCTCTCCTCATCCACCGTGTACCAGTACCTTATCGTTACCCTGCTCAAATCTATGCTACTGCTACCACTATTCACTACCTTCAACCAAGGCCTTATCGTGTTAGTTGTGCTATTGGTCTCCTTGTTCGCATACAGTACCTTTATCTGCCCACTTGTCGCAGGTGTGCTGACAGGTGTCGGTGTTGCTGTTACTGTCGGCGTAGGTGTCACTGTTGGGGTCGGCGTCGGTGCAACCGTCGCTGTCGGTGCAGGTGTAGCTCCACTCGGCTCCTGTCCCCATACCAGCACTCCATCTATATACGCCGTTACCTTCTCATTCTCTCCATAACTCGTCATGCTCTGTAACCATGACCAGTCATTCCCCTGATTGTAATTGCTCCAGTCATCCTTGTTAAACCTTATCTGTATCTCTCCTGTGTCCTTCCCAGGCTGCAACTGCCCCGCTCCACTCTTAAATCCTATCTCTAAATAATAGTCCGCTCCACTTACGCTACTGCTCAGCTTCACAAACTTGAATGTTACATTGCTTGCCCCTATCTGTGCCCAGTCTGATATCGCACTCTGTGCCCTCTCCCCATCCACCGTGTACCAGTACCTTATCGTTACCCTGCTCAAATCTATACTACTGCTACCACTATTCACTACCTTCAACCACGGCCTTATCGTGTTTGTCGTGCTGTTTGTCTCCTTGTTCGCATACAGTACCTTTATCTGCCCACTCGTCGCAGGTGTGCTAACAGGTGTAGGCGTCGGTGTCGGTGTTGGTGTTGCTGTTGGAGTCGGGGTTGGTGTTGGAGTTGGTGTTACTGTTACTGTCGGTGTTGGCGTCGGTGTCGGGGTTGGCGTCGGTGTCGGTGTTGGAGTCGGGGTTACACTTGCAGTTGGTGTTGGTGTTACTCCAGATGTACCTGGCTCTTCACCCCATACCTTGATATCTCCATCATATAATGGTATATATTTCGTTTTAACAACTGAACCACTTGAAACTCCCTTTATATCCTGGAATGAATAGTCGTTAGAATTATCCCACTGTACATTCTGTGGCGCTGCAATTCTGAATTGAACTTCTTTCTTATATTTGTCTTGGCCACCTGGATAAATCAATGTGCCAGTAAAGTCTACTAAAATGTAGTATATATTTTTGCTTGCATCCCACACATAAGGTCCACTTACTTTTGCACCTTGATTATAATTGGTACTCAAGGTTAATTGATCTGGTGAATATCCTGCTTTAATTAATTCGCTCAGATCAACAAAATATCTAAATTTAAGCTTATCTGTTGCTCTTGCGGGCCAACCACTCTGATTATTAACAATCGCCTTAATTTCAATAAAGTTTGTTCCAGAAGCATTTATACCAGCTTCAACAAAGAACTCATCATTTGTTGGTGTTTCAATTGCTTTGAAGTCAGGTATTGGATTTCCACCATATAATAAGTACATCTTTGCCAATGCACCAACAAATCCTGCGTTGTAGTCACATGCTACCTCATTATTCACATAGTTGCTAATGTCATCTGTATAGCTATCATCAGAGCCTGGACCACCAACAAGCGCTCCATATAATGTATGTCTATGATATGAAGGTATACTCTGACTGTCTGCCCATGAGCTATGAGCAGTTCTGTGATGCGGTCTCTTTGGTGGATTTGTGCCAAATCCACCAACAAAGCTTCTTCCAGTTGAGCCTAATGCATAATCAATTTGGCTTTCTCCAAATTTTCTATATGTTTCTTTTTTACCAGTAGGGCAACCAGACCAATCGCTATAAACAAATGCTAAAAACGCTGTAGTTGTTGCATATCTCAAAGAACCCCATTGATCAAGCCATGCTAATCCTTTCGGAGTATACTTTATCCTTTCGCCGTTATACCCTGTAGTCCAGTAATCTAAGTGACTCTCAATAATTTGTTTATAAGTATCCTTGTCGGTAACTTTTGCTAACAATAATGCCGCTCCATTGTGAACATCATCCCAGCAATGAGCCCATTTGTAGTCAATTGTGTTACTACCTGAAATTTTTGGCCAATTTTGGACATATGACTCAGCTTTTGTTAGATATGTTGAATCATTTGTTGCTAAATACAACCAAACTGCTGCCCAAGAAAGCTCATCATAGAAACCGCTCCATGAATTATAATATCCATTTGCTGCCGTGTAACCAGAATCGCTTTTTGTCACTTCTGCAAACTCATATAAATCTTTTGCATGTTGCAGATATGTTGCTGCTTTAGTGGGATTTCTGTCTTTCAAAACAATTGAAGCTGCTGCTAAGGAAGCTGCCGTCTCTGCTACTACCGCAGAACCTGGACTGCTCTGGGTGACCTTAAATGAAGGTCTCTCCATTTGCATAACCTCAGCAGGCCCCCACCATGCATGATCTTTACTTCCATCTCCAACCTGGTAATAGTATACATATTTGCTTGGATGGCATTTTACAAAATAGTCATTAACCCATTCGATTTGGTTTAAGATATGTTCCAATTGACCACTCTTGACAAATGCATCTTTGTATTCATACACTGCCCATGACAACATTGTACCAGTATACGACATTGGAAGGTTAAACTTGACGTGATCACCTGCGTCAAACCAACCACCTGTCAAATCAAGCCCATTGTCTTGACCATCCTTTAATGCTGAATCACCACGCCAGTTGTTGCGTACCCAATTCGGAAGTTTACCAGACATTTGAAATTCGTAAAACATGATAGCTTTTTGTAAAGCTTCCCCATAGTTAAACGAACCAGCCCGAACCTCCTGCCATGGTTTAACCCCATATACCACTCCTAAAATAAATATGAAGGTTACAACCATTGCAATAACTCTTCTGTAACGCTGCATAAAATCTCTAACCCCCTCATTCAGTTTATTATAATTTTCGATTTCAATTATATACCCAAAATACGTGCATGCCAATTGATTTTTTTTGTCTAATTTGTTTGTTTAATTGTCAAAAACACACTACGCTATTTCTATTTTCCTTCCTTATACGTACTTTTATTTCTCATATTCTTTTTATTACAAAATTATAACACAAATGTTTCTAATATTTTGCATTATTTTGCTCTATGGAGGTCAAGAAAATACAACAAAATAATTTGATATTAAATGGAATCGACATAGATATGTTCGCTGTAGAAAAGATTGTTATATTTTATTGAATAACTTTATGATGTGGCATAAACTTTTTTTCAGAAACTAAACAAAGTTAATATATTGGCTGCCTTTGCACGGCAGCCAATATATTATATATAGAATATATTAAAAAGAGGGGGTTAGGGGATAGCTTTTTTCAGCGTTACAGAAGAATTTATTTAAATTTTAGATTAATACCTTCTTTAAATCTTTATGTATGGTTTAGTACATTTTTTATTTTCATTCTAAAAAAACGGCGTCTTGCCAGACGCCGTTTCTAACCATTTCTCAAATCTCTCTAAAACCTGAGTTGGTTTCGGCAGCCTGGCAACCATAGGAAACTTTCCTTCCGACAGGCCCATGGCTTTGCGCCCCTGCCTTTCGACAGGTTTGCCCTTTCGACACATGCTTTACTTATTTTTGAAAACTTTGTTCAGATAAGCATTCTTTGTGTATAATTTTTCTGTAGTTTCTTCTGATTATATTATCGCATAAATTTTTAAATTTTCAATAGCTTTTTGAAAAAGGATAGTGTCAAGAGTTTGTAGGAAAAAATTTTTTATTAGAATACACCTGCATTGTAGAAGCCACAACTAATCAAAGACTTTAATGCTCTTCGCGACTGGCTAACTTTACCATTTGCTATAACTGGTATATTATTCCACTTTTCGATACCTTTTCGTACTCTCTTCCCGTTCTTTATAATTCCTCTTGCTATTTCTTTAACTTCTTGCCTATCAAACTTCTTGGCTTTTATATTCTCTAAATATACATTCATAAGTTCAAAACCATTGTATTTTAAACTCAATAGCTTTACGGTAGTCTCTGCTATATCTTCGCTCCATCCTCTTGGTCTTGAACTCATCCTCTTAGCTAATACATGACTTACATGCCCTTCTGCACTACATCCCTTTATCTTAATATTCGCTGCTTCTAATACTATATTATCCCAGTGGGAGTTAAAATAAAATTGCGTCTGATATATAATAGAATCATAAGGGAGGTTGGTTACAATGGATAAAAATACCTACTATGAAACTGTTAAAAATATAGCCATAGAAAAAGTATTAGACCAATATTTCTAAGCAGCAAGATCCTTCTTTTTAAGCTTTAAAAAACTATTAGAAGAATTACTTGATTAGTTTATGTTGCAAGTAAAGAGAAATTTATCTTTCAAAAAATGAAAAAGATAAAGGCAATGGTTTTTATGAAAGAAAACTTGCTACACATATTGGCAGTTTACAAATCTCTGTCCTAAAAGCTTTTTCTGGTGATTTTAGACCCAATATTCTTCCTGAGCCTTATAAAAGAGTAGATGAATCATATACTGACCTTCTTATGTCCCTTATTGTCAATGGAGACTTACAATCTTCTCTTCTAAATACTTTAAAAACTTTAGATCTTCCTTATTCTGAAGAAGAACTTTCTAAGATTAAAGATAATCTCAAAAATGAATTAGAACTTTTCAAACAGCGCGAACTTTCTCAAGAGGCTTTTGCCATTTTAATAGATGCTTATCACTGTGAAATTAGAGCCACAATCTAAAAAAAAAGCAACTTGTTATGTTGTTTTAAGCATTGACTTAGATGGAAAAAAAGATATCTATGGAGTATACACATTCTTTGGTAAAGAAAACAGAGCCGATTGGAATAAAGTATTTGAAGATTTAATCGAAAGAAGCCTTAAAAAAGTTGCAATTGTCGTAAGTGATGATTTTCCAGGTATCATTGAAACAGTGAAAGTTTTGTATCCGTTTGCTGACTATCTGCTTTGTTTTGTTCATTTACAGAGAAATATTAAAAAATATATGTCCAAAAAGTAGATTCTCAGTCTTTCAACAAAGAACTTGATAAAATAAAACTATCTTCAACAATAGACGAAGCTATTTCAAAGTTTCAAGAGCGCTGTAGAAAGATATAAAAGTAAGTATCCTCGTTATATGAATCTTTTACTTGATAAAGCAGAAATTTTATTTTGCTTCTGCAAAATATCCTGAAGGAATTAGAAAGTATATTTATACTTACTGTTGCTGTAGAAAGTGTAAATAGTATGATTGAAAAGACTAGAATAAAGTCAGGTGGTTATTTTAATTCAGTAGAAACTTTAGAAATTAACAATCTGTCTTCAAAGAGAAAATTTAATAAAGACAAAATGGAAAAAACCTGCTTAAACGATAGCTGTACATTCCTATGATATCCAGCAAATTTTCCAGTTAAAATACCTTGTCCAGACACAAAATTCTTGACAAGTCTCGACGAAAAAAGGTGAAAGAAATTTGTATGACTATGAAGCTCTTATACCCTTTTGTGAATTTCAACTTGACACTAAATATCTTTTAGATAAGGAAAGCCTTCCAAAAGAGGTGTATGAGCATATGAAAAGATACAACCTTCCACGTTATGAGTGGAAATATTATAGATGTTGCAACAAGAATAAGTCTTACAGCTTGATTCTATCGAGCTAAATTCTACATTTGGGTTTATGTTTATAACGTTAGTAACCTTGTGGTTAAGAACACATTAATGTAAGAAATCCAATAAAGATTAGATCAGGCAATGGTATGGAGTTCTGTGTAAGGAGTAAAAGAAAAGTGGAGGAGTGGAATGAGATGTTGTTATTTTGGGAAGTAGAGCTAAGTCCCATTCCTCCAAAAGCAAAACATCTGATGGGAATAATTGAGAACTCACCTAGAGCAGATGATGAATATTTCCTAATGATTTATGCTGAAAGATGCAAATCGAAAGGTGAATTTTATGGAAAGAGCCCAAAGGTGGCAGAATACGTGGAACTTTTATAGCCCTCATAATGGTAAAGGAATGAATGGGAGGACACCGTTTAAAAAGTTCAGAGATTCAAAACTTCTGGTCTCCTCCCATGTATTTCTATTTCCAACTTTATTACTTGAGGATGTTTTGAAAAAAGTAGTGACTTTCTGCTCCCTATTTAGTAATAAATTAGGTGGTAAATATGTCTTCACCACGTGCCATTAATATGTTCACAACCTGTAATGACAAAGAGAGGCTAATCTCCTTTTTTGGATAGATTAGCCTCTTTTCTTATAAATTTGTATTTGTTATTATCTTAAAACGGCCTTTTTAACAACAACGTCATTAATCCTTTTCTCAAATGGAGTAGTATATGACGTTCCACTCACAATTAAATTTATCTGCGAAATATTAAAACTAACTTTTGCAGCTGTTTGATTAGGTTTTACTTTAAAATTCACAGTTTGTAAAGCTACTCTCAAGCCAGTGCTGTCAACCCTTGTGTTTCTATCAACTGTAAGTTTTAGTGGGAATGTTACATTCGTTATTATTGCATTTGCAGGTTCCATTTCAATCATAATTTCTATTTTCGCAGAACTATCATATGAAAACAATCCCATATCATCTATTTTTACTGATAAATTAGCTGTAGAATTATCCGAAATCATTTTCTTTGTGATACTAAAGCCTTCTATAATATTGCTTGAGTCAAAAACAAATAAACTAATAGGTGTTAAATTCAACACTTTGGGTGTTTCATTAATTTGGTAATTGAGAACAGGATTCAAAGTAATACTTCCTACATTGGTAAAAGTCACTCTGTAATCAATAGTTACACTTGTAGGTGTTGGTCCAGAATCAACTGCATAATTAAATGCAGGATTGGAGGTTGACACCTTTTGTAGTGTTACTCCCTCGTTATTCAATGACAGAACAAAATTGTTTATTACGGTAACTATATCCAACGACTTACCATATGCACTAATGGTCAATTTTGCATTATATGGTGTATCAGGTTCAACAATGTTTCCTGTTCCTATTATCTGGAAAGTTGCACTTATTCCTGGCCTTCTCACAAATTCAACCTGCCCTAAATTCAATTCGAGCGTTCCGCTTGTTTCTCCATTTACTGTATCGTAACGCTTATAAGTGACTGTAACTTTTCCAAGATTATATATACCTTCTACATTGGAAGAAATCTTAAATGACAGCTCTTGTGCTGAAGGCGTTCCTCCACCATTTGTAAATGTAATTGGATTGAAACTACCTTTCAATTTACCATTTTCTACAGTCCATCCGCTTGGCATTGAAGTTACTGTAAGCCCTGCTGGAATAGGATATTCAACTGTTATATTATCATAACTTACAGCCATATTAATTATTCTAAAGATATCTTGTAGTATTGAATTTAATGCATTTGTATTTGAAATATAGTAGGCTTTTCCATTGCCTGTGCTTGCCATATCATCAATGAAATCTCTATCAATATCAGCACCTGTTGTATCAACACCTACAACAAAAACCTTTGTACCATTTTGAGCTAAGCTCTGCACTGCTGAAAGAGTCTTAGATTTGGACACTGAATCGGATTGATTACCCGGACCCGTTATAACTGGATAACCATTCCTTGTTTCACTTGTCATATAAAAGGTTGGCATACCATCAGTGACCATAATAACATATTTTTCGTTTCCTGAAGGTGAGGAACTGAGAAGAGTATTTGCTTTATTCAAAGCTGCTTCCATATTAGTTCCACCATAAGCTGACATATTATCTATTAATCCCTTTACTGTATTAACACTACTACCGTTTGTTAAATCAACTAAGTTAGTTGTAGATGTATTTGAGGTAGAGTATGGACCATAATAAGTTGTGTTAATTTTGCGATAATATCTCGAACCATCATTCACATAACTATCAAAATCAATTAAACCTAATTTATCCCCTGTTTTTGCTGAACTCTTAAAACTATCAATCAAATTTTTGGCAGCATCTTTAGCTGCAGTCATCTTACCTCTGTCTTGCATAGAACCTGATGAGTCAATAATGAGTACAACAGACACAGGTGACCTTTGAACATTGATTTGCCCTGTAGGTGTTAATTTAAGTTTAACTTCAATATCCTCACCTAAATAGCTCTTTGTTTTAGTAGGTCCACCACTTAGCTGAATGCTTACAGACGAAGTATCTCCTGCTTTTACCGTAGGCAACATAAATGAAGTTATGTTCAACAAAGAAAGAACAAATACCACTATCAACGATAATGCTAAACTTCGTCTTTTCATTTTTAATTACACCTCCTTTATCTTCTCCACGCATAATACCAAACTTATGATGCCCCTCTTTAATTTTTTACAGTACTCCTACTCTATTTATACCACAAATTTTAATCATTGACAACCTGTCTTTTACTTTTTATTTTTATATTGGTCTTTACTGTATTTTCATAAAATGTTGTAACAAAAGGTATTTCTACTATATCATTTGTGTCAATCCCTTTTATGAAGAAATTATACAGCTGTCCTAACTTGTCTGCATCACTGCTAAAATTAGCATAATTGAAATAATACATAAGTTGAGCAGATACACCTTTGCTGTATTCCAAAGTTAAGTTGCCATTACCACTTACAACTATATCCCCCCCTGCTATTATATTCCCCTTCAAGACTTTAGCATTAGTGTCACTATTTTTCAAAATCAGGCTACCTTTTGTAACAATCAACACATTCTCTATACTACTTATTGGTATGCCATTCCATGTCGGCAGACCAAAATCAATTTCTTCTACATTGTTTTTACTAAGAATTATTAAGTTCTTGTTATCATATAACACCACTCTATCAGTATTAAGTGCATCAAAATCTACAAAATCTTCTAAAGTGAATTTGTCTTTATTCTCTACAAGTCCTTTATTTATTAGATTAAGTTCACTTAAAAACTCTTCCTTCTTTGGATCAATTACATTATATGTAATTTCATTCTTCAAATACTCTGAAGAAGAAATTGTTTCTCCTAAATTCACAAACTCTCTACTCCCACTGCTTCCAATAGTATTCTCTATCTTATATTTATTAAATAAATTTAAAATTCTTCTTGCTAAATAAAGCTTGCCATTTGCATTCAAAAAATAATTAAAATAACTGGTATCATTGGGATTTGATGGATTAAAATTGATATTCCCCCCACCCACAATAATATTAGATGCTCCCATATTGTATGGCGTGTCAAAGTCATCAGGATCTTCTTTGTTTGCCACCAAATAATGTAATACGAAATTTATTGCTCTTTCTTCACCTGTCAGTATAAAACCACTTTCTGAATTGACATCCATATCATATAGATCAATGTCAACCTCTTCTGTAGGACTGACCTTAACTTTAAAGGGTTTGAAGTAATTGGAATTAAATAAATCTGCTGTTGTAAAACCTGCTAAACTTCCGTTTAAACCAAGTGTATTTAGTAGAGTCATTAAATCTGAGGATGGTAAATTGAAATACTGATATATAGTGAAATTTGGAATGAGTGAAGAACTTTCAGGCATTCTAAAAAGCTTGTCCTTCCCACTTTCATCAACTCTATGAACCTCATCTACAAAAGCAACTCCCATCAGAACTATGTTTCTACCAATTGTAAGTTTAGCAGTGTCTTCATTAATAACAATCGAAGAGCTGCTGTTATAGTTATAAGGCGTATCACCAGTACCTAAACCAATTAACGAATTTGAGATATTTATATTACTGTTTTGTGCGTACATCGAAACATTGTCCATTATATAAGCGTTCCCATTAATTGATATTACTGAGTTTTGAGCTGGATTTTCTGTAACAATACTATGACAATATACATCACCATTGACAGTGATATTGGAGTTCTGAGCACATGTTTTAATAAATCCACCATACAATGCATATTTATCTCTCAAAAATGTTGGGGGTGTTGGAGCATCAGGATTTACATCTGAATAACCCACATATACATCAGCACCATCAATATCTATATTTCCACTTTTACTACTTGATGATGCCAAAATATTCAGTATTTTGCTCTTTGTTTCACTATCAACAGGATTAACTCTTGCACTTGAGGACAGGTTACTTAACTGGTCAGTGGTTATACCCGCCAAAATTCCACCGAAATTTTCAGAAGGGTTTGAAATTCTTATATCATTTGCTGTCCCTCTTACATATACTTTCCCCTTTCTTATATTAAACCAGTTATTATTATTGAGTAAAATGAGGTTTCTTCCCGCAAAAATAGTATAATCAAGTATTCTATTAAAGCTTCGTTTTATTGTCCTTGAAGTAAAATTAAGTGCACTGCTTTTATAAGGGAAGATATTAAAGTCGACTCTTAAGATTCTTTTGGTCTTTTCCTTTAACAAATCTACTTTAACATACATGGTCACTTCAATAGGCTTTTCGATCTCTGTCGATGATGTATGAAGATTCATATCAGAGGAAGGATTAAATTCTATATCTACGCTGACATTTGGATTGTTAAAATCTATCATCTGTATAAATGAATAAAGGTCATTACTACTGCTTCTCCAGTTATCAATAGTGTAGGTAAAACCAGCTACAGTAAACTCAAGTTTTGGTCGTTCGTCAGCTGTTCCGCTATTAGTGAAAAAATTAGCCATGTATTCTTTGAACTTGCTTAAGAATTTTTCCTTAACCTTCTGTTCATAATCCTGCCTTAAAGAATTCATCGCTGCGTCATACTGAGCCTTAGTTATACTTCCATTCATATAATCCACATAAAACTGAGATTCTCTCTCTTGGTAGTCTTTCAATATATCTGCCACATCTGGATGCTGGGTATTTAATACACCACTATCTAAAAATACATAGTCATTAGCCATTTGGCGGGCTTTGTCGGCAACCATGTCAAGGTAATACACTACCCTTTCAAAAGCACTTTCAGCATCATAGTATGCTCTATTTTTTGCATAATACCCTTTACTTACTTTCAGTGACGACATTGCTAATTCCATAAGTCCTATCGACATTATAAACATCACAGCTATGAAGATAATAGTAAGTATAAGCGTAGACCCTTTAAAATCTTTTTTAATTCTCATGATTATTTCACCCTATATGAATAATAAGTGGTATACTCCTTTACTAACTCACCGTTTATGTTATATACTTTAAGCTCTATTTTCTTTACCTTTTCAGTTTCTGTCAAAGCTGCATGCCTTGCTGAATTTTCATAAACTATAAATGGTGTAGTAGCAATTATCTTTATATTATTGCCTATATTTGTGAGCCATAAGTTAAACATATTTTGTGTGAGCTTTTCATGTATATTATCGTAAACCCCATCAATTATTACATACAAATAATGTGATGTTGAATTTGAAACAAATTCTCCACCAAGCTTTGCAGGATTAGAAACATTTCCACTTACTATACTAGCAATTTGAGCATTATTGAGATAAAAGGTATATATGGCTTGTTTACTTGCTTCATCATATTTTATATTTAACTTCAGCTTATCAAACGAGGTAGAAGAAATATTACGAGTATAAGTTGTATGTGTTGCTATATTCTCAATTTGTAAAACCCCCGAGGAATCTAAAAACATCCTAAAATCTATTTCACTGTTTTGTATGTTTTGGATTGTCCCTGTCTTATATGTATCATCTACACTATAATCAACTCTGTAGTTTCCTATATTCAATGCACCATTCCCATATACATTTTGATATACCAATGTTTCCACTGCTTCATTAATCACCTGGGCTACCTCTAAAATCCTTTTAGCACTCACATTAACTTTTATGGACTGCTGTATCAAAAGAACTATAGGGGTAACAAGCAGAGCAAATATTGCTACTGCTACAATAACTTCAATAAGCGTATATCCATTAAACTCCCTCTTCATCTCTGCTATGTCACCCCACATTATTTCCTAATAACTTGAACATTAGAACCTTTTGTCACCACATTAACACGTGGTTTTTGTTTATCATCATTCAAAATATACACTTTTGTAATTTTGTCTGTTGCGTTATTAACAGTCATCGTTACAACATTCTTGTCATCTTTGAATTTTCGCGGAGTTGAAAATATCACGATTAGAATATAGTTACTACTATTTGGCACAAACTCCTCTCCATTTCCATCTTGAGGGAAGATACTCCCTTCTGTTCCCATTTTAAAATAATACTTATTATCTCTTTTTTCTAACCTAATATATGCATTCTCTATGTTTTTCTTGGCTCCAAAGATAGAACCCTTCCCTGTCTTTTCAAGGCTTATGTTTGTTGTAGGTGAATACAATGTAGAAATGGTCGCCACAAAATCAGCTTTGTTAAAATCAATATTTTGCTCAGTTTGTTGGGTTGAAGATTGCTGAGCATTATTGGATTTCTCTTTCGTTTGTGAATCAGTGGGGGTAACAGAAGTAATCTGTCCTTGCTGCTTTACAGTGGCATTATCTGTTCTTTCCATTTTTAATGCTGACTGAGCGGGATTTTCATTTTTTTTTATACTCTCTTCAGTGTAATTGAACTTTATCTTAGGCGCTGTGCCACCTTTAAAGATATCACCCTTGCCTGTTGGCATTCTAAATTGTGGCCACTGTCTCGGCTGAGCTAAATTGTCTTCAAAACCATAAAACCTTATTTCAAAACTTGCGGCAATTTTGTCATTTGCATTGCTAAGAGTAATACCATCTAAGGAAAATAAAGGTGAAAAATCTTTTTGGAGATAGAGAAGTTTTTTAAAATTAGCATATGTTATCTGCCAATTTTGCTTTGAAGAATAATAGTATGCATTTACAATATTAATATTATTTATACTTGTATTTACCTTTTGCTTTTGTGAAAAAGTATAGTCAGATGTCTTAGCCCCTACCATCTCAGAAAGCCTTTTTAAGTCAAGCATACTAAACTTTTCGTCTTGATTAGGCGGAATCTTGTTACTCAAATCTGCGTATAATTCTTCTATCTCTTGCAACCTCTCTTTTGATAAATTATAACTTGCAATTCTTTGATTTATCTCATTTAGCCTATTTTCTAATGTTTGTTTCTCTGACTTTAATTGGCTGAGCTTTTCTGAATAAGGTTTGTAAAAAAAATTATAGAAAGCAACTGCAACAAGAAACATTACCAAAATCATCAGCAACTTTTTATCTCTATCTGTTATTTGCACTTTTTAATCACTTCCCCACTATATCAGCTGTTATTGTTGAAACTTTTGAGTTGTCATCACCTGTTACGCTGTTAAAGCTAACATTCTTAAAGTAATTGCTTGTCTGAAGATTATATACAAATTGCGTAACTGTCTCTAATTTGTCTGCTCTTACTGTACATGTAATCTTGTCCTGTGAAAGATTTAAACTTTCATAACGAATATTTGAAGGTGTTAAATTCTCAAGTTTGTCTAAAATTTCTAAAAGTTTTACATGTGTTTTTGAAATATATTCCAACAATGCTTCCTTTTGAGTATATAGATTTTTCTTTTGAAAAAGCTTCTCAATTTGTGCCATCTGCTGTTGCTTTATATTGATTTCATTGTTCAGTCTTTTGATGTCGTTATTTGTGGTAATAATTTGTGTTGTGTATAATGAGATAATTAGAGCCAAAATACATAGCTCTAAAATTAAAATGAGTGAATATATTCTTATTGTTGCATCTTTCTTTCTAGTAACTCTTTCATATGCTAAAAGTAGATTGATGTCTTTTAAATTCTTAGCCATTTTACAATACCACCTCAAAATCTTAAAAAGCTATATAAGACCGCTCATAACTGTAGAATAATTGCAAATTTCATTTTTGGTCATTACAATCTTTTTATCAATGGATTGCAGTTCTGTTAATAAAACCATCTCACTATTTATTTTTGTTCTTAATATATCGCTGATATCTATATGTTGACAAACCTCACCCATTAGGTATACCTTTGACAATTTCGGGCTTTCTGGATCTTTGCTTCTATAAAATTCATAAAACTTTGATACATTTTCAGCTATTTCATTAATGGTATATGTATAGATATACTCCAAAAATGCTTCTGACTCCTCTTCTTCATTAAACATTCTTTCTAAATCGTAATTAGGAAAAGTTTTTGAAAGGATAATATCTCCTTCATTCACTATTACAGTTGTAATATACGACCTCATAATATTTACTATCATCACCAGCTCTTTTTCTTTTTCTTTCCTAAATCTCCTTTCTATGTTTACAAGCTTAGTGATAGCATTTGGTTCAATATCGATCTTTTTTAACTTCAATCCCAATTTCCTTGAAATATTGATAATATCTTCTATCAATGTTTTTGGCAAAGCTACTAACAATATCTTCTGTTTTTTGACCTTACCCTCATTGAAAACCTTTAGTTGTTTATAATCAATGATATAGTTTTCAATATTAGTTGGAAAATACTGTCTTGCTTCAAATGTTATAAGATTATAAGTCTTTTCCTCATTCAGATAAGGTATAACCATTTCTCTTATAATCATATTTGAAATACCCGTTAAAACCACAATTACATTGTTTTTAGGAAAATTGTTTTTCAAAAAAATATTACCTACCGTTTCGTAAAAAAGATTAGGCTCTAATTTCAAATCGTTTATTATAATATCGTCTTTCGACTGTTCTTCTGCAAATCTATTTACATGTAACGCGTTTGTAAAAGATCCTTCAGCAACTTTTACGTAATTTTTACCAACTTCAAGTGCCACCCTTATACTCATCTTTTCAAAAACCTCTCAATGAAGTATTTTTTAATCATATCGTCTATTATAAACTATTTTGTATGTTCTTGTCTGACCACGAACTCCTAAATCCACTTCATATTCAATTATCAATTGAGGAAAATTATCAAGAACATTAAATCTTAAAACTTTACCTTCTAAGTACAACACTGCTCCACTACTCCCTTTTTCTATTCTTATAGACTTTGACATATGTTCATAATCAATTTTTACCAAAACGCCACTACTTGAAGCATCTTCATATACAATCATATCTACTCTCTTGAAAGAAGGATAATAAACAATGCTTGACTGGTCAGCCATCTGAAGCCACTGCTTGATACTATCTTCAAGCCTTTTTGCCTGTGACTCAATACTTGCAATCTTTGCCTCTTCCTGTGCCACCTTGAAATTGTTTATAAAAAAGCTGTAAAGTGCAGCTACAACTATCCCCACAATTGCAACTACAATTACCATTTCAATTAAAGTAAAACCTCTTTGTCCTCTTCTCATTTGACTTCGACACTCCCCGGTGGCACAGTGTTAAGATAAACTGTTTTTTTGTAGCCTCCGCCTGATTTTGGTACAACCTCTATCCCGTTTCTTACCGAAAAATCTTCAACGTTATTCCTTGCAGCTACTCTATCTGTAAACCTCAATATTTTGCCGTCCGGTTTAAATGTTATATAAGTTGCAACATTACCAGCACTGTCCATTAAAATAGAAGAACCCGAAGCATTCTGAAGTTTTACTGTTTTAGAAACTATCTCTTTGATAACAGTTTCAGTTGCTGGACTCGCAGAAGCATCAAATTTTATAAGCTGAATTTTTAAATTTCTCTCACCTGATATCGGATCAGGAATTTTATAGTTGTCAATTCTTATGTAGTATTTTGACATATGCCCACCTGCTGAAGAGTTATATGTGTCATATTCCATTTCAGAGTCAATCTTTTCATAAAGTTCTCTTATCATTGCTGCAAACTGGTTTGCTATGCTATCAACATCTGCTCTTTTCTTCATTGCTATATAATTTGGAACTGCAATTGATAAAAGTATTGCCAAAATGGCAATAACAATAGCCAATTCTTGCAGGGTAAACCCCTTGAGCTTTTTCATATTATCCCTCTTTTTTAGTTATGTTTAGGATTGTTTTTAACAACAAAAGCAGCCGCTGTAATTGCAACTACAATGTCTACATAAAACTGGTCTTCAAGCTCTGATAATTTTTCAAAAAGCTCGCCTTCTTTAGTCACAAAATATCTTGCGGGCAATCTATTCAGTGCAAGTGCCATGATGTCAAGTTTACATTTTTGACATTTGCAAACATCTATATTTTCAATTACTCTATCAAGCATGTTTGCAACAGCTTCTTCCATGTAGTTTTTTATAGCGTACATTTCAAGTTTATGCCTCCCCTATCAAGTGTGAAAACAATATCACCTTATAAAATGAGTCAAATAGATTTTCAAAATGTAATCACCATATAAAATTGCTACAAAAAGCGCAATTGAGATAAAAGGACCAAAAGGAATCTCTCTTTTGAGCTTTTTCTCACCTTTTAGCAATATAAAAATGGAAAATATTGCACCTATTATAAATGCTAAAAAATTTGCAAGTATAGCCTCACCTATGCTAAAACCAGCACCACCTGCAGCAATTAAAAGAACATCACCAAACCCCATTGCACTTCCTTTTGAGAATATGTATATTGCTAATATCAAAAGCATTGATAAAATAGAACCTAAAAAGATGCTAAATACACTTTTTAAACTAAAGCCTTTTTCAAAGAATACTTGAATGATGCGAAGAGCAAATAGTAATAATATACTCTTTATGGAAATTTCCATTGTGTCAATATCAACAGCTGATATATAAATCAAAATGCAGCCTATCAAAAATGCTAATACCATATTGATTGTCAGTCCATATCTATATAAACAAACTATCCCCACAACCCCCGTTAAGGCTTCAACAATTGGGTATTTTACTGAAATCTTTTCTTTGCAAAATCTACATCTTCCTCTTAAGATAATATAGCTTACAATTGGTATCAAATCATACGGCTTTATTCTATTTTTACATTTAGGGCAGTGGCTCGGGGGGAAGACAATCGACTCCCCCCGAGGAATTCTGTATATACAGACATTTAGGAAGCTGCCAAGGATGAGGGAAAATGACATAATTAAAAAAAAGATATTATTTGTAAGGATTATTGGCATTATTATCTGGATAAGGGTAAATTTGATATACACTGGTATCACTTGGCCCTGCTCCAACATAAACAGTATCTCCCACACTATCTGTCATGTAATAAAAATGCCAAGAATTATTATATCGAACAGCTGGAACCCCACCTGTTAAATAAGTATTGACCCACGGTTCAGTATCAACTTGATTCCAAGTTGTTTGAGTCACAGTATTTCCATCACCAACATATTGTTGTATTGCAGTTGCTATTGATTTTGCGTTTGCTTTATCTGCGTTTATTTTTGCTTTATTAATCTGCTTCAAAACCTGCGGCACAGCAATTGCAATCAATACCGCAATAATTGCCAAAACAACAACCATTTCAATCAATGTAAAACCTTTATTCTTCTTATTTATTTGCTTTACAAGCCAAGCCATCATGTTAAAATCACCCTCCTAATTTTTTATTTATAACTTTCATCAAACTCAGGAAAAAGTTCCCACTTATTTGAATCATCGCCCGCGTAAATCTTTAAAACTGATGACTCATACTTGTAGTAAAAATAGTAATTCTTATTTAACCTTGGCCTTGGCAGGCTTCCTGTGATATATTTACTTAATCTAAACCCGCTTGCGCCACCAATTTGGTCTGAGTCAATTCTGTAGAAATTAGCATCTGGAATAATTTCACTTAAGCTCTTTCCACTCTCTTCCTGCCACATCAAAAACGCATATGCAATGTGGCGAGCTGTTTGGCTGTCTGCTCTTTTTTGAGCATTCTGGATTGCCCTTAAAACCTGTGGTGTTGCAATTGCTACAATCACACCAATTATTGCAATCACAACAACAAGTTCAATCAAGGTAAAACCATTAACCTTTCTTTTCATAAGCCACCGCCCTTTTTTATGAACCGATGCTGCCATAAAGCTTGAACATCGGCATGATAATTGACGCAAGTAAAAATCCTACCATAACAGCTAAACATACAATCATCACAGGCTCAAACAATGCCGTCAGTCTTGTTATTTGATTTTCAACCTCGTTTTCGTAATAGTCTGCTGCTTTTTCAAGCATGTACTCAAGCCTTCCTGTCTCTTCACCAGTTTTTAACATTATATTCACAAGCTGTGGAAAAATCCCAATATCCTCAATCGGATAAGAAAGCCCCTCACCACCTTTCACCCTCTCAATAACCTTCTCAAACTCCTGTTCAATGTAGGTATTTGCCATGACATTTTTAGTTGTATCCAAAGCCGTTATCAAGGGAACACCAGCATTTAAAAGTGTTGCCAGCGTCCTTGTAAAACGGCTGGTTACCTGACCTAAAACAACTCTTCCAATTACAGGTATTTTGATTTTAATTTTACCTATTAAAATCCCACCACTTTTTGTACCTTTGAAAATTTTGTACCCTAATATGAGCGCTATTATGAAGAAAAGTAAGTAAAGCCCATTTTTCTGCATAAATTTGCTCGAGTTTATGACAAACTTTGTTGTTGCGGGAAGTTCAACGTTCAACTCGTCAAATAGCCCAACAAAAGTGGGAATAACAAATGTCAAGAGAATTATCAAAACAATCACAGCAACACCAATAACAATTGCAGGATAGATAAGTGCATTTACTATCTTTTGTCGAAGTTTTAACTCTTTTTCAAAATGAGTAGCCATCTTGTCCATTGATTTATCAATGGAACCTGCAACCTCACCTGCTTCAACCATGTTGATTAATATTGGTGGAAAAAACCTTGGATGCTCTCTCATAGCAGTGGAAAGCAATGTTCCTCTTTCTACCTTCTCATACAAATCGTCTATTACCTTGCCAAAAGGTCTTCCTCTGTACTGATTTCTGAGCACATCAAGACAACTCAAAATCGAAATACCTGCAGCAAGCATTGTTGCAAACTGTCTACAAAAAACTGATAAGTCCTTTATGGTGGCTTTTTGTCCAAATGGTAGTTTTATTTCTTTGTGCAAAGCACTTTTTTCTTTTATTTCAACTATGTAAATATTTCTTGCTCTTAAGTTTTCAAGAGCACTATTTACATCTTCTGCAATTACCGTTCCTTGGATAAACTTACCTGAGGCATCTAACGCTCGGTAGATATACTCCGCCATCTTAAAAACTCAACCCCTTTAGAACATCAAAAGCTTATTTACAAGTTCATAGTCAGAAGCATACATAATTGCATCCTCGCGAGTAATTAAACCTCGCTTATACAAATCTACAAGAGATTGTTCCATAGTTATCATTCCGTTTTTGGTGTGTGTTTGAATAACAGACTGAATCTGATAGGTCTTTGCCTCACGAATTAAATTTCGTATTGCAGGGTTTGCTATCATTACTTCAACAGCCACAACCCTGCCCCTGCCGTCTCTTCTTGTCAAAAGCTGCTGAGACACAACTGCTTGAAGGACAGTTGACAACTGCACTCTTACTTGTTGTTGCTGATATGGAGGAAAAACATCAATTATTCTATCGATTGTTTTGGCAGCACCAACTGTGTGGAGCGTCGAAAACACCAAATGACCTGTTTCTGCTGCTGTTAAAGCAATAGAGATAGTCTCTAAATCTCTCATCTCACCTACAAGAATAACATCAGGGTCTTCACGAAGTGCTGCCCTCAGTGCTGCCGCAAAACTCTGTGTGTCATTTCCAATTTCTCTCTGGTTTACAATACTTTTTTTGTGCCTGTGTAAATATTCTATTGGATCTTCAAGTGTTATTATATGAAGATTTCTTTCTGTGTTTATGATATCAATTAGTGAAGCTAAGGTTGTAGACTTACCAGAACCTGTTGGACCAGTTACCAAAACAAGCCCTTTGTTTAGTTTTGTGAAGTCTTTCAAAACAGCCGGAAGTCCAAGTGTTTCGAATTTTGGAATGTCTTGTGATATGACTCTGAATGCAATAGCATATGAGCCGCGTTGTTTAAAAGCATTTACCCTAAACCTACTAAGACCTCTTATACTATATGAAAAATCAACTTCACCAACCTCTTGCAAACGTTTGTACTGATATTCATTAGTAATTTCTCTTACAAATCTCTCAGTAACCTCAGGTGTTAAGCTAAGATCGCTCATTCGGGTTAAAACACCATGCACGCGCATGATAGGTGGTGAACCTGCTGTGATATGTATATCAGATGCGCCTTTTAAAAATGCTTCTTTTAAAATCTCGTTAATATCCATTTTCTCCCCCCTCTTTTTCCTCTCTAACCCCTCGTAATTATTCAAGCGAATAAGTTACGCGTAAATACTCTTCAACAGTGGTTGTTCCATTTAATACTCTTTCTTTACAAGCCTGACGTAATGTCTTCATGCCTTCCTTTATGGCCAATTCCTTAATTTCATCACTACTAACATCTCTTTTCACAATTAGTCTTCTTAGCTTCTCAGTAACAATCATTATCTCATATATACCAGTTCTACCGTAATAACCTTTATTATTGCAAAGCGCACAACCTCTTCCTGTGTATAATTTTACATTGTTTTTATTTTCTATGTCAAGAGTTTTTAATTCTGTTTCTGTCGGTTCATATTCTTCTTTACAATATGGACAAATTTTTCTTACAAGTCTTTGGGAAATTACACCTACCAAAGATGAACTTATTAAAAAGTTTTCTATTCCCATATCTACAAGCCTCGTGACAGCACTTGGTGCATCGTTTGTGTGAATTGTCGATAAAACCAAATGTCCTGTTATAGCAGCTCTCACTGCCATATCAGCTGTCTCTTTGTCACGAATCTCTCCAATCATGATTATATCAGGGTCTTGACGCAATATTGATCTCAAAGCTGCTGCAAAAGTAAGACCAGCTTTTGGATTTACTTCTACTTGATTTACACCCATTATAGTGCATTCTACAGGGTCTTCAACTGTAATGATATTATTAGTACCTGTATTCAACTCATTTAGTATTGTATAGAGTGTGGTTGTCTTACCACTTCCGGTTGGTCCACAGACCAAAATTATTCCATGTGGTGCAGAGATTATTTTATTGTATTTTTCTAAGTCATCCTCGGTAAAACCAAGCTCTGTCTTAGCCTTGACAAAAGCACTTTTATCAGCAATTCTTATAACTATCTTTTCACCGTAAACTGTTGGCAAAGATGATATACGCATATCGTAGATTTTGTCTGCAAATATGAATGTTGTCCTTCCATCTTGAGGTACTCTTTTTTCAGCAATGTCCATGTTCCCAATTACTTTTATTCTTGCGACAAGGGAAGATAATGAATTAATATCAATCTGAAGAATATCATATAGTATTCCATCAATTCTAAATCTTACTCTTATTTCATTTTCAAAAGGTTCAATATGAATATCACTTGCACGTGACGTTATAGCTTGCTCAAAAATTGAATTCACAAGTTTTACAACAGGTCCTTCTGCCTCATCCTCAGAACTAATTTGCATTCTGCTAACTTGTGTTCGTCTTTGGGTAGTTTCCTTTTTTAGCTCTTCTACTGCTTTTAAAGCTTCTTGCTTCCCATAAAATTTCTCAATTTGTCTTTTTATTTCAGATGCTTTTGCTATTACAGGTTGAACATTTTTACCTGAAAATATACTAACATCTTCAATAGCAAAAATATTGAGAGGATCAGCCATTGCAACAACTAATTTGTCATCTTTTACTTGAATAGGTATTAATGTGTGTCTTCTTGCAATGCTCTCTGAAACCATATTTATAACTTCTGGATCTATAACATATTGATCAAGTTTAACATGCGGTATCCCTAACTGGAACTCTAATACTTCCAATATCTCATCTTCGGTAACATATCCTTTTTCAACCAAAATCTCTCCAATCTTCTTTCCTGTCTTCTTTTGAATTTGAAGTGCCTCATCTAATTGTTGGCGTGTAATTATACCAGCATCTAACAATAGCTCACCTATTCTTTTTCGCTCATTTATTGGCAAACTCTCCACCCCTTTTTTGGTTCAGAAAATATCCCAAAAGCTCTCTACGCAATCTCACTTACTGAAGACTTTTCAAAATTTTTTTGTAATTTAATAAAGAAGTTATCTTCAAACTTCTCAAAAGTATAGTACATCTCTAAGTTAGTTATGATATAAATTCTCCACCCTGTGTTTGAAGTTTCAATATTAATATACTTTACACTTTTTTCGCTTTTTATTGCAGGTATTGTATTTTCTAAATATCCAGCATCAAAAGGTATTTCCATAATAATAACACCATTTTCGTCAAACACTCTATACGATATTTGCTCAGGATTTATATAATTAAATGTAATTCTGTCAGCGTCTGCCTCAATTTTTGTATCAACTTTTTCAAACTTTAAAATCACTTGATTTTCAACAACCTCTAAGTTCAAATGCGAAAAAGCATAACCAATTCTTATTTTAAGATCATCTTCATAAGGCAAAAATTCAACATTTTTTATAATACCTTCTTCATATTTCTTAGATGTTAAATCTAAGTTCTCGTAGTTAACCTTTTTCAACTCTATTTCAACCAGGGTTTGATCAACATACTCAATTGAAGGCCTTTCAAAAATAGGTTCATCAAAACCAATTTTTAACCACGTTTCTTTGTCTGAAATATTTGAAAGCTCAAAGAAAAGAAGTTCCGGATATTTAATGAAGTTAAGAACAATAATATTATCCTCCTTGTCAGAGAAAGATACTGAAGCTTTCTTTTGAAGTTTTACTAAAATACTATAACCATGTTTTGCTTTAAATATTTGGTAGCTTCTTAAAACACCATCTTCTACTTTAAATAAGCCAGTTGGAATATAAACTCCTTTCTCTTTTATCCTGATTTCAACTTGATTATTTTCTTTATCTATAACAAAATCAACACTGTCTTTGCCTACTCCCACAATTTCAAAAATATTTGTTTCAAATATAACTTCAACCTTTTTAAGATAAAACACTATATCAAACCCATTAGTTTTATCAAGTATCTCATACTCATTAACAGGAGTATAAACCTTCACAATTACCTTTTCATCATCTACTTCTTCAAAGACGAGCTTTTCGATGCTGCTATCTTCAAAAACCATTGACCCTGCGTTAATATTTTCTAAGACACAATCAGATACTTCCACACCAATGCCTGTCCTATCTTTCAATTCTGTTACATTTCTGTCAAACACACCTTCACCACTCAGGTGCAAAATTGCCTTTCCTTCAGACTCTTCATATTCAAAGAAGTTAATCTTATTTTTTGCCTTAATAGGTGTCAGATAAATCTCTGTTGAAACTCTGTCTTTTGCTAAAAGTGAGTAAAAACTGCAACGTTTTTTCAACAATATTTTGCCTTCATAGCCACCTTCAACTTGCTGCATTTGTACTTTTTCGATAAGTTCATTTTCTTCTACCATTGAATCTTTAATTAAAACAATAAAGCGATTAAAAATTTTAAAATACAATATTCTGTCATCTTCTAACTCTAAGTCAATATCTGAAGGCTTTATATTTTGGAATATAATTCTCTTTTGTAAGTTATCATATAACAAAAAGGCCCTATTAGCTCTGCATATTAAAAGTATTCTGCCATTTTCTTTTGAAACATTCACTCTGCTAACAGGTGTTTGCACGATTAGCATGCTCTGCTTTTTGTCCTCGTCGTAAGTAAATTCTATACTTTCTATAAACCCTTTCTCGTACTCAAATTTCTTTTCTTTCAATTCTTGAGGAAGAGAAATGTCCTGAAGATATAAATATACTTTTTTATTCTCTTTATCATGTTCTATATTCACTCTAAAATCAGACATGGATGGTAATATATCTAATATAGTCATATCTTCTTGGTCGTAAACATTCCACCATTTAATAACATTGCTCTCTTTTAATCTCAGTCCAACAGAATTTCTACTCTCTATTATTTCATAATCCACATCTTTTGCAGTTTTTATCATAATACTATATCCTTTAAAATCTCTAACAACCTCTATTGTTTCAACAACATCATCATTTAGGATATTTTTCCCTTCTTCCATAAATATATCTTTATTCAATATATTTATCTTTAAATGTCCTTCAATCTTCTCTACATGTATATGCCTCTTTTCAACATTTTCAATAAGAATTAGTTTGCTAATTGGATTATAAGAAACTCGGCTACTGCCTTTTTGCAATACTATTTCTATAATGTCTTCATTTTCTCGAATGTTAAATTTTTTTATCATTGTCTTGATAGCAATATACACATTCCCTGAAATTTCTTCAATTCTAATTTCTTCTACGCTACCATTTTCAAATCTCATAACTTCTTTTATATGGGGAGAAAGCCTACAATTTTCTATGTTCACAATAAACCCATTGCCTATTTTCATTTTACCAAAACTATATGTAACTGATTGATTGAAGTGCAAAGATAAAACATAGCCTATGCTTTCTTCATAAACCCTTACATCTTCTAAATAAGCTCTCTTTTCATTTTCAAAAAACGATGGCTTATGAATATCTTGAAATAATTCTTTATTAAATGATACTACACTTTCCTCTACTTCTCTTTCCCTTTCATCACTTTGATACTCAAAAGCATCCGCTTTTTTCTCCATAGGCTCTATAGAGTAATTATCAGATTCGGGTTCTACTTGAGCAGATTCCATTTCGTCTTCTTCTTGTCCTACTATATTATTTATTTCTTCAATTTTATGTGACTCATAAACCTCTTGTGATTCATATTGTGTATCAACTGTAAACTCCTTAAATTCAGTTACATTATTACTACCTTGTTCTAAGTTCTGTGTTGACACCATTTTATCTACGTTAATTTTAATTTCACTCAAAACTTTTTCTACCTTTTCTTTAGAAAACGGCTTGGTTATATAATCTGCTGCTCCTTCTCTTAGAGCTTCTATTACAGACTCCTGACCGGATAGTGCCGAAATCATTATAACTTGAGTTTGTGGAGAAATTTTCTTTATCTCTTTTAAAATTTCAAGGCCACTCATATCTGGTAAAGTAATATCAAGAGTTATAACTTCTGGCTTTACTCTCTCAAGTAATGATATTGCATCTTTCCCGTTTGAAGCTTCAGCAATTACTTCATGACCCAACTCAATTAAAATCCCCTTTAATACTTTTCTTATAAACACAGCATCATCAACTATCATTATTTTCATTTTTAACACCCCTCGACCATTTACTGTAATTTAATTATACCACGAATTAAGAACTTTGAATAAAAATTCTTTTTTAATTCTAAAATTATCGTAGATAATTAATAAGTCATTAGAACATTTCTGGACAAAACGTCTAATTCTTCTTTCTCAAATTGTTCAATGTCCTTGGCAATGTTCCACCAAATTTTTTCAGCTTCAATTGCTTGGTATATTAGCATCTTTAAACCGTTCGAAGTATTAATATTTTTAAGCTCTGCTTCTTTTAAAAGCTTAGTTAAAGGTGGATTATAAATTGTATCATACACAAGTAGCAGATTAAACCTATACTCTCTTATATCAAAAGGAGATTTCTCTACCTCAGGAAACATACCAATAGGAGTGGTGTTTATAATGATATCGTACTCGTAACTTTCTTTCTTTAACCAATTAATTACCTGAAGTTGGACAAATTCTCTAAAATAATCTCTGAGCCTTGTTGCCTTCTCATATGTCCTGTTAGCAACAAAAATTTGCTTTGCCCCCATTTTATAAAATCCATAGATGCAAGCTTTTGCTGCACCACCAGCACCCAAAATCAAAATCTTTTTATCTTTTACATCAATGTTCACTTCCTCTAAACTCTTCTTAAAACCAATCCAGTCAGTATTATATGCTTTGAGTTTTCCGTTTTCCTTTTTTACAGTGTTGGCAGCCTGAATTATTCTGACATCTTCAGAAACCTCATCGCAAAACTCTAAAATATCCTCTTTATAGGGAATTGTTACGTTAAATCCGACAACATCGCCATCTTTTTTAACCATCTCAACAAACTCTTTTAGCTTTTCAAAATCAGGTAATTCAACATTTGAGTAGACTGCATCAATACCAAAGTTAGACAAGATTTTATTGTGAATAAGAGGAGAGATAGAGTGTTTTAAGCTCTTTCCAATAAGATACAGTTTTTTCATTTGCCCTCATCCTTCATATAGTATTTTAAGATTCTTCTCTCAAAGATTCTGTTTATTCGTGTTACAAAAAACTCCCTTTCTTTAAGCGGCCTTACTAAAATCACAAAGAGTTTTAGCCTTTTTGCACCTATTACATCCGTAAAAAACTGGTCACCAATCACAGCTGTTTGATGGTTTTTCTTTCCTTCATGAAGAATGTAAGATGCTTTTAAAAAACCAGATTTTAAAGGTTTTTTAGCATTGTACACACTCGGGAGCCCTAAAACATTTTCAATTTTTTTTACTCTTTCCTTTTGATTGTTTGACACAAGGCATATTCTAAACCCCAGTTCCTGTGCTTTTTTTATCCAAGAAAATACTTCACTTTTTATCTCAAGTTCACCCCAAGGCACTAAAGTATTGTCAATGTCAATGATAAGATAATTAATGCCTCTTGACTTTAATTTCTTTAGGTCAATCTCAAATATGTTATTACAGATAATATCGGGTTTAAAGCGCTTTAACATGCTCCATTCTATCTCCCCTTAAAAACTTTTCTGTCTAAAAAGATGATAAAATACAACTTTTTTAAAAGTACATTTGAGCAAATCTTTTTTGTAGAGTATAATTAAATTATATTCTAATGTTGGAATTTTTTCAAAAACAATTTACAAGGGGGAAATTAAAAAATGGTTGAGGTCAAAAAAGTAGAATTTAAAGGGTGGGAAAATTGCTTTTTAATTTCAAATGAGAAAGTTGAAGCTATTGTCACAACAGATGTCGGCCCAAGAATAATTTATTTTGGTTTTAAGGGTGGTAAAAATGTATTTTGCATTGTTGAAGACCAAGCTGGTAAAAAAGGCGGAGATGAATGGAGAATCTACGGGGGAACAAGACTTTGGCATAGTCCAGAGGCAATGCCACGATCATACTACCCTGATAATACACCTATTGAGTATGAAATTTTGACCGATGGTATTATGTTAATTCAGCCTACTGAAGAGTGGACAAAGCTTCAAAAGATAATTGAATTTAGGCTTGACCCAAGTTTGCCAAAAGCATATGTTACATACAGAATAAAGAATAATGGTCTTTTTGATGTAAAAGTGGCTGCATGGGCACTATCTGTAATGAGACCTGGTGGGGTTGAAGTTATGCCAATTCCAAAAATTGATACAGGACTTTTGCCCAGTTTTCCGCTTGTCATGTGGCCTTACACAAAACTTAACGACCACAGAGCTATCTGGGGCGAAGATTTTATTATTCTCAAGCAGGACAAAGACTGTAAACCACCGTTTAAAATTGGGTATCCAAATTTAGATGGTTGGGCTTGTTATTTAAATGACGGAGATCTGTTCGTAAAATACTACAAACATATAGAAGGTGCTGAATACCCAGATTTTGGGTGCTCATATGAAACATATACAACTGATTTCATGCTTGAGATGGAAACATTAAGTCCTCTTTACAATTTGCTACCTGGCAGTGAGATTGTACACCACGAGGAGTGGGAACTCAATAAAGTATCTGGGGAGATTAGGTGCGAAGATGATGTTAAAAGATTAATCCTGCCTCTTGTAAAGAAGGACGAAAAATAAAGGCAAGAAATGAATCAAAAAAATACTTGTATAATCTATGGTTGCACTCAAAAAGGGGGCTTTCCTTTTTAGCTGGAAAACCCCCTTGTCTTTTTACCTTATCACTCTTTTTGCCATCATGAACGATGTACCATACTTTGAAGTAAGGTCTGAAATTGTAACACAGCCTCTTGCACTCGATGCATGAATATATTTACCACCACCCAGATAAATTCCAACGTGATTGATATAATTTCTACCACCGTCTGTATCAAAAAATACCAAATCACCAGGTCTTAACTCATTATATGATATTCTCACACCGTTTGTAGCTGCCATGTCAGCTGCAGTTCTTTCTAAGCTAATCCCAAAGTTTCTAAACACATATTGAACAAATCCTGAACAGTCAAACCCTGTCGAAGGAGATGAACCACCATATCGATACCGTATCCCTAAAAGGTTTTTAGCAAACCCAAGTATTCTATCAGCTAAACTGCCATTGTAAGCAACTTGAGCTTCCCTATCATATCCGCCACGTGATGATATCTTTGTTGTATGGCTTGTTGACATTTTCAAAAGATAATATGCCATATATCCAACTGTGCCATCGAGCGTTTTTACCTTTATCCAACCGTTTCGCTCTCTTGCCAAAACGTATACCTTGCTACCCTTCTTCAATGTTTTTAGTATTTTTGAGGAAGTGGACATATTACTTCTGACCCTTGCATTGTCTTTTAGAACGGTTGCCATCGGCATCTGAGAAACTACTTGCCTTGTATTTGTAGAACTTTTTACTGCATTTGAAGTACTGCTGTCTTTTGTAAGCTTTATGTAATCAGATTTAACATACCCAACAACACCATCAAATGAAATCTTAACCCATCCACCTGTGGATGATAAAACTTGCGCTTTAAAGCCTTTTGGAAAAACTCCTAATACTTTTGATGATGTTGAAGGACTGTTTCGGATGTTGACAGTAACTGTTGCCTCAGCTGTCTTTGCAAAACCTTTGCTACTCCATGTTATAAGCAGCAAAAACATCAAAATTCCAATTAAAGCTTTAGTATTCATTTAAAAACTCCCTTCTTTTTTGGGCTTACGGGATTAGCTGACGGGTTCGGGACAAGAAGGACATCCCTACGGCAGCCAAAGCTTGCCGATTCACCCCACAATAAAGCTGGTTCTCCCGCTGCATGGGGCAAATTTAACAAACTGCCTCATGCATTCAGCCACTATTGTTAATCATTTTGATGTTATTATTTTATTATAATTTCGATATTACGTCAACCTCTTTTTACGAAATTGTTACACGAATGTTGCTAAAATATTACTGCTCAAAATCCTAACTCCTCTTTTACTATTATTATCTTTATACGCCCTTTTACAGGGTGCCTCCTTGTGACAACAATATGGCTGCATATACAGTCCTGGCTCAAACAATCATGACATTTACCAGAAGAAGTACAAGGTGTATTCTTTGAAAGTCTTTTTGCATTCATAGGTGATGCAATGTTTCTTACCCTGTTTATTCCCTCCTGCTCATTCAAGACAAGCTTGTTTATCCCAACAATTACTATCACGTTTTTTGGTCCAAACATCAAAGCTGCAAGTCTATTACCATTGCCGTCAATATTGATAAGTTTGCCATCAAGGGTTATGGCATTTGAAGACATGATATAGTAATCTGCCCAAAACGACTTTCTGTAAATCTCTCCAAGCTCGTCGCCACTTAACCCCTCTTTGTACCTGTCCAAAAAGTTAAACTTCCCATTTCTCAAAAAATCAATTACCCCACACTCAAAAAGCGTCATTGAACCTCCACACGAAACCACTGAACCCTCTTTTATTATCTTTTCAAGCAAAGGTACAACATCTTCTCTCTTGTCTACAATAAAACATTCAAAGTTCCTCGCCTCTAAATTTTTCTTTAAAGTTTCAAGATTTATATCAATCCACCATTTTTTGTTTGGATTCATTACTTTTTCTCCTCCCTTTGAAGTATGTGTTTTAGCTCCTCTAAGGTATTTAAAACAACAGCTTTTTCTTTTAGGCTATTGTAAAGACTTGTTGCTATTCCATTTGTAAAGTCACGATTTGAAATATCTTCTTGTTCTATAATAAATAGTTTCTTTGCAAACTTTAGTGCTTCAAGATTTTTTACATTCTGAATTCCAAACGGAATATCGCACAAAATACAAAAATCTGCTTTCTTTATTAGCTCAACATTTTCAATGTACTCTACTTCTCCAATTGGCATAAATGGCATTGTGAAAACTGTGTATATAGAAAGTGCCTGAGCAGTTTCATAGTCTGTGTCATTTGTTGCAAGAACACCTGTTGTAACCTTGAAACCCATCTCAACCAAAAGTTTATAAACTGCTTGTCCTTGGCCACCACCTGCTACAACGTGCACATGAATACCCTTTTCATATTCTTTTTGAATTAGTTCAATGTCAAATATTCCAAATGGATTTCTATAGACAATTGCTTCGATATTGTACACCTTTTTTATATTCTCTGCATTTATCACATCCTGTGGCCTTCCAAAGTCTACAATTTTGCCATCTTTCATCAAAAAGACAATGTCACAAAACTTTGCCGCGAGTTTAATGTTGTGAAGTGCCATTATTGCAATCTTGCCTAATCTCACTTCATCCTTTACAATATTTAAAATCTTTTCTTGATGTGTAATGTCAAGGTTTGAATTTGGCTCATCTAAAAGTAAAACTTTGCTCTCTTGGGCAAGTACCCTTGCAAACGAAGTTCTTTGCCTCTCACCACCTGAAATCTGCAAGATGCTTGAATACTTTTTTGCTGTTAACTCAACCATATCTATTTTCTCTTCGGCAACTTTCTTGCTCTCTTTGTCGTTTGAAAACCTACTCTTTTCGTGTGGGTATCTTCCCATCATTACTATGTCAATCACCGTAAAAGGAAAGTTTGAGAATACACTTTGGGGCATATAGGATATAATCTTTGCTCGTTCAATATCAGAAAGTGAAAATATATTAGTTTGATTATAAAAAACCTTTCCTTCAAAAATTTTAACAATCCCTGCTAAGGCCTTAATGAATGTACTTTTCCCACTTCCATTTGGACCAACTATCCCATAGACTTTTCCTTCTTTAAATTCTATTCCCTTTTCGACTTCTACTATGGGTTTTGTATACCCACACTTTAGACTTTCTATATAAAGAGACATAATATCAAATTGTCACCTCATTCTCGCGCTTTTTTAAAAGGTACAAAAAGTACGGTGCACCCACAATTGAGGTTATAATCCCAACCTTTACTTCAATTGGTGAAAACAGCACTCTTGCAATTGTGTCGCACACAATCAAAAAAATTCCACCACCAAGAATTGAAGCAGGAATGAGCTTTCTATAATCACTTCCGACAATTAGTCTTAAAATATGTGGTGTTATCAGCCCCACAAATGAAATCGCACCTGATACTGAAACTGCAATCCCTGTTAAAAGAGAAACTAAAATTAAAAGCCGTTTTTTGAGTCTCTCAGGGTTGACACCAATTGTATAGCTTTCTTCTTCTCCTAATATTAGAATGTTTATCCTCTTTGCGAAAATAAGTGAACACAGTATCAAAATAACAAGAGGCACAAAACTTATCTTCACATGTGTCCAGCTACGGCTATCAAGCCCGCCAAGCATCCAAAATATATACTCGCTTACCTGGTACTGATTGATGTTTGAAAGGATAAGGGAATTTATTGAGGATATAAAAGTGGATACAGCAATGCCAATTAATATCAGGTTCAAAATGGGAGTTTTTCCATCTTTTGTTGCAAGCTTGTACACTAAAAAAGAAATACCAAGTGCACCTACAAATGAAAATAAAGGTAAATAAAAAATGCTTATGGTGTTGAACGAAAGAGCAATACAAGAAATTGCACCCAGGCTCGCACCGCTTGATGTTCCAATTATACCCGGATCTGCCATAGGGTTTCTGTAAAGCCCTTGCACAAGTGCTCCTGCAACAGACAAGCTCATGCCTACAATCATAGCAATTATTATTCTGGGAAGTCTAATCTGACCAATAATTGTCAAATCCATCTGGTTGACCCCAGGCACTTTAAAACCAATGAGTGAAAAAATTACCTTTAAAACACGAAGGGGAGGGATAAATACACTTCCCACCCCTATTGAGACCACAAATACTATTAAAAGTATTACGCACAGTACTACTAAAACCTTTTTCAATACTTACCACCACTTCAAAATCTTTTGTGTTATTTAAACAGATATGGATAAGCAGCCTTTGCTAAGTCATAAACACCTTCTACAATGTAATGCGAAACAGTTTGAACGTGTCTATCGTCAAGTATAATCACTGCGTTGTTTTTAACAGCTTTTAGATTCTTAAAAGCAGGGTCTTTTTTAAACTCTTCTACATATTGCTGAGAAGTCTTTTTTGGATTATATGAAGCAGAAGGAATAACAATAATATCAGGGTCCCACTCCAAAATCTGTTCTTTTGTGATTGTTGGCCAGCCTTTCAAACCTGCAACAGCAGCTATGTTTATAACTCCCGCATATTTTGCTATTTCATGTTGTGCAGTATTTTTGCCATATGTAGAGTTAAAGTAATATGTGTAGAAAAGAACATATTTTTTCTTTCTGAGATATTTTACCTTTTTCTGAACAGCATTTATTTTGTCATTCATGTATTTTATAAGAGCCTGCCCCTTTTGAATTTCACCTGTTAGTCTCGAAAGATTGATAATCTCCTGCTTTATATTCGCAAATGAATTTGGATTTAGGCTCACGTATATAGGACACTTTAAACCTTTCTTTAAAAGGTCATATTTAGCCTTGTCAATATAATAAGGCACTATTACAAGGTCTGGCTTTGCAGCAATTATCTTTTCAATGTCATTGCTTGAATATCTACCTTTCACATTTTTAGCTAAGTTCACAACGTTTGAATTGTTCTTATCATCTGCAAATATAGAAAGACCTATAATTCTGCTTGGTGAAACCATGTTCAAAAGAATTTCATCTGTCTGAAGTGCCAATGAAAGAATTCTTTGAGGTTTTTGTTTTACTGTAATGCTATTACCTTTTCCATCTTTTACTGTAATTGGAAAGTCCGCAGCATGGGAATAAAGTGGCATTAAACTTATCGCAAGTGCAATCAATACAACAATAGCAACAATTCTTCTACTCATTTTCATCAGTGTCTCCAACCCCTTTATTTTGTAATATTCACTTGCACCATTATATCACACAAGTTGCTCTATGTCTATACTAATTATTTCTGTCTCTTCTGGGAATAAATTTAATATAGTAGGATCATAGCACAGCTTAAAATTAGCATGCTTTATAAACCCACTGATAGGAGACTTTAATGTATATGTTTTATAAATTGTCTCAATACTTGCAAATTCTTCACCCTGCTGAAGATAGCCATGTGTCTTTATGAATTCAAATATGACAATATCTCCAAGTTCTCTTTCTAAATTTTTTGTAATACCAACTGATGCCAGTGGTCCATTTAACTCAACCCATAAATCGCCATAAAGAAGTCTTTCATTGTAAAGCATCCTTCTTCAGTCCTTTTTATTCTGTTTTACAAACTTATCCAACTCATCATATGTCATCATACCAACATTCTTTGCTATTATTCTGCCATTTTCATCCAATAAAAATGTTGTAGGTATTCCCTCTATGCCAAAATTGGATGCAATTTTGCCATCTTTGTCAAGCAAAACAAGGTAACTTACACCCATTGAGTTTAAAAACTCTTTGACTGTATTTTTGTCCTCTTGAATATTTACCCCGATCAAAACAATGTCTTTGTTACTTTGATGAAACTTTTCAAAATCAGGAATTTCAGCTCTACATGGTGGACACCAGGTAGCAAAAAAGTTCAAAATCACCTTTTTGCCTCTAAAGCTTGAGATCGAATATTCTTTGCCATCAACAGATTCAAGCTTAAAGTCAACAGCACCATTTACTCTTACTTGTGACTTTGTCCGTGGTATAAATTGATAGACTAAAAGAGCAATGAGTACTGCAACAACTAATATAAAGATAACATTTTTTGCTCTTTGATTCAACATGTAATATTTACCCCCTGTTTTAAATTTTTATCATCTTAAAAAATTTATCTTATCAAAAAATACAAGGACTCCAAAAATTACCATAAAAATTCCTGCTAAATACTCTACTACTTTGACATGTCTGTTTATAAAACTAAAAAAACTTTTAATCCTCTCTATAAAAAGAGAAGCTAACAAGAATGGCATGGCAAAACCAATTGAATAAAATACCAAAAGCAACACCCCTTTTACAAAAGTCTTCTGCACAGCAGCTAAACTCAAAATTGATGCTAAAATTGGTCCTACACAAGGTGTCCAGCTAATACTCAAAAGCATACCCAAAATCAGTGGAATTCTTTCTTTTTGATAATTACCATTACCACCTATGGGTATAAATAACCTTTTTAAAAAATCTGGTGACAAATCAAGCATCACCAGACCCATCAAAATTAAGATTATTGCTGCTATCTTCACAATAACCCATTTATACTGCGAAAACGCCACCCCAAATAACGATGCCAAGATCCCAAGCCCTACAAACACTATACTAAATCCTAAGACAAATAAAAAGGCATTTTTCAATTTACTGCCTCTTTGTGAAAAAATATAAAGAATGTAAACAGGGACAAGGGGAAGAATACAAGGTGAGAAAAAAGACAAAAAACCTGCCACAATCGCTGAAATTATACTTATATCCATACTTTTCTACTCTCCCGTTATTTTATTTTATAGCCGCCATTTACTATTACCCATACATCATCAATTGCTTTAAATCCCCTGCCATCGTTCTTGACAATTAGGACTAAATGATTTTTAGATATTTGTTGATTATTTCCAATATCCTTTGCCGCTGTTAGATCAATTAAAGATGCTCCTTTCGGAACAGTAGCAGTTGCTTTTCCTACCCTTAAAATAAACTCAGTTGAGGCATCAAACACAATAACTTTTCCTTTTGGCACTTTTACTATTTCATATCCTTTTGTCAAAGCAAACTCACTTTTCGCCTGACCTTGTCCTTGTGCTTGAACTTTTAACTTGGCTTCTAAATCAGATACTTGTTTTCTTAGTTTTTCCACTTCTAAATTCAAATTAGAAAGCTGTTTTTGGAGCTGGATCACATCTGTACTACTCTGTGAAGCATTACTTGCTTTGCTAATTTTACTATCTAATTCATTTATCTTCGAATCTATGTAAGTTTTTAGCTGGTCAAGTTGCTTTTTAAAAAACCCGTATGTTATAAGAGCATCATTATCAATTGACTGACTGCTTGCAAAAATTACCGCTGCCCCCAATACTATTATCACAATAGCAATAACTGTAACATTTATACCTTTTTTATACCAGCGCCTTCTTTCTTTTTCCAATCGTATCCCTCCGCTGTCCAGTCTATCAATCCAAGGCTAATTAAAATTGCTTGATTTACCTTTTCCATAACTTCCTCAGAGAGCTTTCCAACCTTGTTCTTTAGCCTTACCTTGTCAATTGTTCTTATCTGCTCAAGCAAAATAACAGAGTCTTTTGTAAGGCCAAACTCTCCTGCATGAATTTCAACATGAGTTGGAAACTTTGCCTTGCCAATCTGCGAGGTTATCGCAGCAACAATTACTGTTGGACTGTATTTATTTCCTATGTCATTTTGAATTACCAGTACAGGCCGTATGCCACCTTGCTCAGACCCAACATGCGGAGCAAGGTCGGCATAGAATATGTCTCCTCTTTTAATTTCAAATGTCTGATTTTGGTTTTGATGTTGTTGCAGCACTTTTTCCACTCTCCGCTACCCTACCTTCTTCAAATTTATAAAAATCATGGTATAAATCATCATATATTATATTCTCATACTTTACAAGTCCCTCAAAGTCAAGAGCTAACCATTCATTTGCAATTGTCCTGTTTAAATCTGCATACTTTTTATAACAACTCTCAAGTTCCTTCTCAATTCTCCTCATCCTTCTTTTTATCGCAAAAGGTTTTATAAATCCATCATCATAAAAATTTCCACCGCGATATTGCAAAAGATATTTTACAATACGTATCTGCGGCATCTAATTTCCCCCTTGCAAAACAAAATATAAAAACATATTTATAAAAGGTATAGCGGATGAGCTTATCTTCATTATAAATTTTTTTGGTGCTTTAAATCAATGTAAATTTTTCATAAGATGTAGTTTAATATTTTGACAACTCGCCCATCCCTGATATAAACACGTGGAATTCTCTTGCTGACAGAGCATATCACTTCATAGTTTATAGTGCCAATTTGTGAAGCTAAATCATCTGCTGTAATCTCATTTTTCCCTTGCTTCCCTATAATTACAACCTCATCACCAATCTTGACATCTTTAATATGAGTAACATCCACCATGCACTGGTCCATGCATACATTCCCTACAACTTTTGCATACTCTCCATTGATGAGAACACATCTTTTTTCACTTCCAACTCTTGTAAAACCATCAGCATATCCGATAGGTATCGTAGCAATCTTGCTCTTGCAAGGAGTCACATACCTTCTGTTGTAGCTTATAGGATACCCTTCTGGCACCTCCTTTACATTGATTACTTTTGCCTTGACAGACATAACAGGTTTCAAGGAAATTTCTGTTTTTACTGCTTCGCTCGGATAAAGTCCATAAAGTACAAGACCAAGCCTTACTATATCAAGTTGATACTGGGGGAAACGGATTGCCGCAGCGCTATTTGCAATATGCTTATATTTAAAGTATACCCCATTTTTATTTAGTTCTTTCACAAAGTTTTCAAATTTTAAAAACTGTTCATAGGTAAAATTATCAGAGTGTGGGTCATCTGCTGACGAAAAGTGTGAAAATATGCCTTCAAGTTCTATGTGTGAAAGGCTTGCAATTCTGATTATTGCTTCGATACTTTCTTTGGTACACAAGAATCCAATTCTTCCCATGCCAGTATCAACTTTGATATGTACTTTTGCCTTTTTACCTATCTTTTTAGCTGCCTCATTTAGATAATATGCTTGCTCAAATGTGTACACTGTTTGGCTAATGTCATTTTCAACAACCTGTTCAGATAATTCAAAAGGAGTAAATCCTAATATCAAAATAGGAATGTCAAAATTATAGTGCCTAAGCTGCAAAGCCTCGTCTATTATTGCAACAGCAAGCATGTTAATTCCGTTTTTGACTAAAACCCTTGACACTTCAATTGCTCCATGGCCATATGCATCGGCTTTAACAACAGCCATAATCTGAGTATTTGGCGAAATCTTTTCTTTGATGTTATTAACATTGTATATGAGGTTGTCAAGATTTATCTCTGCCCAGACACGGTTGTAAAGAGACAATTTCCTTTCATCCCTTTCTGTATTTTTTATACTCTGTCAGGTAGATTGTCTTTATAAATCTTGCATCCTGATAAATTACAACTATTTTTTTTAACCTTTCATCCTCAAAGTAGTAATGCAAATACCTAATATCATCTTTTAATTCAATTGTGATTATTGTGGATTTTTCCTGTTTTACAATAGAATATTTTTCGCTATTTATAAGCTTATCAATATAGTATTCCAAAAAAATATCCTCTGCAATGTTTTTTAGATCTTTGCCATCTAATATAACCTTTCCATTTTCCTTAGTTATCTTTATCTTTCTACTATCTTTCTGAAACTCTGCCTCAACTTTTCCATTTATTCTTTGTTCGAAAAAAAAGTATTTTGAAACCATTTTGTTTGAAGTTATTTCCACAAATCCTTTTGCAATGTAATCTGGATAGATCTTAAGTGTACCTTGACTATTTCTACTCTTACAAGAGGTAAGTAACATGAAAATCAAGAGTATAAAAAATACATAACAAAACCTCTTCCACATTCTCTTATATAATTAACCTTCAATTACTCGCTTAAATGCAAAATCAAGATTCTCAATTATTTCTGAAGGCAAGATGGTCTGCATTGACTTTCTTTCAAGCAAAATATCAGCAGAAAGTGAATGCAGATAAACAGCAAGTTTTGCTGCATCTAAACCACTATATCCTTGTGCAAGGATTGCAGTAACTATACCAGTTAGAACATCACCACTTCCACCCTTCGCCATACCAGGATTTCCAAGTATATTGATGTATATATTGTTGCCATCTGTAATTATAGTCCTTGCACCTTTTAAAATGCATACACAGTCAAACTTTTTTGAAAGTTGAAGGGCTACGTCAAGCGGGTTTTTAGCAACCTCAGAAACATCACAGCTAAGTATCCTTGAGGCCTCTTTGTAATGTGGAGTCAATATCTTGGGTGCCTTGTATTCGTGCAAAAGTGTTTGAGCTTCTTTATTATTTGCCAAAACATTCAAACCATCTGCATCTATTACAATAGGTATTTGAAAGTTTTTTAAAATATGAATCAATATCTTTTCAACTTCTACAGAACTGGTAAGACCGCATCCAAATGCAATGACATCTAACCTTTTCAAAAACTCCTCTTTCTGTTTGAAACCCTCAAAAGTTACTACTCCATCCTTGCTTTCAATCGCTACTGTGATTATTTCTGGATTTCTAAAATTGTGCAGACTCAGACTCTCAATTGGTGAGAATAAAAAGCATAGCCCACACCCACTTTTTACACAAGCATTTGCACAAAGCACAGAGGCACCAGGAAAGAATTTTGAACCTGCTACAACTCCCACTTTTCCGTAGTCTCCTTTGTGTGTATCAGGGTAGCGGTAAAGCTTTTCAATATTTAGTTCTTCTCTGCTCAAAATTTTTGTACTGATCTTCTCTACAACCTTTTCAGGGATACCAATGTCTTTTACTATAAGTTTACCACACAAATAAGCCCCAGGATAAAGGATGTTTCCAATTTTAGGATACATGAAAGTAATTGTCTTGTTTGCTTTCACTGCAACTCCTTTTATCTGTCCTGTGTCAGAGCAAACTCCACTTGGAATGTCGATAGAATAAACATAGGCTTCCGAAGAATTTATATACTCAATTACCTTTCTGTACAAGCCCTCAACATCTCTTACAAGACCTATTCCAAATATCCCATCAACGATAATGTCAAATCTCTCATGATAAAGTCGCGCCAGAAGCTCTTCATTTAGTACTTGAATGTTTGCACTTAAGTTTTTTAATATGTTTAAAAAAACCTTCGAAGATGCACTTACATTCTCATCAAATATAAAAATCTGAACATTGTCTGATTGTTCTAAAAGATACCGCGCAACTACAAAACCATCTCCCCCATTATTCCCTTTGCCACAAAAAACAGCAATCCTTTTTTGCTTTAAATCACCTAAATCTCTTTTAATTTCCTCAAATACACAAAAGCCTGCATTCTCCATCAACACTACTTCAGGAATTCCAATCTCGCTTGTTGCTTTTTTATCTATTTGCTTCATCTGTTCAGAAGTTAATACATACATGCAAATTTCACTCCTCTTTTTCGGCAATTGCACAGGCAACTGCCACCGAGTTTTGATGTGAAATACTCAAGACAATATTTGTAATTTTCAAGCTCTCACAAATTTCTTTAGCTTTGTTGTAAAGCTTTACCTTCGGACATCCATTTATATCCTTTTGTATCTCAATATCTTTAAATCCAAATACAATGCCTGTTGAAAGTGTTTTTGCCACAGCCTCTTTTGCTGCAAAATACCCTGCTATTGTTAGCAGATTGAAATTTTTTGAGCTTATATACTCAAGTTCTTTTTGAGTAAATACCCTCTTCAAAAATGCATCAAATCTTTTTATATTTTTAAATCTTTCAACCTCAATAATGTCAATCCCAATATTAAATATCATTCCTGAAATTATTCCCCTTTTTGCTTAAAAATTACTTAAATTTTATTCGCAAAACTACAAAAAATAAAAATGGGAGGGGACAAAACATGAGTTTTATTAACTGCTCATATCCATGTAAATATCAAAAAGATGGATATTGTATTAAAACCCATATTTGCCCACCGTCAAAATACAACGCTGGCTTTTGTTTATTTTTTGAACCGGAAGAAAATTTTAAAAGAAAAAAGGAAAAAGAAAAAGAAGAACTTTAAATTTATTTTATCACATTCTCAACAAAGAAAGAATGCCAATAATTTTGAGATGTGAGTTCAGGATGAAATGTTGTTGCCAAAATAGTTCCTTGCAACACAGCAATAGGGGTGTCAAGCTGTGCCAAAACCTCTACATTTGAGCCAACATCAACTATCTTGGGCGCTCTTATAAATACACATTCAGTTGTCTTATTAAACCTTAGCACAAAAACTTCTTTTTTGAAGCTGTCAAGCTGGCTTCCGTAAGCATTTCTTTCAATTACTATGTCAAGTAGTGGCAAAACACCACTTCCCTGGTTTTTTATGGTCTTTGACAGAAGTATTGCACCCGCACATGTTCCCCACATTGGCATACCTTGTTCTGCCAAGCTCAAAATTTTCTCCTTTACCCCAGTTTCTATTAAAAATTTTCCTATGGTTGTGCTCTCACCGCCTGGCAAAATCAAACCATCTATTCCATCTAAGTCTTCAATTTTCTTTACTAAAACTGGTATGTGTCCTATTTCTTCAATCTTTTTTACATGCTCAATAACTCCGCCTTGAAATGCCAATACTCCAATTTTTTTCAACTTTTAATTCCCCCTAAACTGCAAAAGTTCATTTTGTGAAAGGCCTCTTAAATCAATTCCTTCCATCTCTTCACCAAGGTCATAAGAAATCTCTGCTAAGATTTTGGGGTCATTGTAGTAGGTTGTTGCCATTACAATTGCTCTTGCTCTTTTTTCGGGATTTTTTGACTTAAATATTCCAGAGCCAACAAACACACCATCTGCTCCAAGTTGCATCATCAAAGCTGCATCAGCTGGTGTTGCAATTCCACCTGCTGCAAAATTGACAACAGGAAGCCTTTTTAGCTCAGCAGTTTTTTTCAAAAGCTCATATGATACACCTAATTCCTTTGCATATGCATAAAGCTCATCCTCATTTAAAGATGCTGCGTATGCAATCTGTTTGTTAATCCTTCTTAAGTGTCTTACCGCTTCAACAACATTTCCTGTTCCAGCCTCACCTTTTGTTCGTATCATGGACGCACCTTCTTGGATTCTTCTGAGTGCCTCTCCTAAATCCCTTGCACCACATACAAAAGCAGCTTTAAACTTCCACTTGTCAATATGGTGCTCCTCGTCAGCAGGTGTCAAAACCTCACTCTCATCTATATAGTCAATTCCTAACGCTTCTAAAATCTGAGCCTCAACAAAATGTCCTATTCTTACCTTTGCCATAACAGGTATTGAAACAGCTTTTTTAATTTCTAATATAATTTTTGGGTCAGCCATTCTTGCAACTTTGCCCTCTTTGCGCAGGTCTGCTGGAACCTTTTGAAGTGCCATTACAGCAACAGCACCTGCTTTTTCTGCAATCTCTGCCTCCCTTGGGGATGTCACATCCATAATAACACCGCCTTTTAACATCTGGGCAAGGTTTTTATTCAGTTCGTATCTTTCATTCACATTCACAACTTCGCTCATAAGTTTGCACCTCCGTATCGATATAATTTGTTGAACACTTTTGTCCATTTTATTATAATGAAAATAAACTTTGTGTAAAGGCAGGATGACTATGTGTGTATCGATACAGCTTGATAAAAAGTCTAAAAAGCCACTTTACATTCAGCTCTATGAAGCTCTCAAAGAAAAGATATTATCTGGTGAGTACAGCTACATGCAAAAATTGCCTTCTGTCCGTCACCTTTGCAAGGCTTTAAATGTCAATCTTTCCACTGTTACAAAGGCTTTGAATCAATTGCAGCTTGAGGGGTATATCAAGGCAGTTGCTGGAAGTGGGTATTATGTTATTTATAATGAATATCAGGACAAGGTAATATTTGAAGAGGAGATTTTAAGCACACCGTCAAGTGAGTTCATAAACCTTTCTTCTTCAAAACTGCCATATAGCTTGTATCCAATTGAACAGTTTAAATCATCTATAAATAGTGCAATTGAAACCTTTGGGCCGCAGATTTTTGACTACATTGAACCATTTAAAAATCCATTGAAAGAGTATCTTGTTGAAAATTACTTAAAAAAATTTAAAGTTTATACTGATATTTCAAATGTAATAATTGTATCTGGTGCTCAACAAGGGATAGAAATCACAACAAAAAGCCTTTTAAAACCAGGTGATACTATATTTATGGAAAATCCTTCGTATTTAGGGGCATATCATATTTTTAGTAACATGCACTTGAATGTCATAGGAATTGATATAGACCAGATGGAGCAAATTGAAGACTATGTTAAAAAATTTTCTCCAAAGGCTTTTTACATAATTCCTTTTTCCCAAAACCCAACTGGTATTTCTTATACTGAAGAATACAAAAGATATTTGTGTGACATTGCCGAAAAATATAACTTTTATCTTATTGAAGATGACTTTCTTAGCGATGTAGTAGTAGAAGAGGGAAATTTCTCTATAAAGGCTTATGACAGACATGACAGGGTATTTTACATCAAAAGTTTTTCAACCCTCACAATGCCAGCGCTGAGGATTGGATTTGTGGTATCACCAGCAGAGTTTGCAGATGAAGTGGCTTATTACAAATCTACAGCAGATATCTCAACGTCTCTATTTATCCAGGTGTGTTTTGCAGATTTTTTGAAAAATCATTTTGATTTGTACATTCAAAAACTTAAATCTTATATCCAAGAAAAGCAAAAATTGTTTTTAGATTTGATAGAAAAATGTGATCTGGCAAGTAGACTATTTACTAAGAGTCCAAAAGGTATATTTGTATCATTCTTGCTTCCACAAAAAATCTCATCAGCGTATATTTACAATAAACTGAAAGCTGAGAAAGTATTTATACAACCCCATACATGTTTTTATCACAAGCCAAATTCTATTAATTTCTTTAGAGTGAGCTTTTTAAACTGTAGTGACGTGGAACTTCAAATTGGAATTGAGAAGATAAGAGATGCTCTAAAACTTATTTTACAAAAGGACGGTGAATAGGTCATGAGCTTGCAAACTGATAAAATTAAAGAAGTAATTGAGAAAAATATGAACCTTTTCGAAAATATCCGAAAAGAACTCCACAACATACCTGAACTATCGTTTGAGGAATATAAAACACAAAAATACATAAGAGAAAAATTGACTGAATGGGGAATAGAAAACTTTCCTGTTGCAAAAACAGGTGTAATTGGAATTATAAACAATTCGGATGAATGTGTAGCAGTCAGGGCTGATATGGATGCAATATTAGTTGAAGGAAAACCAAGGCACTGCTGTGGTCATGACTTTCATATGGCAATTGTACTTGGCATTGCAAAGACCCTGGTTGACATTGGCTATACAGGGTGCGTAAAATTTATTTTCCAACCTGCTGAAGAAGGACCTGGCGGTGCTAAAAAGGTAATCGAAGAAGGTGGATTGAAAAATCCAAACGTGAAACAGCTCATTGGCTTTCATGTATGGCCAAATCTTGATGTTGGAATGATCGAAATATCAAGTGAAGCTATTATGGCAAGTGTTGATGATTTCGATATAGAATTTATTGGAAAAGGTGGACATGCAGCCATGCCAGAGCTTACTAAAAACCCTATTTATCCTGCAATAGACTTTATACAGAGTGCAAATAACTTTTTTTCAGCATTCTCCAAAAAAGTTTCTCCTTTTCATATATCCTTTTCGTCCATTAGCAGTGGCGAAACTTATAATGTGATTGCAAATACATGTAAAATAAAAGGTACTGTGAGAACATTTGACGCTAAAATCCAAGATTTCATTTACGAGAACATAAAAAAATTAGCAAAGTGCTCAGCTGAGAAATATGACACACAGGTAGATATAAACTACTATTTCCAATATCCACCTTTGATAAATAACTCTAAGATTGCAGCAGAATTCTCAAAATCTGCTGAAAATATATTGGGTAAGGAAAATGTAAAGAAGGCCGAAATGAGCTTTACTGCCGAGGACTTTGCATTCTACTGTAAAGAAGTACCTTCTTTTTATTTTAGGCTTGGAATAAAAGAAAATGGCAAAGGAGAAAATCCTTTGCACTCACCATCTTTTGATGCATCAGAAAAGTGTATTTTCTATGGAATATACCTTGTTGTTAACTATTTACTTACTATTTAGAAGAGTAAGCAGTACCTTTTGTGCACGTGAAAACTTATTGCTTCTTACGTAAATGGCAATGTATTTGTTCTTTGTATCAAACCCATATTTTTTAAGTATTTCAACATTGTCTGCCTTAATGCCATACAAGTCTTTTGCAGATTTGTCTTTTTCTTTAACATAACATGTATCATCAATAAATTTATTTAGCTTATTCTTGCTTACAAAAGATTTTAGTGAATAGAATGCTCCATTTTGAGCATAGTTTGTAAAGAGTTTTTTATCAAGGACATATATATCACCTTCACCTGCTGCAAGCATTACCATGAGTTTTTGCATAAACGCAAATTCTTGTTCAGATTTAGGAGTATCTCCTGTGTAGAGAATCTGGTCAATGTAAACTTTATCACCCGACTTTCTTTCCAGCTCAGAAATCAATTTTTTAGCATTTTCATCCCCTATGAAATTGCCAACAAGGACAATCCTCACTTTTTTGTTGATATCATCTGCACTGCTTGAGCAGCCTTGTAGCAAAAACGCTAAAAAACCAATGAGAACTATCAAACTCAGACTCTTTTTTAAATTTCTTTGAATCAAATCACATCACCTGCCTTTTTTTATTTTTAAAAAGGCAATGCCATCTAAAGCAAAAAGGGAAGAGCTATATACAATCTGCTAAATAGCTCTTCCCTTTATATTTTACTCCATTTTCTCTTATTTTACAATCTTCGCATACATGAAGTAGTTAAATCCAAGTGGGGAGATGTAGTAGTTCTTTACATAGTCTCGCAGAAGCTGTCCTTTTACATAGAAGTAGATTGGAATAACAGCATAATCTTCCATTAAGATCTTTTCTGCTTGCATCATGTATTGCATTCTCAGTTTTCTGTCTGTTGTTCTCTTTGCCTTGTCGATAAGCTCATCATACTTTTTGTTGCTCCAATTTGTGTTGTTGTTGTCGCTGTATGATGTAAATAGATCTAAGAAGGTCATTGGGTCAACATAGTCGCCTACCCAACCATCTCTCGCAACCATGTAGTCTTTCTTCTGTCTTCTGTCTTGCAATACTTTCCATTCCATATTGGAAAGCTTGACTTTGATACCAAGCTGCTGCCACATATTTTGAATAGCCTCTGCAATTTTCTTATGTCCTTCGTTTGTGTTGTAGATAATTTCAATTTCTGGGAAACCTTTGCCGTTTGGATAACCAGCTTCAGCCAAAAGTTTCTTAGCTTTTGCCAAATCTGCTCTCACCGGCAGATAATTACCACTCTCTACTCTGAAATCTTTTGAAATACCTGTAATTCCATATGGTACAAATCCAGTTGCTGGTTTTTGACCAAGCTTTCCTATATTCTCTACAATATAAGTCCTGTCAATAGCAAGTGAAAGTGCTGCTCTTACTCTTTTGTCATTAAATGGTTTTACTTTGCAGTTAACATCATAGTAGTATGTTCCAAGAAGAGGCCATACTTTTAGCTTTTTCTCTTTGAGTAATCTTGGTATCTCTTCTGTTGGAACAGATTCTGCACCGTCAACTTGTCCTGCTTCGTATGCTAAGAGGTTTGCTTTATCATCTTCTGAAAGTTTATATACAATCTTTTCAAGTGTTATTGATTTTGCATCCCAATATTTTGGGTTTTTCTTGAACTCAATGTATGAGTTATGAACCCACTTTGTCATTACAAATGGACCATTGCCTATATATGTCTTTGGATTTGTTGCCCATTTGTCACCATACTTCTCAACTATATCTTTTCTTACAGGGAAGTATGTTGGGAAGTTTGTCAAATCAATAAAGTATGGTGTTGGTGCTTCTAATGTTACTTGCAAAGTCTTTGCATTTAAAGCTTTTACACCAACATCAGATGCTTTTGCCTTGCCTTCATTAAATTTACGACCATTTTTAATATAGTAGAGCTGGTAAGCATATTCAGAGGCTGTCTTTGGATCTAATGCTCTTTTCCATGCGTACTCAAAATCATATGCTGTGACAGGTTTTCCATCTGACCACTTTGCATCTCTTAAGTAGAAAGTGTAAGTAAGACCATCTTTTGATACTGTCCACTTGTAAGCCATGCCCGGTACTGTTTCACCTTTTACATTAACTCTTGTTAAACCTTCAAACACATTAATGATAATGTTTGCTCCATCAACTGCATTATTTAAAGCAGGGTCTAAATATCTTGGTTCAGCACCGTTGATGTAGGTCAAAACCTGCTTTGCCGCCGCCTCTGTTGACTTGTAATTTGAGTTAATAAATAGGCCTGTCACCAAAAACATAACAAGTATAAACGCGGCAATAAGACGCTTTTTCATAAAAAACCCTCCTCCTTCTGAAAAAATTTTTTTATTTATCTTTACGTAGCCCACCTTTACTTTCTATCCATTAGATGGCAGGCTACGTAATGACCAGAACCAACATCCTTAAATTCTGGTTCTTCCTCTTTGCACCTGTCAAACGCATACTTGCACCTTGTTCTGAACCTGCAACCAGTTGGCGGATTTAGCGGGCTTGGAACATCACCCTCTAATATGATTCTTGTTCGCTCTCTTGAAATCTTTGGGTCAGGAATAGGTATCGCAGAAAGCAACGCTTGTGTATAAGGATGAAGAGGCTTTTCATACAGTTCATTGCTACTTGCCAGTTCAACAAGTTTTCCTAAGTACATAACACCTACTCGACTGCTTATATGCTTTACCATTGACAAGTCATGTGCAATAAATAGGTAGGTTAACCCAAGCTCTTGCTGCAGGTCTTCAAGCATATTTACAATCTGAGCCTGAATTGAAACGTCAAGTGCTGATATTGGCTCATCACAAATTATAAACTCAGGCTCAACAGCCAGTGCCCTTGCAATACCAATTCTTTGCCTCTGCCCACCAGAAAATTCATGAGGGTATCTGCTCGCATGCTCGCTATTTAGTCCAACAAGCCTCAACAGCTCTTGGACCCTTTCCTTTTTCTCATTGCCTTTTGCAATATTGTGAATTTCAAGCGGCTCACCTATTATATCTCCAACAGTCATTCTCGGATTTAGTGATGCATATGGGTCTTGGAAGATCATCTGCATGTATTTTCTGTAAGGAAGCATGTCCTTTTTTGTTATATCCTCACCTTTGAATATAATCTGACCACTTGTTGGCTCATAAAGTCTAATTATCGTCCTTCCTGTGGTAGACTTTCCACATCCACTTTCTCCAACAAGACCAAGCGTTTCGCCTTTTTTTATAAAAAAGCTAACATCGTCTACTGCCTTGATATAAGCTTTTTTGCCAAATCCACTTCTTACTGGAAAATATTTTTTAAGGTTCTTTATTTCAATAAGGATTTCATCCAATTTTTTCACCTACCTCTTTAGGTAAATTGACAATTACAAAATCTTAAGCCCAGCTTTTTATTCATTTACTACCTTTGCACTACTTAGTAACTCCTGCGGAGCATATTCATGATTGAGCCAACACCTTGCCTGATGCCCATCCCCTACATCAAAAAGTGGTGGTCGTACTTCTAAGCACACTTTCATTGCATAATCACACCTTGGTGCAAAAGGACATCCTTTTGGGGGTTTTAGTAAGTCTGGTGGCTGTCCTTCAATAGGAACAAGCCTTTTCTTGAGCCCTAAGTGCATCTTTGGTACAGACCTCAAAAGCCCCCATGTGTAAGGGTGTTTTGGATTGTAGAAGATATCATCAACACTTCCTTCTTCAACAACTATTCCACCATACATGACAATAACCTTTTGGCATATATCAGCAACAACTCCAAGGTCATGTGTGATAAGTATTATAGACATTTTTAGCTGCTGCTGAAGCTTTTTTAAAAGGTCTAATATCTGCGCCTGTATAGTAACATCAAGAGCAGTTGTTGGCTCATCTGCAATCAAAAGCTTTGGATTGCAAGACAGTGCCATTGCAATCATTACCCTCTGACGCATACCACCTGAAAACTCATGCGGATATTGCGAAAGTCTTCTTTCAGGGCTGGGAATTCCAACCAACCTTAACATCTCAACTGCTCTTTTTTTAGCCTCGGCAGTTGAAACTTTATTGTGAATCTTTATAGCTTCAATTAGCTGATTTCCTATTGTGAAAACAGGGTTTAAAGATGTCATTGGGTCCTGAAATATCATACTGATTTTATTTCCTCTTATATCTCTCATCTCTTTCTCGGATAGCTTTAGCAAGTCCTTTCCTTCAAAAATAATCTGACCATCTATTATCTTGCCCGGTGGGGCAATAAGTCTCATTATAGACATTGATGTTACACTCTTGCCACTTCCAGATTCACCTACAATGCCTACCGTCTGTCCTTCATATACATCAAACGAAACATCGTTTACTGCCTTTACTTCGCCAACATGTGTAAAAAATGAGGTTTTCAAGTTTTTTACTTCTAACAGTTTATTGGCCAACTTCTTTCACCTCAAATTCTATTAGTATGAAGATAATTATTTCCTCATTCTTGGGTCAAGTGCATCTCTAAGTCCATCGCCAAACAGGTTAAATGCCAATATTATTAAACACAACAAGAGCGACGGGAAAAATAGTCTGTAAGGGTATGATATAAAGCCATTTATACCATCAGATGCAAGAGAGCCAAGCGATGGAACAGGTGCATCAACGCCAAGTCCTATAAAGCTCAAGAAAGACTCAGTAAAAATAGCACTTGGAATCTGCAGCGTAGCCGTAACAATGATTGAACCCATGCTGTTTGGAATAAGGTGTCTAAGTAAAATTCTCCATCCACTTGCACCAATTGTCTTCGCAGCAGTAACATACTCTTGCTGTTTTAGGCTTAAAATTTCGCCACGAACAATTCTTGCCATTGATATCCAATATGTTAATCCCAAGGCAATATAGATACAAACAAGTGGTGCTCCTACTGTTTGAAGACCGCTTAAAAAAGAGTATTTGTCAAACAATTTCTCCAATGCAGGTTTTAATGAAACTGAAAGAAGAATTACATAAATCATCAAGGGCACGCTATATAAAATATCAACTATTCTCATCATTATATTGTCAACTTTTCCACCTATGTACCCTGAAATCCCGCCATACAATACACCAATCACAATATTTATAATTGTCGCAACTATACCAATGGACAAGGATATTCTCATGCCATACAAACATCTTACGAAAAGGTCTCTTCCCAACTCGTCAGTCCCAAATAAGTGTTTCAGTGACGGCCCTAACGCTTCTTGTCCACGAAGCTGCTCATCATACCTGTATGGCATAACCATTGGCCCAACTATTGCAAGGACTATAAAAAATATTATTGCCCACATAGAAGCCATTGCAACCTTGTTAGCTTTGAGTCTTCTCCAAGCGTCTTGCCAATAGCTCATGCTTGGACGGACTATTGTCTCAAGTTGTTTTTCTTCTTTTGAAATTGGCACAAAAAGTTCTCTTGATATATTCTCCATTATTTTCTTTGCCCCCTTAAAATCAGTCCTCAAGTTTGATACGTGGGTCTATAAATACATAGATGATATCAACAATAAGATTCATAAATATCAAAAATGCAGCATAGAATATTGTAGTTCCCATTACAAGCGAATAGTCTCTATTTGAGATACTATCAACATAAAATCTTCCCATTCCCGGTATTGAGAAAATCTTTTCAACCACGAAACTACCTGTCAAAACACCTGCAATAAGCGGTCCCAAATATGTTACAACAGGAATTAAAGAGTTTTTCAATGCGTGCTTGTACACAACTTTAAAATTAGAAAGTCCCTTAGCCCTTGCAGTTCTTATATAGTCTTGGGACAAACTTTCAAGCATACTGCTTCGAATGAGCCTTGCAATAAAAGATATTGGATATGCTGCCAAGGTTATCACCGGCAGAATATAACTTCTTGGCTCATCTAAGCCCATTATAGGCACAAGTTGAAACTTTACGCCAAAGATGTACATCAAAATTATCGCAAGAACAAAGCCAGGTATTGTTATAAATATTGTAGCTAACACCATTGAAAGATGGTCTTGCCACTTTCCTTGATTCACAGCCGACCAAATTCCCAAAGGGATCCCAACCAACAGACTTACAATTATAGCTATAATACCAATCTTTGCAGAAACCGGAAAAGTCTCAGCAATAATCTCATTTACTGTTCTTCCCTGGTTTCTCATCGAAATTCCTAAATCGCCTTGAAGAAGGCTTTTTAGGTATTTTACATATTGAACACCAATTGGCTGATTTAAGCCATATTTTTCATTTAAATTCTTCAAAATCTGTTCAGGTAGTGTTTTTTCACCTGTAAAAGGCCCACCGGGTATCATTCTCATAAGGAAAAAAGTTACAGTTATAATTACAAACAGAGATACAGCTGACCATAATAACCTCTTTAATATGTATCTTGCCACTTCTTCTCTCTCCTTTAGAATTAGTTTTATATAAAACGTGTATATTCATGCAATTGTTTGAATATTTATAAAGTACTTAATTCTGAATTTACTGTTGATTATTATAGCACTAAGTTTTTGTATAATCAATACATGTGAACACATTCAATTGTCTGAATATATCAAAAAATTTTCAATCGTTTGAATTGTATGCATGTATTTGTTCATACTTATTAAGTTATCTTCTCATTTTTCAATTATTCTATCCCGTAAAAATGAAGGCTTAAAATTATTGGTATTCAATTGGAAAGAAAAAATCGTTTTATATTTATACTGTTTTATGTTTTAAAAAATTTTTTCGTCAGTTTAAATATCTTATTTTGAGGGTAAAATTAAGCTAGAAAAGTTCAATAAAATAGGAGGAATACTTTGTGAGAAAACCTGGTAAAATTGTTATTGTTGGTACTGGTTTTGTTGGATCTTCAACAGCTTTTGCAATTATGGATGCGGGACTTGCAACAGAGCTTGTTTTGATCGATGTGAACCGCGCAAAAGCTGAAGGAGAGGCAATGGATTTAAATCATGGAATATCTTTTGTAAAGCCAGTTAAAATCTGGGCGGGCGATTATGAAGATTGCAAAGATGCAGATATAGTGATTATAACAGCTGGTGCAAATCAAAAGCCGGGTGAGACAAGGCTTGATTTGACAAAGAAAAATGCACAGGTTACAAAATCGATTGTTGAGAATATTATTAAATATACAAAGGATGCCATATTGCTGATGGTGACAAACCCAGTTGATGTCTTGACATACGTTGTGTATAAAGTATCAGGGTTTCCAAAAAATCAGGTTTTGGGCTCTGGGACCGTTTTAGACAGCTCAAGGTTTAGATATCTTTTGGCACAGCATTGCCAAGTTGATGTGAGAAATGTTCATGCATATATATTAGGTGAACATGGAGACAGCGAGATTGCAGCATGGAGTCTCACAAACATCGGTGGTGTGAATTTTATGCAAGAGTGTCTGTTATGCGGTAAGAACTGCTCACCTGAGGTCAAAGAGGAAATATTCAACAAGGTCAGAAATGCTGCCTATGAAATAATTGGAAGAAAAGGAGCAACTTACTATGCAATTGCTTTAGCAGTAAGAAGAATTGTTGAAGCAATTATAAGAGATGAAAACTCAATCTTGCCTGTGTCTTCAGTAGTTGATGATGTATATGGGATAAAGGATGTTGCTTTGTCACTTCCTGCAATTGTGAACAAAAATGGAGTTGCAAAAGTTTTTGATATACCTTTGACAGATGAAGAAAAAGAAAAACTAAAAAATTCTGCACAAATTATCAAAAACGTAATAAATTCTCTTGATATTTAGATTAAGTTCGGTTATAAATTTGTAATGGGTGGTAAGGTTAAAAGCCTTACCCTTTTTGTTTTAACTTCTGGTAAGACATCTGTTGCAATTTTATTTTGCTCGTGGTAAAATAGCAATTAGTCTTAAATTTTGAGTGGAGGTGAAAAGGGTTGGCAAATACAAAATCTGCAAAAAAGAAGATAAAAGTTATAAGACGCAGAACTATTGAGAATAAAATTCAAAAGTTTAAGATGAAAAAGGCTATCAAAGAAGTAAAGAAAGCACTTTTAGCAGGTGACATTGAAAAGGCAAAAGAGCTCTATTCAAAAGCTGCAAAGCTAATTGACCAAACAGCTGCAAAGGGTGTTATCCACAAGAACAATGCCTCAAGGAAGAAGTCAAGATTAATGAAGCTAATCAACAAGTATGCTGCTTTGTCTACACCACAACCAGAAAAGAAAGCTCAATAAAGAAAAAGGGCTGTCCAGCTATTCTCTATTGGATAGCCTTTTTATATTTTTTATTACCTTTTTATTTGACAATCTGGTACAAAAGCATCTCAAGTGCTGTCTCGTCATCAATTTGTCCTCTTTTGATCATGTATTCATATTCAATTGTTCTTTGGATAATATTTCTAATCTTGTCTAATGTAAACGCTTCAGATTGTTTTTTATACTTGTCAACAAAAAACTCAAGTATACCAAGCTGTTTTGCAATCTGTTTTTTATTTGTCTCCTGCAACTCTTTCATCATTCCAAGTATTTTAAAATGACGAAGAATAAGAGCAAGAATCTTGCTCACACTTGTTTTAAGTTGATAAAGTTCTTTTAAATACCTAAAACCACTTTCAACATCCTTTGTCGCAAAAGCGTCAAGCATCTGGAAGATGTGATCCTGTGGATTATCTGTTAAAGTTTTTAAAATGTCATCATGCATAACTTTACTCCTTTTCCCAAGGTATGAAATGAGCACCTGCAAGTAATTGTATATGAGCATCATATCTTTGTTGTAATGCACAATAATCTCCTGTGCCATGTTCTCTGAGATAACTTTGCCTTCCTTTGCCATGATGTTTTGAACCCATTTTATCAAGTCTGGCATAGAAGGAGTTGTAAACTCAGCAGAAAATGCTATTGACTTTAAACTGTTGAACAATTTATTTTCTCTTGCTTCATACTCTTTAAAAATTATATAAACTTTATCACTGTTAAAGTCTTTTAGTCTTTCAACTATAGCAGAGAGATTCAAGTTTGAGTTTGTTGTGCTGAATTTGAAAAAGTTTTTGAATATCAAAACTCGTGGCTGTAAATCAAATGATATTGAAATCATCTCGTTTATGATATCGTTGTAGTTTGCCTCCTCGCCATCAAACTTTATAATGTTGTTTATATTGCCATTTACAATTGTCATACTTATTCTTTTTGTATACTCATCTATGAGGAAAATCTCTTGACCATAAAAAAGATAAATCTTTTTAAACTCTTTTTTTAGAAGCTGAGAGTTTAACTCTTTTATTATCTCTTTTGACTTGTCCATTTTCAAAAATCACCTCATATAAGGATTTATTAAAACCTCATTTTTGGTCTTTACTATTTTAATTGTACCATTTAAATCTGTCCTGAATACTTTTATCTTTTTCTTTTTAAGCCTTTGTAAAACATCCTCCGACGGATGTCCAAATATGTTGTTCTTTCCAACAGATATCACTGCCACCTTTGGAGCAACACTTTCCAAAAATTCTTCAGATGTTGCAGTATTGCTACCATGATGACCAATTTTTAATACAGTTGCCCGAAGGTTAAATTTCTTTATATATTCTTTTTCTGACTCATAAGAAGCATCTCCAGTAAAAAGCATACTGAAGTTCCCCAAAACAATCTTCGTGACCACAGACGAATTTGGGTCCCGTTCAATTGGTGGAAAGAAAAAGACTTTTAAGTCTTTATAAGAAAACCCTTTTAATTTATCAATTAAAACCACATATCTTCCTTTTAATTTTTCAATATTTTCAGTATAAACCTCTCTTGATGTTACAATTACACGCACCTTCATCTCATTTAAAAGATAATCAAAATCACCTATGTGGTCGTTATGTTTGTGTGTAAGGACCAAAACATCAATCTTTGAGACATTGTTTTTCAAGATGTATGGCAAAACTATACGCTTGAGAGAACTAAAATCTTCGTTGGTCGGCCCTGTATCAATGAGCATCGAAAAACCTTTGTATGTTACAAGATTGCTATCCCCTTGTCCTACATCAATCACGCTGATAGTTAGTCTATTGTAGTTTATAACTACCTGTAAAATAAATATTAGCACAAGAGCTGAAATAGTTGAATACATTAAAAGTTTTATAAATTTTGGAATAACCTTTTTATAAAGTAGGAACAAAATAAGTATGTAGTAGGCAATAATTAATCTTTCATCCCAAAATGCAATCTTTATATGTGAAAATCTCATATGCGAAAGCTGGGAAACCCAAATTAAAACTTTGACAACTACTAATAGCACCCACTTCAACACAATGAAGTCTATTCCAAATAGTAAAAGTATGTAATACACAAGTCCTATAGGTACCAGCGCTCCTGCTAAGGGCACTGCAATGAGATTTGTCAAAAAGGAAATCAATGAAACTTCACAAAAGTAGTAAGCTAAAAGTGGCAAAATCAAAATTTGGGCTGAGACTGAAACTGCGCAAAGTGAAGATATACTTGTAGGAACTTTGACCTTTATAAAATACTCATATATTCTTCTGTAAAAAATTACTATAGAGAGCACACTTAAAAAAGAGAGCTGAAATCCAATGTCAAAAAGGTAAAGAGGATTTATAACCAGCATTAAAACTGCGGCTACTGCTAAACTATTTAATGTGTCTGGATTTCTATATATTATCCTCCCAAGATAATATATTATTGCCATAATAGAGGCTCTCACAACTGAGGGAGAAAGACCTGTTATGATTGCAAATATGACTATGATGCCAATTATTATCAGATTTACTCCTCTTCCGTAAACTTTTAAAACTTTTCTGAATAAAACCTCAATAAACGCACAAAGCACACCCACATTTCCACCTGAAACAGCAAGAAGATGCGCAAGCCCACTTCTTTGAAAATCCTTGTAAACGTCATCAGGAATTGTAGATTTGTTCCCAAGGATTAAACCATTTAAAAGTGATGATATTTCAGTTTTAAAAGAAGTATTTATAAGATGGTTTAATTTGCTTGAGAACATGTTAAGATAAGTTAGAATATTGTGAGATGCAGAAACAATATATAGCTTTTTAGCATAAAGAGTATATAAAGCACCTTTAGCTTTTAAGTATTCCTTATAATCAAATCCATACCTGCTCGTCTTTCCTTTCGGTATCTTCAATTTGCCATATACCTTTACAATATCTCCATAATAAAAATTTTTCCCTGTATTAGTGGTAATTCTTATGTTTACATACCTCTTATTTACTCTTGTCTTTAAATAAAAAGAAACCTTGTCCTTGCTAATCTCTGGAAACGAAGAAACCTTACCAATAATAATAACTTCTTTATTATCTAAGGAAACTTCTGGCTCAAAAAAGTTAAAGATATAAAATGTTCTAAAAGAAGCATATACAAAAAGACCTATTGCTAACAGAAAGAGAATCATATCAATTTTTTCTTTTAAAAAATAGAAATTTAAAGTGAAAAAGCCAAATGTCAATACAACAAGGAAAGTAAATAACAGACTAATGGTGGATAAATTTTTGCCAAGCATAATGCCAATAATTAGAAATACAGCCAAAAACAAAGCGTCTCTTCTCATCTTCCTGCTACCTTTCTTTCCAGCTCCTCTAAAATCCTTACTTCTATATTCAAATTACCTCTGCCAATTCCTATCTCAATATCAGGTTTGTTAGCTCCGTGAAAATCACTTCCGCCGCTTACAACAAAGTCAAGCTTTCTTGCAATCTCCAAAAGTTCTCTTGTCTCTTTTTCTGTGTGCTCCGAATGAAAAACTTCAATTCCGTCTAAGCCATATTCTTTTAGCTCTTCGAATACATTTTCTGGACCCTCTTCAAGGTACAAATATTTGTGAGGATGTGCTAAGATGGCAATTCCTTTTGCTTCTTTTATAGCCCCAATTGCTTCATATGGCTTTAGTTTTTCCTTTTTTACATATGCAGGCTTTCCAAAACCCAAAAGATTTTCAAACACAGCCTTTGTACTGTCAAAATATCCCTTTTGAACAAGTACACGTGCAATATGAGGTCTTCCTATCACCTCACCTGAGGCAACCTTCTCAACATCTTCCATTGAAATGTCGTATCCCATTTTTCTGAGTTTTTCTATTATCTTTGGGTTTCTCTCTTTTCTGAATCCCTCAAGCATTTTTAATTTCTCTTGCAATAAAGTATTGTCAACATCTATAAAAAGTCCTAATATGTGCATCTCAATCTCAAAATCTGCGCTAATTTCAACCCCGCTTATAATTTTTAGACCAATCTCCTGTCCTTTTTTCAAAGCAATCTTCACACCATCTGTTGTGTCATGATCAGTAATTGCAATAGCAAAAAGTCCCTTTTCCTTTGCAAGCTCAACAACATCCTCTGGCGAATATGTTCCATCTGAAAAAGTTGTATGGACGTGCAAGTCTATCAAAACATTCTCACCTCTTTTTCCAAACTATTATATCGCAAATATTAAATATTGAAAAAGGCGGTCAAAAAATGACCACCTCTGCCAAAAAATCATTTTTTTATAGCTTTGCTGCAATATCTCTTGCAATCAAAACACCGTTTACACTTGCCTGCATAAGCCCCCTTGTAATTCCTGCACCATCGCCTCCAAAATAAAGGTTCTGGATTGTTGTACATTCAAAGTTCTGCTTTACTTTTACTTCATTTGAATAAAACTTTACTTCAACCCCATAAAGAAGAGTGTCAAACGACGCAACACCCTGGACAACATAGTCTAAAGCCTCTATCATCTCTTTTATATCAAGCATAATTCTGTAAGGCAAAACAAGGCTCAAATCCCCTGCAACTGCATCTTGCAATGTAGGAACAACAGAGTTTCTCCTTATTCTCTCTTCGTTAGACCTTCTTCCTCTAATAAAGTCACCATACCGCTGCACAAGAACTTTGCCACCAGATAGCATATTCGCAAGTTCTGCAATGTACTTTCCATATTTTATACTGTCTTTGAACGGATCTGTAAAGTGTTTCGAGACAAGCAATGCAAAGTTTGTATTGTCGCTTTTGATGTTCTTATAGCTGTGGCCGTTTACAACTGCCAAGTTGTCATAGTGCTCAACTGCAACATAGCCGCCCGGGTTCATACAAAATGTCCTTACTTTGTCATCAAAGGTTTTTGTATAATAAATAAATTTGCTTTCATACAGGTGCTCAGTAATGCCCTTCCAAATGTGATTAGGTGTTTCAACTCTAACACCTATGTCAACTCTATTGTTATCACACGGAATATTGTACTTTTCTATTACTTTAGAAAGCCAACTTGCACCCTCACGACCAACGCATACAACCACATTTTTCCCAAAGTAGCTTTTTTCATCCTCTGCTATAACACCTATAACCTTGTTATTTTCAACTATCAAGTCTTTGACAGCAGTTTTAAATTTTATCTCCACATTGTTGTTTAAAAGAAAATCTTGAAGTCTTTTATATATCTTTTTTGCCTCTTCAGTACCCAAATGCCTTATTGGACTTTCAACAAGCATGAGGTTGGCAACAGTTGCCTTTCTTTTTATCTCTTCAATGACTTGACTATTCGTGCCATAAACCTTTGTATCAGCCCCATTTTCAAGGTAGATATTGTCTACGTATTTTATCAGCTCATACGCTTTGCTTTGGCCAACATATTCTTGAATTCTTCCTCCTACGTTTGGAGAAAGCGAAAGTTTCCCATCAGAAAAAGCCCCCGCACCCGAAAAGCCTGTTGTTATATTGCAAGGTTTGCAATTTGCGCATACATTTGTAATTCTTTTTGGACACTCACGTGACTCAATGTCTCTTCCTTTTTCAAACATAATTATCTTTGCATCTTTGTTTTGTTTTACAAGCTCATATGCAGTAAATATACCACATGGACCTGCTCCTACAATGATAACATCGTACTTCATTTCTGTTTTTCACCCTTTTGAAATTTAAATTCTCTTTGAAATATTACATCAAAATGGGACATTTGTCTATCATAATTTTACACACTTTTTTAACATAAAAGAAAAGAAAAATATATATGTATGGGGTATTATATAAGTTAAGAAGAGAAAATTTAACAAGGAGGTTTATTCCTTATGAAAAGAAAGTTTGTCACTTTGCTAATAGTTCTGGTATTCGGACTTTCAATAATACTACCTGTTTTTGCAGAGGGAAACACAACTTCATCAGTTGCAACAAATAATCAAACTGTAGTCAGTGCAACGTATACCACAACAGTAAGCTCAACTTATCAAACAACTACAAACACCACCAGTTCTTCAACATCATCGACAACCTATAACTCTACTTATAGCGTAAGCACTCCAGAGGTTATTCCACCAATTAGCAATGATAATATAACCATTAAAGAGTCTGAAAAGTTAACAAAAGAACAAAAGAAGAATATCTCCAAGTTAATATTACAAATCAATCAGCTGAAATCAAAATTTAATAAAATCAACGCTGAGGTAAATCATTTGCGTGCAAAAATTAACAGTTATATCGCAGCTGCTCAAAGATACGACAAAAAGTTCTTTAATCAAGAGCTGCAAAAGATAATCAATGAGGCAAATAAACTAATTTCCCAAATTAAAAAAGAAATAAATAATAAAAAGCTTTCATCCTCACAAATTGATGAGTACTCAAAACAGCTTACCCAAAAATTAAATGACCTTAAAGTCTACCAAGAAGCTTACAAAAATGAAAATGAAGCAACTGTGGCACAAGCTGTTTACCAAATAAAGCTTTTAGCGGACCAAGTCCAGCCAACTGTAAAAGATAAGGTATATCAAATAGAACAAATAAACAATCAAATAAAGATAAAGACAAAAGAATATGAACAAGCTAAAAAAGAAAATAACTATAACAAGATGGTAGCTACGTTGAATGAGTTAATTGCCCTCTATCAGCAAAAGGTTGATAAAATTACCGAAGTTAAGAATTTATATACAGACATCTTGACAAAGATTGAAAATATAGTGAAGAACTCTTTAAAGCTGCCAGTTCAAAATAAGAACCATAATATTCAAAAGGAACAAAATAAAGAAAAAGAAAAAGAACGGGTACTAAATAAGAATCAAAACATTCAGGAAGAACAGAATAGAGAAAAAGAGAGAGAAAAAGAAAAAAATAAGAATGAGAATAAAGGTAACGGAAAGAAAAAGTGAGATTAATATCAAAATATAAAAACTGCTCCCCTCAAATAAAGAAGAAATAATATATAATATGGTTGTTGTACAAAAAGATAGGTGTATACCTTACCTAAGAAGGTATACACCTAATTTTTTTCTATCAAATACTTCCAATATTTCTTTGGCATATTTTGCCGTTGTAATTTTAAATTCTTTCTTTCTTCAATTGCCATCGTCTTGAAATAAAGTTTCCACAGCTTTTGATACAAATTCTCATTATCTGAAAAGCTTGCATTTAAATTCATCCCATTGAGGAACTTTATCATTCTGGTATCATAAATCGAGAGTTTGCTCCTTTTTTTGTCATGTATGATCCATTTGAAACTCTTCAACCTCTCTTTGAAAAAGTAAGAAATGGGAACCAAGATATCATTTGTAGGTTCAAATTGAGCATAAAGTACTCCACCCTTTATTTCATTAAACCTCATAAGCCCCATATACTTTCCTATTTCTCTGCTTACATTCTTGGATGCCTTTTCAACAAAATTGACAACATCATCATGGTAAAGATACTTAACTTTTTTGCCGTGTTTTAAAATAAGCTTTATATACTTATAGATATACGTTTCTTTGTTTTGAGCTTCAGATAGAAAACAATAATATATCTTTTTAAAAGTAACCTTATCAGAAGCATTTATTACCTTTTGCCGAAGTTCCTGACTTCTATTTTTATCCAAAGCTACATAGACTGGATTATCAAAAAACATGGGCTGATATTTATCTTTTTCTACAATGACAACTTCATCTTCATTAATATGTGTGGATAAAATCTCATCTATACACGTTAAAAGCCCTTCGAATGTCCCATCATACAAAAAAACATTATACATTCTAAATCTCCCCAGTTATCACTGATGTGAAAACCTCTTTGTCAAAAAAGGAAAGCTGCTGCATTCTTTGCTGAGCCACTGCTTTTTCTGTCAATTGCAATTTTATTTTTTCTGGCTGAAGGTCAATCAAATGCCTTTCATAAGTCTTACCGTTGCACGTTATGAAAAACTTTGCTCTTTTTAAGACAACTCCTATTTTTTTCAAGTCATCAAAGTCAAGAGAATGAAATACTCTATTTTTGATAATCCTTCTCGCACTTTTTATACCTATTCCCGGCACTCTTATTAGCTCTTCATAGTTTGCTTTGTTTACCTCAACAGGAAACTTATCAAGGTGTCTGAGCGCCCACATAACTTTTGGGTCAACTTCAAGATCAAGGTTTTCATCCTTTTCAAAAAGCTCATCAGCAGAAAAATTGTAAACCCTAATCAGCCAGTCTGCTTGATATAGTCTATGCTCTCTTAAAAGAGGTGGTTTTTCTACTCTCAAAATCCTTGGGTCATTGTTCACAGGTGTATAAGCAGAATAGTAAACTCTTTTTAGCTTGAATTTTCTATACAAATGCTGGCTTAAGTTTATAATCTTATAATCACTATCGTCTGTTGCACCAATTATCATCTGAGTACTTTGCCCAGCTGACACAAAGTTTCTTTCTTCCTCACCTACTTTTGTTATAAACTCCATTGGTTTTAAAATGCTCTCTTTTGACTTGTTTGGACAAAGAAGTTTTAAGCTCTTTTCAGATGGAAGCTCAATATTGACACTCATTCTGTCTGCTAAAAACCCTGTTTTTCTAATCAAATCAAGTGATGCATATGGGATTGCTTTTACGTGAATATATCCATTGAACTGATACTTGTGTCGCAAAAGATATACCGTTTTGTACAACATCTCCATTGTCCAGTCAGGAGAGTTTTTGATAGCAGAACTTAGAAAAAGGCCTTCAATGTAATTTCTCTTGTAAAAATTCATGGTAAGCTCAGCAACTTCATGAGGAGTAAAAGTTGCCCTTTTTATGTCGTTGCTCTTTCTGTTAATACAATAGGCACAGTCAAAGATGCATTCGTTTGTAAAAAGAATTTTCAAAAGAGATATACACCTGCCATCATCTGTCCAGCTGTGACAAATACCCGCTGTAAAGGTTGAACCAATACCATAATTTGTTTCACGTTTACTACCGCTTGAAGCACAAGAAACATCATACTTTGCTGCTGCACCCAGTATCTGAAGTTTTTCAAGGATGTCCATTTCAATCACTTCTTTGTTTATTCTTTGACTTTATAACTATATAATAACCGAATACATATTCTATTTCAATAGTTTAGGTCACATCAAAAAAAACTGGGACCCTTCAAAAAACAATTTGAAGAGCCCCATGTAATTAGCGAATTGCGGTAAAAAATGCTTTATTTTCTTAATATCATGACCTCTTTTGCACTCATCATTACTTTGCCACTTAAGGTCCTTTGAGTTACCAGTTCATAGAACTCTTGTGGCAAATCAATGTAAACATCATGGTTATTGAAATTCAAAAGGAAAATATACTCTTTGCCATCTTTTGTTCGTTTTGTAACCTCAACACCTTCTGGTACAGGCAAAATTGGTTTTACACCAGCCATATCAGCATAGTATTTAATAAGTCCTTCTATAAACCTCTGCTCTGGCCTTGTACCTATATACACTGCCTTGCCATTGCCATATGTATTCTCCAAAATAGCAGGCATTCCTTTGTAATAATCTTGCTCATAATATGCAAGCGCTTTTGCACCTTCTAAGTGAATGACATCACATATAAAGTCACACTCATACCTGCCATCAAGTGTTCCAAGTGGCTTTTCAAGAATGATTGCGTTTTTCATATCTGGAAAGAGTGCATCAATCTCCTCAATCCAGATTCCCAAAAGTTTTCTGAACCAGCCAGGATATCCTCCAAGAATTACCCTGTCGTTTTCATCAACAAGACCTGAAAGGAACGTAGTAATAAATATTCCCCCATTTTTCACGTACTCTTCTATATTCTTTGCAGTCTTGTTATCGAGCAAATACAAAAGAGGTGCAACAACAAGTTTATACCTTGATAAATCTTCGGTTGGGTCAACAACATCAATGTTTGTTTTCAGCTTGTACAAAGCCTTGTAATACGAATCAATGTGCTCTAAATACGAAATGTCATTTCTAAATCCCATACTCTCTTCAAGTGCCCACCAGTTTTCCCAGTCAAACAAAAGTGCTACATCGCTCTTGTTTACTGATTCTAAAATCTCATCTAAGCGCAAAAGCTCATCGCCAATCTGTTTTAGCTCTTTGCTAACTCTTGTATTCAAGTGCCCGGCATGTGGTACCATTGCAGAGTGGAATTTTTCACATGACCCCACCGACTGTCTCCACTGGAAATACAAAACAGAATCTGCACCATGAGCTATTGCATGGTAGCTTAAAAGTCTTATCATTCCAGGGCGTTTTGCTGAATTGTACCACTGCCAATTTGTCTGGTTTGGTGTCTGTTCCATTAATATAAATGACTGATCTCTTTTTAGACCTCGCATAAGGTCATGCTTGAAAGCTATAGAATGTGGAGAGTCTTTGATAGAAGGATAATTGTCCCACGAAACTACGTCCATATACTGTGCCCATTTATGGTAATCGAGTGGTTTAAATGGGCCCATAAGGTTTGTTGTAACAGGCACATCTGGCATGTATTTTTTGATAATCTCAACTTCCATCTTATAAAGATTTAGAAGGCTGTCTGACATAAACCTCTTGTAATCAAGCGAAAGTCCCTGGAATGAGCTTTTTTGTCTGCCTGGCATATATTCATATTCTTCGTTCAGATACGATGGAACTTCTATCTCATCCCAATCATAGAATGTATGTCCCCAGAAAGCTGTGTTCCATCTCTTGTTAAGCTCATCCAATGTTTTATATCTTTCTTTTAGCCACTCTCTAAAGGCTTTAGCGCAGTTTTCACAGTAGCAGTAAGGACCATATTCATTACTTATATGCCACATTATAACTGCCGGATGGTCTTTGTATCTCTTTGCCATCTCTTCAACAATTCTTTTTGCAGCCTCTTGGAAGTTTTTGCTGTTAGGACAGTAGTTCTGTCTTGCTCCATGCTTTCTCTTTCGTCCATAGATATCAACTGGCAGCACATCAGGGTATTTTTTTGATAGCCAAGCTGGTTGTGAAGCTGTTGGTGTTGCCAAGATGACGTGAATACCATTTGAATAGAGCTTATCAATTATTCTGTCAAGCCACTCAAACGTAAACTTGTCCTCATTTGGCTGAAGCTGAGCCCATGAAAATATTGGCATCGACACTGCATTTACATTGTAATACTTCATAAACTCAATATCTTTTTCCCATACCTCTTCTGTCCACTGGTCAGGATTATAATCTCCACCGTGTAGGAATTTTTTCAATTTGATTTTGCCCATAGAAACAAAGCCCCCTTTTTAGTTTTTATTCAAGTGGAAATCCAATGACACTCAAAAGCGCCATGTTACCCAATCGTGTGTCTAAACGTGACATCTGAACAACAATGTTTTGGTCACTTTCAACAACCAAAGAGTAGGGAACTTCTTTTGGAATAACAAGATTCCCTATAAGCTCTGATTTGTTTAGCCATGCATGAATTGTTCTTTTTGCCTTGACAACAAAATAATCACTTTCAATTGGGTCTCTGTCTTCAAAAAAAACTGTGAGTTTCACCTTTGCATCAACATCTCCAGTATTCACTATACACAAACATTCATGTCCAGGGATTGACATTGAACCCTCAGATGGAATATATCCATCAGGGATTACCCATACCTTCTTACCCAAGGCTTTCATTTACAAAACCTCCCAAACATTTTTATTTTTGAATATTTAAAAACAAATAATCAAACGCATCTTTTTGCATGTATGAATTAAATTGATGAGGATTTGGATAAAATTTGTACGAAAAATTGTGTCTACAGCCTGCTCTGCTATAATACTCTTCAATCTTGGCTACTGCACTCTTCATTGCATCAACTGGAAATAGAGAATCTTCGCTACACTGCATCACAAAAAGTTTTCTTGGAAGGATAAGCCCGGCTATATCTGGCAAGTCTAAAAAGCGCGTAAAGCTGGGGATATGTACCATGAATGTATGCCTTGAAGTTTGACCCAGCATTTTTGAAAACTCAGACATAAAAGCTATTACTAAGCTTGCCTTTATCTCTTTTTTCAAAGCGCTTAAAAATAAAGTTCTAAAACCACCCAAGGAAAACCCCATACACGCAATTCTACTTTTATCAACATCTTCTCTTTTCAAGAGATAATTTAGCCATGCAATGTCTTCGTTAATCAAGATACTTGGCCAGTTTGTCCCATAAAAATTGATATTCTTAAATATTATCTCTTCAAGCTCAGAAGAAATCCTATTAAAAAGCTTAATAAATTCGTAGCTACCCTCAGTAAGACTTGTTAGCTGTTCATAGGTTTTATTATCAACAAATATCTTTATTAGCTCTTGTGGGAACCTTCTCTTCCCAAAATAAAACGCATCAGGGCAGAAAACTGCAAACCCTCTTTCAAGCAGGTCAAGAGCCCATCTTTTTGATGAATAAAACTTTTCTCTGTACTCTCTTATAAAAGGCTGTGTACTATCATCCATAAAGATTCTCTCTTTGCCGTAGTAATAAAATCCACCATGGTCATGCAAAACTACAACAACAGGATAAGGTGGACTTGAATTGGATGGTTTTAAAAATGCTGCCTCTGATTCAATACCATTTAGGTTAGCTGTTACTATTTCTTCTGTGAAGGCTTCATAGAAGCTCTCTTTTTTGTTTTTTTCAACAAAACACAAATCTAACTTTAAATAAAGCAAAGATTGTAGCTTTTCAAGTACATTTTTTTGGAATTCAAAATCATATGAGTTTAAGATATCATATGCCCATTGTGGATTATGTGCATCCGGTTTGTTGTGAATTCCAAAATACTCTTCAAAAATCCTAAGCATTTTTACACTTTCCCTTCAAACTTAGCCTTTATAAATTTTTATTTTTTCGCTCAAGTTTTATTATATTATATCAGTTAAAATCAATGGCTGTTAAGCCATTTTAGCATGTTAGATATTAAGATTGATATAAGGATTTTAAGATGAATAAAAAAGTTGCAATTTTGTACTTTTGATTTTATAATTTAGTATGAATAATTTAAAAGAGAAGCGCCCGTAGCTCAGAGGATAGAGCGTAGGACTTCGAATCCTGTGGTCGGGGGTTCGACTCCCCCCGGGCGTGCCAGAGATATAAAGGGTTTAGAAAATTGACAAATAAACAAATCAAATAAATTGACATCTATTTGACACCTATAAGAAAATAACAGAAATTGGTATGCAGTTTAGAAGTGAATATATATATGCGGCAACTAAACTTTTACGTCTGGATTACTTCGCAGCTATTCCACAAAGAGGTCTTTGGAAACTAAATTCGCCGGTGTAGTTTAGTTATGAGAAATCATTTTTTATGTGTTTAAATCAGAAATAGATCTGTATTAAACTTCTTGAAGTTTTGAAATCTCATCAATTGTGTCTGTAACTTATTTAATTTCTTTTTTCTCGATAACTCTACAATTTTCATATAGCACAATTCCACAAAAGTTAGAATATAAAAAAAGTGGGGTAACATTATGTTATTTTCGCAAAGAAAGGGATATAAACCACTCAAAAACATTATCCAAAAAGATAATATTGATGAAGATTTAAGAAATGGGCTTTGGAATTGTTTTACAAGGTTTTATAAGAAACTCTATCAACTTGATTCTCTTTATAATGAATATCTCCTGAAACTTTTAGACTCTATATGGGATAGTTATTTTAAAAAACCCATTGATACAATTCCAAAGATTAGTGAAGCTTATAATTTTCTGAGAACATATTTCTTTGAATGTAAATGGTATGAAGTGTACGATTTTATTGAATTTATTCTAAATAACAATGATTTTATTCCCTCTTACTTGTTAATTGAGTTTGCACGTTCATGTAATAAAGTACTTGAAAGAGAAAATTCTGCGTTTAGAATAATAAATAATAAGTACATAATAGAAATTACTTCTGAGGAAGAAATAAATGCTATTGAAAATGTATTGAATCTTCCTAATGATTATAAAGTGATAAGGCTCCATCTAGAAGAAGCAATTAAATTATTATCAAATAGAGAGAGTAAAGACCCTCATAAGTATAGAAATTCTATAAAAGAATCAATAAGTGCTGTCGAAGCAATATGTAGGGAAGTCTCAGGAAAAGATAAGGCAACCTTAGGAGACGCTTTAAAAGCTATTGCTAAAAATAATGTCATACATCCTGCATTAAAAGAAGCATTTGAAAAATTATATGGATATACGAATGATGCCGAAGGAATAAGGCACGCTTTATTAGAGGAACCTAATTTAAACTATGAAGATGCTTTATATATGGTAGTAACTTGTTCTGCTTTTGTGAATTATTTAATTCAAAAATCTAACAAATAACTCCATACTTATATTAATACTTGTAGAGCCTAATAAATACAATCAAGTTTTTAATTGAGGGGGCAATTATTACGCTTTATGGACAACATGAATATTTTTTATCAAAAATTTAAGAGTCTGTGGAATAAAACCGACCTGAACAAATAAACAAAATTATCAGATTAAGCAATAAAGAGATATTAATAAAAATGCTTTCCTCCCTGAGTTAAAATCATAGTAAAAACTCCAAAATAATAATAGTGAAGAGAGTAACGACTATCTTTATTAAAAAGTACAAAAGCAAAATTTTAAAACGGTAATACTAATAAATAGAAAACAAACAAAATTATTCCAGATGATTTCTCGCAAGAAGGATGGTTTAACTTAAATACACAAAATTATTTACAGACCCTAACACTTTGGCATATATTTTTTATAAGAGATTTATATTTGGGTATATCTAACAAGCTGCCTGTGCAGAGATAGTTCTCTCTGCTGTCAATTAGAAAAATATCAGGATTATATATCTTTCCCTTTTTATCAAACTCTACTATTACATTGAAGTTTTGAAACAAGTTTTCAGATGATACAGGTAACTTCATTGCTTCTGTCTTACCGTTTTTTGACCAGCTATAATTTTTTTGCTTCAACATTTGTTTCTCTAATCAATTTTTTCAATTTTGAACTATTTGGATACCTCCAGAGAGGTAAAATTGATTTTTCATCATCGACCAATAAAATGCCCATTCTGTCTTTAAGAATTTTTAACAATGGTTTTATTTTATTTGCGAACCAAGCTCTTTCAACATATTCAATATATCCTGTGTTAAATAGTTTCTCATCAGAAAATTTTCCTCCCAAACCTTCATTTTTAAAATAGTTAAAATATTGTCGATAATATAGTAATAATGAGATTAATTTACAATACGAGTTCTATATCTTCCTCTTGTTTTATGGTCTGTACAATTTCTTCTTTTAATAATTCATTTATCAAATCATTTGGCATTGCTCCTTCGCATGTAGCAAAGATCTCTGGAATAACATCTTTACCATATAATATTTTTTGTATACTATTCCAGCTAAATTCAAAACTTGCCATATCTTTAATTTTAAAAACAACTGGCTTATGCGCGTATTCAGGTTTCTTGGCAAATTCAATCTCAAGCATTAACTCTCTATTAGTATTTGCTATCAGCTTATCCAATGTAGTTTTAAACTCCGTAGTATTATCTACAGTTCTGATTAGCGGTTGAAGAGTATAATTACCATCAGATTTTAGAGTTATCTCAAACTTAAGGCAGCTATGTTTAGCATAACAGAAATAATTGCATTTAATCTTTACATTTTTGTTTTTAAATTTCTGTAAATCTTCGTTATTCAAAACTTCAAGCCTGTGTTCTCTACAGAGGTACTCTGTTCTAAAAATAAGCTTATTGTTACTACTGTCATCTAAAACTTTTATTAAAAAAGCTACTTCTTCTCCCGTTTTAGTAGTACAAGATTCAACTGAATATTTGCATTTCCTGTTACTTTTGACATATTTCAAAAAAACATTTATTAAACATTGAACTATATCTTGCATATAAGCAGATGCCAGACCAAACCATTCTGCTGTTCTTTTTTCTGAACAAACATTGAGCCCTGAAGGTTCAATTGGAATCAAAAATGTCTCTCCCCATTTTAATAGCATGTCTTTAACTTTATGATTTACTAAAGAAAAAAGCGTTTTAGTCTGGTCATCAGGATTGAACTCCTTCGCTTTAAGCGCTGGAGAAGTTATCCAAATTATGTCATTAGTAAGTTGTTGATAATGAAAATAACTTTTTAGTCCATACATAACTTCATAAATTGTATCTATGAATAATTTTCTTATTACTTCATAGCCTTTTTCTGTTTGCCTTATAAAAATAAAATAAGGAAAAATTTTTATTTTGTTTTCCATTTTTTCGAGGTTAAGTTCATCACTAAACTTGACAAAACACCACCACTTGTCTTTTTCAAAAGTATATAAGTAACCTCCAATAAAAATAGTGTTATTTTTCTTCTTTTTCTGTGGTTTATCCCAGTTAGTGTAAATCATATAAACTTTTGAACTTCTCTCATCAGTATTGCTGCATGGCACTCCAATAATACTTTTACCATTGAACTCTGGAATGTAAGCCTTTGCTATTTTTTTAGTAACAATATCAACACGGTACATCTTATACTCTTTCTTCGAAAGCAAGTATTCAAAAAGAGATATACTTTTTTTGCCAGTGTTTATATCACAAAGATAACCTATTATTTTTTCGTGGTTGCGATAGTTATCAAAGTTACAAAAAACTTCATTGTCTATGTCAATATTATATTTTCTGAGTTCTTGTTTTGCATAATCTATTTTTTGACTGATATACTCAGAAATCAATTACATTATCCTCCCCTCATTGAACAATTATTTAAAAAATAAAATATATCTCATGATTTTTTTATGCTTCCCAGCAATCCCTCTATTGCCTCATCGGTAGTTAAAAGTTCTTTAAGCTTATCGCTTTCTACCATCGTATTAAAAACTATAGCAAAAACACTTTTGAGGTTTTTTTGAAACTTACCTTGACCAGATACAATAGTGTTTAGAATTTCTTTTTCAAAAACAGAATAATTTAAATACCTTCCTAAGTGACTTGTTCTCATCTGTTCTATTTCGTTAATTTTCTCAATAGTATTTTGATAATTAAGACCATTGCCAAGAATATCGCTGAATAAACCACCAATGAGAATTGATTTACCCAAAAATTCCCTAAAGTCATCCCAGTTCTTGAATCGTAACTTCTCGTCATGCATCTCACGCGAAAAAATTGCATAAATCATATTAGACATATTTTGGTTATTTTCTCTGCAAAGTATATCTGCAAACTTCTTAAAAGTCTCAAAAACTTTTTGGTCTTTCAATATTTTGTTAAACTCTTTTATTGATTGAGGTAGATAAGATACCAACATTATAGGCATAACTAGTTTGTCAAAATTATCTAATCCTTCATATCTTGCTTTTACAGTTTCAAAATCCCCTTCTTTAAGAGCATTTAAAATTTCTCCGGAAACTGTTAGATAATGGATTATTTTTGAACATTTATCTTTATCAGCACCAAAGAAACTTTCAGCTAAAAAACTAACAAACTCTCTCCGTTCAGTGTTATACGGAGTTCGGAAATTTATGCCATTTACAATGCACGCTTTAATAAAGTATTCTGCAGAACGCGGCGTTAAATAATTTTGAGTACCTTTTATTTTTGAAATTCCACTTTCAGCCATAACTCTGCCAATATATTCAAAAACGTGTTGTGGTATCTCTCTCCACTTATCAGACATATAATTTACCCATGCGTCCTTGTCAAATACCACCTGGATAGTTTGAAACCTGTTGACAAGAGATTCAGGCAAATCATTTGCAAGCTCACTAAACTCAGGAGGATTACATGCAGAAACAATATGAACCTGTGGATGCAACCTCACATCGCCCACACATTTTTCTGCAATAACCTTGTGGAGTGCACTAAACATATCAGCCCTTTGAATGTTAGTTATCTCGTCAAGAAATAATATACCTGGATTTTTAACCATCAAAACAACCCATGCTGGAGGGTAATATATTGTTTTCCCATCTTCTTTGGCAGGAAGACCCTGAAAATCAATAGGTTCTATAATTGATAGATTCACATTATGAAAGATAAAGGCTTTTTTCTCGCCAGTTTCGTATGGTTTAAGGTGCTTTGGCAGCATATCCCTTATTTTTGAAGTATCTAAAAACTCAAGGTTAAGCCTTTCGGCAATTTCTCGTGCTAATTGGTGTATGCTCTCTGTTTTACCTATACCCGCAGCAGAACTTATCAGTATAGCAGGAATTTCTAACCCTTTATTGTATGCGTTTAGATAATAATCTCTGTAAAACTTATTAAATTTGCCAAGAGGAATAACAGACACATAAAAACCCCCTTTAACACCTGAGTAACTTTTTATGACGAAATTAAACTTATGAATCTGTAAAAGACTCATCTTTGTTAAACACAACACAAGCAGGTAATTCCGGTATTTTAGCCTTTTTGGTTGTATTGAAAATTAAAATTGTGTTACCTGTTTTTCGAGATATTTCAATAAGAGTTTTTTTGGTTTCCTCTTCACATATATCGCTAATATACATGTCAGAAATAATAAATACTACATCTCTCCACTTTACGCGTTTGCTAACGTCCTCAAGTGCAGGCTTTATAACAGTTCCACCGCCGCCTTTTAGATTTGCCAATGCTTTTCTTATATCACTCTCTGTCTTTATCTTAATAGGTGCATATACAGCAGCATCCCAACAAATTATTTGTGATTCTACATTATGTTTATTTAATTCGTTTGCAATATCTGCACATGTTGTAATACTGTCTGAATCCATAGAACCACTCGTATCAACCAGGATAAATGCCCTGTTTGCTCTTGAGAAAAACCCAATACTTGGAAAATCATCACCTACCCTTCGCGAAGGCCGATTGTAATTGCTAAAAACTTTTTTACCATGATAACTATTCACTGTTATTCTAACAAACTTATTCCAATCTCTTTTCATTTTTTTCTTTTTCCATTTATCAATACAAATTTTCAAACCTGCTGGAACATAGCCGGATGCCATTCCACTTAATACCTCCAGAATTTTATCCAATAGTTGCTCTATAGTATTATCTGCAACTTGCTGGTCTTTCTTACCTATTCCTCCGTCTTGAATAGTTCTACTCTGTCTTATTAGCATTTCTAACCTTTTTTGTGAAACTTGTCCACTTGACAGTTCACGTGAAAGAATTACTTTTTCGTTTACCTCTACTCTTTTTCCTATTGTCAATTCTTGAAGTTCGTTGTTATTAGAATCCAACCGTAAAGAGTCTTCCAAACTTTGCACTTCTCTAAATAATTGATTCTCACTACTGCAAATAATCATCTTCTCCTCTTTTTTAGATTGGTGAGTTTTTCTCAGCTGGTTAACACCTGAAATATATACTTCAAAAGGTTCTTTCCAATCGAAATCACCCTCTTTTATGTTATATATTATCTTATATACTTTTTCCCTGTTAGATGAAAAAGGAAATAACCCAGCTGAAATGCCGAATTCAATTGCCTTCTTAACATTCTCGGGTTTAAAAATGCCACTTTTCAGCAAAACAGAATTTCGGATATAGTTACTAAAGAAACTTAATTTGGCACTATTTTCAAAATATTTCTCCACCACCCATCTGTTTATAACGTAATCTTGGAATATATTAGTTAAGCTGTTTATTTCCTCGGTTGTAAGTAGAGATTTATAAACTTGATGTATAGTTTTAACTTCTCTCACATGTTCCATCAACACATGCGACTCTTCATGGAGTATCAAAGCTTTTACGTCGTTTTTGAAATAAATATTTACTGCAGCATTATCATAAAGCCCTTTATAAGTTTCAAGAAGTCCTTTAAGCAGGGCTGGATTTATATAAATTCGGTAATCTTCAGATGTAAACGCACTGGTAATAGCATCGGGGGGAGTAATTTCAATAGATGCTATTGTCAATAAGAATCTAATCGCTGGATTTGCTTCACTTGAGACAATTTCGTCATATATGGCTTTAAAACGTTGACTAAATTCGTCAGGATTATATCCTTCTTTTATAAGGTTTTCAAAACCTCTTTTTATTACAACTCCTAAGTCAAAAATCTCCGGCATAATTTACCCCCCAATTTCTTCTTTAACTGTTTTTTTAATCATAAATAAACTATAGTCTTATATCCCTATTTACTGTTAACACATTGTGCTCTATATTTTAGTAGTGTTTTACTTTTCTATTGCTGCTAAAAATTTATATTATTTATTTCTGTTCTATGATAATTTAGAAAAAATAAATATATCAAGTAAGTTCTCTCTTAGGTCGCATAATATATTTTCAGTTTATAATTTTTTGCTTTTAGACTATAAGTGTAAGATAAGAGTAATGTTTGCCAAACTATATTTCATATTTTTTTATCCTATCAACCAATGTTGTTACGCCATGCTCAGCAAGAGGTATAAACTCCAACACCTTTTCACTCCATCCGGCTATAATGTTAACTTTATCTCCTTTGAACTGCTGTGTGCCATATCCTTCCAAATCAACAGCATGAACCCATACGTTTGGATTTATCATCTTTCGGTACCTGTCAACAAGTTTCTGGCACACATAGTCAAAATCAACATTGATTTGATTATCACTGAAAATAATAATTCTGTCAACAAATATATTATTTTTAAGAAGATATTTTATGGGCAAATTAATATCAGTACCGCCACCCGTAATCGGTATGTTCTTTGCATTAGCTATAATATTACCATTCGGGTCAAGAACAACTTTTTTAAGCTCTGTGTCAAATGTAACTGTTATGGTATCCTCACATATATAGTTTGCCATTGCCAAGAAAAGCACTGCTATATCTGCCACACTAAAAGAAGACTCTCTTGAAAGCCTTGTCCATGCCATAGAAGCTGATACATCAGCTGCTATAAACGTCTTTCCTACAAGTTTTGGTATGTTTTTTATAGACTTTTTCAGAACTTCTCCCAAAACTGCATACAGATTATTTGTTCTCAAATGTGAATTTTCAAGCTCTCTGTGTGCAGCAAAAAACCTGAATGGCAAAACTTTGCTGCCTTCTATTCGTTTTTCATCCAAAAGTATTTCATATACTCTATCAATATTCGAAACACTTGCTTTTGACTATACTTCGAAAGTTTCTCAGAAGTGCCATATAAGGAAGTTTTCCAGAATCAATATGCTCTTCCCAAACTTCTTTTTTGTTGCCCTTGGTAGATATTTCAGTTTCCCATGTATATGGAGTAGAAAGCTTATTTTCAATTAGTCTTTTCCATAAATCTGCCTGACCACTGTCTCTGGGCTTTGGATGAAAAATAAATAGAACCCCCCTTAACTTTACAGTAGTACGTCTGTTATCCTTTGCAAGCTGATATTCATCAAATTTATGAAGAGCATCGGTAACACCTTTTTTAAGAGAATTTGGAATTAGCTTCCATATGTTGAAAGATAATATGAAAGTATTTCGGTCATATCATCAGGTCTTTGACAAACTTTCGGAGTTATTCTTCTTACATAATGTTTTCCTTCCTGTGCATGTGCAAGCTCTCCGACAGGCACATGAGAAATGCTCCTCATGCCAAACTCGTTTCTTACAAATATTGTAAGTTTTGCCATAAACTTTAGGTCTTCTTTAATAACCTCTCTAAATTGTCTAAAATCTCTTGTAAATTGTCTCCGTAAAACCTGTCTTCATCAAAAAAAGAAGTCAGAACTTAAGTTACAAGTTTTTCGACAGATCTCATCTTAAACGCTACATGTCTCTCTTTGTTGGAAGTCAGTTCATCTGGATTATATTCACCCGCTTTTTGATTAAATTTCACCCTTATCCCTTCCTTGAATATTCCTCCAAAAACAAAATGAACCAACCCCCATGTATCTCTCTCTTCCGCATTCGAGTTTCAATGGAATAAAAGCAGCAATGTTTTTCAATTTTTCATATAGGTCAAAAACTGTTTTTTGTCTATTAGCAATACTTAGAAACTCTAAAACAGGGGAAAAAAGCGGAAACAGCAACCCACCAGAAAACTGGTGAGTGTGGGAGTTGAACCCAATCCTGACTATCTGAAGTACCTGTTTCCTGCACTACCCCTGTCTTAAGCTAACATGCTTACATCTTACAGATAACGAAATGAAAAATATTATCCCTTTTTGACCAAAAAAGATTTGCTAAACAAACTTTTATATGTAATATAATATCACAACTAAACAAAAATGTAAATTAACTTTTTAAAAATGGCTGTTTCTCTTCCATCTAATTTTAACTGCAAACACTTTTACAAAATTTCCAGCCCAATATCATAATCTTTCTCATTTATCCTTACATGAAAATACCTAACCATGTTTAAGCTTTTCTTAATCTGCCCAATTTTATCCTCAAATTCAGAAAGAACTTGATGAGCTTGCAAAAGGTCAATTGCTTTAAACTTAAGCCTATCTCCCGGTTTTAGCTGTGCAAGCTTTGATAAATCAGGTGAAATAACTGTGGCTATCTTTACATACCCACCTGTAGTTGGGGCGTCTTTTAGAAGGATAATTGGCTTTCCGTTTGCAGGTACCTGAATACTCCCCGGAACAACCCCATCAGTAATTATATCATGTTTTTCTTTTGCTTTTATCGGAGGCCCTTCAAGTCTGTAGCCCATTCTATTAGAATCTTCTGTAATGAGATATGTAGAATTTAAAAAGATTTCGATAGCCTCTTTAGTAAAGTAATTGTCTTGAGGCCCTAATATCACTCTTATTTCCTCTTCTTCAGAATAGATCGGCAAAAACTCATCCCTGATCTTTTTAGGCACAAGACCGTGTTTTGGAACTCCACTTTCAAGTATGTCCCCTTTTGCGATTGGTCTTCCTTTTACTCCACCTAACTTACCATTAACATATGTAGAAAAACTCCCCATTGCAAATTCTCCTTTAAGTCCTCCGGCAACTGCTAAGTATGCTCGAAAACCAGATTTAACTGGTCTAAAGGTTATAACATCTCCCTTTCTTACAGGAAATGATGACCAGCATGGCCGCGAAAAACCATTTACTAAAGGTTGAATTTCTGCACCAGCAACGGCTATCATTGTATCATTTAAAACTTCAAGCACAGGCCCCACCAAGGTTATCTCTAAACAAGGAGCATTTTCATGGTTATCCACTAGAATATTTGCAATTCTAAGTGCAAATTCGTCCATTGCACCTGCATTAGGAACACCTTGACTTTCATAACCATATCTTCCTAAGTCTTGTATTGTTGTGAAAAACCCTGGGTTTAAAACTTTAAAGCATTCCATTTATTACACCTGCTTTCCGGGAAGGCAAGTAATTTGATGTTTTTTAGAATATTTTGTGATTGGCAAAATCACTGATCTTCACTTGATAAACATTCATTTTTACTTCATTCTCTATCTGGTAATACTGTTCTTCTGTTATCCGTACAAACTTTACATAATCACCAGCTTCAAAGAGAAATGGTTTCTGGCTTGATGGATTATATAATTTTACAGGAGTTCGCCCAATTATTCTCCAACCGCCTGGAATAGAAAGTGGATAGATACCTGTTTGACTACCAGCAATACCTACTGAACCTGCTTTTACCTCCGTTCTTGGCTTTTCCAAACGGGGAGTTGCAATTCTTTCAGACATACCCCCTAAATACGCAAATCCCATTGTAAACCCAATCATATAGATTTTATAAAGAGGCTGTGTGTGGATATTTATCACTTCTTCTGCAGTTAAATTATTATATTTTGCTACAAAATCCAAGTCTGGTCCAAATTCCCCGCCATAAACAACTGGAATTTCATACACTTTAGCACTCACAGCTTCTTGGTTTTCAGCTTTGCTTTCGCTAATTTCTTTAACTATTTGTAAAAGCTTTTCATAAGTAATCTTCAAAGGGTTGTATTTAATGAGAAGTGACCTATAAGTTGGAATCACTGAGTCAATACCTTCAATATTCTTTTTTTGGAGCATCTTATAAAGTCTTATAACACTTTCATTGCACTCTTTGCTTATTTCATCACCAAATTCAACTGCAATAGCTCTATCTCCACACACCAAAATTTTAGGCTCTTTGTACATCTTATATCCAACCTCTCTTCACTGCAAAGGCAATTATTACAAAATATTAGCCAGCGGCATAACTTTAACTCCATTTTCTTCTAAAGTTATTTTGATTTTTTTAGCAAATTGTACAGCTTGTGGATTATCACCATGGACACATATTGTATCAACTTTTACTTTAATAAGGCTTCCATCTATGGCTTCACAAACCCCTTCTTTGACCATCTGAAGTACTCTCCTGCAAGCAAGCTCTTGGTCATGAATAATTGCGTTTGGATACTTTCTTAAAACCAAGGTACCATCGGGGTTTATATTTCTGTCAGCAAATACCTCACAAGCAAATCTCAAGCCCACTTTTTGTGCTGCAAATTCCATAGCTGTATTAGCCATCCCAACAAATATGAGGTTTTGGTCTACCAAAGCAATGGATTCAGCAATAGCCAGAGCAAGCTTTTCATCTACTGCCGCCATGTTATACAAAGCACCATGAACCTTTACATGTTGAAGCTTTGTCCCAAAGACCTTTGCAAATGCTTGCAGCGCACCAATTTGATATATAACATAATTCTTTACCTCAAGTGGTGAGATATCCATATTTCTTCTTCCAAATCCCAGCAAATCAGGATATCCAGGATGAGCACCAATCCCCACACCTTTTACAACACATTTTCTGACAGTGTCAGCCATCACATTAGGGTCACCTGCGTGAAATCCACATGCAATATTTGCAGACGAAATTTGCTCTATTACATCATCATCCATCCCTATTTTATATACACCAAAGCTCTCTCCAATATCACTATTTATATCAACTTTGACAACCATTATAATCCCCCATCCCTCTTTTATCCTTTGAAGTAAACAAACTTTAAATCTTTAAATAAAATCCTGTTCTTTCATAAAATTCATTTGCAATTTTATCTACAATACCCTCTGAAACTTCCTCAGCCAATTTTACCCTAACTTCTCTTGTTGTAGGATAAATACTTGGATTTTTTACCAAATCGATGTTATGCCGAGCCAAAATATCTTTCAGAATATTTACCATTTCAACCTGGTTTATTGTCTGTGAAATCCTTATCTCCCAGCCTGTTTTTTGCGAAAGTTCATTGAGCTTATCTTTGTACTTTTCGGCAACAAAGGGTGTTACAAATGATAGTTCAATGTATTTTCCACCCTCTTTTATGCTCTTCTTGTAAACCTTGTCTTTTTCATTTTCAAAATACAGGTCTATCAGGAGCAAAGCCTTGTTCTGCTCCATCCTGTCTTTATTTTGAAGTCTTGCTGTACAATCCTCTTTATTTTCAATGTCAAATATAAGCTCAATGCCTGTCTCATCAAGAAATTTAGAGCACAGTTCCTTCATCGAATCAAATTCTTTGTTTGGTTTTACTACAATAGCATTTATCACAGGATTGTATGAAAATTTTAAAAGCTTAACACCTTCATCTTCTAATAACTTTTGTAGATATTTTTGAGCATATGTTAGATTTATATTTGGATTTACCTCTACCTTCCACAGGGTCTTTTCCTCAAACTCTTTTATTTTATCTTCAAGCCTATTTGCTATGTGTGGAAAGTTAAAATAAAAGGTGACCACAACATTTTCGATATCCATTCCAACTTTGTAAAGTCCAAAATCTTTAAACATTTCAAAAGCAAGTTCTCTCATCTTGTTCTGTTCCATAGGCTTTGGCTTCAGCTTGTCTTCAACTTCAGTTCTTGACAAAATCCTAAAAAGATAAGGTTTTCGTGGATTTTGCTCAAAATATGGGGAAGATTTTAAAAGTTCAAATACCCTATTTACCTCATCTCTTTCTAAAAACTGTTTCCCATTCCAAATCAGAATTGCATGCTCTGCTGTAATATGGTTTGCTTCTTGTTTGCTTTCAAGAAGATATTCCCACAAACTTTTGATATTTTCTTCATTCAGAGGTTCAATGTTACTTAGTTTTTTGACATTGAAAAATGAAAGCTGTCTTCTTGGCTTTTCAATTGAAATTGTATTCATCTCTCCATTTTGCGGAATTAAAACAGCACTTTCTATCTCTTTTATTGCCATATCCGATAGTTGCGAAATTGCCTCCTCACTTCCATGAGCAAAAACTACAGTTTTTGGTTTTAGCATTGCTAAAAATCCTAATATACTATCCCTGTCTGCATGTGCAGAAAGACCATACTTTTCAACCTTGCACTTTACTTCATATTCCTTGCCATTTAGTTCAATCTTTCTCTCACTCTCTGGAAGCTCAGTCAGTTCAAGAAGTTTCCTGCCCGGCGACTCTTCGTCTTGATATCCTGTAATTGCAATCAGCGCATTTTGATTTTCTACTAATTTCTCTGCATAGAATACAGAAGGACCGCCAGTTAACATTCCTGAGCTTGAAATGATAACACATGGGTCTGATGAGGACATAATCTCTTCTCTTTGTTTTTTGTCAGTAATTATATCGATGTTATCTGATAAAAAAATCTCTTCACCTTTCAATACTTTTTTGTAATATCTTGAAGACAAAAATGTTGGATTGTTTTTATAAACTCTTATGACTTCTCTTACCATTCCATCAATAAATACATTGAACTCTACTTTTTTCTTTTTCATGTAGTTTCTTAAAATCAAAATTATCTCCTGCGCTCTTCCAATTGCAAATGCAGGAATTAAAACTTTGCCTCCTTTTGAAATAAATTCGTATATACTGTTAAATAGTCTTTCCTCCTCATAGTTTCTGTTGGTATGAAGCCTGTCACCATAGGTTGACTCACAAATTACAACATCTGGTCTTATTTTAGGAATTGATGCTTTGTCAACAGTAAGCTGCTTGTCAGTGGAAAAATCTCCTGTGTATAGAACACTCCCTTCCTGAGTTTGTATAAAAATCATCGAAGCACCAAGGATATGTCCTGCAGGGAAAAAAGTAACCTTTATCCCTTCTAAAGGCTCAAATGTACAATTAAACCCGTATGTGATTGTTCTATCAAGTAAATCTTCAACATTCTTTTCTGCATAAATAGGAATCTCATCTTCTTTTGAGTCCATAATCTTTAAGCTGTCGTACAAAAGCACTTTTATCAAATCTTTTGTTGGCTGATTGGTATAGAAGAATATATGAGGATACTCTCTTGCAATAAGCGGAAGACTCCCTATGTGGTCAAGGTGAGCATGTGAAATAAGACAGATATCAGCCCCACCAAGCTCGCGAAGAAGTTGCAAGTTTGGTAGCTTGTCTTCTTTCATTCTTATGCCAGAGTCAACTAAGATGTTCTTGCCACCAGCTTTAATTAAAACACAAGATGCACCAACCTCTTTAGCACCACCTAAGAAAACTATCTCCATTTTTTCAGCTCAACTCCATATCCAGATTTTTATTAAAGCTTAGCTCAGCTATGACCATACCAATTAAGATTAAACCACATCCTATGTAAGAAATCAAAGGCAAAATTTCAGTTGTGTGAGTAACTGTAGAAGGAATTAATGCAGAAAATATCGCACCAAACACAGGTTCGGCAGAGAATATCAAAGCCGTGTGAGTTGGTGTTGTGTATTTTTGAACAAAAACTTGTGCTGTAAAAGCAAGAGCCGTTCCAAAAATGCCTGTGATTAAGATTGTAAGTATTGAATTTAATGTAAGCTTGATACTAAAAGGATTTACTCCAAAAAACAAAGAAAAAATAATATACAAAACAGCAGCGCTCATGAGCTGAAATATTGCAATGTTGATTGTACTCACATCTTCTTTTGATGTAAAGATGTCAATGAATATAATCTGAAAGACAAATCCAAAGTCTGCAAGCAAGGTAAGAAAATCTCCAAAATTAAAATGTGAGATTTTAGCTCCATTTAAAAGGAAGAGCCCTACAAAAGCAAAAATTACACCAACTATGACATTTACTCTGGGAATCTTTCTTTCAATTATACCTGCAAAAATAGGCACTAAAACTACTGTCAAACCTGTTATAAACGCTGATTTTGATGCGTACGTGTATTTTAATCCCACAACCTGCAGAGCCATTCCTAAGAAAAGAAAAAAACCAATTATGCTTCCATAAACTATTTCTTTTGGTTTTAATTTTTTAAGATTTCTCCAGAATATTGCTGTGACAACAAGCCATGCTAACAAAAACCTTATTGCCAAAAATGTCAAAGGATGAAGCTGGGAGATTGTATTCTTCATAAGTACAAATGAACTTCCCCACACCATTGTGACAAAAAGAAGTATTCCATCCGCTAAAATCCTTTTTCTTGTGCTCAATTTAATACTTCTTCCTTTCATTTAAAATTTTGTAAACAAACTTAAAGGGCTGCCAATATTGCTCTTCAGACAGCCCCTTTAAAAATCCAGCTAAACAGTTTATTTTCTTTAAACTGTTCACAATATCTTTTGCAAAAACTGTCTTGTTCTCTCTTCTTTCGGGTTTGTAAAAATCTCATCCGGAAGCCCCTCTTCGATTATCCTCCCTTTGTCCATAAACACAACCCTGTCAGCAACCTCTCTTGCAAACCCCATCTCGTGAGTTACAACAAGCATTGTCATTCCTTCATTTGCAAGCTCTTTCATAACGTTCAAAACCTCGCCGACAAGTTCAGGGTCGAGTGCCGATGTCGGCTCATCAAACAGCATCACTTTAGGTTTCATGGCTAAAGCTCTTGCAATAGCAACTCTTTGCTGCTGCCCACCAGAAAGCTGAGCAGGGTATGAATTTGCCTTATCTTTTAATCCCACCTTATCAAGAAGCTCAAGCCCAATCTCAATTGCTTCTTCCTTTTTCATTTTATTGACAACAATCGGACCAATTATGACATTCTCAAGTGCTGTCATGTGAGGGAAAAGGTTAAATCGCTGAAACACCATCCCTATCTGAGAACAAAACTTTGCTATCTCCTTTGGGCTGTGCTTTTTGTGTTTTTCATGAAGCCTTTTGTCTTCAATCACAAACCCATCAATCTCGATGTACCCTGAGTTAATCCTCTCTAAGTGATTAAGACACCTCAAAAAAGTGCTCTTGCCTGAACCAGAAGGTCCTATAATTACTACAACCTCTCCTCTGTCAACTTCCAATGAAATCTTGTCCAATATGAGGTTGTGTCCAAAGTATTTGACGATGTCCTTTGCTATTATCATCTTCTTTTTTGTCATCTCACTGTCCTTCATATCTCCCCAGCCTCTTTTCAAGCCAATTAAATATTGTGGAAAAAACTGTGGTGAGTGCTAAATAAATAATAAGCGCAGCAATATAAATCTCTGCATCCCTTCCTGTTTGAGATGCTTTTAGCTGTGCTGCACGCATTAGTTCAACCATTCCTATTGTTGACACAAGTGATGAGTCTTTCAATAGCGCAATAAATTCATTGCCAATAGGTGGTATAAGTCTTTTGTATGTCTGTGGCACAATTACATACCTCATTGTCTGAAGGTATGTCATACCCAAGGCTTTTGCTGCTTCATACTGACCTTTGTCAATAGACAAAATAGCAGCTCTTATTATCTCTGCTGTGTATGCCCCAGAGTTAATAATAAGAGCAATTGCTCCTGCCAAAAAAGCAGGCAGTGTAAGTGCGGGAATAATTTTGGGAAGACCATAGTAAATGAAGAATATCTGCAAAAGTAGCGGAGTACCTCTAAATAGCCAAACATAAAAGCTACCTATTAAATTTAAAATTTTCAGCTTCGAAATTCTAAACAGCGCTGCAATCAGTCCAAAAACAAGCCCAATTGTTACTGCAATTGCAGTAAGCTCGATTGTAACAACGCTTGCTTTCAAAAGCACAGGGAAGTATTTTATTATGACATTTTCAGCCAACTTTTGCCACCTCTATTTACTTGGTAATATCTTCGCCAAACCATTTCTTTGATATCTTTGCGATAGTTCCATCTTCCTTTAGCTGATTCAAAATCTTTTGAATCTCTTCATAAAGATCTTTATCCTCTTTTCTGAGTGCAATACCAACAGGCTCCTTTTCAAGCTCAGCTGGTGCTATATCAAACTTTTCAGGGTTTTGTTTTTTGTAGTAATATGCAACAACACTATCAATTACAACAGCCTTTATTCTCCCAATGTCCAGATCATTAAAAGCATCAGTAATCCTCTCATACCTTGTTACATCTTTTTCATAGTTTATAAACTTCATCTTTTGAACAGCACTATCACCTGTGGTGTTTGCCTGAACACCTATCTTAATACCTTTCAAATCTTCAAAACTCTTAATAGAGGTATCGCCTTTTTTAACAGCAATAACCTGACGAATATAAAGGTATGGGCCAGCTAAGTTAAATGCCTTCTTTCTTTCATCTGTAATACTAAAGCATGAAATTATGGCATCAAATTTCTTGGATTTGAGAGCACTTTGAATCCCGCTCCAGTCAACTGCAACAATTTTAAGTTTGGCACCAAGCCTTTTTGCTATTTCATTTGCAAGGTCAACATCAAACCCAACTGTGTTGTTGTTATCATCTGTAAACTCCATGGGCGGGAACGTATTGTCCATTCCAACTACAAACTCTTTATTTTGTTTTATTTTTTGCAGTGTGGAAATGTTTTGGTTTTTATTACTACAACCACTCAAAAATGTAGCTATAAATAGAACAAGTAGACAAATAGTAATTAGTTTTTTATACACCACCTTCATACTCCTTTCGTTGGTCAGATTTATAAACATACGTTATAATTATACACCCATTTTTGTTTTTATCAATACCTTATTTCTGGCTCTCATTGTACCTATCTTAATACAGCTTTGCTCAAAATGTATGCAATCCACTCACGTGTTGCAAAGCTATTCAATTTTAAAACATTTATCTCTTTTTCGCTCAGAAGATTATTGTCAATAAAGGCATTTATATAATCATTTGCCCACGACTTATAATCTTTCTTTGAAACAGCCTCTAATTTTAAATATCTTGCAATAATAGTAATTGCCTGCTCATAAGTAATGCCATCTTGTGGCTTAAAGTACAAAACCCCATTTTTGCCTTTCACACCTGTTAATATCCCCATTTTAGCCAAAGTTTCAATCTCATTTTTCGCCCAGCAATCTTTTATATCTGCAAAAGAATATCTTGTTACACTTTGATTTGTCTTTATATCAAAAACATTTACAAAAAGCTTTGCAAACTCTTGGCGTGTTACGCCTTTTTTGGGCCTGAAAGTACCATCTTTATATCCATCAATCTTTCCAATACTTGCAAGGTATAAGATATAATCTTTATATGGAGAATCTTTAATATCGCTAAACAAAGGGGAACCATTTGAATTTACCAATATTACTCTTACCGGCATCAGAAACATGCTTTGTGGTATAAGAACTGTATTTGTGTCAGAAATTAAATTTTTCTTATCTGAAAAATATATACTCACCTGATTGTCAGAATCCCTGGTAAATCCTTTCACATAATAAGTTTTGTTACTCTTCGAATAAAGCGTCACCTTCATATAATTTGTGCCATTGTAATAATACTCTACCTTGCACCACACATCAGCTGCAAAAGTTTTGATTGCGCTAAATATTAATAAAATAAAAATGCACAAGCTCAATATTCTTTTTCTCAATTTTTAAACTGCCCCCTTACTTTCCAGTAATTCTTGAAACAATGTGATAAAACACTGCCAAAACATACTCTCTTGTTGCAGTCTCTTTTGGATTGAACGTCACATAGTCAAAAAGCCATCCCATTTTATAAGCTTTCTTAATTGAATCAATATATGCATCGTCAACCCCTATCTTATTCCACGCCACATCTTCAGTAGCAATCTTATCACCTGTGTAAATCTCATAAAATTTAACAAGCATATCAACTGCAGCTTCTTTTGTAAGATAAGAATTATCATCAATGCTGCTAATAAGACCTGCTTTATATGCCTTTTCTACATATTCACTTATAACCCCAAACCTGTAAAGTTTTTTCTTCTCTGCAAAGTAAACCAAAAATGAAGCCAATTCTAACTTTCCAACAGGATTTTTTATGCCTATGGAACTACTTTGGTCATCACTTGGAATGGTTTGAAATAAATAATAGAGTTTTGCTGCATAACTACTTTGTACAATGTCATTGTAAAAGCTTTTTCTTGTAAGTACAACTGCTTGTGGATAGTTTAAGATGAAAGATACATTTTTGTTATCATTTGAAAGCTTATAAGAACTCGGTAGCTTCCAGTTCATAATAACCGGATCAAATACATAAGGTACGATGGTTGACCAAGGTTCCCTATTTGAAATACTAAAACTTATTGGAGAGTTAAAACTGCTAATACCAATTTGCTGTGTTGATGTCAAGGCCAAAAATTTTATGTCATAAATTTCTGAGATAGCATTTGGTATGTTAAACTTGCTACTGCTCTTTACAAAAGAAAGCTGTACATATATATTACTTGGCGAAAAATTAGAAATGGAAAGCTTTTTTAACTCATCTACATTAAGACTGCTAAAATCAAACTCGGCATTTGCTTCATCCAAGATAACTTGACAACTCTTGTTAAGTCTTATAAGTGCACCTAAAACATCATATCTTATCTTTAATACAAACTGCGAAATTACATTATTTGCCCTTTTTGTAAAGTCAATTACAACTGGTTTTGAATCTAATGTGCTATTTACGTATTTATAGGTAATTTCAATAGTCATTGTCTTGTTAGAAACATCTTCAGTTATCACCGTAGGAGCTGTTGTATCTTCAACTGGTTCAACTACCCCTGTGTATTCACTCACATCCTTTTTTGTAACAAATGAGATAATGTCAGTGGCCTGCGACATTTGCCCGTCTGAGCCAATTGCAAAAAGCCTTGCATAGTAACGTGTGTTGGGCTTGAGCTTCTCAACTTTGTACTCTGTCGCGTCTACATCAGTTGTATACTTTTGCGAGTTTGTAAAAGCAATGTTATCCGCAACCTCTATCATGTACTTTCTTCCTGTTTCTGCAAGTTCCCATACAAAAACAACATAGTCTTTGCCGTAATCTTTTATTCCAAAGGCAATTGGCGTCTTTGGTGGTGGCATTTTTTGCGTCTTCCCAAAGACAGGACTACTATAGTCTGAATAAATTCTCTGGTTGTCTTTTATGATATAAGCTCTTACCCTAAAGTAGTACAATGTATCTGGCTTCAAATCTTTTGCTGTAAAATAACAAATACCTGTTTGATAGTCAATCTCTTTTATAGAAGGCTTGAAACTATCAGATATTGTTTTCCATCCACTACTATTTTTTATATCCTCCGAAATCTGAATCTCAAAATAGAGGTTTTCCATAAACTGCCATGAAAGTGTTATGGTATTGTATGTAGTTGATACTACACTCAAATTTTCGACAATCGGCGGCTTTGAGGGAAGAGGCACTTCATACTTTGCAAGTGTTGTTGCCATAACTACATTTGAAGGCAGTGAATAATAGTCTTTGTTGTCTATCCTCCTAATTGCTCTTATGAAAAATACATATCTTGTATCAGGATTTAAATTTCCCACCTTAAAAGTTATCTTGCCACTTGAGTCAATTTGAGGATTTGAAAGTACAATTCTTTGAAAATTTGTCAAGTCAAGATTTTCTGGGTGAGTAAGGTCCATACCATCCTTATAGAGTGCAAAGTTCACCTCATATGATATACTCTGGTCAATTACAGGTGGTTGAGTACCTGCAATGTAAATAGGCGTCCAAGAAAGCGTTACACTATCATATGTGCAGTACACCACAGAAAGTGATGTGGGGGTGGTTGGCGGAGCAATATCTCCAGATAGTGTATAGGAGATTGCCATGGCGGGTGTTGATTCTCTGTATATGTAAGTACCAGATTCATAGTCGAAGAACCTTTTCTTTACAACTACTTTTAAGACATATACAGTATTTTTTTCAAGTCCAGTAATGTCAAATCTATAGTAGTCAGTAGGAATGTTGTTGGCATCTTTCTCAATATCAGAATCTTTCATCTGGTAATTGGGAACATATAGAGTAAAGTCTGAGTTTGTATCAATATACTTTTTGTAATAAAAGTCATACACAACCTCTTTATCAGAAGGAATCTTAAACCTTAGGGTTATAGTGTCCTGACTTTTTGGAAAAGCTGTCAAATCTTCTACTGCTGGTGGAGCATAAGGCAGTGTATAGGGATGTACATACAAATCATTAGACCTTATTGAGACCTTCCTTCCAAATGCATCAATCACATCAACTTGAATTCTGAAAAATACATCCTCGGTTATACTCACCATTGCAAAAAACTCATTTGTTGAAACCGTACCAAGCAAGGTTGGTACTTGGTCTTTGCTACCTTTATATATCTCATAATCATTTCCTACAGCAATACTAACCTTTGCCCATTTGAGCCACACTACATTGTCAGCAATTCTTTGGGCCTCTGCCTGAATGTAGGTTGCAGCCTCGCCAATTATCTTTGGATTTGGCGGGGTGTATGTCTGAGGGTCTCGCCAAATTACCTCAGAGGGTAGATTCCTGGGTAAAATCTTTACATAGTATAAACTGCTCGGCGCAAGATTTGTTGCTGTATATTTTAACTTTCTGTTTGGCAGAATCTCAACTCTTCCGCCTGGTTTTTGGCTCTGCAAAAGTGTAATTCTATCCCCGTCAATCTGGTATTTAGTTGGTGTCGTAAAGCTTATATCTTTTGACACATATATATCATAGTCAATCCTTTTTCCTGCATAGTACACATCATCCCAAACAATGTCAATCGAAGTTTCTGAAGCTGTAGTAGCTTCAACAAATATTGGAGTTAAAAAAACTATGGTATTAGAATAAGATGAGTAATATACAACATTTCCTGTCTGCTGTTGCAAAACTTTTACTGCTCTTATCTTTGCATAGAAGATTGTACCACTTGGTATTTTTTGCCCATCGGGAAGTCCTTGAACTTTATAAACATAATTTTGCTCATTTGTTACAGTCAAATTTGGGTCCACGTTTTTGTAGATTGTATATACATAGCTGAACTTGTTAGGGTCATCCCCTAAGTATAGCTCGAAATAGTTAAAATCAGAATAAGAATATTGCCATGAAAAATATACTGTAATTGTACCGTCTTGCCCAACCTCTATTCTTGGCAGATTATTTTGCATTACAATAGAAAGCTGCTGGGGTGCAGGAAGTACAATTGCAGTCTGGGATAAAACTGTTAATGGTATTAAACTAAAAATAAAAGAAATCAATAAAAATATGCAAATTAGTTTTTTAGCAAAAAGTCTCATTTGGAATCACCCATTCTTTAGAAATTTAGAAGTCTTTCTAAGTTGACAACGTAGTGAACAAACTCATCAACATTTATACTATCAGCTGGGTTTAAATCCAAGTCTACTACCCCAATTGACATCATAGAAAGTATATACTTTTTATACCTTCCATCAGGATTAAAATTAGTAGACTTGGTAATTAGAATATTATCTACCGATGTATTCTTTTTAGTCTCGTAGACCTTAGCCAGAAGATAAATTGCTTCTTGTCTTGTAAGATAGCCATTTTTGATGTTTTCTACTGCCGAGGCAAATACTGTATTCAAAACTGCCTCAGCATATTCCTGAGTCAAGACTTTAGAAAAGCTGGAGTACAAATCATTGAGATTGTATTTTTGAGCAAGATAAACTATGTCGTCTTTGTATTTGCTACTTGTATAACTTGAAGAAGCTGAAGTTTTTAAAATACCATATATTCCTGTTTTAGTAGTATTAAACATAACTTTGTTTGCCATCTTATCAATGCTAAAGCTACTTACAAAACTGCTATCCGAAAAGTTGTAGACAACTCTTGTTTCATTTGGCAACACAATTGGCGTATTGTAGAACATAGTAACATCTATGGGCTTTGGAAGGTTTGAAATAGGTATATCATCATTGTAGTAATATTTGGCAAAGAATTTGAAGCTTACAACATCCGAATCTGCACTGTACGTTGAAGGAGTACTTTGCCATGAAACCAAAGCCACTTCAGCAAAAAGCAAGATATACCCTTTATCAATGTTATATTTTTTAGAAAGCGTCTCAACCTCAGGAACATTTAGAGCACCTGCTGGTACTTTTATTGTTATATTCCTGTATTTTATCACAAGAGTTTTTTGCATCTTTTCAAGCTTGTCAGCCACTCTGTATGAAAATTGGACCTGCCCTTTTGCATTACTATACAGTGCCTTTGTCAAGTCAATAATAAATTCACTGCTATTTGATCTTTCAATCTCATCTAAAGCATTTTGGTCAATTATATAGAGAAAATATCTATCAGAGCTATTTTCTAAAACTACTGTAGTCTGTTTTTGGCTTTGAATTTCTCTTATTCTGTTTTCCTCTTGTTCTTTAATTTTTTTCTGATCTTGGTCAAAATCACTTTGATTAAATAGTGTTCTTCCCAAAATTTCAGCAAACAAAGAAACCTTGCCTGTAGGGATATGAATACTTCTTACTCTGATGTAATAAAGAGTATTTGACTTAAGATTTCCGATATAGTATTTAAAAAGAGCTGTTCTTGAGTCAATTATGGAAGAAGGAGTTATATTGCCAGAGTACACTAAAGTAAAACCAGTATCGCTCTCTGTTTTTACAAAAATCTGATAACCATAAGCTTGACTTCCCTGCCACTGGACTGTTAAACCATGACCACTTGAGTCTCTTGATAAAATGATTAAATTTTCAGGCTTTTCTATAGGCGATGTTGTAATGGCTATGCTTCCCCAGTAAGACTCTAAGCCATTTTCTATTGCCTTGATTGAGAAATAATAAAGCGTATTTGGAGCAAGGTTATTAAAAACACAAGGTGATGTAACATATTTATACACCTTTGCACCAACCGGAGCATTAGGATAATTCGGGTCATATACCACCTTTTCTAACACAAAACCCCCTGATTGGCTCTGCGAATAAATTTCAACTCTTTGTTTTAAAGTATTTGTAAAATACCTAATTGTATCATCCAAGCTCAAACTATTGTCCTCTAAAGGTCTAAACGTCTGAAGAATTACATAAGACTGATTTTGTTTTGTATCCCACCTCAGCTTTACAGAAACCTGGGTCAAAGCTTCATCTTCTGGTGCTATCATAAAGTTTTTGGGAATCTCTGGTCTTGAAATGGTTGGAGGCACCGGTTGAGGTTTTGTTGTAACTACATAAGCCTTGCTAAAATCTGAAAAATAATTTTTATCAAGAAGCAAAACTCTTACTTTAAATCTGATGTAGTAAATGGTATTTGGTTTTAAATTGTTTATCTCAATTCGATTTTGGCTCTTGAGGTCATCACTTGAAAGCTCAAAGTGTACAACCACTTTGTTTTCATCCCAAATAGACTCACAAACATATACTTGATAATACACAGACTCTTGAACATTTTGATAATTTGTAAATACTACACTGTTTTTTACATATTCATATACCTTGTCATGTACTTCTTTTAATAGATTATCTTGATACGTATAGATTACAATTTTGTCGGTATCTGAGTCTATCTTTGTTACAAAGTTGTCGTCAATTGGAGGAACTAATAAGGTTGGTATTGTTTCTGTTGTACCCACAAACACAAGGGAAAAATCAGATTTCTTTGGATTGTCTGGGTCAGCAATATTTATTATTCTTATCTTAAAATAGTAAACTGTGTTGGGATTTAGGTTTTTGATAATATAGCTATATCTTGTTCCATCTTTTATAAAATCACTTGAAACAAATCCATCTATATTAGGATTATAGCTCTCGGATGGATATACAAGCTTGTACACAGTGGGATTATTATTAGCATCTAATACATCATCGTACTGAGTTGAATACCAAATCTGATACCTGTAATACACATCATCTGAAACAGGTTTGTCGAATGAAACCTTAATTTCGGTTTGTGATAGTTTCTCAGCTTGACAATTCCTGGGTGTTGGTGGAATGTCAGTGAGCTCAGTAACTGAAACCTTTATCAAAGCAGACGGAATTCTTGTTCCATCTGCAAAGACTGCCTCAACTCGTATGTAATAGTACTTTGTTGTCATAGAAAGACCTGGTATATAAGCCTCATTTTGATAATACGAAGTTGTTGCAAAGATATTCTGAGGAGGAAGGTTATCTCTTGGAAGTTCATTTGCACTTGTCGCATAATAAGCCTGATACTTTATCTCATCTTGCTTATAATTGCCGGGATCAACACCACGCCACTGCACTCTTACCAAAGCCAAAATCTTTCCGTCCTTTTCAATCTCGCCTATCTTTGCAGCACTTACTTGCATCAAAGTAGGACTAGATATATTGCTAAGTGGCTTGTATATAACAGCTGTGTTGTCTAATTTGGGATTCATAGTAATGTAGTACATTGTACCAGGATAAAGCTCTGGTGTGTCAATTCCATCGTATTTATCATATACAGTTAAGCTCACTATTCCTCTATCTTCTGAAGCAAATTGCTCCTGCCCATCTTTTACAAGCCTTATCGGAATAGTAGTATTTACATCCCCTTGATATTTATATACTTCATTCGTAGTACTATCAACAAAATACTGATTAGCATCTGAGGCTGTTTGGCTTTTTCCAACAAAGATATTATAGCCTCTAAATCCTACATCATCTTGAAAATCGGGCGAAATGTCTATTTTGTTAAAATATATAATAAGCTTTGGGTGTTCTCCGCCTGACCCAAGCGGAATATCCTCCTCTTTTACAGGGTCTGGCTCTGGTTGGGCAGAGAGTTTAAACTCTGTAATAACATAAATTGATTGGGAAGTTATAACCTTGTCATTTTGATCTTTTGCAGACACCGTTATCTTATAGAGGGTTGCTGGGGCAAGTCCAGTTATATCACAATATGTATTGGTAGTTACAGTTGAAAAATCTATTCGGCTGGTTGAATAAGCAGCTTCAACTGTATAATAAGTTGCTTCTTCAACCGCACTCCATTTGATTGAAATTGAATTTTTTGTTATTTTATAAACGCCATTGCTATCACGTACAACTGTCAAGCTTAATGAAGAACTCAAGGTCTGGGAATAACCTTGTAAATTAAAATTAGGTGTCAAAATTCCCACAATACACAAAATAGCAATCAGTTTTTTCATTATCTTGTACATTAATAATCCCACCTTGCAAATAAATCTTCAATAACTTTCTTTCATACTTTTTAATCGGCTTTTCAAACCCTTCTGTAAAGTTTCTGCACGTACATGTCACTTCCTTTAAACTCTTCTGGCGTTTCTTTCTTGTAACCGAAATAGTATAAAAGTGCATCCTTTATTCTCCTTGATGCAAATCCATCTCCATAAGGATTTACTGCATGAGCCATTTTAGCGTACTCTTCCTTGTCAATCAGAAGCTTTTCTACTATTTCAATTATCTTCTCTTTCTCTGTACCAGCAACCTTTACTGTGTTTGCCAAAACTGCTTCCGGCCTTTCTGTTGTATCTCTCAAAACAACAACAGGTTTTCCCAATGAAGGCGCCTCTTCCTGAAGACCACCAGAGTCTGTCAAGACCAAGTAGCTTCTTGCCATAAGATTGTGCATATCATCAACATCAATGGGACCTGTCAAGATGATTCTTGGATGACCTTTCAAAATCCTTTCTGCAACATCTTTCACATTAGGGTTCAGATGCACAGGATATACAAAAAGAATGTCATCAAAAGAGTCTGTTAAGTGCAAAACTGCTTCAAATATGTTCTCAAGCGGTTTTCCAAAATTCTCACGCCTGTGAGCAGTGAGGGTAATTACTCTTTTTGTATAATCAATCTCATTTAGAATTGGCTCTCTAAACTTATAGTTTTGCTTTACAGTATATTTCAAAGTGTCAATAACTGTATTTCCTGTTACAAAAATATCCTTTTCCTCAACACCTTCGTTTAGCAAATTTAGCTTAGCCCTTTTTGTGGGTGCAAAGTGAATATCGCAAAGCACTGCTGTGAGCTTTCTGTTCATCTCCTCTGGAAAAGGTGAAAATTTATTATAAGTTCTAAGCCCTGCTTCAACATGTCCAACCTTTGTCTTAAAATAAAAGGCAGATAAAGCTGATGCAAAGGTTGTAGTTGTGTCACCATGCACCAAAACAATGTCTGGCTTTTCTTTTTTTAAAACCTCTTCAAACTTTATTATTACATCAGCTGTTAGAGAATAAAGGCTTTGATTGTGTTTCATAATGTTCAAATCATAATCCGGGTTTATTTTAAATATATCCAAAACCTGGTCGAGCATCTGCCTATGCTGGGCTGTGACACAAACCCGAACCTCAAAGTGTGAATCACTTTGAAGCTCTTTTATCAAAGGTGCCATTTTGATTGCCTCTGGTCTTGTACCGAACACTATTAAGGTTTTTATCATAGTTTTGCAGCCATCCTTTCTTTTGTATTTATATTCCTTCTAAATCAAAATCAGGTGTGTATTCGTCGGTTGCAGAATCTAAGTCCTGAATATATCCATAATCAAGGTCGTTTTCTAACACAAAGTTCACAACTTTTTGATACTCTCTTTTTGTAAGCCTTCTTGAAATCTCTTTATATTCACTTGCTCTGTACATTGGATAGTACTGGCTCATAAGGCTCAAGAGAACCTTCCCTTTTAGATTATCCTTTATCCAGCTTAGCACCTTTATTGAGTCGTTTGTGTGCATTGGTAGAACCAAGTGGCGAATTATCACACCTTTTTTCATTATACCATTTTCAATCTTCACATCTCCAACAATCTCATACATCTTTAAGATTGACTTTGTAGCATATTCAAAATAGAAAGGTGCATTTGAATATTTTTTGGCTATCTCATCATCAAAATACTTGAGGTCTGGCAAAAAAATATCAACATACCCTCTCAAAAGCTCTATTGTCTCTGGTTTTTCATAGGCTGATGTGTTGTAAACAATTGGAATAGAAAGCCCTTTTCTTTTTGCAATCTCAAGCGCCTCAATTATATATGGAACATAGATTGTGGGTGTGACAAGGTTGATATTGTGAGCACCTTTTGCCTGCAGATTTAAAAATATCTTTGCAAGTTTTTCAATATCTATATACACACCAAACCTCTTTTGGCTAATTTCATAGTTTTGGCAAAACACACAACCCATATTACATCCTGAGAAAAATACAGTGCCAGAGCCGTTTTTACCAGAGATGCATGGCTCCTCCCAAAAATGCAAAAATGCTTTTGAAACCTTAATCCCACCTGCAATTTTGCAAAACCCCATTTCACCTTTAAGTCTATTTACCCTGCACTCGCGAGGACAAATTGCACAGCTTTCAAGAAGTTGTAGGTAGCGCAAAAATGATTGCCCCTCCTTTAAAACCTTTCAATATTTAAAATTCGTGAAATGTAAATCTGTATATCAGCAGGATTGAATACTCTTTCAATCCTGTCATTTTCAAATATGAACTTTGAAACAGCTTTTGCACCGCAAGCGTATATATTGTGTTTTTCCTGCATTATCATGACATTGTAAAGACCCTCAAAACCTCTTTTTGAATACCCAACATTCTCAAAATTACCTATCATATTCTTTTGCCTATACATATAGTATGGAATATATCCTTTTTCTTCTAAAACGGATTTTGTCCAATCAAGAAGGCAGTTTACTGTATCTTCGTCCATGAACCAATAGTCCTGCCACTTGAACCTTAGTAAACTTGCCCTTTTTATCGAGAGTGTATGAACGGTAATTGAAGCAGGGTTCAAGCTTAGCACATCATAAATTGTCTTTTTAAAGTCTTCTTCTTTTTCGTTTGGAAGGCCTAAAATCACATCGCTGTTTATATTCTCAAGCCCGTATTCACTTGCAAGCTCAAATGCTTTTTTAATGTCATCAAATGTGTGATTTCGGCCTATTATTTGAAGTGTTTTGTCATTTGATGTCTGTGGGTTAATACAAAGCCTTATGTTAAAGTCCTTTTTATAAAGAGCTAAAAGCTCTAAAAGCTCGCGATTAATAGTATCTGGTCTTCCTGCCTCAAATGTGGTCTCACGAATATCTTTTACATCCAAATTGGCAAACAAGCTCTCAAAAATTCTTTTTATATTCTGAACACCTATGACAGCCGGACTTCCACCGCCAAAATAGATAGCAACAATCTTGTTTTTATTTTCCTCAATTAGCTTATAAGTTTTTTCAAGCTCTGTCAAAAGTGCTTGAGTGTAAAGGCTTAAAAGCGATTCTATTCTTTTGGTCAGTTCATGGCAAGAAAATGAACAATATAAACACTTTGTTGGACAGATAGGTATCCCAATGTACAAACAAGCAGCAGAAGAATCTACTCTATTCAAAATATTGGTTTCATTTTTAGCAACTTCAAGAAGAAAATGGCTTTTTTTCTTTGAAATATAGTATTCCCTTTGCAAATATTCTGAGGCTTCTTTATCTGGAAGATTTGACTCCACAAGCGGATATGCTATTTTAGTGGGTCTTATCCCTGTCAAAATACCCCATGGAAGTTCCTTACCAGTCAAAGTCTTTAAAATGTCATAAAGATTTCGGCCAAATATCCTCTTTGACTCATGGTCATCGTCTGTGAGTATAAAGTTTTTTACTACAATTTCTTTATTTTCCATCTCTGCTTGTATCCTAACATTAAAGCCATCAAAATGTGCCTCAAAATGAATATCTCCACCATTGCCAAAACTAAGTTCAGCTCCTGGGTAAAATGCTCTGATTATATGCTGAAAATCGTATAAGAATTTCTGGCTATTTGAATAGTATGTAATCCTCAACTCAAGCTTACCCCTTTTTACAAAAAATCTAAAAAACATAAAATAAAAAACTTATAGCTTGCTTATTTGCTATAAGTTCCTTTATTATTTACCTTAAAAATTTTTCAACTCATCACCTATTGTAGTAGGAATCCCATGACCCGGATAAACTTTTGTGCTCTTTGGTAAAGTCAAAAGTTTATTTTTTATAGACTCAAAAATCTGTCGTTCATCTCCAAGTGGAAGGTCGCACCTGCCATAAGAGTCCTTAAAAAGCGTGTCGCCTGAAAAAAGAATATTGCTACCGTACAAAAAACAGCTTGACCCAGGTGTGTGCCCTGGTGTGTGAATTACCTTAAAACTCAAATCTCCAAACTCAAGTACGTCACCTTCTTTAAAATACCCATCACAGTTTATTGTTACCTCACAGCCAACAATATATGAGAGATTATATGCAGGATTTAGCAATATTTCTTTTTCATTTTCATGTGCATAAATTGGCAGCTTGAATCTTTGCTTAAGATAATGACAGCCCAAAATATGGTCAAAATGACCATGAGTAAGAAGTATGGCACATGGCACAAGTTTATTCTCCACAATTACACTTTCAATCTTTGTTGCATCATCCCCCGGGTCAATTATCACAACTTCCTTCTCCCCAAAGATATAGCAGTTTGTCAGAATATCTCCAACCTCAATACATTTAAAAAACATTTAAATTCTTTACCCCCTCTACTTTATAAAAAAAACAAAAAGATAAGTTAAAACACCTTCTTGCTGTCAAGAAGAATTGTAACTGGACCATCATTTACAATCTCAACTTCCATATGTGCCTGGAAAATCCCGCACTCAACCTTCTTTGCCAATCCTTGTATCCTCTCCACAAAATAGTTATAAAGCCTTTCTGCCTTTTCTTTGTCAGCTGCAAACATGAAGTTTGGCCGTCTTCCTTTTCTTGCATCACCCATCACTGTAAAGTTTGAGACAACCAAAACTTCTCCATCTATATCTTTTAATGATAGATTAAATTTAGATGTTTCATCCTCAAATATCCTAAGATTTACTATTTTCTCGCAAAGATAGTTGGCATCTTCTTCTGTATCATCGTTTGCAACTCCAAGCAATATACAAAGACCTTTGTCAATCTTTCCAATTGTATTTCCATCAACAACAACAGATGCTCTTTTTACCCTTTGTACAACTGCTCTCAAAGTACTTTAGCCTCCTTTTACACGCTGAACATCAAATACACTGTCAATTTTTCTAAGTTTTCTTATAATCTTTTCAAGCTGCTCGGTTGAGCTTATCTCAACAGTTAAATTGATGCTTGCAATCCTGTCGCGCGTTGTTCTTCCCTGAATTGCCTTTACTGAAATCTTGTTCTCACCCAATAGGTTTGTTATATCCATCAAAATACCTGTCCTGTCATTTGCCAAAACATGAATCTGGGCATCAAACTTTGCGTCCTTTGTCACATTCCACTCAGCCTCGACTATTCGCTCAGGCTCTTTTAAATACTGTTCAACATTCGGACAGTCACGCCTGTGGATTGAAACACCTCTTCCCCTTGTTATATACCCTATCACCTCATCACCCGGTACAGGATTGCAGCATTTTGCAAACCTCACAAGTACATTTTCAACACCTTTTACCAAAACACCATTGTTAGAAGAGGCTTTTGCTGGTTTTGGCTTTTCAGTCTGAATCTCCTTGTTTGTGTCATCTTTGATGTACTTTTTTATCTCTTCCTTGATCCTCAGGGCAATCTTTCCAACTGTAATTCCGCCATAGCCAAGTGCTGCAAACATGTCTTCAGGTGTTCTGTATCCGTAGCGCTGCGAAACTGCCTGCAAGACATCTTCCTTAAAGGCATATTGCACTGGAAGATTCATCTTCTTGATTTCCTTTTCTAAGATGTCCTTTCCTTTTTGGATATTCTCTTCTTTCCTTTCTTTTTTGAACCATGCATTGATTTTGCTCTTTGCCTGAGGGCTTTTTACTATCTTGAGCCAGTCCTGGCTTGGCCCGTGTACATTGGGTGATGTAATAATCTCAACAATATCACCATTTTTGAGTTCATAGTCAATTGGAACAAGCTTGCCATTGACTTTAGCTCCTGCCATTTTATTTCCTATCTCGCTGTGGATTGCATATGCAAAGTCAATGGGAGTTGAACCCTGTGGCAGGCTTATAACATCGCCTTTTGGTGTAAACACAAATACTTCATCAGAAAAGAGGTTGATTTTTAAAGATTCCATGAACTCTTTTGCATCTTTTAGCTCTTTTTGCCACTCTAAAAGCTCTCTGAGCCATGCAAATTTCTCATCCTCATCAGTAGACTTTATTCTCCCCTCTTTGTACTTCCAGTGTGCAGCAATTCCATATTCTGCTGTTCTGTGCATGTCAAAAGTCCTAATCTGTACCTCAAACGGCTCTCCTTCAGGTCCTATTACTGTTGTGTGAAGTGACTGATACATGTTCGGCTTTGGCATTGCAATATAATCTTTAAACCGCCCCGGCATTGGCTTAAACAATGTATGGATTATACCAAGAACTCCATAGCAATCTTTTACAGAATTCACAATAATTCTTATAGCGAATAAGTCATAAATCTCTTCTAATGTCTTTCCCTGCTGCTTCATCTTTCTGTAGATACTATAAAAATGTTTTGGTCTTCCATCTATCTGACCAACCTCAATGTTTGCTTCTTTGAGTTTTTCTGATATAAGATTAATAATCCTCTGGATATACTCCTCTCTTTCAACCCTCTTTTTAGCAATCTTTTCAACAAGGTCATAATAGCCTTCTGGGTCAAGATAGCGAAGAGCTAAGTCCTCAAGCTCCCATTTTATCTTTGAAATTCCAAGCCTGTGTGCAAGCGGTGCATAGATGTCGATTGTCTCTTGTGCTTTTTGACGCTGCTTCTCTGGTGGAAGATATTTCAACGTCCTCATATTATGAAGCCTGTCAGCAAGTTTAATCAAAATCACTCTTATATCCTTTGCCATTGCAATAAGCATCTTTCGATAGTTCTCTGCCTGCTGCTCAAGTTTGCTTGTAAACTCAAGCTTTCCAAGCTTTGTAACACCATCAACCAAAGATGCAATTTCGCTACCAAACTCTTGTTCGATTTCTTGAAGTGAAGCAGAGGTATCCTCTACGACATCGTGCAATAGTCCTGCAACAATTGAAGCAATGTCAAGCTCAAGGTCAGCTAAAATTAAAGCAACCTCTAAAGGATGTACTATATATGGTTCACCAGAGCTTCTTTCTTGCCCGTCATGATATTTTTTTGCAAATTCATATGCCTTTTTAATTAGATTGACATCTTCCTCTGTTGCGTACTTTTTCACCTTTTCTATAAGCTGTTCAAATTTGTCACTCAAATTCCATTCCACCTCGATGGACCACTTTGATTTTTTGGCCCACTTTTTTGTCTTCAATTTTTAAATCAGCGAAGACTCAAACTGAACAACAGACCTCACGTCATATCCTTTTAAATTTTCTCTTCCGTTCAAATAGGTAAGTTCAACAAGGTATGCAATACCAACAACCTTGCCACCAAGCTTTTCAACAAGCTTTATATTAGAAAGTGTTGTACCACCTGTTGCTAAAAGGTCATCTATTATGACAACCTTTTGCCCTGGCTGTATTGCGTCAATATGCATCTCAAGTATGTCTTTGCCATACTCAAGTTCATACTCAACAGACACAGTCTTGTATGGAAGTTTCCCTTTTTTTCGAACTAATACAAGGCCCTTATTCAATACATACGCAACTGGTGCACCAAAGATAAAACCTCTTGACTCAGGACCAACAATGAGGTCAAAGTCAATGCCTCTTACCAAGTCAACTAAGGAGTCAATTGCATACTTGAATGCGTCCTTGTCCTGCAAGACTGTTGTTATATCAATAAAATCTATACCCTCTTTTGGAAAATTCAAAACATGTCTAAACTTTTCCTTGAGATTCATACCATATCCTCCTGTTATCAAATTAGTGTTTACGATATTAAGTATATCAAAAAAGATAATAGTTTTTGAATACCTACACATCAAATCTTTCAAAAAAATAAAAAAAGCCCTTTCATTCCACAAGGGAATTAAAAGAGCTTTTTTTTATATATTCTTAAACACTCTTTTGAACCATGCCTCTTTGTAAAACTTCGTCTTTAGTATTTCATATATTTTAAGCTTCAACTTTACAGGCATCTTATCAATGCTACTGTAGTTTGTGGCAATCATATACTCTTTTTTTGTAAGTGATTTCTTAAGCTCCTTTTTTGCTTTATCAGGAAGTTCAAGCTTTGCCTCATCAACAATACAAAGCGGGGGGAATATTACGCACCACCAGTTCTTTCCACCTCCCTCTCCTATAAATACCTTCACTGCGTCATAAACCCCAGAGGGAAACAAAAATCCATTGTAGATTCTGTTTGGGAACAAATCTCTTTGTATGGCTACTTTTACACTGTAGTTATACCCTTTTTGAGCTATTTGTTGCTGTAAGTATCTTTCTATTTGAGGTTTTTGCTCTGAGATTTGTCTTAATATATAGCTTTTGCCCTTTGAGTACTCCACTTTGTCAGAAAGATAAGAAATTAGCTTGTCTCGCACATATATCTTTAAACCTTGGTCTTCTTTTGAGTTGCTATTTGCAAGAATATGAAGCCTTATAACTTGGTGTGCCAAGTCATTTTGAAGATCATTAAGTTCTCTAAAGCTCAAGTACCAATAGACAAAAATAAAACATAGCAGCGCAAACAAAGCTGCAAAGAGATATCTTTGAATTTTCTTTCTACTTAGTACCATTTTCTCTCTCCCTGATTTAACCTTTCTTTTTTTAGCATTGCCACAAAAGAAAAGTTTTATACATGTTTATCTTTAATAAATGGTGCCACTTCTCCTAACTCTCACATCAGGTACAACTACTATATCAATCTTTTTAAACTCATCATCCCAGTTTTTCTTAAGCCTTTCCCAATCTTTTGGCCTTCTTTTTGATATTAAATCACCAATACCTAAGATATCAGCATTGTATTTAAATTTAAGAAGGTTCACAAGTTCAACTGCTTTCTGTTTTATAATACTATTTAGTCCTTTTTGTATATAGCTTCTCATAGGGTCATCTAAAACTTTATAACCACTTTGAAAAACAAACTGGTTTACTTCACCTTCAATTCGGAGATTGTATATAACCTTTATTCTACCATTCTTGTCTTCTAACTTCTTTTTAGTCTGGACCTCTGTTGTGATAAATGGAACATATGTGGACTTGTATTTTAAATCATCAATCAATGTATGCTTTGCCTTGCCCATCAAAAGTTTGTAAACTATGAGTTGCTTTTCATCAAGCCATCCAACAAACCTATAGTTTTTCAAAACTGCCGCACCAGCTATTCTCAATGTCTCAATTCCCGGCTCTACTCTTGAGATAACAGCACATTTTGAATTTATAAAATTGTTTATAACTTCACTGAGAGGTGTTTCTATAATCCTCCCATATACTGTTGCGTTTTTTGAAATCTCAAAAAGGTGAATTCCTGTCACAGGCTGAACAAGAGGCATTGTATTTAAAGTGTCTCTCGCAGTTGTCTCTGAAACATATAAAAAGGTATTTTGTGGAATGTCTTTGTCTCTATTCAATGAGTCCAAAACTTCTTTTACAAGGCCCGGGTCAGCCACCAAATCCCTTCCTAACACAACAACCTTAAGATACCCATAATAAAGTCTTTTGTTTATATCCCTTTCAAGGTAGTTTCTTACACCAAGCACATTATTTGTCGGCCTTACAAACAAAAATCTCATCTGCTCATCAGCTTTTGAGGTCTTACTCATCATTCTTAGATTTGGAAAAAGCACAGTAACAGAGAACTTATACTGATTTTCTTTAGTAGGAAGAGGTGGTTTTACCTTTCGTTTTGTCTTGGGATCAATGCCTTTCTTGTCTGTTCTAATCTCTGGTTTTTTCTGGTCTGGTGGAATTTTTTCAGTCTTTCTTTCAAGTTCAATGTATTCTTTGCTCTCATATTTGTTCAAATCACTCGGGTCATACTTATCAACACCAAGAGCTAAAATGTATCCCCTGTCTTCTATCTCAATCCTGTCCCAGCACCCTGTAAAAGTTAAGGCTATTATAAAAAGCATCAGTGCTAAACCTGATATTTTCAACCTTCTCATGTTTTTTTCACCTTCTTTTTAAAGACAAGCACAATATATGTGATAAGTGGTAGTATCAAAACAGCAAAGGTTGCAAAAAAGTAGCTGAAAAAGTCCATATACTTTTGAGTTTCTAAAACATTCTGTGGAATCAAAGAAAGGATATATATAAATGGAAGCTGAGCAAACACGAAAAAGTTATGTTCTTTTGTATTGAATATCCTTGCTAATATCAAGCTTGCTACCATTAAAAATATAATCTCAGTCGTATATGTTGTTATCATCCACAGAGCAACAACTATACTTTCAGGTCTTTCTATTACAATCTCTAAAACTGTCACATCTCTAAAAAGATTCAAAGTGGGCCAAACCATAGTTTGCATCTCTTTTGAACCAAAATCAGCAGTGCAAAATATTATTATTACTTCATAAACCAAAATTGTTACTGAAAATCCAAAAAAAGCACTTTTGATTAACTTATCTTTTCTTCTTATATATGGTAAGAAAAATAAAAAAACTTCAAACCCTAAAAAACTGAATATTGTACTCCCTATACCTTGAATTAGCTTTTTGATAGGGATATTCAAAATTGGCAAGAGATTTGAAAAATCAAGTCTTTGATATACAAAGAAGGAGAGCACAATTATGATTACAATAATTCCTGGCATGAGAATCTCGCACATTCTTGCTATGACCTCAACACCATATCTTGAAAGATATCCACATGTCAAAAGAAATGTGATTATTAAAACTTCGGTAGGTGTGAGGTTAAACAAGAACTCTTTTGCTGTCTCTGCAATTAGCCTTGTTTCAAATGAAGAAAAAACTACAAAATAAATAACGTAAATAAAAGAAAAAACTATGCCAAGTACTTTTCCAAATGCAGAATCTAAAAGTTCTATAAAAGTAACATCAGGATTTGACATTGCAATCTTAAATAGAAGCATAAAGACCAAAAAGGAGATTATACCACCAAGAAGCACTACAATCCAGCCGTTTTGGTCGGCATATTTTGCAACTCCTGATGGCATAAACATAATACCTATTCCAATCATAGCAGATACAAAAAGGACAAAACACTGAAAACTGGATATTTTGTCATTGTCGTTTACTATCATCTATTTTCACCTGCCGCACTTGGTGGTTGACTTTTCTCATACATCATTCTTATCTTTTGTTGTGTACTTGCAAATATGGGCCTTGCCCAAAGATATCTCGTTGGAAGTCTTACAATTGCATCCTTGTAGTCCATAATTTCAAATGAGACAAATGGCGATAGTATTGGCACTCCAAAGCTTTTGAGTTTTACGAGATTACCCAATATAATAAGGCTGAGAAGTATAAATCCATAAAGTCCCAATGCTGCACAAACAAGTATATATACAAATTTCAAAAGTCTCAAAGAAATTGAAAGATTATAAGCAGGTACAGCAAAAGACGCAATAGCAGTTGTTGCAACAAGGATAACCATAATAGGCGAAATAATCCCCGCTTGTACAGCAGCCTGTCCTATAATCAATCCTCCTACAATCCCAATTGTTTGCCCAATTGGTCCAGGAAGTCGCAAGCCCGCCTCTCTTAGAAGCTCTAACATGAACTCCAAAAATAGTGCTTCAATAAAAACAGGAATTGGTACACCTTCTCTTGTTGCAGCAATAAAGAGCCCTAAGTCAGGTGGAATCATGCTCGGCGTAAAGGATGAGATGGATATATAAAAGCCTTGGAGTGTCATAGCGGTAATGGCAGCAATAACTCTCAGGATGCGTATAACTGTTGCTATATGCCATCTTTCGTAATAATCCTCTGCATGCTGAATAGAAGTCATAATAGTTGCAGGAACAATGAGAGCAGTGTTTGTATTGTCGCACAAAATCACAATTCGACCTTCATAGATTGCAGCAACTGCTGTGTCAACCCTTTCTGTGTGCTGTATTGTGGGAAAAAAGCAAAATACATCATCTTCAATTAGCTGTTCTATCATTCCACCGTCAATTATTGCATCAATGTCTATCTTAGATAATCTCTGCTTTAACTCATTTAAAATATTTTTGTCTACAATATCGTCTATATACACAAGGTATATATCAGTTTGAGAACGCCTCCCAAGCTTCATATTTTTCAGTCTAAGGCGGGTATCTCTTACTCTTCGCCTAATAACAGCTGTTGAAAACCTTACCACTTCATTAAAGCTATCTCTTGGGCCTCTTACAGCATTTTCAGTAATTGGCTGTTGAATGCCTCTGTTTGGAAAGTTTCGAGTTGAAACTCTAATAATCTTATTGCTACCGTCCACAAAAAGAAGCGTCTCACCACAAAGAAGGTCTAAGATAGCGCTTTTAAAACTTGTAACTTCTTTTATGTCAGCGGTTGCAAGGATATGGTTTAAAATCTTTTCATAGGCATTGATTTGACTTATATCTTCATCCATCAGGCTTGTCTCAATCATAAGATGCTTTATAACATCTCTGTCTATAATCTCTCTTGAAACAAGACCGTCCACAAACACTGTTGCGCATTTTACATTCATACAATAAAACTCCCTGTACACAATATCGTCGTTGTCAACAAGAAGTTCTTTTATATATTTGAGATTGTCATCAATTGTTCTTGAAATCTCATCCTTTGCCTTAACAAATTCAACTTCTTGCGTGTGTTGCTTTTCTTTTTCTCTTTGTCTTTTTCTTCTTATAATCTCAAAAAATTCCATATCCAAAATCACCACTTTTAAAGGAAAATTTTTACTATATAAAAGATGATACCAAGTACGATTAAAACACTTCCTGTGATTTTTGCCAAATTAGCTTCTCTCTTTAAATTCTTTGATTTAAGCTCTCTTATGTCAAGCAAGAATATTAAAATACCACTTAAGAAAAACATTAAAATACTATACTTTGTAATAATATCTGAAAGGCTTATCATCATATAAAATCCCCTCTCTAACCATTTAATATGAAATAAAATATCTTTTTTTATACTTGAATTTTGCCTCCGAGTATGCTAAAATCCATTCCATAAAGACATTTGTTTATATTGGGTGAACAGAAAAATGCTGAAAAAAGACGCTACGTACTATATAGTTGAGGAAAGTGTTTTGCCCGAAGTTTTTTTAAAAGTCATCAAGGCAAAGGAACTTTTGGAAAAGGGGGAAGTTAAGGCAGTAAACGAAGCTGTTAGATTGGTAGGAATCTCAAGAAGTGCATTTTATAAATACAAAGATTGTATATTTCCTTTTTTTGAAAGCTCAAGAGGGAAGATAATCACACTTGCACTTGTTTTGCAAGACGTACCTGGAATTCTTTCTAAAATACTAAATATTATCTCTGACACAAACGCAAATATACTTACAATCAACCAAAACATTCCCTTGGGTGGAATTGCAACTGTCACAATATCTATAAGGACATCTGATATGACAAAGTCTGTAAAAGAGTTGATTCAAGAAATAGAAAGAGTTGACGGAGTGAAGAAAATTGAAATTTTAGGAAGAGAAGAATATTAAAGTTTTCAAAAAGGAGGGAAACTTGAAGTGGTAAAGATTGCAATAATGGGATTTGGAGTTGTTGGCTCAGGAGTATGGGAAGTTTTGACAAAAAACGCAGCATCAATTGCCAAAAGAGCTGGAGATGAGATAGGGATTAAATACATTTTGGATATCCGTGATTTTCCAGACCACCCGGCAAAGAATTTGATTATAAAAGACTTCGACAAAATTTTAAATGACGATGAGGTTTCTATTGTTGTAGAAACAATTGGTGGACTTGAGCCTGCGTATACTTATACAAAAAAGCTTTTAGAAAAAGGGAAGCATGTTGTTACATCAAACAAAGAACTTGTTGCAAAGCATGGACCAGAGCTTTTGAGAATTGCAAAGGAGAAGAATATCAATTATTTCTTTGAAGCAAGTGTTGGCGGTGGAATACCTATTATAAGACCTCTTCAGAACTGTTTGGCAGGAAATCAAATAACAGAGATTGCAGGAATTTTAAATGGCACCACAAACTATATCTTGACGCAGATGAGTAAATACTCCCTGTCATTTGAGGAAGCGCTAAAGCAGGCTCAGGAAAAAGGATACGCGGAGAGAAACCCAAGCAATGATGTTGACGGGCATGACGCATGTAGAAAGATTGCAATCTTATCTTCAATTGCATATTCTCACTATGTAAATTATGAGAATATTTATACAGAGGGTATATCAAAAGTTACAAAAGAAGACATGGAATATGCAGAGGAGCTCGGGTGTACAATAAAACTCATTGCTATGAGTAAAAAGTTAGATAGTACAACTGTTTTTGCAAGAGTAAGTCCACTTATGATACTCCAGAAAAATCCTTTTGCAAATGTAGATGATGTATTCAATGCAATCTTAGTAAAAGGTGATGCAATAGGCGATGTGATGTTCTATGGCCAAGGCGCTGGGAAGCTTCCAACTGCAAGTGCGGTTGTTGGAGATATAATTGATATTGTCAAGCATATTGACAAGTCATATGTCTACACTTGGGGAATCTCCGGCGATATAAAGGTTTTGAATATAGAGGAAACAAGCTGCAGATTTTTTGTGAGAGTAAAGTATAAAGACCTCTCAAAAGCAAAAGATGCAGTTTCAATAATTTTTAATGACTGCATGATTGTAAACACACACAAACCAATTGGCAAAAACGAGTTTGCATTTGTAACACATGAGATGAAAGAAAGAGAATTCAAAGAAAAGATATCCCAGCTTGAAAAACTTCCTGCTATAGAAAAGGTTCTGTCAATCATAAGATATGATGAAAATATATGAAGCATTGACAAATTCATACGCTTGGAGGTAAGTTGCAAAATGATTTCTGTAAAGGTTCCGGCATCATCGGCAAACCTTGGTGCCGGATTTGACTGTATGGGAGTTGCATTAAAACTTTATAACATCATTGAGGTGGAAGAAATCGAAAAAGGTTTAGAGATAACTTCAAGCCCAGACGACCCTTCGATTGCAAAGGATGAGAATAATCTTGTTTTCAAAGCCATGAAGGTTGTATTTGACGAGGTTGGATGGTACCCAAAGGGTTTGAGAATAAATCTTATAAATGAAATTCCACTGACACGCGGTTTGGGATCGTCTGCTGCATGTATTTCAGGCGGTATATATGCTGCAAACCTATTATGTGGCGGAAAACTCTCTGAAGAAGAGATGATTTTCTTGGCAGCAAAAATGGAAGGACACCCTGATAACTCAACACCTGCAATGATTGGCGGACTTGTTTTTGCAGTACTGGAAGAAAATAAAGTGAACTACATCAAGTTTGTTGTACCAAACAGGCTCAAGTTTGCAGTTTTCATTCCTGACTTTCAGCTGTCTACTGAGTATGCAAGAAATATTCTGCCAAAGTATATTGAGTTCAAAGACGCAGTTTTCAATGTTGGAAGGGCAGCTCTTTTTGCAAGCGCAATCACAACCGGAAACTATGATCTTTTGCCTGCTGCAACACAAGACAGGCTACATCAACCATATAGAAAAAATCTCATTCCTGATTTTGATAAGATTGTAAACCTATCTTTGGAGTTTGGAGCAAAAGGAGCATTCTTGTCGGGGGCTGGTCCTTCTATAATAGCATTGATTGATGAAAATTATGACAGTTTTGAACAAAATGCCAAGATTGCACTTAGCTCATTGGAATTAAAATCTAAGTGGGATTTGATGATTTTAGAGGCCGACAATAGCGGTGCTACAGTTTTCTCTGTGCAAAGTAGCAGTAGTTTTAAAAGATAAAGCAATTATCAAAAAAGTGTAATATAATATTATCAAGCTATAATAAAAAACTTTACACGTTTCAGTTTTAAAAAAGGGAGGGGACAAAAATTGGGAATAGTTGTTCAAAAGTATGGTGGAACGTCTGTCGCAGACAAAGAGAGAATATTTCGTGCAGCAAGACGAGCTGTAGCCGAGTATGAAAAGGGAAACAAGGTAGTTGTTGTTGTTTCTGCTCAAGGTGACACAACCGATGAGCTTATTGAAAAAGCAAAAGAGATAAACGAAAACCCGTCTAAAAGAGAGATGGATATGCTGCTTTCAACAGGTGAGCAGATATCAATTGCGCTGATGGCAATGGCAATTGAAAAGCTCGGGTATCCTGTAATATCACTTACTGGCTGGCAGGCAGGGATAAAGACAGATAGCAATTATTCAAACGCAAGGATTAAAGAAATTGATACAGAAAGGCTTCACAGAGAACTTGACAAGAGAAACATAGTTGTTGTTGCAGGCTTTCAGGGAATAAATAAATATGACGACATCACAACTTTGGGCCGTGGTGGGTCTGACACAACAGCAGTGGCTTTAGCTGCAGCTTTGAAAGCTGATAAGTGCGAGATTTACACAGATGTTGATGGTGTGTACACAGCAGACCCAAGAATTGTTCCAAATGCCTCAAAGCTAAAAGAGATTTCATATGATGAGATGTTAGAGCTTGCAACGCTGGGAGCAAAGGTTCTTCATAACAGGTCTGTTGAGCTTGCAAAAAAATATAACATTCCTATAGTTGTCAGGTCATCTTTTAATGACAATGAAGGAACAATTGTGAAGGAGGTAAGTTCTGTGGAAAAGCTGCTTGTGTCAGGTGTTGCTTGTGACAAAGACATAGCAAGGGTTGCTGTGATTGGAGTTGAAAATGTTCCAGGAAAGGCATTCCAGATATTCTCTTTACTTGCGAAAGAGAATATAAATGTTGATATAATCTTGCAATCAATCGGAAGAGAAAAGACAAAAGATATATCATTTACTGTGTCAAAAAGCAATCTCAAGCAGACCTTGGACGTTTTGACAAAGAATTTACATGTAATTGGGGCAAAGGACATAACCTACGCAGACAATGTTGCAAAGGTGTCAATTGTAGGTGCTGGAATGGTCAACAACCCAGGCGTTGCAGCAACTATGTTTGAAGCACTTTACGATGCAGGAATCAATATTGAGATGATTTCAACATCAGAAATCAAGATTTCAGTTCTAATCGACGAAAAAGACGCAGACAAAGCAGTGAGGGCTATACATGACAAGTTCAAACTACATCTTTTGAATAGCAACGGAAAATAAAGGGCAAAGTTTTAGTAATAATACATAAGGGGCTGCTTCAAAATTCCCGGGCAGCCCCTTTACTTTTAACAGTATACGATCTCAACATTCTTTTCCCTTATTGCATTTTCTTGGCTTGGTGGCAGTACCTTGTCGGTGAAGATAAAGTCTACATCATCAAGTGTTGCAATGTTGACAAGTGCTGTTTTGTTCATCTTTGTGTGGTCTGCAATCATATAAACCTGGTCTGCTATCTCAATCATCATCTTTTTTACCTGTGCTTCAAGCTCGTTTGACTCTGTAAAGCCTTTTTCAATGTCAAACCCTTTACATGAAATTATAGCCTTGTTTGCATTAAGAGATTTCAATGTATTCTCTCTTGACTTTGTCAGTTTGAAACTCAAAAAGCTTGGGAGGACTGGGATTGACAAAATATGGACCTCAATTTTGTCACTACATCATTTCCTTATACCAATAAATTCTAAGCCTTCCTCATATGTGATGAAATTTTTCGGCCCCTTTATCTTCATCACATTCAGTATATCTCCAGCTCCTCCTTCTGTCCTTTGCTTTATCAAATATTTCTTCCCTTTTATCTCTATTTCAATAAAATTCATTGAATCTATTGCTTCCATTATCCCTTCACTACTTATTCCTTTACCTTTTTTCCTCAAAATATATTCCAATGTCCTCTGTAATAAAAATGCCAAAAAACATATCACAAAATGTCCTTTTATTCTGCTTTCTGTAAAGTGATATATCGGTCGTACTTCTAAACAGCTTTTCATTACTCTGAATGACTGTTCTATCTTCCATAAATCGTGATATGCTCCTAAAACTTCTTCTACATCCATATCCTTTTTGCTCGTTTGTATTGCATAATAACCGTCAAACTTCTCATCTCGTTTTATCGCTTCCTCATCCAGTACATATTCTTCTGACTTTGATTTCTTCTTCAAATATTTCCTCGCACCTTTTTTCTCTAAGGCTGTTATACTTCCTTTGTTCTCTAAAAGCTCTTTGGCTTTTGATACCAATCTCTCTCTGTCTTCTTTGTCTTTCTTAGCTCTCTTGCTTGAATACGTTATTATCAGTCTCTCTTCTATTTTAAACTCTTTACCCTCTTCATCCTTGATAACATTTGTTCTTTCCAATACCTTATATTTGAATTCATCCCCATAAATTTCTTCAGCATTCAAACAACTTTTTCCATCAAGCCTTTTATATCCTTCTTGCTCAAATACTTCATCTAAAACTTCTTTACTTGCATTCTTTAATCTGCTTGCTACTATATAATCGTATCCCGCTTCTTTTATCATCTTTAAATTTAATCTGCTGTTGAGCCCTTTGTCTGCTACTATCACTATCTTATCTATACTAAATTTTTCCTTCAGTTTCCTCAGTATCTTTACCATTGTCTTGCTATCTATTGTATTGCCAGGAAAAAGTTCATAACCTATCGGCCTGCCTTCTTTGTCTACCAAAAGCCCTAACACAACCTGTACTTCATTTATCTTGTTGTCTTTGCTAAAACCAAAATTTTTAAGTTCATCGGCTCTACAACTCTCAAAGTATATTGTCGTCACGTCATAAAAAACTACATCAACTACCATCTTAAATAAATCCCTATTTTTCTGATACAGATACGTCTCTAAATCCTCTTTTATACTGTCAAGAAAATCTAAACACCTGTACAACTGATTTAAATCTATATCCTCTTCAAATCCAAAATATTTATTTCTCTGATGATAAGTTCTTAGTTTGCTCATAGGTTCTATCAATCTCTGTATGGTCATTAAAAAACTTACTTTGTCTACATCAAATTTTATCTTTCTCCCTTTTGTTGCTCTCTCTTTTAAAAACTTATCTATTTCAAGTTCTTCCCATAACTTTCTGAATACAATGTATCCCCAATTTTTTATAACTGCATCCGATACATCCTCTTCAGATTCAATAGTAACAGCTTTTGTATTCCCAGTAGTTGTTTTTTCAACAATGTCGGATAGTTTTTTTACAATGTTTTTAAAAGCAGGATCACTTTTGAGAAGATCAAGTCTACCAAAATTAAATAACACTCTTTGTTTTACCTTGCCATTTTCACGATAGTTTTCGACTAATCTAACATACTGGTAACAGCCAGCATTAGTTATTTTGACAAACATATGGTAACTCCTCAAAGGTATTTTGAGTAATTGTACCACAAAATATTCAAAATGTCAAGTATTTATAGCATATTTCAGACTATAATTTGCCACTACAATTTTTAAAATTTTTTATTTTTCTATTCTCAAAACCCGCATAAATTAAGACTTTGTTATTTTTTGTTAGCTCAAAAACTCCTCCTAACTGACAAAGTCAAGAAAATAAAGGGCAAAGTTTTAGTAATAATACATAAGGGGCTGCTTCAAAATTCCCGGGCAGCCCCTTTACTTTTAACAGTATACGATCTCAACATTCTTTTCCCTTATTGCATTTTCTTGGCTTGGTGGCAGTACCTTGTCGGTGAAGATAAAGTCTACATCATCAAGTGTTGCAATGTTGACAAGTGCTGTTTTGTTCATCTTTGTGTGGTCTGCAATCATATAAACCTGGTCTGCTATCTCAATCATCATCTTTTTTACCTGTGCTTCAAGCTCGTTTGACTCTGTAAAGCCTTTTTCAATGTCAAACCCTTTACATGAAATTATAGCCTTGTTTGCATTAAGAGATTTCAATGTATTCTCTGCAATAGGTCCAACAAGCGAAAGTGACCTATTTCTCAGCGTCCCACCTGTAGAAATTACCTTGATGTCTTCGAAAACCTTGAGCTCATTTACTATCTGCTCAGAGTTTGTTATGACTGTTATCTTCTTTTTGGTCTTGAGAAGCTTTGCAACCTGCAGAGCTGATGTGCTTGAGTCCATAACAAGCGTGTCGCCATCTTCGATATACTTTATTAAAGTCAGAGCTATTTGTTTTTTGCCTTCAATATTTGTTGCATTTCTGAACTCAAATGGAATATCAACATTGTAGTTTTCAACCAAGACTGCTCCGCCATATGTTCTTTTTAAAAGTCCTTCCTTTTCAAGCTTCTCAAGGTCGCGCCTAATAGTTTCTTCTGTGACATTAAAAAGCTTTGCAAGCTCTGGAACAAGCACACTCTTGTTTTCATTTAGCATTGCCATTATCTTTTGTCTTCGTTCAATCGCAAGCACCTTTTTTCTTACCTCCCCGTATAGATTTCAAACTGAACACTCTTTTTAAGAAGCTCTCTTGCCTCACGCAAATCCTTAACATGTCCAAGTGCTATTAGTTGAAGCATAATGTTGCCCAGTACTGTTGCCTCAACAGGCCCTGCTATAACCTCTCTTTTTGTCTCTTTTGCTGTAAGCTCACAAAGATACTTATCCTTTATTCCACCACCAACCATGTTGATTTTAGAAATGCTAAAACCTGTTAGCTCTTCAATCTCTTCAATTGTCTTTTTGTACTTTTGTACAATCCCACTGTAGGCTGCTTTTGCAATGTCCCCTAAGTCTTGTGGTTCTTTTCCAAAATGATTTTTGCACCACTTCTTTATCTCTGCCAGAATGTCAATTGGTGCTAAAAATTCATCACTGTCAGGGTCAATTGCGTACTCATAGTTCGATTTTTGAGCAAGTTCACTGATCTTATTAAAGCTTACCTCTTCATACTTCTTGCTCCATGTGCTTCTTATCTGCTGGATGAGCCAAAGACCAGTGATGTTCTTTAAAAACCTTATTTTGTTTTCCACTCCGCCCTCGTTTGTGAAGTTTTTGTTAAAACTATTTTGATTAATAAGAGGACTTTCAAGCTCCACTCCCATCAGCGACCATGTACCACAGCTGAGATACACTGTGGTTTTGCCATCAGAAAAAGGCGAAGCGGCAACCGCAGAAGCTGTATCATGGCTACCAACTGCAATGACAGGAATAGCGCCAATTTCAAGCTCTTCTTGAACATCAGGTGTTAATTTGCCTAAAACATTTCCTGGATAAATTATATCATTAAATATTCTTTTTTCAAACCCAAGTTTTTCTATCAGTTCATCTGACCATCCTCTTTTTTGTGCATCTATTAGCTGTGAGGTTGATGCAATGGTGTATTCGTTTACTTTAACACCTGTCAAAAAATATGCAAAAAGGTCTGGCATGAACAAAAGCGAATCTACATTTTTCATTATATCCTTCCGTGTTTTGTAGTCTATGTAAAGCTGAAAGATTGTGTTGAAATTCATAAACTGAATGCCTGTTATCTCATAAATTTTGTCAAGCGAAACTATTCTCGATACCTCTTCAATTGCGTTTTTCGTCCTCAAATCCCTGTAATGATAAGGATTTGAAAGCAAGTCACCTCTTTTGTCAACAAGTCCATAGTCAACTCCCCAAGTGTCAATCCCAATACTGTGAAGTTCTCCAAATTGTTTTTTAGCTTTGTAAATCCCAATTTTCAAGTTGTTAAACAAGTACAAAAAATCCCAAAATAAACTCTGGTTAATTCTTACGGGGGTATTTTCAAACCTGTGCACTTCAAAAAGCTCTAAACTCTCACCATTGAAACTTCCAACAAACACTCTCCCGCTTGACGCACCAAAATCAGCACCAACGCAATTGATTGTTTTCATTTTTTCCTCCCCATTTGTTTTTACTTCTTTTATGTTTGTTTTTATTATATCATATTTAATTTTTGTTTGCTATCTTCTCAAAATCTTTTCTTGTCATACCCATTATGATAACATCATGAAACTTTCCATCAATGAGCTTTGCTTCACGCAAAACCCCTTCAATTTTAAACCCACACTTCTGATACGCCTTAATAGCCCTTATATTATCATCAAATGTGTCAAGTTCTATTCTGTTTATATCAAGTGTCGCAAAAAGGTATTTGACAAAAGCTTTTATTGCGTCGGTGCCAAAACCTTTCCCCCAATATTCCTTTTCGCCTATATGAATTCCAAGTACAACTACTTTATTTATGGGGTCATAGTCGCGATACGAGATAGAACCAATTGGTTTTCTGTCTTTTGTTTCAATTATAAACCTTTTAATGGTTGAGGATGATCGGGAACGGTACCATCTCCTAAATTCTTCAATAGATGTATCAGCAGCATTTTTCACGCCACGAGCCCAGTACGCAACCTCTGGATCATTTGACCATTTTTGAATATATTTTAAATCTCCCCATCTCAGTTCTCTTATATTTACAAGCTCACCCTTTGCTATTAACATCTTTTCACACCTTTTCTAAATATGCTACAACACCAAAAGGAGTTACCTCAGCAATAGCATATGACCTTGAGCCGTCTCTTGAAAGAGCTATGCTGCCTGGGTTTAAAAATAGGACGTTGTCAGAGTAAAACTCCTCTTGCTGATGCGTATGTCCAAAAAACACTGCATCAACTTTGAAAGATTTTGCATGGTTAACAATAAGGTCATATGTAGACTTTACAGAATACATATGACCATGTGTTATTAAAATCTTTTTATTCCCAACTTCTATAATCTTCTCTGATGGAAAGTCTCTTGTAAAGTCGTTGTTCCCTCTCACTATCTCAAACTTGAGATTTGGAAATTTATTTTGGAGATACACAGCATCTTTCACCAAGTCTCCAAGATGAACGCACAAAACAATATTTTTTTCATATTTTTTTACAATTCTTTCTGCATCATAAGTAATTCCATGTGTGTCACTTATCACAAGTATCTTCATTGTAAATCTCACCCAAAATCTTTTTTAGTTTTTCAAAAGCTCTTGCTCTGTGTGATATTCTATTCTTCTCATCACTTTCAAGCTCTGCAAATGTTGCATTGTAGCCTTCTGGAATAAATATTGGGTCATATCCAAATCCATTTACACCTTTTGGTGCAAAGCCAATTTTACCTCTGCAGACTCCTCTTGTTTGATACACTCTGCCATTTTCATCAATAAATGCAAGCACACAAACAAATTGTGCTCCTCTTTTTTCTTCTGGTATGTTTTTAAGCTCTTCTAAAAGCTTTTTAATCTTTTCTTCATCTGTTGCATTATCACCTGCATACCTTGCAGAATACACACCAGGCCTTCCGTCAAGTGCGTCCACCTCAAGTCCAGAGTCATCTGCTAAAGTTGGTAATTTGTAAAGGCTGTATATAGTTTTTGACTTTTTCAAGGCATTTTCTTCAAAAGTTTTTCCATCCTCAATTATGTTGATATTTTCATCAAAATCGCTCAGTGTCAAAATAATGTCAAAAAAATCTCCAATTAGCTCTTTTATTTCTTTTGCCTTTCCTCTATTCTTGGTCGCAACCAGAAGTTTTCTCATCTTTTGGAACACTCCCAATTAGTTTGCTATCTTCCCCTAAGACCTCTCTTTGTATCTCAATAATCTTTTGAATACCCTGTTTCCCAAGCTCGAGTAACTTTTCAAACTGCTCCTGAGTAAAAGCAGCACCTTCTGCTGTGCCCTGAATTTCAATAAACTCGCCCTTGTCGTTCATAACAAGGTTCATATCAACAGACGCTTTAGAGTCCTCTTCAAAGCAAAGGTCAAGCATCTCAACCCCGTCGCAAATCCCAACAGACACTGCTGCAACAAAATCTGTAATTGGAAAACTTTCTATCACCTTCTCATCATAAAGCTTTTTGCAGGCATCAAACATTGCAATAAACCCACCTGTGATGGATGCTGTCCTTGTCCCACCGTCTGCCTGAATGACATCACAGTCAAGGATTATCACGCGCTCACCTAAGGCTTTAAAGTTTATACCAGCTCTTAGGGCTCTTCCAATTAGTCTCTGTATCTCATGGCTTCGGCCGCTGAGTCTGAGTTTGTTTATATCCCTTACATTTCTCTGCTGGGTTGCCCTTGGAAGCATTGAATACTCAGCAGTAATCCAGCCCTCACCACTTCCTTTTTTAAAAGGAGGAACTTTGTCGTCAATGGTTGCTGTGATAATCACTTTTGTGTTGCCCATCTCAATCAGGCATGAGCCTTCGGCATATTTTATAAAGTTTCGTGTTATTTTTATCGGACGAAGTTCATTATATGATCTTTGGTCCTGTCTCATTTTCTTCTTACCTTCCTTTCACAGTTTTAGATTTATAGGATTTAATTCAAACTGGCTTACATCTATTTTATCCTTTAAATCGTACTGATCAAGATATCCTTCTTTTCCTTTCACAGATAATTTAATATATCGTATGGAGTTGTCTATTTCTTTTGCTGTAAAACAAATTGAGGCTAAGATAGTGTCAACTTCGCTACTTCCTTTTAAATTCAAAATCTGGCTTGACAAATCGAGATATAGGGTTTTCTCTTTTAGGTTTACATTATTCAATTTTAACCCATTTAGTTTAGAAAATCTATAGCTAAGACTTTTTATTAGCTGCCCCAAAGCAAAAGTCAAAGGTGCGTTTCTGTAAGTTTGTGATATATTTATCCATTTTGGAACAAGAAAAACATTGCCTTCAACCCGGTGGGGGACAAACAAGATTAGCTGGTCATCTTGTCGTCGCAAAAATGGAGTCTTATTGTAAACTGTGCCGTCTTTATAAAAATAAACTTCTTTTATATCATCAACTGAGGTAATAAAAAATGTAATGGCTTTTATATAAAAATTGCAATATTTTTTCTGGAAAAACCTTTGGTTTAAATCAATTTTAGCACAACTTCCCTCTATTTCAATAGAGTTTATCTGAACATCGTCAGGAAAGATGCAAAAAAGCCCAAAACTTCTGAGCTTTCTTTGCCTCTCTGGAGAAAATACAGAAAGTTCAAGTCCTTTTCTCATTACAGACAAAGTTTTTGTGGTGTAAATATTTGCTAAAACAAGGTTTTTATCTTTCTCACAAAATATGCTAAGAACTTTGAAAGAATTGTTAATATCTATCTGCTCCTTTGAATACTGAGGAGTATAAACATCACTATCCACAACCTCAAAATTTATTTCTGTTTTTGCACTCTGACCATTTTGATACACATTACTTTGAACAGTTGAAGGTAAAATATCTGCCCTGCAAGCTGTTAAGAATATTAAGCATAACATTAACGTAAAAAAAATTCTTTTTCTCATTCCAAAACCACCCTCTCTAAAAGACTTATGTTAATCTTTTTATTAGCATATTTAAAATGAGGGTGGTTTAGAACAAGAAAAAGAATTCTTTATTATCTTCTTGCCAAAAGCATTATGATAAGAGAGGTCAGCGAAAAACAAATGCTAACCAAGTACAAAAATAGCACTGTTTGTTTCTGATTCAAGCCTGCTTCAAGAAGTCTAAAGTGTACCTGACTTTTGTCAGCTTTATAAATAGGTTTCCCTTCCTTAATTCTTTTGAATATGACAAAAAGATTATCAAATATAGGAAGTCCCAATGTCAGGATTGGTACAATCAAAGACACAACTGTTGCCACTTTAAATGTTCCTTCAACAGCAATTGTCCCAAGGACAAATCCTAAGAATGTGGCACCTGAATCGCCCATAAAAATTCTGGCTGGGTGGCGGTTGAAAATCAAAAACGCTGAAGCAACACCTACAAGTGCTGCTGCCATGTATGTTGAAACCCTTGCTGTTGAAATTATGCTAAGGTTCATGAGAGCTACAAAATACAAAGTTGTACCTGAGATTGTTGTAATACCTGCTGCAAGCCCGTCTATCCCATCAATAAAGTTTATCACTGTTGTCACACCAAAAAGCCAAATTACAGTGGCTATATATTGAAACCACACAGGAAAGCTTATGAACTTGTGTGTAAACGGGTTTGTTATTCCTTCAATCTGAATACCCATAAAAAAAACTATTGAACATGCCAAAATTTGCACCAAGAACTTTGGAAGAGCGCTAAACTCTTTACCTTGAGATTTATACCAGTCATCAACAAGACCAATTGCCAAAATCAAGCTTGATGCTATAAAAAAACCTAAAAATTCTCTGCTAAATCCTCTTATCAAAAACTGTGAGATGAAAAATGCAACAAATAGTGCAACTCCGCCTGTCACAGGAATTGGATATGAATGAATCTTTCGTGGATTTGGTCTGTCAACAAACCCTATCTCAATTGATTTTCTCTGGATATACGGTGTTATAACTGTTACCAAAACAAACGAAATCAAAAACGAAAGCGCATCTTTTATTATAAGGTCTGTCATTAGTTTCCCCTCCAAGGAATTTTAAGACTCTTTAGCTTTTGTAGAATAAGTGTAAGAAGATAGTCATAAAGTACAAAGATAACCTCAGAAGAAGCAATCGTCAAAGCTATTCCAAATTTAAAATTCGGGATCTCTTTCATTATTATTTTAAACACAAAATATAAAATAATTAGCGCAACATTATAAAACAAAAGTTTTAACCCAAGTTCAATATAAACCGGAAAACCTCTTTCGCAAATAGCCTTAAACAGTGGGTAAAGCCCAAAAATAAGAATGTACAGCACAGCTACAAGTTTGTTTGGAACAATCATTAGGCTCAGTAAAGATACTACAATGTACGCAACAAAACCAAGCTTTATGCTATACAGCCATACAATTATCATTATGCAAACCGAAGAGAGAATGTAAAACAAGCTATTTCCCTTTGGTAAAACTGAAGCAAAGAACAAAAAAATTATACTAAGCGCTCCCATCAAACCAGCATATGAAATTTCTCTTGCTTTCAAATACTCATCACCTTTTCATAAAAGAATGTTCTTATTGGTTTTAGTCCGTACTTTTGAGGCATAATTATCTGCTCGGTTGAACCCACAAACAAAATGCCATTCATTACAAGGGATTTATTGAAATTCTTATACACCATATCCTTTGCCTCTTCTGTAAAGTAAATAAGAACATTTCTACAGACAATTAAATCCATTCCAATTGGATAAGGGTCTTTTAAGAGGTCATGGTGTTTGAATTCAACACATCTTTTTATCTCATCACTTATGTAATATAATTCTCCATTTTCTCTAAAAAACCTTCTTACAAATTCCTGCGGCAGTCCCTCAAGACTTTTTCTCAAATATACACCCTCTTTTGCTTTCTTTATAGCATCATCGTCAATGTCTGTTGCCAAAATCTTTATTTCATTTAATGGAAAAAACCTTGTCAGAAGCATGACAATTGAATATGGCTCTTCACCCGTTGAACAGGCAGCTGACCAAATTCTTGGTCTTTTTGTCCTTTTGAGAATATATGGCATAATTTCTCTTTCGAGTATTTCCCACTGTTGTGGATTTCTATAAAACTCAGAGACATTTATTGTCAGATAGTTAATAAACTCATTAAAAAGCCTTTGGTCTTTTGTCAGAGCACTGTAGTAGTCAGCATAGTTTTGAAAGCCGTTTTTCTTCATTAAAGACTCTATTCGCCTTTTCATTTGTTTTTCCTTATAATACGAAAGATTTATTCCTACATACTCCAAAATCTTCTTTTTAAACCATTCGTAATCAAGATTCATATCTTACCCTCTTTCTATACCACTTTTACTTGCAGCGCAAATTCAAATAAAATGCTTGCACATCTAAGATAAGCCAATCACCATCTTCGATAAAACCAACTCTTTTAAAGAAGCTATCTTCCATTCCTTTTTTTACCTTGATAATAGGAATGTTGTTTTTATAACAATGATTTATTTGCATCTTCAAAAGTCCATCGCCAAATCCCATCTTGCGAAAGTTTTCTTCTACCACAATTGATAAAATTTGAGCTTGAGTTTCTTCTACCGCCAGCTGCGAAGCTGCAATAATATTACCTTTATCATCCACAACATGAGTTATCGCATTATCATAGAACTGAAAACCATATTGTTCTATAAGTTTTTTAACCCAATGTCTTTCAGAAGGATTCATCTGCCTTATTTTAACCATAAAACTTTACCCTCTTTAAAATTAAGATAATATCTTATATAATTATAACAAATTGCAAAGCAGTTTAAAATCTAAATAAGGAAAAATAGTTTTGAAAAAAGGAGGAAAGTTTAAAATGGCATTTACATTTGCAGTGATAACATGCTCAGACAAGGGCTCAAAAGGAGAAAGAGAAGACCTGAGCGGAAAAGAGATAATAAATCTCTTACAAGCTCATGGATTTTCAAATGTGTATTACAAGATTGTACCTGATGAAAAAGAAAAAATAAAACAGGCTTTAATTGAAGCAGCAAATGCTGGTGCAAACCTCATTTTGACAACTGGTGGTACTGGCTTTTATAAAAGAGATGTTACACCTGAGGCAACACTTGAGGTCATACAAAAACAAACCCCTGGTATTTCTGAACTAATCAGGTATGAGACAGGCAAGATAAATAAAAGGAGCTATCTTTCGCGCGGAGTTTCAGGAATATATGAAAATAGCCTCATAATCAACCTTCCCGGCTCACCAAAGGCAGTAAAAGAGTGTATTGAGGCAGTGCTGCCGGTTTTAGAGCATGGGCTAAATATCTTGCTTGAAAATGAGAGGGAATGTGGTAAGACAGAGTGATTTAGCCTAAAATTTCTATAATATCTCCTACCCTTATTTTACCACCTTTTAATACTCTTGCAAACAGTCCTTCTTTGGGCATTATACAAACGCCAACCGTCCTTGCTATCTCACATCCATCCCCATGGCATTTTTTCCCTATCTGGCTTATCTCAAGTATTACATCATCTCCTATCTTTAGCTTTGTACCAAGCTGGATTTTGCTTATATCCAGTCCTTCTGTTGTAATATTTTCTGCAAACTTGCCAAAACAAAGGCCTTTTATACCATATTCTTTCATCTTTTTTATGCTGGACATATCAAGAAGGCTTACTTGTCTGTGTGATGTACCTGCATGAGCATCTCCTTCTATGCCAAAATTCTCAATTACATGTGCCTCTTCAACTGGCTCTTTGGATGTCCCCTTTTGCCTGCTTATATTTATTGAAATGACCTTTGCAGAGCTTTTTCTTTCATCAAAGATATAATACCCTGACTTTCCACCTATCTTTTCAATTAATCTCACATCTGTAATAACCATATCCTTTTTGAGTGCCTTGCACATGTCATAGATTGTCTCTAAAAAAATCAAAACTGCTGTTATTGCCTCCATCTCAGCACCTGTTTGTGCTTGTGTCTTTACCTCTGATACTGCCTCTATATAACCTTGTTCTTTGTTTACCGAATATGAGATATCGACGTGTGATAGAAATATATTGTGGCAAAGCGGAATCAGTTCTGATGTCTTTTTTGCTGCCATTATCCCAGCAATCTTTGCTACTGAGAATATATCACCCTTTGGTAACTTGCTTTCTTCTATCGCTTTTATGACCTCGCTTCCCACATAAATTCTGCCACTTGCCCTTGCAATTCTCTCTGTTATGTCCTTACATGATACATCAACCATCTGCGGCATTCCTTCCCTGTTTAAATGTGTAAATTCCATTGTTTTCAGCCTCCTATTTTAAACATCATTGAATCTGTTGATGGTAGTCTTGCAAAGTTTTTCTTTTTGACAAACTCCTGAATTTTTTCCATCAAAACATCTTCATCATTTAAATACTCTTTTAAATCAAGCCCTATTTTATCAAATAAGCAATTATATAGAACTCCTCTTGATGAAACCCTTACCTTGTCACACCTGTCACAAAAATGTCCTGACACAGCGTTTATAAACCCAACAATGTGGTCAAAGTCTTCGATATGGTAATACTTTGCAACAGAGTTTTCATTACTTTTAATTTCATGAAAATTCTTGAATTTTTTTAAAATCTCCTCTATACTCACAAATTCACTCTCAAAAATCCTATTTGCAACTCCTACTGGCATAAGTTCAATGAATCTAATAACAACATTGTTCTCCTTAGCAAATGATATCAAGTGCTCAATCTCATCAAAGTTTACAGACCTTAGCAAAACTGTGTTAATCTTTACTTTCTTAAACTTTGACAGGCTTTTTATTGTGCTTATTACTTTGCCAAGTCCGTTAACGCCTGTTAACACTTTGTATTTTCGCTTATCTAAGGTATCAAGTGAAATGTTAATTGACAAAAGACTGCTTTTTGCTATCTTCTCAATCTTTTCTTCATCTAAATACCCGTTTGTTGTAACATTTATGTTTTTTATACCAATGCTATCAGCAAACTCTATAATATCAAATATGTCATCTCTTAAAAATGGCTCACCGCCTGTAAACCTCAGCTTCTTTATACCAAGCTTTTTAAACACCGAAATAATTCTAAAAATCTCATCTTTTGAAAGCTCTTCGTTCTCAATTTCGCATGCTTCCTTTGTCCTGCAATACTTGCAGAAGAAATTACACCTGTCTGTTATTGAAAATCTCAAGTATTCAATCTTTCTAAAAAATCCATCATACATTTACTATCACCTTTTTCTAAATCAATTTAACCTCAAGCAAGTTTCCCTCTTCAATTAAGTCCACATTAATTGGAACTGTGATATATCCATCTGCTCTCTTTAAACTTGATATCACGCTTGCACCCCTTTTTAAAATTTTGGCTACATTCTTACCATCTATATTTTTAATACTAACTCTCACATACTCTTCAGAGCCTATATCAGATGAGAGTCTTCTCTCAAGTGTGGCAAATATACTTTTTTCTTTTGGATTTAAATTGTACGCTTTGAAAAATGACTTTAAAAATATCTCCTTTAAAACAAAAAACATTGAAACAGGAAAGCCGGGAAGTCCTATCACAAGCTTATTTTCTACCTTTCCTATAATTGTTGGCTTGCCGGGTTTTATGGCTATGCCGTGGACAAGTACCTCTCCTAAAGCTGATATAGCTTCGACTGTTAAGTCTTTATCACCCTTAGATGATCCAGCATTTACAAAGACTATATCAAATTCTTGTAAAAGTTCTTTTATCTTTTCTGTAAGTTTTTTTAAATTGTTTTCTACAGGCTTTAAAATTCCAACTTCGAAACCATATCTTTGAAGTAAATCATTGAATATGACAGAATTGAATTCAACAAGCTGTCCTTCCTTCTCTACTATGTCAACAAGCTCCTCACCTGTTGGCAAAAAAGCAACCTTTGGCATTTTGTAAACCTTAACTTCAAGATAGCCACCAGCTTTTAAATACACCTTGTCAAAAATGGTTAAAAGATCTCCTTTTTTAATAAGTAACTGCTCCTTTTGTACATCCTCACCTTTTGAACGTACATTCTGTCGTGGATAGTAACTTTGGAAAATCTTTATCCTTCCATTTTCTATTTGTGCTTCTTCAAATGGCACAACAGCATCAAAACCCTCAATGCTTTCTCCTGTTTGAACAACTTTAAAGTTTTCAATTATTGCAGGATTTGCATCTGTAGTATTAAAAGTTTGCTCTGCATTTATTGCATAACCATCCATTGCAGCAACATCTGTAGGAGGCGATGTATTGAGTGAAAGATAGTCTTTTGCTGCAAATTTACCTTGTGCTTTGTAAATTGAAATGGTCTCTGTTTTAAGGCTCAAATACTCTTTTAGTATTTTCTCAATTATATCTCTTGCATCTTGTGGGAGTGTAGCTGAAAAGTGATAATCTTTCATAGCAGTGTCACCTCAACAATATCACCTGCTTTAATACCCGTTTTTGTGCTATCTACCCTGATATAACCTGATGCATTGTTCAAAAGATTTATCGAACCGGATTTTCCGTACAGTGGCTCGGCAATAATTTCATCAGAGTATATAAGTTTTACAAATACAAACTCTGTTCTACCACTTGAGATTGAAAAGTTTGTCTTCATTTTTGCTAAGACTTTTTTTGACGTATCCTGCTGGTGCAACAAAATGTCAATTAGCCTTTTTACAAAAAATTTAAATATAAAAAGGCAAGAAACAGGGTGGCCCGGAAGCCCAAATATGGCTTTGTCAAAAACCTTTGCAATTATTGTTGGCTTTCCTGGCTTTATTGAAACTCCATCAACAAGAATTTTTGAATTCTCTAAGCTTGAAATAGCTTTCAGTGTGTTATCATATGTACCAACAGAACTTCCGCCAGATACCAGCACAATGTCGTTTTCTAAAATGGCTTTTGATAGCATATCTTGCAAAGCATTATAATCATCTTTTACAATCCCATACAATTTAGGAACAGTGTACTCTTCAGTGCAAGAAGCAAAAAGTGTATATGAGTTTACATCATAAATCTTGGCTCCTTCAAGATTCTGGTCTTGTGAGATTATCTCATCACCTGTTGAAATAATCCCAACTTTTAGCTTTGAGAAAACCTCAACCTCTTTTTGACCTATTGCTGCCAAAACACCAATTTGAGGCGCTTTTAATTTTTGATACTTTTTAATAACAATACAGCCTTTCTTTATATCCTCACCCTTTTTAAGTATGTTCTCATTTGGCTTTACTGGCCGAAAGACAAAAAGCTTCCCATCTTCTTCAATGGTATTTTCAAGCATGACCACGGCATTGCTGCCATCTGGCACATGACCACCTGTAAAAATCCTCGCCGCCTGACCTTCACCAATCTCAAATGTTGGAATCTCCCCTGTCTTTACCTCACCAACCAAATCAAAGATGGCAGGGTTTTCATCGTTTGCCGAAAATGTCTTCTCACACCTTATTGCATATCCATCAACAGTTGACTTGTCAAAGTGCGGAACATCTATACTTGATATAATGTCCTTTGCACAAATCCTATCCAAGGCCTCTTGGATGGGGATGGTCTCAGTTTTCAAGCTAACGTTTGAAAATTCCCTTCGCAAAATGTCAAACACTTCAAAGTAAGTCATTAAAACCTTCATAGTTAATCACCTTTTCTCTATTATTTGATTATCTTCAAAGTATACCAGCTTTGAGCAAGCCACCATCTGTGAGTTGTGTGTCACCATAATTATACATCTATTTTGTGCATCTTTTTCTATCTTTTCAAAAATAAAATTTCTTACTGAACTGTCAAGGTACGAATCTGGTTCATCTAAAAAGAGAACGTCTGACTCAATGTAAAATGCTCTTAAAAAAGCAACAAGCTGTTTTTGCCCAAGTGATAAAGAGTGTATGTTCAGGTTAGGGTCTATTGAAAATGCTTTCAGTATTTTTATAGCTTCTTTTAAGGGCTGGTCTTTTAAACTCAAAGAGAGGTTATACGCTGCACTTCCTTTGAAAAAATATGGCTGTTGGGATAGCATAACTTTTTTGTTAAATGTATTCTTAATCATTCCCTTAAAATCACTGTCTTTGCCAAAAAGCATTCTCAAAAATGTTGTTTTCCCGCACCCATTTGGTCCTCTTATAATATATAAGCCTTTATTATCAAACTTTAAGTTTTTACACCGAAACAAAAGCCTGTCCCCGAAATACTTCTCAACCTCTTTTACCTCAATCAACTATATCACCCTGCAATATCTGCAAAATGGTATTAAATGCAAATGATATAATGAGTAAAACCATACCCAGCAAAAGCGCCATTGAAAATTCTCCTTTTGTAATTTCATAGATAATAGCTGTTGTCAAAATACGAGTCTCTCCTTCTATATTCCCACCGACAATCAAAACAGCTCCTACCTCGGAAATTGAACGCGAAAGCCCAAGGATGGTTGCATAAACCAGCTCTTTTGAATACTCTTTTATAAGTGCAATGTATCTCTTTTTGCCTTCTACATTTAAGTAGTCTAAGTTGTCCAAAACTAATTGCACATTTTTAAGGCCTGACAATGTATAGAGTACCACTATTGGCACAATCAAAATTACCTGGGCAATAATCATTGCCCACTTGGTAAAAAGTATATCTAAAAACCCCAGTGGACCTTTTTTTGAGAGAATAATATATACCAAAAGTCCTGCTAAAACTGGTGGAAGACCAGAGAGAGTATATACCAACCTCAACACAAATTTTCGGCCTTTAAACCTTTTTATCTTCAAGAAGTATCCAATTGGAACACCTATTATAATCGAAACAATCGTTGATGGAATACAGACAATCAGGGTTGAGACAACAACATTTGCAAGCATTGAGTTTACCTCTGCCTTTTTATTTTACTGCTCTGTAAACCTCTTTTTTGAAATATTTTTGATTAAAAGAATTAACAAGCTTCTTGAACTCATCGCTTTTTAAAAAAGTGTCAAATAGGCTCAAGTCTGGTTTTTTGGGTGAAAAGGCAAAGTAATACGTGTTTGCTAATATTTCTTCCTTGGGATTTTGATATATAACATCCAGTTTATCAAGTTTGTCTTTCATTTTATAAAATGTTGCCTCATCAGTTAAAATAAAAGCCTCCTTTTCATTTGCAAGATTTAAACTCATCCCCATCCCCTGACCTGACTTTATATAGCCTTTAAAATTTGGCTTTGTTTTTGCCAGTTTCCAAATCTCAAGCTCTCTAATATACGTTGCAGAGTTGTCTGCCCGGGATACAAATTTTAAATTTTTATTTTTTATTATCAAAAACGCCGCCTCAATAGATTTTACCTTCTTGAATAAATCCTTTTTGCTTTTTGGTCCAACAAGTATAAAGTAGTTTGAAACAAAAGGAGTATACCTTTGGATAAGCTTTTGTTTTTTGAGGTCATCCAAAAAAGATTTTTCATGGATGATTATTCCATCAGCATCCCCATTTTTGAATATCTTCACAGCCTGACCACTGCCAACAGAGATAAAGTCAAGTTTCATATCATTCTTTTTTTCAAATTCAGGAACAACAAAACTTAAAAATCCACTGTCATATATACTTGTAGTTGTTGCCATTTTAAATGTTTTAACAGGTTTTGAAAAAGAATATAATGAAAATGTAAAGATAAAAGTTAAAAGAATAGATACCAAAACAATTTTAACCATAGCCTTTCTCATCTTTTTGCACTCCTTTTTTTAATAGTCAAATTTCAGTCTTTCTAAAACAAAAAAGGTACTCCCCCGCTTTGAAAAAACCGGAAAGAGTACCCTTTTAAATCTTTCCTTTCCAAAGCGGGAGGCGCAGTGGTTTCCCAAACCTGCACCCTATCGGCCAAAGCACCATGAAGAGGGAAAAACCCTCTTTTTAGGTTGCAATGGCTCGGAAAGATTTTCAAAATTCAAAAGTTCTATATTCATTTGTCAAAAGGTTTACAAATAAACATTTGCCTATAAGTGGTTCTCCCTGCTTTGAGACCAGTTTACAAAACTCAGAAAGCTCTAACGCTGCTGTCAACATTGGTGCAAAAATTGGGTTGCCAAGGTCTTTTTCAGCACCCTCAACATTTGCCTCTCCCAAAAGTTTTTCTATCCCAGGTTTGTCTTTTGTGATGATGGCAATCTGTGCATACCAGCCAGCACACCCACCGTGGATTAAAATCTTGCCTGTCTGTTGTACAAACTTAGATAAACTTTTTCTTATCTCCATGTTGTCTGTTGCATCAAATATATAATCTGCCTCAAGCAAAAAAATTTCAAGGTTGTCTAAGTATGCTTTTTCTTTTATAGGCTCTAAGTACACGTTTGGATTTATCTCTTTTACTCTCTTTTCAGCTTCAAAGACCTTGTATTTGCCTAAGTTGTTAATATTTGAGAGTATCTGCCTGTTGAGGTTTGTTTCATCAAATGTGTCCATGTCAACTGCTATAATCTTCTTCACTCCAAGCCTTGCCAAACCCTCAATCAAAAATCCGCCTATGCCACCGACACCAACAACAGCAACAGTTGTTGCAAGAAGCTTCTTTTGTCCTTCTTCAGTTAAGGCACCAATATTTTTTAAAAATCTTTTTTGCATAAAACCTTATCCTCCAGTTGCAAATGGAGTGATATACACACTATCATTGTCTGAAAAAATATAAGTATTGTCAACTTTTTTTTGGTTTACAATAACAAATCCAACTTTGTCGGCTGGAATATTAAGCTTCTGAAGAAGGGTTAAAACATCCATGTTCTCTTCTATCTCAAGCTCAAACTTGCCAACTCTGCTACCATATCTTCTGAAAAAATCATTTACCTCTACTCCAATTTTCATATTCTCTTTCCACCCTCTCTATATACATCTTTAAAAGTCTGTTCAGTCTTTCCTCGTCCATCTTGCCCCAAAGAGTTGGCGTTTCAAAAATTCTCTTTGGAAATTTGTAATTTTCAAGTGAATAGCCAAGTTCCTTTTTAATCTTTAGTTTCGTAAAAAAGATGTCATTGCCAAGGCGGGTCAGGTCTTCATCTGTCCAGTTGATACCTATTGAATTCAAGGCTTTTAAGATTGTTGTCCTGTCATATACTTTTCTTGCAAAAAGGCAGATGCAAAGCGATGTCAAAATAGCTCTTTCTTTTTCCTCGTTTATTACATACTCTATTATGTCCTCATCCTTTAGTTCTTTTGCACTCTGGTCATATGCATACCCTGCATTATCTAAGTGCGAATGCCTTGCACCAACAGTCTGACCAAGAGCAAACGCATAGCCTGTGTGATATCCTGCCATCTCATTGCCACCATACAAAAGTGCAAACTCTTCTCCACCGTATTTTTTCACAGCTTCTTTCAAACCTTTGCCAATTGTGTAGTAAAACTCGTTGCTTCTATCTGCAATATTATCAATTGCTTTAACATACTCCATGGTGTTGCCAAACTCAAGGTCTGCAAGAGTGTCTTCTCTTGTAATAAGACCTTTTTTGAGTGCCTCTGTTGCCCATGCCAAAACAACACCGGTTGAAATTGCATCAAGCCCTGCAAGTTCAACCTCTTCTATAATCTGCAAAACCTCATCTGTTGTCTTTATTCCAAGAAGGCTCCCCAAAGCGTAAATTAGCTCATGGTCGTATGATACTGCTATTGACTCATACTCATACCCTTTGTCAAATTCGCGCCTGAACTGGCCTATATGAATACATCCAATTGGACAGCCAACACATGAAACCTTTCTTATTAGATTCTTTTCTGCAAAAGTCTCACCAGATATGTCATCTGCATGTTCAAAATTGGACTGCAAAAGGTTCTTTGTTGGCAGGGAATTTATAGCATTTAAAACCTTGATGTTCATTGGAGTTCCAAGCTCATGGTATTTTGCCATGGCGTCTGTTTGTGTAACCTTTTTGTAAATCTCTTGATACGTTTTAAAATACTCTTTCAGATTACCAATTGGCAGGTCTTCCTCGCCCATTATCATCATTGCTTTTAAATTCTTACTTCCAAAGACTGCTCCAATTCCAAGTCTTCCAAAATGTCTATAAGTATCTACATTTACACACGAATATGTCACAAGATTTTCTCCTGCTTTCCCAATTCTTATGATACTTCTTTTACCAGGGCCTGGCTCTCTTTCTCTTATCAGTCTTCCGACCTCTTCAACATCAAGCCCCCACATAGCTCGTGCATCTTTGAACTCTATAGACTTGTCTGTTATCACAAGATAAGTTGGTTTTTGAGCTTTTCCAGTTATAACAATTGCATCGTAGCCTGCATTTCTGATTGCCATGGCAAGTCTTCCACCTGCATGGCTCTCACCATACTCACCTGTATGAGGTGAGATAAACGTCGCAACAGCTTTTGTCACAACAGGAAATATTGTTGAAAGCGGGCCAATTGAGATAATAAGTGGTTGCTGCTGATCAAGTGGCGGAAGGTCTTTTTTCATGTTCTCTTCAAGTAGCTTTGCAGCAACTCCGACTCCACCTAAGTATTTATACAAGTCCTTTCTTTCTTGTATATCTGCTTTTTTGTTTGTAAGGTCTATATATAGAACCCTTATAAAATCTGTCCCAATCATTTTACTCACTCACCTCTTCCATGCTCAAGCAGTTATGAGGACACATTCTAACACATGCTCCACAATGCTTGCAAACTATAGGAATTTTCCTATCGTAGTCCATGTGAATAGAACCTACAATACAAGCCGAAACACATTTTTCACAGGCAATGCACTTTTCTTCTATTAGCCTTACGCCTCCACCCGGACGCTTCACAAGCGCATTTGTTGGACAAGCCTCTGCACAGGCAGGTTCTTTGCAAGCAACACATACTGTTGCTGCAAACTTGCTCTGAAGTCCTCCTCTTGTTTTTACTTTTATAGAGCTTTTTGCTAAGTTATGATTGTTATGATTCACAGCTGCACATGTAAGCATACATGTAAAACATCCAAGGCACTTGTTCATATTGTCAGCCCGAAGAGCCTTTAGCAATTAAATCACCACCTATTAACGAATTGATTAATTATAACAATATTTACTCCCAAATAGGCAGTATATAACTATTTATACCCACACGGACTCTAAACTAAACAGTTCAGCTTGTATTTGTTTATTTTTTAACAATCTTATTATACCACTTGATATGAAAGTTTACAATATGTCTTCTTGCAATTTAAAATTTGTATTCTGAAGAGCCATGTTATATAATTTTAACTAAAATGTCGTTATTCAATAGTAGGAGGCGACAAGTATAAATGAAACTTGGAAGATTTTTTTATGCAAATAAGACATTTTTCGGACTTGTGGAAGATGATATGGTAAGAGTTGTAAAAAGTATAGACCCACTGACTGTAAGCAAAGAAATTTATCCAAAAGAAGCCTTGAAAATCTTATCTCCTGTAAAACCCTCAAAAGTCATCTGTGTGGGACTCAATTATAAAGACCATGCAAATGAGCTAAAACTTGAAATCCCTCAAACTCCTGTTCTTTTTCTAAAACCCCCAACATGCGTAATCGGACACATGGAAAGTATCATATACCCAGAGCATATGAGCAAACAGGTAGATTACGAAGGTGAGCTTGCAATAGTTATTAAAAAGGAGTGTCGAAATGTCACACCTGACGAAGCAAAAAAATACATATTGGGCTATACCTGTGCAAATGATGTCACTGCAAGAGACCTGCAACCCAAAAATGGACAATGGACAGTTGCAAAATCATTTGACACATTCTTGCCACTTGGCCCTATCATAACAGATGAGATTGATCCAAATAATAGTAGAATTAAAACATACCTGAATGGAAAAGTGGTACAAAGCTCAAATACCAACAATTTTATATTCAATGTAGAAACTCTTGTAAGCTATATAAGCTCAATAATGACATTAAAACCATTCGATGTGATTATAACTGGCACTCCTTCAGGAATTGGACCAATGAAAAGAGGAGATATCATTGAGGTTGAAATTGAAGGAATAGGAAGGCTTACCAATTATGTTGAATAAAAAGCATGAAGGGCTGCATAATTAACTTTGCAGCCCCTGAAATCTTAAAAAAATTTGCAACCTTTTTTGGTTTTAGACTGCATTGTGAACAAATGCAACTATCTTTCGGCATGGAATGTCAACTATTGAACCAAGACCACAAAATCTTCTTGGTCGATGATAACAACAGTATCTTTGTCTTCTATGGTGTTCATCATAATCTCTGTCTCTTCCTTCGTCGTAGTCTCTGTACATAAAATCTCTGTACATAAATGGGTCATCTGGTGCTGTTCCAATTGTGACAATGAGTCTTATAAACCTTGGTGTAACTAAAGCCAACACACCTGTAAATCCTTGACCGCTCTCGCCGCCACTTTCAGTAAATACGGTAACTGTCTCTCCTAAGTATCTTCTCATGTGCTCACAAATGTCATGACAGTGGTGCTCGTGGTCCTCATACCTTAAATCCATTTCTTCTGACATATCATCTTACCCCCCATAATTCATATTATGTCACCTTTCACTAACATAATATGAATTATGGGTAAACTATGTTACACAAAATATATTTTAGCTTCCAAAGTCCTCAACAATCTTTATTGCATCTTCAAATGAGTTTACAACTATGCCCTTTTTCAAATCCTCAACCTCTTTTTCTGGTAAATCGTCTATGCTTATTGGAGTTACCAATTTAAGATTGTCACCATCAACAGGTTGAGAATAAAAAATCGCTACCCTGTCATCTTTGATTGAAATTATAAAGTGATTAGAGCAATAACCTTCAAACGTTCTACTGATTACTACATATTTAGAGTTAAACGCATCTATTTCCCAGCCACTAAAAAGGCTTTTAAAGTCCTCCTTGGTCATGTTGACAAATTCCTTAGAGATATTGGACTTCTCTTCAATAATGTGCCCACAGCCTTTAAAATATTTTCTCACAACTAAAATTGTGTCCTCATTTATTCTCTGTGGAAAACTGTCTTTTATATATGCAATTTCAGTAATGTTCTTTCCTTTTAACTGCTGCTTTGATTTTATCTTGCTTTTTTCTATGGTTATAGTAAATCCCACCACAAATGATATTAGAAATAAGAAAATTATAATAGCAGTGAGAACGGCAGTTCTAAAATAGAGCTTCATATAACTTAGCCTCCATTAAGATGGACTTTTTTACTATTATTCCCTGCCAATCTCACTGCTATACATAAAAAATTTATTCTTCCTCTTCCCAGTTATGATACACTTCTTTCACATCGTCATTGTCTTCAAGCATGTCAATCAGCCTTCTCATCTTTTGTGCATCTTCTTCAGAAAGTCTCACAGTTGTTTGAGGGATCATCTCTATCTGAGCTCTTATAAATGTAAATCCTTCCTTTTCTAAGCCTTCTCTGACCTTTGAAAAGTCCTCCGGAGTTGTTATTATTTCATACACATCCTCTTCTGAAGCAAAATCCTCAGCACCGTACTCTAAAGCCTTTTCCATTACAAAGTCCTCATCTGGAAAGTTTTCTTTCTCTATTACTATTACACCTTTTCTGTTGAACATCCAAGAAACGCATCCAGTCTGACCCAAATTACCGCCATTTTTGTCAAATATATGCCTGATTTCGCCTGCTGTTCTATTCCTGTTATTTGTCATAGCTTCAACAATTACAGCAACACCGCCTGGTCCATAGCCTTCATATGTAATGTCTTCGTAGCCTGTTGTGTCAATCTCACCAGCTGCTCTTTTTATAAACCCCATTATCTTATCCATAGGCATATTGTTAGCCTTTGCCTTGGCAATTACATCTCTTAGTTTTGGATTTGTCTCAGGGTCGGGCCCATACATCTTTGCAACCACCATTAATTCTCTTCCTAACTTTGAGAAAATCTTTCCTTTCTGAGCGTCTGTTTTTTCCTTTTTGTGCCTGATATTTGCCCATTTTGAATGTCCAGACATCCGTTTTCCCCCTACCTTAAATGCTCATGTTTTTTCATTATGGAATTATAAATTCAATTTAGGGTTAATGTCAAATGGAATTTATTCATACATATTAATATTGAACATTAATATAGCATAAAAATTAAGAGATAATGAATAAGAAGATTATAAACCAAATTCTCACACTCACGCTGTGCAACATCTTAACATACAGCTTATTTTTCTTTTATAGAGTTTTTATTTCAAGACAAATTGGGTCTGTTGGTATGGGTCTTTATACATTTGGCATGACCTTATATTATCTATTTTATAACATCTCAAGCGGTGGAATTTTGACAGCAATATCAAAGTATATAGCTGAAACCTCTGATTTGCCTGAAATAAAAATAAAAACCGCTTTTGTAATGAGCAGAATTATATTTTTGTGGAGCATTGTAATTGCAATTTTCTTTTCACTTTTAAACCCCATATTTTGTAATACCATATTTAACACACCTATACTCCAAAAAACTATATATCCTCTTATCATTTGTACAGTAGTTGTCTCACAATCAGCAATCCTAAAAGGCTTCTTTTATGGAATCCAAAATCCTGCTCCACCTGCTCTTGCTGAAGTGTTTGAAAATATCATGAGGCTTTCAATCATATGTCCCCTCTTTTTAAGTCTTGACAAAAGTACTTCATTTGAAACAAAACTTTTACTTGCCTTTCTTGGAATACTTGCGGGTGAGATTTCGAGCTGTGGCTTTCTCATAGCAGCATATAAGATTAAATGTTCAAAAAACAAACTTAAGATTGATATAAACGAACTTGCTGAGATACCTTCTAAGATATTCAAAATCTCTATTCCTTTAGCAACAATAGGCGTACTTGGGATGATATTTCAATCGCTTGAAAATATGATTATACCAAAACTCTTTGAGTTAATTGGTATGAAAAGTACTCAAGCTATTTCAGTGTATGGAATTATAAATGGGATGAGCTTTCCTGTTGCGTTACTACCTCTTGTAATAATCAATTCACTTTCGATTATAATAATCCCTACAATTTCTGAGATAAAGATGTATGACAAAACCTTAAACTCACGAATAAACTCTTTCATCCTTGCAACGTTGATAGTCTCTCTGCCAATCACGTGCATATTTTTACTCTACCCAGTTGAAATTTGCCAGTTACTTTACAAAAATCAATTAGCTGGAGTTTACTTAAAACACATCTCCCCAGCAATAGTGTTTTACTATCTTTCTGTCACACTCTCAAGTATTTTAAATGCCCTTGGGGAGGTAATTTTCAATTTTGTCCAAAATACCATTTTGACAATCATTCGTCTTGTACTCTATGTACTCTTCATATTAATTTTCAAAAATGAGCTGCCATACATCTGGATCACCAACATATTTGCTCTAATTTCCTGTATTGTAATGATAGAGAAGATTTCAAACTTAAAATTTAAATTCACTATTGAAAAAGGTACAATCAATACTCTTCTTTTGCTGATGTGTTTCTGTTTGTTTATCATGATTGTACTTCTTTATTTTCGTATTACAAATATAAAGATATTCATACCATTATTCTTAAGCGGGTATGCATTTTTTGTTTTTGTTACTATGCTATATCAAAAATGGCGTAAGAAAAATTGAAGGTACGTATACATAAAACAATGCCTGAGCTGTAACCACCACGAACAGAATTAAAAATGCTTTTGCTTTTGATATACCAAACCCTTTTGAAAAAGCCTCATAAAGAGATACCAAAAATGACATTTCACTTACTTTGAAAACTACAAAATTCAGCGGTAAAAATGACAATACAATTCCTGCTAAGAATACATAACATGGAATTAAATACGAAACGGTAAGTGTTGTTGCAATCTGCGAAAGATTTGTTCTTTTCTTTGTTAATATTGATGATACAACAAACAAAACTATACTCATAATAAAAAGTCTCAAGATTTCTACAGAGAAAAGGTTTATTACAAGTTTTGCCAACCTCAAATCTTCTATATCAGATTTTATTCTATCTGTGAAGAAAATCAGACCAGATTCATGTGGCAACATTTCATTCCCACTTCGAATCTGGATATATACATACAATGAAAATAAAATCAAATAAATCAAAAATACTATTATTCCCACAATAAAATTATTGATAAGAGAAATGTCTCTGATAAAATGCAAAGGATTTAAGATAATATTTTTGTATATATTTTCTTTTCTGCTCACAGAAATATCACATCCTTTTGTTTGAAGTTTTTCTAATCTTCTAAATTGCTTCAAGAAATAGCCCTTTTCTCTCAACCAAAAAATTGCCCGCTGTCACATCAGAAATATTTTTGATGAGGCTTTCCACATCCTCTACTTTTACTAAAACAACGATATCTACCACCTGCGAATACTCTATTCCCAGTATCTTAGCATTAGCCTTCTCTATTAGCCACTTGACCTTCTCAAAATTCGGATAGTCTAAAGTGACAATTATCTTCTCACATTCATGATACTCTAAAATTCCCGCTTTTTCAATAGAAGCTGCAGCAGCTTGTGTATATGCTCTTACCAAACCAGCTGCACCAAGAAGTATGCCACCAAAATAGCGTGTCACAACAATAAGTACATTAGAAAGTCCATTTTTTCTTATAACCTCCATCACAGGTAGACCTGCTGTGCCTTGTGGTTCTCCATCGTCTGAATATTTCTGGATTGGATATTCAATACCATATGTATAGGCATAAACATTATGAGTTGCATCATAAAATTCCTTTCGGACTTCGTTCAAGAAATAATCCACCTCATGCTGATTTTCTACTCTAAATGCAGAGGCAATAAACTTTGACCTTTTTTCCACAATCTCTGTTCGTGTATTTTGTTTTATAGTCTTGTAGCCCATCTTTGTATCATTTCTCCTTTTTGTAAGAGTGTTATAAATATGGTATATTTATGGTAATTGTAATTTCTTAGTAAAAACCAAAACATTGAAGCAAAAGGGCTGTCACTTTTTATAAAAAGGACAGCCCTTACCCTGAATTTCTCTGAATTATATTATAAACATCAATTTAAATATTCACAAGCTGCTTATATTGTTCGTACGCATAGGATGCCAAAGCCTTGTCTTGGCTATAAGTAATCTTCTGGATAGCCTCTTCAATATCAAAATACCCAGCGTCAAACACGTTTTCATCTTTATTCTCTTTCAAGAACTCTGGGGATTTTGCCTCCATGATATACCATACGATCTTGTTGCATACAGGCTTTTGACGTGTTACTGAATAGAACTCGTAACTTGTCTGACCTGCCGTTGAAAGAATTGACGCATCAATTCCAACCTCTTCTTTTACTCGTCTCACTGCCACCTCTGGTGCAATCTCACCATTTCTAATAACGCCTTTTGGAAAAACCCACTCACCTTTCTCGTTCTTCATAATAAAAATCTTCCCTTGGTAGAATACAACCCCACCTGCACAATTACGGATTAGCAAAGCGGACAACCCCTTTCTTTTATTTTAATAAAAATTTCCCCCTACTTTAATAATACCCTCTTTATTCACCATATTCAACAAATTTCATCATATGATTTAATCTTCTCAACAATCATATCAAGCAAAGTATCAATACCTCTACCATCCTGAGCAGAGATAAAGACATGTGGAAGATTGTCAAACACATCAACACTCGAAAGGTCTACTTTATCTATCTTGTTGTAAACCCTTATTAGAGGGATATTTTCTGCTCCAAGGTGTTTTAGCAAATCCTCAGATACCTTTATGTGGTCATAATAATATGGGTCAGATATATCTACAACGTTCAGTATAAGGTTTGAATACTTGACCTCTTCCAATGTTGAGGAAAATGCTTCAACAAGATGATGCGGCAAGTTTCTTATAAACCCAACAGTATCAGTGAGCAAAAATTCTTTACCTTTGTAGTACACTCTTCTTGTAGTAGTATCAAGTGTCGCAAATAGTTTATCTTCTACCAGAACATCTGCCTTTGAGATTCTATTCATGAGAGTAGACTTACCTGCGTTTGTGTAACCAATTATTGACACCACCGGCACCTGGTTTTCTATTCTGCTTTTTCTCTGTACTTCCCTGCTTTTTTTTACTTTTTCAAGCTCTTTTTTTATCTCTTCAATTCTGCGCTGGATATGCCTCCTGTCAATCTCAAGCTTGGTCTCACCAGGCCCTCTTGTTCCAATTCCACCACCAAGCCTTGAAAGCAGCACCCCAGTCCCACGCAGGCGCGGAAGCAGAGTCAAAAGCTGTGCAAGTTCTACCTGAAGTTTTCCTTCTCTGGTCCTTGCACGTCTTGCAAATATGTCAAGTATGACGTCAGTTCTATCTATCACTTTTCTTAAAAGCAGCTCTTCCAAGTTTTTTATCTGAGCAGGTGAAAGTTCTCTGTTAAATATCACAACATCTATATCTTTTTGTTGACATATAGAAAATATCTCTTCTGCCTTACCCCTTCCTATAAAATACGCAGGATCTATATTCCTTCTTACTTGCACTACCTTGTCAACAACTTTAACCCCCGCTGTCTTGCATAAGCTCTCAAGTTCTTCTAAAAGGTGCCTGTCAAATTCAGAGGAACTTTTTGACCACACATCAACAAGCAAAGCCCTTTCTTCTTTTTCTGTCAAAATCTCGTGAATTTTTTCTCTTTCCCTCTGCTTTTCATCCACTTCTGAAATCTTGGATGAGATATCAAGATTGTAAAAATACTCTATTCTATGCTGTCCAATCATTTCAACCTCTTTCAGTTGGCTACCCCAAAAAGCTATGCTAGCTTCCTCAGTTTTTAGCGAGATTATCATTACATAGTCATACTTTTTCATTATGAGTATGGAAAGGTCAAGCATTGAAGGATGTGATGCAGAAGATAACCTTGTAAAGATCAATGCTGCCTTTTTAGGGAAAGAATCTTGGTTTTCAAGCTCTGCAAATTCTTTCTTTTCTATTAGAACCTCTTCAATTCTGCCTTTTCTGTTCAAAACAATTGCTATTTCCTTATTGAGGTTCAGTGAAAACTCTTTCAGTGTGTTGTATACAAACTCATCAATCATATATTCTTCTGTCTTATGGGATTTAAGTTTTTGAATCATATTGTGATAATACTCTTTTATTCGTGCCATATAGTTTGTTAAAACACCTCCTTATTAGTAACTTTACCTTAGATAAAATCTTTTAGTCAAAAAAAGCCCAAACCTAAGAGACTTTTTCTTCACCTTAGGCTTGGGCTTTTTTATTATTCGATTATTGTTGTAACAGAGCCTGCACCAACTGTTCTTCCGCCTTCGCGGATAGCAAATCTGAGTCCTGACTCAATAGCAATTGGAGAGATAAGCTCAACTGTCATTTCAACATTGTCACCAGGCATACACATTTCAACACCCTCAGGCAGGGTAATGGTTCCTGTAACGTCTGTTGTTCTAAAATAGAACTGTGGTCTGTAACCATTGAAGAATGGTGTATGTCTTCCACCCTCTTCTTTTGTCAATACGTAAACCTGTGCTTTGAATTTAGTGTGAGGTTTAATTGTGCCTGGCTTTGCAAGAACCTGACCTCTTTCAACCTCATTCTTCTGAATACCTCTGAGAAGACATCCAACGTTGTCACCTGCCACTGCTTCGTCAAGCACCTTTCTGAACATCTCAATACCTGTTACAACTGTCTTTCTTGGCTCTGGAGCAAATCCAACAATCTCAACCTCTTCACCTGTTTTGAGTGTTCCTCTTTCAACTCTACCTGTAACAACTGTACCTCTACCTGTGATTGAGAACACGTCTTCAATTGGCATCAAGAATGGTTTGTCAACGTCTCTTTGTGGAGTTGGAATGTACTTATCAACTACATCCATGAGTTCTAAAATGCATTGATACTCTGGTGCATTTGGATCTTGTGATGGCGACTCTAAAGCCTTCAAAGCTGAACCCTTTACAATTGGTACCTCGTCACCTGGATAACCATACTTTGAAAGAAGCTCTCTTACTTCCATCTCAACAAGCTCAATCAATTCTGGGTCATCTACCATGTCTACCTTGTTGAGAAATACAACGATGTATGGAACGTTAACCTGTCTTGCAAGCAAAATATGTTCTCTTGTCTGTGGCATTGGACCGTCAGCTGCAGAAACAACTAAGATAGCACCGTCCATCTGTGCAGCACCTGTTATCATGTTCTTTACGTAGTCAGCATGTCCTGGGCAGTCAACGTGAGCATAGTGCCTTGCATCTGTTTCATACTCAACGTGAGCTGTGTTGATTGTAATACCTCTTTCTCTTTCCTCTGGAGCCTTGTCAATCTGGTCATAAGCCATGAATTGAGCCTTACCCTTGAGAGCTAAAACCTTTGTGATTGCAGCTGTCAATGTTGTCTTACCATGGTCAACGTGCCCAATTGTACCTATGTTTACGTGTGGTTTTGTTCTTTCAAATTTAGCCTTTGCCATCCTAATTTTATCCTCCTTCACGATAATAGTTTTTTTGTGATTTATGTTAATGTTTAAAATTACACCCTAAGCTTATAAACTATTTTATCATTTATTTATTCTTCATTTCAAGAATCTTATCAGCAATATTCTTTGGAACTTCTTCATAGTGGTCAAACTGCATAGTATACGTGCCACGACCTTGGGTCTTGGACCTCAGATCTGTTGCATATCCAAACATCTCAGCAAGTGGCACGTACGCGCGAATAACCTGCGCATTTCCTCTCAGTTCCATACCTTCAATTCTACCTCTTCTTGCGTTTATATCACCCATTACATCACCCATATACTCTTCAGGTACAACAACCTCAACCTTCATTATAGGCTCTAACAGTACTGGCTCTGCCTTTTTCATACCTTCTCTGAACGCTTGAGCTGCTGCAATCCTGAACGCCATGTCACTTGAGTCGACCTCGTGGTATGAACCGTCAAACAGAGTTACTCTAACATCCACAACTGGGTATCCTGCCAAAACACCAGATTGCATAGCTTCTTGAACACCTGCGTCAACAGATGGTATGAACTCTTTTGGAATCACACCACCGACAATCTTATTGACAAACTCATACCCTGCTCCTCTTTCAAGCGGTTCAAGTTCAAGCCAAACGTGTCCGTACTGACCTCTACCGCCAGACTGCCTGATATACTTACCTTCAACCTTAACAGATTTCTTGATTGTCTCTTTGTATGCAACCTGAGGTTTACCTACATTGACCTCAACCTTGAACTCTCTTTTCATCCTGTCAACAATGATTTCAAGATGAAGCTCGCCCATACCTGCAATGAGTGTTTGCCCTGTTTCATGGTTGGTTGATACCTTGAATGTTGGGTCCTCTTCAGCAAGTCTCTGAAGAGCAATACCCATCTTTTCTTGGTCAGCCTTTGTCTTTGGTTCAATTGCTACCTGAATAACAGGCTCTGGAAACTCCATTGATTCTAATATAATTGGATGGTTCTCATCGCACAGCGTATCACCCGTTGTTGTGTTAGAAAGACCTATTGCTGCACAAATATCACCTGCATAAACTGCATCGATGTCTTCTCTGTGGTTTGCATGCATTTGAAGAAGTCTTCCAACTCTTTCCTTCTTGTTCTTTGTTGAGTTATACACATAAGAACCCGCTTGAAGTACTCCTGAGTAAACTCTTAAGAATGTCAATTTACCAACATATGGGTCAGACATAATCTTAAATGCCAACGCGCAGAATGGCTCATCTTCGCTTGTTTTTCTTTCAATTTCTTCGCCAGTATCGGGTGAAAATCCTTTTACAGCTGCAATATCAACTGGTGAAGGTAGATAGTCAACAACAGCATCCAAAAGTGGCTGAACACCTTTGTTCCTGTATGATGAACCACACAAAACAGGTGTCATTTGCATATTTATTGTTGCCTTTCTTATTGCGGCTTTAAGTTCTTCAACTGTAATTTCTTCACCCTCTAAATACTTCATCATAATCTCTTCGTCTGTCTCAGCAACAGCTTCTAAAAGCTTGATTCTATATTCTTCAGCAATGTCTTTTACCTCATCTGGTATCTCAGTTTCCTGGGATACCTTTCCTAAGTCATCTACATATATAATAGCCTTCATTGTAAGAAGGTCAACAACGCCCTTGAAGGTGTCTTCTTTACCAATTGGAACTTGGATAGCAACAGGGTTTGCACCAAGTCTTTCTTTCATCATTTCAATGACATTGAAAAAGTTAGCACCCATTATATCCATCTTGTTAACATATGCAATCCTTGGAACACGGTACTTATCTGCCTGTCTCCACACAGTCTCTGACTGAGGCTCAACGCCACCCTTGGCACAAAATACAGCAATGGCACCGTCAAGCACGCGCAAAGACCTTTCTACCTCAACAGTGAAGTCCACATGCCCTGGTGTGTCAATAATGTTTATTCTGTGCCCTCGCCACTCACAAGTTGTAGCAGCTGAGGTTATAGTAATACCTCTCTCTTGCTCTTGTTCCATCCAGTCCATTGTAGCTGTACCTTCATGGACTTCGCCCATCTTATGGACCTTACCGGTGTAGAAAAGGATTCTTTCTGTTGTTGTTGTTTTTCCCGCATCTATATGAGCCATAATACCAATATTTCTTGTTTTTTCAAGTGGAAACTGCCTGGGCAATTTCTTCTGTCCTCCTTGTTAAGAAAGTAGTATTACCATCTATAATGTGCAAATGCTCTATTTGCTTCTGCCATTCTATGTGTATCTTCTTTCTTCTTAACTGCTCCGCCTGTATTGTTTGCTGCATCCATAATCTCTGCTGCCAGTTTTTCTTTCATTGTTCTTTTATCTTTTCTCTCTCTTGCATACTCAACAAGCCATCTAATACCAAGTGAAAGTCTTCTATCAGGTGAAACTTCAATCGGAATCTGGTATGTTGCACCACCAACTCTCCTTGGTCTTACTTCCAACACTGGCATCACATTGTTAAGTGCTGCTTCTAAAACTTCAAGTGGATCTTTACCCGTCTTTTCTCTTACTATATCAAATGCACCATATACTATCTTTTGTGCAATGGACTTTTTCCCATCATACATCACTTTGTTTATAAGCTTTGCCACAACCTTATCATTGTAGACCGGATCTGGCAATATCTCTCTTTTCTTAACTGGCCCCTTTCTTGGCAACTCTACCCCTCCTTTTTAAAAACTCTATTACTTATTTCACCTCACATTATTTTACGCCACTTTAAGCCACCTTATTTCTTTGAAGCGCCTGCTGCCTGTTGTTTTGGCCTTTTTGCCCCGTATTTAGAGCGGCCCTGTCTTCTGTTAGCAACACCAGCACAGTCCAGTGTACCTCTTACAATATGGTACCTGACACCTGGTAAGTCTTTGACTCTTCCACCTCTTACCAACACAACAGAGTGCTCTTGCAAGTTGTGACCAATACCAGGAATGTAAGCTGTCACTTCAACACCATTTGTAAGTCTGACTCTCGCTACCTTTCTCAAAGCAGAGTTTGGCTTTTTAGGTGTAACAGTTTTAACAACTGTGCAAACTCCTCTTCTTTGTGGGCAGCTTATGTCGTAGTATTTCTTTTTTAGTGAATTAAAACCCTTTTGGAGTGCTGGTGCTTTTGACTTTTCAACCTTCTTCTCTCGTCCGAATCTTACAAGCTGGTTTATTGTCGGCATCTGTACACCTCCTTGTTAAAAAATCTTATTCAATTATTGCGGCAGATGATGCTGCCACACTTATACCACAAATCTTGCCAAGTTCCTTTTTAGAATCAACAAAGACAAGTTTTATACCCTTTTGTTTGCACATATCTATAATATCCCTCACTACCCATTCGTCGCTATCTTTTGCAACAAAAACTACCTTAGCTTTTCCTTTCTGGATAGCTTGGGCAGTTTGGCGCGCTCCTACAGTCTTAGGAGAAGTTTTTAAAGCTTCTATGTCTGATGACAAATTCACTTCCTCCCCTTTTCATATGGAAGGTGTAAAATTACACTCAAATATAATAACACTCAAATGATTTTATGTCAAGAAAGTTTAAAACAAGGTTTTTTTGAAGTTTCACAAGGGGCATGCCTTAAGCTTTCTTTTTAAGACACACCCCTTTAAAAACCTCCTTATGCTTTTTCTTCAACTATAATATTTCTATACTTTGCCATACCTGTCCCAGCTGGAATAAGCTTACCTATAATGACATTCTCTTTAAGACCAATCAGTGGGTCAACCTTACCTTTAATTGCTGCATCTGTCAGAACTCTTGTAGTCTCTTGGAAAGACGCAGCCGACAAGAACGACTCTGTAGAAAGTGCTGCTTTTGTTATACCAAGAAGTACCCTTCTTCCAAGCGCAGGACGTTTGCCTTCTGCTATCGCTCTGTCGTTTTCTTCTTCAAACCTGTATATCTCTACAATGTCGCCTGGCAAAAGTTCTGTATCTCCTGGATCTTCTATCTTGACCTTCTTCATCATCTGCCTGATTATTATCTCTATATGCTTGTCGTTTATATCAACACCCTGCATTTTGTAAACCTTCTGAACCTCAGCCAAAAGGTAGCTTTGAACACCTCTTGGACCTTTTATCCTCAAAAGATCATGCGGATTGATCGAACCTTCTGTTAGCTCATCCCCTGCTTTGACATAGTCTCCATCATTTACTTTTAATCGCGCCCCGTAAGGTACTTCGTACGTCCTCTCCTCACCATTGTCATTTCGAACAGTGATTGTCCTCTTCTTGTCCTCCTTGATAGAGACATACCCTTCTATCTCAGAAATTATTGCAACGCCCTTAGGTTTTCTTGCCTCAAATAGTTCTTCAACCCTTGGCAAACCTTGTGTGATGTCCTGTCCTGCAATACCACCTGTGTGGAATGTTCTCATTGTAAGCTGTGTTCCAGGCTCACCTATTGCCTGTGCAGCAATTATTCCCACTGCTTCACCTACGTTTACTGGCTGACCTGTACCAAGGTCAAGTCCATAACATTTTGTACAAACTCCATACCGTGTCTTGCACTCAAGCACTGACCTTACATAAACACTCTTTTCGCCAGCATCTACAATTCTTTTTGCAATCTCTTCTGTGATAAGTTCATTTCTCTTGACTATTACCTCACCTGTTTTTTCATTTATAATATCCTTTGCAGCATACCTTCCTATGATCCTTTCTTCAAGTGTCTCTATTACTTCTGTTCCATCTCTTATCTCACTAACCTCGATACCCTTTTCTGTTCCACAATCCTCTTCCCGAACAATTATATCCTGAGCAACATCAACAAGCCTTCTTGTCAAGTAACCCGAGTCTGCAGTTCTCAGTGCTGTGTCTGCTAAGCCTTTTCTCGCACCGTGCGTAGAGATAAAGAACTCTATTACATTTAAGCCTTCTCTAAAGTTTGACTTTATAGGCATCTCTATTGTTTTTCCAGACGGGTTTGCCATAAGTCCACGCATACCTGCAAGCTGGCTTATCTGGTTCTTGGAACCTCGTGCACCTGAGTTTGCCATCATGAATATTGGGTTAAACTCATCGAGATTTTGGATAAGTTCTTCTGTGAGCTTGTCTTTTGTCTCATTCCAAATAGAAATTACCTGTTCATATCTTTCTTCATCTGAAATCAAACCATGTCTGTATAGCTTTTCAATATTCTCAACCTTTTGTTCTGCCTCTGCTATGAGTTTTTGCTTGACCTCTGGAATTACCATATCCGAAACTGAGATTGTAATTGCTCCTCTTGTGGAAAATCTAAATCCAAGTTCTTTTATCTCATCTAATATCTCTGCTGTCCTTGTCGTCCCATACACCTTGATACATCTATCAATAATTTTACCCAGCATCTTCTTGTCAACAAGAGTGTCTATCTCATACTTTAGCAAGTTCTCTTTTTTGCTCCTATCAACAAAACCTAAATCCTGTGGTATTACCTGATTTAGTATAATCTTACCCGGCGTTGTCTCAACAATACCTGAAATCACTTCTCCATCTTTTTCAATTGTCCTTCTCACCTTAATTCTTGCATGAAGTCCAACTACTTTGTGTTCATATGCAAGTAGCGCCTCATCCTCTGAGGAGAATATCATTCCCTCTCCCTTATCTCCTTTTTTCTCAAGCGTCAGATAATAGATTCCCAAAACCATATCCTGCGTTGGAACTACAATAGGCTTTCCATCAGCAGGTTTAAGTAAATTGTTCGCAGAGAGCATCAAAAACCTTGCCTCAGCCTGTGCCTCTGCAGAAAGTGGAACATGTACTGCCATCTGGTCACCGTCAAAGTCTGCATTGTATGCTGTACATACAAGAGGATGAAGCCTTATAGCTCTTCCTTCAACAAGAACTGGTTCAAATGCCTGAATTCCAAGTCTGTGCAAGGTTGGAGCTCTGTTTAACAAAACTGGATGGTCTTTTATGACCTCTTCTAATATGTCCCATACCTCACTTCTTTGTCTTTCGACTGCTTTTTTAGCATTTTTTATATTGTTACATATTCCCTTTTCAACAAGTTTTTTCATTACGAATGGCTTGAAAAGCTCAAGTGCCATTTCTTTTGGAAGACCGCACTGATAAATCTTTAGCTCAGGTCCAACAACTATAACAGAACGACCTGAATAGTCAACACGTTTTCCTAAAAGATTCTGTCTGAACCTCCCTTGTTTCCCTTTTAGCATGTCAGAAAGTGACTTCAAAGGCCTGTTTCCAGGACCTGTTACAGGTCTTCCACGCCTACCATTGTCAATAAGCGCATCAACAGCTTCCTGTAACATTCTCTTTTCGTTTCTGATAATTATGTCAGGTGCGCCTAACTCCATTAACTTTTTCAAACGGTTGTTCCTATTTATAACTCTTCTGTACAAATCATTCAAATCAGATGTTGCAAATCTCCCTCCATCAAGCTGGACCATTGGACGAAGCTCAGGTGGAATAACTGGTATTACATCTAATATCATCCACTCAGGCCTGTTTCCAGACTTTCTAAACGCTTCGACAACCTCAAGCCTCTTTATGATCTTTAGCTTCTTTTGACCTGTTGCTGTCTCAAGCTCTTGTCGTAGCTCTTGAGAAAGCTTGTCTAAATCTATCTCTTTCAAAAGCTCTTTTATAGCCTCTGCTCCCATTCCAGCCTTGAATCTGTCGCCATACTTTTCTTTTAGCTCCCTGTATTCCTTTTCGGATAGTATTTGTTTTTTCTCTAAGTTTGGTACATCGCCGGGGTCAATGACAACATATGCCGCAAAGTATAAAACCTTTTCCAAGTTTCTTGGGGTCATATCAAGTATAAGACCCATACGGCTTGGAACACCTTTGAAATACCAGATGTGAGAGACAGGGGCAGCAAGCTCAATGTGCCCCATTCTCTCACGTCTTACCTTTGATTTTGTCACCTCAACACCGCATTTGTCACAAACAACACCTTTGTATTTTACCTTTTTGTATTTTCCACAATGGCACTCCCAGTCTTTTGTCGGACCAAAGATTTTTTCACAAAAAAGTCCATCCTTTTCTGGCTTTAATGTTCTATAGTTTATAGTTTCAGGTTTTTTGACCTCGCCTCGTGACCACTCTCTAATCTTTTCAGGAGAAGCAAGACTAATCTTTATGGCATCAAAATTGAACAAATCCATCCGAATTACACCCACCTTTTTGAGGTTTTACTCATCGATATCGTCATCTGCACCCTCATCTTGTTCTTGGCTTGCATCCATTAAATCTTCATAGAATTTCTCTTTATCATCATCTTCTTCTTCACTATTCTCAACTTCCTCAAGTCCTCGCTCAAATGCACCAAGGCCTTGTGGTTGATCATCTTCATCTATAGACTCTTTAAGTTCAATCTCCTTGTTATCTTCTGATAGAAGTTTTACATCAAGGCACAAGCTCTGAAGCTCTTTTACCAAAACCTTGAATGATTCAGGTATACCTGGTTCTGGAATATTCTCACCTTTTACAATTGCCTCATAAGTCTTTACTCTACCTGTCACATCGTCAGATTTAACGGTCAAAAGCTCTTGCAGTGTATACGCAGCACCATATGCCTCAAGTGCCCAAACCTCCATCTCACCAAATCTCTGGCCACCAAACTGAGCTTTACCACCAAGCGGCTGTTGTGTAACAAGCGAATATGGTCCAGTTGAACGTGCGTGAATCTTGTCGTCAACAAGGTGAACAAGCTTCAACATATACATGTATCCTACAGTGACTTCATTATCAAATGGTTCACCTGTTCTGCCATCATACAGTATGGTCTTTCCATTTGGTGAAAGTCCTGCAAGTTTCAATGCTTCTTCAATGTCTTCCTCTTTTGCACCGTCAAATACAGGTGTTGCAACCTTCCAGCCAAGCGCCTTTGCTGCATATCCCAAGTGTGTCTCCAAAATCTGACCAATGTTCATACGTGACGGCACACCTAATGGGTTTAACACTATATCAACCGGAGTACCATCTGGTAAAAATGGCATATCTTCAACAGGTAAAATCCTTGAAATAACACCTTTGTTTCCGTGTCTTCCTGCCATCTTGTCGCCAACTGAAATCTTTCTCTTCTGTGCAACATATACTCTTACAAGCTGGTTTACACCCGGCGGCAGCTCATCGCCTTTGTCACGTGAGAATACTTTTACATCAACAACTATTCCGCCCTCACCGTGAGGTACTCTCAAAGATGTATCTCTTGTCTCTCTTGCCTTTTCACCAAAGATAGCACGAAGAAGTCTTTCCTCAGCAGTGAGCTCTGTCTCACCTTTTGGTGTAACTTTTCCTACAAGAATATCTCCACTTTTCACTTCTGCACCAATTCTGATAATTCCTCTTTCATCCAAGTCTTTTATTGCATCCTCACCAATATTTGGTATATCCCTTGTAATCTCTTCTGGTCCCAGCTTTGTGTCTCTTGCTTCACACTCGTATTCCTCTATATGAATGGATGTGTATACATCCTCTTTTACAAGTCTTTCAGAAATCAATATAGCATCTTCATAGTTATAACCTTCCCATGGCATGAACGCAACAAGGACATTTTTACCAAGTGCAAGCTCGCCATGGTCGGTTGATGGACCGTCTGCTATAACCTCTCCTGTTTTTACTTCTTGACCTTTTCTTACAATTGGTCGCTGGTTGAAACATGTGCCTTGGTTTGTCCTCTTAAACTTCAAAAGGTGGTATACGTCCTTTGTACCATCATGATTCTGGATGACAATTTCATCAGCAGATACTTTTTCAACAATACCATCTTTTTTGGCAAGTACACAAACACCAGAGTCTACCGCAGCTCTGTACTCAACACCTGTTCCAATAATCGGCGATTCTGTAGTCAAAAGTGGTACCGCCTGACGTTGCATGTTAGAACCCATAAGTGCACGGTTTGCGTCGTCGTTCTCTAAAAATGGGATTAATGATGTAGAAACTGAAACAATCTGTTTTGGCGATATATCAACAAGGTCTACCTCATGCTTGTCAACCTCAATGATATCTTCACCAAATCTCACAGTAATTCTTTGGTTTATAAACCTTCCTTCTTCGTCTACAGGTTCTGTTGCCTGAGCTATCTTGTATGTGTCCTCCTCGTCTGCTGTAAGATATACTACCTCATCAGTTACTCTCGCTTCTTTTTTGTCAACTTTCCTATAAGGGGTTTCTAAAAATCCATATTCGTTGACTCTTGCATATGTTGCAAGTGATGTAATAAGACCAATGTTTGGACCTTCTGGCGTCTCTATAGGGCACATCCTTCCATAGTGAGAGTGGTGAACATCTCTTACTTCAAATCCTGCCCTGTCTCTTGAAAGTCCACCAGGCCCTAATGCAGAAAGTCTTCTCTTGTTTGTCAGCGCTGCAAGTGGGTTTACCTGGTCCATAAACTGAGAAAGCGGGCTTGAACCAAAGAATTCTTTAATTGCAGCTGTTACAGGTCTAATATTTATCAATGTCTGTGGTGTGACAGAATCAATATCCTGTATTGTCATTCTCTCGCGAATGACTCTTTCCATTCGCGCAAGACCAATTCTAAACTGGTTTTGTAAAAGCTCACCAACAGCCCTGACCCTTCTGTTTCCAAGATGGTCTATGTCATCTGTATGACCAATGCCATATTTCAAGCCCAAGAAATAACTTGTCGCAGCAAATACATCATCTCTTGTAAGACAATATGGAACAAGCTCTCTTTCTCTCTCTTTTATCAGCTGTTTTATTTCATTTACATCGTTTGTTGTTGACAAAATCTCATTTAAAACAGGCAAATACACAAGTTCTTTGATGTTCAAATCAGATACATCAAAATCCACATACCTGTCAAGCTTCACAGTGTTATTCCCAACTACCTTGAATACCTTGTCATCCTCTACATATATCAAAACCTCATTAATTCCTGCATCTTGAATATTAAGTGCTGCCTCTCTTGATATTATTTCCCCTTCCCTTACCAATATCTTGTCTGTTCTTTCATCAACAATGTCCTTAGCAGCTCTTTTGTTGAAAATTCTTTTCCACAACGATAATTTTTTATTCAATTTGTATCTTCCAACTTTTGCCAAATCATAACCTCTTGGGTCAAAATACATCCTTTCAAGAAGATTTTTTGCATTTTCAACATTTGGCGGCTCTCCAGGCCTCAGTCTTCTGTAAATCTCTAAAAGTGCATTTTCAACTGGATTCCCTATCTCACCCTTATTTGCCTCTTTCTCTAAGGATGCTTTTAATCTCTCATCCTCTCCAAATTTGTTAAATATTAGTTGCTGATTGTAAAGACCAAATGCCTTGAGCAAGGTGGTTAAAGAAACTTTCCTTGTTCTATCAAGTCTCACAGATAGAAGTTCGCTTGTATCTGTCTCAAACTCAAGCCATGCGCCCCTGTTTGGAATTATAGTACCAGAAAAAATCTTCCGACCCTGTTTGTCAATTGAAGATGCAAAATAGCATCCAGGTGAGCGTATGAGCTGGCTTACAATTACTCTTTCAGCGCCATTGATTATAAAGGTTCCGGTTTCAGTCATTATTGGAAATTCGCCCATATAAATGTCCTGCTCTTTTATCTCACCTGTTTCTTTGTTAATGAGCCTTACCTTAACCTTTAGGGGCCTTGCATATGTTGCATCTCTTTCCTTACACTCTTGTTCTGAATATTTTGGTGGTCCGTCAAAGTAATAGTCAACAAACTCTAAAAGCAAATTCTCTGTGTAGTCTTTGATAGGAGAAATCTCTCGCAAAACCTCTCTAAGTCCTTCGTCTAAAAACCACTGAAATGACTTTTTCTGGATTTCCAATAGATATGGCAAATCCAGAACCTCTTTTACCTTCCCATAGCTCATTCTTTGTACTTTTCCATACTGCACAGGACGAGGTAGTGCCAACTAAATCACCTCTTAAAAAATTTCCTTATCTTTATTATTGTTTCCTCAAAATTACAATTTATTCATGAAAGCATTTATAGACATCAAGCTTATTTAGAGCAGCCTGGATTTGAAAGGAATTCACGCCCATATTAACGCATTTTGTTATTATAACATAAGCACTTTTATGTGTCAATTAATTAAAAAATTTTTTGTGTACAAAATTAAAGATGACCACCATCAAATTTTTGTGGTCATCTTTAATAACAAAGCATATTAATATTTTCCAAAAGGTAATTATATCTTGTTCAATAGCTCAACTATCTCTTCAGGACTCATAATAAGTTCAATAGCACCTTTTTCAATTGCTACCTTGGGCATTCCAAATACGACACAACTTTTTTCATTCTGCGCAATAGTTATAGCTCCCTTCATCTTCATTTCTAATATTCCATCACTTCCATCAGACCCCATGCCAGTCATAACTATACCTATTGCATCCTTCCCGCATGCCTCTGCAATTGAGCTAAAAAGAATATCTGCAGAAGGTTTGTGACTTTTTATCTTCTCAAGGTCAAGCACTCTTGTGTAGAGTTTCCCTGCCTTTTCTTCAATAGCCAAATGATATCCGCCCTTTGCAATGTATATACATCCTGGTTTTACCTCTTCCCTGTCCTCTGCTTCTTTAATACATTTAGATGTAATAGAAGCAAGTCTCTCTGCAAATGCTTTTGTAAAGTTTGGTGGCATGTGCTGAACAACCAAGATTGGAAGAGAAAAATCTTTTTTGAGGCTTTTAAACATCTTCTCTAAAACAGGGGGACCCCCTGTTGATATCCCGATACCTACAACTTTTGCAACTTTTGCTCTTTCGACCAAACTATCCTCTATTGGAACTCTGAAAACTTTTACATCCTCGACGGCAGTTGGCGCAGTCTGGGTCTTTTTGTACTCTTCACATGCAGCACTCACCTTTTTGATTAGCTCATATTTGAACTCTTCTATTTCTTCTTCTTTTAACGGTTTTAATATATAATCAAAAGCACCTGCTGATAATGCCTCAAATGTTGTATGAGCTCCAGGATGAGTATATGCGCTTATCATTAAGATTTTACTGTCTGAAACCTCTCTTATCTTCCTTATAAGTTCAACACCGTTCATGTATGGCATTTCATAGTCAATTGTTATAACATCAAATTTAAACTTTCTTACTCTATCAAGTGCAATGAGAGGTGTTTGAGCAACCATCACAGAAAACATTCCTGTCTGCTCTAAAATTGATTTGATGAGCTGTCTCATGAATGCCGAATCGTCAACAACCAATACCTTGTACATAAACTATTCACCTATACAATCATTTTTCATTAATATTTATTCCCCAAATTGCTGGTATCAAAACAGAACATACTCAGAAGCTTCGTACAACCTCATCTGTCAAGCCTAAAAATTCGTACAAATGCAGTATTGTAAACCTTTCTCTGATATTCGGTGCACATAAAAATGATATCTTAAAAAGATTCTCGTCTATACCAATCTCCCAATAATTCATAGGCATTTCAAGTTTTTGGTAAGCATCAATCAGCTCACTATATACAATAGTTGCGTCTCTTATCAACTTATCTATAACCTCTTTCTTTTCAACAAGCCTGTTTATCACTTGACTTCTAAACTCTTTATCATTTAACTTGCTTACTCTTTCAATATTTTTCTTTATTATACTTTCAAAAGTTGGTTGAAATCCTTTCTTTATTGCTTCTTCCCACACTTTAATATCTACTTTATATTCTTTCCTTTCAAGAATTCTGGATTTATCAAGATTTAAAAAGTGCTCATAAAACCTCAGCACATAGAGGGTTGCAAGCCCAACTTTTATCCCATGATAAGTTTTTATTCTGTGATATTCCCAAAAATGAGAAAGATGATGTTCACAACCTGATGCAGGACGCGAAGAGTTAACCCTGGCCATCATAATACCAGAGGTTATTAGACCTTCCAGCAAATTTTTACAAAAATCATTTACACCAACTGAATTTAATGTTTTCAGGTATGTATTTTTTACAATACGTAATACTTCCCAGTCTATTTTCTCCTCAAACAAAATATTTGAAAGTTGCCAGTCAAGTAAAGCAGTTATCTTACCCATCAAATCTCCAAATCCCGCTTTTTTCAAAATTTCAGGCGAGTTTTCAATAACTTTCATATCCACAAATATAGCTTCCGGTGGCGAAGCCAGCACTGTTGTTTTTAATCCATTTATAGTAAGTGCTGCAACAGAAGAAGCAAACCCGTCCATTGAAGGTGCTGTTGGAAACAAAACAAACGGGACTTTGAACTTGTATGCTGTATACCGTGTTATGTCAGAAATTGTTCCACTTCCTACTCCCACAAATATATCTGCTTGTTCTATCTCAAACAATACCTTTCCAAGCGCAAATTCATCTGCTATTACATCCGCTTCAAAGCATACTATTTTACACTTCCTATTGCTTTTTTCAACTGTCTCTTTCACCTTGACTGCACACACATCAAAGGTATTTTTATCACATATAATTAACAAAGAATTACAACCATTTTTATTTATAAATCTTGAAAAAGACTCGTACGGCTCTTCCCATATAACTTCCATATCAGTTCGCCCCTTTTTGAAATTTATTTTGTATAAGAGGTTGTTGAATAAAAGAAATAACCATATAAAGTAAACATAGTAACAAATGAAAAAAACCCCTTGTGTTATAATTTAATTTAAGAGAAAACCACAACAAAACACAAGGGGGAAAAGATATACTCATGAATATTAAAGCACAAAATAAGAAATTTTTAAAGCTACTTTTTGTAGTGAAAAAGGTTACTGAAGCTCTGACAAGGAGAATAAAGCACAATAGAAGAGGACGCCCAAGGAAATTTAATTTGTTTCAAATAATAGCTTGTCTGGTTTACAAAGTTAAGAAGGGGATAAAGAGTTTCAGAGAATTAGAATATCGAATAAATCAAGACACAGAGTTTAAGCAAGTAGTAGGTATAGAAGAAAGTCCGGACTATTCATATTTTGCGAAGTTGTCAAGAAAAATAGAAAAAGAATACATGCAAGATATAAAAGACATATTAATAGCTAAGATAGAACCTGATATGAGTATAGCGATAGTAGATTCTACACCTTTGAGAAGTGCCAAAAATGATTCAGAAGCAAAAATAGGTATACATATTACAATAGGATTTTACAGGGGATACAAATTACATCTTTTGTGTACAGGTAAAGAAGAAGTAATACCACTTTTCTGGATTTTAACAGGGGCAAATGAACATGACTCAAGACAAGAAGAGCTTTTATATAGGGCATGGGGCTTTGGCTGTGAGATTGTATTAGCAGATGCGGGATACGATTGTAGCAGATGGTTTAATATAGCAAATGAGCTTAAGGTTAAATTTGTTGCTGGGATAAACAAAAGAAACATGAAAGATAAAAACAATGTTAAGAATGTTTTTAGAAGAAATAACATAAGATTTTTAGAAACTGAAGAGGGCAAAAAGCTATACAAGCATAGAACAAAGATTGAAAGACTATTTAGTAAATTAAAAGGTGAATATAATCTTGAGAATGTAAGGCTCAGGAGGTTTAAGAATTATAAAAGGTATATTGATTGGATACTAATTACTTTTTTGTTTGAGCAACTTCTCAGAAAAGTAGAAGGTAAGAAGTTTTCTTTCGCATATGAATGGAATCAATAACTTTTGCTCATTTTATGTATTATTGGTAATAATTTTTATTCAACAACCTATTGTATAATAAAAAGAATTTAAAAAAGGCTGCCACATTAAACAGCCCATGTTCTCATTAATAATGTTCTGGCAGCCTTTTTTAATTTTCATTCTATAACCTTTTTCTCTACTTTCTCTTTCACCATTGATACAAACTTATCAATGGTAAATGAACCTAAATCTCCTTTCTTTCTGTCTCTTACCGCTATAGTATTTTCCCTTCGCTCTTTTTCACCCACAATCACCATATATGGTATTTTTTGTAGTTGAGCATCTCTTATTTTATACCCCACGGTTTCTGATCTGAAATCTTCTTCAACTCTGAATCCATTCTCCTTGAGTGTTTGGGATATTTTGGCTGCATAATCATTGAAATTATCAGATACTGGTATTACTCTTATTTGAGTTGGTGCTAACCATACCGGAAATGCACCAGCAAAGTGTTCAGTAAGTATTGCAATAAATCTCTCTATGCTGCCAAAAACAACTCTGTGTAGCATTACCGGCCTATGTTTTGCACCATCTTCACCTATATAATATAAGTCAAACCTTTCTGGCATTTGAAAATCAAGTTGAATTGTTGCACACTGCCATGTTCTTTTCAAACTATCTTCAAGATGAAAATCAATTTTGGGTCCATAAAAAGCTCCATCACCTTCATTTATTTTGTAATTTATACCTACTTCCTCTAAAGCTTCTTTAAGGGCAGTTTCAGCCATATTCCATTGTTCATCTGTTCCCATTGAATTTTCAGGCCTTGTTGAAAGTTCAACATGATATTTGAAACCAAATACACTATAAAAATAATCGATAAGATCAATTACACCTTTTATTTCATCTTTTATCTGTGAAGGTAACATAAATATATGAGCATCATCTTGTGTAAAGCATCTTACTCTCATAAGACCATGCAATACACCAGATAGCTCATGCCTGTGAACAAGCCCAAGTTCACACAGTCGCTCAGGAAGTTCCCTATACGAATGTGATTTTCTTTTATATACCAATATGCTACCCGGACAGTTCATAGGTTTTATTGCAAATTCCTGATCATCTATTTTGGTAAAATACATATTTTCTTTATAATGATCCCAATGCCCTGACTGAACCCAAAGGTCTTTTGTTAACATTATAGGAGTTTTTATTTCCTGATAACCTCTTTTTTTATGTTCTTCTCTCCAAAAGTCTTCTAATATGTTCCTTATAATCATCCCTTTTGGCAAAAAGAAAGGAAATCCTGGCCCTTCCTCAAAAATATCAAATAAATCAAGCTCTCTTCCAAGCTTTCTATGATCTCTTCTCTTTGCTTCTTCAAGCATTGTAAGGTATTCATCAAGTTGCGATTTTTTCTCGTATGATACTCCATAAACTCTTTGAAGCATTTTATTTTTAGAATTTCCGCGCCAATACGCACCTGCTACAGAAAGTAGTTTGAACGCTTTTACCCTCCCCGTTGAAGGAAGATGTGGACCGGTACAAAGGTCAACGAATTCACCTTGTCTGTAAAAAGATATAGTTTCACCCTCTGGAATATCATTTATAAGCTCAACTTTGTAGTTTTCTCCTCTTTGTTGCATAAGTTTTATTGCTTCTTCTCTTGAAAGTTCAAATCTCTCAATCTTCAAATCTTCTTTTATTATTTTTTGCATCTCTTTTTCAATCTTTTCCAAAAGCTCCATTGTAATTGACTCTTCAACATCAAAGTCGTAATAAAAACCATTGTCAATTGCAGGTCCTATGCCAAGCTTTACTTTGTCCCCAAAAAGCCTTTTGACAGCCTGGGCTAAAATATGTGAGGTTGTGTGCCAGTATACTCTCTTGCCTTCATCACTCGCAAATGTGACAACCTCAAAGCTACAATCCTCATCAATAGGTGTCCATAAGTCTTTCAAAATGCCGTTTATCTTACACGCAACTGCTTCTTTGTAAAGCTTCATACTTATTGATTTTACCAAATCCAAAGCTGAGGTAGATTTTTCAACCTCAATTATCTTGCCATCTGGAAGCGTGACATTTACTTTTTCCATATCGTGTCTTTTCCTCCTTTTTGTATATAGATTAGTATTAAATTTTCTAATAAATTGAAGATACCTTATACGTCTTCTCCCAATAAAAGTCCTTTGAATTCTCTAAACCATTTTGAAAATACAGCTTGAGAAATACCAAAACGTTCAGCCACATCTTTTTGCTTTACCTTTTGCCCAAGAAGATACTTCTTATACACGTAATAAACAATTGCTGCAATTGCAGTAAAGTTTAGCCCTTGCTTCTCAAGTGGAAGAGTATTAAGAAGCTGAGAAATACCATCTTTGTCTTCATTGTTGAGCTTTACATTTTCAGCTATAATATCCATTATCCTCTTTGCATTTTCCTCAAATGTTTGAGAAAAATACATGTCAATGTGTTTTTGAAGTTGGCTTCTAAACTCTTTCTCTTCTAACTTTGAAAGATTTCCAAAACCTGTTTCAAAATAGTCTATTGTGTCTTTTTTAAATGTTTTCATTACATCATCAACTTTTTTCAGAAAATAATCAATCTTTATCTCAGGCATATTATAATTCTTTTTAAGGTCTTTCCATATCTTTTTAGCTTTTATATACTGTCTTGTATTATACAAACTGATAGCTTGGATATGTTTAAAATAGGGCTCTTTTGTAATTTCAAAAAGCTCACCTGCCCTGTCTACAATTGCAGCATGTTGGTTTAATTTTATTAACGTGTCTAAAACCTTAATCTTGTCTTTATGGTCGTATGTTTTCAGCTCTAAAATTGTTTTTAGCTGTTTTTTGAGTTCTTTTGTCTTGCCAATTGTACTATAAAAAAACGCCAAATTGCAGTTTGCATATACATTGTACTTATCAATCTCTAAAACCTTTTTTGCCTCGTGAATAGCCTTTTCAATCTCTCCCATATAAAAATAAGCAAGCGACAAATTGTTCCTTGCAGCAAAGATTGTATCGTCCTTTGCCAATATCATCTTAAAATACTTTACAGCATCTTCATACCGACCATTTTCTAAAAGAAAGTTACCCCTTTCCAACAGCTTTGTCAGTTTTTCCATCTCTTTTTGTTCTCTTTCAAATTCCTGCTGGGTCTCAATAAAGTCAAGAAGGTCTTCCGCAGCTTCTTTAAACTCAGTGTTATTGCTAAGCTTGAGATACCTTCTTAAAAAATGTTTTGCCTCCCTCAGTTTCCCCATCTCAAAGAAATTACAACCAAGCCCAAATAGCGAGTCGTAAAACTCAGGGTTATCGGTGGTAAGTTCAGTCAAGAGTTTATTCGAACTTTCAAAATCCCCAATCTGAGCCAATAGCCCTGCTAAGTTGAACTTTATCTCTATGTTTTTGCTGTCAAGCTCAAGCGCTCTTTTTAATCTCTCAATGGCAAGCTCTATCTCGCCTCTTTCATAATGTTTAATCCCTATTTTAAAAAACCTTGATGATGTAGGATGCAAATTTATAACCTTCCCTTTGACCATTTCAATACATACTCCTCTTTACAATTTATCTATTGGCGGCAAAATAATTTTAAAGGTATTTTGAGAGTTTATATTTATTATCTTTGCGGTGGGATATGTCTTTTTGATTCTCCCTATTCCTTTACCACCCTTTAAAAACAGATTATGTTCGTCCAAAATGATCATCTTTTGATAAATCCACGGATTTCGCCTTCGCGGTATAATCTCTCTTCCCATGTTATAAATCATATTCCCTTCCAAAAGACATCCAGGATTTGCAACTTCAATAAACTTTTCACCAATCTTTACTACAGTAGACCTTGTTAAATCATAATAGTCTCTATGCACAAGCGCATTTGCAATAGCTTCAAACAATGCCCATAAATCTTTTTGTGGGTACATTTGTGTCAGCTCATTTATAACTGTATTTATTATACTATATATGTTACCACAAATAATTTGATTGTGGTCAAAAAATTCAAAACTCAAATAAGCAGAAGGTATAAAACGCTCTGGGCACTTGCCAAATACAAGCATTCCTGCTATAGTAGGGTAGAAATTTCCATTTTCTCTGTCTCGTTGAATAATCCCAAAGCTTTCAAGCAGAATTGTATTGTCCCACTCGGAAGCAATCCCACTTTTCCTAAAAAACAAACTTATCAGCTCTGAGTCAAGGTCAGAAATTCTTGCATTTCTTATAATTGACATCTCAAAGTTGACAATACCACTTTCTTCAAACATAGAAGCAATCTCTTCCCGTTTTGCAACATCTGTAGTAGAACCGCGCCTAATATAGAATACTCCGTTTTGCACCATTTGGTGAGGACGTAAACTACTTTTGTAGATTGTAAGTATTCCTAACTTCTTTCCTTCGTATTCCACAATCTCAAACTTGATTGAGACGGGTGGATCACACCTACTTGAGATTATCTGCTGAATTTTTTCTTCTGTTAAATTTTCATTCTTTATTCCAAAAATTCTCTTCGTCTTGTCTTCAACACCAAATATGATATAACCTCTGCCACCTCTTGAATTCGCAATAGCAATTACATCTTTAACAAGCTCTTTTTTTTCACCTTCTGTCTCTAAGGAAAGAGTACTTTTGAAATCAAGTTTTGGTCCTTCGTCAGACTCAAGCAATATCTTAAGTTTATACTTGTCCATCTATCTTCATCTCAACATTTGAAATTTTTTCCTCTGCTAAAACCTCTAAAAACACCTCAAAAATCTCTGGATCAAACTTCCTTCCCACATCATTTTTCATCATAATCAGTGCTTCTTCTTCAGAGAATGCTTTTCTGTAAGGTCTGTCAGTTGTAAGTGCATCAAACACATCTGCAATCGCTATTATCCTTGATTCCACTGGAATCTTATCTCCACTTATACCAAGCGGATATCCTGTTCCGTCTATGTTCTCATGGTGATACAGAACAATATCCTTTATACTATCAAAGTATTCAATATTTGAAAGAATGTTATATCCATCTAAGGAATGTCTTTTGACAATAGAATATTCTTCATCAGTGAGTCTTCCTCTTTTGTTGAGAATATTTTCTGGCACTACAATCTTACCAATGTCATGCAGATATGCGGCTATCTCTAAATCAAATAAATTTATTTTATACCCCTTTTGATTGACAAGCTTTTGTCCAATCTTTTTACTATATTGCATTACTCTTTCAGCATGTCCTTTAGTATATGGGTCTTTCATCTCTATTATAGATATAAGTAGTTTAATTGCTCCTTCAAAATTTCTCTTCTCCTTTTCAAAAAGCTCTCTCAAAAGGTCATCTTGAGTTTTCAAAAGCGAAATCTTGCTCTTTATCTCATTCGAAAAATAAGTGAGAATTGTCTCAACATTTTCAAACTTACCTTCTTTTTTTACATTTGGTTTTGGAAGAGTAGCTTCACCATTTATCCTTGAAAAAAGGCCTATCGCATAGTCCTCAAGCTTGAGTATTCTATTTGTCAAATACATTCCACTTATAAATGAGATCAATAAGGTTAGGATTGTTAAAATCACAAACATAGCTATTAAAAGGTTTTCAAAATGCTTCTTTACCAAAACAAGAGGCTTTTCGTCATAGTCTAAAACTATACTACCTAAGATGTTATTGTCTATATCAGTTATAGTAATTTCATTTCTGAGTAATCTACTTGGCCGAGTTGAAGATTCCTTAGGTTGAAAATACACATTATTTACAACATAGGGCTGAATCAAAGAAACAAAATTTTTTATATCCTTTGCTAAAAAAAGAGCACCTATAACTGGCCGACTAAGATTTTTGTCATCTAAAACCGGGCAGCAAACGAATGCATAAATTTTATCATTAAATTTTATAAACCCTTTTTCTACAGGTATTAAACTAACCTCTTTATAAATAATGTATTGTTTACTTATTGTCTTTTGTACAATTTTAGATAACTTGTTAATATTTATATCTTTAATCGACTGATACTTAGAATATGAGCAAATAATCTTTCCTTGCTTATCAAAACCTACAATAATTGAAAAATCATATGGTTTTTGATATAACCAATTTGTCCAGTAAAATTCAATTGTACTTAATTTACCCATCAAAACTGCTTCATAAATCTCATTCCATATAGCGTATTCTTTAGAAAAGTTCGTCATGTCTTCGAAAACCTTTGCTTTAATTCTTTCTAATGATTTTTCTTGTTGAGTTACAAAATAGTTATACGTAATCTTCTCATACTGGGGTATTATATTTGTCATTACATATGCTGCTACAATCGAAGTTGGTAAAAATGCCACCAAAATAGTAACAATAAGTATTTTAATTCTCAATTCCACTTTGCCACATCCTCTATTTTAAACTTAATCCTTTGTCGACTTTTGTCTAAATTTAGTATAACATATCTTGACTTAACAAGTCATTTGTAAAAAATAAATAAACTACATAGCCTCTTTCCTTTTAAAATATATAAAATCTTTCTCTGAAAGCTCAAAAGGCTTTTTTTGACCAATTACTTCGCCTTTTTTTACTATTTTGCCTTTTTGTACACTTAAAATATCTAAATTTTCTAGTATGTATAAGACCTTTTTCTCATCTTGGATTGCTGTATCAAACCTGCCAGCTTTGTTTTTGATACTTATGACTGTGCCGCTACATGGAGAAATTACATTTGTCGTTTTTGTCACAACTATAAAGTATCCTCCATCTTGTGAAAATTCTATCTGACCATCTGCTGGATATAAAAAAGTATTTGAATCTTCCTTTTTAATTGAACTGTCTTTGTAAACATTGACAGTTGCACCTTTTATTTTTAAAAAATCTCTGACAAAATCTTCTATATATTTATACACCTTTTCATCGGACGTATAGTATTTTTTAAGCTCTTCAATGTTAAAGTTTTCAAATTTAAGATATTGGTATCTGAAAGCCACTATAAATATTATTACAGCTAAAACTACAAAAAGTTTTACAACCAATAAATTGTTTTTTGAACTTGAGGTATCCTTTGTAAATTTTTTCCTTTTCATTTTCCAAACACCCCTTTTTATTCTTTATTTTTTTCTGTTTAATTTTTATTCTGCGGAACAAAAAAAGATGATAGCAAGCTTTTGCTATCATCTTCTCTGAATAATATCCTTTATATCTTCAATAATAGATGGGATGATGTCAATAATTCTCTCCACGCTGTTATTTGCTGATACATTTAAAAGTCTTATTTGGTCCTGTGTCACAACTAAAAAGGCAATTGGCATCACAGAAATTCCAGCACCAGTTCCACCTGCAAAAAGGGGAGTGTTGTCCTCTGCTTTGTTACCCTTGTTACTATCTTGCTTTATGTCACCACCGCCTGCTATAAATCCAAAAGACACTTTGGAAACTGGTATAATAACAGCACCACCAGAACTTTGAACAGCATCGCCTACAATTGTGTTTACGTCAATCATCTGTTTTAAGTTTTCCATAGTTGTCTGCATTAACATCTCAATTGGATGTGTCATAGTTCAAAACACCCCTTAAATTTTTTACTATTGCTTTTGAATTAATCAAAATTTTCACTGGAAAAATTTTGAGTTTCAAGTTAATTTTGAAATAGCTATCCGCAAAATTGCCTTCAGTAAAACCTTTATAATCAATCTTCACCTTTTCTCCACATGATAATAATATTCCCCAGATAGAATATATAATTCCACTTAAAATACTCAAAACAAAAATGTCTGTGCAATATACCCATGTAACTATTTTTTCTATCTTTATAATTGAGACTGACAAAAAAATCTTGAATAATTTATAGAAACTTTTGAAAGATGCCTTAAGTTTGACTCTTTTTGTCTCTTTCTTTTTAACTGGTGGAACTTTCCTGAAATCGGTTTTGTTCGGAAATTCATAATGAAAGATTTTTACATAAAACCAAATAATTTTAAGCTTTATATTGACTACTAAAAAGTCTTTAAGCTCTACCTCAATCTTAAATACCTTAGGAAAGCTGAGATATACGAAAGTCAATAAAATTAAGGTTAACAATACCATCTCAAGTTCTCATAAATTTCTTCCTTTTCTCAGATTTTATTAAAAATTATTTCCACAAAATAAAAAGAGGATACATCAAATTGATGTATCCTCTCTTTGCATAATCTTTTCTTTTAACTCCTCAAGATTTTGTATACCGAGAGAGTAATAAAAAAGCTCTGTCACTTCATACAAAGTGGGTTTTCCTATTGTATCAAGCTTCCCTGCTTCTTTTATAAGCCCCTTTTCAAGAAGGCTCTTTATAACATTGTCGCTACTAACACCTCTTATCTTTTCTATCTCCTGCCTTGTTATTGGACCATTTAATGCAATTATTGATAGCACCTCATACGCTGCCTGCGAAAGTGAAGATTGTTTTTGCTCAAAATCAAAATATTCTTTTATATACTTTGAGTTTTCAGGATTCGTAACTAAAGTATACCCTTTTTCTTCTTTTATAACTATAAAGCCTCTTTTCTGGTTCTTGTATTCTTTTTTTAGCTCTTCAATGCAATCTTCTACTTCCCTCTCTGAAATATCCAAAATCTTTGCAATTTTGGCTATTTCAATGGGCTCTGCACTCAAAAATAATATGCTTTCTAAAACTGATTTTACAGCTGTCTTATCCATGTTTTATTTTGAGCCTCTCTACCTTTTTGTGATTTTAATATCATCAAATACCTTTTGCTGATGCAAAGAAATATGTCCCAATTTACATAGTTCCAAAATGGCCAAAAATCTGTATACTATCTCATCTTTCGAAATCCCCTTTATAAGGTGACTAAAATAAGCAACCCCTTTTTGTTTTATATACTCTAAAACCTGTTTTATCACTTTCAAAATAGAAATTGTTTGCTTTTTGGTAATTTCTTGGAGTCTTTTGTCATTGTCAGAAGAAGTAGTTTCTTTTTTTGATAAAATATTCCTGTATGTTTCAATGAGTTTATTCACATCAACCTTTACCACGAAATTGCTCTCAAAATTTCTAAGTTCAAATGCTCTTTTGTAGCTTTCTCTATATGGATGATTTTCTTTCAAGTAAATTGCAACCTCTTTGTACTTTTGATACTCTCTCAACCTTTCAACAAGTTCTTGCCGCGGGTCTTCTTCTTCCTCTTGTAGCTTTGGCAAAAGCATTTTTGATTTAATCTCCAAAAGTGTTGCTGCCATAACTAAAAATTCAGATATAGAATCTACATTTATTGTGTCTAAATGGTTTATATACATTAGATACTGATTAGTAATCTCAGCAATTGGAATATCATAGATGTTTATCTTTTCTTTCTTTATAAGATAAAGCAAAAGGTCAAGCGGTCCTTCAAAATTAGGAAGCTTCACCTCAAAATTCATAACAGTCCTGCCCTATCCTTTGCTTCTTTTAATGTCTGGGAAGCAATTGCTCGAGCTTTTTTTGCACCTTCCTCAATTACACCAAGGACATAATCAATATCATTTTCAAGTTTCTTTCTTTTGCTTTGAATTGGCTCTAAGAACTTAGAAAGATTATCAAATAGCTTCTTTTTGCACTCTACACAACCAATTTTACCTTCTCTGCAGTTTATCTCTATTTCATCAACAGTATCTTCGCTAAATATCTTATGGTAAGCAAATACTGTACAAACTTCTGGATGTCCTGGGTCATTCTTTCGAATTCTTGCTGGGTCTGTAACCATGTTCATTACTTTTTTGCGTACACTCTCTAAATCTTCAGACAGCGCAATTGTATTGCCATAACTTTTACTCATCTTTCGCCCATCTGTGCCAATCAAAACTTTAACAGTATTTAGAATTGGTTGCGGTTCTGGAAATATTTGTCCATACAAGTAATTAAATCTTCTTGCAATTTCTCTCGTGAGCTCTAAGTGTGGAAGCTGGTCTTCTCCAACTGGAACAAGTTCAGCTTTGTATATCAATATGTCTGCTGCCTGCAAACAAGGATACCCTAAAAAACCATAGGTAGCAATATTCTTTTCTTTCAACTCTCTCATTTGGTCTTTATAAGTTGGGCAGCGGTAGAGCCAAGAAAGTGGCGTTATCATGGAAAATAAAAGATGTAGCTCAACATGTTCTGGCACATGCGACTGAACAAATATTGTACACTTGTTAGGGTCAAGCCCGCTTGCCAAAAGGTCTATAACCACCTGTTTTGTGTACTCTCTTAAATTAGTAGTGTCCTCATACCCTGTTGTAAGTGCATGCCAATCAGCAACAAAAAAGTAACATTCATATTGGTCTTGGAGTTTTACCCAGCTCTCTATCGCCCCAAAGTAGTTTCCTAAGTGTAAAATGCCTGTTGGCCTTGTGCCTGACAAAACTCTCTTCATTCTCTCCTTCTCCCATCTTTTGATGTTTGAAAAGAAATTTAAGGAAATAGCTTTAAGATAAAATCAATAAAAGTAAAGACAAAATAAGCAATTGGCTGTAAGACAAATGAAAGCAAATACGGTGCAAAAAATATACATGCAATGAGTATTATCTGTCCAATTAATTCGAATCTATAGTAGAATTCTATATATTTTGCGGGTGCAAATATAAACAAGATCTTAGACCCGTCAAGTGGTGGTATTGGCAAAAGATTGAATATAGCAAGATATACATTGATTAAATACGTTTGTTGCAGCATAATCAAAACATATCTATTTGAAACAAGGTTGTACTTGTCAATATACTTCAATACTATAGCAAATACAATTGCTGAGAGAATATTTGCAACAGGCCCTGCTAAAGCTGTAAGCCCCATTCCAACCTTTGGATTTTTGTAGTTTCTTGGGTCAGTGACAACAGGTTTTGCCCACCCAAAACCAAATAACATCAAAGCAATTATTCCAAAAATATCAATATGCGGCAGCGGATTTAACGTAATTCTTCCCTGCCTTTTTGGAAGATCATCTCCTTGCAAATAAGCAACATATCCATGAGCTGCCTCGTGGACAGAGATTGCAAACAAAAGCCCAGGAATTCGAAGTAGCACAGTTAAAATATTTGGCAAAATCATAATATACCTCTCCAAAAAGTTTATTTATATTTCCAAATCATTTCTGACTATATCCTCATAAGTCTCTCGCTTTACAATTACTCTAACCTGACTGTCTTTTAAAAGTACAACTGCAGGGCGTGGGAACCTGTTGTAATTGCTCGACATAGAATAATTATATGCCCCTGTCGCCAAAATAGCAAGATGCTGACCAGTTTTGAGTTCTGGTAATTTAATGTCTTTTATTAAAATGTCTCCTGACTCACAACACCTTCCTGCAATTGTGTACACCTTTACTTTTTCGCCAATTGGATTTTCAACAACATATGCATCATACTTTGCCTGGTAAAGAGCATAGCGTGGATTGTCTGTCATCCCACCGTCAACAGATGCATAGTTTCTCACATTAGGAATTTCTTTTATGCTTCCAATTGTATAAAGAGTAATTCCTGCCTCACCTACAATTGAACGACCTGGCTCTAAGACTATAAAAGGTTTTTTGAGCCCTTTTTGCTGGCAAAACTCTTCTATTTCTTCAGATATAGCCTCTATAAATTTTTCTATTTGAGGTGGCTGGTCAAAAGCAGTATATTTAATTCCAAATCCACCACCTAAATCTAAAATATCTATTTCATAATTAAGCTCTCTCTTTATTTTTAATATAAACTCAAGCATAACCCTTGCTGCAAGCTTAAACGGTGCTGTCTCAAAAATCTGAGAACCTATATGACAGTGAAGACCTATCAGTTTTAGCTCATCCATCTCTAAAATCTTTTTTACCATTGAAAATGCCTCGCCGTTTTCAAGAGCAACACCAAACTTAGAGTCTATCTGACCTGTTCGGATAAATTCATGAGTGTGTGCTTCAATTCCCGGCTTTACCCTGATGAGAACATTTGCTTTCTTTGATTTTGTTTTGCAGATAACACTTAGCATCTCAAGCTCGTCAAAGTTGTCAATTACAATTTTTACTCCATTTTCAACTGCCATTTCAAGTTCACCATATGTCTTATTATTTCCATGGAAAAATATCTTATCAGTTGGAAAGTCTACTGAAAGAGCAGTAAACAACTCCCCACCTGACACAACGTCAAGCCCTATTCCCTCTTGTTTTGCAATCTGGCACATTGCTTTTGTACAAAACGCCTTTGATGCATAGATTACCAGCCCGTTTTGTCCAAAATATTTTTCTAATGCATTTTTGAATCTATTTATATTTTCCCTAATCATTCTCTCATTCATAACATAAAGAGGTGTTCCATACATCTCTATTAAATCAAGAAGGTCAATTCCTTCCCACGAAAGATTGCCTTTATGGGAAATTTCAAGTCCATATCGAAGTTGCATCTTTTTTCTTCCCTCCAAAAAAGGTTTTAATAATTCTAACATACAAAATTGCTCAAATTCAAGCTGCACTTTGCAAAATCTCAGGCAGTTTCAATATTCGCTGCATCGTGAAGATTTAACATTTCTATTGCCATCTCTCGAAGCTTGTATTTTTGAACCTTACCGTTAGCAGTTGTAGGAAAGCTATCAACAAACATGACATACTTGGGCGTTTTATGACGTGACAGATTCTGTCTTACATACTCTTTTATCTCTTCCTCAGTCACTGAGGCTCCATCTTTCAAAATCACAAACGCCATTATTTCCTCACCATATACTTTGTCCGGAACTCCAACCACCTGAACATCCTTTATAGCAGGATGTGTATACAAAAATTCTTCTATCTCACGAGGGTATATATTTTCCCCTCCTCTTATTATCATGTCTTTAAGCCTTCCAGTAATTCTCAAATACCCATTTTGGTCTATGTACCCTAAATCTCCTGTGTGAAGCCACCCATCTTGGTCAATTGCCTGTTTTGTTGCCTCAGGCATTTTATAATACCCTTTCATAATGTTGTAGCCTCTTGCACAAATTTCACCAATTGTGCCGTTTGGAACCTCTTCTTTGGTGTTTATATCAACAATTTTAACCTCAACACCTTCTAATGGTCTACCCACAGTTGACACTCTAAACTCAAGAGGGTCGTCTACCCTTGTTTGAGTTATCACAGGAGATGCCTCTGTCTGACCATATGCAATTGTTATTTCCTTCATATTCATCTTTTCAACAACTTCTCTCATAACCTTTATAGGACAAGGTGCGCCTGCCATAATACCTGTTCTGAGTGACGAAAAATCAAACTTGTTAAAATCAGGATGCTGCAAGATTGCAATGAACATTGTAGGCACACCATGAAGAGCGGTACACCTTTCATAATGGACAGTCTCCATTACCATAAGTGGATTGAAATGGTCAAGAGGTACCATAGTAGCACCTTTTGTAACACAAGCAGTAATTCCCAGCACCAGCCCAAAACAGTGGAAAAATGGAACAGGAATACAAAGTTTATCCTTGTGTGTGAGTTTCATACACTCGGCAATTGCATATCCGTTGTTTAGAATATTTTTGTGTGTAAGCATAACTCCTTTTGGAAATCCTGTCGTGCCGGATGTGTATTGCATATTGATAACCTCATCAGGCTGAAGGCTTTTTTGTCTTTGATAAAGATCAGCATCTGAAACCCTTCTACCAAGATCTACAACCTCATTCCATGTGTACATTCCTCTGTGGGACTCTTTTCCGATAAAAATTAGTCTTTTCAAGTATGGCAAGTTTGGATTTTCAAGTTTTCCTTTTTCACAATTTTCAAGCTGTGGATTTAACTTTTTTATAATTTCTAAATAATTTGAATCCTTAAAGCCCTCTATAAATATGAGAGTTGAACTATCTGACTGTTTTAGCAGATATTCAAGTTCATAGATTTTATAATTGGTATTTACTGTGACCAAAACAGCTCCAATCTTTGAAAGGGCAAAAATAGAGACAAGATATTCTAACTTGTTGGTTGCCCATACGGCAACATGCTCACCTTTTTGAATCCCTATTGCCAAAAACCCTTTTGCTGCATCTTCCACTATTTTTTTAAACTGTTTATATGTAAGGTATATCTTCTCATGATGATAAATTACAGCAAGATTTTCTGCATACTTTTCTGCTATTATATCAAAATAATCAGGAATAGTCATATCAATCAAAGCCATCCTGCCATTGCCCCCTTAAAATTCACAAAGCCTTTTACCTTGTTTTTGAAATAAGGTAAAAGGCTCATTAATGGTTTTAGATTATTATAAATTTTAAATGCATAAATTGTCAACAGAGAAAATCTTATATATATTTCTTAATATGCCCAATTGCACTTTTCTCTATTCTCGACACTTGAGCTTGTGAAATACCAATAATAGTCGCTACCTCCATTTGTGTCTTCCCTTTGTAATATCTTAGGTATAAAATCTCTTTTTCGCGTTTTGTTAGCCTGCTCAATGCATCTTTTAATGAAATTTCTTCAAGCCATAAATTCTCACATGACTTTTGGTCACTTACTTGGTCAACTACATACATTGTATCAGTGCTGTCTTGGAAAATTGGTTCATAAAGTGAAATAGGTTCTTGTATAGAGTCAAGTGCAAAAACCAAATCTTCTTTTGAAATACAAAGCTCATTAGCTATCTCCTCTAAGGTCGGTTCTCTGTAATTTTTGCTTATATACCTTTCCTTTATTTTTAGTGCCTTGTAGGCTGTGTCTTTCAATGACCTTGATATTCTCATAGCATTGTTATCTCTCAAATACCTTCTTATCTCACCAATTATCATTGGAACAGCATACGTTGAAAATTTGACATTTTGTGAAAGGTCAAAATTGTCAATAGCTTTAATAAGACCTATGCAACCAACCTGAAATAAGTCATCCAAATTCTCACCACGATTTGCAAATTTCTGAACAACACTTAAAACAAGCCTTAAATTCCCTTCTATGAATTGTTTCCGTGCTTCTTTGTCTCCATTTTTCATTTTCTTTAGAAGCTCAATTTTCTCTTCATGACTCAGCATAGGGAGAGTGGATGTGTTAACACCACAAATCTCTACTTTGTTCAAATTGTTGCCTCCCCCTTTTTTCAAAAGCTTAACTAAGGTTTAGTATTTACTCTAAGGGAGGCAATTATTCTAAAAATAGTTGGTATTTTATATAATCTTTGCTAACTCTTTTTTAAGTCTTGTTATGATCTTTTTTTCTAACCGGGAGATATAACTTTGGGAAATTCCCAGCATATCAGCAACCTCTTTTTGCGTCTTCTCACCTTCATCACTAAACCCAAATCTGAGCTCTACAATCCTCTTTTCTCTTTTTGGAAGTTTTTGGATTGCTTTGAGAAGTGCTTCTTTTTCGACGCTACTTTCAATACTGCTGTAAACCCCTTCAGAATCTGTTCCTAAAACATCAGATAGCAAAAGCTCATTTCCGTCCCAGTCAACATTTAATGGCTCGTCTATTGAAAGCTCCAGTTTTCTATGTGAGTTTCTTCTCAAAAACATCAAAATTTCATTTTCTATACATTTTGATGCATACGTTGCAAGCTTGATGTTTTTGTCAGGATTGTATGTATTGATAGCTTTAATAAGCCCAATTGTGCCAATTGATACTAAGTCCTCAAGATTTATCTTGGTATTTTCAAATTTTCTTGCAATATAGACAACAAGTCGTAAATTTCTCTCAACCAATACCTTTTTTAGTTCTTCCCTGCCCTCATAATGAATCTTATTTAAAATCTCAGCCTCTTCCTCTGGAGTAAGTGGGGGCGGCAATGTCTCACATCCGCCAATATAAAATAGTTCAGTTATCTGTGAATCAGAAAGCTGAAAACCAAGTTTTTTTAAAAGACCCAAAACATAATTTAAAAGTTTTGATTCAAATCTCATCTTCATTCTAAAACCTCCTTTAAAAATCAAATTAAGTCAGGTCCAAGTAAGGCTGAATACCTGTTTGATATCTTCTTATCGTACAGAGCGATTGCCACATCCCTTTTTGTCCATGTGTTCCTATTCTCTGAGATGTAAAACTCATCAGGTATCACTCCAATTAAAACTCCATGTTCCTGTCCAATAGAATTATAAGGAATGAGAACAATTCTATTTCCAAGTAGTTTTTGAAGTTCTTCTAAATTCCGGGCAGATATATCAGCTTGGTTACCTTTTTCTCTTAGCAAATTTCTCTCCACAATTACAACTGGTCTTCCTGAAAATGGTTCTTTTAGGTTATTCCCTGTATCAACATAAGCTATACAATTGTATTCTGCGTCATTTATCTTGAATTTTATGTATCTTATAAGTGATTCTTTGTACATTCTTTTGAGTATCAGTTCATATGACAGTTTAAAGACAATCAAAGAACATCCAAGAGCTATCAGTACATTTTTAAGTTTAACCTGAACATCAATTACAAAGCTGTTTTTTGTTATATAATAAAGGAAAAATACCATACCACCGAACATTATTGTAACAAGGTAAAAACTGAGCAGCTGTCTTAGAAAGATGAAAAATTTTTTGGGCCAAAAAGTCAGATAAACAAAAATTACAGATACAATTATCTTACCAAATATTGAATATAAAAATTGCATGGGGGGATAAAATTGTAGCAAAGAATAAAGTGAAGCCAAAATGCTTGTAAAAAGTATCTTGAAACTACTAACATTTGTCCTTGTGATATATGCAGTTATGAGGAAAATAAAATAGTTAACAACTAAGTTCTCCAATATATACACATCGGCATAGATAATCATGTTTGATATAAAACATCTTTCTCTTCAAAATGGTATTTCTAAGTAATAATTATACTTCTCTACAACCGAAGTTTTTGTCAAAATATAAAAGAATCCACTTTTCATTTTTATCCAAACTTCATGCAATTTCGCCACAAAAAAACCCCCTGCATACATTTTGCAGAGGGTCTTTTTGCTTTATTTTTTGTTCTTTAGGAATATGGGAATCTCAAATATATCATCGTCTTGGAAAAGACTTTGTAGATTACTTGTCTTTGGTGAAGAAATCTTGCTGGTTTGCTGATTTTGCTGACTATCTTCCACAGAATCAAAACCAGTTGCAATGACAGTGACCTGTACCTCATCCTTCATCTCTTCATTGAAAACAATTCCCATGATAAAGTTGACATTCTCATCAGCCTCAGATGAGATAAGTTCGTTTGCCTTTTCAATCTCATCAAGCAAAAGCTCTTCTGGGTTACCTGTGTAGTTGACCAATACTCCCTTTGCACCTTTTATTGACGTTTCCAAAAGTGGGCTGTTAATAGCCTGCTCTAAAGCCTTTAAAACCTTTTCATCTCCTTTTGCCTTGCCAATACCCATATGTGCATATCCCTTGTTCATCATAATAGCCTTTACATCTGCAAAGTCAACATTGATAAGCCCCGCATTCAAGATTATATCAGAGATACCCTGAACACCTTGTCTTAGAACGTCATCTGCCATTCTGAACGCATCAGAAATCTTCAAGCTCTTATTTGTTGAAAGCATAAATAGCCTATCATTAGGTACAATTATTATAGTATCAACTATTTTCTTTAGCTCCTCAATTCCTTTTTCAGCATTGATTCTACGTTTTGCACCTTCACTTTTAAAAGGCCTTGTGACAACTGCAACTGTCAATATACCCAGCTCTTTTGCAATTTCAGCAACAACAGGGGATGCACCTGTCCCTGTACCACCGCCCATCCCAGCTGTGATAAATACCATGTCAGCACCTTTTAAAACCTGAGATATTTCTTCTTTGCTCTCCTCTGCTGCCTTTCTTCCAATCTCCGGGTCAGCTCCTGCTCCAAGTCCTTTTGTTACTTTTTCGCCTATTTGAATCTTGTAATGTGCTTTTGAGCGCTGCAAAGCCTGCTTGTCTGTGTTGACTGCAATAAATTCCACCCCAGATACTCCAACATCAATCATCCTGTTTACTGCATTATTACCCGCCCCACCAACACCAATTACTTTTAGCTGAGCAACAGTCATCTTTTCTGTGTCAAAACTAATCATCCTTGTTCTCCCCCTTAGCAAAACTCTTGTTTTTTAATAAAACCACCCTTCGCATCTCACCAAAGTTCTGAAAAATCCTAACACCAAATGCAACAACAGCTGCTTGGTATAGAGGAATACCAAGCTTGTCACCTAAATACGCAAAAAGCATAGCAATTAATGTATTGCCAACAAAACCAGATATGAATATGTCAATTTTGAAATCACCTTTCAAGTTTGATTTTAAAGCACCAAATATTGAATCAAGTGCAGCAAGAAGTCCCACTGCTACATATGACGAATAATCCTGTGGAATACTTACTGGAATAAATATACCTATCAAGATACCTATCGCAAGGGCAAGTATAAGTATAATCATCTTCTCATCAACTTCCCTCACTTTTTATCTTTGCGTAGTTGAATTTTAAAGTCCCTGTATACCTCGGAATTACAATATTTGAAGCCTCTTCAATTTTCACCTCAATAGAAAACTCCTTTAAAAGGTCTATAATACCACCCCGCATCATAAGTGAATTTTTCAAAATTTTAGGATCACCAATAGCCTTTATTATGTACGGGGCAGAATAACGAGTATTGTTTATGCTGATTGTTGGACCTGCACATCTTATCTCGGTTGTGCTAACCACCCTCTGGTCATTTATAGATATTGCCTCAGCACCAGCTGCTCTTAGTTCATTTATAACCTGTAGTATATCTGAATCGTGCAAAAGAAAACTATTCGGGTCAACATTTGCTGTTGCAGGAAGTTTGCTATCATCAAGTGTAATCACTATGCCAGGTACTTCAACATCTGTAAGTCCTGCTAATATCTTTACCTTGTCAAGTTCATCTTTTAAAAGCTCTGTTGTTTTGCTAATACTTGCAGCAGAGTCTTGATATTCTTTTATTTTGCTTTCCAACTCATAGATTTGAGACCTCAAACTACTATTTTCTTTTCTCAGCTGGTTTATCTGTTCAGCAAGTTCAATTGCTCTTGCCTTTTCAAGGTTTTTTAGCTCATTGCTTTGTCTTACACTCTTTATCTGCATTGAAATTAAAATTCCTAAAATCAATAACAAAATAGCAGTTGCAACTTGTCCACCTGTTGGTTTTTTTATCTTGACTTTCATAACAATCAATTGTCCTCCTCAGTGTTTGGACTGAATGTAGCAATCCCGTTTGAATTCAGAATTACTGTCCCTTCAATGTGTTTGGGAAGCTTTTCATAAACGCTTTTTAAAAGCCTTAGCTTATAATCTATCTCTGAGAGGTCACCTACCTTGACTATTAGCTTGTCTATTTTGAGTTCAATATTGTTTACACTTTTTAGTGAGACAGTGACACAATCAACATTAAATTTGCCAAAAATATCAAACTTTTTTAAACTATTTGCAACTCGCAATCCCTCATCAAATAGCAGCTCATCGTCTATATCAAGTTTCTTGCCAACCGTAGCTTCATTCACTTTGAGGCCTTCGAATATGATTGACTTTTTTGGTAAATCCCCTTCTATTCTTATTACATACCCATTTTTATCAACTTCTATATAAGAATTTAAATACTTTATAAGACCTACAGTCTCTTTTTCATAAACCTCTAAAATTAGCATATCTGGAAAACGCCTCGTGATTTTCACATCTTCAATCTCGGGGTTTTTCAGAAGTTTTTGCCTAATCTCTTTTGTATTTATACTCAGTATATTCTGATTTTGATATTGTTGTAGTATTTTTATAATATCATCTTTTTTGACTCTTTTCAAATTATGTATACTAAATTCTTTCACATTGAAGTAGTCTAACCTGAAAACAAATATAGCAGTTAGTACTACTAAGATTAATAATACAATAAACTTTCTCGCAAATCTACCCATTTGGTATTTTCACTCACCTTTTATAGCAATTGTAAATTTCAGTTTATTCACCTCTTCTAATCTTGGCACCTAAGGTTGAATACTTATCTTCAATCCTTTCATACCCTCTGTCTATATGCTCTGCAGCTACAATCTCTGTCTTCCCCTCTGCACAAAGCCCCGCAATAAAAAGTGCTGCACCACCTCTTAAGTCCTGAGCAAAAACCTGACAGCCCCTTAGCCTCTCAACTCCATTTATAATGGCTATGTCCTTTTCAACATGTATCTGCGTACCCATTTTATTAAGCTCCGGAACATGCTTGAACCTGCTTTCAAATATGGTTTCTTTTACTATGGTCACACCTTCAGCCACAGAAAACACACTGCAAACAGGTGCTTGAAGGTCAGTTGGGAATCCCGGATAATAATGTGTTGTAATCCTTTGATTTCCCTTTAGTCTTCTGTCTTTTTTGATATATATCATATCTTTTTGCTCTTTTATTTTACATCCCGCATGTTTAAGGATATGCAGTATTGAGTCTAAATGCCGTGGCAAAACATTCTTCAGCAAAACTTCTCCACCACATGTTGCAACAGCACAAAGATACGTCCCCGCAACAATTCTATCAGGAATGACAATATAATGCTCTACTTCATTTCTTAACCTTTTTACGCCTTCAATCTTAATGGTATGAGTCCCTGCGCCTTTTATCCTTGCTCCAAGCTTGTTTAAAAAGCAGCATAGGTCTGCTATCTCAGGTTCTTTTGCAGCATTTCTAATTATAACCTCACCGTCACAGAAAACCGAAGCAAGTATAATATTTTCGGTAGCCCCAACAGAGGGTATTGGTAAAAACACCTCTCCACCTTTTACGGAATCGCATCTGCATTCAATTGTGTTGTCATATTCAAAAACGTCTATGCCAAGCTGGGCAAATGAAGATATATGAAGGTCAATGGGACGTTGGCCTATCTCACAACCCCCAGGGTGGTTTGTAAGTCTCACTTTTTTGAATTTGCTCAAGATTGCTCCAAGAAATAATATGCTTGAGCGCATCATCTTGGCATACTGTGGAGGAATTGTAAAGTTCTTAATTGAAGTTGGATCAATATATGCAATGTTGTCCTCAAACCTTGTTTTGCATCCAAGATATTCAAGTATCTCAATAGTATGTCTTACATCAGCAATGTCGGGTACATTTTTTATTATGACTTGCCCTTCTGCTAAGATTGAAGCTGTTAGAATGGGCAATGCTGCGTTTTTTGCACCCTCAATTTCAATCTCACCATATAAAAAAGTTGGCCCCTCAATAATGAGTGTTTGCATGTTTGTACCCTGCAAAGCACCAACAATAGTGTCGCATATTATTTTATTCATTGCTTTTAATATTTGTTACAGTGATAAATACTCTTCAAAAATCTTTCCTATATTCTGAGTTGCCTCAGGTTTTCCCATCTTTTTGCTGTTTTCACTCATCCTTTCATACAAAGCCTTGTCATATATCAGCTTTTCAAGGAAACTTTTTAACTTGTCACTTTCAAGTTCATTTTCAAGCACAACGAAACAAGCCCCCCCTTTTTCAAGCGCCCTTGCATTGTACTCTTGATGGTTGTTTGCAACATATGGCGATGGCACAATTATGCTTGGCTTTCCCAGTGCAGTTATCTCAGATATTGCAATTGCACCTGCTCTTGATATTACAATATCTGCAGCTGCCAAATATCTTGGCATATCTGAAATATAGGGCAGTATCTTTATATTTGACTTGACCCCTAAACTATTAGCAAAGTTCACAGCCTCTAAATATTTTGTATCACCTGTTGAGAGGATAAAATACACATCTTTACATCCTTCAAACTCTTTTGAAAGCTTAATTACTGCCTTGTTGAGATTCTCAGCCCCTCTGCTCCCACCAACTGCCAAAACTACTATTTTATCTTCCAAACCCAAGGAGCTTTTAGCAGCTTTTTCTTCATAGGAGAATATCTCAAGCCTTATAGGATTTCCTGTGAGCACTACTTTGTTTGAGTTTTTAAAAAATCTCTTACTTTCCTCAAAGCTAATTAAGATTTTCTCACAAAATCTTGAAATTATTTTATTAGCAAGTCCTGGATACGCATTTTGCTCATGAAGAATTGTTTTTATTTTAAGCCTTCTTGCTGCGAGTGCAACAGGCAATGACACATAACCACCTGTTACAAACACCACTTTTGGCTTTATCCTCTTTAGTATTTGCAAGGCTTGCCTGTACCCATTTATAAACTTTATAAAAACATCAACATTTTTCACAGTTAAACTTCTTTTTAGTCCTTTTGCCTGAATATATTCAATTTTGTAGCCATGCTGTGGAACTATCTTTGATTCTAACCCCTCACTTGTTCCTATAAAAACTATATTTAAGTCATTGTGTCTTTTTTTAAGATAGTCAGCAACAGCAACTGCTGGATAGATGTGTCCACCAGTTCCACCACCGCTGAATATGATACTAATTTCTCTACTGTTCATTTTAACACCTTAATCCTCCTTGAAATGCTCAAAAGTACACCAACACCAAACATATGAAATAGTATTGAAGAACCCCCATATGTTATAAAAGGCAGTGGCACACCTGTTGCAGGGACAGAAGCTGTCACAACAGCAATATTTAAAATTGCTTGAGTAGCAATTATACTTGTCACACCAAACGCAAGCAATGTTCCAAACCTATCACGTGCATGGAGCGCAATGACAATACCACGCCAGATGAATAATATAAATAACACTATTACAAATACAGCCCCTACAAAACCAAGCTCTTCACATAAGATTGAGAAAATAAAATCAGTATGAGGTTCGGGAATGTACAAAAGCTTCTGTCTGCTCTGTCCAAGCCCCATCCCAAAAAGTCCACCAGACCCAATAGCATATAGTGACTGAATTATCTGATAACCTTTATCAGTTGGATCTGCCCAGGGATTAAAAAGCGCCTGGATTCTCTCAACCCTATATTCTTCTTTAATTGTGAGATAATATAACACAGGCAAAGATAAAACCCCAATTGTCACAAAATAACTTATATTAAGCCCTGCTGCAAAGAGCATCAGCATTGTAATGCCAAGTATTAAGATAGACGTACTCATATTTGGTTCTTTGTATATAAGCGCAAAGTAAACTCCACTTAAGAGTATGGATATAACAAAAATCTTAAATTTCGATTTGCTTTCAGCGGTATTATCAAGATAACTCGCAAGTAATATCACAAGCGCGTACTTTGCAAGCTCTGAAGGTTGGAACTGAACAGGCCCAATATCAATCCATCTTCGTGCATTGTTAACAAGTTTCCCTATACCAGGAATTAAAACTAATATAAGTGATATTGTCCCTATTACGTAAAGAAGTATAGACAACTTTTTGAAGATTCTATAATCTAATTGGCTTGTTATATACATCACTATTATTCCTAATAAAAGACCAATTAATTGTTTCTTGAGAAAATAATAACTATCATTAAACTGATAGTAAGCATAGTAATAGCTTGCACTGAATATCATAACAACCCCAATTAGAGATAACAAAAGTGCAACATACAAAAGTGGATAGTCAATCATCCTCTTTTCCATTCATCCTTCACATCCTATACACAAACTCAAAGCTCATTTACATATTGTTTGAAAAGCCTACCTCTTTGTTCATAACTCTCAAACATATCCCAGCTTGCACATGCAGGTGATAGCAACACCACATCACCTTCTTTTGCACTTTCAAAGCTCTTTTTAACTGCCTCTTTTAAATCCTCTACAAACTCAAAGTTTAAGTATCCTATTTTTTGAAGCTGGTCTGCTATTTTCTGTTTTGTCTGACCAAGCAAAAATACCTTTTTGACCTTTTGTGAAATTAGCCTTGCAAACTTTTCAAAACTCTCTCCCTTGTCATAACCACCTGCAATCAAGATTATCGGCGCCTCAAACGAATTTAAAGCTTTTGAAGAAGCATCTGTATTTGTGCCCTTAGAGTCGTTGTAAAATCTAACACCATTTATCTCTCTCACAAACTCTATTCTGTGTTCAACACCTTTGAACTCTTTGAGTGTTTTTTCAATGATCGAAGGTTCTATTTTAAAAGGCAGAACGCAGCCAATTGCTGCAAGAGCATTTTCTAAATTGTGCTCACCTGGCATAAATATGTCATCTTTTCTCATCACTTTCTTTGCCTTACCTGAAAAGTTATAGTATATAAAATCCCCATCAACAAAAACGCTGTTTTGTGTTTCTAACTTATTTTTTGAAAATGTTATTACCGTGCCTTTTGCCCAGCCTATCAAATCCCTTGTTATGCTGTTGTCCATATTAAGTACAGAATATCCTTCTTGGTCAATATTTTCAAATATTTTCATCTTTGCTTTTATATAGTTTTCCATATTCATATGTCTATTTAGATGGTCAGGCGTAATATTCAAAATACACGCAACCTTCGGCTTGAAGTATTTTATTGTTTCCAACTGAAAGCTTGAAATCTCTATAACAAAGATAGCATCGTCAGTAGAACTTTCAATATAGTCAATAAAAGGAAAACCAATATTGCCGCAAACAATTACATTGTCAAAAGCTTTTTTTAAAATCTCACCTACAAGGGTTGTAGTTGTGGTTTTCCCATTTGTGCCTGTGATTGCAACTATATTTTTACTTCTACAAAATCTATATGCAAGTTCTATTTCACCAATTACCTCAATTCCTCTCTTGTGTGCCAGTGTAATATATCTTTTGGTAAGGGGAACACCAGGGCTTATAACCACCATGTCAGATGTATCTACTACAGCATCTGGTAAATCATTAAAGTAAAGTTCATTTGCAAATTTTTCTATAGTTTCTTTTTGTTGGCTTTTCATCTCATCTTCTTTTTTCTCATCAAATGCAATAACATAAGCGCCATGTTTTTTTAAAAACCTTGCTGATGATATTCCGCTTTTCCCCATTCCGATGACCAGAACCTTTTTGCCAAACAAATCCAATTTTAAATACCTCCAATTCATATTTGTATTATTGCTAAAGCCACTAAACAGAAGATGATTGTGAATATCCAAAATACAACAACAACCTTTGCCTCATCCCAACCTAAAAGCTCAAAGTGATGATGCAAAGGTGCCATTTTGAATATTCGCCTTTTTGTAAGTTTATAGTACATAACCTGTAACATGACAGAAATAGCCTCTATGATATAAAGCCCCCCTATTATCATCACCAAGACGGGCTGCTTTAGCATAACAGCAATTGAAAAAATTGCTCCTCCAAGCATCAGTGACCCTGTATCTCCCATAAACACCATTGCAGGATGTGCGTTGTACCTTAAAAACCCCATACAGCTGCCTACAATTGCTCCACTGAAGATTGCCATGTCTGGTTTTTTTGAAAAAATTGAAACAATCGCCAAAAACAAACCTACAATAAGAGTAACCCCGCTTGCAAGTCCGTCAAGCCCATCTGTCAGGTTAACAGCATTTACGGTAAACACCATGAGAATTGACATTATGGGTATATATGCCCAATTCAAATCTACATACCTGTTCAAAATGGGTATGTAGACATCAGTGCCCAAATACTTTTTTACAATATACAAAAATGTTATGCTAATTAAAAACTGCAAAACTAACTTCTCACGTGCACGCAGCCCCAACGACCTTTTCAAAACAACTTTTATAAAATCATCAATAAAGCCAATCAGTCCGAAGGCGGATGCGCAAACAAGCGGTGCTCCTATTTGTGGATATTTTTTATAGAATAGGAAAGAAGTTATCAAAATACTCAAGAATATTACAAGTCCGCCCATTGTTGGAGTACCACTTTTTTTGTGGTGAGTTTGTGGTCCATCGTCACGGACTACCTGGCCACACTTTAAATACCTCAAAAATGGAATTGCAATTGGCATTACAATTAGTACAATCAAAAATGAGATTATAATTGCAAGTATTGTATCAACGTCAAGCATATTCTAAAGCCCCCTGAGAAAGTTATCTACAAGTTCATCCAGCTTCATACCTCGTGATGCTTTAAATAGCACAACCGTCTCTTTTTCAATTTCTTTTTTAAGAATATTAAGGCATTCATCCTTTGAGGCATAATAAGCCTTTATACTGCTGCTGTTTTTTCTCACCTCGTCAAATATATAAAAAGCATCTTTGCCAGTACAAATGACAACATCAATTGGCTTTGAAAGTATGTACTTACCAACTTTTCTATGCTCTTGTTCAGAAAATTCACCAAGCTCTAACATATCTCCAAGCACTAAAATCTTTTTGCCACTAAAGCCACAAACACCATCTATTGCAGACATCATCGAATGTGTACTTGCATTATAACTATCGTCTACAACTGTCACACCATCTTTCTTTATTACCTCAAATCTTCTTTTAAGCCCACCTTTTTTCAATATCCCTTTCTCAATTGCCTCTTTTGCAATCCCCAAAATTTCGCCAACTGCGATTGCAAAAAGTGAATTGTAGATATCATGAAAGTTAAAGCTTTCTATAAAATACTTGTGATTACTTACCACAAAGAAAAATCCATTGTCTACTTTTTGAATGTCTTTGGCTCTAAAGTCTGCATCATTTTCAATGCCAACTGTCACAACTTTTCTTTTTAGTTCATGCTTGCGCGAATATAAAATATCATTGTCATTGTTAACAATTAATATTCCATCCTCTGGCATACCATCTTGTATCTCAGACTTTGCAAGAAAGATATTGTATCTTGTTTTAAGATTTTCAATATGTGCAACTCCTATATTGGTAATTATTCCTATATTAGGCTTTGCAATTTTTGAAAGAAAAGATATTTCTCCAAAATTGCTCATGCCCATTTCTAAAATGGCCATCTTTGCGTCATCAGGAATGTTCAATATAGAATATGGAAGCCCTATATGGTTGTTAAAATTCCCTTCGTTTTTATACGATTTGAACTTGTTATTCAACACATTAAATACATATTCTTTTGTTGTTGTCTTGCCCACACTTCCTGTAATTCCAACTACAATAAGGTCTTTTCTTTTCTCTCTGTAAACCTTAGCCAAGATCTGCATAGCTTTTAATGTATCTTCTACTTTTAAATATGGGCAGTTCTTTTCTATCTTAACATCCTTCTGTGTAATAAAGCTTATAGCCCCTCGTCTTACCGCCTCTTGAATAAAATCATGTCCATCAAATTTATTTCCTTTTAATGGAATAAATAGAGTGTTCTTGCCTATACTTTTACTGTTAATTGAAAAGCTTTCTATTAATACATCACCCTTGAAATTCTCTATGTTCGTGTGCAATGTTTCTGCAATTTCTGACAGCCAAAGACTCATTTTTTTAGTTCCTCCAAGATACTTCTCACAACTTCTCTCTCATCAAAATGAATAGTCCTATCTTTTAGTATCTGGTAAGTCTCATGACCTTTGCCAGCAAGGACAATAAAGTCGTTTTCTTTTGCATTTTGGATAGCATATTTTATGGCCTCATATCTGTCGGGGATGATGACATAGTCTGCATTTGTCTTTTGCAAACCCACAAGAATATCGTCAATTATTCTAATGGGATCTTCAGTTCGAGGATTGTCAGATGTGACAATCACAAAATCAGCCATTTTCCCAGCTATCTCACCCATAATCGGCCTTTTTGTCCTGTCCCTGTCTCCTCCACAGCCAAAAAGAAGCACCTTTCTTCCTTTTGCAACTTCATCCACAGTCATCATAAGATTTAAAAGCCCGTCTGGCGTGTGTGCATAGTCAATTACAATTGTGAATTTGTCGTTTGACTCAACTATCTCAAACCTACCAGGTATTGCCTTAACAGATTCAAGGCCCATCTTTATTGTTTTTAAGTCTATCCCAAGCGCATAGGCACAGCTTGCAGCTGCCAATGCATTGTATACAGAAAAGAGGCCTGGAATATTAAGCGTTACTTGCTCTTTATTATCATTATCCAATTGCCTTAGCTCAAATTGGTTTTTATTCACATAAAGCTTTACATTCATTGCACAAACATCTGCTTTTAAATTTATACCATATGTGACAGAATCCGGATAAATACTGACAATTTTTCTTCCCCATTCATCGTCTACATTGACAACTCTTTTTTTACTCATCTTAAAGAGCTTTAACTTAGCAGCAAAATAATTTTCCATTGTCCCATGAAAATCAAGATGGTCTTGGGTGAGATTGGTAAATACTCCCACATCAAAGTCACAACAATCAACCCGATGTAGATCAAGCGAATGTGATGACACTTCCATTACAACGCTGTCTACATTTTCTTTTTTCATCTCAAAGAATAGTTTCTGCAAATCGTAGGATTCAGGTGTTGTGTGCTTTGCTTCTATCTCCTTTTGACCAATCATATTTTTAACTGTTCCAATAAGGCCGACCTTATGACCACTTTGTTCAAGGATTGACTTTATCATAAAGGTGGTTGAAGTCTTTCCGTTTGTCCCTGTAACACCAATGAGTAAAAAGTTTTTTGATGGATGTTCAAAAAAGTTAGCAGAAATAACCGAAAGAGCTCTCCTCGTATTTGAGGTTTTTATAAAGAGGACCTTATCTTTCAACTTTGAGGTGTCGAAAAATTCATCGACAACTATAAGCTTTGCACCTTTTTTAATTGCCTCATCTATATACTCATGACCATCTGTCTTAAACCCTTTTATACATATAAATGCAAAGCCATCTTCTACATTTTTTGAATTATAAGCAACATCTTTTATATCTTCATCAAAATTTTTTATATTTGTTTCAATTATATCCAAACCTTCTATTAGCTTGTTTATTTTCACCTCAAAGCCCCCTTGTCTTTTAAGCTCTATTCAGCATTTTCTTTGTCAGCAAACTCAACTTCAACTATTGACCCAATTGGCACTTTTGTACCTGGCTGCGGGTCTTGTCTTATGGCCTTGCCTTTTATCCCTTTTATCTTTATATTAAGCATATTACTTGTTAAAACCTTCTGTGCATCTTGCATACTCAGCCCTACCACATTTGGCACAACAACATCTGATTCATTATTCTGCACAGTAAACAGAACTATTGTTGAACCTTCTTTTAGCATAAATCCTGCCTTAGGTATTTGGTCAATTACATTTTTGCCATTGCCTATAACTTTGACATTGAATTTGCTGTCTAAAACTGTCTTTTTTGCGCTTTCAATGTCCATACCAGTAACATTAGGTACAATATACTCTTTGTAAAATTCAATTTTCTTTAGTTCCTCGGCTGTATATTGTGGTTGTATTTCAAGGTATCTCAAAATATCATTTAACAGGTCACGTGCAACAGGTGCTGCAATCAAACCGCCATAGTAAAGCGATGGGTCTGGCTCGTCAATAATCACAAGCACAGATACTTCTGGATTGTCGGCCGGCGCAAAACCACCAAATGATGCTATATACCTTTTCACCGTCTTATCATATTTTTGTGATGTACCTGTCTTGCCAGCAACTTTATAACCTAACAGGTAAGCATTGTGACCAGTACCATTTGTTACAACAGACTGTAAAATACTTCTCAGTCTTTTTGCTATCTCAGGATTCATAACCCTTCTTTTTTGTGGATTGTCAAATGACTTTATTACTTTCTTATCTTTATCATAAATGGCCTTAACAATATGAGGCTGGACCCAAACACCATCGTTTGCGACAGTATTTATCATACTAATTACCTGAATAGGTGTTGCTGAAATACCTTGACCAAACGATATTGTTGCAAGTTCAACTGGTCCAACCTTGTCAATAGGTTGTACAATGCCCTTCGCCTCACCAGGAAGGTCAATGCCTGTCTTTTGCCCAAACCCAAATAGGTTTATATACTTATACAGTTTTTCTTTGCCAAGCCTCTGACCAACTTCTATAAATACTGGGTTACACGAATTTTGCACACCTTCCACAAAATTTTCTGCACCATGCGGATTGTAATATCGCCAACATCTAAGTATAGCATTTGCAACCTTTACATAACCCCTGCAGTAAAACTGAGAGTTTTCATTTACAACTCCTTCCTCAAGACCTGCGGCTGCAGTGACTATCTTAAATGTAGAACCTGGCTCATACACATCGTTAAGTGCCCTGTTTCTCCACATTGATTGAATGATTTTAGTCTTCTCCGACTGTGGGAGCTTATCAAAATCAGGGAATCTGTCTTTGTAAAGCAGGTCAAAAGGCTTGTTTGGATCAAAGTCAGGTTTTGATGTCATTGCTAATATCTCGCCTGTTTTGACCTTTTCAACTATTATTGTAACACTTTTTGCTTTGTTATCATACAAAGCTTTCTGTGCGTATTTTTCTGCAAAGTGCTGGATTGTTTCATCAATTGTGAGCATAATGTCATAGCCATCAACCGGTTTTTTGAAAAACTCCTCAGAAAACGGTGCTGCCCTCCCACTTACATCTGTTTGCGCCGCAATACTGCCTGGTTTCCCTCTCAAATACTTGTCATAGAAAAGTTCAAGTCCTGCTAACCCCTGGTCATCAACACCAGTAAATCCAAGCACCTGTGCTAAGAAATTCCCGTTCGGATAAACCCTTTTTGTTCCCCCTGTAAGATAGATTCCAGGAAGGTCATATTTTCTTATCTTATTTGCTTTGTCCTTGTCAATATTGCGCGCTATGTAAACGTCAGAAACTCCTTTTGTATTGAGTTTTTTCAAAATCTTCTCATAGTCCATACCCAAAATACTTGAAAGTACTCTTGCTGTATACTCCTTGTCTTTGACCTGGCTCAAAGAAGCAACAACTGTTTCTGCGGTAATTGACATTGCTAAAATCTTTCCGTTTCTGTCAACTATACTACCTCTTTTTGGAGCAACAAGCCTTTCTCTGGTCCACTGCGAAAACGCCTTTTTTTTGAGCTCTTCTCCTTTTATCAGCTGAAGATATGAAAGTCTTCCTACAAGCAATACAAAACTCAAAAAAAATATTGCCATCATAAATATAATTCTCTTTTTTATCTTGATTGATGCCTCTTTCAAGCTTTCGCTTCCCCCATTGAAAGTTTAAAAATAATCAAAATAGTTTCTTAATAAAGTTTATTATTGAAAAGATTCTATTATTATAGTTTGCCTTATCTTTCTTTGCCAAAACCTTATCCTTGCCACTGCTGCTGTCAACAGTTACATAAATAACTTGCGATGAATCAGGATGGGTCATAGAATACTTCTCAGTTGCAATCCTCTCTATTTCAGAAAGTGTAAACTTGCCATCTATCTGAAGTTTTAACTCTTTGTTTATATCATTTTGTATTTTCAGTTCATTTTGAAGTTTCGCAAGTTTTGCCCTCTCTGCTGTAATATTTACATAGCCGCACATCAAGACTATTGAGATACAACAAAATACACTCACAAATATAAGACGCCTCACTAACTTTAACTTCTCAAGTCTTCTTTGTTTACTTATCTCCTTTCTTAGCTCATTTTTTTTGATTATTTCCTCTTCTATCTCTTTCTTCTTGAGTTCTTCTAAAAAATCATCATCATACAACACAGAAGCTTCTTTTGCCATAATAAATAAAACCCCCTTAAATTTGTTTCATATCTTCTCAGCCACTCTCAGCTTTGCGCTGTGGCTTCTCTTGTTCTTCTCAATCTCCTCTTTGGTAGGGGTTATAGGTTTTTTTGTGAGAATATTCAACTCTTTCTTCTTCCCGCACACACAAACTGGTATATCTTTTGGACATACACATTCAAGTGAGTGATACTTAAAAAATTCCTTTACTATTCTGTCTTCAAGAGAGTGAAATGATATAACACAAACTCTCCCACCACTTTTTAAAAATCTTATACTTTTTTCAAGTGCTACTTTTATCTCTTCAAGCTCACTATTCACTTCAATCCTGATTGCTTGAAAAGTCCTTTTTGCAGGATTTGAACCGTCTTTTAGTCTCGGGACAACCGAGTTTATTAAATCATTTAACTCTTTTGTAGTTGTAATTGGCTTCTGTTGCCTTCTTTTTACAATCTCTTTTGCAATTTTTCTGGCATACCTTTCTTCCCCATACTCTCTTATTATTCTCTCAAGCTCCTTTTCGGAGTACTTGTTGACAACATCATATGCTGTGAGCTTGCTTGTCTTGTCCATCCTCATGTCTAAAAAAGAGTCACTATTGTATGAAAAACCCCTCTCTGGCTTGTCAAGTTGTAAAGACGATACGCCAAGGTCGAACAATATTCCATCAATCTTGTCAATCCCAAGAAAGTTAAGTACCTCATCTAACCTTGAAAATGATGAATGAACAATCTTTATATTGTTGCATTCCTTAAACTTTTCTTTGCCAAGCTCTACTGCCTCTTCATCCTTGTCTATTGCAATCAGAAAACCCTTGTTTGACAGTTTTTCAAGTATCCTCTTCGAATGTCCTCCAAGACCGAATGTTGCATCAACATATACCCCATCCGGCTTGGTCACCAAATATGATGTGGATTCTTCAAGCAAAACTGGTATGTGCTCATACATCTCTCTTCACCTGTACCGTTTAATTCTTATATTCCAAGCTCTTCCATTTTTTGTGCAATCTTTTCAACAGAAAGACTTTCATCTGCCATTTCTCTTTGCCAGTTTTCTTCGCTCCATATTTCTATTCTGGTCATAACACCAATGATAAATACCTCTTTTTGCAAGTTTGCATATTCTCTCAAATTTTGTGGTATCAATATCCTCCCTTGCTTGTCAACCTCACATTCGCACGCCCCCGCAAAGAAAAACCTCAAAAATGCTCTCGCGTCTTTACTTGTAAGTGGTAACTTCTTTAACTTTTCTTCTAACACTGCCCACTCTTTGAGCGAATACCCAAAAAGGCAGTTGTCAAGCCCTTTTGTCAATATAAACCTTTCACCAAGTTCTTCTCTGAATTTAGAAGGCAAAGTTACCCTTCCCTTGTTATCCACCACGTGTTTGTACTCACCTATTAACATTCAACCACTTTACTCCACTTTGAACCACTTTATAAAAATATTCTATATCAATTCGAAAAATCCTTCAATAAAAGAAAAAAAAATAGGGCAATTCAGTCGCCCTATTTTTATGTCTTTCTTTTAAAATTTTTTCTGTAAATGTACCCCCGCTTCTGCTAAAAAGAAGTTTTTTAGACCTTCCCCTCTTTTTGTGCCAGCTTCTTAAAAACTACCTCATTCTGCTCTTTATAGTAGTCCAAAATCAGTTTGTCCAGCTCAGTACTGACATGGTATATCGCATCATAATCTGCATTACTGTTTATAAGCTCATCCAGCTTCTCTCTGAGTTTCATTATCTTTTCAGTTATCATATTCCCACCATCTTACAGAGATTGTATTTTAATTATAAAACCAAATGCGCATTTTGTCAACAAAAATACTCTAAAAATACATTGTACTGATTTTTTGCTATATTTTGTCGAAATATTGTAATCTTAATTTTAAAACAATAGTTGATCCAATAATGATACAAATTACTGCAACAAGTTGGGACACTCTTATCGGGCCGAGCATTAGACTGTCTGTTCGCAGAGCTTCTATAAAAAACCTGCCAGCAGAGTATAAAATCAAATAAAATCCAAAAATCTCACCATCTTTCTTTTTATATCTTCTCAAAATGAGCAAGGCAAAAAACACAAGAAAATCCCATACTGATTCGTACAAAAATGTTGGATGGACTTCTATACGCTTTCCTGCTTCCACGCTATAAATCTGCATACGCCAAGGAAGATTTGTCTCATACCCATATGCCTCGCGGTTTGCAAAGTTTCCCCATCTTCCAATTGCCTGCCCCAAAATAAGACCATGTACACCTATGTCGCATATCTTCAAAAAACTTATCTTTTTCGTTCTGCAGTATATATAAGTGCTGACAAGCGCACCTATCACCGCACCATATATTGCAAGCCCACCTTGGCGTATTGCAAATATACTAAGAAGATTGTCTTTGAACTCTTTAAAATTAAACAATACATAATACACCCTTGCAAATATAATCGCAACAGGTAGTGCAATTATTGCAATGTCAAGCAAAACTTCTGTTTGTACATTTTCCTTTTTTGCAATATAGCTCGAAACAAGAAAGCCGCATAAAAAACCAAATGCAATTATTATCCCATACCATCTAACCTCAAGACCAAAAATCTTAAACGCTATTGGACTAAAATTAAACTTAAGGTGGAACCCCGGAAATACTATACTGTTGTCATACATTTGTTTTCTCACATCCAACAATTTTTTATTGTATCGGCCAAACAATAGAAATACAGCTTTTGTCTTCCTCAAAAAAGCTTTTTAGCCTATTTTGGCATCTTTCATACGACACTGAATTTATCTCTTTTACATACTCAAATATATTTATACCTTTGAAATAGCTATATATAAACTCAACCGAGAGCTTTTCTAGATTGTCAAACTTCCGCAAGTGATTCCCAAGAACAACCTTTTTTGCTCTTTCAAATTCATTCTTATCAATACCATTTTTCTTCACATTCTCTATGTGCTCTAACACCCTTTTGTACACCTGGTCCGGGTCCTTGCTCTCTCCTCCTATCATGAAAAAAGAGTAATCAGGCTCGCAATTATATTCAAAGCCAAAACTCTGATTGATTAATCCCTCTTTGTAAAGCTGCTCATAAAAATCTGTGGACTTTCCAAAGAGCATCTCGGCTAAGATTTGTGTTTCTATATCTTTCATTATCATGTCATACGGTGGAAGGTCGTTTAAATGGTCTTTAAAACCTATATAAAAAATAGGCGTCGAAATAGACAGCTTTACCTCTATCCTCTTTTGATTTACCCTATCGGGTTCTTCAGGATAGATTCTTTCGATCAAGCTCTGATATTCTTTTGTTTTTTCCATTTTTTCAACCATGTCAAAAACCTTCTGTGGGTCCACATCCCCACATACTACAACAATCATATTACTTGGATGGTAAAATGTATTGTAGCACAGGTAAAGGTCATCTTTTGTAATTTTTTGGATACTATCAAGTGTCCCTGCTATGTCAATCTTAACAGGATGTTCAACGTATAGGGCGTTCAAGAGGTTAAAATACACTCTCCAATTTGGATTGTCCTGATACATTCTTATCTCTTGGGCAATTATACCCTTTTCTTTTTCAACATTTTGGTCTGTAAAATATGGGTTTTGTACAAAATCCAAAAGTATTTCAAAGTTTTCGTAAAAGTTTTGGGTTGAGATGAAATAGTAAACTGTCTCTTTAAATGAAGTAAAGGCATTTGCCATGGCACCAAACTTTGCAAACCTGTCAAATACATTTCCCTCTTGCTCTTCAAATAGCTTATGCTCTAAAAAGTGCGCAATTCCATCTGGAACTTCAACTATCTCATTTGTTTTAGGATGAATAAATTTGCTGTCGACAGATCCATATTTTGTAGCATAGCCAGCAAAGGCCTTACTAAAGTTCTTCTTCTTGATGACAAATGCTTTTAGTCCATTTGTATATGAGTTTACATAAACTTCTTCGTGCAAAATGTCATCGTATATTCTCTCCATCTTACATTGCACCTCTGTTTCTCAAGAAATATACTGTATCAACCTCAAATCTGTTAGCAATCTCTTTTACATCTGAAACATTCACATCTTTAAGCATTTCAAAAATCTCTTTTGGTTCAAGCATCTCACCCACTAAAGCCTGATTGAGGTAAAATCCAAGTAGATCTCTTGGACTGTCATAAATAGCCATCAGCGCTGTTTTGTAATAATTTAAGGCACTTTCATATTCAACCGTTGTGATCACGCCTTTTTTGATATCCTCAAGCTGCTGTAAAATCAGATTCAAAGCTTTTTCATAGTTTTCTATCTCTATTCCAGAACTTATAACCATGACTGACTTGAATCTATCAACCCTTGAAAATGCATAGTAACAAAGCGAAGCCTTTTCACGCACATTTTCGAATAACTTTGATTTTGGTGATGCACCTAAAACTCCGTTTAATAGCAAAAGTTTGTAGTAATCAGTGGACCTTGTGTCAACATTTGTCCTTATACCAATTGAAATCTTGCCTTGGTTTACTTCCATTTCCTCTGTAATATACCTTGTACCAGCAAAAGGAAGATTAATAGAAAAATCATTTTTGATATCTTCTCTTTGATTTTGTCCAAATACTTCTAACGCTTTAGAAATTGCATATTCTTCGTTGTAGTCGCCATAAATCATCACATACATAGGCTTTTTCTCAACTACTTCTTTGTACTGCAAAAATAGTTTATCTTTTGTTATGGTCTTCAAATCATCAACATTCCCCTTTTCATAAAGGGCATAATTTTGACCCTCAAACATTATCTCTATACACCTGTCAATTGCGTACTGGACCTTGTCGTTGATTCTGCCTTCTATTTCCTGTTTGAGATTGTTCTTTTCTTGTTCTATCACCTCTTCTTTAAATCCACCACCATATTCTATTGGTCCATAGATTATGTCATGTAAAAACTGCAAGGACTTCTCATAAAGCTGCTCGCCAGCAAATCTGTCGTTCAAAAAACTTATTGAAAAGGTGATTGTCTGCAAATCGCCTTTTTTATCCACGTCAATGCTCAGAGTTGCACCATACATATTGTCCAAAAATCTATTTATTTCTTTCATATCCTTGTACTTATTGTTCCCTCTTATTAAAACCATTGGAAATAGAGCATTTAAAGTATTTTTCTCCCTTTCAAGCTTGTCTATAAAGGTAATTGCAATTCTGTTTATCTTGAACCTATCATCACAAAACGCCATGTAAAAGTTGTTGTTTTTCTCTTTCTTTTGCATCTTACCATCTCCTCAAATGTCTGCTTTGTTAAAAGCTCCTTTTCTTAATTTTATTTTACCCTTTTTTTGCAAATCCATCAACAAATTTGCCATCTTCACAGCTCAGAAGATATTATATTTTCAAATTTTAAAAGTAGCTTCCTAAATAGCTCTATATACTCAAATTTAATGTTTTGGTAATTTTTGTAAGATATTTTTTGGTTATATAAGTTTGAAGTCATATTTCTATCTGAAAGCATTTTAACCCACTTGTCACCGTCTTCTATAATGCCGTTTTGATATGCATACTTTATAACGCCCCGAGGATTGTTAATCTCCAAACCAGTATACTTCAAATATTCCCTCATGAGCTTCCATGAAAGCTCAAAGACAAATTCAAATCTCTGGATTGCCCCATCTATAATGATGTCCCTGTCTGGCTCTATACTTATACCTTCTTCCAATCTTTTTAAAGCATTCTTAAAATCTTCAAACTTCTCTACTATTCTCTCTTTCATATATAACTGCTCCTTCTTTCACAATACTTTCTTTGAGGCTTTCTTTTGTAATACTATTGAACGCGACAATATCAAACAATAATATTGTATTAACTTCTTCTAATTCATCCTCAATTTTGTAAATTGGATTTTCACTATCGTCTTCAAGCCAAATACATATATCTACGTCAGAAGCTTTCTTGTGGTCTCCTCTTGCTCTTGAACCAAAAATGCAAGCTTTTTTAACTTGCTTATATTTTTTTAAAATTTCGATAATCTTATCTAAGATTTCTTCCTCTATTCCAAACTTTTTGGTTTCCACTTTCATTCTCACCTTTTCAAAAAATTTAAAAAAGAGGGAGCTTTCTTTTGAATATTCATAAGAAAGCTCCTTTTCTTAAAGCTTATATTTTCTCAAGTTCTTCTTTTAAGATTTCATTTACAAGCTGTGGGTTTGCCTTGCCTTTTGTTATCTTCATAACTTGGCCCACCAAAAATCCAAACGCCTTGTCTTTACCATTTTTATAATCTTCTACTGATTTTGGATTGTTTGCTATTGCCTGTTTCACAGCTTCTAAAATTACGTTCCTGTCTGTTATCTGAACAAGCCCTTTCTCTTTTACAATAACCTCTGGGTCTTTTCCTGTTTCAAACATCTCTTCAAAGACTTGTTTTGCAATAGTGTTAGAAATTGTCTTGTTATCAACAAGGTTAATAAGGCTTGCAAGCTGATTTGGTTTAATCTTTATATTGTCAATTTCCTCAGGTTCTAACCCTTTGTCATTTAATATTCTCATAATCTCTCCCATCATCCAGTTGCTCGCAGCTTTTATATTACTTGTGTACTTTATGCACTCTTCAAAATAGTTGGCAATTGGTTTAGAGGAGGTCAAAACACCAGCATCATACTCAGGAAGACCATATTCTTTTATATATCTTTCCTTTTTCTGGTCAGGAAGCTCAGGAATTTTCTTTCTTATCTCTTCAATCCACTTTTCATCAACAATTATCGGTGGAAGGTCAGGCTCTGGGAAATATCTGTAGTCATGCGCTTCTTCCTTTGTCCTCATTGAAAGGCTTATCCCTTTTGCGTCGTCCCATCTTCTTGTCTCTTGGATAACAACACCGCCACTTTCTAAAACTTCTATCTGTCTTCTTGCCTCATATTCTATAGCTCTTACAACAGATCTGAAAGAGTTTAAATTCTTCATCTCTGTTCTTGTCCCAAACTCTTTTGAACCTTTTGGTCTGACAGAAAGATTCACATCAACCCTCAGTGACCCTTCTTGCATCTTGCAGTCAGAAACCTCTGTGTATTGCAAAATTGCTTTTAGCTTTTCAAGAAATATCCTTGTCTCTTCGCTGGAACGTAAATCAGGCTCTGTAACAATCTCAATCAAAGGAACACCGCACCTGTTAAAATCAACAAGACTTCCTTCTTCCCACTGGTCATGAAGAAGCTTTCCGGCATCTTCCTCAATGTGAATTCTCTTTATCCCTATTCTCTTTTTTTGCCCATTTACCTCAATGTCTATATAACCATTGTAACAGAGTGGCAAGTCATACTGTGAAATCTGGTAAGCTTTTGGAAGGTCGGGATAAAAATAATTTTTTCTGTCCTGTTTGCTATATCTTGCTATCTGGCAGTTTGTGGCAAGCCCTGCCATTATGGCATATTCAACCGCCTTTTTGTTCAAAACAGGAAGTACCCCTGGCATGCCAGTGCAAATAGGACAGCAATGTGTGTTTGGCTCACCGCCAAACTCTGTGGTGCAGCTGCAAAAAATCTTTGACTTTGTTGCAAGCTCAGCATGCACTTCTAAACCTATTACAATCTCATATTCCATCTTCTTTTTTCACCTCTTGTTTAAAATAATGCTTTTGTTCAATCTATAGGGTTCTGTATTATAAATTCTGAGGTTTTAAGTTTCTATATCCGCTGTTTTGTTCATAGGTATATGCAACTCTTAATATCGTCTGTTCATCAAACGCCTTACCTATAATCTGAAGACCTATCGGAAGTCCGTTGCTGTCAAAACCGCACGGAATTGATATTGCAGGAAGCCCTGCAATGTTAACTGGCACTGTGCATATATCCGACATATACATCTCAAGCGGGTTCGAAACTCTTTCACCTATTTTAAAAGCTGTTGTTGGGCTTGTTGGTGTGATAATAACATCATACTTTTGGAAAGCTTCATCAAATGCCCTCTTAATCAATGTCCTTACCTGCAATCCTTTTTTGTAGTATGCATCATAGTATCCAGCAGAAAGTGCATACGTGCCAAGCATAATTCTTCTTTTTACCTCTGAACCAAATCCTTCTGACCTTGTCTTTTTGTATAAATCAATCAGGTCCTCATAATTTTGTGTTCTATATCCATATTTGATTCCGTCGTACCTTGCTAAATTTGAGCTTGCCTCAGATGAAGCAATGATGTAGTAAGTTGGAAGAGCATACTCCACAATTGGTATTGAAAACTCTTCATACTGTGCACCAAGAGATTTTAAAAGCTCAAGTGCTTTCTCAACAGCTTTTTTTACCTCATCATTAACTCCTTTTTCCATATATTCTCTTGGAACACCAATCTTAAGACCTTTAACATCATTTACAAGAGCCTTTGTAAAGTCAGGAACCTCAATTGGTGCTGATGTTGCATCATATGGGTCATGTCCACATATGATATTCATTGCAATTGCACAGTCCTCAACATCTTTTGTCAAAGGTCCTATCTGGTCAAGAGAGGATGCAAATGCAACAAGTCCAAATCGCGAAACCCTTCCATATGTTGGCTTCATACCAACAACTCCACAAAGTGAAGCTGGCTGCCTGATAGAACCACCTGTGTCAGAACCAAGGGTGAAAAATGCTTCATCTGCTGCAACAGCTGCAGCAGACCCACCTGATGAACCCCCCGGAACTCTTTCCAAATCCCACGGATTTCTTGTTGTGTGAAAAGCAGAGTTTTCTGTTGATGAGCCCATTGCAAACTCGTCCATATTGAGCTTGCCTAAAAGTGTCATGTCATTTTCTTTTAACTTTTTTACAACAGTTGCATCGTAAGGTGGAACAAAGTTGTAAAGGATTTTAGATGCACATGTTGTCCTAATTCCATCTGTGCACAGGTTGTCTTTGAGAGCAATTGGAAGCCCATATAAGCTTCCTACCTGTTCACCCTTGGCAATCTTTTCATCAATCTTTTTTGCATTTTCTAAAGCCTGTTCTTCTGTGATTGTTATATATGACTTTACCTTATCTTCAACCTGTCTAATTCTCTCAAGAACACTTTCGACAATCTCTTGACATTTCACTTCTTTCTTTTTAATAAGTTCAATTGCTTCATGCGCAGTAAGTTTGTAGAGCATCTTTTGTTTAGCCTCCTTACAAATAAATATTTATTCTACAATTTTTGGGACTTTTATACAAACATCGTCGTGGGAAGGAGCGTTTTGTAAAATCTTTTCGCGCGGGTATGAAGGCTTTACCTCATCGCTTCTAAACACATTGTAAAGGTTAAGGACATGTGCTGTTGGTTCAATACCTTCGGTGTCAAGGTCAGATAGTTTATTTGCAAACTCGATTATAGCACCAAGCTCTTTTGTCATCTTTTCAATTTCTTCTTCAGTCAAAGTAAGTCTTGCAAGGTTTGCAACATATTCAACATCTTGTCTTGTTATCATTTTTTTCAGCTCCTTTTTTGTTATAAGGTAAATTTTAATGTGAGTTTGTTACTCTTATCTATTTTATAGTAAATTAAGTACATTATCAAGAAAAAAGAGGCTGGGGAAAAAACCTGTCTTCCCAGCCTCATTCTTTGTCAAAAAGCGAAAAAACAAACTCTCCTCCCTTTTTTCAAATTAACTTGCCATCCTCTTTGTCAAAATCTCACAAACCCTCTCCTCAATACCCAATAAGTAAATCTTGAAATCCTTAGTTGCTATGATTGTTCGTCTGTCACTTGTCCTGCTTGGATATGCTTCTTTGAAATCTGTCCACTTGACAACACCGAAATGTTTTTTTGATGGGTCAATTAAGTAAAATCCGTTCTGACATACATGCAGTTTCATCCTGCCTTGATACTTTATGTCTGGGTGACCTTCAATGTACTCAACATCAAGTGGCTCACAGATGTCGCGCCCAAGCTCTTTTATCTGTTTTGGCACACCTAATCCAAACAGGCCCATCTGTGCTCCCCCCTATTCATTTCCTAATTTTATTATACCATTTTTGAAAATTGTTTAACAACTTTAATTTATTTTCTGTATAAGCAAACTTAAATTCAATCCTTAGCTCCAATTCTCAAAAACAAAGAAGGGAAGAAGGACTATAGTTTCCCTTCTTCCCTTTTGCTTCTATTTTCTCAATAAACCCTTATCTAAAGAGCGATACAAACACAAGAGTAATTGTAGATATAAGCTTTACAAGCACATGCAAGGACGGACCTGCTGTGTCTTTGCAAGGATCTCCAACTGTGTCTCCAACAACTGCTGCCTTGTGTGCATCTGACCTTTTGCCACCGTAGTTGCCAAGCTCTATGAACTTCTTCGCGTTGTCCCATGCACCACCGCCGTTGTTGAGGAAAAGCGCCAAGATCACACCTGCAATTGTACCTATCATTAAAAAGCCCGCCGCTGCCTCTTTTCCAAGTAAAATTCCAACCAAAATAGGTGCAATTACAACTATCATTCCAGGAACAACCATTTCTTTCAAAGCACCTTTTGTAACAATATCAACACACTTTGCGTAGTCAGGCTTTGCTCTTCCTTCCATAATACCAGGTATCTCTTTAAATTGACGTCTTACTTCCAAGATAACATACTGAGCAGCTCTTCCAACCGCCCTTATTGCTGTTGAGCTGAAAAGGTAAACAACCATCGCACCGATAAATGCACCGATGAATACTTCAGGTTTTCCAATATCAACAGAGAACCAAGACTCAAGTGGTCTTCCCAGTATCTTTTTGACCTCATCAAGGTAAGCAGAGAAAAGTAAGAAAGTTGCAAGTGCCGCAGAACCAATAGCATAACCTTTTGTCAAGGCTTTTGTAGTATTGCCGCAAGCATCAAGCCTGTCTGTGACATTTCTTACCTCTTCAGGTGCACCTGACATTTCAGTAATACCACCGGCATTGTCTGTAATCGGTCCAAATGTGTCCATTGCTAAAATATATGCACAGGTTGAAAGCATACCCATTGTCGCAATAGCTGTACCATAAAGTCCTCCGTTTGCAAACCCAGGAAGTGCATGTTCACCAAGTTTGTATGCAATATAAATTGCAATTGATATAAACACAACTGGCAGTGCTGTTGATTCCATACCAACTGACATTCCTGTTATGATATTTGTCGCAGGACCGGTTGTTGATGCTTTAGCTATCTCCTGAACAGGTCTGTAGTGATAAGAAGTATAAAAGTCTGTAAGCCATACGAAAATATAGCTAAGAATTATTCCTGCAACAGCACAGCCATACAAAAGCCACCAGTTAACCTCTTGACCGTTTGGAAGCTTGCCAGAGAGCATTGCTTTTACTATGAAAATCAATACTATCAAGTTCAAGATTGTTGTGACAAAATAGCCCTTGTTCAAAGCCTTCATTGGGTCTTTGCTCTCATCCTTTGTATTGACAAAGAAAAGACCAATAACAGACGAAACAATACCTATAGCACGTGCAACAAGTGGGAACAAAATTCCCTTCCACCCAAATACAGGATATAATGCAACACCAAGTATCATAGCACCAATATTCTCAGCAGCTGTTGACTCAAAAAGGTCAGCACCACGGCCTGCACAGTCTCCTACATTGTCACCAACAAGGTCAGCAACAACAGCCGGGTTTCTTGGGTCATCTTCAGGAATTCCTGCTTCAACCTTTCCTACAAGGTCAGCGCCAACGTCAGCAGCTTTTGTATAAATTCCGCCGCCCAGCTGAGCAAACAGTGCCACAAACGATGCACCAAATCCAAATCCGACAATCAGCGAAGGTGCTTCTTTTATAAGATTCTCCTTACCAGAGGCTCCTCCGTACAGCAAAAACAGTGTTGCAACGCCCAAAAGTGACAGCGCGGTCACAGCTAAACCTGTCACAGCACCGCCACGAAGAGCTATCTGCAAAGCTCTATTTAAACCTTTTCTTGCACCTGCTGCAGCTCTGACATTAGAATTCACTGCAATATACATTCCCAAATACCCAGATATTGCTGAGCAGAGTGCACCTGTTATAAAAGCAAAACCTATATGAAAAGCAATCGAAGCAGCCTGTGATGAACCTTTTGAAAGGTTACCAAAATAATTTGCAATTATGATTATAACGGCAACAATCAATGCAAGAATACCAATAGTTTTGTACTGCCTGTTTAAAAATGCCATGGCACCTTCTTTGATTGCACCTGCAATCTCCTGCATCTTTTCATTACCTTTTTCTTGAGAGAAGATAAATTTGACAAGGCCAATGATTACAAGAATTGCAAACACAATTACTCCATAGATTAAAGCTATGTAGGCTCCCACAATAATCCCTCCTTAAAGATAAAATTTTTTGTCAACAATTTGACGACCTTTAAAAAAGCGTACAATATATTTTTATTCTACGCAAAGGTCAAAAAATCCTTCTTTCAGAAAAACAAAAAACCTGCTCAATTTTTCTTGAGCAGGTTTGATAACTTTCACATATTGGAGGCGCCACCCGGATTTGAACCGGGGAATCAGGATTTTGCAGACCCTTGCCTTACCGCTTGGCTATGGCGCCACATTCTTACTATATAAAATTTTGGAGCGGGAAACGGGACTCGAACCCGCGACATCTACCTTGGCAAGGTAGCGCTCTACCACCTGAGCTATTCCCGCTCATCATAATATTTCCTTTGGTGCCTCGGGGCGGAATCGAACCACCGACACGAGGATTTTCAGTCCTCTGCTCTACCAACTGAGCTACCGAGGCATGTCTTAAACTGGCGACCCAGAAGGGACTTGAACCCTCGACCTCCAGCGTGACAGGCTGGCGCTCTAACCGACTGAGCTACTGGGCCATTTTAGATGGTGGGCAGTGCAGGGCTCGAACCTGCGACCCCCTGCTTGTAAGGCAGGTGCTCTCCCAGCTGAGCTAACCGCCCATATTTATTGTTTTTTTGTCGTCGCCGCATTTAATCAGCGGCGACATGTTTTATTATACTTGACATCTTAGTGTTTTTCAATAGCATTTTTTAGGCAGAATCAAGCTAAATTTTATTATTTTCTTTGATTTTTTCAAATTTTCTCGCCCAGGCTAAAGATAGCTTAAATTTTCTTATTATTTCGAGCCATATTTAATTTTAAAAGCTTCTTCTCTTGTAAAATAATATTTCTTCTCACAAAAGCTACAGACAATTTCTATCTTCTCATCAGATATCTCATCGTCAGTAAGAAGGGGAATTATACTCTCTACCTTTTGTTTTGAACAATCACATTTGTACTTTGGATAATACTCATCTAAAATCTCATATTCAATGTCTCCAAAAAGTTCTGTTACAATATCTACAATATCATTTTCAGCCAGAATAGAAGAAATATTTGAAAAATTTTTGAACCTTTCTTCAAGGTTGAGAATAACATCAGGGCTTGTTTCAGGAAGTACTTGGATTATAAATCCCCCAGCTGACCTTACACTCTCGTCCTTGTCTATCAAAACACCAAGTGCAACAGCAGATGGAATCTGCTCTGACAAAGCAAAATAGTGCGTTATATCTTCTGCAATCTCACCTGAGACAAGTTCAATTTGACCAATATATGGTTCTTTTAAGCCCAGGTCTTTTATAACTGTTAGTGTGCCTTCTCCTATTGCACCTTTCACGTTTAGCTTTCCTGCTTCGTTTATCTCTGTGAGCACATTTTTATTCTTTACATAACCTTTGACATTTCCTTTTGAATCAGAAACTGCAACCAAGCCTTTTAAAACTCCTGTGCAAGAAATCTGAATTGAAATTGTATGCCTTTCACCTTTTAACATAACCCCCATCATTGATGCGGCTGTCAAAAGCCTACCTAAGGCCGCTGTTGGGATAGGTGGAAGATTATGTATTTTTCTTGCCTCTTCGACTATGTCTGTTGAGTCCATGATGAAGATTGCAATATTTTTGTCATTTGATAGTGCTCTTAATATTTTTGCCATAAGTAGTATTACCCCCAAAAAACAAAAGTTTAAGATTTTATAGATTTTATTTTATACCAAAAACAAAAAAGCTTCCAGCAAAACTGCCAGAAGCTTATTTTACCTTTCTTACATTCACTGCCTGGTTTCCTCTTTCACTCTTCACAACATCAAATTCGACCATCTGTCCTTCTGCTAAAGTCTTATATCCTTCCATGTTGATGGCTGAAAAATGAACAAAAACATCATCACCATTTTCAGTACTGATAAATCCATAACCCTTCTCAGGGTTGAACCACTTAACTCTTCCACGCATTTTAAAAAAGCTCACCTTCTTTTTTCACTTTTAAATCATTTACAAATAATATTCTGACTACTTTTAGAAAGTTTTATGCACTAAATCTTCTTGCAAACGTAACAAACTTTCGTGCAAAAGCAAGTTTTGTTAGGACTATTGTAGTCATAAACCCTCTTTACAATTACAAATTTGCTTTTCTTTAAAAACTTTTCAATCTCTTGATCTGAATAAATGTACTCAATTATCTTATCATGTACAGCTGTCTTTACATCTGCTATTGAAAAATTAATAGAAATTTTCTTCCGCATTGCTTTAAACTTCCAAGTAAATAATATGTCATCTACTTTTTTGACCACTTTTTCTCTTTTCCCCAAGCTTTTTAGATATTCTTTTAGATTTATATCAAATATAAACAACCCATTACTTCTTAGCACCCTTCTCACATTCTCGAAGTATTTCAAAAGGTCTTTTTTATCCACATGATTTAAAACATCCATGGTAGAAAGTACCACATCAAATTTATTTCTTGGCACAAAATCCAAAAAGTTTTTATTGTAGAGTCTCACATTAAAAGATGAGTTTGTAATATAAGCAAATTTTATCATCTGCCTTGATATGTCAATACCATAAAGTTTTTTAAAACCTATTTGGGCCAAAGAGCGCAAAATAGAACCTGTTCCACATCCAATATCTAATATTCTTGCTTTCTTTGAAATACCAAACTCAAGAAATGTATTTTTTAAAAACCTCAAAATTAATTTCTTGTTAAAAAAGACATTAGAAAATCTCTTGTAGTACCACGCAATGTTATCATAAGCGCTCATTATTGAAGTTTTACCCTCTCCCCAATCTTCCTCTCCGTGCCATTCAAAAGCCTTTTAATATTTTCTCTGTGACGGATAATTATGACAACCATTATTATAAGAGCCAAAAACCAGTATTCCCTTGCAAATATCAAAATAACAAGGAAATACAAGATACTACCTACTATACTTGTCAAAGACATATACCTTTTTATAACAAGTACAATCAATGCAAGTGCTATTACAATAAGGGTAATAACCGGTGTTGCCACAAGCGCAACACCAATAGATGTTGCAACCGCTTTTCCTCCTCTAAATCCGAAGTATAATGGCCAATTGTGACCACAGATAACTGCAAACCCAGCAAGTGTAACACCTAAAACAACGTCATCTGGCATGACAATCTTAGCAAACAAAGTTGCCACAACACCTTTCAAAACATCAATAGTAAATACCAAAATTGCAGGACCTATCCCCATTGTACGAAGAACATTGGTAGTGCCCGGATTTCCGCTCCCGTATTTTCTAATGTCAACTCCATTTAACATCTTACCAATTATAAGAGCTGGCAGTACACTTCCAAGCAAATACCCTACTGCAAGCACAATCAAAATCTGAAGTGCTTTCATTAATCCTTTTCCCCTTTCTCTCTTATTAGAAATACTATAGGCACCCCTGTGAAGTCAAATGTCTTTCTGAGATAGTTTTCAATGTATCTCTGATATGAAAAATGAAATAAATCCTTATCATTTACAAATATAGCCATCTTTGGAGGCTTTTCGCCCACTTGTGTCATGTAATAAATTTTAAGCTGTTTTCCTTTGTCACTTGGCGGCTGATATATTGTTGTTGCTTCTGCTAAAACGTCATTTATCTGACCAGTTGTAATCCTCCGTGTGTAGTTGCCATATACATATAAGACCGTCTCTAAAAGTTTTTTGACTCTAAAACCTGTCTTCGCAGAGATGAACAAAACAGGTGCAAACTTGAGAAAACTGAGTTTCTCTTCTATTTGCTTTTTGTATTCATCTGCCGTCTTTTCATCCTTCTCAACTGCATCCCACTTATTTACAGCAATAATACATCCTTTTCCTGCTTCATAAGCATACCCAGCTATCTTTGCATCCTGTTCTGAAACCGGCTCTGTACCATCAAGAAGAATAACGCAAATGTCACTTCTTTCTATCACAGAAAGAGTTCTGAGCATACTGTAGCGCTCAATATTGTCATAAATTTTGCTCTTTCGCCTAAGACCTGCTGTGTCAATCAAAGTTAGAGGAATACCTTCAAACTCAACATATGAGTCTATTGCATCTCGCGTTGTACCTGGAATATCGCTTACAATAACCCTCTCCTCTCCAAGAATATAGTTTACAAGAGAGGATTTTCCTGTATTTGGCTTTCCTATTATAGCAACCTTTATTGAATCCTCTTCTATTTCATTTATTCCCACTTTATCAAAATAACTAACAACTGCATCTAAAACATCTCCAACACCACTGCCGTGTTCTGCTGACATAGGAATTGGGTCAGAAAGTCCAAGCTCATAAAACTCATAAATTATGGGCTGCTCTGATATGTTGTCAATTTTATTTACTGCAAGCACAATAGGTTTTTTCGAAGCTCTTAACATATTTGCAACTTCTCTGTCTGCATCAGTAAGTCCAGTTTTGCCATCCACCATAAAGATTATTACATCAGACATGTCAATAGCAAACTGTGCTTGGCGTCTCATTTGTTTTAAAATAATATCTTCAGAATAAGGTTCAATACCGCCTGTGTCTATTACATTAAAAGTAATCCCTCTCCACTCTGTCTCGCCCACAATCCTGTCGCGTGTAATACCCGGCGTGTCATCGACAATTGCACGCCTCTCACCAATTAGCCTATTGAAAAGCGTAGATTTCCCTACATTTGGTCTTCCCACAATCGCAACAGTTGGCTTCAACCCTTTTCACCACCTTTCAGTAAATAATAGAGTAGTTTTCTGCCATGATTTTCTACAGGATAAACTGGACATTTAAATCTCTTTTTTAACTCATCTATATGAACATCATCTAAAAACTTATTTTCATAGTTAAGAGCACATGAAGGAATCAAAATATAATCACCAATATTAACATTTTGTAGCTGATCAATTATGTCTTTGCCAGTGAGAAGCCCTGCAACTGTAATAGTATGCCCAAAGAAATTGTTCACAATTTTTACAATATTGACTTCCACATTTGGAAATTTTTTGTTAAAAATCTTTGTAAGGTTCTTTAAAAACTCATATGCTGAAACACCTGTTATAACTGTTACATGTTTTTTAAGATTATAGTCTGGTTTTAGTCTTTTTAAAGCCTCTAAAAATTGCTTTTTAAAAAGGGCAAGCAAACCCACCCCATTTTCTATTTGCCTAAAATCCTCGTAAAACTCATAACCTGGTACGTCCTCTTGAGCTTTGATATAAAACTCATCAGAAGCAAAAACAAGCTTGGTACCAAATTCTTTTTTAAATTTTCTTTGCCATCCTGATATTTGATTTAAGACCTTCTTCGCATCATCTTTAGAAAAAGGCTCCAAAGGAAATAATCCCTCACGGTATTTTGTAAGTCCTACTGGTACAACTGCTATAGAGCGAATATTAGGATAAAATTTTGACAAATCAGAGATTGTTCTGTCAAGCTCAAAGCCGTCATTTATTCCTTTCATGAGAACAATCTGAGCATCAAATTCTATATTGTGTTTTGCTAAAAATTCTAGCTGGTCCAAAATCAGTGCAGCCTTGGGGTTTTTCAAGATAAATTTTCTCAAGGTCGGGTTGGTTGTATGAACAGAGATTTTCAGAGGACTTAAATGAAATTTAACTATTCTTTCAAAGTCCTTTTCTGTCAAGTTTGTAAGTGTAATGTAATTGCCACTTAAAATTGAAAGTGCTGTATCATCATCTTTTATATAAAGAGTCTTCCTCATACCTTTTGGAAGCTGGTCAATGAAACAGAATATACACTTGTTTACACACCTTTTAACTTTCTCGTATTCAAACTCTATTCCAAGAGGTTTTAATTTTTTGTTTATAAGCCCGATTTTATAAAGCTTCCCATCCCTCAAATACTCAATTGTAAGTCTCTCTTCCTTGGAATAGTACAAGTAATCAATTATATCATTTATCTCACAACCATTTATTTTTAAAACTATGTCTCCTGGTTTAAAACCACACTTATCTGCCAAACTATTTTGCTGTATATTAGAAATTTTTAACATCTCTTCACCTTTTCAGACTAAAAATTTTTAATCTAAAAACCCTTCTCTTGCCTTTGTAATATATTCCATACAAAACTCATCTCGACCTGAAAGGGCCTCTGCAGCGTAGATTAACTTCATCAAAACATCATCTAACGGATCAGCAATGCAGCTATTTAAGCCAAAATAAATCGCAATGGGCAAAAATGCTCTATTTAACCATCTTCTTTTTGGAAGCCCAAACGACACATTTGAAAGACCACAGATAATATTTACATTCTCAAATTCTTTCCTGATTAATTTTATTGTCTCAAGCGCAACATCAACATATCTTTTGTCAACAGATACTGGTTGGAGCATTGGGTCTAAGAATATATCTTCCTCAAGAATACCACTACTTGTAAACCTATCAACAAGCCTTTTTGCAATCTCAACTCTTTTTTCAGGCTCATCAGGTATACCAACATCGTCCATCAAAAGAGCAACCACTTTCATGTTGTACTCTTTGATAATAGGTAGCGCTCTTGACAAAATCCCCTCTTCGTATATCACAGAGTTAAAGATGGCTCTTTCTCCTTTATAAATTTTCATAACCTCTCCTATGACCTCTGGTCTTGGACTGTCAATTGAAAGTGGGGCATCAATCTCCTTTTGAATACTTTCAATCATCTTTTTTAAAACTTCTGTTTCAATATCTACAAAAGCTCCTGCATTTACATCTATATAATGAGCTCCTGCTAAATACTGTTTTTTTGCAAGCTCTACAATGTATTCAAAGTTGCCCTCTTTTATTGCATCAGCAACATTCTTGACTGTTGAGTTTATCTTTTCACCAATTATTATCATTGTTGTTTTAATTCACTCCTTTTTTAAGATATTCTTCAACCTTGTCCAGCTCAAAGCCATTGTAAAGATCGTTAAGTAGAAGGTTTAGTCTCTCCAACGCCATAAGAACAATTTCTTCTGAAATCTTGTTTTCTTTTCTAAGACAAATTAGTTCATCAATGTCAGCAACTTTGTAGCTTCCATCTGGAAAAACTATAACATCAACCAGCAAATCCTCTGTTACAATTTTATCGTTGTCTATATGCGTATCTATAATATCACAATAAGTGTATAGCAGTCTATCGTTATAATCAAAAACCTTGCTAATTTTAATACCTTTTTTAAGATACACACAAGAAGCGCCCCATTTGATATCTTCTCTTTTTTTAATAGGAAGCCACTTAGTTATAAGTACATCATCATCCATGTAAACTATCTCATCAGAAGATATATCTATCTCCTCTTCAGGGTAAAATCTTTTTCTAATTAACCTCAAACTGATTACTCCTTTTACATTTGATTTTTTTGAAAATTATTATATAATGTAAAGTAGAGGTTTGTAAACAAGAATTCAAAAATGAACAAACCGAAAGGTCGGGATGTGGCTCAGTTTGGCTAGAGCGCCTGGTTCGGGACCAGGAGGTCGCAGGTTCAAGTCCTGTCATCCCGACCATTTTAATAGCTTTCATTACAGCTCTTTTGTAATTCATTGTACAACTTTTTCAAAGCTTTTTTCTCAATCCGGGACACATATGAGCGAGATATCCCTAAAAGATTTGCAACTTCCATCTGAGTTCTTTCCTTGCCGTTTTTAAGCCCATATCGAAGTTCAATTATGCGTTTTTCCCTACCTTTTAAAATCTTGTCAAGCTTCCTCAATAAATTTTTTATCTGTATCTTCACATCTACTTGGTCATCTATATCATCTTGGTCACTTTGTAAAACATCTATAAGCATTATTTCATTCCCATCTTTATCACTGCCAATGGGATTTTCAAGCGAAACTTGAGATAAAAACTTTTTGTTTTGGCGAAGATACATCAATATCTCATTTTCAATACATTTTGCTGCATATGTTGAAAGCCTTGTGTTTTTTTCTTGAGAATACGTCTCAATAGCTTTAATAAGTCCAATAGTTCCCACAGAAATAATATCATCTGTTAAATTTGGAAAAGACAAGGTATACTTTTTAGCAATATGAGCAACAAGGCGCAGATTCTTTTCAATTAGAATGTTCCTTGCTTCAACGCAGCCTTCCCACATCTTTTTTAAATGCATTTCCTCTTCTTCATCAGAAAGAGGATGGGGGAATGAGTTTGCGTTTTCGATATAAAACATTTTGCATATGCACTCCTAATCAGTAGCCTTTTGGTCGCATACAATTATATGATCATTCCCCCGTTTTGTTGCATGTCCACCAAAAATATTTATTCTTCTACTTTTTTTCTAAGCATTGCAAATTCAACAACTGGTTTGTCAAATTTTATTTTAGTAAGCTGCTGAGCGTGCGGTACAACATCTAAAGGATTGCCTTCCAAGTCGAAAATGTTATCAAGTTTCTGTACAAAATATGTCCCATCTGGCAGCATCACTTCAGCTACATCCCCTCTAAAAAACCTATTTCGCTGTTCAACCACTGCCCAGCCATCTTCTAAAACTTCTTTTACAATGCCAATAAATTCATATTCACGAATGTATTTGCTTGAGTCAAATTTATAATCATTGTGAGTTGGTTTTCCAAAGTAGAAGTTTGTTGTATAGCTTCTGTGTGAGCACTTTGCTATCTCCTCAAGCCACTGGGGATCAACTTCAAAGTGTTCTGGATCTTGTAAGTACCTGTCAATTGCTTTTCTGTATACACTCACGACTGTTCCTACATAGAAGCTGCTCTTCATCCTTCCTTCTATCTTAAAAGCGTCAATTCCTGCTTTTACTAACTTGTCAATGTGCTCCACCATGCAAAGGTCTTTTGAGTTGAATATATACGTTCCATCGACATCTTCAAACACCTCAAAATACTGACCGGGTCTTTTTTCTTCCATGATATAGTATTTGTATCTGCAAGGATGTGCACATTCACCCCTGTTTGCATCTCTGTATGTCATATATGCGCTCAGAAAACACCTTCCCGAGTATGAAATGCACACAGCCCCATGGACAAAAGCTTCAAGTTCAAGATCTTGGGGTACATTTTGGCGAATCTCTTTTATCTCTTCTAAAGAAAGCTCTCTTGCCAACACTATCCTCTTTGCACCAAGTTCATACCAAAACCGTGCACTTTCAAAATTGGTAGTGTTTGCCTGAGTGCTTATGTGAATAGGAATTCCAAGTCTTTTTGCTTTTTTGAAAATACCCAAATCTGAAACTATTATTCCATCAAATCCCAAATCTTTTATGCTGTCAAAAAACTCATCAACCTTTTTTATATCTTCATTTCTTGCAAATATATTTGCTGTGAGATATACCTTTTTACCATACCTGTGTGCAAACTCTATACCTTCTTTCATACTATCGAAGTCAAAATTTCCTGCGTACTTTCTCAGCCCAAATTCCTTGCCACCTATATAAACGCTATCAGCACCATACACTATCGCAACCTTTAGTTTTTCCAAATCCCCCGCCGGTGCAACAAGCTCAGGTCTTTTAACTTTCATTTTTAAAACCTCCACTACTTTTTGATAGCAATCAAAACTCCATCGCTAATCGGTAAAAGTGTCATTACAAACTCTGGGTCATCTTCAATCATCTTTATAAACTTGTTCATTCTCTTTGCAATTGTAATCATTCTTCTTACTAAATACCTTCTTCCAACAACCATACCTTTGAAAAGAACATTGTCACATACAAGCAAACACTCTTTTGACATCTTATCTTTTGTAAGATTAAAATAGTCAATATACTGGGCTTTGGCAGCATCAAAAAATATCATGTCAAACTCCCCATCTATTGCTTGCAAAACCTCTTCTGCCTCGCCACCGATGATAGTTATTTTATCTTCTGCATTAAATTCTTTTACATTCCTTTTTGCCTGCATAACCATGTCAAAGTCCATCTCAATAGAAATTATCTTTGCTTCAGGGAAGCCTATGTGCATTGAAAGTGCTGAATAACCAATAGCTGTCCCAATCTCTAATATTCTTTTTGGTTTTCTTAGCATTGTTAGGATTGTAAGAAGTCTTGAAACCTCTCTTGAAACAATTGGGATATTATTCTTTTTGGCATATTCTTCAATCTTTAGAAGTTCCCTGTCAATATTTGTAAGCTTTGACCTTATAAACTGATTTAAAATATCCTGGGATATATCCATGGTCTTATTTTTTCCCTTCTTTTAGTTGTTTTTGTGCTTTCAAATGTTCTTCATAGGTCCTTGAAAATATATGGCTTCCATCTTTTTTGGCAACAAAAAATAAGTAATCTGTCTTTTGAGGATCCAATGCAGCAAGCAAACTCTCCTTCCCTGGATTGCATACCGCAGAAGGTGGAAGCCCTTTGTAAAGGTATGTATTATATGGCGATCTAATCTTAACATCCTCATATGACAAAACTTCTTTGTGAAATGGTAGAATATATTCAACTGTCGCACAGCTTTCTAACTTTATCCCTTGGTTTAACCTGTTCAAAAACACACCTGCAATAATAGGACGCTCAAAATCTTTTTTAGCCTCTTTTTCAACAATTGAGGCAAGGATTACTGTTTGAATATCATCAAGCTGGGTTGTCTTTTTATGTTTTATGCTATTGTAAACCTCTAAAAATCTATTTAACATCCTTTTAATTATATCCTTTTCAGATTCACCAATATATATTTCATATGTATCAGGATACAAAAACCCTTCAAGCTTGTATTTTACATTTTTTGAAGAATATTTAAACCGAAAATCAAAGTTGTAGTTATTAATCTCATCCAAAAACTTCTTCTCATCAACAATTCCCAAACTACTCAGTCTTTTTGCTATCTGGACGCAAGTAAAACCTTCTGGAATAGTAAATCTTATTGTCTTTTTGAACACAACACCCTTTTGCAAAGCCTCACAAAGCTCTTTATAGCTCATAGATGAAGAGAGCTTGTAACTTCCTGCTGCTATCTTGTAATTGTTAATTTTTACATAGAGCATGAAAAGATAAGGGTTTTTTATTATTCCTTTTTCCTTTAGAATCATAGCAACATTTTTTACAGAGGTGTTTTGCGGAATTTCAACGTAAACTTCTTTAGTTTTAGGTTTTTGAAGCTTTAACAAGATTGCAAGCAGCAGGACACTCATTGTAATTATACCGATTATGAAAATATAAACCCTTACATTTTTATTCTTAACTTTCATTTTTTCAAATACCCCATTTTATAAATTATAAAAGCATATCAGTACTGATGCTCATATTATATCACATCTTTAGATGGTAATAAAAAAGAGCCTAAAATACAGGCTCTTTTTCCTCTTTTTTAGCTCTTGCTTCCATCTTTTTTCTCATCTCATGGTTTAAAATCTTTTTTCTGAGCCTTAGGCTCTTTGGAGTGACCTCCAAAAGCTCATCCTCTGCTAAAAACTCAATACACTCTTCTAATGAAAGCTTTACAGGCGGGGTTAGTCTCAAAGCTTCATCAGCAGTTGCTGAGCGCATGTTAGTAAGATGTTTTTTCTTGCACACATTTACAACAATATCCTCAGGTCTTGAACTTTCACCAACAATCATACCTTCATACACTTGTGTCCCCGGTTCAATAAAAAGCCTTCCTCTCTCTTGAGCATTGTAAAGTCCGTATGTTACAGCCTCACCTGTTTCAAAAGCTATTAGTGCTCCTCTGTTTCTTTCTGGAATATCACCAGCATATGGCATATAATCATAAAACACATGGTTCATAATACCATTTCCCTTGGTATCTGTCAAAAACTCAGCCCTAAAACCTATAAGACCTCGTGCTGGTATTATAAACTCAAGTCGCATAAAACCATCGTTCAAGATGGTCATGTTCTGAAGCTGTGCTCTTCGCGGACCCAATTTTTCCATGACAGTGCCCACAAATTCTTCTGGAACATCAATTATCAAATATTCATACGGCTCATAAAGTTCACCATTTATAATTTTTGTTATAACCTGTGGCTTTGAAACCTGAAACTCATAACCCTCTCTGCGCATAGTTTCGATCAATATTGCTAAATGAAGCTCTCCTCTTCCTGACACTTTAAATGAATCTGGAGAATCAGTCTCTTCAACTTTTAATCCCACATTTCTCTCAAGCTCCTTAAAAAGGCGCTCTCGTAAGTGCCTTGAAGTTACATATTCGCCTTCTTTTCCTGCAAAAGGTGAATCGTTTGTTGAAAATATCATAGAGATTGTTGGCTCATCAATCTTGATAAACTCCAAAGCCTCTGGATTTTCTGCATCTGCCACTGTCTGACCAATGTTGATACCATCTATTCCGGCAATTGCAACAATATCACCTAGCTTTGCCTCGCTACATTCTACCCTTTTTAAACCTTCAAACTGATACAGCTTCGTAACCCTTGTCTTTTGCAAAACTCCATCTTGTTTTGTACAAACTGCAACCTGCTGATTGAGTTTTACACTGCCTCTTACAACCTTGCCAATTGCAATTCTTCCAAGGTAATTGTCATAGTCAATTGAAGTTACAATCATCTGGAAAGGTGCATCAATTTCACCTGTTGGTGCTGGAATATTGTTTATAATCACCTCAAACAGTGGTTCTAAATTGTGACTTTCATCTTCTAAATCAAACTTTGCGATACCTTCTTTTGCTGATGCAAAAACATATGGAAAGTCAAGCTGGTCTTCATCTGCTCCAAGTTCAATAAAAAGGTCTAAGACCTTATCCAAAACCTCATAAGGCCTTGCAAATGGCCTGTCAATTTTATTTATAACTACAACTGACTTGAGTTTAAGTTGCAAAGCTTTCCTTAAAACAAACTTTGTCTGTGGCATTGGACCTTCATAGGCATCTACAACCAGTAGCACACCATCTGCCATAACAAGCGCTCTTTCAACTTCACTTCCAAAGTCTGCATGGCCTGGTGTGTCTATTATATTTATCTTTATGCCTTTGTACATAATGGCTGTGTTTTTGGCCATTATGGTAATTCCTTTTTCTCTTTCAAGCTGGTTTGAATCTAAAACTCTTTCTTCAACCATCTGATTTTCACGGAATATTCCACTTTGTTTTAGCATTGCGTCAACTAAGGTTGTTTTGCCATGGTCAACATGGGCAATTATAGCAATGTTTCTAATGTCATCTCTTCGGGTTAGCATTTTCAGACCTTTGGCTGCCTCCTTTTAAAAGTTTGAAGATAGCTTTCTATTTTAAATATGTGTAAGTAAAAAGTCAATAACTAAATAACCTGACAAATCAAAAGCAGGGGAGTGAGTAACCCCTGCTCTTAATATGCATAACTTGTGGTTGTTATGTTTTTGCACTATAATATTTTATGACAAGGGGGATATTTTTTTATCTCTTATATAACTATTTTTACCTTCAATAACTATATCTTCTATTTAACAATCTTTATTTTCATAAAAATCCATCCTCATATTTTCACAATTCCAGATGCAATGTGTTGGGCAATTAATTCTTTATCATAATAAATATCAGTTTTTTCCAATACTCCCGTTGCTTTAAGTTCAAATATCGATTTATATTTTAATAATTCTTTTTCGTATGTAAAATCCTTAAATAGATTATCCTTGCATTCCACTAAATGCTTAGCCCTAGCTTCTTTTAAAAAATCATATACTTGATTTGCACCAATTGGACATTTATCCAAAACATAACCAACATAATCACATATCCATACTACTTTATTACTGTCTTTCTCAATTATTATTTCAACCCCTGCATAGGGATTAAATCCACGATAAGAATCTTTAAAAATGTATCGGTTTATCTCCTTTTTAAACTCCCAATCGTAAACATCTGATTTTTCATATGGATTAAACTCCTTAGTTTTCTTCACATAGCAAGACAACCTTCCTTCAATTATTGTCCTTTGCAATAAGTCCAACATAGTAATACCCCCTCTATTTCTTAATTTTTTGTCTTTTGTAAAAGTATTCAACTAACCACGCGCCAAAATTCCGCTAAAGATAATGCTAAATTTACTCAATCACTCTCAACTCGATTGAAACTCTCAACAATTCCCAAAACCTCTACAAAAAACAAATTATCATTAGGCAAACTATTTCTTACCCTAAATCGTACATCGGTTCTGATTACCTTCCTAACATTTGACCATATTTCTTTGTTCTCTGATTTTCTTTTGCCTGCTACATCTTTTCTCTTGCTTTTTGTTCTCGTTCATCACATTAAACCTTAAATTGTTTCAAACTTACTGTCAAAAAGTTTCACAAACTTAAAAAGTCTATCGCTTACAACTTTCTTTTTTTATTCTTATTATCTCGTAATCGTTCATTTGATATTATTTGGTTACCTTCAGGCCTTAAAAAAAGTTTATTAAGAGAGTATAGGATTGTATATTGTCTTTTTTAAGAATCGTTAATAATTCTTATTAATTCAAGTTGATTGTTATTTTAGTATCCAAAATTACTTCCATTCATGTCTAATTCTGCAAGCATTTGATTCACAATTAAGTAATTATAAACTGGAATTGCACCATCCCAATAGCCAATATTAAACCCAATTGGATTGAGGTAACTTTTAAAGGAAATTTTTTCGGCTTTTTTAAAAGCTTCTTTTGGAGGGTTAGGGAATAAAACATCTTTCCCAAATTTGATGTTATCAAGGGTTATTTGCAATGTTGTAAAATTACCATTGTAAGTAATAATTATTTTCTTAGTTTTATAGTCATTTTCATCAATATAAAAGTTATATTTAACAGGATTTATAGGTATCATTTCAAGCAAATCATCACTTACAAGATCTAAGAGATCAGTTACAACATCCAGACTCCCAGTCACATCTCCTTTATCTCCCAATACTTCATTTACACTATCTCCTACTAATCTTCCAAATATATTTGCTACGCTAAATAACTTTTTAATATTTTCTTTCAAGAATTTTTTGGTGCATGCTTCCATTTTACTTTGAGAAACAGTAATTAATGCATTTTTTGTCTTTAATTTTTTCCCTCCAACAACCACTATTTGGTCGAAAAACTTTGCTTTTTCACTTAGAATAGCATTTTTAAGATCCTGGTTGAAGTCTTTTCTACTTTTTAACGTTAAAACATTAATTACGAAGTCCGAATTTGTTAGCTCCTTTACTTTTTTAATAGGCATATAATAGTAGAAAGAATTACTTTTGTTTTTGTAATAAATGTTGTTCTTAAAATAAATTGTATCTCCTGTTATTAACAAACATGAATACTTATCTTTAATTCTTTCCTCATAGAAGTATTTATTGTTTATCTTATCAACATAAACCTTGCAATATACATTCTCCCTTAACTTTGAATTTTTATTAGTAACAGAAACAGTTATTTCTGCCCCAAACGGTATGTTTGATTCAAAACATTTTACAATTGTTTGCCTCAAAACACTATCATATTTACTTATATTCTGAGTATTCTGGGCATGGCCAATGTAACTAACTTTACCGACAAAATAAATTATTATCAATAAAAGGAAAATTAATATTTTAAATCTACCCCTTCCTTTTATTCTTCTGCACATCATCGTCCCTCCCTTCACATTTTACTATTTGTCTTTCTCTGCAAATTACAAAATACAATAGATTTCTGATATGTTTATTAAAAATAGACATTTATGATTTGCTATCAGCATTATTTAACTTAAAAATTAGTACTTATAAACATTTCACAATTGATTATTTACCGTATTATTACCTGTGTTGGCTTAAAGATAATAATACCACCAATTCCTACTTGACCTAAACTATTATCTCCCCAACCATATAAATCCCCTTCTCTTGTCAATGCCAATACATGTCCTCCTTTACAAGATATCCATACAGCTCCTTCAAACACTTTCACAGGTCTGGGTTCATACCATGAATCTGTGTCAGTTCCAAGTGTTCCCAAATTAAATCCCCATGCATAAACTTCTCCATTTTTTGTTAATGCAAAGCTTCTATTTGCACCTGCAGCTACCATTTTTACATTATCCATTACTTTTACAGGCTTATCTATTCGAAGATTGGGTATTGCTATTCCATTGCCTATTTCCCCATGAGCTGGATCACTGCCCCAGGCATATAAACTTCCATCTTTTGTAACAGCCAAGCAATGGTCATAACCGCTTGCCATTGATACCACATTATTCAATACTTTCTCAATCACATATGATTCGATTTGCGTATGGCTTCCTTTCCATGAAGTTTTACCTTTCAATGCATATAAGGTCCCGTCCTTTTTCAAGATTAGAGTCTGATACCCTGCACTAATTTTGTCTACATTGTTTGTTATGTTATACATTTTTTGTCTGTTTTCTTTGATAATTTGCCATTTAAGAGTATCTCGTTCTGCTTGAACAACAAAAATTAACGCATACATTTTACCATTTTTTGTTACAACAAATGTTTCATTTTGATTAGTATCTACTTGTCTAATTTCTTTTAATACCATTTTAGGTTTTGAAATTATTTTATTGTTGCTAAAGTCAATAGTATTGTTTATATTACTTCCCCACCCAAAAAGTTCACCTTTTTTATTAATCAAAAAACTACGTTGAGTTCCTGCTAAAATTCCTATAATTTCCCCAACATTAATATCTATTTTTGTGGGCCTACATAAGGGATTTTTGGTTCCGTTCCCTAACTGATTATATGAATTATTGCCCCATCCATATAATTTTCCATCCTTAGTTAAAGCAAGAGAATGGTCAGCACCCGCACTACATAAAGAAACATTTTTCATGATTAAAACAGGCCTATCTACTCTTTCTGGCGCACCAAAGATAAATGGTCCAGTGTTATTGCAAAAAATGTATAACTTTTTATCTTTCGTCACTGCTAATTTACCAGATGCCAACATAACATTTGACATTATCTTAACAGGCTTAAATTCCATGAGTTTACCATTATTAGATTGGCGAAACTTATTTTTGATTACGATAGTATCAGTATAACCTCGTCCCAATCCCCATAATACCCCGTTTTTATCAATTAACAAACTGTAAGATTCACCTGCGTAAATATATGAAATACCTTTTATGTCTTTAAAATTTACTCTTACCGGTTTTTCACTGAAATTTTTACCCCATCCCGGATCAAATCCTAACTCACTATCATTGTTGTAGCCCCACGCATATAACTCACCTTTCTTGGTTAATGCCAAAACATGATTACTTCCTGCAGAAACACTTTGAACCCCACTCATTATTTTTACTGGTTTAATTTTATCTATTTTACTGCCATCACCCAACTGTCCAACCTCATTTGCACCCCATCCATATAAATCACCATTTTTGGTAATAGCAAAACTTGTATACCATCCAGCTGCTACATCTTTAACATTTGTCATAATCTTAATAGGTTTGTTACAGTCAACTCTTGTCCCATTTCCTAACTGTCCGCGATCGTTGAGTCCCCATGCATATAAATCTCCATTTTTTGTAACTGCCAAGCTATGATAATTACCAGCAGCTATTGCAACTACATTTCCCAAAATTTTTACAGGAGTAGTTTTGCTCTCTTTTGTCCCATCTCCTAATTGTCCATACTCGTTATTACCCCAACAATATAAATTCCCACTCTGGTCTATTGCTAATACATGTGCCCATCCGGCTTTTGCAATCTTAACATGTTCCATTACTTTTGTAGGCAAATATCGAGATTCTAAAGTTCCACCTAACTCCCATTCGTAAAGTTCTCCATTTTCTGTTATAGCAAGGTTTTGATTACCGCCCGTATCAACATATACTATTTTCTTTCCCATATCATTTGATGCTTTTATATAGAAAGTGCTCAATGTTATCAATATCATACTCACCAAAAATAGAAATAAGATATATTTTATTTTTTCTTTTTTTCTTACTTTTAAATTTTTTCTAGCATTACTAATCATACTCATCCATCCTTTTCTTTTGCACGTGTAATCAACAGATTTACCACCCATTAAATTATCTTTTAATTTCTCTGGTCACTCCATTTGATAATTGCATCAACTACTTTTGGTTGGGATAAATTACTTTGTTCTCGTCCAACTTCAAAGTAAATAGTAATTCCGTTTTTTAAATCACAAGAAATGACTTCCTCCGATTCCGGTGATGGTCCTCTACTTACCTCTTTTATTTCCTTATACTTGCCATTTTTTAAAATCTTGTACGCTTGGTCTGGGGTTGTTTCCATTATCTCAATACCAAAAAGGTTTGCTCCCCTGCCCGCAACTAAAGCATTAGGTATTTTGTCGTCCGAATCTTTATAATTTCCTTCATCTGCATTAAAAGTCCATGCTAAAGCCCCTACATCGTAAAAGATTCCGCCCTCCCATTCATAAGTTCTATCACATAGTCCAAAATTTGCTCGAATATCTTTAAGTCGTACATTTAAAAGTTTTTCAAGTTTGTCCGAAGAATTTATAACTATTCTTTCTATTCTTTCTTTATTTAATTCACTGAATGACATAAAAAAGGTAGCATAGTTTTTTCCATTGGGATCAATATCAAAAGAAGAAAAATATGTTTCTATCCCCTCATCCCTTAAAAGTATTTTATCATCTATCTGAATATCCGTATTTTCAGTTGCTTGAGAAAGACTCTCTCGATACTTTGGAGTTCTCAATTCAATATCGCTGCATGTTGCTGAAAGAAAAGTAATATAATTCCTAATTTTTCTTAAGGTATTATTATCTATAATGTCCTCTCTGGGTATCAATTTACCATTATCAAGATCAAAATTGAATGTCTTTGATTCATAATACCCTCCAGTTCCTCCACCATCAATAAAAAATATTACAGAAAAAATATTTTTTGATTTTAAAAAATGATAATCATAACTAATTCCCAAAATAGTAAAGCTTTTATCTTTTTCTATTTCATCCAGTTTCCTTTTTACAAAATTCTCAATTGTATTGTTAACTTTCTCAACCACTATTTGCGAAAAAGTATGTTTTACAATATAAGGATATTCAATTCTAATTATTTTACTATCTGAACTTTTCTCAATTTTCTTTTTATTTACTTCAATAAATTTTTCTATCTTCTGTTCAGGAATATTATTTTTAAGCAAAGATTCATCGTACTCTGTCTTATAAACAACCTGGGTAGTATTTTGGTTGAAAGAACTTTCAGTACTTTTATCTCTTTTGAACACTGAACAACCAACAAGCAACAAAAATAAAAGGATTATAACTGCTATCTTAATAACAAAAATCTTCCTTACACTTTGCATCACATTTCACCTCCTATTCGTTTTTAATCATATTTTAATTACAATTATTTTTCTATTATTCTCTATTTTATTTAACCCTGTAAAATTCATACTTCCCTCTACCTGAACCAGGAATAGGCTCCAATATCAATCTATCGCCTTCAATTTTGTAATAATATCCTTCTTTACCAGTAAGAAAACCTGTAAGATACAATTTGTTACCATCTATTTCCCAATTTCCACCTATCCAATAATAATTGGCCTTAAATGTACCATCTGAATAAAATGTGATAGTATCTTTATCATCTGACCAGGTACCAATAATGCTATTTGAACTAAAACTTGTCGTACTAACTCCTCCTGAGCCTACCATTCCATTAGCTAAAGCAAACATGACTATTGCCACAACAATAATACATACGATATACGTTGTCGCAGTGATGTAAAGCGCTGTAGTATCTTTATTTTGTGATAAAGTCCTAATTGACCAAAAGTTAAGAATTGTATTTGTGATAATACCAAAAATACCTATTAAAATTACAAGCCATATAGCAATAAACTGCAATAACAGATTTAACAATACTACCCATACAATTGGTATAAGGCTTACTCCAACCGCCCCTAATATAGCCTTAAAATCTACACTTTCTTTAATTATCATAAACGCTAACTTGATAGTACCGCAATATAGAAGATACAAAAGAAACAAAATTATGAAGTTGTACAAAAAGGTCTTAAAGGATGAATAAGAGGACAAAAGCCCTGATATTCCGATAAAATCTTCAATTAACTTTATACCTCTTCCTGCCAAAACAAGATTTTGAATAGAAACAAATATAGAGGTAAGAATAGCAAACAAAATACCTACTTTGCAGTCATTGTTCTGTATAACCTTTGAAATAAAAACAAATGGATTTTTCAAAAATGCCAACGCAAACTTTACAGTAAGATAACAATATCTAACTGTTGAATTAATTACATCATTAAAGGTTGATGCAATAGCTATATTCTTTCTCTCTTTCTCACTGATGTTTTGTGTCTGCTCATTATTTTTATTTCCAATTTCTTCATTAACATTCTTATTCTCATTATTTTGCTTCTCATTCAACACTTCACTACTTGAGTCTTTATTGCCAGTTGTTTGACTTATCATTGCCTGAGCTGTTTCGCAAGTGCAATTCTCACCTTCCTGAAGTTCTCTACCACAATATGGACAATTTGTCATTTCAATCACACACTCCCTTCATCTAATTTGTATTCTTTAATCTTGCCATCTTTTGGCCAGTCATAAAACCATGGAGCTTCTATTTTAACAATAACAAAATTCTTTGCATTCTCATCCCATACAAGAGTGTAAACCTGTGTAGTTACTTTTTCAGGAATATCTTGTGGTGAAGACTCGTCTTGGGAATATACTGTATCTTTGTAATAAATCTTCGCAGTAACTTTTAATGTTATTTTTTCCTCTTCATCTTTAAACAATTGTAATGTTCCAAAATTAAACTCTGTTTTTGTGACTTTACCTGTAAATTTTTGTTTATAATCTTTTAGTTCTTGAATTCTACTTGAAAATGTCTGTTTTAATTCATCAGAAATGTTCAAAAACTTATTTGGATCCTGAGCTGTCATAGCAGTTCTGTAAGACTTTTCAAAATCATTTATAACAGAAGCAACCTTTTCAAATGTTGAATTATTAGTATCATCGTTTGAAAGTGTATTTGGAATTGTAATGCTATTTGACCAGTTGCCAAGTTTTACAGAAGTTGTTCTTGCCTCACCCCATGGAAGTTTTATTTTTGCACTAAACTCACTTTCGTCACTTACAGGTCCAAATTCAGAAGCATCTTTTACCAAAACACCGGTTGGCTTACCATTCAAAATTATCTCAGCATCCTCAAAATCTGACTCTACCTCTACGTAGCGAGGATTAAGATAAAGTTCAACAGAGTATTGGTTGTAGTTACTAAATTCTGTACTGTAGAGTTTTTCTTCCTCAGACTCCTCTAATGTACAATATGGTCCTTTGTATTTTGCTTCAATCTTGTATATACCGGCAATCAATGGGCCTATTGAAATCTCCTGCGACGGATCTGAAACTGAAGTAATGTTTTTGCCATTTAAGAATATTTTTGCATCCTTTGTATCACACTTCACCTTTAAAAAGTAATTTTTTGCTGCAATCTTATACTTTGTGAAGAAAATCAAGCCTTTGCCTGCAGGTTTTAAAAGAAAATCGTTAGAATAATCGTGAGCTGAGAAAAGATTAGATAAAATATCGGTTAGAGATTCATTCTTTTTATCTGAAGATGAATTTGAAATTGATTGAATTGCTTCATCTAATGCTTTGTAAACCTCGTTTATGTATTCAGGCTTTGTCTGACACAACTCTAAGAAAGCTTTTAGATTATCTTGTGAAATTTGTTCACCTGTTTCATGAACAATAATTTGGGAAAGCATTTTTGTGTCTTTATTTTTAACAGCTTCCTTGAATTCATTCACAACCCTTTGGGGAGAATATATTGACTTTCCAACTGCTACAAACAATATTAAGAACACCAAGAAACCTATAATTCCGTAAAGCCAAGGCAAAAGTTTTCTGTCAAATTTCAATTTTATGCTTGGTACCCTAAATTCTTTTGTTTGGTCATCAAAGTATTTTTCTAAGAAGAACTCTCTCTTTGTTCTTTGCAAATTATTCGATGTCTTTGCCTCTAAGCTCTCTCCACATTGAGTACATACTTTCTGCCCCTTTTCAATTGTAGCACCACACTTAGGACAGTAAAACAATCTTTACCCCTCCCATCATTTTCTAAAGGTTATTTGACATATTTCGACAAAATTCGACAAGAAATATCCTTTAAAGGTAAGATGTTAATTTTATTATAATTTTTTTAACAAATGAATTCAAGAATTTATTAATTACAAAATATAGTTGACATTAAATTTAGACTATTGTATATTAAATTTAAACTATTGTATATTTATAGAAAATATCAAAACTTTTTTTATGGAGGTTGATGAAATGAAAAAGTGTATTTCATTTTTTACAGTTGTACTTGCTGTAATTTTTTGTTTTGTTGCGGTTGCATCATCTCCAACAAATTATAAGACCATGTACGAAAAACTTTTAAAAGATTACAATTCTCTAAAAACTCAATATGACAAGCTAAAAAAAGAAAATGCTAATCTTCAAGCAAAGGTGAATGAACTTAGCAAAAAGGCAGCAACAAACCCAGTTTATGAGTATCAAAGAGATATTATCCTAAATGGAGTAACACTCAAATACAAAGTTCCATTTATAAACTACAAAGGAATGAGATTTGTTCATCTTGACTCAATTCTTTATTGCTTCTTTAATAAAAACATAACTCCTTGGAAAATTAATGATAACCAAAAAGCATTAGTTATAGGTCCCGATTTGGGTCCAAATGGAGGTATATTCCTTACTGATTTGCCGTTGAGTGATTATAAATCCATAGTTGACTATTATAACAAAGGACGTTTTGGTATCAACACAAAGGACGTTACAGTACTAGGAAGACCATATAATAAGAATATCTGGTGGGAGGCTTATAATGCTGCTGGTTGGAGTTCAGATGAAAGTCGAAGATGGTCATTTGTGCAGTATAAATTAAACGGAGATTATAAAAAGTTAAAAATGAGTTTAGGTTTAGATGATGATTCTGAAGTTGGTGCAAGTGGAAAATTTACAATTTATCTAGACGGAGAAAAAAGATATGAAACAGAAATCGCAAAAGGTGAAAAGGCAAAAGATGTTTCTTTAGACGTTGTTGGCGGTAATACTTTAAAAATTGAATTTTTTACAAATCCGAATCAAAATGATTGTAGAATGTTTCCTTTTGTAGGCGATGCAGTATTGTACAAATAAATATTTACAAATTATGAGTGGCTGTCCAAAAAATAATTGGATAGCCCCTTTCATTACAAGATTTAGTTTTTTGTTTGACGAACTTTCCCTATATGCTGTGATATAAAAATTTTAAAATTTTGTTTTTAGTGAACCCCTTGTTAATTATATACAGACTCTTTTTATGTTTTTTAGTTCCCAATTTTGAATTAGTATTTTTTCTTATTTGTTCTAAATTTCCAATTACAAGTTAAAACAACAAAAAGGGGACTACCTGCTTACCTAGTAATCCCCTTTCATTTTTACTCCAAAAAATCCTTTAGCTTCTTACTTCTGCTTGGATGTCTTAGTTTCCTCAAAGCCTTTGCCTCAATTTGGCGGATCCTCTCTCTTGTTACGTTGAACTCCTTTCCAACCTCTTCTAAGGTGCGGGCCCTGCCATCTTCAAGGCCAAATCTTAGCTTTAAAACCTTCTTTTCTCTTTCATTCAAAGAATCCAAAACCTCTAAAAGCTGCTCTTTGAGCATTGAATATGCAGCTGCTTCAGATGGCGCAAGAGCATCATCATCAGGGATAAAGTCACCCAAGTGACTATCTTCTTCTTCACCAATTGGGGTCTCAAGTGACACTGGTTCTTGTGCAATCTTTAGTATCTCTCTCACCTTTTCAACTGGCATGTTCATCTCTTTTGCAATCTCTTCAGGCGTTGGCTCTCTTCCTTTTTCCTGCAGAAGCTGACGTGATACTCTCACTAACTTGTTTATCGTCTCAACCATGTGTACAGGAATCCTTATAGTTCTTGCCTGGTCTGCAATTGCTCTTGTTATTGCCTGACGAATCCACCATGTTGCATATGTGGAAAATTTATATCCTTTTCTGTAGTCAAATTTCTCAACAGCCTTCAATAGACCAAGATTACCTTCTTGGATAAGATCTAAAAAGAGCATTCCTCTTCCCACATACCTCTTTGCAATGCTAACAACAAGCCTCAAATTTGCCTCAGCAAGCCTCTTTTTAGCCTCTTCATCCCCCTGTTCAATCCTCTTTGCAAGTTCAATCTCCTCTTCAGGGGTCAAAAGTGGAATTTTGCCAATCTCTTTGAGATACATCCTCACAGGGTCATCTATAGCAATACCTTCAGGTAGATTTTCCAAGTCGTCTTTTAAAAGCTCTTCTTCTGAAACCCTATCATCAACAACGTCAATCCCCATACTCTCAAGAGTATCATATATGTTTTCAACCTGGCTTGCATCAAGCTCTACCTTGTCAAGTATCTCTTGAATTTCAGAATATGTCAAAAATCCTTTGCTCTGACCAAGCGAAATAAGCTCGCGAACCTTTTCTCTGATGAGATTTTTCTTTTCTTCTGTTTTATTTTTATCATCAGAATTTTTCTTAGGAGAAGACTTTACAGCTTCTTCTTTTTGCTGAATCTGTTCTTTTTCCTCACTCTGCTGCGTCTGCTGATCCTTTTTAACCTCTTGGTTGCTATTTTGATTTATATTGTTCTGGTTATTTTGGTCAAGATTTTGTTCTGTCATCTGCCTTCTCCCTCCTTTCCTACCTTGAGTTTTTTTAGCTCATTCAGTATCTGGGTAATTTTCAAACTGTCATTTTGTTCTTGTGCAGCTTTAAGTTCAAGTTTTAACCCTAACGTTTTGACTTTCACTTTTAGCTCTTCTATGGCTTTCTTTGCAGTATCAGTATTTTCAAAACCTTTAGATGAAAAGCTTGTAAGATCAGATAAAATGCTTTCATCGGTTACAAAACTCAAAAGCATAGAGTACCTCAACTCCATCCCCTCATCCATCAGATTTTTTACTGCAGTAAAAAGATTCTTAACATCTTCGGTGTAAAAGTCCTCTTCCGTAAGAAGACTTCTTATCTCCTCTGATTTTGGTGCCCATTCTGTATATAATGATAAAAGATAGATCTCATTCTTTTTTAACATTTCGAAATCAGACAAAACTGGTTTTTGCTGTATTTGCTTAAAATAATTTATATTTTCTATTCGCTTAAGTTCCTTCTGAGTAGTTTTGGAAAACTCTTTTGAAATAACATTTTCATCTACACCCGTGAGAACTGACAACTTCTTTATATACTCTTGTCTTTCAACCTCATTTGAAATTGGAGTCAAAATCTTCTCAAAATACTCTCGTACAAATCTAAATTTCTGGTCTGATTTGGTCAAATCATATTGGTTTTTTAGCTCTTTTACTTTGTAATCTATCACAAACATGCTATTTTGCTTTTTTAACAAAAACGCATCCTTCCCAAACTTTTTTATATACTCATCTGGATCTTTTGCACCCTCTAATTCCATAACTCTTACCATGAGCCCGTTTTGATACAATATATCAGCACTTCTTATTGCTGCTTTTTTGCCTGCTTCATCACTGTCTAAGCAAAGAACAACTTCATTTTTGTATCTTCGCAGCAGAAAACTGTGGTCTTGAGTGAGTGCTGTGCCTAAAACCCCAACTGCATTGTCAATTCCCTCTTGATGTAGAGCAATAACATCCATGTACCCCTCGACAACTACAAACTCTCTCTCCTTGCTCTGTTTTGCAATATTAAGACCGTACAGAATCCTTGACTTTGAGAATATCAAAGTATCAGGTGAATTCATGTATTTTGGAGCAGAAGTATCAGAGATTATTCGACCACAAAATGCAATCACCCTGTTCATTGTATCGAATATAGGAAAAATAAGCCTTCCTTCAAATCTACAATAATTTTTTCCATTTCTCTCAAGAAAAATTCCACTTAAATCAATAATTTCTTTAGGATATTTTTGAGAAAGCCTGTCATACAGGTCATTTTTTTCAGGACAAAACCCAAGCCCAAATCTCTTTGCCGTATCTTTCGCAATTCTCCTTTTGATAATATACTTCGCAGCTTCAATATTCTTGCGAAGATAAAGCTGCTCTTGAAAATATTCAAAACAGTCTTTGTGAAGATTAATTAGCTCTTCCTTCTGTTTTGCCAAAGCCCTGTCCTTTGCTGACTGAGACTCAGAAAACTCAATGTTAATCTTTGCCCTCTGGGCCAAAACCTTTAGCGCCTCAGTAAATGTCAAGTTTTCTATTCGCATTACAAAGTGGATGGCATTTCCGCCAACACCACAACCAAAACAGTGAAATATCTGCTTAGCTGGTGATACGTAAAAAGAGGGGGTTTTCTCTGAATGAAAAGGGCAAAGCGCCCTAAAGTTCACCCCTACCCTTTTTAACGGAATATAAGAGGAAACAATATCAACAATATCCACTTTATTTAAAACCTGTTCCACAATTCTTTCCAACACATCATGTTCACCTTCATGTTTTTTGGGACAATTTAAATTTATTTCGACAAATTTTTTAAAATACCTTTTGACATTTTTCATAAAAATTAAAGCTTATTCCATGGCGAAGGTAAGAATATTTCATAAAACTTTCGCATAGCATACCTGTCTGTCATTCCAGCTATATAGTCGATTATTGCCTGTTCCTTGCCAAATCTGTCGATATCTTTTTTTACATCGTCTGGCAAGGAGTCAGGATTCGACATAAAATACTCATATAAAGCTTGTATAATATATTTAGCCTTTTTTTCATCCCTTTTTGCTTCAGAGTCAATATACACATTTTGAAACATAAACTCCCTCAACTTTTGCATGGCATAAAAGACATCTTCACTCATGGTTATTTCTGGTTTGTCCATACTATTTCTTATTATATCCATAATCAATGTATTAATTCTCTCACGCTTTGAAAATCCTAAAATCTTAAGACAGTCCTGTGGCAAATCTTCTTCTTTTAAAATTCCTGCTCTTATAGCATCGTCTATATCATGGTTTATATACGCTATCCTGTCTGCAAACTGCACAACTTTGCCTTCTAACGTCGAAGGAGTATTGCCCCATACATGATTTAAAATACCGTCTCTTACCTCAAATGTAAGATTAAGTCCATCATCCCCTTCTAAAAAGTCAACAACTCTGAGACTCTGTACATTGTGAGAAAAACCACAAGTTGTAATTTGGTTTAAAATGTCCTCTCCTGCATGTCCAAAAGGTGTGTGGCCCAAGTCATGTCCAAGGGCAATTGCTTCTGTCAGGTCCTCATTGAGCCTTAAAGCCCTTGCAATTGTCCTTGCTATCTGGGCAACCTCAAGTGCGTGAGTTAGCCTTGTTCTGTAATGGTCCCCTTCTGGTGAGATGAACACTTGTGTTTTGTGTTTAAGTCTTCTAAATGATTTTGAATGAATTATTCTATCTCTGTCACGTTGAAACTCGGTTCTGACCTGGCACTTTTCTTCTGGTCTTTGTCGCCCTTTTGTGTTCTTAGAAAGCATTGCATATGGTGATAGAATCTTACTTTCAAGCTCTTCTTGGTATTCTCTTATCTTTAACAAATTTTCTCACCGGACTTTTGTAAAGTCCCTCTTTCTATTAATTTTCTTAGAGACTTTGTGATGTTTTCGGTTTATATAATAACTTAATTCTATACAAACTGAATTTTCCCTTCTTTTAAAGCTGAAAAATTCAAAAAGAAGAAGGCTGGAAAGTCAAAAACCAGCCTTCTTCTTTCATTTAGCTTATCTTTCACCCATGTTTTATTAATCAATTAAGACACATTTCCTCTTCTTTCCTGCAAGCGCTGTTTTAGTCTTGGTTTTCTCTGCACTTTCTTGTTCTCGTTTATTATTACAATGGGCTTATCTTCTTTCAAAACAGCTGCTTTTGTAATTATTACCTTTTCTATCTTGTCGTTTGATGGAATCTCAAACATCACATCAAGCATTATCTCTTCCATGATTGCTCTCAAGCCTCTTGCCCCAGTGTTTCGCTCAATTGCTTTATCTGCTATTGCTTCTAATGCTTCTCTTTCGAATTCAAGCTCAACGCCGTCCATAGCAAAAAGCTTTTGATATTGCTTGACAAGTGCATTCTTTGGTTCTGTGAGAATCTTTATCAGTGCCTCTTTGTCAAGTGCGTCTAATGTAACAATTATTGGAACACGACCGATAAATTCGGGAATCATGCCGAACTTTAGTAGGTCTTGAGGCATTATCTGTCTTAGAATATCGCCTATCTTCTTTTCCTTCTTGCTCTCTATTTTAGCATTGAACCCAAGAGTCTTTTCACCAATTCTTCTCTCAATTATCTTTTCAATACCCTCAAAAGCACCGCCACAGATAAAGAGAATATTTGTTGTGTCAATCTGGATAAACTCTTGATGCGGGTGCTTTCTTCCACCCTGTGGCGGAACTGATGCTATTGTTCCTTCTAATATCTTTAGTAGTGCTTGCTGCACACCTTCACCAGAGACGTCTCTGGTGATTGAAGGATTGTCTGATTTTCTTGCAATCTTGTCAATCTCATCTATATAAACTATACCGCGCTCTGCTCTTTCAATGTCATAATCAGCATTTTGAATAAGCCTGAGCAAAATATTTTCAACATCTTCACCCACATAACCTGCTTCAGTGAGTGTTGTTGCATCTGCTATGGCAAATGGTACATTTAACATTTTTGCAAGAGTCTGTGCAAGATAAGTTTTTCCAGAGCCAGTTGGACCAAGCATTAAGATATTACTCTTTTGAAGCTCTACATCGTCTTTCCTGTTGTCATGATAGTAAATTCTCTTGTAGTGATTATAAACTGCAACTGATAAAATCTTTTTTGCGTGGTCTTGCCCAACTACGTACTGGTCCAAAAACTCTTTTATCTCTTTTGGGGTTGGAAGTCTATCATCAAACTCGTTGTATTCCTCTTCTTCAAACTCCTCAGAGATTATCTCTGAACAAAGTTCAACACACTCATCACAAATATAAACTCCAGGTCCGGCAACAAGACGTCTTACCTCATCCTGTGATTTGCCACAGAATGAGCACCTTAAAGTCTTCTTTTCATCGAACTTAGCCAACTTTAAATCACCTCAAAAAAGAAAGATTATGGTCGCCTTTCAATCACCTTGTCAATTATGCCATACTTTAAAGCCTCTTCGGCTGTCATGAAAAAGTCACGTTCTGTATCACGCTCTATAACTTCAATTGGCTGGCCTGTTCGCTCAGCCAAAATCCTATTAATTCTCTGTTTTATCTTCAATATCCACTCAGCGTGGATTTTGATGTCTGTTGCCTGACCACGAACACCGCCAATTGGCTGATGTATCATTATTTCGCTGTTTGGAAGAGCAAATCTCTTACCTTTTGCTCCAGCTGCAAGCAAGAATGCACCCATTGATGCTGCCATTCCAACACAAATTGTGGATACATCAGGCTTTATATACTGAATTGTGTCATAAATTGCAAATCCAGCTGTAACAGAACCACCTGGTGAGTTTATATACAGATAGATGTCCTTATCAGGGTCTTCTGCCTCTAAGAAAAGAAGCTGGGCAACAATGAGTGAAGCAATATCATCTGTGATTTCACCGCTCAAGATCACTATCCTGTCTTTTAGAAGTCTTGAGTATATGTCGTATGCTCTCTCACCACGATTGGTTTGCTCAATAACTATAGGAACAAGTGCTGACATTTATTTATCCCTCCTTTTTTAAAAGAAAAACAAATTTTCAGACTATTCTGGTTGGTTTTCAGATTGAGTTTCTTCACTTATAATTTTAGCATTTTCGTATATAAAATCTATAGCCTTATTTAGAATTATACCCTCTTTTATATACTCAATATCATCTTCAGAAAGTCTTTCTTTTAACTTTTCAACCTCTAAGTTGTACATCTTAGCAAGTCTTTCTAATTCCTTTTCAAGCTCTTCATCTGTTGCCTGAATATTTTCTACCTTTGCAATCTTTTCTAATATGAGATTATTTCTAATAGCTTTTGTTGCTCTTTCTCTAAACTGTTCCCTGAACTCTTTATCCGTCTTGCCTATAGCTTCTAAATATTTCTCATATGTCATTCCAAAATATTGAAGATTTCTTACAACATCTTCAACATAGTAATTTATCTGATTTTCTATCATAGGCTCTGGTATATCAATCTCTGTTGCTTGTGCAATTTTTTCTAAGATTGCGTCAATCATCTCGTCCTTTGCTCTTTTGTCATTCTTCTCTTTTATCCTATTTCTAATGCTTGCCTTTAGCTCTTCTAATGTTTCATACTCGCTGACATCCTTTGCAAATTCATCATCAAGCTCAGGAAGCTCCTTTACCTTTATTTCCTTTACTTTCACTTTAAATGTTGCTTTTTTACCAGCAAGTTCTTGGTTCTGATAGTCTTCTGGGAACACAACTTCTATTTCCTTTTCTTCGCCTTTTTTCATCCCAATTAGCTGTTCTTCAAACCCTGGGATGAACCTACCTGAGCCAATTGTAAGCTCATAGTCCTGAGCACTGCCATTTTCAATAGACTCACCGTCAACAAAACCCTCAAAGTCGATTGTAACTATATCGCCGTTTTGAACTTCTCTGTCAACAGATATAAATCTTGCATTTTCCTCTCTTAAATGTTCAAGCTCATGCTCAACCTCTTCTTCAGCAACAGGGTATTCAATCTTCTTGATTTCAACCCCTTTGTACTCACCCAATTCAAACTCTGGTTTGATATACACCTCAGCTTTGTATATAAAGCTCTTGCCCTTGCCAACCTGAACTATGTCAACTTCAGGTCTTGACACAACCTCAAGCTTGCTCTCTTCAATCACCTTAGGATATGTCTCATTTAAAACAAAGTCAATTGCATCATCATAAAATACTTCTTCACCATATGCTCTTTCAATGAGCGACCTTGGTGCTTTGCCAGGTCTGAATCCAGGAATCTTGAAATACTTAGCATTTTTCAAATAAGACTTCTGTAGACCCTCTTCAAACTTCTCAGGTTCAACCTCAACCTCGATTACAGCCTTGTTTGTACCTTTTTTCTCAACCTTGAATTCCATTTGAATCCTCCCTCAAAAGATTTATTTTGAATTAAAATTTTTGTCAACCTTAAAAAGGTTATACTTTAACTATGATATTGTAGCATAAAAGTTTCTATTTTAAAAGTAGATTGAAAAGATTTTTTCCCGCACTTGTACGTGAACAATTTTCTTACAATGATATGGCATTTTGTGGGAATAATTTATTGTATGCACAAGCCCAAAGTTATATAATTATTATAACAAAACATAAAAACTTAATGAAATGTTAGGAGGGATTTTTTCAATATGCTACAAAACATACCCCAAGTAAAGGTAGGAATAGTTGCTGTTAGCAGGGACTGTTTCCCTATCACTCTTAGTGAGAAAAGAAGACAGAAAGTGGTTGAAGCATGCAGAAAAAAAGGTATTGACATCTTTGAGGCAAAGACAACTGTCGAGAATGAAAATGACGTTTTAAAAGCCCTGGATGAACTAAAATCAGCAGGTGTTAATGCACTTGTTGTATATCTTGGCAACTTTGGCCCTGAAGGGCCTGAGACAATGCTTGCACAAAAGTTTGGCGGCCCTTCAATGTTCGTTGCGGCAGCTGAAGAGACACAAGAAAACCTCATCGACGGCCGTGGTGATGCATACTGTGGCATGTTAAACGCATCTTACAATATTGGTCTTAGGAAACTCAATCCTTACATCCCTGACTATCCTGTTGGAGATGCCGAAGAAGTTTCGGATATGATAGCACACTTTGTTGATGTTGCAAGGGTTGTAATAGGTATAAAGAATCTTAAAATCTTCAGTTTTGGACCACGTCCACAAGACTTTTTAGCTTGCAATGCACCAATCAAGCCACTTTACGATCTTGGTATAGAAATTATGGAAAACTCTGAGCTTGACCTGTTTGAATCTTTCAACAACCACAAAGACGACCCGCGCATACCTGAAGTTGTAAAACAAATGGAAGAAGAACTTGGCACAGGAAACAAACACCCTGGAATTTTGCCGAAGCTTGCTCAATATGAGCTGACACTAATGGACTGGTATGAAAAATACCGCGGTAGCTGCAAGTTTGCAATATTTGCTAATAAGTGCTGGCCAGCGTTCCAGACACAGTTTGGATTTGTTCCATGTTACGTAAACGCAAGGCTTGCATCAAGAGGTATTCCAGTTGCATGTGAGGTTGACATATACGGAGCACTTAGTGAATATATTGTAACACTTGCAACACAAATTCCTGCAACAATTCTTGATATCAATAATACTGTTCCAAAGGATATGTACGAAGCAAACAAGGAAAAGTTCAAGGATTACAAGCTCACCGACCTTTTCATGGGCTTCCACTGTGGAAACACACCTATTTGTCATATGAAATATGCTGAGATGAGGTACCAGCTCATTATGCACAGACTCTTAGAGCCTAATAAAGAACCAGATATAACACGTGGTACACTCGAAGGTACAATAAAACCAGGTGAGATAACAATATTCAGACTTCAGTCAACAGCTGATTGTATCTTGAGGTCATATGTTGCTGAAGGTGAGGTCATAGACGTTGACCCACGTTCGTTTGGAGGAATTGGTGTGTTTGCAATAAAAGAGATGGGAAGGTTCTATAGATATGTACTTATCGCAAAGAGGTTCCCGCACCATACAGCTGTTGCATTCAAACACGCAGGAAAAATCCTATTTGATGCAATGAAGATGCTCGGTGTTGATGACATATCATTCAATCAGCCAGCTAATATGCTATATAAAGATGAAAATCCATTTAAATAATATGGAAATCAAGAAGGGGCTGCATAATCATTTAAAAGTGTAAAACGCTGCAGCCCCTTTTTCGTACCTATTACATCCTATTTTTCAAAACCTTCTCTTCATATTCTGTCACCTTTTCAAGCCATGTGCTTCCCACTGGAACACCACTGTCGTAGCAGTATTTATTCCACACAGCACTAAATGGTAAGGTTTTGAATTCCTCTAAAAGTGCAAGTCGCATCCCAAAATTCCCTTCATTTTCAGCCTCAATCAAAAGATGTGTTGGTTCCAAGAGTGCAAAAAGAATTGCTTTTAAGGCAGCCCTTGCCCCTGTTACCCATGCAGTTATTCGGTTTATGCTCGCATCAAAGAAGTCCAAAGCAAAATAAACATTGTCAAATCCATTGCTTCTTTTTACTTCTTGTGCAACAGACAAAACTTCGTCGTTCAAAATCACAACATGGTCACTGTCCCAACGCATACCACGGCTGAGATGCAAAAGTATCTTCTTTGAATATGCCAACACAGCTGAAATCTTGTCTGAAATGGTTTCTGTTGGGTGGAAATGTCCAAGGTCAAAGCAGATTGCAATATCGTGTTTGCTTGTAAATACATAACCCATGTAAAACTCGTGCGAGCCAACCACATATGCTTCTGAACCTATGCCAAATAACTTACTTTCAACAGAATCAATGAGATATTGTTTGTCAACCTTTGCATCAAATATCTCATCAAGCGACTCTTTTAAGATTTTTCTGTGCTCATACCTTTGTACTGGAAAGTCTTTAGAACCATCTGGTATCCAGATATTATTAATGCAAGGCTGACCTGTTTCTTTGCCCATGGCTGATGCAATCTCGCGTGATTTGATAGCATGCTGTATCCAGAATTTTCTAATACTTTCATTCTTATTTGACAGAGTATATCCTGACGATGCCTTTGGATGGGCAAAAAAGGTAGGATTAAAGTCAAGTCCGATGCCCTTTTCTTTTGCCCAGTTTATCCACTTTTCAAAGTGTTCCACTGAAAGCTGGTCTCTGTCTACTTTTTTGCCATTCGTCTCAGCATAGATAGCATGAAGGTTTACCTTGTGTTTGCCAGGAATCAAGCTCATTGCAAATTCTAAGTCCTGCCGAAGCTCTTGCCCATTTCGCGCTTTACCAAAGTAATTTCCTGTTGCTAAGATTCCGCCACCGCCCATTCCTTTTGTTGCTTCTTCAAACCCTGTCACATCATCTCCTTGCCAGCAGTGCAAAGAGATTTTTATCTCTTTCATCTTTTCCAAAACTTCATCTGTGTCAACTCCAAACTGGGCATAAACCTCTTTTGCCCTCTCATACTCCAGCAAAATTTTCTCACCATCAAAAACCATAGCTAATAACTATCCCCCTTTTTTTTTATTCACATACAATGGTTACCCCTTTTTTAATTGCTGCCTCTTCAATTTCTTTTGGAGGTCTTTTTTCACACACCCAAACGTCAATATCATCAAGCTTTGCATACGTAAATGGCATGTTCCTGCCAACCTTAGATAAATCCATCAGCATAACAACCTTATTCGAACGTTCTAAAATTCTTCTTTTGAGCTCCCCCTCATAGATATTTGCAACACTAAAACCACTGTCAACTGAAAATCCAGAGGCACTCATAAAGGCAATGTCAATGTTTATACTGTCAAGAGAAAATATAGCATTTGGTCCAGAGACAGACAAAGTGTTTGAGTTGACAATTCCACCAAGCATTACAACAGAAATATTTTTCTTTTTAACAAGCTCGAGCGCAATGTTAAGCCCACTTGTAATAATGGTAAAGCTGTCATCGTCAAGAATTTTTGCAAGACACATGATGGTACTGCCTGCATCAAAGTATATAGACCGGTTCTTTTCAACAAGCCTTTTTGCAAAAGTGGCTATTTTCATCTTTGCATCTATGTTTTCTGCAGCTCTTTTAGAATACTCATCCTCTTGCCCACTGATTTGCCATAACTTCTTTGTGCTAACAGCACCACCATGTGTCCTTATCAAATGTCCTTCCTTTTCAAGTGTTATAAGGTCACGACGCAGAGTCATAAGAGAAACGTCTGGGAAAAACTCTTTTAACTCTTGGAGTTGAATCTCTCCTTTTTGTTCTAAGATATTTAAAATTTTTTCCCTTCTTAAACTATTCACAAAATCACTCTCCAATGTTCTTTCCTTTATATAAAATCATATACCAAGTTTGTTTATTCTCAAAATCTCATTGGTTGTAAAGTTGTTTTTAACAACATGTCCTTTTAGTGGCATAATCCTTTCATGTATAGCGTCAATTATCCAATCAGCTTGCGGGAAGAAATAGTTCTCAAACTCATAGGCAGGCACAATCCAATTTTTAGAACCAACAACAACCGGTGGTGCATCTAAATAGTCAAAGGTAAGGTCAGCTATTGTAGCAGCCATATCTTTGAGAATTGACCCTCTTGCGCATGCATCACTTACAAGAAGGATTTTACCTGTCTTTTTAACAGACTCTATTACCTTTTCGTAGTTAAATGGAACAAGCGACCTTGCATCAATTATCTCACAACTTACTCCATACTTTTCTTCTAAAATCTTTGCCGCATCCAATGCCCTGTACAAAGCAGCACCAACTGTTAATATTGTAATATCTTTTCCTTCTTTTTTGATATCAGGCTCCCCAATTGGTACTTCATAATACCCTTCTGGCACACCTTCTTCGTGGAAAAGCTCGCCAATATCATAAAGTCGCTGGCTCTCAAAGAATATCACAGGGTCTGTGCCGCTGAGTGCAGCGTTCATCAAACCTTTCGCATCATATGGGGTTGCAGGAAATACAACTTTTAGACCGGGTATGTGAGAGACAATGGAGCTCCAGTCTTGTGAATGTTGTGCACCATATTTAGAGCCAACTGAAACTCTCACAACAACAGGCATCTTAAGCGTGCCTGCGCTCATTGCCTGCCATTTTGCAAGCTGGTTGAAAATCTCATCCCCTGCTCTTCCTATAAAGTCACAGTACATTATCTCAACAACAACTCTGCCACCACACATTCCATACCCAACAGCTGATCCTACAATTGCACCCTCTGATATGGATGTATTAAATAGTCTGTGATATGGTAAGGACTCTGTAAGACCCCTGTAAACTGCAAACGCACCGCCCCAGTCTCTCAAATCTTCACCATATGAAATTAGTGTTGGGTCTGTGTAAAACTTGTCAATTAAAGCTTCAAATATAGCATCTCTTAGGTTAAATACCTTTGCCTTTGGAACAGGCTTTCCGTCTATTATGCCAACCCTTATCTTGTTCTTAATCTGCTTAACGCGTGGATTTTCTTCTTTTGGGATTAACACCTCTGGAGGTCTTTCTTCCATTTTTTCAACTTTCTGATTTGAAAACATATATTGAGCAATTCCATCTGGATTTCTTATTAAATTTATTCTCGGTGACACATTTTCATCAACAGCAAGTGTACATATTTTTGTGATAAGCTCCTTTACATCTTGCTGTAATTCATTGATTTTATCCTCTGTTGCAACCCCTACCCTAATTAATTCATCTTTGAAAGTTACAAGTGGGTCTTGTGAAGCCCAAACTTCAAGCTCTTCTTTTGTCCTATATGTTGATGAGTCTGAAGGTGAGTGACCTGTAAGTCTATAAGTCACAACGTCTAAAAGCACTGGACCTTGCTTTTGTTCAAGCAAATATTTTTTTCGCTTCATAGCATCTATCACAGCGAGAGGATTGTAGCCATCCACCCTTTCTGCATGCATCTGCTCAGGGTTGACACCTGCCCCAACCCTTGCAAGCATGTCATAGCCCATTGTCTCACCGCGTGTCTGTCCACCCATTGCATACTGATTGTTCATGAAATTGAATATAATGGGAAGCCCTCCTCTGTACTCTCCTTTCCACAACTTTTTGTACTGGTCCATTGTAGCAAGACACATAGCCTCCCATACAGGCCCACAACCCATTGCTCCATCGCCAATGTTTACAATAACTATTCCCTTTTTATGATTTATCTTTTTATAAAGCGCAGCGCCAACAGCTATGTCTGCAGATCCACCAACTATTGCGTTGTTTGGATAAATTCCAAACGGTGGGAAGAACACATGCATTGACCCACCCAAGCCTTTTTGAAAACCTGTCTCCCTTCCGAAAATCTCTGCAAGTACTCCATATAAGAAAAAGTCAATTGCAAGTTCTTTGACATTGCCCTTTTCTTTTTGCTTTCCTTCAACAACTTTCAAAATTGCACCATCAAAATAGCTTTCCATAATACTAATTAACTCATCTTCACTGAGCTTCTCAATTGCTGAAAGTCCCTTTGCTATCACCTCGCCATGGCTTCTATGAGAGCCAAATATAAAATCGTCCTTGTCCAAAATAAATGATTGACCAACTGCTGCCGCCTCTTGACCAATTGAAAGATGGGCAGGTCCTGGATAGTCGTATTTTATACCATTGTACTCGCCTCTTGTTTTTATTAATGAAAGCATTGTCTCAAACTCACGAATGATGAGCATATCGCGATAGATTCGCAAAAGGTCTTCATTTGAAAAGTTTTGTCTTTCCTCTTCAAGAGTTTTGTTGTATTGATTTACTGGAATATCATAAAATTTTATCCAACCACTTTTCCTGACCTCATTTGGGTCAATAAACTGTGACTTTGGCATCTTTTCAAATTACCTCCCCCACAAAATATTTAAATCTCAAATATAACCTCTCTTATAATCTCACTGACTGTTGGATGTGGAAAAACAAGTTCTTTTATGTCATCAACCCTCATCTGAGCTTCTATCATCAAGCCAACACCATATATAATCTCCGAAGAGTAGTTTCCAATCATATGACAGCCCAAGATTGTCTTTTTCTTTTTGTCAATCAAGATTTTACAAAGTCCATCAAACCCATCATTCTCAGCAACAAACCTTCCACTGTATAGCATTGGAAGCTTAACAATCTCATAATCAAACCCTTTTTGAGAAGCTGACTCTTCTGTCTCGCCAACCCATGCAACCTCAGGATTTGTATACACAACAGAGGGAATAGCCTCATAGCGCATCACATCTCTTTTCCCAATTATATTGTTAATACATACTTCTGCCTCTCTATATGCTGTGTGAGCAAGCATAAGCTTTCCGTTGACATCACCTGCTGCATAAACCTCTGGTACATTTGTCTTAAGCCTTTCATCTGTCTTTATTCTGCCTTTTTCTACCTCAACACCGATATTCTCAAGCCCAAAACCTTCAACATTTGGCCTTCTTCCGCTACTTAAAAGCACTTTTTCTGCCGATTTCTCAATAAGCTTACCTTCCTTTTCGTAGACTACTTTACTATCTTTTATCTCAATTACCTTTGATGAAAGCTCAAACTCAATTCCTTTTTTCTTGTAAGTATTTAACAAAATATCTGAAATCTCTCTGTCCATATTCCCGCCAATGTGGTCAAGCATCTCAATTACTGTTACTTTTGAGCCTGCAGAATTGAAATATGAAGCCATCTCAAGCCCAACAATTCCACCACCAATTACAACAAGCGATGTTGGGATGGCATCTAACTCCAATATCTCTCTATTTGTTAAAACATACCCCTTTGCAAGTCCTTCTTTTATGCCGCTGATTGGTGGCACAAACGGAGAGGACCCTGTTGCGATAAGAAGCCTGTCTGCAATGTATTCATTGTTGTTCACCTTAATGACATATCCATCTTTGTTCCTTCCAAGAATCTCAGCAAACCCATCTACAACTTCTACATTGTTCTTTCTAAGTTTACTTTTTATTCCTGTCACAAGTGTTTTTATCACCTTGTTTTTTCTCTCAAGTACCATCTTGTGATTAAGTTTAATTGACTCTACTTCAACACCATACTTTTGACTGTGTTTTGCACTTTCATACACCTTTGCAGAGTACAACAAAACCTTTGAAGGAATGCATCCTTCGTTCAGGCAAACACCACCTAAAAATCTCTTTTCGATAAGAAGTGTTTTAAGCCCATTTTTCCCTGCTCGCTCTCCAGCCAAGTACCCAGCTGGTCCCCCACCTATTATGATTAAATCGTATTTCAACTTTTGCTCACCCTCTTTTTACAAACTCTATTATTATCTTTAGCATGCCAACAAAAGCTCAAAATTCTCAAGCCACTTTTTCAAATCCTGCAAAAATCTTGCTGCATCAGCACCATCAAGTGCCCTGTGGTCAAATGTCAAAGAAAGTCCCATTGCAGGATAGTAACTAATCTGTCCATTTTGAGCTTTTGCACGCATCACTATTGTATTAACACCAAGGATGCCTGTCTGAGGTGGATTGAGTACTGGTGTAAAACCTTCTATTTCAAAACTGCCTAAGTTTGTGACAGTAAATGTTGCACCTTTTAAAAGGTCTGGATTTATGGTACCCTTTCTGCAAAGCTCTGCTAATTCTTTTGCCTCTTTTGATATCTGATTGAGTGACTTTTTATTACTGTTAAAGATTGTTGGAACCATTAAGCCTCTTTCAGTGTCCACTGCAAACCCTAAATGAACATTTTTGAAATATCTCATCTTATCGTCCAAAAAATGAGCATTTAATGCTTTGTGTTTTGGAAGCACTCTTGAGACTGCAAAAAGTATGATGTCGTTTATAGTAATATCTTCAAGACCAAGCTTTTCCCTATTTTCCTTAACCCTTTTCCTAAACTCAAGGATATTGCTTGCATCAAAGGAGGTGTGCAAAGTGAGCTGGGCCGTTGTTGTAAGTGAAAGGTACATCGCTTTTGCAATAGTCTTTCTGATATTAGAAAGAGGAGCTTCTTCATACTCTGTTTCATCTTTGATAATTTGCGCTGAAAGCTCAATATCGCTTTTTTGGATCTTAAAGCTCTCTTTTGCCTTTTCAACGTCAGATGTTGTGATTCTTCCACCAATTCCGCTTGGTTCTACATCTTTTAAATTTCCAACCTCTTTTGCTTCAGCTTTAGCTGCAGATGTAAATACATATCCAGAGTTAAAAAGCTCCAAGATATCTCTTTCAATTATTCTTCCTTCAGGTCCTGTTGGAGTTGCAAACCTATAATCAACATTTAGTTTCTCTGCCAAATTCTTTGCCCGCGGTGAAATTTTTATTCTCTCAGATGATTGTAAACTTTCTTTGGGTTTTCTCGTCTCTTGAGAAACGTCCTCTTCCTTTTTTACTTCATTGGAGATCTCGGCATTTTCAGGAACAGCAGCAGTATTATCAGACACTTTCTTGGGATTGTACAAGCTTGCATCCTCATTTTCTTCGCCTATCACAGCTACATTTGTCAAAACAGGTACCTCTTCACCTTCCTCAAAAAAAATGTCCAAAAGTATACCACTTACCTTTGCCTCTTCGTCAAAACTTGCCTTGTCTGTCTCATATGAGAATAAAAGGTCACCTGCTTCTACTCTCTCTCCTTTTTTTTTGTGCCACTTTGTTATAATGCAGCTCTCTACTGTCTGCCCTTGTTTTGGCATAATTACAGGAGTTGCCATTTCAAAAACCCTCCAAAGCGTTATTTTTTAACATCATTTTTGAAATATTTTTTCATTTACTTGAAAACTTTTTTCATCCTTAGCTAAAATGATATCACTTTGTTTGTTTTTTTGTCAATATTATTTGTACTTTTCTCTGCTGTGTTGTTAAAATTTTTGAAAGACTCAAATACTTTTGTTGCTTCTTCTGCTAAGTAAGAACTTCTCACAAGAGGATTCGACATAACATACCTGAATCCAATGGAAATGGCATATTCTCTGTACTCCTTAAAAATATCAGGATGAATATATTCAACAACAGGATGATGTTGTTTTGATGGTGACAAATACTGACCGATTGTAACAAAATCACACTCAACACTTCTCAAATTTTTTAAAACCTCTTTCACCTCTTCTTTAGTCTCACCAAGTCCAACCATAAGCCCCGACTTTGTGTATATCCTATCATCTATCTTCTTTGCCATTTTTAAAACGCCAAGTGACCTTTCATAATCTGCTTTTGGTCTAACAGTTGGGTACAGGCGGGGCACAGTCTCTACGTTATGAGAAAGCACATCAGGTCTTGCTCTTACAACCTTGTAAATTGCCTTTTCATCTCCATTAAAATCAGGTATAAGAACCTCAACTTTGGTTTGAGGATTTAACTCCTTTATCTTCTCTATCACATTTGCAAAATGCTCTGCTCCGCCGTCCTCTAAGTCATCTCTTGTAACAGATGTGACAACAACATACCTTAAATTAAGTGCTTTCACAGCCTCAGCAACTTTTTGTGGTTCATTTTTATCTACTTCTTGGGGTTTTCCTTTTTTGACATCACAAAATGTACAATTTCTTGTACAAACATCTCCTAAAATCAAAAAAGTAGCTGTCTTTTTTGAAAAACACTCAAAAATATTAGGACACTGTGCTTCTTGGCACACTGTATGAAGTGAAAAGTCTTCTAAGAGTTTTATAACCTCTTCTACATTTTGATTTGCTTTTATTCTAATCCTCAGCCAATCAGGTTTTTGGGTTTGCATTATTTCTCACTATCCTTTGCTTTAACTTCTATAATTTCTTCTAAGTCTTCTTTAGACACAAACTTAAGATTTGCACCAAATACCTTTCCAAAATACTTTGCTACCTTGTACACTACATCATCAAATTCAACCTTATGCCCAAGCAATCTTTCCAACGAGGTCACACCTCTATCTTTCAAACCACAAGGAATTATCCACGAAAAATGCTCAAGATTGGTATTGACATTGAAAGCAAAACCATGCATAGTAATCCATTTCTTCACTGCAATACCTATTGCCACAATTTTCTCTCCTCCAACCCAAACACCTGTGTATTGCTTTTCATCTCTATATGCTTCAATCCCGTACTCATCTTTTAAGAGGTTTATAAAAACCTCTTCCAAAAGCCACACAAACCTTTTTATGTCCTTTCCAACATTAGATAAGTTAAAAATGGGATATCCCACAATCTGACCTGGACCGTGGTAAGTCACATCCCCGCCACGTGTTATCTCAAAAACCTTCACTCCCATTTGCAAAAGCTTCTCTTGGGGCACTAATATATTTTCCCACTTTCCACGCCTTCCTATTGTAATTACAGGTGGATGTTGTAATAAAAGAAGTGTATCTTCCAATTCATTTGCTACTCTTAGCTTATGAAGACGCTCTTGCAAGTGCAGAGCATCTTCGTACTCCACCGTTCCTAAATAGCAAACATTCAGACTCAACTTCAGTTCAACCTTCCTTTCAAATTTCTCAAAAAATCTATATCTTTTTTGCATTTGCCAAGAGAAAATCCTCTGCTTCTTTGCACCAAAGCCCATTGTTTCTCTCTACTATTTTTGCAAGCTCTGCAAAAAGAGGGTCTGTTTTGCCTTTTTCCTTAAAGTCTTCAATTGCGACAAGGTCAAGCTCTATATTGGTGTAAATCAGCTTTTTGCCACCGGGAATCTTTGGAAGATTTAATGTTGTCTCAACAACAGCATTTAACCCCCCAATATGAGTAATCATGGCAGCAGGGTTAATAATACCCTTTCCCATAAGATCAAGCGCTTCAATCATATCATCTGTATTTCCACCACTTGTTCCAACAACATGTGTTGAGTTATAGTGGACATTGTAAAAATTCAAAAGTGCTGAGAAGTTAGGGTCCGATGGACCTGCAAAAAAGTTTAAGCATCCATCTCTTGCTAATATTCTGTCCGCAAGCTCAACTAGTTCTTTAACTGGCGCAAACACAAATACATCATCAAATCCTTTTCCGTCTGTGAAAGACAGCAAAAGCTTTTCAACATCTTGGGTGTTTGCAGTGTTTATATAATAAAGGTCAACTCCATATTTTTTTGCTTCTTCAGGCGTATAGATAGAGCATGCTCGTGTAAGTCTTTGCTCATTTATATCTGTCACAACTAAAACCTTTGGTGGTCTTGGTCCATGTATTGCGTAGTCAATTGCACCAAGTCCCATTGGCCCAGCACCTGCTAAAATTGCCATATTACCGCCTTCTAATGTTCCCATCTTATGTATATACTTTCCTGGCTCTGTATGATAGCTTGCGTGAAACGCACCTATTATACAAGACATAGGCTCTGCTAGTGACCCGTAAAAAAACGCATCCCCCTTATATATCAAAAGACAGTTTTGTTTCATGACCTCGTTTGGAATTATTATGTATGTCGCATCTCCGCCTATATACTGAAAAGAATAACCTGGTGCGGCATAAGGATTGTCTTTTAAATTCAAAGCAGGCTGAACTGTAAACTTATCACCAGGTCTGAATTTATCTTGCCACTTTTTACCTACTTCAATGATCTCGCCACAGAATTCATGCCCAATGATAACTGGATTTTTATCTATGTCTTTTGGAACTCTTTTGTGTTCGTTTCCTTGAATTGCTGCCTTATATGAGGACATACAAAGACTATCAGATACTACTCTTGCAAGAATTTCATTATCTTTTATCGGTGGAAGTTCAAATTCTTCAAGCCTCAAATCGTTTTTGCCATATAATCTAACTGCTTTTGTTTTCATTTTTTATACCCTCCCTTTAAAATCAAAAATTACACTCAAACAATAATAGCTTATAAGACAATAATAATACATTTGATTGAAAAAATCAATAAAGTCAAAAATAAAACAAATTAATATAGACATAAACAAAATATTTATTGTATAATTAATATTAGATAAGCCTAAAAATCAACATATTAAAACAATGTCAAAGGAGGTACGAAAAATGAGTTGCAAGCGATTAGAAGGACAAGTTGCAATTGTGACAGGTGCTGCCCAAGGCTTAGGGGAAGCTTTAGCACGCAGGCTTGATAAGGAAGGATGTAAAGTTGTTGTTGCAGATATAAATTTTGAAGGTGCTCAAAGAGTTGCAAGTGAGCTTACTGAGGCCATTGCTGTAAAGTGTGATGTCACAAACGAGCAAGAGGTTGAAGCAATGGTTAACAAGACAATAGAAACGTTTGGACAGCTTGACTTGATGGTTGCAAATGCAGGAATATTAATTGCAAAGCCAATTACAGAGTTTTCCTTAGCTGAGTGGAAAAAGGTTATTGATGTAAACCTTATTGGATATTTTCTCTGTGCAAGGGCAGCTGCAAGGGTTATGATTCCTCGCAGAAAAGGCAATATAATCCAAATAAACAGCAAGTCAGGAAAGAAAGGATCATATAAAAATTCGGCTTATTCTGCCTCAAAATTTGGTGGGATTGGACTTACTCAGAGTCTTGCGCTTGAGCTTGCCGAATATGGAATAAGAGTAAATGCAATCTGTCCTGGCAACCTTCTCGATTCACCACTTTGGGTCAACAGTCTGTATGAGCAATATGCAAGAAATCAGGGCCTTACTCCTGAACAAATTCGAGAAAAGTACCTCAGCCAAGTTCCTTTGAGGCGTGCTTGCACATATGATGATGTTGCAAATGTACTTGTATTCTTAGCATCGGATGAAGCAAGTTACATGACAGGTCAGGCAATCAATGTTACAGGTGGTCAAGAGATGAGATAAAATTAAAGAAGGAGTAAGATGATAATTATGAGCCGTGAAATTGAACATCTCATTGAAAACTTAAATAGCAAAGACAAAAAGGTACGTCTTTCTTCACTTTCTGAGCTTATGAAAAAAGTGGAGATTGGAGAAATCAATCTTCCACCAAAAAGCAGTGTGATAAATAACCATATACATACGTTCTACTCGTTCTCGCCATACTCGCCATCAAAGGCAATTTGGATGGCAAGAGCATCAAGCCTCCCCACAGCTGGTATCATGGACCATGACACAGTTGCTGGAGCTATTGAATTCATTGAAGCAGGCAAAATAGCCCAAATTGCAACTACCATAGGTGTTGAGTGCAGAGCAGATTTTTCAAAAACACCTCTAAATGGTAAGAAAATTAACAATCCTGACCAAGATTCCATTGCCTATATTGCAATCCATGGCATACCTCATACAGAAATTAACACTGTTATGAATTATTTTACGCCATATTTAAAAAAGAGAGTTGAGAGAAATAAGCTTATGGTCGAGAATATAAATGAGCTTTTATCTGTTTTTGATATTCACCTTGATTTTGAGAAAGATGTCGTGAGTATCTCAATGTACCATGAAGGTGGTAGTATCACAGAGCGTCACATCCTGTTTGCTCTTTCAAAAAAACTCACAGAAAAATTTGGAAAGAGCAGCAAATTGGTCGAATTTTTAAAAAATGAACTTAAAATTAAACTTTGGCCAAAAGTAGAGCAAAACCTTCTTGAGAGCGAAAACCCCTATTATGAATATGATCTTTTAGGTGCTTTAAAAAGTGATTTTATTCAAAGATTTTATATAAAAGCAACTGATGAGTGTCCAGACATAAAAGAACTTGTTGAATTTTCCGAAAGAATTGGAGCAATAATTGCATACGCTTATTTAGGTGATGTGACAGAGTCTGTGACAGGAGACAAACCAAGCGAAAAATTTGAAGATGAATACCTTGATCAGCTGTTTGAAGTCTTAAACTATTTAGGAATAAAAGCTGTTACCTATATGCCCTCACGAAATACCATCCAGCAGCTTCAAAGGGTACGAAAGTTGTGCGAAAAATATAACTTTTTACAAATAAGTGGTGAAGATATCAATTCTCCTCGCCAAAGCTTTGTATGTGAAGCTTTAAAAAACCAAGAATTTGAAAATTTAATTGACACAACTTGGGCACTAATTGGACATGAAATAATGGCAACTCACGATAAAACCTTGGGTTTTTTCTCAAAGAAAATGCAAGAAAAATTCCCAGATTTAAAAGAGAGGATTTCCTATTTTAAACAAGTTGGACTTAGGGAGTGGAAAAATGCTTTTTAAAAGAGTTTACAAAAAGGAAAAAAGCTACAGCCCATGCTGTGTCGGACTGTAGCTTTTTGTTTTTATTTTGTCATTTCTTTAATCAATTTCTTTCTATACTCTTCGCTTTCCCAGTTCTTGATATAATTTGTACTGTCCTCTGTCATAGTTTTTATTGTAAGGCCCAATTTCTCAATTTGTTCTATTACATAGAAGTATGCCAAAAGCGTCTCTTCAATTGCCAAGGCTTCTGAGTATGTTGTGTTATAAGTTACCTCTTTAGATTTAGCATTAATCTCTATTTTGGAATCATCTGCGTAAAGATTAGAGTTTATATAGACAAGCTGGTCAGGATACAATGAGTATTTTTCGAAAAAAACAGGAGTTACATTTTTACTTGCTATAAAATCATATATGAACCTTGTTCTGCTTTTGTACTTCTTTTCATCAATCTTTTCTAATTTTACAGTGGGATATCTTCCTTTTATGCCCAATCTTTTTTTAATTAGATTATTCACCTTTTCATGTATTTCAAGAGCTTCTTTATAAACATTTGAAGATATTATAAGGCCATGATTTTCCATGATTAATATTTTGGACTTTTCCTTATCCTTCTCATCTAAAGTTGAAATTCTTTTTTTAATCTCTAATGTCAGCCAAAACCCGGGGTTAATGTAGGGTATCCAAATAAGATTGATACCTTCTTCACTTAAAACTTTTTGGACTATTTCTTTGCCTTCGTATGAACATGCCAATATGTTTGCATATACAGAGTGAGAATGTATGACATACTTGTCAAGTACAGAGTGAAATCCAACCTCAACTGAAGGTCTCAATACATTTTCTGTTGGCCAAACGATACTTTTTATTGCAACATCTACGCTTTCTTTTTCAAAATCATAACCACCAGATGTATCAACGTTATCATAGTAATTTTTTATCTTGCTGTAATCTACTATAACATACCCCTCTTGTTTAGTAACCTGACTTAACCTAAATCCAGACGCCTTTATTGCCATAAGAGTTGAATCCAACTTTACTGATATATTCCCACCGCCACCTTGAACATAATCAATTCTTTTTCCTATCCTTTGGCACATCCTGACAAGTTCCAGCAAACCCTTGCTTTTCATCTCATCCTTCCTTTCAAAATTTGTTTTAGAGCTTGAACGCTTTTTCAATCTCCTCAATTTCCTCTTGGCTTATTAGCATCACCTCACCTAAATTTTTTGCATCAATCATTGCCTTTGCAGTAAATTCCAAAACCTCAAGCTTATCAAATGCATCAAGAAGGTCTTTACCGACAACAATTACACAATCATTTTCTACAATAACAGCTGGGGTTTGTTTTGAAAAAACATCTGCTGTCATCTTAGGCTGCATAAATGTAGAACCAAACGGAATCTTCTTCACGTTTCTTAGTTGAATGTATGTCTCAGGGACTGTTTTTGAATCAAATTCATTGTCAGTCACAGCAAATGCCATTATGTTTGGCGGGTGTGCAATTATAATTGCATTGACATCGGGATGTTTTTCATAGATATACTTGTGAAGAAGAACTGACCTACTCGGTCTTTTTCCAGCCTCCTTATATCCATTTTCTATTCTGACAATATCTTCCACATCAATGTATTTCCTGTCCACCATATATGGAGTTATTATAAAAGAATTTCCATTTAACCTTTGTGAAAAAGTGCCTTGTGTACTTGTAAATAATCTTTGGTCATATGCTCTGTGAATAAGCTCACACATTCTCTTTCTTGCGTGTCTTTCGAAGCTTGAAAAGGTCTTTGGAATAAACTCATCCATCTTAATATCCTGTTTTGCCTTTGAAATCTCAAGGTCTTTTGGCCGTAAAGCTTTAGGATTACCTATTGCCCTTGCTCTTATCTCAAGCTGAGCACAAAAATCCAAAGTCTCAAACGCCATAAAAGCCTTGAAAAGGTTTTCTGCACCTACAACAATTCCGTGGTTTGCCAAAATAGCAGTGTTAATACCTCTTTTGAAGGCATCTGCAATCTTTTGCCCAAGCGCTGTGCTGCCTGGTAGTGCATAGTCAACAAGCTCAACTTCGCCACATATCAAATGTACATTTGGAATAAGTTTTGTGTTTGGAATCTTTCTTGCCAAACTAAACGCCATAATGGCTGGCGGATGAGCATGAATTATAGCTTTAATATCTGGCCTTGATCTGTAAATCATCTCATGAAAAGGGAGCTCAACAGATGGCTTGTGTTTTCCTACAATCTCACCATTGCTTTTTACAAGCACTATGTCATCCGGCTTTAAACTTCCTTTGTCAATCCCAGATGGTGTAATCCATATATCGCCATTTTCGTCCATTATGGAAATATTTCCACCTGAGGTTGTCGTCATACCATATCCATATATCCTTTCCATTATCATGACTATTTGGTCTGCTGGATGAAGTAATTCAAATTTCATAATATATACTCCTCTCTCAATATACCTTTGATTTTCTCAAAATATCTCGCGATTTCTTTAAAATTCGCTATCGAAACAAATAATTTTGTTCTTGATATTGTTATTATTGCTTTATTCTACCATACCTAGCTTAGACTCAGCCTCTCTCTTGTATTTATCTTGTTGCTCTACCATATTACGGCGGGTATCTATCCACAACAACCATGGTGTTTACCCTCTCATGTCTCTCAGGGTCTTTTCTCACTTGCCCTCAATTCCCTCGTCCCATCTACCATGGCGTGGACGTCAGTTATGCTCGTATGCAGGGTCTTCGCCCGTATGGAGGATGTACTCTGACCACCCGCTCACATTTTTCAATCTACTTTCTATAAAAAATCATTTAATCCTTTCTCCTTCATTTCTTAACCATCAATACATTTTCTAAGATGTGAACTATTATTAAAAGGGGCGCTTTGCTACTCGACATGACTTAATCTCCTCGCAAAGCTAAGAATTTCTTTACCCCCTCAAGATGTGAATCACTCAAACTATTTCTCCTGCTTTAAACTAAGAATGTTCAAGCAATTTTTCTCACTTCGCTTCACTTCACGCTGTCCTTGCTAAAGCCTCTCTCTTTATATCGCTCAACATCTTGTTCCCATCATACTTTACGCCTTTTTTCAAAATCGCATAAAACACCCTTATCAATTTACAACACAGTGCTATTAATGATTGCTTCTTCTTCAAGGGATTGTTCTCTCGCGTGGTGTAATACCTGTGCAGCTGCTTAAATTCTTCATTCTTTGCTACTATTGTAATCATGGCCTTGAACAAGCTACTTCTGAGCCTTCCTCGCCCTCTTTTACTTATACACGTCTGACCCTTGTACTTGCCAGAACTATTCTCAACTATATTGAGTCCCGCTAATTTCTGTATCTGCTTCGAATCCTCATACCTCTTTATATCTCCAACCTCTGAAATAAATCCAACTGCTGTCTTCACTCCAACACCTTTTATTTCAAGAAGCTTATCGCCATTCGGCACCTCTTTCAAAAGCTCTGCCATCTCGGCTTCTATCTCTTCTACTTGCTTGTTTAAAAGCTCATATTCTTCAAGCAAATATTTTATCTCTTGTCTTGCCAGCTTTCTACCTTCTTTTTTACCTATACTTCTTTTGGCAGCTTCTGTTAAATCCATCGCCCTCCTGCGACTAATCGCTCGCTTATCTACTTTGTCACGCCAGTACTCTATAATCCCTTCTACTTCCTTCCCTACTACATCACAAGGCAATGGCATTTCTCTCAGCGTCGCTATTGCTGTCTTGCCTTCCCAATCAGAAAATACTCCTAAAAACTCTGGAAAATATATATCAAGCCAATTGATTATTTGATTTTTTAAAACATTCAGCTGTTTTTGAAGCCTTTCATATATGTTCATCGCTACTCTCATCTCAGCATATATACCCTCGGGTATATTTGGTTCTGTGTATCTTCCATCCTTCACAAGCATTGCTATCGTCTTCGGATCCTTTATATCACTCTTAGTTTGCGTGTTATCATCAAGCTCCTTGCTCCTCTTCACGTGAAAAGGATTCACTAATACCACTTTTATGCCATTCTCTCTTAAGTACTGCTCAAAGCACAGCCAGTAATGCCCTGTAGGTTCTATCCCAACTATCATACTCTCCTTGCCATTTGCTTTCATTATCTTATTTGCCCAATCCAGAAATTTTTCCATACCTTCTTTCCTATTCTCAAATTCTATTCTCTTACCAAGCTCCACTCCTCTGAAGTCAAATGCTCTACCAACATGCCTTTCCTTTGCTATATCTACTCCTACAACTAAAGTTCTTTCTGTGACTTGTAATATCTTTTCATTTTGTGTATACTTCAAAGAGGGTACCTCCTTTGTTGTGTTTTTTCGTAAGTTGTACAACTTACTTTATTAATTTTATCAGGAGGTACCTTATCTTTTCAAATCTCTTTTCTCTTCATTTTCACTCATTTTCGTTCATTACAGGAATGCTCGTATAATATGATTATCAAATCACTTAAAACTTCATATCTCAATTGGTACATTTAATTATCAGTACCAATTGATTACTGGAAATTCATTTTGATAATGCACCTTTCTTAAAACACTCATTTCTCAAAAATTGAATATTAAAATTGACTGCTACAGTTTAAATTTGCCCTTTATCTTTGGTAAACTAAAATCAGAAAAAGTTTAAGCCTGATTTAGTTTATTTGGATATATTTTGAACACCTCCTGCTGGACGTGCTTTGACATCTGCACGCCACAGCTTGCGAAAGACTGAACCCCAAAGGATTACATGAGTAATGTTTACTCGTTTGCTGTGCACGGTCAGGTTACCACATCTGATTTGAGCATATCAGATGTGTGCACCCTGTAAACTGCTCCGTAGCTCTAATATCGGCGAGGCTGCATTACATGTAATCCCCAAGGATAAAGGGCTTAACACTTTTTCTTACCACTACTTGCAAAAAGGAGGTCTTCAAATTGCCAAATACTTTAATCGTGGGCATTGATATCAGTAGTCAGTCAAATTCTATCTTCTTCATCGATGATGCCGGTAATCACTTGATTAAAAAACCTTTTTCCTTGCCTAATGATCAAGAAGGCGCTAACGAATTAATCAAAAGAGTTATTGACTGCCTCAGCCAGTATAATCTATCCTGTATTAAGTTTGGCATGGAAGCAACTTCACATTACGCTTGGCATCTGCACTTGTATCTTGCTTCTTCATCTGAACTGCTGCCATATAAACCAACTTTTTATGTTCTCAACCCAAGCATAGTCAAAGGCTTCAAAAAAATCTACACTTTCTTGCCTAAAACAGATAGCATCGATGCAATTATCATCGCTGAATGTGTCAGGTTCAGCAAACTCAACCCAACACCTTTGCCTGATTTTAAATATGCTGCACTACAACGCCTTACCAGAATGCGCTATCATCTTGTTCACAATCTAACTCGCGAAAAAAACAGAGCTCTCAATCTCATATACCTTAAATTCTCTACTTATTCTCAAGACTGTCCATTTTCAGATATCTTCGGTAAAGCTTCTTGTGCTATCATCGAAAACTTTACACCTGATGATATCGCTTCTATGCCTTTAGAAGACTTAATTAAATTCGTATCCGATAACGGCAACAATAGACTCTCAGATGTCAATAAAATCGCTGAAATACTTAAAACCGAGGCTCAAGCGTTCATACAGATTACATCCTCTGTTGGCTGAGGCAAATGACTTAGCTTTGTCTATGACCCTTGAAAACATTAGATTTATGCAAGAACAACTTAAAAAACTCGACAAAGAAATCTCAAAACTTCTTAAAGCTTTCTCTCAAACATTAACAACCGTCCCTGGCATAGGAGATGTTCTTGCAGCCGGCATCATCGCTGAAATCGGTGATATCAAGCGCTTCAAAAATGAAGCTGCTTTGGCAAAGTATTCTGGCCTTGTTTGGACTCAGTACCAATCAGGCAACTTCAATGCCCAAGATGTCTCATTAGCTAAGTGTGGTAACCAATACCTGAGATACTATCTTGTTGAAGCTGCTAACTGTGTAAGGGTGCACACAGTACGCTACAAAGCCTTCTACAACAAGAAGTTCTCAGAGGTTACCAAGCATCAGCATAAACGTGCCCTCGTCCTAACCGCAAGACGCTTAATTCCTTTGATCTTTGCCATGCTCAGCAAAGGTCAAATATATCAAGAAAGAGGTGATGTTTACAATACTTAGTTAGTCCCAATTTTTTAATTTAATAATCTTTCCCAAACAAGCTGCCAGTTAAATTTTTCCATGCTGAGCGGCTCGGTATTTTATTGTCTTTTTTGCCCTAATTATCTAAAAAAATTTTTTAAAAAACCCCCTTGACATTATACCGTTTGTCTTTCTGAAACAAGGTGCATTTTTATAGTTTTGTCTGATCTTATAGGATGCTTGTATCTATAACTTAAAATTTTTGATTTATGTTTATTTGTATTTATTTTTGATGTCTTTTATTAATTATTATAATCTAATCACACTGTTTTGTCATTATAATTTATTGATATTTTAAACGAATGTGGTTTCTACAAAACTAACAAATTGATCATGGAATTATTAAATATATACAAAGAAAACAAAAAACTGATCAACTCATATGTTAAAACTACATCCACTGTTGAATTTACTAAATTTCTACGTTATATTTTTTGTTAAATGTTCAAAGTCTAATTGAGCAATCCCTTAAACTTCATTAATTAACCTAAGGGGACGCAAAATGGAACACCACACACAGCTATAAAATAGACACAAAATAAAAGGGGCTGTTTCAAAAGTTGATGTAACAGCCCCTTAATTTCAATATTTAGGAGTTTTTATTGTTTGGTTCTTGTTATACGTGCCTTCAGAACATATAAAATTGTATTTTTTAGACACCTTCATTAAATTTTAAAGTTATACTGCCTATTTGACATTCTTCATCATATCATCAAGCTCTTTAAACTTCTTTCCAAACTCTTCCCAATTGCCTTGTTGCAAAGCTTTTTTAGCATCTTCAAACAAAGACTTTATCTTTAATAGATCTGACGATGGTGGAACCTGAGTGATATTTTCTTTCTGAGACGGTGTTTGCGTCTGATCCTTTTCAGGCGCTACCTGCTGCCCGACCAGCTGCGATAGCGCATCATTTAGGCTACTTCCCATAACAACCTTGCCATTGCAAGCAGCAATTACTCTTTTTACCTCTGGCAGAGCTGAAGCATTGTCTGAAGCAATGTAAATTGGCTCAATGTACAAAATCTTTTGGTTTATTGGCAGTGCTAAAAGGTTTCCTCTTATAACCTTTGATCCGCCTTGATTCCATAGAGATAAATCCTTCGAGATCTGCGGGTCTTGGTCAATCATGTTCTCAACCTGCAGTGGACCATAGACAGTTGAACCTTTTGGGAATTTGTATAGCACAAGCTTTCCATAATTTTCTTGGCTACTTTTTGCTGCAAGCCATGCAATCATTGTATTGTATTTTAGCGGTGTGAAGGGCACCATCAAAATCAACTCTTCTTTTTGGCTGTCTGGCAGCTTCATAACACTGTAATATGGTGGGATATAGTCAATTGAACCATCAGGTGTCTTGTGTTTTCCAAAGTCCCATAAATCCTCTTTGTTGTAGAATACATTTGGATTTGTCATGTGGTACCTTTTCAAAACACCTGCTTGAATCTTGAAGATATACTCTGGATATCTTATGTGCTCAGCAATGTCTTTGGGAATATCTCCCTTTTCAAAAAGGTCGGGATAAATACTCTTGTAGACATTTACAATCGGGTCGTTTTTGTCCACAATGTAAAATTTTAGCGTCCCATTGTATGCATCAATTAATACCTTTACAGAATTTCGAATATAATTAAAACCTTCTTCTGTCGGCTCTGAATATGGATAATAATTTGTCTTTGTATAACCATCCAAAACCCATACCAAGCGACCTTTTCCGTCTATGAGTATATATGGATCACTGTCATAGTCAAAAAATGGTGCAACTTTTTTGGCTCTCTCTACAATATTCCTGTTTATAAGTATCTTGCTGTTTGAGTTTATAGCTGTTGAGACAAGAAGCCTAAAGTCTTTATAGACATATGAAAAGATTAATCTATTTAAAGGTGTTAGTCTTATTCCGCCTTTGCCGTCATATCTAAAAAGCCTGTTTGAATCACCCTCAGGATAGTCAATCTCATCAACCTTTGTGTTGACAATAACGTACGGGTCTGTTTTTTCTCCATAGTATATCCGTGGCTGTGTTACCTTTGGTGCACCGTCTAAGCTCTTTATTGGAATGTCTTTTATGATAAACTTTGGCTGGCCTTCAGGTGTAACTTCTGTCATCAGGCTCATGACAACACCATAGCCGTGAGTGTACTGAAATCTTTGATTGATATATGTCTTCGTCGGAATCCCATCATAGTTTATCTCTCTTGCAGAGATGAATACAGATTTTATCTTACCATTTATTGTATACTTTGCAATATCAGCATCATTGAAGATATAGTACTGTTTAAAACGCTGAATTTGGTTTTGAATATCTAAGGTTGTCGGAAAGTCTGTAATTCTTATGTTTTCAATTGTGCTTGTGTTTTTCTGTAAATCCTCTGCTGTAATATTACCTGATGTGTCAACAGGAAAATACTTTTCTTCAATGTTCTCTAAATTATAAGCAAGGCGGGTAAACTTAATATTCTTCTCTAAAAAAGGCCTTTCATATACCTGCTCATTAGGTGATACTACAAAATACTGAAAAGCTGCTGAGACTATAGTACCCAGAACTGCAAAGGCGATGTAAGATAGCATCACCTTCCCAACATCTGAATATCTTTTTTTCAAGAAAAAGAAAATACTGAGTACAATCACAGCTATCAGCACTATATACGAAAGCCTAAAATAGTTCATCCTAATGTAATAATCAGTATATCCCACACCAACAACTTCGCCAAAGAAAGAGTACAAGAGCCCTTCCATTTCATATTTTAGTGTAAATATCTTAATCACAAATATTAGTATCAAATTGAAAAATATATGACTCCTTACCTTTTTGTCAGAAAGCACTCCCCATGAATTGGTCCTGCTGACAAAGGCAAAACCATAAAGGACAACGTACAATACTGCTGTGTAGATACAGACAAATATCATAAAGAAGAATAGAAAGTTAACTATTGAAAGGAAGAATGGTCTTTCAAACACATAATATCCTATGTCTTTGTTAAAGATTGGGTCTTTTATATTAAACGGCTTTGAATGTTTGAAGGTCAAAAATTTGATGTAGAGATTGTTTTCCAAATACTTGCTTGTTATCAGTGCTAAGAAGACAGAGACAATTATGTTGAGAATATTCTTTTTAAGCAAACTAATTTTTCCAACAATTCTTTCAATGTTTTTCTTAACAATGGCATTGTTTATAAAAAACACCAAGAACAAAATCACAAATGAAACAACTTGCACCGAAAGTTTTACATAGAAGTTCTTCCAAAATACACTTACAAAGTTTTTACCAATTTCTTTTATCTGGATGAGTTCCAAAAACAAATCAAACGCAATTGAAAACGCTATAACTAAAATTACCAGTATTGCAATAACAAAACCAACCCTTTTAATAACTCTTTTTGCTTTCTCCTTTTTATAATCATAAATCCTATCTGTCATCGTAAAACCTTGCCCCTCGCTTTATTTTTTATTTGCTCTCCAAAAGCCCAAACATCTCATCTTTTAACTCTACTGCTTCTGCTATTATCTTTGAAATATCAGCCAAAATTTTTGCAAGCATCATCTCAGATGAGAAATATTCTTCAATGTCTGGGTTTAGGCTTATTATCTGGTAAAGCTGCTGCAAAGAATATACATCAGAGCTTGTAACCTCTTGCCCTTGCAAACGCTTTTGTTCAAGCTCAAGCTGTTTCTTTTTAAAGTCCATAACCATCTGTTTTAGTTTCTCATCCTTTTCAATCTTTTCTTTCGCAGCTTTAAATCTTTTAAACTCATTTGACTCTTTTAGAGCATCTGCAAGCTCATATGCAATGTCGTAAACATTTCTCATCTTTTGTATACTCACCCCTTTTGTGGATATTTTATTATTTTATTTTTAAGCACTCTTGTCTTGATTATTAACATTTTCATTTGTCTTTATAAGCTCTGATGCGCCAATCAACGTGCCAAGATTCTTAAACGCATCTGTTGGAATGTATACCTTATTTGCCGGATTTTTAGCAATCTCAATTGCAGCCTCTATCTGCCTCATCGCAAGTACAACTGCATCTGTGCCGCTCTCCTTAATAGCCCTGTTGACATATGCAATAGCGTTTGCCTGTGCTCTTGCTACCATCTCAATTGCCTGAGCCTGACCTTCCGCCTGCAAAATCTTTTGCTGCTTTTCACCTTCTGCCCTTTTTATAAGAGCTTGCTTGTACCCTTCTGCTTTAGCAATTTCACTTTCTCTCACACCTTCTGCCTCAAGAATCATTGCACGCTTGTCTCTTTCTGCTTTCATCTGTTTTTCCATTGCCTGTGTTATTTCAGCAGGTGGGATAATGTCTTTTATTTCAACTCTTTTTATCTTTACCCCATAGTTATCTGTAATTTGGTCAAGCACAGTTGTCAACTTTGAATTTATAATTTCCCTGGAGGAGAACACTTCATCAAGAGTCATGCTACCAATGACATCTCTGAGATTAGTTAATACTGAATACATAATTGCTGCTTGATAATTTTGTACATTGTAAGTGCACATCTTTGCGTCGAATACCTCAAAAAATACAACAGAGTCAATCTTTATTCTGACGTTATCCTTAGTTATAACATCTTGCGGTGGTACATCTAAAATTCTTTCCTGCATATTAACTTTTGCTCTTATGTTGTCAATAAAAGGAATAATAAGATGAACGCCCGGCTCTAAAACTCTATGAAACTGGCCAATTCTCTCTACAACATAGCAGTATTTTGTCCGAACAACTTTTACACTTGAAAAGAAGAAGATTAAAAACAGCGCAATTATCAAAATGACCCATCCAATTGTCGGCATACAAGCTTCCTCCTCCCATTTTTCAAAATACTCTTGTTTTTTTATTCCATCTTTTCGACAAAAATTCTCAACCCATCCACTTTTTTAACCTTTATTCTGTCACCTTTTTCTAACTTTTTGTCACAGAAAATGTTGTAAAATATTCCGTCCTTTTTTATTTTGCCAGAATACCTATCTTCCGATACCTCTTCAACAAAAAATTCTTCACCCACGTTTACAAAGCTTCTGTTTTCTATTCTTGGCATGTTTTGCATAAATTTTTTAATCTTGGGTTTGAATATCAAAAAGATTGCTAAGCTGAGAATAATAAATAGTCCAACTTCTACAAATAGATTGTTTACAAATAAATCTAAAATGAAAATTATAAAAGCTGAAATATAAATAGGAAAAAAGACAAAACCAATAAAGGTATCAGCTATTAAAAAAGCAAGAGCTATCACAAGCCAGATAAAATCATAAATGCTTACATTCATCAAATTCCCCCTTCATCCTTTTTTAATAATCTGGAAAAATTTGTAGATTGATGTCTGTTTCAAGTTTACCTTCTCAGATAGCTTGTAAAATTCCTTTACCTCCACGCCTTCGTGTGTAACCTCTGAACAAAGAAGATTCTTTTCTTCAAACATTGAAAGTATAAATAAAAGTTTTACAACCCTTTTAAATGGGTCTGATTCATTTATACCCGAAAAATTGTATGAGATAAACTCACAATCTCTAAGTGTTTTATAAACATTTACCACCTCATCATTTATTTGTAGATTAAAATCCTTAAATTTCTTGTCTAAGTCAAAAATCAAAACTTTTGCATCTTGATAGAGATTTTTTACAAGCTGATATGAAGGAATGTCAAGTGCAACTATCAGGTCAAAATCCTCTTTCATACTTTCTATCTTGTCAATCCTCGGTGCAAATATGTCATCAAAATACACCTCTTTTAATGAACTCTGGTGCTGCACAATCCGCCCTTGATTATCTAAAAATTCAAAAAGATCATTTTGTACCTCTTCACCTTTTAAAAACTTCAAAAAATCCAAAACAATATGAGGGTAAAAAGCTGTAAAGATACATTTTTTGTCAATAAGTTCAGAAAGATTACATGTCTCAATTTCAAATTTCTTAAAGCTACATCCTTTTTGCCGCACAGTTTTTAAGTTATTGTAAAGGTCTTTTATAACACCAAAACTGATATTCTCGCATATATCGATCAGATTAAACTGATTTCGTCTCGTAGAGTTAAACATATTTTTTTCAAGTTTGCAAACAATATCCACCTTTTTCATTGTAACAAGCTCATCTTCATCTTCTAAGTTTGAAAAACATACGACGTCATACTTCATACCATTCCCTGTATAGAATTTATAATACTTATTATCCTCGCCCATGAACCTAAAATTTTCAACAACAATGTTCTTTATAAGAAAGGTTGGCTCAGGATTCCCTACACCAAATGGCTCTAAGAGATAAACTTGGTCAATTAGCTCATCATCAATCTCGTTTAAGCTTAAAACAAGGTCAATTTCAACAGCTGGTTTGAAAATCATAAAATGATATTCCTGAGCAATAGCATTTAGAATCTCATCAAGTTTGTCAAAATTATCGCTTACAATCGAAAGACCAGCTGCATGTTCATGCCCACCAAACTTTAGAAGAATATCAGAGCAGTTTTTCAACGCCTCAAACAGATTAAAACCTTTTATTGACCGTCCAGAACCTTTTAAAATTCCCTCATCTGTGAATGTAAACAGAAGCGAAGGTCTGTAATACTTTTCTGTTATCTTTGATGAAGCAATCCCAACAACACCAGGGTGCCAGCTTTGAGAGCTTAGCACAAAAATCTTTTTCCTTAGGATATCTTTATTCAATGTAATGATCTTTTGAGCCTCTTTGATAGTTTTTTCTTCTATCTCCTGACGTTTTCTGTTTTCCTCATCTAACCTTCTTGCAATCTTTTCTGCTTCTACTAAAGAGTCACTTAAAAGAAGCGACATGGCTAAATTAGCATCCGAAATTCTGCCTGCTGCATTCAGTCTTGGCCCTATGATAAATGAAACATCGAAAGGTTTTAGCTCTTCCTTTGAGGAAAGCCCAGCAACTTCTATAAGTTTTTTCAGTCCTATATTCCTCGTATACTTTAAAAGTTTTAGACCAAACTTAGCAAAAATCCTGTTTTCATCAATAAGTGGCATGACGTCCGCAATTGTGCCAATTGCCACAATGTCAAGATACTCAGAAAGTTTAATTTCAAGCCCAGAAAGCCTTAGTGCATGAAGTAGCTTGAATGCAACTCCAACCCCTGCTAAATCCCTAAAAGGGTATGTACTATCACGTCTCTTGGGATTTATAATGGCATCGGCTATTGGTAGCTTATCCTTTGGTTCATGGTGGTCTGTGACAATGACTATTTTTCCTTTTTGTTTTAGATATTCAATCTCATTTATGGCACTTATTCCTGTGTCAACTGTGATTAAGATGTCAAATGTATCTTCTAATCTCTTTAAGATATCAAGGTTGAGTCCATATCCATCTTTGAATCTATTAGGAATATAGTAACTTGTTGGCAAAAACTTTTTTAAGTTTGAATAAAGAAGATATGTACTTGTTACACCATCGCAATCATAATCTCCGTAAATTAATACCCTTTTCTTGTGTAAAATAGCATTGTGAACAATATTTATCGCCTCTTTAATATCATTGAGTAAAAAGGGATTGTGAAGATTTTTGATTGCTGGATCTAAAAACTTTTCAATATCATCCTTTTGAACAATTCCCCTGTTTTTTAAAACCTTGATTATTTGCGGTCTTATTTTTCTACCATCTATTTGGATGTCAAAATCATCAAAATTCTCACACTCTTTTAGCACCCATCGTTTTTTTTGAAAAATCATCCCTCAAAAAAAGCCCCCTCAATTTAAAAAAGTAGTCTAAAAATATGTTAATTGTCAAAATATCCATATCATCACTATCAAAGTTACAAAGAATGATGTTGCAGCACCAACTATAAGCTGTTTAATATCATGCCTTTTGAGTATAAGTCTTGACCACATAACAAGCGGAATAAGTAAAGCTAAAAATAACATTTTTAGCCCAGCAATAAAGTTGATTGCAACAATTGGACCTGTTATACCACAAGCGTGGCCACTTGCTTTAAATTTTAAAACCTTATTAATAAAGGCCAAGATTAAACTTGATATGAGATATGACAAGTAAAGCCCTATCATAGCTTTTGTAGGCTTTTCTATAGTCAGCAAACTCAAATTCCCTAAGATATATCCAACTATCCCAAAGATAAAAGCAAGTTTTCGTTCTTTTTCTCTTCCACCTGCTTTAAACTTTGGGACCATTCTTGCAACAATATATGCTAAAAGGGGTATGATTGTGAAAAAGATAATCGAATTCAGATAATAGCTAAAATTTCCATCATAATTTGCCATCTTGTCATCAAACCACATAATTGTAAATACAATCAGTGCAACCATTGGAACTGTAAAAATGCTGCTTATAAGATATGCAATTTTTTCCCTCATAAAGTCTTCCCCCAAAAAGTTTAATTTCTTCCTTGAGTTAATTATACACCATAATTGGATGTAAAGGCAAAAATAAATCCCCTTTTGCTTATGTTAACTGCAAAAGGGGATACGGATAGCTTATATCTGCGTTTTTCTACCTTCTTTTTGGTCGTGGTTTTCTGCTCTTCCCTGCATTCAAAGCGCCCATCACAAAGCCCAAAATTGGACCAAAGATTATTAAATATAATTGGTACTTTGAAATGTTAACACTTCTTTTTAAAACAATGGATACCACAACCAAAATAATCGAAACAAAAAGCGAAACCACAAATGCAGCTATTTTTTTTCTGGTAGGGCTAATTTCAGCAGTCTCATATCCACACAATGCTATTCCTACAAACATTGAAAATATAGTAAGATACTGTGCAATTTTATCCGGCATTGAAAAATACATCACAAAAAGAGATATTATAAGAATTAAAAAGCAAATCAAAAATAGTGACTTTACTACTATCCAAACATACTGAGAAAGACTTGCGTCTTCAGTCTTCTTATTCATAATAGCCTGATAATCCTTTTAAAAAAGATGCTCTATTAAACATTATTAAAAGTCATTCGAACTTAGAACAAAAGCTATTCGTTTAGAGATTTTGAGCCTCCTTGAGAATAATATCAACTTTATCAGTTCTCTCCCATGGCAAGTCCAAATCTTCTCTGCCAAAGTGACCATATGCAGCAACCTTCTTGTAAATCGGTCTTCTTAAATCCAAGTCTCTTATTATAGCAGCTGGTCTTAGGTCAAATACTCTCTTTACAATCTCGGCAATTTTCTCATCATCAATCTTTCCAGTTCCAAATGTATCAACCCTGATTGAAAGTGGTCTTGCAACACCTATTGCATATGAAAGTTGAACCTCGCACTTTTTAGCAAGTCCTGCTGCAACTATATTCTTAGCAACATACCTTGCTGCATATGTTGCAGACCTGTCAACCTTTGTCGGGTCTTTTCCAGAAAATGCCCCACCGCCATGGCGCGCATACCCACCGTAGGTGTCAACAATAATCTTTCTTCCTGTAAGGCCTGAGTCGCCTTGTGGCCCACCAATTACAAATCTTCCTGTCGGGTTTATATATATCTTTGTCTTGTTGTCAAGCATACCTTCAGGTATTATTGGTTTTATAACATGCTCAATCACATCTGCTTCAATCTGGGCATGTGTAACCTCTGGACTGTGCTGAGTTGAAACAACAATTGTATCAACTTTTACAGGTCTGTCATCTTCATACTCAACTGTTACCTGTGTTTTACCATCAGGTCGCAAATACGGCAAAATACCTTCTTTTCTAACATATGCAAGCCTTCTTGCAAGCTTGTGAGCAAGATAGATTGGCATTGGCATCAAAACTGGCGTTTCATCACATGCAAACCCGAACATCATTCCTTGGTCGCCTGCACCAATTGCCTCTATCTCATCATCTGTCATCTCACCAAGCTTTGCCTCTAATGCCTTGTCAACACCCATCGCAATGTCAGGTGACTGTTCATCAATTGATGTTATAACCGCACATGTGTCAGCATCAAACCCATACTTTGCACGTGTATACCCAATCTCTCTTATTGTATCTCTTGCTATCTTTGGTATGTCCACATAACATTTTGTTGTTATCTCACCCATCACAAGAACAAGACCTGTTGTCACCGCAACCTCACATGCAACTCTTGCGTACGGGTCCTTTTCTAAAATAGCATCTAAAACAGCATCTGAAATCTGGTCACAAATCTTGTCCGGATGACCCTCTGTTACAGACTCTGATGTAAATAGCTTTCTCATCTGCTCTTTGTACCTCCTTTTAAGTAAAATAGAAACTAATGTAAAAATAAAACTTTATATAAAATTTAAAGCCCCTTCTGAAAAGAAGAGGCAAAACTTTCTTGCAAAAAGTTTTATCCTCATCTCTCAGAAAGCTTAAAACATATAAACTTTTTAAGCTTTCTGACGGAGTTGGCACCATTGCAAAGAAAAACTTCTTTGCCGGTTGCCGGGCTTCATCGGGCCTTTTTCCCTCCACCTCTCTTGATAAGGATAACCTTATCATCCTCTTGTTATTCAATTTTTAAATTTGCCTCAATTATATTAACAAAACAAATTGGTATTGTCAATAAAAATAATTACTCATATTTAAACTTTCCTATCATTTTTCGAATTTCATTCATTGAAGTTGATAAAATATAAAGCTGCTTTGATAATTCTCTTGCTTGATCAAGATTGTGCTCTGTAGAAGATACTATTTTTTTGTGAAAACTCATTTATTTCTGATATACTTTCAGCTATTTCTGTTGCTGCCGAAGTCATTCCTTCAGCAGAAGCTGCTTCTTCTTCAGAATGAGCAAGCAGACTATCAACAAGTGAATTTAAATTCCTTATTTTCTCAATCATATCGATAAAAATTCCTAAAAGTTCAGTATATTTTTTCTTACTCTCTTCTACTTCATGGTAAAGAACTTCTATCTGGTCTTCAAATTGTTTTGAATATAAATTCACAGTTGAAATTGTTCTACTTATATTAGCAGTTGAATTTTTCGTCTGTTCAGCTAATTTCCTTATTTCATAAGCAACAACTGAAAAACCTTTCCCGCTTTCTCCTGCCTTAGCAGCCTCAATCGAAGCATTCAAGGCTAACAAATTTGTCTCTTCAGCAATTTGTCTTACAAACTTAACCACCTCACTGATGTTCTGAGTTGCTTGAGCTAATTGCTTTACCCCTTCTCTCAACTGACCATACCTTTCTACAAGATTCTCGCTTGTTTTTAAGATGATTTCAACCGCTGTTTGTCCTAACTCTGATTTATCCACTAAGTTTTTAGAAGTTGAAAGTACTGTGGACGCCAAACTATTGAGGTCCTGAGCTTGAGCAGCTAATTGCTCAATGCTAGCATTAATTTCCTCAACCGAAGCTGCTACTCTTTGTATATCAGATTGTTGTTTTTCAATTATTTTCGCATTTTCCGAAGAATCCTTCTCTAATCTACTAAATAGCTTTTGAGCTACTTCGAATGTTTCTATAGAATTATCCACTGCATTTTTTACACTGATTATAAGTTTTTTTATTGATTTCACAGTCTCAATTAATTTGTAGGTAATGATGCCAAATTCATCATTAGAATATTTAATTTCTTCAGTAATTAAATAACCCTCCGATACTCTTGAAAACAATCTGGAAAGTACAGGAACTGGCAATAAAACACTCTTATTTATTACCCATAAAACAAATGCAATAACTATGTTAATAGAAATACTTATTAAAGCAAGATTTATTTTTGTAATGTTATTAAGATTTACTCTAAGTGTAATATATTTCAACAATAAAGGACCAATCCAGAGAGTAAGAGATAAAACTCCAACTGTCAGCTTTGTAGAAATAGAAATCTTTGTCTTTTCCATATTCTTTGCAAATTCCTTTTTAGACAATACTTTAGAATAAATAAAAAGTAAAAGAGCAACTATATCCATATTTACAGCAATTGCTCCACTAAATCTTAATGCAAATGCCCCCTCTGGCATTGGTTTTATCTTTGAAGAAACTATCCCCACTAAAGTTGCTGCAAGTATGTTTCCCACAAAAACAACACATGCTAAAAAAAATGGTAAGTTGTATCCAGAGCCATCTTCTACTCTCTTTGCATTCCATCTCCCTATAAAAAGTGCTGGAATACCAATTAGTCCTAACGCAATAAGATACCCTAAAAGAATATTTACAATTGGATAATCACCTAACCCTGCAAAGACATAGTATGAAAACAGTAATAAAATCGGGTCAACAATTGTAAGTATAAACAACAAAATCCCTGTCACTTTTGCGGATAAGCTCATTCAATTTCACTCCTCTGCTTGCAAATTAGTTATCAAAAATTCATTGCTCAAGATTAGTAATTACAGCATTACTCGCCAATAATCTTAACTAGCACTCTTTTCTTTCTCTTACCGTCAAACTCGCCATAGAAGATTTGCTCCCATGGACCCAAATCAAGCTTACCATTTGTAATTGCAACAACAACTTCCCTGCCCATGATTGTCCTTTTTAGGTGTGCATCAGCATTGTCCTCACCAACATTGTGATAGTATTGAGAGTATGGCTTTTCAGGGGCAAGTTTTTCAAGCCAGATTTCAAAATCTTTGTGAAGCCCTGGTTCGTCGTCGTTCACAAACACGCTTGCAGTTATGTGCATGGCATTGCAAAGTAAAAGTCCTTCTTTTATACCACTTTCGTCCACACACTTTTGTAGTGTATCTGTGATGTTCACAAAAGCCCTTCTTGTTGGAATTTCAAACCAGAGTTCTTTTCTATATGACTTCATTTTCAAAAATCACCCCGCTAAATTTTTGTTTTTCTTTGTGCTTGACAGTTTTTTAAAAATATTTTAATAATTTTTTTGTAATGATTCAACAGAAAATGTGGTATATTTCATTGTATAGATAAATCATTGTGGGGGGATTTTACATGAAGAAGGTCTTTGCAAAAAAGGATATATTCACGCGCTACAGTGGAAATCCAATAATCACAGTATATGATATACCATATTCAGCAAACGCAGTGTTTAACGCTGGTGCAATAAAATATAAAAACGAGTACTTATTACTTTTGAGAGTTGAAGACAGACAAGGAAAATCACACTTAACTGTTGCTCGAAGCAGTGATGGAAAGACCAACTGGAAGATTGAAAAGTCACCCCTCATATATCCTCAACCAACAGTGTTCATCTACGAAGAGTTCGGCTGCGAAGACCCACGAATAACCTATATTCCTGAAGATGATTATTACTATATAACCTATACTGCATATTCCCGTTATGGTCCTGCTGTTGCTCTTGCACGAACTAGAAACTTCAAAAAGGTTGAAAGGCTGGGACTGATTTGCCCTCCAAATAACAAAGATGCGGTTTTGTTCCCTGAAAAGATAAACGGAAAATATGCAATGCTGCACCGACCTGTTGCAGGTGATATTGAACACATCTGGATTGCATATTCGTCAGACTTAATTCACTGGGGAAACCATGAGGTTGTGCTTGTTGAAAAAGGAGGCCCGTGGTGGGACGGCTTTAAAGTCGGTGCAGGAGCTGTACCAATAAAAACTCAAGAGGGCTGGCTCATAATCTATCACGGTGTTAAAATGATGCCATCAGGACCAATCTACAGACTTGGTGCTGCGCTTTTGGATTTAGAAAATCCAGCAAAAGTCAAGAAAAGATGTCCTGAGTGGTTACTATCACCTCAGGAAGTATATGAACGAATTGGAGATGTCAACAATGTGGTATTCACCTGTGGAGCAATTGTTGAAGACAACCAAATCTATCTTTACTATGGAGCTGCTGATTCCTGTATTGCTCTTGCTTTTGCTGAGATTGACCAGATTTTGTCTATATTGATTGAAGGGGATTTGCAGGTAAAATAAAAAGGGGCTCTTCAAAATTTTTGTGAAAAGCCCCTTTTGTCTTTATTTTTTAATTTTATTTTAAATGTTGTTTTTTTAACCTTACCTTTTGTGTTTTTGTAACACCATTGCAATTAAATACATTAAATACAAAACAAATAAACATATTGCAATAATATTAAAAGTATTTTTATTTAAGCTAAATAAATCTAATATCCCTAAAATTAAAAAGAGTAAAAAGGCTGGTATATAATATCCTATTAAATCTTTGTTTAATTTTCTACCCTTGATATATTTCCATACTATAGCAATCAGTAGCACAAATGCGGTAAAAAACCATGCTCCATTCTTTATTCTAATCATTCTTTATTACATTCCTTTCCAAAAAATTTATTTGCCATAAACTTTCCACCCAACAACAGTTCCATGAATAGTATGATATATATCTGGAGCCCATGCTATAGGTCCACCAATAAACTCAGCTATGCCTTTCGCAATAGCTTTTTCAGCAACTTTTGTAGCAATTGCAGTTGCTGTTTTTTCTGCTGCAAAACGAACTCCTGTCGTCTCTGCCTTATATGCAGCAACTGCTGCTTTTGCTGCACCCCATGCCCCAGACGCTCCATGAGATATCCAGTTGTCAACACCACCTGTCCAAGAATTTACTTCTTCTTTTATTCCCTGTTTTAGAGCGTAAGAGGCTCTATCTACAAAATTTTTTACAGAATTTATGATTGACATTTTGTCCACCTCTCAACTCTATATTATTGTGTATATTGTGACTTAATTAGACATTATAAGAGTTTCTAAAAAAATAATCTCCAAACTTTATATAGTGAGTAACATCTATATTTTCACTCCTATTTTGGCTTTTAAAATAAAACTTCAGTTCACTTAGTTTTTTACCTGTTAATGATTTTAATTTCACAGAATAATAACCTTCTTTTACAAAAAAATTTGTAAGAATGCTGTATGAAAAGTTCGATGATAATTATTTTCAATTTAAGAACAAGGTAAATTCCAGAATGTCCACAAGTATAATTTTTTCGTCAAATCGAATTTCAAGATATAAAGAACAATTATATATAACACCTTCAACCTCTCCCCAGACTATTACCTCCCTATCGTTTCTAAAAAAGACCTTCTTCTCATTCAATGGCAATATTTTGCCATTACTATCAATGTAGAAATCTAAGCATGTTTTCATATTCTTAACGCATAAATTTTTGTCCATATTTTCTATGATATACTTACTTGTAGTGATCTTTTTTGAATTATTGTAAACCAACTCAAAATAATCATTATATTTTATTATTTTGGGAAGTAGAATATAAAACCTATCTGGAATTAGTACAAATTACCTGTTTTTCACTTTATTTCTATTTTATCTTTTAGTATATATAATTTCATGTTGTTTTACACTTCTTACCTATCTATGGCAACTTATATTTAAATTACTTTTCCAACAAATTTCTCTTTGGAATTTCTATACAAATTTTATCTTATACATTTTCTCTCTGTCAATCCCGTTTTTTTTTTAACCAATTTTCAATTAAATTTTGAGTTCAGAATATACTTTTCTTTAAATAACTCAAATTTTCTTAAATTTTCTTAAGTTTATAATAAAAAATCAATTTATCTTACTCGTAATTCAGTCGTCAAAAACTTTCACCCAATCAGCCTCGTTTTCTTTGCCGAAGAAAGTGTAGACACCGAAAATATCTTTTTTACCTTCTAAGTCGATACCAAGGACAACATAACAAGCAGCTTGTTTAACCTTAGAGTTATCCTTAACTTCACTTTTGAATAACCATCGGTGAAAAGAAGCAAAAGCACTTGTTGGTAGTTCTCTTTGTTTGAATAACTGAAGCTCATTTTTGAGAACCTTCTTTGATTTTTTAGTGAGTCATTTTCGGAATACGGAAAATTCAAAGCTTTCAAAGTCTGGACAAGGGAACGCTCAAGAATAACCATTGATGTACTTGTGACATCAGAAGGTCAGTGTATGAACCATCAACTCTTTTGTAGCGGAAAGAAGAGGATAGAAGGTCGGAAATTCTAAGGGCGTGTACGAGGAACAGAAATTTCAAGACACAAGGCAGGTGTTGCAAGTTTTCTCTCATAGAAGCCATTGCCTTTATCGTTTTCGTTTTTAGCAAGGTAAACAGTTCTTTCTGATAACATAAAGTAATCGAGCAAGTTTTACTTTTAGCTGTTTTAGAGCTGGGCGAGTAGGATCATCACAGGAAGCAATACATATTTAGCACTTGTTCGATAGCCATATTTTTAGCGGTCTCAAAAATTTCATTTTTCTCCATAATCGTGAACTCCCTTTGGTGATTATTTCAATACTAATTATACAGTAGACACAATTTTATTTTAACTCCCTTTGTTTACATCTTAGGAAATGGATTGATGGTTAAGAAATAAAGAGAAAAGATTAAATGATTTTTTATAGGTAGAATGAAAAATGGGAGCGGGTGGTCAAAGTAACATTCTCCATAAGGACGAAGACCCTGCATATGAGCATAACTGACGTCCATGCCATGGTAGATGGGACGAGGGAATTGAGGGCAAGTGAGAAAAGACCCTGAGAGACATGAGAGGGTAAACACCATGGTTTTAGTGGCTAGAAACCCGCCGCAATATGGTAGAATAACAATATAAATACAATATAGAGGCTGAGTCTAAGCCGGACATGGTGAAATAAAACAATAATAACAATATCAAGAACAAAATTATTTGTTTAGATAGCGAAATTTAAAGAAATCGCGAGATATTTTGAGAAAATCAAAGATACATTGAGAGAGAGGATATATTTAAAAAAGCTGATACCTTTTATTCTTTGCTTTGTAAGAAATAGGCGGTAAATATGTCTTCACCAAGCACCGATCAATTTTGAGAAATCCAATTCAACACCTTCTCTCTCAATATACCTTTGATTTTCTCAAAATATCTCGCGATTTCTTTAAAATTCGCTATCGAAACAAATAATTTTGTTCTTGATATTGTTATTATTGCTTTATTCTACCATACCTAGCTTAGACTCAGCCTCTCTCTTGTATTTATCTTGTTGCTCTACCATATTACGGCGGGTATCTATCCACAACAACCATGGTGTTTACCCTCTCATGTCTCTCAGGGTCTTTTCTCACTTGCCCTCAATTCCCTCGTCCCATCTACCATGGCGTGGACGTCAGTTATGCTCGTATGCAGGGTCTTCGCCCGTATGGAGGATGTACTCTGACCACCCGCTCACATTTTTCAATCTACTTTCTATAAAAAATCATTTAATCCTTTCTCCTTCATTTCTTAACCATCAATACATTTTCTAAGATGTGAACTATTATTAAAAGGGGCGCTTTGCTACTCGACATGACTTAATCTCCTCGCAAAGCTAAGAATTTCTTTACCCCCTCAAGATGTGAATCACTCAAACTATTTCTCCTGCTTTAAACTAAGAATGTTCAAGCAATTTTTCTCACTTCGCTTCACTTCACGCTGTCCTTGCTAAAGCCTCTCTCTTTATATCGCTCAACATCTTGTTCCCATCATACTTTACGCCTTTTTTCAAAATCGCATAAAACACCCTTATCAATTTACAACACAGTGCTATTAATGATTGCTTCTTCTTCAAGGGATTGTTCTCTCGCGTGGTGTAATACCTGTGCAGCTGCTTAAATTCTTCATTCTTTGCTACTATTGTAATCATGGCCTTGAACAAGCTACTTCTGAGCCTTCCTCGCCCTCTTTTACTTATACACGTCTGACCCTTGTACTTGCCAGAACTATTCTCAACTATATTGAGTCCCGCTAATTTCTGTATCTGCTTCGAATCCTCATACCTCTTTATATCTCCAACCTCTGAAATAAATCCAACTGCTGTCTTCACTCCAACACCTTTTATTTCAAGAAGCTTATCGCCATTCGGCACCTCTTTCAAAAGCTCTGCCATCTCGGCTTCTATCTCTTCTACTTGCTTGTTTAAAAGCTCATATTCTTCAAGCAAATATTTTATCTCTTGTCTTGCCAGCTTTCTACCTTCTTTTTTACCTATACTTCTTTTGGCAGCTTCTGTTAAATCCATCGCCCTCCTGCGACTAATCGCTCGCTTATCTACTTTGTCACGCCAGTACTCTATAATCCCTTCTACTTCCTTCCCTACTACATCACAAGGCAATGGCATTTCTCTCAGCGTCGCTATTGCTGTCTTGCCTTCCCAATCAGAAAATACTCCTAAAAACTCTGGAAAATATATATCAAGCCAATTGATTATTTGATTTTTTAAAACATTCAGCTGTTTTTGAAGCCTTTCATATATGTTCATCGCTACTCTCATCTCAGCATATATACCCTCGGGTATATTTGGTTCTGTGTATCTTCCATCCTTCACAAGCATTGCTATCGTCTTCGGATCCTTTATATCACTCTTAGTTTGCGTGTTATCATCAAGCTCCTTGCTCCTCTTCACGTGAAAAGGATTCACTAATACCACTTTTATGCCATTCTCTCTTAAGTACTGCTCAAAGCACAGCCAGTAATGCCCTGTAGGTTCTATCCCAACTATCATACTCTCCTTGCCATTTGCTTTCATTATCTTATTTGCCCAATCCAGAAATTTTTCCATACCTTCTTTCCTATTCTCAAATTCTATTCTCTTACCAAGCTCCACTCCTCTGAAGTCAAATGCTCTACCAACATGCCTTTCCTTTGCTATATCTACTCCTACAACTAAAGTTCTTTCTGTGACTTGTAATATCTTTTCATTTTGTGTATACTTCAAAGAGGGTACCTCCTTTGTTGTGTTTTTTCGTAAGTTGTACAACTTACTTTATTAATTTTATCAGGAGGTACCTTATCTTTTCAAATCTCTTTTCTCTTCATTTTCACTCATTTTCGTTCATTACAGGAATGCTCGTATAATATGATTATCAAATCACTTAAAACTTCATATCTCAATTGGTACATTTAATTATCAGTACCAATTGATTACTGGAAATTCATTTTGATAATGCACCTTTCTTAAAACACTCATTTCTCAAAAATTGAATATTAAAATTGACTGCTACAGTTTAAATTTGCCCTTTATCTTTGGTAAACTAAAATCAGAAAAAGTTTAAGCCTGATTTAGTTTATTTGGATATATTTTGAACACCTCCTGCTGGACGTGCTTTGACATCTGCACGCCACAGCTTGCGAAAGACTGAACCCCAAAGGATTACATGAGTAATGTTTACTCGTTTGCTGTGCACGGTCAGGTTACCACATCTGATTTGAGCATATCAGATGTGTGCACCCTGTAAACTGCTCCGTAGCTCTAATATCGGCGAGGCTGCATTACATGTAATCCCCAAGGATAAAGGGCTTAACACTTTTTCTTACCACTACTTGCAAAAAGGAGGTCTTCAAATTGCCAAATACTTTAATCGTGGGCATTGATATCAGTAGTCAGTCAAATTCTATCTTCTTCATCGATGATGCCGGTAATCACTTGATTAAAAAACCTTTTTCCTTGCCTAATGATCAAGAAGGCGCTAACGAATTAATCAAAAGAGTTATTGACTGCCTCAGCCAGTATAATCTATCCTGTATTAAGTTTGGCATGGAAGCAACTTCACATTACGCTTGGCATCTGCACTTGTATCTTGCTTCTTCATCTGAACTGCTGCCATATAAACCAACTTTTTATGTTCTCAACCCAAGCATAGTCAAAGGCTTCAAAAAAATCTACACTTTCTTGCCTAAAACAGATAGCATCGATGCAATTATCATCGCTGAATGTGTCAGGTTCAGCAAACTCAACCCAACACCTTTGCCTGATTTTAAATATGCTGCACTACAACGCCTTACCAGAATGCGCTATCATCTTGTTCACAATCTAACTCGCGAAAAAAACAGAGCTCTCAATCTCATATACCTTAAATTCTCTACTTATTCTCAAGACTGTCCATTTTCAGATATCTTCGGTAAAGCTTCTTGTGCTATCATCGAAAACTTTACACCTGATGATATCGCTTCTATGCCTTTAGAAGACTTAATTAAATTCGTATCCGATAACGGCAACAATAGACTCTCAGATGTCAATAAAATCGCTGAAATACTTAAAACCGAGGCTCAAGCGTTCATACAGATTACATCCTCTGTTGGCTGAGGCAAATGACTTAGCTTTGTCTATGACCCTTGAAAACATTAGATTTATGCAAGAACAACTTAAAAAACTCGACAAAGAAATCTCAAAACTTCTTAAAGCTTTCTCTCAAACATTAACAACCGTCCCTGGCATAGGAGATGTTCTTGCAGCCGGCATCATCGCTGAAATCGGTGATATCAAGCGCTTCAAAAATGAAGCTGCTTTGGCAAAGTATTCTGGCCTTGTTTGGACTCAGTACCAATCAGGCAACTTCAATGCCCAAGATGTCTCATTAGCTAAGTGTGGTAACCAATACCTGAGATACTATCTTGTTGAAGCTGCTAACTGTGTAAGGGTGCACACAGTACGCTACAAAGCCTTCTACAACAAGAAGTTCTCAGAGGTTACCAAGCATCAGCATAAACGTGCCCTCGTCCTAACCGCAAGACGCTTAATTCCTTTGATCTTTGCCATGCTCAGCAAAGGTCAAATATATCAAGAAAGAGGTGATGTTTACAATACTTAGTTAGTCCCAATTTTTTAATTTAATAATCTTTCCCAAACAAGCTGCCAGTTAAATTTTTCCATGCTGAGCGGCTCGGTATTTTATTGTCTTTTTTGCCCTAATTATCTAAAAAAATTTTTTAAAAAACCCCCTTGACATTATACCGTTTGTCTTTTAGCTGATAGTATTCAGTTAATTCATTTTTGTTATATACAAAAACCTCATAATCTTTCACTTGACCATATCTAATAATATCATCTTCAAAGTTAATCACTTTTGTAATATTTGATTTATTAATTTCAAATTTATCAATAGCAGAATTATGAGTAAAGATATAAATCTCTTTGCCTCTATAATATGGATTATATCTAACAAAATTTGTATACTTCCATTTCTTCAAAAAAAGAATATATTTGTGGCCTGGTTTCATAAGATTATAGCCATAGTATGCAAAATAATTGTTGTATTTACCTAAATTAAAATAACTTGGCTCAAATATGTAAATTTTTGAATTTTTTATATCCCCTTTGTAAGTCTTGATAACATTGAAAGCTGTCAGTACTGAACCTTTTACATAAATTCTATCGCTCAGTGCAGTACCCTTTACAATTACATCAGAATCTTTAATAATCTTTTCTAACGAAAATTTTTCATTATTCCATCCCTTAAAACTACCACCATTTAAAAAAACGCATTGGTCTTTTATATTTTCACTGATAGTTTGTGTCTCAATATTAATAAATGATTTTTTTACTAAAAAACTTACAACTATATCTAAGGCTAAAATAATAAATATCACCACAAACCACTTTTTATTCATCTTTGTTTTCATCCTCCGAATAGTAAACTTTCCCTGAATCTACCCTGAACTTATAATCACATAGCAAATTTATATCTTCCTTTATATGACTTGCTAATAAAATTGTTGCTCCTTTCCCCTTTTCCTCCAATAAAATTTGTCTTACAAGTTTAACACCATCTTCATCAAGAGAATTTGTTGGCTCGTCAAGAACAATCAATTTAGGTTTTTCCATTATAGCTTGTGCAATTTTCAATCTTTGTTTCATACCAAGCGAATATTTCTTATACGGTCTTCTATCTTCTGGATCAAGCCCAACCCTTTTTATTGCACTCTTGATCTCATCATCAGTAATTACATTTTTTATAGAAGCCAATAATTTGAGATTTTGAAAACCTGTTAAATTATCCCACAAGTCAACATTTTCTATAATTACCCCTACACTCTCAGGAAAAGAAATATCTCTCCCTATCCTCTTTCCAAAAACAATAACTTCTCCAAATGTTGGTTTTATTAATCCACATATAGCTCTAAATAACATAGTTTTGCCAGAACCATTCCTACCATAAAATCCATAAATCTTTCCCTCTTCAAGTTCAAGATTAACATTATCTAAAATAACTTTTCCTTTGATTATCTTTGTTAAATTTCTAATTTCTATTGCTTTCATATTTAAAATCACCTCTTTCCTGTCAATCTCTCTCGAATATTTCAATATTTTTAACTACTTTTATTCCTATTATCACTACAATCGAAAAATAAATAGCAAGTATAAACATTGACCACCATATGCTAAAACCATTTATGCTATCTATTCCATAAATTCCAGTTATATCTACAATAAATCTATCACTATGCCAACTTAAAACAGCTTGTAGAACAGGACTGAATTTTATTAAAAGATAATTGAAATCACTTAAAGATATAAAAGATGGAACAAAAAATATTAGCCAAACTGTTATAGTAAACAAAAAGGATATTCTTGAACTTATATATAATGATAATATATTTGCAACTATAGTAAACAACATTATAGAAATAAAATTTAGCAGAACTATTATTGCACAACACAATAGACCTTTTATAAAAGAGTCCACCCTAAATTTATTTGCCAAGGCAAATAGTGTTGTGGTTATTACAAATGTAATCAGAAAAGATAAAATGTGTAAAGATATAAAATAAAGCTTACTAAAATACCATGAAAGCCTACTATCTTTTCTTGTAAAAATGTAAACTGCACATCTTTTAAAATCATGAGAAAAAACATTTCCTAAGGTAGCCATAAGATATAATCTGGGCAAAGCATATATTAAAGGATATATAAAAGAAGTTACTTTACCCGGAAAAGGTAAATAATTGAAACTCAAAATCAAAAAAATCTCAACAGAAGTATTACTATAAAATTTCAAAGACATCAGCCAATATAAATCAATTAACAAAGAGATAACTAAGGAACTGACAATACTATTTATCAGTTTTCTGATTTCTTATCACCTCTGTAAATATCTATTTTTTTCAATGTATTTGTCATAATAATGTTCAAGAAGGTAAAAAGCAGCAAAAAATAACTAAGGTATATTCCAAATAAAAAAAGATGCTTTTTTAGCGATAAACTATAGCTCATCAGAAAATTTATTAACATACCTAAGGTAATACCAGAAAAATTCACTGTTTTAAATATATATATAAAGACAAAATCTATGAAAGGCACTAATATGCCAACTATATACGCCGTAATAGCTCTTTTAATAATAGCCAATACAATAAGATATACTGTTCCATATACAACTAACAAAAGAAGCACAATAAATAGAAACTCTAAAATGAATATAAACTCCTTGTAGCTTAAAGCTTTTAAATACTTTGAACTCAACATAACAGTTACTATCAAAGGTATAGTGTATATAGATAATAAATAGATTAAGGTATCTTTTAGTAAAATTTTTATTTTTTCCTTCCACCAATCCTCAACATAAGTATATTTCAGAATAATCAGGCAATTATCCATATGTATTTGCGAACTGACCAAAAGAAGATATATGGGTACATAAAAAAACGTAATTACGTTTGCTTTAAATATTTGACTTAGAATTAAATCAATCGTCCATGCTTTATTCTTATTCAAAAATTTAAACAAAGAAATCGAAAGTACTAATTCCACAAATAAAGTTGCAAAATAAGCTATAAATTTTCTTGCTAAGTTTAAATAGAAAATTCGCCTAAATTTCATTATACTTCATCCTTACTACATTTAAAGTTTATAATAATAAGACTTATAAAGAACAACATAATCATAAAGATTAGGAAATATTGGTAATTTGTAATTTCAGAAGAAAATGGAAGAATAATTAAATAATCAGCTATTGAAAATGTAGTTGACGAACTAATTAATTTTCCAATAAAATTTTCCAGCAGATAGAATAAAAAAGCTAAAATAACCACCAAATATCTGTTCATTTTTCTAAAGAAGGATATAGAATATGAAACCAAAGCAATGATACCAGCGCAAACGCCATTTAAAAGCATATAAAATAAATTATGTAAATAAGGATTTATCGAATGTAATTTTGAAAGTTGTACTGTACTTAAAAATTGATAAGCATTATATGTTGGATGGTTAAATACGTTTTCCGATGGAGAATAAACTGGCAATAGACAAAAGCATAATAATTCATCAAAAAGCAAAGGTACAAAAACTACAATAAAACCAGAGAAAAAGACAACTATTCCCTTACAAAAAAGATACACTCTTTTATCACAACGCGTAATAATAAAATTTATAACTCCTGCCCTTTTATCCTCTAAATATGAATCTGAATACGGTATAGTTGCAAATAACGGAATTAAGAAATAAGCAAATAGTTGCCCCCATTGTCCACGAACTTTATTGTACAACAACCACATCTGATATGCAGATGGTAGTTCAAAAAGAGGTGAATTGATTAACATTACTGAATGATAAATAAAATCGACACTTATGTAAAAAAAAGCAATTACCATTACAATAAAAAATTCCTTTCTACTAAATAACCTCTTCAATTCATATTTTAACACATTAATCAAATTACAATCACTCCCAAACATTTGATAATGTAGGGCTATAGCAATAAATGCTATAACCCTACAAATTAGCTTTATTAAACTTAGCGCAAGTCATACCAACCACTTGCTTGGACAGACACAACATCTACAGCGTCATTTTGAGCCCATAAGTTGATATAGATTCCACTCTCTCAATATACCTTTGATTTTCTCAAAATATCTCGCGATTTCTTTAAAATTCGCTATCTAAACAAATAATTTTGTTCTTGATATTGTTATTATTGCTTTATTCTACCATACCCAGCTTAGACTCAGCCTCTCTATTGTATTTATCTTGTTGCTCTACCATATTACGGCGGGTATCTATCCACAACAACCATGGTGTTTACCCTCTCATGTCTCTCAGGGTCTTTTCTCACTTGCCCTCAATTCCCTCGTCCCATCTACCATGGCGTGGACGTCAGTTATGCTCGTATGCAGGGTCTTCGCCCGTATGGAGGATGTACTCTGACCACCCGCTCACATTTTTCAATCTACTTTCTATAAAAAATCATTTAATCCTTTCTCCTTCATTTCTTAACCATCAATACATTTTCTAAGATGTGAACTATTATTAAAAGGGGCGCTTTGCTACTCGACATGACTTAATCTCCTCGCAAAGCTAAGAATTTCTTTACCCCCTCAAGATGTGAATCACTCAAACTATTTCTCCTGCTTTAAACTAAGAATGTTCAAGCAATTTTTCTCACTTCGCTTCACTTCACGCTGTCCTTGCTAAAGCCTCTCTCTTTATATCGCTCAACATCTTGTTCCCATCATACTTTACGCCTTTTTTCAAAATCGCATAAAACACCCTTATCAATTTACAACACAGTGCTATTAATGATTGCTTCTTCTTCAAGGGATTGTTCTCTCGCGTGGTGTAATACCTGTGCAGCTGCTTAAATTCTTCATTCTTTGCTACTATTGTAATCATGGCCTTGAACAAGCTACTTCTGAGCCTTCCTCGCCCTCTTTTACTTATACACGTCTGACCCTTGTACTTGCCAGAACTATTCTCAACTATATTGAGTCCCGCTAATTTCTGTATCTGCTTCGAATCCTCATACCTCTTTATATCTCCAACCTCTGAAATAAATCCAACTGCTGTCTTCACTCCAACACCTTTTATTTCAAGAAGCTTATCGCCATTCGGCACCTCTTTCAAAAGCTCTGCCATCTCGGCTTCTATCTCTTCTACTTGCTTGTTTAAAAGCTCATATTCTTCAAGCAAATATTTTATCTCTTGTCTTGCCAGCTTTCTACCTTCTTTTTTACCTATACTTCTTTTGGCAGCTTCTGTTAAATCCATCGCCCTCCTGCGACTAATCGCTCGCTTATCTACTTTGTCACGCCAGTACTCTATAATCCCTTCTACTTCCTTCCCTACTACATCACAAGGCAATGGCATTTCTCTCAGCGTCGCTATTGCTGTCTTGCCTTCCCAATCAGAAAATACTCCTAAAAACTCTGGAAAATATATATCAAGCCAATTGATTATTTGATTTTTTAAAACATTCAGCTGTTTTTGAAGCCTTTCATATATGTTCATCGCTACTCTCATCTCAGCATATATACCCTCGGGTATATTTGGTTCTGTGTATCTTCCATCCTTCACAAGCATTGCTATCGTCTTCGGATCCTTTATATCACTCTTAGTTTGCGTGTTATCATCAAGCTCCTTGCTCCTCTTCACGTGAAAAGGATTCACTAATACCACTTTTATGCCATTCTCTCTTAAGTACTGCTCAAAGCACAGCCAGTAATGCCCTGTAGGTTCTATCCCAACTATCATACTCTCCTTGCCATTTGCTTTCATTATCTTATTTGCCCAATCCAGAAATTTTTCCATACCTTCTTTCCTATTCTCAAATTCTATTCTCTTACCAAGCTCCACTCCTCTGAAGTCAAATGCTCTACCAACATGCCTTTCCTTTGCTATATCTACTCCTACAACTAAAGTTCTTTCTGTGACTTGTAATATCTTTTCATTTTGTGTATACTTCAAAGAGGGTACCTCCTTTGTTGTGTTTTTTCGTAAGTTGTACAACTTACTTTATTAATTTTATCAGGAGGTACCTTATCTTTTCAAATCTCTTTTCTCTTCATTTTCACTCATTTTCGTTCATTACAGGAATGCTAATTTTTCTATTCGCATCCCTTCATAGGTACCCATGAAAGGTTGATGCCAACAATAACACTGAATCCAATTTTTCCACCAATATTATTTTTAGTGTGATTATTTCTCTGATTTCTTTATTAAAGATATTTTGTACTTTCTATACCTTTAATGTAGATTTATTCTTGTAAATTTCTGCATATATTTTATTATTTATGTCTTCACCTGTCAATCCCGTTTTTTTTTTTTTTTTTTTAGACTATATTTCTTTAATTTTTTAGCTAAAACTAAGCTTTCTTTAAAATTTCTTTATATTTCTTCAATTTTCTTAAATTTTTATTAGATATTGAACAGCTAAAAAAAATAGGCTCCATAACAAATAGGCTCTTTGTCAAAAGTTGGGGTAGGCATTCTAAATATCAACCTCTCTTTTGACAAAGAGCCAGATTAATAGAAACTTTTTAATCATTTCTTTTTTCTTTTTATCACCAAAGGAAGCCTGAATTTTAACACAAACTTATAACATACATTAAATAGAAACTTTTTCTACAACAAAATGGAAGTTTAAATAAAATTAAGGCTCATAACCTGGTAGATAACTGAAGTTTTCTGAAGTAATTTTCCATTTTCCGTTTTCTTTTGATAAGTTAAAATAATATCTTATTACACCTTTTGGATTATATGTCACCAATTTTTTGGGAAGTTTTTGCGTTTCTTCATACAGCCTTTTCTGATATTCTATTGTCATTTCTTCAGGCTTTATGCTTCCATTTACTTTATTATCAATTGGAATCAACGCAACCATTTTGTTTTCGCAATATACATCTGCTATGACTGTTGCTGTATCACCTTCAATCCTTGTTTCTAAAAATTTTATATCATTTATTTTCCATTCAACAGTCCTTATATCTGAGGGTGAATAAGCTTCTCCTAAAACAGCCGTTTGAAAAACCTTTATTTTATTTGCTAAAATCCCTGACTTTGCACTGTAATATTTCTCACATTCCTGGGTAACTTCATTTATCTTTCTGTCTATAAGCTGTGAAGGAATTTTAATATCTGGTGATTTTGTATACTCTGATGGATACACACTTTTTTACTATAAATATTTAGTGCACTCTTCACCACTCCTTTTATTTCCTCCTCATTATTCAATTGCTGAATACTTTCTGCATTATAACCAATTATAGTTGCAACTATTGTAATAAGTACCAATAAACCTAATACAAATAATTTTCTTTTTTTCATAAAATTTGACCTCCCCATCTTATTGTGGTCTAACAGCAATTATGATTGTAGACAGAGGATTAAGATTATATGGCTTTAAGTGCCATATTGCCCATTTTTCTATCTGTTGTGTGTTGATCTTGCAAAACACCGTTTATCCGAGAATCAGGGTCTTTGGCATAAACCACTACAATAGCAGAATGATCATATGTTCCATCAGAATCCCAATCATAAAATAATACATCTCCTGGTTTTAGGGAAAAGTTAAAGTCTGACTGAGAACTATAATCCCATCTCCCAATATACATAGCATTATTTGCACTAAGCAACCAATATCTTAGACTATCGGCAACACTCCAAGCCTGTCCCCAATTCCACCACCAAAGTACTTTTTCACAATACCAACCTCGTTGTTTATCAAATGGGATAAGTCCACCTTCATGTAATGCCTGAGAAACAAAATTTATATAATATTTGCTAAAATTAGGTTAATCAGGATTTCTGCTTAATGCCCATGTATCTGCATAATTTACAGCTCCGCCAGAGGAGTAATATGCATTTACTTTAACACAATCAAAAAAACTCAAAAATATAGTTAATATCAAACTTATGGTAACATATGTAGTAACTTTTTTAGTAATTACCATTTTCTTGATCTCACTTCTTGTTTTGATGTTTATCACAACCCTTCTCAGCCGGCTGATGAAAGGCTGTTGCTTATTTCCCTAACTTCAATCTCCATTTTCTAAAACTCTTTCAAACATCATATGCCAGTTCCTCTAAACCTATCTGTCCTTGTTACACTTCTTATTTATGTAATTGATATTTCTTTATCCATACTCCAAACAAATTGTTGCCATGTTTCTTTGAGCACAATCTGTTATGCTACTTTAAACAATAGTATCTTCTTATCATTTCTTCATCTAACTTGTTTTTTATATCTCAGTTTCTTTATTTTCTTATTTGCGGTATTTTATTCTTAAAATATTTTTTCTGTTAACTTTTTCTTGGAATTTCTAAGCAAATTTTATCTTATATATCTTCACACTGTCAATCCCGTTTTTTTTTAGACTATTTTCAATTAAATTTTGAGCTCAGAATATGCTGGTCAAGTCCAAATTTTTGTGTAAAATACCCCTGGTTAGTTGTTAGAAGATGAACGTTCTTTATCACCACCATTTAATTCATTGTACCACTTCCGTTCCATGGGCTCAAGGATACACAACGTCAGGCTTTTGCGTATCCTTGACACCATGGGGCTTCAGCAGTTATCAAAAACTTACGGTGGTGATTAAGGTTACTTTATTGAAATAACTTTATCTTTCGATTTTTTTGAAATTTCCTTTTGCCACTCGAAATACTCAGCCATATCTAAATACTTCCTCCCTGAAACCCTTTTCTCATCTTGTTCCATTAACAATGCTCCTATTAGACGAATGCCAGATTCTCGACTTGGGAATATTCTTACAACTCTTTCACGACGACGAATTTCTTCATTTAGACGCTCTAACATATTAGTAGTACGAAGTCTCCTTCGATAAGACTCAGGAAGTTCTAAAACCGCTATTGCATCTTCAAACCCTTCTTCTAATATCTTCATTTCTTTAGGAACTTTATCTCTATATTCATCTAATATTTGATTTAATAGCATTCTCGCTGTTTTGGAATCCGGTGCTTAAAATATGGCTCTTAGTTTGGCATGTAATTCTTTTTGTAAAACTTTTGGAGTCTTATCAAGGATATTTCTCATAAAATGTGTTTGGCACCTTTGCCATGTAGCTCCCTGAAAGTGCCGACAAATAGCTCGCACAAGTCCACTGTGATGATCGGAAACTACCAAATCAACTCCATGTAGCCCTCTGTGCTTCAGCCATGAAAAGAATTCACTCCAGCTGTTTTCTGATTCACTGTGTCTTATCATAAGGCCTAATACTTCCCTATAGCCGTCCTCATTTATGCCTACAGCAATTAATACGCTGCATTGACGAACACGTCCCTCTTCTCTTACTCTTATCACCATTGCATCAACTATAACAAAGGGAAAGCTATTTTCTCTTAAAGGTCTTGAATTCCACGCTGTAATAATAGGATCGAGGTTTTTGCAAAGCTCGGAAATTGTGGATTTTGAAAATTCAGTTCCACAAAGTTCATAAGTGATTTCTTCGATTTTTCGGGTAGATACTCCATTGATCACCATCTCCATTAATGCCAACAAAAGGGCCTGCTCACTTCTCTGGTAACGGTTAAAAAGATCAGTGGTAAACTTGCCATTGCGGAGTCTTGGTACTTTTAAGGTGAGAGTTCCAACTCTGGTAATTAAGCTTCTTGAATAATAACCATTACGATAATCCTGTCTTTCTTCTGTCCTTTCATAAGGTTCAGCTTTAACTTGTTCAGTAGCCTGAGCTGCTAAAATTTGATTAAGTACAGATTCTAACAACTTAGCTAGCTTTTCATCCTTAGTCCCTTGCACAAAAAGGTAACGCAAAATCTCAGAATCTATGGTAATATTATATTGAGCCATTTCTCATCCCTCCAGTTAGATCTTTTGGTTTGTTTCTATTTCTATTCTAACCAGGGGTGGGGAATGGCTCAACACCTTTTTACACAATTATATAAGACTTAACTCTGGTTTTCAGAGATAGTTAATTCTTTTGATGTTCCGTATACAAATAGTGTAACAGAAGGTTTTAACAACAAGATAAAAGTATTAAAGAGGAATGCATATGGATATAGGAATTTTGAGAGGTTTAGGAAAAGGATTTTATACAGTTGTGATAGTTAGGAGTTAGAAAGAGAATAATTAAAAACCCGCCGGGGAGGTGGGTTAAGGTGGTATTGAGTTTTTAGAATCATTTTTCTATAAGAGGTATATATAACATTAAATGTATTCTTGATAAAACTAAAGAGGTGGGCATTCAGAATACCCACCCCAACTCTTGACATAGAACCTGAAAAATATTATAAAAAACTTCATTCAGAAAGATAGAAAGCTTCTTAGCCTAATTATCATTTTTTAACTTTAATTCTATGACTGCATCAAAGTTATTGAGAAATATTTTTCTCAACTCTTGCTATACATTCTAAGAGTTCTTTTTCGTATTCTTCATACACTTTTTTGGTTTTTGAGTTTTTGAATGACTGCAAATCTTCGTTTAAGGCATTTAATAAAAATATTGTCTTTTCAATATCAGGTTGAATATTAATAATTTTTTCTTTATTTTTAGGGTCAACTATTTTTGTTTTAATTTTCTTTAGAAAATCAACCATTTTGATAATTAATTCATATCTTGAGTTAATTATTTTACCTATTTCCTTATCTTCAAATATGTTTGGCTCTTTTGCAATTAACATCGTCAATGTATTATTTAAAAAATATGCCTCAAGTCTTCCGTTTAGATATGAAAAATCCATATTTTCATCTTTGATGAGATATTCCAGAATATCACTTGCATCAGAGAGTTTATGAGAATATTCGACAAAAAATATATTAATAATTTTTGCATTATAATTGACTTTAAACACTTCCAATTTGTTTATTCTACTAAACAAAAAGCCTCCTATAATCACACTCAAAATTAAATATGCTAAAAAAATAATTACTAAAATATTGCACAAATAAGTTTTTTTCAATTAACGAATAACCCCCTTACTAGTATTTAAAAGCATTGTCAGCTGCTTTTTCCCACATCTGCTCTATTTGATTTATTGTTACTGTATAACCAATTGAGCCACTCACTACTCCGCTACCTCCGTAATCAATTTTGTTAGATAAACTAATTGTTGTCTGTGTAGTTGTAAAAGTATGAGTATACTTGGCACCAACTTCATACCAATTGCCATCAACAACTTTTGGAGCAAGAACAACAGTTGCATAATAATATTTACCAACTTCTATATTTTTATCAAACACATTAAATACCAATGTGCCTTTCTTTTTGTTGGTGATATCTCTTAAATCCACATATTTTGTTTCAGATGTACTGTAGTTATCATAGGATAATCTGTCACTATCCCAAAAAAGACCCAAAACATCATACGAGCCAGGGCACGTCTCTTTTTTATTAAATTTAAACATATAACTAACATAATAAAGTTGTGAACCTGCTCTTCTTGCTATGGCAATTTCATGCTCCATTTCATAAGCTTCTATTTTTTGGATAGATATGTTTTGTTCATTGTTAGCAAATTCAATGTATACCCCTATTTTTTCTAAATCATCCTTTATTTTTTGTTTATTGTCCATATGAAGTCTTATATAATTGTTAATGAAACCTACAAATTCATCCGTATCAAAAGATAGGATTTTCTCTTTGACAATGTTAAGCCTTTGACTATCTAATGTATCTATATCTGTTATTGAAAAAACGTCAATCTTTTCTGTTTTATTCTGATTTTTAGTTTGGTTGTATACTTCTCCATAACCCGTATCGGTATTAACTACATTGAATAATATAGATAATGAGCATATAATTAAAAGAAAACAAATATTCTTTTTAATTTTTTTCATAAAATGTTCCTCCTCTTTTTTGTTTTGATATTTATCTCAACCTTTTTCAGCCGGTTGATAAAAGGTTAGAGCTTAGATTTAAAAAATTCTAATCTTTTTATTCTAAAGTTTTTTCAAATATCATACGTTGCCTATTTAAAACTCTATCTGCATCTCATACATTTCTTAGCTCATCTATTTCCCCTACACTGCAAACAAATTGTTGATAAGCCTTCTTGAGCACAGTCTGTTATATCTTGTGCCTTATATAATAGTATCTTCTTTTTATTTTTTTCAATCAACTTGTTTTTTTATATATTCATTCTTTTATTTTCTTTTAAGACTATTCTATACTTAAATTATTTCTTCTGTAAATCTCTTCTTGGAATTTCTATGTAAATCATAACTTATATATTTTCTCTTTGTCAATCCCGTTTTTTCCTTTTTTTAGCCAATTTTTAGCTAAATTTTGAGCAAAAAATACATATTTCTTTAATTAACTTTAAATCTCTTCGATTTTCTCGATTTTTAAAATTAAAAATTATAGGTTGTTGAATAAAAAATATTACCAACAATACATAAAATAAACAAAAGTTATTGATTCCATTCATAAGCGAAAGAAAACTTCTTACCTTCTAACTTTCTAAGAAGTTGCTCAAATAGAAAAGTAATTAGTATCCAATCAATATACCTTTTATAATTTCTAAATCCCTTGAGCCTCACATTCTCAAGATTATATTCACCTTTTAATTTGCTAAATAGTCTTTCAATCTTTGTTCTCTGCTTGTATAGCTTTTTACCCTCTTCAGTTTCTAAAAATCTTATGTTCTTGCTTCTAAAACTATTGCTAACATTGTTTTTATTTTTCATGTTTCTTTTGTTTATCCCAGCAACAAATTTAACTTTAAGCTCATTTGCTATATTAAACCATCTGCTACAATCGTATCCCGCATCTGCTAATACAATCTCACAGCCAAAGCCCCATGCCCTATACAAAAGCTCTTCTTGTCTTGAGTCATGTTCATTTGCCCCTGTTAAAATCCAGAAAAGTGGTATTACTTCTTCTTTACCTGTACACAAAAGATGTAATTTGTATCCCCTGAAAAATCCTATTGTAATATGTATACCTATTTTTGCTTCTGAATCATTTTTGGCACTTCTCAGCGGCGTAGAGTCTACTATCGCTATACTCATATCAGGTTCTATCTTAGCTATTAATATGTCTTTTATATCTTGCATGTATTCTTTTTCTATTTTTCTTGACAACTTTGCAAAATATGAATAGTCCGGACTTTCTTCTATACCTACTACTTGCTTAAACTCTGTGTCTTGATTTATTCGATATTCTAATTCTCTGAAACTCTTTATCCCCTTTTTAACTTTATAAACCAAACAAGCTATTATCTGAAACAGATTAAATTTCCTCGGTCGTCCCCTTCTATTTTGCTTTATCTTCCTCGATAAAACTTCAGTAACCTTTTTTATTACAAAAAGCAGCTTTAAAAATTTCTTATTTTGTGCTTTAATATTCTTAGTCATCTTTTTCCCCCTTGTGTTTTGTTGTGGTTTTCTCTTAAATTAAAATTATAACACAAGGGGGCTTTTTTCTTTTGTTACTATGTTTACTCTATATGGTTATTTCTTTTATTCAACAACCTCTTAAAAATTAATTTAAATACTTTTACTAAAAAAATATGCTCCCTTTTAATCAAAAGTTTTGTCTCTTTATTGCTTACTAAAAGTAGAGCATATCAAACTTATCGTTTGTGGAAGTCCCTTTATTAATATTCAATATCTGAAACAACTACATCAAAAGTAGCCACCGCTTCATCTTCTGTAATGGCTTTCTCAGAAAATACTCAAATAGGTTAAAGATAAGGTTACTTTTTAACTATTCTTGCATCTTTCCCGTATGTACAGAAAATTTTATTAATAGTTGCAAATTTAACTTTTAATTTTGTATTATTAGTTTTTTCTTGTTTTAATTTTTTCTGAAAAAACTAATTTAATATTTTTTGTTTCTTAAAATCTTTACATTAAATACCATTCTACTACTTTGTCGTTTGCTATTAACACTCATTTCTATTGTTGAAACATAATAAATTAGCTTTCTCCTAACTGAAAGATAAAAATAATTATTTTTTATAGAGCAATCTATAATTATTTGTTAGTTTATCACATTTGAAATTTTGAAAATTCAATTGTAAATGGTTTATCATTAAAACTGTATTTTATTTCCAAATTCCTGTTATAACCTAACAGAATAATATTTTTTACACAATGTATTGATTTAGTTTAATATACTTAGATAGATATTTATACATTCTTACAGCATTGTTGTTAAATTACTGGTATATATTGTTGACTTCATCAATATTAGAGTATATAATAATAGCAACAAAAATTTTTTATAATAACTAAAAATAGAAAGGTGTGTGATTGCCAATGTATAACAAGAAACAAGTATATCTTATTATTCTTACTTTAACTGCAATATTTTGCTTACCATTAATGACCAACATTGTCTTTGCACTATCAAATAAATTAGACACTTATCAAGGAACAGGATTTACTGATGTCGGCAAAGAATCTGTTGACAGTTTTACAATTACAAAAGGTGATTTTTATTGTTATCACAGAATAACTAAATCAACTCGATGGAATACTGGGACATATGCTGAAATGAAATTAACTCCTCTTAAAAAAGAATGGTTGGGATACAAGGCTGTAAGTAATAAAGCTCAAACAATTCAAGTTAGTCCAAATGATACATCATATTATACACTTCCATTTACTGAGCTTTCTGACGGAACTTATAAAATATACTTCCAGTCCACTTATAAAGATAATGTAGATTTTGATGGTATTGTATATGACGATAAGTAATATTAGAAATTTTAGCAGGGGGACCATTATGAAACTTAAAGAAATCTTAAAAAATGCATTTATAGTTATATGTTCTCTTGTTTTGTCAATGTTTTTATGTTATTATGTTTTAGATGATATCTGGTTACATTTTTCAATTGAAGCATTTAGCTTTATATTTTTGAGAGTTTTTGTAGCTATTTTATTGTTTTCTCTCTTGCATCTTATATTTAACGGAAAATTATATTATTTCATGTTAGATATTTTATTTACCAGTTATATTGTTTTAGTTATTTCGCTTAGCTTTTTCCGGATAAGCAGATCAGAACATTACATCAACTTTAATTTAAATGAAATAATTAATTATAGTTTATCTCAAATAATTGAAAACTTCATTTTGTATTTGCCAGCTGGTTTTTACCTTTCTTTTAGAATAAAAAATAAACCAAAAATCACAATTTTTATTTTTTTAGTATGTATTATAGTAGTTGAATTGTTACAGTTTTTAACAAAAAGGGGTGTATTTGATATTTTAGACATTATAATTAATTTACTTGGTTATCTTACAGGAATCTTGATATTCAACATACCCCAAATAAAAAACTTTTTTAATAACAAAAAAAGACCAGCTAATTAAAAGCAAGAGGTTTTTAAAAAATTTTGAATATATTTTTTACCGCAGAACAATACTCTTCGCAATATTTCTGAACCTCTTTTTGATATTTTGTTCTTCGTGCCAACAAATTGCCATGATTGAACTACCGAGAGGGTTAAACCAAAATATGCAACTAATTTGTTTTGTAAGCAATCAATTCATCGTTAAAATGATAATATTGACAACAATCTTTTTGGATATTTAATAGTTAAAAGAGGGGCTTTTCAAATTTTTTGTGAAAAGCCCCTCTTATCTTTATTTTTATTTTGAACTTGATTTTCTAACTTTACATTTTAATGTATTTATTCTTTTTTGTATTTGTATGTTATTATTGTGTTTAAATATAATAAATATAAAACAAATAAGAATACTGCTATCTCATTAAAAGTACTTTTTTCAAGTCAAATTAATCTATAATTCCCAAAACCAAAAAGATAAAAAATACCGGTAATATAATATTCTACCATTCTTCTCCTACCTTATTATTTTTTGATATATTTCCGCGCTATAATAATTAATACAAAAAACGCTGTAAAAAATCATACTCCATTTATTGGTCTTTTCTAATCAATAATCTCATCAATTGGCGCACCGGGTGGGACAATTGGCAGCGCTTTTTCGTCCTTGTCAATTACAAAGTCAATTACAGTTGGTCTTCCTGCCTCTAACGCTTTTAAAATAGCCCCGTCAACCTCATCTGGTGATGTAACTCTTATGCCAAGTGCACCGTATGCATCTGCAAGCTTTACAAAATCTGGTGGCCTGTCAAGGGTTGTTTGAGAAAATCTTTTTCCATAGAAAAGGTCCTGCCACTGGCGAACCATGCCCAACACACCATTGTTAAGCAGTGCAACTATCACAGGAATGTTGTAGTGAACAGCTGTTGCAAGCTCGCCACAGTTCATTCTAAAACTTCCATCTCCTGCAATATCAATTACTACTTTGTCTGGTCTTGCTATCTTTGCTCCAATTGCTGCACCAAAACCATAACCCATTGTACCAAGACCACCTGAAGAAATAAACTGTCTTGGCCTTTGGTATTTGTAAAACTGTGCTGCCCAAATCTGGTTTTGTCCAACCTCTGTTGTGATTATTGCATCGTTGTTGGTAAGAGCAGAAATTCTCTCAACAACATACTGTGGATGAAGCTTGCCATCTTGAGGATAGCTCAAAGGATAGTTTTTCTTCCATTCATAAATCATCTCTATCCAGTCTGTGTTAGTCTTCTTCTGTACATTTTCAACCAAGATTTTCAATATCTGCTTTACATCACCAATCAAGGCAATATCTGTGCTCACATTCTTGTCTATTTCAGCAGGGTCAATGTCTATGTGAATAATCTTGGCATTTGGCGCAAACCTGTCTACCTTGCTTATTACTCTGTCTGAAAACCTCGCACCAATAGCAATCAAAAGGTCACAGTGTGAAACTGCATAGTTAGAAGCACGACTTCCATGCATTCCAACAAGCCCTGTATAGTTTGGATGAGTTGATGGGAATCCACCAACACCCATCAAAGTTGTTGCAACTGGCGCATTTATCTTTTCTGCAAATTGAATGAGCTCTTCTGATGCCTCTGACGAAATAACCCCTCCGCCTGAGCAGATAAAAGGTCTTTGACTTGAATTTATAAGCTCAATCGCTTTTTCTATCTCTTCTTGTGTTGCAAAAACCTTTTTCCTAATTTTCTTTGGCTCCTTTCTCTCATATTCAGCATACTGCGCAGTAACATCCTTGCATACGTCAACCAAAACAGGTCCCGGTCTTCCACTTTGCGCAATTTCAAATGCACGTCGAATGGTATCGGCTAAAACATTTACATCTTTTACAATAAAATTGTGCTTTGTAATTGGCATAGTAATACCTGTTATATCAACCTCTTGGAACGAGTCTTTGCCAAGCAAGTTTGTTGGCACCTGACCTGTTATTGCAACAACTGGTACTGAGTCCATGTAGGCTGTTGCAATACCTGTAACAATATTTGTAGCACCGGGGCCTGAGGTTGTAAACACAACCCCAACCTTGCCAGATGCTCTTGCATACCCGTCTGCAGCATGGGAGGCGTGCTGTTCGTGCGATGTCAAATAGTGTTTTATCTCATTTTGATGTTTATAAAGCGCATCGTAGATATTCAGGGCAGCACCACCAGGATATCCAAATACCTCTTTTACCCCTTGTTCTTTTAAACACTCAATAATAATCTCTGCACCTGTCAGCTTCAAAATACCACAACCCCCAAACCAAGATTTTTATTCAAGTATAGCACCAGTTGACGCTGACCTTACAAGTTTTGAGTATCTGTAAAGATACCCCTTTTTCACTTTTGGCTCAAATGGCCCAAGACTTTCAAGTCTTCTTTTTATTTCTTCTTCAGGCACCTCTAAGGTAAGAGTTTTATTTTCTATGTCAATCGAGATGATATCTCCATCTTGCACAGCTGCAATCGGACCTCTCTCTGCTGCCTCTGGTGATACATGGCCAAAACAAGCGCCTCGTGTTGCACCAGAAAACCTTCCATCGGTGATGAGTGCAACATCTTCAATTAGTCCAACACCTGCCAAAGCTGATGTCGGTGAGAGCATCTCTCTCATCCCCGGTCCGCCTTTGGGACCTTCGTATCTTATAACAATCACATCGCCCTTTTGAATTTTCCCTTTCAAGATTGCTTCAAACACCTCTTCACCGCTTTCAAACACGCGCGCAGGTCCTCTGTGCTTCATTAGCTTTGGCGGCACAGCACTTTTCTTGACAACAGCACCATCTGGTGCAAGGTTGCCTCTTACAATCACAAGCCCGCCTGTTTCAGAATATGGATTGCCGATTGGCCTGATTACATTGTAATCTTTAACTTTTGCATCTTTGATATTCTCTCCCACAGTTTTCCCTGTAACTGTCAAAAGATTCAAATGAATCAAACCTTTTTTAGAAAGCTCATTCATAACAGCTTGAACGCCGCCCGCAAAGTAAAGGTCTTCGATGTGGTAATGCCCTGCTGGTGAAAGTTTGCAAAGGTTTGGTGTTCTGTCACTGATGTCATTTATAATATCAAGGTTTAGCTTAATACCAACCTCATTTGCTATTGCAGGAAGGTGCAAAATGGTGTTTGTTGACCCACCAAGCGCCATATCAACTGTCAAGGCATTTTCAAATGCCTCAATTGTTAAAATATCAGATGGTTTTATGTCTCTTTCTACAAGCTCAACTATCTTCATCCCGGCTATTTTAGCAAGGCGGATTCGTGCTGCCATCACAGCCGGAATTGTGCCATTCCCAGGAAGAGCCATTCCAAGTACTTCGCTCAAACAGTTCATTGTGTTTGCTGTGAACATGCCAGAACAAGAACCACAACCAGGGCATGCATTCTCTTCCAGAGCAAAAAGCTCCTCATCGGTAATCTTGCCAGCAGAGTACGCACCTACTGCTTCAAACACAGAATTCAAATCACATACCTTATTATCTACCTTGCCAGCAAGCATTGGACCGCCGCTTATAAGTATGCTTGGGATATTCACTCTTGCTGCAGCCATCAGCATTCCTGGTACAATCTTGTCGCAGTTTGGAATCAAGACCATGCCATCAAACTGATGTGCCATTACCATTGCTTCAATTGAGTCTGCAATCAGTTCTCTTGTGATGAGAGAATACTTCATTCCAATATGACCCATTGCAATTCCATCACACACACCAATTACGTTAAACTCTATAGGTGTTGCACCTGCAAGTCTGATACCTGCTTTTACTGCCTCTGCAATCTTGTCAAGGTGAATATGCCCAGGAACCACTTCGTTCCATGAATTTACAACAGCAATCAAAGGCCTTTTGAGTTCTTCATCTGTATATCCCATTGCCTTGAAAAGCGAGCGCTGAGGCGCTTTTTCAAAACCTTTTTTTACAATGTCACTCCTCATTATTTTTCACAGCTCCTTTAAAAGAATACTTTAGTCATATATATCAACACCATCAACAAGTGTAAGTTTTTTGAATTCTTCCATTAGTTTTTTTGTAATCGGTCCGACCTCACCATTGCCTATTTTTCTTCCATCAACCTCTGTGACTGCTATAACCTCTGCTGCCGTGCCCGTAAAGAAACACTCATCTGCATTGTAAAGGTTAAATAGTGTGAACACTTTTTCATACACAGGAATACCAAGATCTTTTGCAAGTTTCATCACAGTTCTTCTTGTAATACCATCCAAAGCTCCAAGGTAAACAGGTGGTGTGATAAGCTCGCCATCCTTTACAATGAAGATATTATCACCCGTGCACTCTGTAACATAACCATCTTGTGTGAGCATTATAGCCTCTGGTACACCTGCCATGTTTGCCTCAATCTTTGCTAAGATGTTATTTAGATAGTTCAATGACTTTATCTGAGGGTCTAAACACTGAGGACTATTCCTTCTTGTTGAAGCAGTAATAACCTTCATTCCCTTTTCATACATTTCCTGTGGATATAAAACAATTGAGTCAGCAATGATGACAATTGTCGGTTTTGGACATTTAGTGGGTGAGAGGCCTAAATCACCAACACCGCGTGACACAACAAGCCTTATATACCCATCTTTTATGTTATTAACTCTGCATGTCTTCTTTAAAGCCTCAATTATCTCTTCCTTTGATATTGGAATTTCCATGTAAATAGCCTTTGCTGCTTGATACAGCCTGTCCACATGTTCTTTACATTTAAAAATCTTTCCGTTGTAAACTCTTATTCCTTCAAACACCCCATCGCCATACAAAAACCCATGGTCAAACACTGATACTTTTGCCTCTGATTTTTTATAAAACTCCCCATCGATGTATATTAGTTTTTCTTCCATCGGAACATTTCCCCCTATGTGCATTATTAATTTTTTCAGGAAAAACTAAAAGATGATTAATTATTTATTGTATAACACTTAAAAACTTATGTCGACATGTTTTTTTGTACCACTTTGCATTTTTTTAATGATTTTTTCTTCTGAGAAGAGACTACATAAAAAGTTGAAGTTATTTTTATACATTATACCTAAGAGAAATTAGAAAGACAATAACAAAAAAGAAAAAGACCTCAAAACTGAGGTCCTAAAAAGCTTTACTGCACACATTCTAAAATTCTGCACATCCACTTGTACGTCTCGACAACCTCATCCAACACTGCATATTCAGATGGGGTGTGAGGATTGTAATAACCAACAGAAAGACAAAAGCTGCTTATTCCAAACCTGTCAGCGATGTATCTTATATCGGCAATGTGAGGACTTTTTTCTTTCTTTGCTGGAATTCCTAAACTTTTGCCTATTTCAATTACCTTGTCAATGCATTCTTTCTTAAAACATACATCTTTGCCACCATAGCTGCAGACAACATCGCCAAAACCCCGTCTGTCAAGGCCAATCACAAGATTTACACCTTTGAAAAACTCTGGATGGTTTTCAATGAAAAATATTACTCCTCTATGTTCGTCTTCGCAGGAAGTTGTGAGGAGAAATTTGAACTGGTAGTGGGTAAATCTCAAAAGAGCCAAAATGATTGCAATTCCGCATCTGTCATCAGCGCCTATTGGTCTTGTACCGTTTCCTTCAATTCTATCCGTTTTTTCATCGTAAACTACTTCCATCATCCAGTTTTTGCCCATCTCTTCACTTCCTACAGAGTCAAGATGGGCATTTAAAAGTACTTTTGGATTTTTTCCTCTTTCACCAAATAGATTGTTTTGCTTGTCATCATCATAGAAAACCAGCATCTCACTCAGTTCATTTTCTACAAACTCTTTCAGCTCTTCCTCTTTGCCAGGGTAGGACTCTATCGCGCACATCTTTAAAAGAAGTGACCTTATATAATCTCTTACCCCTCGGACATGGCATGGTACCTTCTTAAATGTTTCTTTATTTTTATTATATCACTTTTTTGGTGAGAATATATAAAAATTTTTCATGGAAAACTAAAAAAACCATGGGATTCGCCCATGGCTGGGAAAATATTTTATTGAGAAAATATTTTATAAAGAATTTGTCCACTTGCCGCACCTGTCTCCCCACATTGCAATAACTTTTCCTTCCATTGAGACTTTTACAACCTCACACCTGTTAGAACATCCTTTGCACTCAAAAGATGAGGTTGTAAATTCAATATCTGCTGCATCAAAGCCTCTAAAATTTGTCTTTACCTTGTTTTTCTCAACATAATCCTTTGCCAATATTGCGCTACCTATTGCCCCCATAACGTTAAAGTGTTCGGGGACAATAATTTCGCTTTTTAGCTCTCTTTCAAACGCAGCTTTTATGCCCTTGTTTGCTGCAACTCCGCCCTGGAAAACAAACGGTGGTTCTAAGTTTTTGCCCCTTCCAACATTGTTCAAGTAATTTCTCACAAGCGCATCGCAAAGCCCTCTTATAATCTCAGCCTTTGAAAATCCAAACTGCTGCTTTGCAATCATATCTGACTCTGCAAACACAGTACACCTTCCTGCAATCCTGACAGAATTTTTTGCTGACAGTGCCAAGTCACCAAACTGCTCAATTGGAATTTTGAGTCTTTCTGCCTGATGGTCCAAAAAAGAACCCGTACCAGCTGCACATACAGTGTTCATTGCAAAGTCCACAACCATCTGGTCTTTGATAATTATTATTTTTGAGTCCTGTCCTCCTATCTCAAAGATTGTCCTAACATTTGGAACAAAATGGATTGTGGCTGTCGCATGTGCTGTTATTTCGTTTTTTATAACATCCGCACCCAAGATTGCTCCTGCAAGCTGTCTGCCTGAACCAGTTGTGCCAACCCCTAAGACCTCAACATCTCCAAGACTCTCTTTTAGTTGCCGTATTCCCTCTTTAACAGAGTCAATTGGTTGCCCATTTGTCCTGATATATGTCTTAAAAAGGACATTTACATCTTTGTCAATCGCAACAACATTTGTAGACACAGAACCAACATCAACGCCTATGTAAATACTCTTCATACCATGACAACCCTTTCTTCATCAGCATGTTGTTGGAGATTATTTATAAGGACCTCATTTGTCTTTCCTTTCTTTCTATTTCTCAAAAGGTCAACAAAGGCTTCTATTCTTGTTAGCATATTTGCCTTTCCTGTTTGCTCATCAATTGGCAAAGATAGGATTGGAATATCAACCTCTTTTGAAATCTTTGGAATCAAGCTTTGTGTCACAAGCTCAGGCAAGCATGCAAACGGCATTAGGTGTACAATTCCATCAAACCCTCTTTCTTTAAAGTCTATAATATGTCCAACTGTTTCAACTGCATGCCCACCTATCAGAATCTTTATATATCTTTGTCCTTTTTTAATTATCTCTTTAAACCTCTTCGGTCGAAGTGCCCATGGGACTAAATTGTCGTTTATCCACTCAAAAAGATATAAGCTTCTTTCAACCTCAACACCAAGATTGCCTAAAATCTCTTCTATGCCAAAATTAATTGAACTTTCCATAACAACGTAAATCTCACCAACAATACCAACCTTAATTTTATCTCTTTCATCAACTTCCTTTGTGGGAATGCTAAGGAGCATATTCTTGCACTCTTCATATACTTTATAAAGCTCTTTTCGTGTCTTTATCTTGTCAAACTTTTCTTGGATCTCATTCCACACTTGAGTTGTCTGACCTTTATTGATTTCATAAGGTCTTATCTTTTGAACCATCTTTTCAAGCTCATCTAACTTCTGGACAAACCTGTATAATGTATACATTCTGTTTATTACTTTAGGCCATGGAACACCATTTCGGATTTTTTGGACATTTCTCCAAAATGCCTTCCAGTTATCCTGTGGTGCGTCGAATATTATAAGTTCAACATCGTCATAACCAAGCGACTTTAAAATGTTCCTGTGAGTGTCACCATAAAAACCTGCTCTGCAAGGCCCGTGCCCGCCAGAGGTCACAAGCACCTTTGCACCCTTTTCAATAGCCTCTAAGTATGTGCCCATGACCATCTTTAAAGGAATACAAGCAAACTCGGGTGAGTACTTCACACCAAGGTCCATTGTCCTCTGCGTTGGTTTTGGGGGCATTATAACTTCATGTTCTAAAAACTCAAAAAGCTTCTTGTACACAATTGCTGAGCCCATATATGGAAACGAAACCTTCATTTTCAATTACCTCCGCACTAAACTCCACGCGAAACACTTGCCCATTTCTTTCTCTTTAACATATCCACAAACGCTTCTATTCTTGTAAGCATGTGCCCTTCACCTGTGTGCTCATCCACCCTCAAGGTCGTAAAAGGCTTCCCTGCAACATCGCTTTCATACTGCAAAAACCTTCCAACAATGGCATCAGGGCCACATCCGAACGCCGTTACATGAATTAGTCCATCAACTTCTGGGTCTTTGAGATAGAAAAGACCTGCGCCAAGTACCCTGTTTGAAAACGTCCAGAATAGCCTTTTTCTGTAGTGTCTGAGGTTTTCATATGCAATATCTATTGGTACCATTTCAAAGGTTTTTATATTCACATTCATTGCTTCCAGTTTTTTTATTACATCCATGCTGATAAATGAGTCATAAACATCATAGACATATCCTAAAACAGCAATTGTTACTTCTCCATCTTTTTTGACCTTTCCCAAATCCTTCTCCCATCGCTGTAGCTTGTAGCTCTCAAGTGCCTTGTCACAGGTAAGTCCACTGTGAAGCAAATTTTTAAACCTCAAAAATACCTCCTCAGCCTTTTTTAAGGCAAGCCTTATCTCTCTGTGTGAAAATCCAAATATATCTGTCAATATATCATATGTTTTTGGTGAACTAATATCTTCATTGTTTTTTTCATTTATTATTGGCGAAATAACTCTTCCATGACTTCCTTCAACAGTTCCTTCAATTATATCAGGAAGTCCCATAAACTTAGGACAAAAATATTCCGGTTTTCTTATTCGTGCAAATCTTGGTACAAATACATAATCTGCCTTTTCAAGACCCTCTATTACATGTCCGGTAAAAATCTTAATTGGCGCACAAATATCAGACACAGCAGCTTTAGAGCCTTTGTCAAGAATGTCTTTATTTGTTATTCCAGTGTCAACTACTTCAAAGCCAAGCTCTTTAAACAAGGTATCCCACAGCGGAAAATAATAGTAATATAAAAGTGCATGGGGAATCGCTATCTTCATAAAGATTTATCTCCTTTAACCTCTATTGTATCCTTTACTATTATAACACAATCCAAAATAGGTGTCTAAAAAAAGGGGCAGCTATCTTTTGAAAAAACAACTGCCCCTTTCTTGGTTAGTCTTTTGGTCTCATTGTCGGAAAGAGTAAAACATCCCTGATAGAGTATGAATCTGTTAAAAGCATCACCAGTCTGTCAATCCCAATGCCAAGCCCACCTGTCGGTGGCATTCCGTACTCTAACGCTTCTAAAAAGTCCTCGTCCATCATGTGAGCTTCTTGGTTACCTCTTTGCCTTTCTTTCAGCTGTTCTAAGAACCTCTCTCTTTGGTCAAATGGGTCGTTTAGCTCCGAAAAAGCGTTCGCAATCTCCCTGCATGTTATGAAAAGTTCAAACCTTTCTGTAAACTGTGGATTGTCTTTTTTTCTCTTTGCAAGTGGTGATACCTCAACTGGATAGTCCATAATAAATGTGGGCTGGACTAAAAAGTCCTCAACCTTTTGCTCAAAAACCTCGTTTATAATGTGGCCTACTTGCCAGTTTTCCTCAACCTCAATACCAAGATCTTTTGCAATCTTTCTTGCCTCATCCAAAGAAGAAACCTGTGAAAAGTCAACTCCTACATATTTTTTTATCGCATCAATCATTGTAAGCCTTTGCCAAGGTGGTGTCAAGTCAATCTCTTGCCCCTGATATGTTATTTTTAGCGTTCTCAAAACCTCTTTTGCAACAGTTGTTATTAGCTCTTCGGTTAAATTCATCATATCTTTATAATCAGCATAGGCCTGATAAATCTCAATTGTTGTAAATTCTGGATTGTGCTTGATTGAGATACCTTCGTTTCTAAACACACGACCAAGCTCGTAAACTTTATCAAACCCGCCAACAATAAGCCTTTTTAAATGAAGCTCTGTTGCTATTCTAAGGTACAGGTCAATGTCAAGTGCGTTGTGGTGAGTAATGAACGGCCTTGCGGCAGCACCACCCGCAATAGGACTCAAAACTGGCGTTTCTACCTCTAAAAAGCCTCTGTCATCTAAATACTTTCTAATTGAACGAATTATTAAACTCCTTTTTATAAATGTATCTCTCACCTGGGGATTTACAATCAAATCAAGGTATCTTTTTCTGTATCTTGTATCCACATCTCTCAAGCCGTGCCATTTTTCAGGAAGAGGCCTAAGACACTTTGTAAGCATCTCAATCTCTTTAGCCTTGATTGAAATCTCGCCTTTGTGTGTCCTGAAGACCTCACCTTTGACGCCTATAAAATCGCCAATATCATAGTATTCTTTGAACTCCTGGTATTTCTCCTCGCCAACTTCATCAATCTTAATATAAATTTGAATTTTCCCTTTTGGATCTAAAATATCAACAAACGAAGCCTTACCATGACCCCTTTTTGATAGCATTCTTCCTGCAACAGAGACAAACTGACCTTCAAACTTCTCAAAATTTTCTTTAATCTCTGTTGAATAATGAGTAGAATCATACTTTACCTTTTCGTATGGATTGTACTTATTTTGCTGAAGTTCTCTTAGTTTCTTTATCCTATTTTGTATCTGCTCGTTTAGTTCCTCTTGTGTAAACTCAAACTCCTGCATATCCTTTCACCAACTCCGTCTTTTTATTTTGATATCTCAAGTATCTTATATCTGAACTTTCCTGCAGGAACAGTAACCTCCACAACATCTCCAACTTTTTTGCCAATTAGTGCTTTGCCAACAGGTGACTCATCAGAAATCTTAAACTCAAAGGGATTTGCCTCTTTTGAACCAACGATGGAATACTCAACAATCTCACCTGTATCTACATTTTGAATCTTGACGTTTGTACCAATCCCCACAAAGTCAGTTGAAACTTCATCTTTGTCAATTATCTTTGCATTGTTTATAAGCTTTTCTAAGTATGCAATCCTCTCTTCCAAAGCTGCCTGCTCTGCTTTTGCTTCGTCGTACTCAGAGTTTTCGGAAAGGTCACCAAATGAACGTGCAATCTTTATCTTTTCAGCAACCTCTTTTCTTTTAACAGTCTTTAGATTTTCAAGCTCTTTTAAGTACTTTTCATAAGCCTCACGAGAAAGTTGAAACTTTGCTGTATCCATTTCTCTTGCCATTTTTTCCTCCCCTTTTTCTATGAAGAAAATTGAAATCTCGTTTTTAAGATTAATTTTAGTTTATTGATATATAATTTATGCTTGAACATTTTAACTTTTGTCAATTATAAACCAAAGGACTTTTTATGTCAAGAAAGAAAAGTTGAGATTCATTGCAGAAATTCCTTATCAAGTATGGTATAATATAAAGAAAACTCTTGTATAAAAAGAAGGTGTATAAACGATGCAAAAAAATATCAATATAGAATTTCCTCTAGAAATATTCTTGGCTTTACGGGAAGACGAAAACAAATTATCTGCTGAAATAAAAAAGTTAATTGCCGCAAAGTATTATAAAGAAAAAAAATTATCAATTGGTCAAGCGGCTGAACTTGCAAACCTCAGTGAGGAAGAATTTATTAAATACTTGGCTGAACAAGGAATTTCAATATTTAATTTTGACCACCCAAATGAAATAATAGAGGATGTTCAAAATGCGTAAAGTAATAGATAATTCCACTCCTATAATTGCTCTTAACTCTATTAATAAACTATATTTGTTAAAGTCCCTTTATGAAAAAGTTTATATTCCATATGCTGTGTACGAAGAAGTTGCGTTAAGTGGCCCTGAAGACAAAAGAATAAATGTTAAAAAGCATGAATTTATTGTCATAGAAAAAATTAAAAATGAAGAAGCTAAAAAATTTTTTTCGACTTCATTGCATAAGGGCGAAGTAGAAGTAATAATCTTAGCAAAAGAAATAAATGCCGAACTTTGCGTTATTGATGATTACCTTGCAAGAAAATATGCAAACTTATTTGGCTTGAAAGTAACAGGTACTATTGGTATTCTAATTAAAGCTAAAGAAAAAGGGTTAATTCAACACGTTAAACCGTTTCTTGATGAATTAATAAAAAACAAAATTTATATTGGCAAAGATTTGTATAACCAAATTTTGGAAATTGCCAAAGAAAAATAAATCATTCTTCATCCTCTGGCTCTATATGAATTGTTATATAAGAGTTTGGCAGGGCATTTTTAATCTCATCCTCAATCATATTACAAAGATTGTGTGCATCAATCAAAGTTGTTGAGTTTTCCATTCGTATATGAACATCAATCTCCCTTCTGTCGCCACTCTTTCTTGTTCTAAGCTTGTGATAACTTGTCACCTGTGAATACTTTTTTATGATATCCTCTATCAGTTTTATCTCTTCTTGAGGAAGGCTTTTGTCAACAAGATCACACAAAGCTTTTTTTGTAAGATCTATAGAAGCCTTTATTATCATTAAAGCGACAATTATAGCTATTATTGGGTCTAAGATGTATATATGTGTAAATTTGATTACAAGAAGCCCTAAGAATACGCCAAATGAAGTAAATACATCAGTAAAAAGATGCATTGCGTCAGCTTCTAAAGCGACCGAGTCGGTTTTTTGGGCAATCTTAAAGAGTTTTGAAGATATAAAAAGATTGACAATGGCTGAAATTAGCATAACCCCAATACCTGCATTTATACTCTCAATCTCCCCCTTGTGTATTATTTTCTTTATGGCCTCATAAATTATCAGAGTAGCTGCCAAGAATATCAAAATGGCCTCAAAGGCACCCGAGACGTTTTCAAATTTGCCGTGCCCAAAAGGATGGTCGCTATCTGCAGGTTTTCTTGCCTGTCTTATAGAAAAATATGCAACAATACTTGCCAAAAGGTCAATCCCTGAGTGAATAGCCTCTGAAATAACAGAGACCGACCCCATTACTACTCCTGCAATCAGTTTAAATAAAATCAATGTGGTGTTTGAAAAAACTGACAAAAGTGCAGCTCCCTGCTTATCCATAAACTATTCTTCAAACTCCTTTCTAAAATTAGCTTTTTTATAAATGGAGGCTTTAGAATAAAAAAATCCTGCGAAGACTCATGTTTTAATAAAAACATGGGTCCCGCAGGCTTTTCTCTCCTGCTGCCTGATTTTGCTCAGGCCCGAAAAGAGCAAACTTTTTGCTCTTTTCTGACCACTTTTTACTTTATTTACTTTCACTTGAATTCTATTTTAACATCAAAAAAGCTTTTTGTAAATACACTCTTAGCTTCTGAAAAGCTGGTAATATAAGTAAAAAGAAGTTTCTCACTCAAAACTCCTATCATAGCCGGTGAAAGACTGCAAAAAGGCGTTTTATCATACACAACAATCTCTTTTAAAGGCAGAAAATCAACCTTGACATTATCTAATGAGATAAACCTTTTTGTAAATATCCCATCTTCAATAATTCCTTGTTCAGGATAACATACTATAATCCTTTCTTGATGAGGCTGACATTCTATATTCTCAAACACAAAAACAATATCCATTTTATTCAGAATCTCTTCATAATCATAAGCCCTCACTAACACAGTCCCAAACTCGCCCAAAAGCTCATCGGCTATCCTTTCAAATCGCTGAGTAGTACTCAAGACATATAAAACTTCAACCTGCTCAGCAATCTCATAGAGAAAACCTGTTTTTCTTGCCTTTTCAATCCCTATTACACCTATTTTCTTATTTTTTAAAGTTGTTCCATATTTTCTCATAATACTCCTTAGTACATAATATGTGAGATAACAGTTTATGTAGATATTTGTATGATAATACTTGTCAAGAAATACTATGCTATTTGACCTCTGACGATGAATATAGTTGTATATCCTCGAAGATTTTTTTGCCATTTTCTCTATTCTCGGAAAAATAAAAAACTCAAGTTTTGTCTCCATGCCATTTATATATCTTATATACTCTTCATATTTTGGTGTAGACCATCTGAGAAGAATTTTTTTTAAAATCCTGGGAAAGTATTTAGGATATCTTTTTAAAAATATTTCTTCATCGCCATGTAGCAAAAATGTTACTGTAAAAATCTTAATCAACCCAAACCATAAATTTTTTATCTATTAATAGAATATTTCTACTCTCGGTTTAAAATCAATTTCTTTTATAAGTTTTTCGAGCTCTTGTTGACTCATTTCTTCTAACCGCTTTCCAGTTAAGGCAACAAGTATTGCCTCAACAACATTCGTACCAAATGACCTGCCATCAAACTCTGGTGTTGTTGTGACAAGCATTTTTAATTTCCTTGCTTTTAGATCTTCAACATCCTCTTTTGTAATAGTATTAGTGATTATTATCTTGTTTTCCAAACTATCTGGCATATACTTTTGAATATATTTATAATCACCTGCTATGATATCTGCAATCTTATAGTATTTCCAATACTTTTGTAGCTTTTTAGGATCTTGTTCTTTTTTATCGTCATTAGGATATAGCATACTGAACGGAAGTTTAATAATAAACGGAACAAGCAAGGCAGCCAGATAGTAAAAGGTCTTTAAGCTTTTTATCATAAAAGGAATTCCAAGCGCAAACAGTGCATCACCAAGCAAGAGCCTGCAACCTGCCTCATAAAGCCCTTCTGCAAGTTTGTACCTGTCAAGCGCACATACAACAAGAGCAGTTTTCCCTTTGAAATCTATGATATTGTTTTCTTGAAGGTATTTTATTACCCATTTTTCAAATGTATTTTTAACACCTGTACCATCGACAAGTGGTGTCTTTTTTGCAGCATCTTTAATAGGAATAGCCTCTCTGATTACGTAGTTTTTCCCCCCACCATAAAGTACAATGTCAATTCCGCCCATGCCAAATGCGTCTACTTTTCCATCAAGACTTTTTATAATCTCAATTGCTTTTTTTATATCTCCATCTGTCCCAATTCTCTCTATTTCAAATTCCACCCCTTTGATATTTGCAAAAACTTTGTGGTTCCTCTTACTTGAACCAATGCTAACACTTACTACCCTTTTCATAAAAAATCATCGCCTCTTTTCTTTATTCAGTAATTGTATCCAAAATCTTTTTAAGAACCTCTATATCCACCTCAACATCATACTTTAGAGGAGATTTCCCAAGTGGAATTGTTATGACCTCACAATCCAAAAATGCTTTAAACCAATTGAGCCTGAAATCTGAACCCATTGCAATCACAATATCAAAACTTCTGAAGTTGTTTATATACTCTCCCATAATATTTAGAAGCTGTGCTGCAGAAAGCGAATTTATGAAATTATTTCTCTCTTCTTCTGTCATCAATAGATAGTAGTTTATTCCGTAACTTCGCAAAACCTCTTCAACCTCTTGCTTGTTCTTTATAGGAAAGCCTATTGCTGCTATATTTTTGCCTTTTCTAACCTCACCCAGACCCTCAAGCTTTGAAATAAATGACCTGTCAACTTTCAGCTTTTCAGCAACCTCTATTTGTGAAAGCCCCTTTTGACGCAAATCAAGAATTCTTTTCACCTCATCGATTATCTTCTGAAGGCTTATGACTTTATCACCTATCCTGTAAAAATCCATCTTTTCATCCCACTTTACCAACATGGTCTTGTTGATTTTATAATACCACAAAAACCCTCTTTATGTTAACATTTTTGTGCACACGGAATTTAAAAAATTTTTAGCTCAAAAGCTTTTTAATATCATCTTCTGAAACCTCAGAAAAGTCCATATAAAACTGTCCAACCGCCCAGAAAGGCTCGCTACTGATAAGATAAAAAATGCCATCACACTCTTTTTCAAGTTCTTTTAGGGTTGACGGAGCAATCACTGGAGTTGCAATATAAATCTGTTTAGGATTTAGTTTTGAAAGAAATCTTATGCACGCCTTTGTGGTTGCACCTGTTGCTATCCCATCATCAACTATTATTGCTATTTTATTTTCCAAACTCTCATACTCCAGCTTTCCTCTGTACTTGATAAGCTGTTGTTTGAGGCTGTTCAAAACCCTTTTCTTTTGGTGTTCTATATATTCCTCTTTCATTGAAAAATATTCTACGTACTCAGTATTTAAAACTATATCTCCGTTTATATCAACCGCTGCAATAGCAAACTCAGCATTAAAAGGCGCTCCAATCTTCTTTGCCAAGACAATATCTAAAGGTAGTTTAAGGTCATCTGCAATCGCTTTTGCAACAACTATTCCACCTCTTGGAACTGCAAAAAGAGTTACATCTTGTCTTTCCTTGAATGATTTTAATTTTTCTGCCAATTTCCTTCCTGCGTCAACTCTATCTTTAAAGTACATTTTTAAATTCACTCCTTTTCCTCGACAAACCATTTACAGTAATAAAAAAGATACCTTAATATTTATTTAACCAAACTGGTGCCTTTTTAAATGGTATAATATGGTACAATATCTATCTTTCTATTAAAACTACCCTTGCAGGGGCACCATCACAACCTTTTACTCTCAAGGGCAAAGCTATAAACTCATATTCACCTTCTGAAACATTAAGCAAACTTAAGCCTTCAATGATTATTATTCCACTTGAAAGAAGGCTTTTGTGAACAGAATAATCTTCCGAACCAAACTCTTCTATTGAGAGGTAATCAATGCCTACAACTTTTACTCCCTTTTCTATGAGATACTCTGCTGCATCAAGCGAAAGGCTCGTATATTTTTCGTAAAATTTGCTTGAATTTAAATACTGTGAGTTTTTTGTCTTGAAAAATATAGCTTTTTCTCTTTCTATATGCTTTTTCTCAAGAAAGCTCCTTGTTATTTTATCCTCTTCTGGCACCTCGAAAATCTTTACCTTGCCCATTAGGTGTTCAAGAGGAATTTTGTCAACTGTCAGCCCACCTTTTATAAAATGTGCAGGTGCGTCTATATGTGTTGCTGTATGTGAAGACAAAGAGAGTTTGCTCACTGTTGCAATATCACCTTTTGTGATGTCAAAAACTCTTTTTACTTCAACTTTTGGATCACCTGGAAATGAAATGGTCTCATTGGAGATGTCAAGGCTTACATCGATTATCTTCATATTATTCAAATCTCCTTTCTTTTAATTTTTTGTAAAGTAACGAAAATAGCTATAAAAACAAAAGGGAGCACTGAAAAGTGCCAATCAATGCTCCCTTTACTGTCTCAACATTTGTATTCACTTACACCTCGTATCTTGCCTTTTCTTCATTTATTAGATTTAAAATAAACTCAACTGCTGATTCTATGTCTACCTCAACCGACTCTTTTGTTCTTCTGTTTCGCACCTCTATCCTCCCATCTGCTATTTTCCTTCCAATTGTTACTCTAAACGGAATTCCTATCAAATCTGCATCCTTGAACTTAACACCAGCCCTTTCATCTCTGTCGTCAATTAAAACCTCAACGCCTTTTTTCTGCAAATCTTCATAAATCTCAAACGCTATCTTACTCTGCTGTTCATCCTTTATGTTTACAGGCACCACAATTACCTCATATGGTGAAACAGTAATTGGCCAAATTATTCCGTCCTCATCGTGCATCTGCTCAATTATAGCAGCGGCAGTCCTGTTGATGCCAATCCCATAGCAGCCCATAATCATAAGTTTCTTTTCGCCTTTTTCGTCTGTGTACACACAATTAAAAGCTTCTGTGTACTTTGTGCCAAGCTTGAATATATGACCAACCTCAATTCCTCTTTCAATTGTCACTTTTTGAGAACGGCACTTTGGACAAAGATCGTCTTGTGTTATATTCCTGAGGTCTGCAAACTTTGTTACTTTAAAATCCGAAAGATTTACATTCTTTATATGATAATCTGTCTTGTTAGCACCTACTACAAAGTTTTTGAGATATTTTACCTCATTGTCAGCATAGATTTCTATTGAAAGTCCAACAGGACCTGCAAACCCGACCTTTGCACCAGTTATCCTCTCGACATCTTCAGCACTCGCCAGCTCAATCTCATTTGCCTTTAAAAGGTTTTTGAGCTTTGTTTCATTGACCTCCCTGTCGCCTCGAACTAAAACTGCAACAAACTTGTCATCTGCCCTGTATATCATTGTCTTTACAAATCTTTTTGCATCTATATTAAGAAAGTTCACAAGCTCTTCAATTGTCCTTACATTTGGAGTATAGACCTCTTGCATTTGCTTTATCTCTTCGGTATTTTCAACAGGTTCATCTAAACACTCTGCCTTTTCCAAGTTTGCAGCATACCCACACGCCTTGCAGTATGCAATCTCTGCCTCACCAACAGATGATGGTACCATAAACTCATGTGAGTTTGATCCACCCATTGCACCTGTATCAGCTTCAACAATCTTTACATCAAGTCCGCATCTTTTAAATATTCGTACATATGCATCATACATCTTCTTGTAAGATATATCCAAGCCTTTTTCATCAATGTCAAAAGAGTATGCATCTTTCATTGTAAACTCTCTGCAGCGCATAACACCAAACCTTGGCCTTCTCTCATCCCTGAACTTTGTTTGAATCTGATACAGAATCTTTGGAAGGTCTCTGTAAGATGTAATCTCATTTCTGACAATGTAAGTAAAAGCCTCTTCGTGAGTCGGTCCAAGGCAGTACTCTCTTTCATTTCTGTCCTTTACCCTGAACATCTCAGGGCCAAAAACTGCCCACCTGCCAGACTCTTCCCACAGCTCCTTTGGCATCAAAGCTGACATGTGCACTTCCTGTGCACCTGCTCTGTCCATCTCTTCTCTCACAATATTTTCAATCTTTCTCAAAACCCTGTATCCAAGTGGTAGATAAACGTAAATACCTGATGAAAGCTGTCTCATAAAACCTGAGCGAAGCATAAGTTTGTGTGATTCTATCTCGGCATCAGAAGGTGTCTCTTTCATTGTTGGCATGAAAAGCTCAGATACTTTCATGTCTCCTATTTTTCCCCTTTCTGAAAGTTTGTTTTATAGTATAAAACTTAGTTTAAAAACAGTTTTTCTATAATCTTCTTTCTCATCTCTCTTTCAACATCCCAGTGTTTTAGCGGTTTGGTTTCAGTCACAATCCTTAAAGTGTATTCTATCCAGTTAGTATCAACAATACCTAAAATCTGTGGCGGTGTTAC